>NZ_JACCAA010000001.1:2400000-3809834 GCF_013408415.1 Nocardioides daedukensis | reverse complement strand
GGCGTACGTCGAGCAGACGGTCCCGCTCACTCACGCCCACCGCGTGCTCGGGCTTGCGCAGCTGGGTCATGAACCGACTCAGCTCGTTGAAGCGCTTCTCCAGGTCGGCCTCGGCCAGGTCACTGCCCACCTCACGGGAGAGGTGGCGCAGATCCTTCATGAAGGCCTGAACCTGCGCCGGCGCGAGCCTGCGCAGCCTGATCCTGAGCCGCTGACCCGAGGCACCGAACTCGAGGCGGCGCAGGATCGCGTTGATCGGTTCGAGGCGGTCCTCGATCTCCTCCACCGACGCAGCCATGGCACCCACCAGGGGAACCAGGTCCTGCCCGCTCCACTCGGTGAGCCGGCGACGCCATTCGGTACGTCGATCCGCCAGGCCGGTGGCGCGGATCTGGTCGAGGATCCTGGCGAAGTCGCCATAGGAGTCCACGGTCGCGCCGAGGTTGGGCGAGTCCCACTGCATCTTGTAGACCCGGAAGATGCCGGTCAGCTCCTCCTCGGCCCGCTGGGCCTCGGTCTCCGCCTCAGCCACCGCGCCACGCAGGCGCTCGCCGAGGCGGTGCGCGGACTCGGTGAAGCGCTCGAGGTCATCGGGATCTGCCGGCGCCGCGGCCGCCGCGAAGTCGGCCGCCAGCGCGGCAGACTGCTCCTCGGTCAGGACGACCCGTCCCGCCTCGTCCATGGCATCGAGGCGATCGCGCGCCTCGTCCTCCTGGTCAACCAGGGCGGCGTGCTCGGCGTTGAGCTGGAGGCGCCGCTGATCGAGGATGAACCGCGCACGCCTGATCTCTTCGGTCCGGTCCCCGAGCTCCTCGATCTGCTGCTGGAGGACCTCCAGCTTGTCGTCGGAGTCGAGGATCGCCCGGCGCCTGCGACCCAGCTCGGCAATGCGACGGTCGCTGCCGGAGACGTCGAAGTCGTCGAAGCGAGCGGTGGCGACCGCGTCATAGGCGAGGCGGCGGTGCTCGAGCACGCTGACCTGTCGGTCGAGCTCGGCCACGCTGCCGTCGACCTCACCGAGGCGGCGCTCCAGCTGGTCGAGCTCGCGCTCGAGGTCGTCGATCGCGTCCACATTGGAGAAGCCGATGATGCTGCGTGCGTCATTGCGACCGTGTGTGCCGCGTCGACCGTTGCGGGTCTGACCGGACAGGGTGACCCGATAGCCTCCACCGTCGAGCCCGGCCGCGTCCTCGACGCACAAGGCGTTCCGGGACGGCTCGGCAACGTGCGACTGGACCCAGCCGGAGAACCGCGAGTCCTTGAAGACGAGCTTGCCCGCGATCCTCTCCGGGTCGGCGGGCCCGCTGCCCGGAAGGTCGAGCTCGACGCCCTCGAAGGTGATCCGCCTCTTGAGCCGCAGGGAGTCGATCGCCCGGGAGAAGCCGGCCAGCTTGTCGGCAGGGACCAGCATCGTGCGGGCGCTCGCGCCGAGCACCGTGTCGATGGCCGTGCGCCAGCGCGCTTCCTCGGGGGCGACGTCGATCAGCTCCGCGAGGAAGGGGAGCTCCTCGACCGAGAGGCCGGAGGCCGCCGCGACCTCAGAGCGCAGCTCGTCGAGCCGGACCGGGACCCTGCCCGCACGTCCCTCGAGGGAGGCGCGCTCGCGCCGCAGCTCGCTGCGTCGTTGGCTGATCGGGAACTTCTCCTCCAGCGCTCGGTCACGGGCCGCCTTCAGCCGGGCTCGTTCGTCCTGCCACTGGCCGAGCCAGCCACGCGCCATCTCCTGCAAGGCAGCGAACGCCTCGGCCGAGGCCAGGGAGTCGTCGACGTCGATCGTGTCCGCGGCGCTCGACTCGAGCAGCGGCAGCAGGCGCTCCTCGAGCTTGGCACGACGTGAGAGCCGGTCCTCGCGGACGACCTGCTCCTGCTCCAACCGGCTGCCCAGGTCGGCCAGGGTCGATCCACCTGCGGCGCGGTGGGCTTCCTTTGCCGACTCGAGGTCGGCGACCAAGGAGGTCTCCGAGGAGGTGGCGGCTGTCAGTTCGTCGCTCGTCGACGCGCGAGCAGCGCGGTTCACCGAGACCGCGTTCTCGAGCAGGCGCAGGTGGGTGCGGAGCAGGAACATCCGCAACGGGGTGTCCACCTCCTGCGGCTTGGTGACCCCGAACGAGTCGAGTTGCGCCATCCGCTGCACTGCGCGGGTACGCCGCTCGTGCAGCTCGGTGATCGGCTCGAGCACCTCGAGCTTTTTCTCCTCCGTGCGCATCGCGACATAGGCGGCGTCGAGGTCGTCGAAGTGCTCGATCGCTCGATCAGCAGCCGCATAGGTGGCCGGCCGTTCGAGGACCATGTCCTTGTAGAGCTCGTCGACGCTGCGCACCTGGTTGCCGGCCTGGATCCGGGCCAGCAGTCTCAGCGCCTTGGCTCCGTCACCGTTGGCCCCGATGCCCAGACGGGCGTGCAGGACGGACGAGAACTCGGCATACGTGCGGTGCACGCGGATGCCGCCGAAGAGTTTCTTGAGGGCGTTGGCGTGGAACCTCTCCGGGACGGCAAGCTCGAGAGTGGCCAGGTCGAGCGTGCCCTCGTGGGTGAGCAGTGCCATCTGCACGTCGGCGGAGCGGGTGGCGCGACGCGGCACGTAGTAGGTGCGCAGTGCGGTGAAGCGCCCGCCCTGGTCGTTGACGAACGTCATCGCGATCGCGCCCCACGTGTCGGAGCCCTTGCCGCGCAGCAGCTGCTCCTCGGGGCGTCCGGTGCGCGGGTTGTCGACGACGTCCACGGCGCCGCGAAGGTAGGAGAGCAGGTTGCGCTGACCCACGCTGCGTGCCCGGCCGGCAACGGCATCGTTCGAGGCGCCGTTGAACTTGGTGTCCGAGGGCATCATCAACGCGGTGTAGGCGTCGAGGATGGTGCTTTTCCCGACCCCCGATGCCCCCGAGATCATGGTGGCGTCTCCGCGCAGCGGCACGGTGGTGAGACCGCTGAACCCGCCCCAGTTGACCAGCTGGAGCAGCGCTGCGCGCCACTGCACGGTGTCGTCGTGCGGGGTCAGGACCTCGTCCTCGGCAAAGAGACCGTCGGAGTGCTCGGCCTCCTCGACTGCGTCGGCGAAGCCTTCGTCGGCCAGGCCCACTGGCTCGTCGAGCTGTTCGGTGCTCATGACTGTTCCTCCGGCTCTGCGTCGAAGAGCTCGTCGTCGATGTCGTCGTGGGTGGTGTCGCGACCGTTGGCGTTGCTGCCGTTGGTGTTGCGCAGCGCGTCGAGCAACTCGTTCAGCAGCTCGAGCGGCATCAACGGCTCGACGGCCTCGCTGATCTCGTAGCGGTCCTCCGTGCCGGTGCCGATCAGCAGACCGGCCTTGGCGATCGAGAGGACCGCGTTGCGGGCTCGTCGCTCGTCGCCGGACTCGTCGGTCGCGTGCGAGGGCCGGAAGCTGGAGATGTGGTCGAGGATGTCGTCGCGGTCGATGAAGACCCGGGGCTCCCCGCTGGCGAACCCTGCCCGGAGCCGGTCGCGCAGGTGGACCAGGACCAGCGTCTCCTCGCGTGACCACGGCACGTCATGGAGCAAGGTCGGGAACCGGCCACCGGTCTCCGGGGTCGCCTGACGCTTCCACGCGACCTCCCGGTCACGGTCGACGAGCAGCTCCAGGAAGAGGTCGTTGAGCCGGGAGCGCAGGGTGCGCTCGTGCTCGACGAGGACCTTCCAGTCGCGCGGGTGGGTGCGGGCGCTGATGAAGCGTTGCTTGAGCAGGGTGAGCAGGGCGAGGCGTTGGGCGTGCTCGAGACCGCCCTCGTCGCCCTCGAAGAGGGAGACCGAGGCGTCGTCGAGCCCGGTGGCCCCGTCGAGCTCGTCGAGCCCGGTGGAGTCGTCAGCGTCGATGCTCATGCGGATGGCTCCTGCGGTCGTGGCCCGAGTGAATCTGAGCGGGGTGAATCTGAGACAGGTGAGTCTGAACCGGCCAATTCGGAAGTGGCCATTTCTGAGGTGGGCAGATCGGGGTCTGGCAGCGGCAGCCGAGGAATCACGAACTTGCGCACAGACCCGTCGGGCCGGAGTGCGGCGTACTCCTCCATCCGGGACTCGGGCCGGAGGTCCTGGTCGGCCGCCAGGTGGAGCAGGCCGAAGATCTCCACCGGTCGGCGCAGCTCGTCCTCGAGCGCCGCGAAGACCTCGCCCAGCGACTCGGCGGGCAGCAACCCGGTCGAGGCCTCGGTGAGCCGGGCGCGCAGTGCACCGAGCTGCGGACCGCCCTGGGCCATCAGGTCCGCCAGCGAGACCTGCGGGGCCTCGCTCGGGTCGGGGGTCGTGATCAGCTCCGGCGGTACGTCGTCTGCCGGGTCGTGGAACTTCTCGCGCAGGTGGTCGACACTGGCGCGCGCCGGCATCAGCGGTACGTCGTGGGTTGCCCGCGGTCCGGTGGTGGCCATCCAGGTCATCAGCTCGGACTCGACCTGGCGCAGCGTCTGCTCGAGCTCCCTGTCGCGGGCGACGTCGTGGGAGACGATGTATTCCTTCAGCGTCGCCGTGACCCGACGGCGCTGCGCAAGCACTCGGTCGAGGCCGTCACGCACCAGGCGGACGGTGCCTCGCAGCTCGGAGCGCTCCGCGTCGGCCAGGATCCGGTCCGAGAGCGGGTGGTCGAGCAGCGAGTGGAGGTCCTCGCGCAGCTGGGCGACCAGTCCGTCATCACGCAGCAGCGCGAAGGCGCCCTCGAAGGCGCGGCCTTCCTGGGTGGCCGTGGTCAGGGCATCTGCCCGGGCCAGGTAGTCGTCGATGACCTGGCCGGCAGGGCGGTCCTCGGCGCGGAAGGAGGCCAGGATGCCGGTACGGATCTCGGCGAAGCGCTCCTCCACGCGCGCGAAGTCACTGGGCAGCGCGGAGATCAACGACAACAGCTCGGAGAAGCCCTCGAGCATGTAGTCCTCGGTGGCACTGACCATCTCGGCGCCGTCGACCAGGCGGTCGCGTTCGGCGGTGAGCCGGGCGATCTCCTCGTTGAGCAGGGAGACCCGGGTCGAGCGGTCGGGATTGGCCTCGGAGTTGAACCGGCGGACCGCGCCCAGGATGGTGGCGATGCGGTGCTCACTCAGGGTCGCCCGGTCACGCGAGAGCGTCTTGACCAGCTCGAGCGCCTGCTGGGCGTGCGAGGTTAGCGAGAAGACCTCGGTCCCCCGCTCGTCGATGGCGCGGACCAGCCACTGCCCGCGCATCCAGCGCTGGCACAGTTCCTTGCCGGTGCCGGCCGGGACGTCGGTGGCCCCGTTCCTGCGCATCTCGGCGACGTGCTGGTCGACGAGCGTGTGCAGGCGTGCGGTGGGGATCGGCTTGTTGTCCCGACCGAAGGCCGCTCGGAAGATGGTGATCACCACGGGCGCCTGGCGCTGGTGGAGCAGGGTCAGCGTGGGCTGGGCGAAGGCACCCTTGACCCGCGCCAGCTCACCTGCGAACTCACTCATCTGCACCTTCCCCAGCGTCACTTCCGGCGCCTCTTCCGGCGTCGCTGTACGCCGCCTGCGAGGGGCCAGTGTTCCAGAGGACACCGACCGACGTGGATTCAGGCTCCGGACGCCGTCGGGCCGCGGCGTACGAAGTGCTCAGGCGACGCCCGGGACGATGCGGATCTCGCGCCGCACCCCACCGGCGAGGGCGTCCAGCGCAGCCTGGTAGGCGGCACTGTCGTGGGCGGCCTGGGCCTGCTCGACGGAGTCGAAGCGGATGATCACGACCCGGCCCTCGCTGGCGTCCTCATAGGTGAGCGCGGCCAGGTCGCGGGCCAGAAATGTGCCCCCGGCCTCGGTCAGGGCCGGCCCGGCCAGTGCGGCATAGGCCGCCATCTTGTCGGCGTCGAGGATCTCGTTGTAGGTGCTGATCCAGTAGGCAGTCATGACCAGATCCTCCCCCAGCCCGCGGTGTCGGCGTGACGGGTGCCCATCCTTGGTGACTGTCCGTGCTGACGTGCACCTGTATGGAGACGAGGCGTCGCGACCATTGGACTCATGCAGCATGGACGGATCCTTGTCCGGATGAGCAGCGAAACCATCCGCCAGGCGACCGACCGTCGCCTGGGAGCGGTCGGGGAACCGCTACGTTCTAGACGTGTGCTTCTCCCCTGAAATGGACGCGGCGGCGGGACTCGTCGTGACCGGCATCGGCATCGACTGCCTGCGTCATGTCACCTCCCGCAACCAGCTGGCCTTGGCGTCACTGCCGCTCGTGTTCGGTGTGCACCAGCTGATCGAGACGTTCGTCTGGCTCGAACTCCAGGGCAGAGCAAGCCAGTGCACGGGAGACGTGGCGACCTATGCCTATCTGGCGATCGCGGCCGTGCTGGTGCCGGTGCTGGTGCCGTTCGCCTTCCTCAGGATCGGCGTCGGCCGGTCGCGTTGGCTGGACCGCGGCTTCGTCGCGGCCGGAGTCATCGCCGCTGTCCTGCTCGCCGAGCTGATGGCTGAGGACACCCCCGATCGTCGGATCGACGGACACCAGATCACCTACTTCGCCGGGCAATACATCCCCGACTATGTGCTGCCGATCTATGCCTTCGCGTGTCTGGGACCTGCGCTGCTGGCCCGTTCGAGACCCCTGCAGCTCTTCGGCGTGCTCAACCTTGTGGTGGTTGCTGTCCTGGCTGCGCTCAACCAGGGCGGGGTGGTCTCGCTGTGGTGCCTGTGGGCGGCGTGCACGAGCATCCTGATCGATCTGCACCTGCGCGGGGTTCGACTGGGGCTCCGCGAGGTCATCGACGAGCCCGAGTCGGACCAGCGCAGTCCGGTGGGCGGCTCTCGGCCGTGACTGGAAGCAATTCCCCTCGGAGCCACCGGGCATGCCCGCAGCCCCTGCCCCGGCAGAGACAGCCGCTGTTTGACGGTCACAGACAGTGGTGGTGGCCCGGTCAGGCGGTGGCCTGCTCGAGGGCCGCAGAGCAGAACGCGGAGAAGGCCTCCACGGTCGCGTCGAGGTCGACGTCGGCACCGAAAGCGTCGACCGAGATCTGGCAGACCGCGCCGGAGTCCTCCCCGGGCTCGGGTGCCCAGCGCACCATCATGACCACGTCGTCGTCACCGTTGTCCAGGTATCCCCACGTGTAGCCCGCAACGTCGAGGTCGGTCAGCGTGGCGAGCCGCTGCTCGACCTCCTCCAGCTCATCAGGAAGTGCATTGTCCCGCACAACGGCCTCGTAGGCGTCGCGCGACTCCCAGGAGTCCAGTTTGTTGCGTGCGTCGGCGACCTCGAAGGAGATGCCGTCCTCACCGCTCCAGGAGCACTCCTGTGTGGACTCGAAAGTGTAGAGATCAGGCCCGACAAACAACTGCTGGTCCGCAGCCCGTGCGATGTCGTCAGCGAGCGGGTCGAGTGCCTCGCAGTCCAACGCCGCGAACGTCAATGCTTCGGAGGTGGTGTCGGCGTTCTGTGTCGAGTCGGCACCGTTGTCACTGGCGATCTTGGGTTCGGTGCTGGTATCGGCGGAGTCATTGCCGCAGCCGCCGAGCGCGAGCGCCGCGGCGATGGTCACAGCGGCGAAGGCGAACCATCGAGTGAGCGGAGGCTTGTTCATGGTGAAGAGTTCCTTGTTGATTGAGGTCGGGCCTGGCGCTGCTCCCGCGTCGTCAGCGCTGCTTGGAGGGGTGCAACTCCGCGCGGGGCGGCACGTCGACGGCCGCTCCTGGCTCCAGGTCTTGCGGATGAGATCGGTCGATCGGCGGACGTGACAGCCGTGCTCGGCGGAGCCCAGACCATACCGAGACCGCCGGGCACGTGTAGTCAATTCCGCGGATCCTGTCCTTGCCGTCGGCTCACCCGAGACTGCGGTTCGTCGACGGGTCAGTGCCAGCCGCCGGGTTCCACGCGAGGAACACCCTCAGTGGGCCCCGGCCTCCCGGCCCGAGCACCCCTCAGGCACCCCGCGCCAACGCGGCGGCGAACTCAGTCAGGCGGGCCTGTGGCACCAGGTCGGCGAGAGCGCGCGGATCGGTCGGCAGGTCATGGGCCTCGGCGCCCCGCAGAGCCCGCTTGTCGAAGAAGGGCGAGACCGCAGGCCAGACTCCCTGCACCTCGCGGCAGAAGATGTCGGCGCCGGTGGGCCCGATCCGGGGAAAGCCGGTCAACGCCTTGCGTAGTTGCTCCACGTCCTCGTGCTTCTCGGGCCGGATCGCGCGCAGGTCGCCGTCGTACTCGGCGATCAGGTGGTCGGCGGCCGCCGCGAGCGCGGTCGACGTGCTCTCGTCATAGCGGCGGTAGCGACCGCGACCCAACGCGGTGACGCGTTGCTGCCAGGTCGCGTCCCGCATCTTCTCCGGAGTCCGCCACCCCGCCGCGAAGAGCTCACGGGCAGCGGCGACGGCGATCTCGGCCGAGATCCGGGTGGCCGAGAGCGTGGTGAGGACCAGCAGCTGGTAGAGCGGCGAGGGCTCGTCGCGCAGCGTCACGCCTGCCTCATCGGCGTACGTCGTGCCGTGCTCGCGCAGCAGCGCGTGGGCACGTTCCTGCTGAGTCCCCTGATCCGTCTTCTGGGTTGATCCTTGGGCCATCAGAGATCCCTGTGCTCGTCCTCGAACACGATGTCCGACTTCGGCGCGGGATCGCCCTCGAAGTTGAGCGGCGCCGCCGCGATCGCTGCCCGCATGCGTCTACGCAGGAGCTTGGCGCCGCCGGGACAGGCGATAACCACGCGTGCCCCCTCCGCCACCGCATCGCAGCCTTCCGCGCGCACCGCGGCCACGACAGTGCCCGGGTCCTGTCCCGCCGGGACCTGGTAGACGAGCTGCGTGGCCGCATCATGGACCCTTTGTCCCTGTGCGTCACCACGCCGGGCGATGACGAGGATGCTGGCGGCGACACCGGCCAGCACGATCAGGACGACCACACCTGCCACGATTGCGAATTGCATCGCTCTCGGTACCCGCCCCGCGGCCCGGCATGCCCGCAGCGCTCGTCAGTGCTGCTCGCGGCGCTCCTGCAGTCGTTGCTGCGCCTCGGGCAGGTAGGCCAGGCACGGCGCGTCGCTGTCCTTGTGCTTCTCGGTGAGGTGGAAGATCCAGCGGTCCATCGCCGCCATGAAGCCGTTGTCAGCGCCGGGGCGATAGGCCGACCACGGCCGGTCGCCCTTGGCGGTGCACGTGGCGCAACTGATCTTGTAGACGAACGACTTGTCGCGGGCGACGTCGATCTTCACCCGGGCCAGCGGGCCGGCCTCGACGGCAGCCTTCTTCTCGCGCGCGGATCGGCTGGCGGTCACGTCATACTCCCTCGTCGTCTGGAGACGACAGCGTACGCCTGGACCGGGCTCACCGTGAGTGCGCCGACCCTAAGTGGTTGGCCAGCAATTTCGGCCAGTCAGGCTTAAGCAGTGGGCCGTCGAGCAGTCAGCGGTTGCGGCGCCAGATCGCGGTCGTCAGCACGGTGGCGAACCCGGTCCAGGCGGCGTAGGGCGCCAGCAGGGCACCGGCCGGGCGCGACGCCTGACCGGCCACACGCGCCAGGTCCGTGCTGCTGGCTGCCAAGGCGCCCGCCACGACCACGGAGGCACCGAGACGCTGGCCGCGGAAGAACGCCCAGCACCATCCCGAGTTCAACGCCATGTTCACCGCGAGGCGCCGCCGGTAGTCGGTCGCATCGCTCTGGGTCATCGCGTCCTGCGCCTTCTTCGAGGCCAGGGCGCTGCCGGCATAGAGCAGGGTCCACGCGATCGGGAACACTGCGGCAGGCGGCTGGAAGCGAGGCTTGTCCAGCTGCTCGTACCACTGGCTTCGCACCCCTGAGGAGGTGGCGACCGACCCGGTCACGGCGGCGGCGACCGGAAGTCCGATGCTGCTGAGGATCTCGCGCTTCGACATGCTCCGACCCTACGAGGGTGGCTCAACCGAGCAGGGCGGCGACCTCGTCGCTGGCATAGAACGGTGCGAGCTGGTTGCGCAGGATCCGGTCCAGGTCGCCGGACTCGGCCAGGGCGCCGACCACGCCCGGCGCGATCCGCACCAGGTCCGCGACGATGTCCTCGCGGCGGAGGTCGAGCTCGTCGAGCAGCTCGGTCGGTGTGTAGCCGCCGAACCTCTCGAAGAAGGCATCCACGACCACGTTGCCGATGTCGATGACGTGCTGGTTGGCCGCCGCGCTGATCACGATCTCGTGCACGGCGTCCACGACACCGCTCAGCTCGTCGCGATCGATCCGCTCCCCCAGGCCCTGCACGGGTTCTGCCGCCGCCAGGTCCCAGACCTGCAGGATCGCCTCGCGCGTCGTCGGGTCCTGCAGCGTTTCGACGATGATCCGGTTGAGTCGCCTGACGGCATAGGTCCCGCCCTTGCCGACGGTGTCGCCGAGGATCCCCTCGAACTGCTTCCCGGCCGCGCCGGTGACCCTGGACGCGGCGCTGGTCCCCAGCGAGACCAGCCCGCCGAGGCCGGGCACCTTGTCGGCCATCGCCTTGTTCGCCTGCAGCACCTCGTTCACGATGCGGCCCATGAACCGGGTCGCCAACGTGCCCACCAGCGGGCTGGCGGTGAGCCGGTCGAGTGCGCGCTCGAGCACCGGGGTGAGCCCCAGCGCCTGGTCGACGAGCACCTCGACCTGCTCACGCTCGACCAGGTCGCCCAGCGGGTACGGCGACCCGGGGCCCTCCAGCGCGATGTCGACGGCGAGCTCGACGAACCCGCTCACCGCCGCGCTGCTGGGGACTGTGGTGAGTGCGCGCGCCACGATCACCTTCACCGCGTCGCGATCGAGCAGGTCGGCGACCTGGTGGCTCGACCCAGCCGAGAAGACGTCCTCGGCCAGGGACTCGACGGTTGTGGTCAGGTGCTCACCGCTGAGGCGGGCGATGTGGAAGCGGACCTGGGCGTCGAGGAGCTGCTCGGCGAGCTGTGGGGTCGTGGGCACACGCAGAGCGTAGTGGAGGTGGCCGCGGTGTCGACGGGTTCACGACGGGTTCCCGAGCAGGCGACGCCGGATCCGCTGACCCCTCCTCACGCGGTTGCGAGGGTTCAATAGAGTCTTCAATCACGCGCCCGCCCAGTCCGCCCACGAAGCAGAACGAGGTCCGATCGTCATGTCCGGCTCACGTCCCGGCAAGAAGAAGAAACCCATCCGGAAGCCTGTCGACGCCGAGGCGGTTGCCGCCAAGCGGGAACGGCGCGCGAAGGCGACTGCCGAGCGGCTGGAGCGCGAGCGCCGTTCCCGTCGTACGCGGGTGATAAAGCAGGTCGGGATCGTCGCCGTCGTCGGCGCCGCAGCCATCGGTCTGACCATCGCGATCATCAAGGGCACCACACCGGACTTCGCGGCGGCTCCCCCGGGCTTCGACGAGGACGGCGACACCACGATCGGCAACACCGCCGCACCGGTGACCGTGACCGTGATCGAGGACCTCTCCTGCCCGCGCTGCAAGTCCGCTCATGCCGAGAACAAGGACCTGCTCGCTCGCTATGCGAAGGGCGACGACGTGCGCGTCGACTATCGGCCGGTCGCCTTCCTCGACGAGCACTCGACCAACGAATATTCCACCCGGGCACTGAATGCGGCGGCCTGCGTGGTCGAGGACGACCCGTCCAACTGGTCAGCGATGCACGGCATCCTGCTGGTCAGCCAGCCCGACCGGGGCAAGGACGGTCCGGACGATGGCGAGCTGGTCGACTTCGCGGCCGAGGCCGGTGCCGACTCCGACGCGACCCGCAAGTGCATCGATGACCGCAAGCACGAGGACTGGATCGATTGGACCACCCACAAGGTGACCAAGGACCCCGACTTCGGCGGCACCCCGGCGATCAGCGTCAACGGCAAGCTGGTCGACCCGAACCCGGGCGCCATCGACGCCGCTGTTCAGGCCGCCCTGGCGAAGTGATCCCGCCAGCCGGTCGGGCGCACCTGAGGCGCACCGATCAGCCCCGGCCCAGTGTGGGCCGGGTGCGCGACCCGTCGTTCAGTCGGCGGCGGCGGAGAAGGTGGCGGTCACCGTGCCCAGGCCGCTGATCTCGGCAGTCACGCTGGCTCCGGCCGGGACCGATGCCATCGGGCCCAAGGCGCCGGAGAGAACCAGGTGGCCGGCGCGCAACGGCGTACCGACGTCGCGGGCGGTCCGCGCCAACCAGGACAGGGCGGCCAGCGGGTCGCCGAGGCAGGCGGCGCCGTTGCCCGAGGAGACCTGCTCGCCGTTGATCGACATCGTCATCTCGGTCTCGACCGGCTCGAAGTCGGTGAGCGGGACCTGGTTCGCACCGAGCACATAGAGGCCGCTGGACGCGTTGTCCGCCACCGTGTCGCCATAGGAGATGTTCCAGTCGGCAACGCGGCTGTCGACGATCTCGATGGCTGCGACCGCAAAGGCCACCGCGCCCCGGACCTGTTCGACGTCCAGTTCGCCCTCGACCAGGTCCTCGGCGAGCACGAACGCGACCTCGGCCTCGGCCTTCGGCTGGAGCAGGCGTTCCATCGGTACGACGTCCGACTCGGCATAGCCCATGTCGTCGAAGAGGATCCCGAAGTCGGGTCGGTCGACACCGAGCTGGTCCTGGACGGCCTTCGAGGTGAGACCGATCTTGTGTCCGATCACGGTCGCGCCGCCGGCGACTCGGGCGGCGGTGGTCCGCTCCTGTACGGCGTACGCGCGCGGGACGTCCGCGTCACCGATCAGGTCCCGGATCGGGGCGCACGGGGTGCGGGTGGACTGTGCCTCGAGGAGTCGCTGGGCGGCCTGCTCGACTGCCGCGTCGGTGGTCGTCATGGGTAGAGCCTGATGGGTCTCGATCCCCATGCACAGGGGC
Organism: Nocardioides daedukensis; assembly: GCF_013408415.1. NCBI lineage: Bacteria > Bacillati > Actinomycetota > Actinomycetes > Propionibacteriales > Nocardioidaceae > Nocardioides > Nocardioides daedukensis. The sequence continues at coordinate 3,797,133 of NZ_JACCAA010000001.1, read as the reverse complement.
CCGTCCACTGAGCGGAACGCCGGAGATGCACGAAGGGCCCCGACCGCAGTGCGGTCGGGGCCCTTCGAAGGGAAATCAGAGAGCGCGGACGTTCTCAGCCTGGGGACCCTTGGGGCCCTGGGCGAGGTCGAACTCGACCTTCTGGTTCTCGTCGAGCGACTTGTAGCCGTTGGTCTGGATCGCGGAGAAGTGGACGAACACGTCCTCGCCGCCGTCCTCCTGCGCGATGAAGCCGAAGCCCTTGTCAGCGTTGAACCACTTGACAGTTCCCTGAGCCATGATCTTTTCCTTTGTTCGGTGCCGGAGACACTGTGCCTCCGAAACTGCTGAAGACATCCGCCCGTGCCGATGTCCAGCGAACCGAAACCAGGAGTACGAGATACAGGCCGCGACTTGGTGCACGGCCAGGACGACTCTAGGAGCCATCCCTTCAACTCCTCAAGCATAGCGCATCGGCCACGGACCGGAGATTCGGCGAGTTCCCGGGCGATTCGCGCCAGCGATTCGAAGGGCGATCAGCACCTGGGCAACGTCCGCTTGGCCCGCGCCACGCCCCGCCGCGGATACGTAGTATGGGCCCAGCCCATGCCTCCACTTGATGCCGTCACCCCGCAGCTCCCCGCCCCCGTCCCCGTCCCTGGGTCTGGGTCTGGGCCTGCGAGCGCCCGGGCGAGCGACCCTTCGCAGCGTAAGCTGCTCCTCGCCGTCGATGCGCCGTCGTTGTTGCACCGCAACCACCACGCGCGTGCCGAGAGCGGTCTGCTCGACCGGACCGGTCGGCCGGCATGGGCCCTGCACGGGATGCTGCGCCAGATCATCGAGGCGATCGAGCAGTTCGCGCCGGACGCGGTGATCTTCGGGATCGATGACCGGGAGAGCTCCGAGCGCGAGGCGTTCTATCCCGACTACAAGGCCGGGCGTGCACCCAAGGACGCTGCCCTGGTCGACCAGCTCGAGCGCGCCGCATCCCTGCTCGACGCCCTCGGCATGGCCACCCTGACTCCCCCTGGCCTGGAGGCCGACGACGTGAACGCCTCGGCCGCGACCTGGGCTGAGCAGAACGACTGGAACTGCGTCATCGTCACCTCGGACCGCGACTCCTTCGCGCACATCAGCGAGCACACCCAGGTGCTCCGGCTGATCAACGGTGGGATGGGCAACTCACCGCTGCTGAACCCCAAGCGCCTGCACGCGATGTACGGCGTCGCCGCGGCGAACTATCTCGAGTTCGCCGCCCTGCGTGGCGATGCCAGCGACAACCTGCCCGGCGTACCGGGCATCGGCGAGAAGACCGCGCCGATCCTGCTCGAGCAGATGGGCTCGATGCAGGAGGTCTGGGCCGACATCGACCACTGCGGCGGTGCCACTCTGGTTGCCACGCTGGACTCCTGGGCCGAGGAGGCAGGGACGCGGCGAATCGGCTCGGCGCTGTTGAAGCGGCTGACCGCTCCGGCTGCTCGCGAACGCTATGACTTCAACGTCCGGATCATGTCCGGCCGCACCGACCTCGACCTCGGCCTGACCCCGGACATCCCGGGTACGCCGGGGCTGCTCCCCCTCGATCCGGACCGGGTCTCGCGCGTGGTCGGCCACCTCAACCAGCCGCACACCACTGCGTTCGCCATGCGCGTGCTCACCGAGGCACCCGCAGTGGGCGACAACTTCCTGGGCTACTGACCGACCGTCTGCCCGAGCCGTTGTCGGTGACGACGACTAGAGTCACGCTCGTGAAGCGACGATGAGCAAGATGGACAACCTTCGGGCGATGCGCGAAGAGCGCTACGAGCGGGCCCGTGCGCGGGCGAAGACGGCGACCCCGGGAGCCAGTGCCGCGAAGACGGCAAAGGTGGCCCCGTCGGATGCCTCCGACGCAACCGGCGCACCCGCCACCCGCAAGTCGGCTGCCCCGAAGAAGACTGCGCAGAAGACAGCAGAGCCTTCGAAGCCCGATGACTCTGGTTCGGCACAGGGCACTGGTCCCACCGACGAGGAGCTCTGCGGGCACCGTTCGATGAACGGTCGGACCTGCACGCGCGAAAAGGGACACTCGGCGAAGAGCCACCGTTATTCGTGATCGAGTTTGATCACGCACGACCCTGGAGAGCATCCCTGCCATGACCCACACCTCTCGAGCGGCACGGCCCTCGCGCGTCGCCCGTCTGGCGACCCTCGTGCCGACCGCCCTGCTCGGCGCAGTCGCGATGGCTGGATGCGGCGCGGAATCGACGGCGATCGAGGCCTCGTCCGCTGAGAAGGTGCGCACAGCCGCCCAGGTGGCGGGTGAGTCACCGCGCACCTGCCCGGTGACACTCAACGTCGCGAAGGCGCTCCGAGCCGGCGGCCAGGCTGGCGACGCGACGTTCACCGAGGCGACCGCCTCGGTCTCGACGTCCGAGAAACCGGCCGAGGACCCGACCCAGGCACAGGTGGACGGCACCTCCCTGATCGACGCCTTCGCCGCGACGTTCATCGAGTGTCACTACGCCGTGGGCGAGAAGAACCTCAAGGTCTCGATCGTGGCAACCCCGACGTCCGAGGTGAACGCACTCTTCCTGGTGCTGCCCACCGTTCAGAAGGACGCGCAGCTGGCCAGCGCCCAGGTCCAGGGCTTCGTGGAGACCGCGCCGGCCAAGGGCGAGGTCGTCCTGGCCGGTGACCGGGTCGCCACCTCGCGGCTCGACGGCCGCGGCCCCGGCGACGTGGCCCTGACGCTGACTGGCGGCGGGCTCTCCGGCGAGGCACTCACCCAGACGGCTCAGGCCCTGCTGCAGCAGCTCCGAGGCTGAGCCTCAAGACCCCTGCGCGACCCGGCAGTTGTTGACACGCCAGCGTCCGCGACCCGGCACTTGTTGACAGGTCAGCGCTGCGCCAAGTGCGCGACCCGGCACTTGTCGACAGGTCTGCCTCTCAACGCTGGGTCGCGACACGTCGGTCAGTGTGCGGAGGCGGACACCTCGTGCTCGATGTTCGCCTCTGCCTCGAGGCTTGCCCGCGTCGGGATCGCCATCGCAATCAACGTGGCGAGCAGTGCCACTCCCGCACCGATCAGGAGCCCGGTCCTGAAGCCGGCTTCGGTCGGAATCGAGTATCCACCGAGGGTGGTGCTCATCTGCGCCAGGACGACACCCACGACGGCCGCCGAGAACGACGTACCGATGGAGCGGGTCAGGGTGTTGAAGCTGTTCGCCGAAGCGGTCTCGGAGATCGGCACGGAGCCCATGATCAGGGCCGGCATCGCTCCATAGGCAAAGCCGATTCCCGAGCTGACGATGCAGACCGCGATCAGCAGGGTCCAGGCAGCACCCATCATCAGCGCCGCGGCGAGGTAGCCGAGGGCGACCAGGAACGCGCCGAACGCGAGCGTGACCTTGGGGCCCTTGGCGTGCGAGAGCTTGGCGCCCAGCGGCGACATCAGCATCATCATCAGGCCACCGGGGGCCATCCACAGGCCCATCTCCAGCATGGAGAGGCCGAGGCCGTAGCCGGTGACCGCGGGCAGCTGCATGATCTGCGGGATGATCAGCGACTGCGCGTACATCGAGAAGCCGACCACCAACGAGGCCAGGTTGGTGAGCAGGACGACCGGACGGGCGGTCACTCGCAGGTCGACCAGCGGGTCCTGCTGACGGAGCTCGAACCAGCCCCAGCCGATCAGGACCACCACTGAGCCGATCAGCAGGCCCACGGTGGTCGTGCTGCTCCAACCCCAGTCCGCGCCCTTGGAGACACCGAGCAGAAGGGCGACCAGGCCGACGCCGAGCCCGACGGCGCCGACGAAGTCGAAGGTCTCCTCATCGCGACCGACAACCTCGGTCGCCGGGATGAGGGTGAGGATCAGGACGAAGATCAGGACTGCCAGACCGGTCGAGCCCCAGAACAGTGCCCGCCAGTTCAGGTTCTCGGCGACCAGGGCCGCGATCGGCAGGCCGAGCGCGCCGCCGACGCCCATCGAGGCGGACATCAGGGCGATCGAGGTGCCGAGCTTCTCCGCGGGCAGCAGGTCGCGCATTGCCGAGATGCCGAGCGGGATCATCCCCATCCCCACGCCCTGCAGACCGCGACCGACGATCATCGGTACGACGCCCGCGGCCAGGGCACAGACGAGCGAGCCGAGGATCAGGGCGCCGGCGCAGAACAGCATCATCCGGCGCTTGCCGTACATGTCGCCGAGTCGTCCGCTGACCGGGGTGGCCACGGCCGCGGTGAGCAGCGTCGCCGTGATCACCCATGCGGCGTTGGAGGCGGTCGTGTCGAGGAGCACCGGGAGGTCGCCGATCAGCGGAACGACCAGCGTCTGCATCAGGGCAGCGGTGATCCCGGCGATGGACAGGACCCAGACGATGGCACTCGGGGAGTCGAGGTGCTCGTCTGCGGGGCGGGGACTGGCTGCGCAGCCGGGCGGGGAATCAATGCTTGTATTCGACACAGGATGGAACTGTACACGGGGATGTGCATCATGCATATGTTGTGCGTATTACACTTCCACCGAAGACGTCGCTCCACGACACGCGTGGCAGCACACCCTGACAACGCACCGCGACCAGACAGCGCGGTACGGCGCCTCGCTGGCGAATGCACCCAGAGGATTGGAGAACCTGTCGTGACCGACAGCTTTCGGGCAATCGAGTTCGAGACCCTGGTGCTGATGCGTCAACTTGCCCCGACCCGCCGTGCTGCCGACGGCAAGCCACACCTCGACCGCAGCGCCTACACGCTGCTCACCCGCCTGCTGATGGAGGGACCGATGTCGATCGGTCAGCTCAGCGAGGCCTTCGGGCTCGACGCCTCCACGCTCAACCGGCAGACCGCGGCGATGATGCGTGACGGGCTGGTCGAACGGATCCCGGACCCCGAGGGCGGACTGGCCCGCAAGTTCCTGGTCACCGAGTCCGGCCGCAAGCAGCTCGACCGGGAGCGCAGGGGCAACGTCAACGGACTGAAGCGAGTGCTGGCCGAGTGGCCCGAGGCGGACGTCGAGCAGCTCGCCGCCCTCCTGCACCGGTTCAACCTCGACATCGAGGAGCGGGAGGGACGGCCGTGGCCGCGCCCGCGCAGTCTCATCGTCGAGCCGCAGGGACGCTAGGCCGTCAGTTCAACGCGCGCATCGTCGAGGGAACTCCCCCACCCCCGTGCACTGCCTCGACCAGCTCCTGCAGCGCGGTCAGCGCAACTCGCTGGGACATCGGCCCGTAGGAGACACGTCCGACACCGAGCTCCTGGAGCCGGGCCAGGGGCGGTACGCCGGGAAGCCCGATCAAGGTGAGTCGTTGCGGGCCGAACGCCTCGGCAAGCTCGGCAACCTCGGCGTCCTCGAGCACTCCGGGGACGAACACGACGGGCGCGCCTGCGTCCAGATAGGCCAGGCCGCGTTCCTTGGCCTCAGCGAGCACGTCGGCGCGCTGCCTCTCCCCGGACTTGAGCGCTGCTCCGGCCTTGACGAACGCATCGGTACGGGCGTTGAGGACGAAGTCGATCCCGGCGTCCGAGGCCACCTTCATCATCGCCTCGACGTTGCCGGCCGCCTCGGCGAGCGGGCGCATCTGGTCCTCGATGTTGGCGCCGACGATGCCGACGTCGATCGCCTTGCGGATCGTGCCGGCCGGGTCGCCGTACCCTCCCTCGAGGTCCGCGGAGACCGGGAGATCCACGGCGGCGGCGATCCGGGCGACCTCCGCGATCATCTCGTCGACCGGGATGTTCTCGCCGTCCTCGTAGCCCCTGGAGGCCGCGATCGAGTGGCTCGCCGTGGCCAGCGCGGTCGTGCCCGGCGTGTCGGCCACGACCTTCGCGCTGATCACGTCCCACACGTTCACCACCGTCAGCAGGGTCGTGTCCTGGTGCAGGCGCAGCAGCTCGGTGCCCTTGGACTTGGTGCGATCTGTGGTCTGCGAGTCGTCGGTCATGCTCGCCACGCTAGTGGGGATCCGGTGCCAAAGACAGGGCTGCGACCCGGGATGCGACAGGGACGCGACCGGGCCGCGGCAGGAACGTTGCGAATCATGTCCGCGGTCAGTGACCTCCCGATGTCGCCGGTGCTCGCGACCCGAACCGGAACGGCAGCTCCACCACCGGGTTGGCGAACTCATCGATCCGCACGCTGACCTCGACCGTCCACTCCCCCGGCTGCGGGACGGTGACCCGCCCGCGATACACCCCCTCCCCCTCCGCCTCCGTCTCCTCGAGCGGGACATCACCGAGGGCCAGGCCGTCGGTGCGCAGGGCCAGTCGCGGGACGGCGTACGCCGCCACCGGGTCGCCGTCCTCGAGCAGGCTCAGGGTGACCTCGGTGGTGCCGACGCTGACACTGGCGAACTCAACGCGGACGGTGTGCCCGGCAACATCGACCTCGGCCACCGGGTCGCCGGCCGGCTGTGCGATCGACGGCGACGGCGTCGGTCCGGCAGTTGCCCAGGCCGTCGGGACCAGCACGACCAGCAGCACCCCGGCCAGCAGCGCCGGGAGCCGCCGGGTCGACCGCATCGATGCCACCGCACTTGCCGCCACGAGGACGCCCAGGGCCACGATCAAGCCTTGCCAGCTCAGCCAGCCGTCAACCCACTCGCCCCAGTCACGCAGCCCGTCCCAGCCTCGGGCGTTGCGGTCCAAGGCCGCGAACAGGACAACGAGCACGGTGGCGCTCACGCCGAGGCGAAAGCTGGCCTCCACCAGGCGTGGGCGGTTGAGCCCGATCCCAACCACGAGGGCGACGACCGAGAACACGGCGATGCCCGTGAGGACCCAACGGACCGGCCCGATCCCGGTCGTGACCGGCTCCTCGAAGGCGTCGTTGGCCACGTTGCCGGGGGTAGGCGCACCGACCGCGAAGGTGATCGAACCATTGATGGCGTGGCCGTCCGCGGAGACCACGGCCCAGCTGAGCACCACGGTCCCGTCAGGCAGACCCTGGGCGGGAGTGATCCTCGCGGTCCGATCCGCCGACTTCACCGTCGCCGGGATCTCGGTGCCGCCGCCGGTGAAGATCCTGGTGCCGTCGGCACGGGCCTCGATCCGCTCGTTGAACTCCAGGGTGATCGCCGTCGGCGCGGTCTCGACCACTGCTCCCTCACCGGGGGTGCTGGAGACGAGTTGGGCATGGGCGGATGCCGATCCGGCAGTGCTGAGTACGACTGCCCCCGTGACGGCGAACAGGACCATCGCCGCGGCGACCAACGGTGCGAGCCGGGTGAGTGCCGCGAGACGGGCCAACGGTGCGAACCAGGCGAGAGCCGCCCGGACCCGGCGAACTGCCGCGCTCACTTGCGGGTGCGAGCCAGGGCCACACCGCCGGCCAGCAGGCCGAGCAGGCCGGCGACCAACGCGGAGATGGCCAAGGTGTTGTTGGCGCCGCTCTCCTCGCCCCCGCCGGTACCGGCCTCGGCGACCTGAGCGCCCTCGCTCCCACGGCCGTCAGCGTGGCCTTCTCCGTGGTCATGCCCCTCTGCATCTTGCGCGGCCGTCAGGGTCAACGCCGGAGCCGGAGTCTCGAGGTCGTGCCCGTCGGTGCCCTCGGCCGCCAGTTCGGTCCAGGCGGTCTCACCCTTCTCACAGGTCTGGATCGTGGGGAACGCGAGCGTCGCCCCCTCCTTGTCGGGCAAGGTGACTGAGAGGTCGAAGGTGTCGCGCTGACCGTCGGGCAGCGGCGTCCGTGCCGTGTAGACGATCTGGGCGACGCGCTCGCTGACCTCGTTGCCGTGTGCATCCGTGATCGGCTCGGCCAGCTGCTCCATCTTCTTCTCCACCGAATAGAAGGGCTGGCGTTGCGGGGTGACCGAGACGATTTCCTCGGGCACCTGGATCGCGATCCGGGTGGTCGCCGAACCCTCGCAGCCATGGCCGAGCGAGAAGGTGAGGATCGAGGACGAGCCGGCGGCGGTGGAGCTGGCGCTCACGCTGACGTGGGCCGAGGCCGAGCCGGCGCCGAGGAAGATGCTCGCGCCCACGACGGGGATCAACGCTGCGCGGGCAAGAGTGCGGTGGGTGTTCAACATGTCAGAGGTCCTTCGTTGTCGAGAAGTGGATCCGGCCTCAGCCGGCGTTGAAGAAGCGAGCCAGCGCCGGGACGCGGCGTACGACGAGCTGGTCGAGGATCAGGATGATCAGCACGGAGATACCGAAGAGCGGCAGGAACAGGCCCAGCGCGACGAGCGCGACGAGCAGGAACGGGCTGCTGGCCACCGGCATCCGACCCCGGGGCGCACCCAGCGATCGGTCCGGTCGGCGCCGCCACCACATCAGCGGTCCGGTGACGCACGAGGCCATGACCGCCAGGCACATCAGCACCGCGAACCAGAAGCTGAACAGCCCCAGGCTGCGTCCCTCATGGATCCCGATGCCCTGGGCGACGACCTTGGCCAGACCCGGATAGTCGGCATAGCCGTAGGTCGAGACCACCTCGCCACCGAAGCGCCCGACATGGACGGTCTTCTCGTCCGACGGGGCATCGAAGGCATAGCCGATCACCGAGTAGACGCCGTCGTCGGTGTTCGGCAGGGCAACGGTCATCGGGTGCCGCAGGCCCTGGTTCTCGGCGACGGCGAAGGCCGTGTCGATGCTGGCGACACTGCGGCCCTCATGCCCCTCGGTGCCGGGTCCGCCGCCGGACCTGGGCACCTCCTTCTTGCCCTGGGCCCACGGCACCGCGTGCGAGTGCGGCAATGACTCGTCCAGGGTCGAGGTCGGGTTGGAGACTGCGCCCGGGTCGGTGCTCCACATCGAGCTGTCGCGATCCGTGGCCAGGCCTTGGACCTTCTCGCCCCACACCCCCGTCCACGGCAGGCCGGAGACGATCAGCAGGAGCAGCCCGATCCCGACGAAGGCGCCGATCCGACCGTGCGTGGAGCGGAGCGCCTTCGGCTTCCGCTTCCGCGCGCCACGCATCCTCCAGAACAGGTAGTAGCCGGTCAGCGCCATCACGATCGCCCAGCAGATCGCCAGCTCGATCAGTCGGTCCCCGAAGACCCCGGACATCAGGTCCGCATGCAGGCGCACGGCCGTGCCACTCAGCGTGGTGTCCGGGTTGAGGTCGCCCAGCACCTCACCGCCCCAGGGATTCACATAGACGTCACGGGGTTCCCCGTCCGCGGTGAGGATGGAGAAGCTGGTGCTCCGGCCCTCCTCGAGTGGCTCGGTCATCGACACGATGGTCGCGTCGGGATATGCCCGCTCCACGGCGGCCAGCTGCACGGAATAGGGCTGGGTGAAGTCCATGTCAGCGGGTTGCTCCACCGTCATCACGTCCGCATTGAGCAACGGTTCGATCTGGAAGCGGAGCAGATAGATCAGGCCGGTGACCGAGAGCACCAGCAGGATCGGCACCACCGCGAAACTTGCATAGAAGTGCCAACGCCAGAAGGCGCGGAACCAGCCGGCACTGGGTGTTCGGTTCGAAGCTGCCGGCATCGGGGCGGCAGGTGAAGGCTTGTCGAGCAGGGTCATGTCTCTCCTCGGGACACGGGAGTACGCCGCAGGCTCCCGGCGCTCGGGCAGGCGTCAGCGACGCTGGTGCCCGCCGTCGGGGCGGCGAGGGAAATGGATCAGGCCGGGAGGAGAACCGGCGGGCCACGGCGTACGACGCAAGGCGCCAGCGTGACCAGGTGACGCGGAGCGGACTGCTCCCGGGCGCGTGTCGGCACCGAGGGCGGGGACTGGAGTGGCAGCGCGGCCAGGCGCAGCACCGGGATGAGCACGGTGGCGGCGAGCGCGACCAGGGTCCACAGGGCACGTTCGCCCCCGGCGAGCCAGAGCCCGACCAGGACGGCGGCCGCGAGGTGGAGCACCATCATCGGCGCGTGGGCTCCGGAGGTCAGGTCGCTGATCAGGTGGGTGAGCGCGTGCGGGACGGCGAAGTCCGCCTCGACCTGTGGCCGGGAGGCGTTGTAGGCGTCCATCACGCTGCCGCTGGCCGCCGGATCGATCGGGGTCGGCACCGGACTCGGGGTGCTGGCGACCGCTGCGTCGCCGCTGTGACCGGCGGTGAGCGAGAGCAGCATGTGCACGGCGACCTGGCCGCCCACAGTCAGCGCCACGGTCCTGGTCCGGGTCGCGGGTCGCGCGAGGAACATCGCCATCACCGCGGTGCATCCGACCAGGAGCATCACCATGGCGGGGAGGGAGGGCAGACGACCCTCGGCAGTCACGTGCGCGACGGCACCGGTGCTCAAAGCAACGAAGGCGAGCACTGCTGCACGGAGCAGCCGCAGCCCCGGCGTCGCTCTCGTGTCCACCCGCGCAGTCTCTCACGGGCGCGCACAGCGCACTCCCGCGCGCTCAGGACCAGAAGACTCGCTCGACCACCGCGTGCGCGTGCCTGGTGGTGCGCATGTAGTCGTTGACCATCGCGTCCGACTCCCCTGCGGCATAGCCGAGCACCGAGGCCACCGCTGCGCGCTCGCGGCTGTCGCGCGGGACCTGGTCCGAGGGTTTGCCGCGGACCAAGGTGATCGCGTTGCGCATCGACGAGACCAGGCGCCAGGCCTCGGTCAGCGAGTCGGCGTCCTCGGCCGAGAGCAGCTCCGCGTCCCGGGCGGCACGCAGCGCGTTGAGGGTGCGCGGCGTCTGCAGCGACTCGTGGATGCCGGCGTGCTGCATCTGCAGCAGCTGCACGGTCCACTCGATGTCGGCCAGGCCACCACGACCGAGCTTGAGATGGGTGTTCGGGTCGGCACCACGCGGCAGTCGTTCGTCATCCACCCGCGCCTTGATCCGACGTACCTCGATCACGTCGCCGGCCGAGATCCCCTCCTCGGGGAACCGGAGCGGGTTGATCAGCGCCGTGAACTTCTCCCGCAGCGCCGGGTCGCCCACCACGGCATCGGCGCGCAGCAGTGCCTGGAACTCCCACACGCTCGACCACTTCGCGTAGTAGCCGGCGTAGGACTCCAGGGTGCGCACCAAGGGTCCCTGCTTGCCCTCGGGGCGCAGGTCGGCGTCCACCTCGAGCGGCGGGTCGGAGGCCGGCAGCGCCAGCATCCGGCGCAGCTCGTTGGCCACGGCCTGGGCATAGGTGGCGGCCTTCTGCGGCTCCACCCCTTCCTGCGGGGCGTGCACGAACATCACGTCGGCGTCGCTGCCGTAGGACAGCTCGAACCCGCCGTAGCGCCCCATCGCCACGATCGCGATCCGGCTCAGCGGCTCGCCGATCTTTCGTTGCGCACACACCGACGTGTGCGCCACCGAGAGGGTGGCCTCCAAGGTGGCGTCGGTGAGGTTGGTCAGGCCCTCGCCGACGCGGACAACGTCCAGGTCGCCGGTGAGCTCACCGGTGGCCACCCGGAGCAGCTCACGACGCCGGATCGCCCGGATCGCCAGCGCCTTCGCGTCGGGGGCATCCTGGCGGCCGGCCGAGGCGAGCATCTCCTTGGTCAACGCCTCGGACCCGAGCGGGGTCAGGTCGGCGCCGAGGATCCGCACCCCGGTGGGCTCACGCTCGAGCAGGTCGGTGGCATAGCGCGAGGTGGCCAGCACCCGGGCCATCGTCTGGGCGACCTCGCCCTCGTCGCGGAGCATCGAGAGATACCAGTGGGTGGAGCCGAGGGTCTCGCTGATCCGCCGGAACCCGAACAGGCCCGCATCCGGATCGGGGGCATCGGCGAACCACTCGAGCATCGCCGGCAACAGCTGCTTCTGGATCGATGCCGTCCGGGAGACGCCGGTGGTGAGGTATTCCAGGTGCCGCAGCGCCGCCGACGGGTCCATGTAGCCCAGCGCCGACATCCGCTGCTTTGCCGCGTCGGTGGAGAGCCGGGCTTCCTCGCCGGGGATCTTGGCGACGGCGCTGAGCAGGGGGCGATAGAAGAGCTTCTCGTGCAGCCGACGGACTTCGCGGCGGTGGTGCTTCCACCACTTGTCCAGCTCGCGGACCGGGTCGCGCAGCAGCCCGATCGAGCGGCCCAGCCGGCGCAGCTCGTGCTCGTCGTCGGGCAGCACGTGGGTGCGGCGGAGCTGGTAGAGCTGGATCCGGTGCTCGAGGGTGCGCAGGAAGGCATAGGCCTCGTGCATCGCCTGGCCGTCCTCGCGGCCGATGTAGCCACCGCGGGTCAGGTCGGCAAGAGCGCTCAACGTGGTGGACGCGCGGAGGCGCTCGTCGACCCGGCCGTGCACCATCTGCAGCAGCTGTACGGCGAACTCGACGTCGCGCAGTCCGCCCGAGCCGAGCTTGAGCTGGCGCTCTGCCTGGTCGGAGGGGATGTGCTCGAGCACCCGGCGGCGCATCGCCTGGACGTCCTCGACGAAGCCGTCGCGGCTGGCCGCTGACCAGACCAGTGGCGCGATCATCTTCATGTAGTCGGCACCGAGCTCCATGTCGCCGGCCACCGGCCGAGCCTTGAGCAGCGCTTGGAACTCCCACGTCTTCGCCCAGCGACCGTAGTAGCCCTCGTGACTGGCGAGCGTCCGCACCAGCGGCCCGGTCTTGCCCTCGGGCCGGAGGTTGGCGTCGACCGGCCAGATGGTCCCCTCACCGGTGTGGTCGGAGCAGATCTGCATCAGCTGCGAGGCGAGCTGGGTGGCGGCGCGGGTCGCCTCGTTGTCGCTCGCCTCCCCCGCTGCGGCGTGCACGAAGATCACGTCGACATCACTGATGTAGTTGAGCTCGTGGCCGCCGCACTTGCCCATCGCGATCACCGCGAGGCGCGCGTTCGCGGCCGACTCCCCGACCCTGGCCCGCGCGATCGCGAGGGCTGCTTCGAGGGTTCCGGCGGCCAGGTCGGAGATCTCCGCGGCGACGTCGTCGATCCCGACGCCGTGGGCCAGGTCGCGCGAGGCCAGGCGCAGCAGGATCCGGCGATATTCCACCCGCAGTGCGTCCACCGCCTCGATGTCCAGCATGGCTGCGACCGGGCAGTGTGCGAGCGGATCGGCGCCGACTGCGCGCAGCAGGTCCGCACGTACGGCGTACGCGGCGGGTCTGGTGTTGCCCAGCGTGGGATCGGTCAGCTCGCGCCAGTGCTCCGGGTGGCGCAGCAGGTGATCGCTGAGCGCTTCGCTGGCACCCAGGACGCTGAGCAGCCGCATGGCGGTGCCCTCGTCCTCGGCCAGCTCGGTGAGGAATGCCTCGCGGTCCTCGACCTCGTCGGCGAGGTCGGCGAGCCCGCGCAGTGCGTCATCGGGGTCGGCCGTCCTGGCGATGAGCGCGATCAGCTCCGGGCCGCTCGAACCGATGCGCTGCAGGTTCTCCGCCGCGGTCTCCCCGTCCAGGAAGCCCTGACGGATGAACTCGCCCCTGGCGATCGGGCGCGAGGTCATCGTGCTTGCGCCTCGGCGCCCGTTGCTGCCATCCGCCCGCGTGCCAGGTCAGCGAAGGCGACCAGCACCGGACGCCAGGCGTCGTCGAGCTCGGCGCGGGCAGCGGCGATGTGATCGAGGAAGGCGCGCTGGTCGATGCCGCGCTCGGTGTGTGCCTCCTGGTCGCCCTCGGCCCACACCGCGACGACGTGCTCGTCGGCCTCGGGATGGAGCTGGACGCCCCAGATGGTGGGTGCGAACCTGACCACCTGCGGCTCACCGGCAGGGGTCTGCGCCAGCACCTCGGCGCCGGGAGGCAGTGAGGTGACGATGTCGTTGTTCCACTGGATGCCGCGTGCGGGCAACGTTGTGCCGAGGAACGACCCCGGCGCTTGAGCCGTCCAGCCGATCTCGAGCACTCCGAGCTGTTGACCGTTGGGGTTGACCCCCACGGTGCCGCCCAGGGCAGTGGCGATCAGCTGGTGGCCCAGGCAGATCCCCAGCGTGGGCACGCCGCTCGCCTCAGCTTCGCGGACCAGCTCACGAACCGGCTCGAGCCATTCGACACGGTGATCGTCGCCTGCGCCCATCGTCCCGCCCAGCACCAGCAACCCGGCGTACGCCTCGATCGCGGGGATCTGCTCGCCCAGGTAGGGGCGCACCACGTCGAGCGCGCAACCGGCCTCGCCGAGCCAGGTGCCGACCAGGGCAGGTGGGCAGGTGGCCTCGTGCTCGATGACCAGGATGGTCGCAAGGCTCACGTCGGGCTCAGATCACCGGCAGCATCTGGTCGCGCTCCCATGCGGAGACCTGTCCGCGATAGGACTCCCACTCCGCACGCTTGTTGCGCAGGAAGTAGTCGTAGACGTGCTCGCCCAGGGTCTCGGCCAGCAGCTCGGAGTTCTCCGCAACCTGAATCGACTCATAGAGCGTCTTGGGCAGCGGCTGGATGCCGAGCATCTTGCGCTCGCGCTCGGTGAGCGACCAGACGTCGTCCTCGGTCTCGCGCGGGAGCTCGTACTCCTCCTCGATGCCCTTCATCCCGGCCGCGAGGATGACCGCGAACGCCAGGTAGGGGTTGCAGGCGGCGTCGATCGTGCGCAGCTCGATCCGGGTGGACTGGCCCTTGTTCGGCTTGTACATCGGGACCCGCACCATAGCGGAGCGGTTGTTGTGGCCCCAGCAGATGTATGACGGGGCCTCGCCGCCGCCGATCAGCCGCTTGTAGGAGTTGACCCACTGGTTGGTCACGCAGGTGATCTCGGCCGCGTGGGTGAGGATGCCGGCGATGAACTGGCGACCGGTGCGGCTGAGCTGATATTCGGAGCCGGCTTCGAAGAAGGCGTTGCGGTCGCCCTCGAAGAGGGACACGTGGGTGTGCATCCCGGAGCCGGGGTGGGTGGTGAAGGGCTTGGGCATGAAGGTCGCCCAGATACCCTGGCTCAGGGCCACCTCGCGCACCACGGTGCGGAAGGTCATGATGTTGTCCGCCGTGCTCAGTGCGTCGGCGTAGCGCAGGTCGATCTCCTGCTGGCCGGGGCCGCCCTCGTGGTGGCTGAACTCGACCGAGATGCCCATCGCCTCGAGCATCGTGATCGCCTCGCGGCGGAAGTCGGAGCCGTGCGACTGGGCGGTGTGGTCGAAGTAGCCGCTGCGGTCCACGGGCACCGGGTCGGAGCCGGCCTCGGGCGTGTCCTTGAAGAGGTAGAACTCGATCTCGGGGTGCGTGTAGAAGGTGAAGCCCTTGTCGGCTGCCGCGCCCAGGGTCCGCTTGAGCACGAAGCGGGGGTCGGCATAGGAGGGGCTGCCGTCGGGCATCACGATGTCGCAGAACATCCGGGCCGTCGACGGGCCGTCGCCGCGCCACGGCAGGATCTGGAAGGTGGACGGGTCCGGCTTGGCCAGCATGTCGGCCTCGTAGACCCGGGCGAACCCCTCGATCGCGGAACCGTCGAAGCCGATCCCCTCGGTGAAGGCCCCCTCGAGCTCGGCCGGCGCGACCGCCACCGACTTCAGGAAACCGAGCACGTCGGTGAACCAGAGGCGAACGAAGCGGACGTCGCGTTCTTCGAGTGCGCGCAGCACGAAGTCTTCCTGCTTACCCATGGGCCCAACTATGGACCATCGGTTGTTACGCGCGTGTTGCGACGCCCCGGGTGGTCACAGCCGTCACTCGCGCGGCACGTTCTCCAGCTCGGCCAGCCATGCCGTCGGGGCGGCGTCCGAGGGCATCCGCCAGTCACCACGCGGAGACATCGTGCCGCCGGGGCTGACCTTGGGCCCGTTGGGCAGCGCGGAGCGCTTGAACTGCGAGGCGAAGAACCGCTTGATGAAGACCTCGAGCCACTGCCTGACCTCGGCGAGCTCGTACGACGTACGCCGCGCCTCGGGGAAGCCGGGAGGCCATTCGCCGACCTCGGTGTCACGCCACGCGTGCCAGGCCAGGAAGGCGATCTTGGAGGGCCTGAAGCCGCGACGGATCACGTGGTAGAGCGTGAAGTCCTGGAGCGAATAGGGGCCGACCGAGTCCTCGGTGGCCTGGGGCTTCTCGCCCTCCTCGGTCGGGATCAGCTCGGGAGTGATCTCCTGCTCGAGGATCTCGCGGAGCACGGCATTGGTCTCGCCGCTGGCGTCGTCCGCGCCGAACTGGTCGCTCTCGATGACCCAGCGGATCAGGTGCTGCACCAGGGTCTTGGGCACGCCGGGGTTCACGTTGTAGTGCGACATCTGGTCGCCCACGCCATAGGTGCACCAGCCCAGCGCCAGCTCGGACAGGTCGCCGGTGCCGAGCACGATCCCGCCGCGGTGGTTGGCCAACCGGAACAGGTAGTCGGTGCGCAGGCCTGCCTGGACGTTCTCGAAGGTGACGTCATAGACCTTCTCGCCCTCGGCGAACGGGTGGTCGAGGTCGGCGAGCATCTGGGTCGCGGCCGGGCGGATGTCGATCTCCTCGAAGCTGATCCCCAGGGAGTTGGCCAGCCGGGTGGCATAGGACTTGGTCTTCTCACCGGTCGCGAAGCCCGGCATGGTGATGCCCTGGATGTCGCTGCGCGGACGGCCGAGCCGGTCCATCGCCTTGGCCGCCACGATCAAGGCGTGGGTGGAGTCGAGGCCGCCGGAGAGTCCGATCACGACCTTGGGCTGCCAAGAGTCTCCGCCGATGGCGCGCAGACGCTGCTCGAGCCCGGAGACCTGGATGTTGTAGGCCTCGTAGCAGTCCTGGGCCAACCGCTCCGGGTCATCGGGGACGAACGGGAACCGGTCGAGGTGTCGGCGCAGGCCGATGTCACCGCTCGGGGCCTCGAGCACGAACTCGACCGCGCGGAAGTCGCTGGCCCGGGCATCGTGGGTGCGCCGGTTGTCGTCGAACGTGCCCTGCCGCAGCCGTTCCTGGGAGATCCGGTCGAGGTCGATGTCGACGATGCTGTGCCTGGCACCGGCCGGGAACCGCTCGGTCTCGGCGAGCAGGTCGCCGAGCTCATAGATCATCGTCTGGCCGTCCCAGCTCAGGTCGGTGGTCGACTCCCCCTCCCCCGCGGCGGCATAGAGATAGGCCGCGGCGCACCGGGCGCTGGCCGAGCGGACCAGCATCCGCCGGTCCTCCGCGCGGGCGACGGTGATCGGCGAGCCGGAGAGGTTGGCCAGCACGGTCGCGCCGGCCAGGGCGGCCTCGGCACTCGGCGGGATCGGCACCCACATGTCCTCGCAGACCTCGACGTGCAGGTCGAGGCCGGGGATGTCCAGGGCGCTGAAGATCAGGTCGGGGCCGAACGGAACCTCTTCGCCGCCGAGGGTGATCCACTGGTCGCGTCGGTCGTCTCCGGGGGCGAACCAGCGGCGCTCGTAGAACTCGCGATAGGTCGGCAGGTAGGACTTCGGGCTGACGCCGAGGATGCTCCCGCGGTGGATCACCACTGCACAGTTGAGCACCCGGGTGCCGTGTACGACGGGCGCTCCGACCACCAGGACCGGCAGCAGGTCGAGGCTGGCCTCGACGATCTCGCCGAGCGCTTCCTGCACCGTCTCGAGCAGGACGTCCTGCAGGAACAGGTCGTCGACCGAGTAGCCGGTCAGGCACAGCTCGGGGAAGACGGCGACCGCCACACCCTCGTCGTGGCAGGCGCGGGCCTCTGCCAGGACCGTCGCGGCGTTGGCCCGCGGGTCGGCAAGGGCGATCGGGATGGTGCAGGCGGCGACGCGGGCGAAGCCATGGGCATAGGCCGAGTAGAAGTCCACAGTCATGGAGTCTAGGTACCCACGTGAGCGGAGCCACAGTGCGACCCACGCTTTCGGGACTAGCCTTGATCCCGGTCCGGGGACTCAGCCAAGAGCCTCGAGAGCGATGAGGGAGTTCGACCCATGAGCGAGAAGAACGCAGAAGTTGCCGCGCCGTACGGCGGTGGCGCGAAGGACTCGAGCGCGGCAGGCGGCCAGGCCAGCCCCGCACCGGTCAAGCGGGTCCGCACCCACCACCTGCGCGAGATGAAGCAGCGTGGCGAGAAAGTAACCATGCTGACCGCCTACGACATGTACACCGCGCAGACCTTCGACGAGGCCGGCGTGGACATGCTCCTGGTCGGTGACAGCGCCTCGAACAACGTGCTCGGCAACGAGACCTCGCTCCCGATCACGGTCGACGAGCTCATCCCGCTGACCCGCGCCGTGGCCAATTCCGCCAGGCGCGCGATGGTGGTGGCGGACCTGCCGTTCGGCTCCTACCAGGCCTCTCCCGAGCAGGGCTATCTGACCGCGGTCCGGTTCATGAAGGAGGCCGGCGCGCACTGCGTCAAGCTCGAGGGCGGCGCCGAGATGGCGCCGGTGATCACCAAGCTCGTCCAGGGCGGCATCCCCGTGGTGGCACACATCGGCTTCACCCCGCAGAGCGAGCACACCCTGGGTGGCTATCGCGTCCAGGGTCGTGGCGAGGCCGCCGATCGGGTCAAGGCAGACGCGCGCGCGGTCCAGGAGGCGGGTGCCTTCGCCGTGGTCATGGAGATGGTCCCCGGTGACGTCGCCGGTGAGATCTCCCGCGAGCTCGACATCGTCACGATCGGCATCGGCGCCGGCAACCAGACCGACGGTCAGGTGCTGGTCTGGCAGGACGCCTTCGGCCTGCGCACGGGTCGGATGGCCAAGTTCGTCAAGCAGTACGCCGACGTGCACGGCGTACTGCTCTCGGCTGCCAAGGACTATGTGGCCGACGTGCAGGGCAGCACGTTCCCGGGCCCCGAGCACACCTTCTGACCCACGAACCTGCAGTTGTGGTGCCGCGAACCTGCAGTTCTGGTGCCGCGAACCTGCAGTTGTGGATGCGCGAACCGGCAGTTGTGGTCGCCCAGAACTGCCGGTTCGTGGTCACCAGAGGTAAAGCCCACCGCCGAGATAGACCACGAACCACCATGCGATCACCCCGCCGCCCAGCACAGCGACGGCCATGGGTCGAGGCGTCCACCAGCGAGTGGCGACGACGAACGCCACCAGCCAGACGACGAGGTTGAGGACGACCACCCACCACGGCGCGAACGTCCACGCGGCGGCGTACAGGAAGAACGCACATGCCAACGCGCCCATGCCGACGAACGGCCACGGGGAAACCTTCTCGCGGACTCTCACGGGGGTGAACCTATCGGCTCACCGCAACCTCAGTCCTCCAGTGCGTCGTCGTTCCACTTCGGGTCGTTGTCCCAGGCCTCGTTGTTCTCCTCGACCTTCTCCAACGCGCGCGAGGCCTCGGCCTGTGAGGCATAGGGGCCGAGCCGGTCCGCGTTGCGGCAGCCTTCCTCTCCCTCGACGGTGTGGTGCTTGAGGCAGAACCAGTATTCGTCGCTCATGTCCTCGAAACTACACTCGCCGGCATGTCCGCAGTAGTCCCCGGAGTGATTTCTCCGCGCCGCCCCGTCCCCGCGTCGATCGTCCGCCCGGAGTACGTCGACAAGACCGCGCCGTCGCCGTTCACCGGCAACGAGGTCAAGGACGCCGAGACGATCGAGAAGATGCGGATCGCGTGCCGGCTCGGGGCCCAGGCGCGTGAGGAGGTCGGCCGCCACGTCGTACCCGGCGTCACCACCGACGAGCTCGACCGGATCGGGCACGAGTTCCTCTGCGACCACGGCGCCTATCCGTCCACCCTGGGCTATCGCGGGTTCCCCAAGTCACTGTGCTCGAGCATCAACGAGGTCGTCTGCCACGGGATCCCGGACAGCACGGTGGTGCAGGACGGCGACATCGTGAACATCGACATCACGGCGTACATCAACGGCGTGCACGGCGACACCAACGCCACCTTCTTCGCCGGCGAGCCCGACGAGGAGACCCGCCTGCTCGTCGAGCGCACCCGGACGGCGCTCGAGCGCGGCATCAAGGCGGTCAAGCCGGGCCGGCGGATCAACATCATCGGTCGGGTGATCGAGGCGTACGCCGCCCGCTTCGGCTACGGCGTCGTGCGCGAGTTCACCGGACACGGCATCGGCACGCACTTCCACTCCGGTCTGGTGGTGCCGCACTACGACGACCCGAACTATGACGACGAGATCCGTCCGGGGATGACCTTCACCATCGAGCCGATGCTCAACCTGGGCACGCACGAGTGGGACATGTGGGAGGACAACTGGACCGTGGTCACCAAGGACCGTCGGCGCAGCGCGCAGTTCGAGCACACGCTGCTGGTGACCAACGATGGTGCTGAGGTGCTGACCAACCCCTGAGTTCTCCCCGCACGGGGTCTGAGGTTCGGGGCTGGTGGGGTGCGGATGAGCTGGCTCATAGGCCGGGTTCTGTTCGCCGGTGGCCTTGCGACCAGCCGGTTGGCGACCATCCATCTGGACCTGCTGTTGCCAGCAGTCTCAAGCGATCTACCCGCACGCTCGGACGGGCCGTCCTCAAGCACGTGCGCACCGTCTCCCCGGAGGGAGTCGGCTTCTTGATCTTGCTCCGGGTGGGGTTTACCTAGCCGCACCGGTCACCCGGCACGCTGGTGGTCTCTTACACCACCGTTTCACCCTTACCCCGCCCTCCGGAGAGGTCGGGGCGGTCTGTTCTCTGTGGCACTGTCCCGCGGGTCACCCCGGGTGGCTGTTGGCCACCACCCTGCCCTTCGGAGCCCGGACCTTCCTCGGCACCTCAATTGAGGTGACGCGGCCGCCCGGCCAGCTCATCCGCCCGCACAGACTAGTGGAATGAAGCCGGATACGGCGATGTTGTGAAGACAAGGCAACTCGCCACCAACGCATCGAGAGGGGTGCAGCCATGACCAACGACGACTTCGTGATGTCGCCGATCGTGTTTCCCGGCCAGAAGGATCACCCGTCCGACGCCTACCGGATCGCCTACGAGCTGCTCGAGAAGCGCGCCCCGGTGCAGGCACTGGAGGTGCTCGACCCCGCGCTCGAGGCCGAGCCGCGCGCCATCTCACTGCTCTCGCTGCGGGCCTGGGCCTACTTCCTGCGGGTTCAGCTCGCCAAGGCCGAGGAGGACCTGCGCGTGATCGTCGAGGAGGACCCCTCCGACGTGTGGGCCCGGCACACCCTGGGCCGCGCCCTGGAGCGCCAGTCCCGCCTCGCCGACGCCCTCCCGCACCTGCGGTTGGCCTCGGCGATGTCCGGTGACCCCGAGCACGAGACTGCCGTGCTGCGGGTCGAGCGACGTCTGGCCGAGACCGGCGCGACGTCGTACGACGACCTCACCTGATCCACCCCTCGCCGACCCGTCAGTTGTTGACGGTGTGATGCCGTACGACGACGTCAACACTCGCCGAGTCGGCAGTTGTTGACCGCGGGGGACGACCCCAATCGACGTCGAGTCGGCAGTTGTTGACCGCAGGCAAGTGTCAACAACTGCCGACTCGGGGCATTGAGGCGTCAACAACTGCCGACTCGACGTGCTGAGGCGTCAACAAGTGCCGGCTCGGCGCACCGGGGCGTCAACAACTGCCGGGTCGGCGGGGTCAGAGGGTGAAGGCGATCTTCCGGGTCGCGACATCCGCCTCCGCGAGCGTGACCCGGACCTTCTCACCCAGCGGCAGTGGACGCTCCGACGTCACGCGGGCCTCGATGGCCGGCTCGGCGATGGTGATGTCACCGCGGCGCTCGTCCTTCTCGTCGACCTCGATCACCACGGCCTCGAACTTCTCCCCCACCCGCGGCGCCAGGACGGCGGCCTCGAGCAGGTTGACCACCGCGTTCTCGTAGGCGTTCGCCTTGCGCGAGGTCTCGCTCATCGTCTCCGGGACGACCTCGAGCTTCTCGAGCACCCAACCGGGCACGTCCTCATCGGCGCACAGCGCCACGCAGACCTCGCCGGCATAGCGGTCGACCAGCCGCCGCAGGGGCGCGGTGACGTGGGCATATTCGGACGCGATCGCGGAGTGGTTGGGCTGCGCGGGAAGCTCGTCGTTGAAGCCGACGTAGCCACTTCCGCGCAGGAGCCGGGTGCAGGCGACCACCATCGCTGCGTGGGTGGGCAGCGCCGGGTCGAGCGAGCGGATGAAGTCGGGGTATTCCAGCTCGGCCGGCCAGTCGATGCCCAGGGCCTTCGCCTCACGGTGCAGGCGGCGTACGTCGCGGGGGTCGGCCGGCGGGAGGGTGCGGAGCAGTCCCACCCGGGCGTGCACCATCAGCGAGGCGGCGGCCATCCCGGTGAGCAGCGAGATCTGCGCGTTCCACTGCTCGACGGGCAGCTGCTGGCGGAACTCGAGGCGCCAGGTGTCCTCCTCGATCACGATCTCCTGCTCCGGCAACGGCAGCGAGATGCCGCCGCGGGCGGCCTCGCGGGCGAGCCGGAGCTCGCCGACCTCCTTGAGCAGACCGAAGACCTCGTCGGCCGAGCCGTCGTCGAGCTGCGCCTGTACGTCGACATAGGTCAGCTTGGCGCGGGACTTGACCAGCGCCCGTTCGACGGTGACTTCGGTGCCCTCGCCCTCGGCGTCCACCTCGATGGTCCACAGCAGCGCAGGTCGGACCTGGTCGGGCAGGAGCGATCCCGCGTCCTCCGAGATCACCTTCGGGTGCAGCGGGATCTTCGAGTCGGCGCCGTAGAGCGTCTCGCCGCGGCGGTTCGCCTCAAGGTCGACCGGGTCGCCGGGGGTGATGAAGGCGGCCAGGTCGGCGATCGCATAGAGGACCCGGTAGCCGTCACCGTTGCGCTCGATGTGCATCGCCTGGTCGAGGTCCATCGCACCCTCGGGATCGATGGTGACGAACGGAATGTCGGTGCGGTCGAGCTCCGGCAACCTAGGAGACCCGGCTGCCTTTGCGGCAGCCTCCTCGACGTCCTTGGGGAACTCCGGCGTCACGCCGAGCTCCTCCCAGATCGCGACAATGCCCGCGCGCAGGCTCTCGGCGGCGACACCGTCGGCAACGGACCTGACTCTGATCACTCTGCTGGCCATGCCCATCACACTATCCATGTCGGGCCCAGCGGTGACCGGGGCCACGGCGCGCGCCGCAGATCTCCCCTACCCTGACCCGGTGCTGATCCTCCTTCCGCCCAGCGAGGGCAAGGCCGCGCCCACGCGCGGCAAGTCCTTGGACCTCTCCAGCCTGGGCGCTCCCGGCCTCACCGACGCCCGCGCCACCGTGATCGGCTCGCTGGTCGAGCTGTGCAGCAACGGAGGCGAGCCGGGGACCCCGGCCACCGACGAGGACCGGGTCGAACAGGCCGTCCAGGTGCTCGGCCTCGGCGCCACCCAGCTGGACCTGGTCGCGTTGAACGCTCGCCTCGAGACTGCCCCGACGGCGCGCGCCGACCACGTCTACACCGGCGTACTCTTCGACGCGCTCGGCTTCGCCACCCTCTCCACCGCGGCCAAGCGCCGGGCCACCGCCCGCGTCGCGATCACCTCGTCGCTGTTCGGCTTCGTCCGCCCGAGCGACCACATCCCGTCCTACCGGCTCTCCGGGGACGCCACCCTGCCCGGCCTCGGCTCGGTGGCCGGGTTCTGGCGCGAGCACCTGCCCGCCGCTGCCCACGAGATGGTCGGCGACGGTCTGCTGGTCGACCTCAGGTCCGGGATGTACGCCGCGTTCTGGCGCCCCGAGCCCGAGCTCGCGCCCCGGGTGGCCACGGTCCGCGTCCTGCACGAGCACAACGGCACCCGCAAGGTGGTCAGCCACTTCAACAAGGCCACCAAGGGCCGCATCGTGCGTCAGCTGCTGGAGGACGGCGGGAAGCCGCGGACGCCGGCGCGTTTTGCCGACCAGCTGCGCGACCTCGGCTGGAAGGTCGAGCAGGGCGAGGCCACCAAGAAGGGCACCCAGCTCGACGTCATCGTCGACGAGGTCTGAACGACCGGCGACACCCTCAGAAGCGTGCCGGCGGCAGGATCTCGTCGCCGGGACGGGCGTTGAAGAGCCGCAGCGAGCCGACCCGCTCGTCGCCGTTGCGTCCGCTGTTCTCGTGGAACGACACCACGCTGACCGAGGCCGGGGTGAGCTCCATCCGGAACAGCGAGTCCAACGGAGCCTGGACCGCGTGCGAGACCAGGGTCTTGATCGGGGTGACGTGGCTGACCACCGCGATGGTCCGGCCGGTGTGTGCGGCCAGGGTCCGGTCGAGCCCCGCCAGGACGCGAGCCTGCACGGCGCGCATCGACTCGCCACCGGGCGGTGCGACGTCGACCGAACCGAGCCATGCGTCAAGGTCGGCCTGGTGCTTCTCGGCCACCTCACCGAAGGTCATTCCGTCCCAGTCGCCGAACTCCATCTCGGCGAAGCCGGCCTCGGTCTCGAGGTCGTGACCGAGCACCTCGGCGATGATCTCGGCGGACTCGAGGGTACGACGTACCGGCGAGGCGATCACGGCGTCGAGGTGCATGTTCTGCAACCACTCCGCAGTGGCACGCACCTGCTCGCGGCCGAGGTCGGAGAGGCCGGGGTTCGCGCTGGCCAGGCCGCCGGAGAACCGCTTGTCCACGGTGTGCGGGGTGACCCCGTGGCGGATCAGGACCAGGGTGGTCGGGGGCGGGCCGGCCGGGGACCAGCCGCGGGCCGGAGCCGGCTGCGCGACTGACTCGTCGGCGAGCGGCGCCTCGGTCGGGTCCTCGATCGCCTCGATCAGCGAATCGGGACGCGGGTCCTCCAGAGGTTGGCCCCCAGCACCCGTCCCGGAAGGACCCGAGCTCACAGGCCGGACTCCGCGGTCCGGACCAGGATCCGCGAGCACTCCTCGCAGCGCACGACCTCGTCGATCGGCGCCTTGGCGATCACGGCCAGGTCGGCCGGGTTGAGGCGCAGCTGGCAGCCGCCGCACTGGCGGGCACGCAGCTCGGCCGCGCCGACGCTCTGCTTCTCCCGGATCCGCTCATAGAGTGCGAGCAGGTTTTCGGGGATCCCCTCGAGCGCAGTGACCCGTTCGGACGTCGCCGCCTCGAGGTCCTTGCTGATCGCAGCGGCGGCCTCGTCGCGCGCTGCGGCGAGCTCGCCCAAACGGCTCTCGATGTGCTGCTGCTCGTCCTGAGCACGGGTGAGTTCGGCCTGTGCCTCCTCGAGGCGCTCCATGATCTCCAGCTCGGTGTCCTCGAGCGAGGTGATCCGGCGCTCGAGCGACTCCAGCTCGTGGGACATGTTCTGGAGATCCTTGGGGTTGGTGATCAGCCCCTGCTCCATCCGGCCCCGGTCCCGCTCGCGACGCGTCTTGACCTGCTCGACGTCGCGTTCGGCGCGCTTCTGCTCCTTGGCCAGGTCGTCGACGCGGATCTTCGCGTCACGGGCCCTGTTGTCGAGATCCCGACGGCTCGACTCGAGCGCGGCGATCTCGCCGATCTGGGGCAGGGCGCGCAACTGGTGGCGTCCCTGCGCGATGCGGGAGTCCACCTCGGCCAGGTCAAGCAGCTTGCGTTGGGCGGTCGGGTCGGCTTTCAGCGTCGGCTCCTCAGATGCGGAATGTCCATGGGTCCGTGCGAACGGTGCTCACGCGGGGCTCCACCGTATCCCCCAGTGCCTCGTGCAGCCGCGCCGAGACCACCGGGAGCCAGGTCGACTCCGCGGCCCAGTGCGCCACGTCGATCAGTGCCGGACCGCCCTTCTCGACGAACTCGGCCGCCGGATGGTGCCGCAGATCACTGGTCAGGTAGACGTCCGCGTCGCTGCCGGCGAGCCGATCGAGCAGGAAGTCGCCCGCGCCGCCACACAGCGCGACACGGCGTACGACGCGCTCCGGGTCCCCGCTGACCCGGACGCCCTGCTCGGTGGCGGGAAGGGCCTCTGCCACGACCTGCGCGAAGTCGCGCAGCGTGGTCGGCTCGACGAGGCCGATCCGGCCGGTGCCGACCGTGCCGACCCCGGGGTCCGCGAGCTCGATGATGTCGTAGGCCGGCTGCTCGTAGGGATGGCTGGCGAGCATCGCCGCGACCACCTGGCGACGCAGGCTGCGCGGAAGGATCGCCTCGATCCGATGCTCGTCGACGACGGCCACGTCCCCGATGGTGCCGATCGTGGGGTCGGCTCCCTCGAGGGGACGGAACCGGCCCTGACCCTCGCTGGAGAACGTGCAGTGGTCGTAGTTGCCGATCGCCCCGGCACCGGCGTCCGCGATCGCCGCCCGGACCGGCGCCGCAGCGTCGTGCGGCGCGAAGACCACGATCTTGTCCATCGGGGCGGTTGCGGTGGCGATGATCGGCTCGAGGTCGGTCATCCCGAGCGCCAGTGCGAGTGACTCCGAGACGCCCCCGGCGGCCTGGTCGGCGTTGGTGTGCGCGGTGAGCAGTGCGCACCCGGCCTTGGCCAGGGTGGCCAGGGTGCGGCCCTTCGCCGTCGTCGTCGTGAAGCCGTGCACGGGCTTGAGGAACAGCGGGTGGTGTACGACGAGCAGGTCGGCGCCCCAGTCGGCGGCCTCCTGGGCCACCTCCTCGGTGGGATCGACGGCGAACAGGACCTTCTTCACCGTTGCTGTGGGGTCTCCGTGCACCAGGCCGACGGCGTCCCAGCCCTCGGCGGTGGAGGGTGGGAACCACCCGTGCAGCAACTCGACCACTTCTGCCAACGTCGTCATGGCGTCAGGCTAGCGGGGAGCCCACTCACAGATGAGAGTGCTCTCATCTGTGTCTCATCACTCCCCCACGCGCGAGACCCACGCTGTGTCCATGGGCAACTCCTTCAAGGCGATCCTGGCGCTCTGTGTCGCGATGCCGATGCTGGCCTACATCGCCGGCGCGCTCGTCGCCGCGAACGGCCCGACGAGTGATCGGTCCCCGATCACCTTCACCGAGCCCACCGACGCCGCATCACCCGACGCGGAGACCACCGACGACGCCAAGCCCTCCGAGTCCGCCACGCCGAAAACTCCCGCCCACGGCGACGACACCGCCACTGATCGCGGTGAGGGTACGAGGACGGAGCCGCGGGTCACCCGGAAGGCGACCCCCAAGCCCGCCCCGAAGACCCAGGAGGCGCCCAAGGTCGTCACGCCCCGGCCCGAGCCGAGGGACGACGATGATGACGACCGGGAGTCGGACGACCGGGAATGGGACGACGACGATGCCGAGGAGGACGACGATGACTGAACGGGTGATGATGGTGGGGCGTGACTCTCCCAGCCCGTCCATTCGAGTGAGCATCCGGAGTTGATCCCGACGACCGATCCGACTCTGACACCAGACGCCCGGCGAAGGCCGGGCGTCTCTGTGCGTGTCCGGATCGTGGTGACCGTGGCGGTCCTGGTCGCACTGGCGCTGAGCAGCGCGGGGGCGATCATGTATGGCATCGAGTCGGCACGCCTCGACCGTGCGGCCACGGCCCAGGCAGAGCAGGAGATCGCCGAGTTCCGCACACTGCAGGAACAGGGCAAGGACCCGAACACGGCCCGGGACTTCGCCAGCATCCGGGACCTGATGCGGGTCTTCCTCGAGCGGAACGTGCCCAGCGACAACGAGCTCTTCGTGGCCTGGGTCGACGACAAGGCAGCATTCGTCTCGGCATCGGATCACCGGGGTTTCGGCGGCAGCGACGAGCTCGCCGCACTCGTCGCTCGTCACGTCGAGGACGGAGCCGAGTTCCGGGCTGACTCCAGCGTCGGCGAGCTGCTGATCACGGTGCAACCGGTGCACGGCCAGTCCAGTCGCGGTGCGCTCGTGGTGGTCACCTTCCTCGACGACATGCATGCCGACCTGACCAACCTGATGCGCACCTATGCGATCTTCTCCCTGCTCTCCCTCGGCGTGATCACGATGCTCGCCGGGTGGCAGGCAGGTCGCCTGCTGGCCCCCTTGCGCCAGATGAGCGAGACCGCCCGCGAGATCAGCGTCACCGACCTGTCGCGGCGCCTGCCGGAGACCGGCAACGACGACATCAGCGCGTTGACCCGGACCGTCAACGAGATGCTCGCCCGGCTCGAGGAGTCGTTCACCACGCAGCGCCAGTTCCTCGACAGTGCCGGGCACGAGCTGAGGACCCCGCTGACCATCCTGCGCGGCCACCTCGAGGTGCTCGACGAGGACAACCCCGCCGAGGTCGCGGAGACCCGCGACATGCTCCTCGACGAGATCGATCGGATGGCGCGCCTGGTCAACGACCTGATCCTGCTGACCAAGAGCAATCGGCCGGACTTCATCACACCCGGCCCGGTCGACCTCGATGCGCTCGTCTCCTCGGTGGTCACCAAGGCCCGCGGCCTGGGGGTGCGTGAGTGGCAGGTCGACGCCACCACGGACGGCGTACTCCTCCACCTCGACGAGCAGCGCATCACCCAGGCCCTGCTCCAGCTCGCCGACAACGCGGTCAAGCACACCCACCCCGGTGACGTCATCGCCGTCGGTGCGTCTGTGGACCACTCGGACGGTACGTCGTCCAGCACCGTCCGGTTGTGGGTGCGCGACGCGGGGCACGGCGTGGAACCTGGCGACCGGGAGCGGATCTTCGAGCGATTCAGCCGCAGCGCCGTCCTGCCCGGCGACGAGGGCTTCGGTCTCGGGCTCTCGATCGTGCGCGCCATTGCCAGCGCCCATGGCGGAACCGTCCACGTGGAGGATGCGGAGCCGACCGGCGCCACCTTCGTTCTCACCCTGCCCTTCGCGGCAGACACCGTCACCGAGGAAGAGGAGTCATGGCCCGCATCCTGATCATCGAGGACGAGGCACGGATCGCGTCGTTCGTCGCCAAGGGGCTCCGAGCCGAGGGGCACCAGAGCGTCATCGCAGACGACGGCCCCGCTGGTCTCGACCTGGTCCTGACCGACGACTTCGACCTGGTGGTGCTCGACATCGGGTTGCCCGGGATGGACGGGTTCGAGGTCCTCGACCAGATGCGCAACCAGGGCTCGAGGGTTCCTGTCATCGTGCTCACCGCCCGCGACTCGGTCACTGACACCGTTAGCGCACTGGAGGGCGGGGCGGACGACTACATGTCCAAGCCGTTCCGGTTCGCCGAGCTCCTCGCCCGCGTCCGGCTCCGGCTTCGCCAGGCCAATGAGAAGCCTGCGGCACGAGACGACGTACTCGAGGCCGGCGGGGTCCGGCTGGACCTGCGTACCCGTACGGCGTTCGCGAACGGCAGCGAGGTGGAGCTGTCGGCTCGGGAGTTCACGCTGCTCGAGATCTTCCTGCTCAACCCCGGGCAGGTGCTCTCGCGCGAACAGCTGCTCGACCACGTCTGGGGCTATGACTTCGACCCGGCCTCCAACGTCGTGGACGTCTACGTCGGCTACCTGCGCAAGAAGCTCGGCGCCTCGACGATCTCAACCGTGCGCGGGATGGGCTACCGCTTCAACGCCTGAGCCCGCGTGCGCCGACCCGTCGTGAATTCACGCTCTGTCGGCGGGCGGAGCGGAGTTCACGCACGCACCTTGAAGCCGGCCAGGCGGCCCCGCGGCATCCGCTCGAGGAGCGGCTGGAGGGCGTCCATGATCTCCCTCGGTGCCGGCCTGTCGTCCGGGTCGGACTCGAGACAGGCATGGATCACCGTGCCGACCTCGTCGGGCACGAAGCCGGGCACGTCATAGATCGTCGGCCCGAGCTGCGGCCAGATCTCGAGGGGCATGTCCGCGCCGGGGTTTCCCTGGTCGAAGGGCAGGTAGCCGCTGACCGCGTGGAACAGCGTGGCGCCGATTCCCCACACGTCACTGGCCGGCCCCGGTACGGCGTACTCACCCGGCAGGCACTGTTCGGGAGCCATGTAGGCATCCGTGCCGATCGGCTTGTCCAGGGCCGCAGCGACCTC
Organism: Nocardioides daedukensis; assembly: GCF_013408415.1. Lineage (NCBI taxonomy): Bacteria > Bacillati > Actinomycetota > Actinomycetes > Propionibacteriales > Nocardioidaceae > Nocardioides > Nocardioides daedukensis. The sequence goes on along the minus strand of NZ_JACCAA010000001.1, from coordinate 3,767,767 downwards.
GGTGGTGCGCATCAGGGACAGGTCGATCAGGCGGGCAGGTGCGCCCATGATGATGTTGCTGGGCTTGATGTCGAGGTGCACCTGCCCCACGTGGCCCAGGTAGTGCACCGCCGCCGCGAGGTCGATGGCGAGCGGGAGGTACTGCGCCTCGGGCAGCGGACCGTAGCGGCGGATCAGTGAGGAGAGCCGCGGCCCGTCGATGTGCTCGAGCACGACGTGGGGCCGCGGGCCGTCGGCGTCGTGCCGGAGCCCGCGGACCACCACTGGATGGTTCACCTCGTCGAGCGCGGCGATCTCGCGGCGCAGGCCGCGCAACGAGGCCTCGTCGTGCACCTGGTCGGGACGCAGGACCTTCACCACCACCGGACCGCAGGTGATCTCGTCGAAGGCGAGCAGCGCCTCATAGGCCGCGCCTCCCCCGAGCAGGGTGAGCACGGTCAGCTCCGGGGTGATCTGGTCACCCTCGGTGAAGCCCCAGCTGTCCTTGCGGACTCGCCCGTGTGTCCCTGCCATGCCCTGCCTCCTGATGGTCCGGTGGATGCTGCTCGCTCTGTCGACCGACGAGGTCAGTCGCGCGAGTCGCGGGACTGGGCGTCGCGCGACTGGGTGTCACGCGACTGGGTGTCACGGGACTGGGCATCACTCGACTGGGCGTCGCGCGACTGGGCACTCCAGTCCCTGCTGACCTGGGAGCTCGTCTGCCTCGGGCTGCTCTTCTTCTGGACGATCTGCTTCTTGACCGGGGCGGTGGACTGCGCGGGCGCGGTCGACCGCTGCACCGAGTCGTTGCTGTTCTCGCGCGAGTTGTCCTGCCGCGAGTTGTCGGGGCGCGACTTGTCGGCCCGGGACGTGTCGTCCTTCGACGTCTCGGCACGGGAGACGTCGCGTGACACGTCCGCGCCGACAGCGCCATCGGCCGGTCGCGACCGGTCCTTGTCCGTGCTGTCGTCCTCGTCGAGGTCGTCCTCGAGGACGAGCTCGCTGGTGGTCTCCTCACGCTTGGCGGCATCCTCGTCGGCCGAGGCCGACAGCGGCACCTGCATCGTGAACAGGCCGACGGAGACGACACCGGCGACGGCGAGGCTGGCCAGGGAAGCAATCTTCTTCATGAGCTCTCAGTCCTTCTCGTTGCTGGCCCTTGGGGCCCGGTTGCTGACGTGAAGAACTCTGGCGGTCGGTGGTGAAACGACCGTGAGCCCCAGATGAGAGGGCTCTCATCGCCTCTCACAGGGGCTCACGTCCGCTGTGGTGGTGTGCTCAGTTGATCTGTTTGCCCTGGGCTTCCCAGTAGGGCGCCCGGAGCTTGAACTTCTGCAGCTTCCCGGTCGCGGTGCGAGCCAGCTCGTCGCGGAACTCGATCGAGGTCGGTGCCTTGTAGCCGGCGGCCCGGTCCTTGCACCAGGCGATCAGGTCGGCCTCGGTCGCATGCTCGTCGGGGGCCAGCACGACCAGCGCCTTGATGGTTTCTCCCCACTTCTCGCTGGGCACGCCGATCACGGCGACCTCCTGGACGGCCGGGTGCGAGAAGAGCACGTCCTCGACCTCGATCGAGGAGACGTTCTCACCGCCGGTGATGATGACGTCCTTCTTGCGGTCCTGGATGGTGAGGTAGCCGTCGTCGCCGATCACGCCACCGTCGCCGGTGTGGAACCAGTCATCGGCCAGGCAGCGCTCGGTCTCGTCCGGGTTCTGCCAGTAGCCCTCGAGGACCACGTTGGACCGGGCCAGCACCTCGCCGGCTGCATCGGTGGACAGCCGTACGCCGACCGCGGGCGCCCCGGCGCGCACCAGCTTGCTGGCCCGTGCCTCGGGGTCGAGGTCGTCCCACTCCGCACGCGTGCGGTTGATGGTCAGCAGCGGAGAGGTCTCGGTGAGGCCATAGATCTGGATGAACTCCCAGCCGAGCTCCTGCTCGACCCGCGCCACGGTCTTCGTGGGCGGGGGCGCACCGGCCACGATGATCCGGACCTTGTCGCGACCGGGGATCTCGCCCTCCCAGTCGGCTGCGGCCTCCAAGACCGCGGCGACCACGGCCGGAGCTGCACACATCACGGTGACACCGTGCTCCTCGACGCGGCGCAGGATCTCGGCGCCGTCGATCTTGCGGATCACCACCTGGGGAACGCCCAGGCCGGCCATCGCGAACGGCATACCCCAGCCGTTGGCGTGGAACATCGGCAGCGTGTGCAGATAGACGTCGCGGTCGGTGACACCGGCATGGAGGCCGAAGGTGACTGCGTTGACCCAGATGTTGCGGTGGGTGATCTGGACGCCCTTGGGGCGGGCCGTCGTACCGGATGTGTAGTTGATCGTGGCGGTGGCGTTCTCGTCCGGGGTCCAGGGCTTGGGCTCGACGCCCTCGGCGGCATAGATGTCGTCGTCGTTGCCGATCACATACTTGAACTCGGCCGTGACGTCGGCGAGCTCGTCGGCGATCTCCGGGTCGACCAGCAGCATTCGGGCACCGGAGTGCTCGACGATGTAGGACACCTCGTCCGGCCGGAGCCGGAAGTTCACCGGGACCAGCACGCGGCCGTGACCGGCCACACCGAAGAACGAGGTCAGCAGGCGGGCGCTGTTGTGGGACACCACCGCGACCCGCTCACCGAAGCCGATCCCGAGCTCGTCCAGCTTCGCGGCCTGGCGCTTGGCGCGCGCGGCGATCTCGCGATAGGTCACCTCACCGTGCGAGGGGGCCGGCTGGTCTGGCTCGTCGACCACACCGATGCGGTCGCCATAGACGCCCGCGGCGCGGTCGATGAAGTCGGCGATCTGGAACTGGACGAGCATGTGCACTCCCTCACAACGGCTGGTCCGCCCAAGATAGCCAACTCGCGGCGGGGCTGGGGAGCAGCGACGTCACGTCTCTCGACGGGCGGTCGTCTCCGTGCGGCGAGCGGCAGGGAGAGACAGGGGATGTGGAACGGGTGCGTCGGGACGGTTTCGAACCGCCGACCGCTCGGGTGTAAACCGAGTGCTCTACCGCTGAGCTACCGACGCGCATCAGGCTGGGAGCACACTACGCGAGCCGGATCCGGGTCCCGAATCCGACCGGCGTACTCCCGCCGGGTGCTTCAAAAGAAGTACAGCCGCCGGGGTCTCGGGTCCCCAGCGGCTGTACGTCGAACAGTCTCGGGCCTTCGCCCCCCACTTGTCACGGTTTTGGCAAACATTGCAAGAACATGCAGGAACGGGGGTGGGCCGAGAGATCTCAGCCTTCTGCTGCAGCCTGCAACTCGCGCAGGTGCTCGTCGAGGTCCCTGCCGTCAGCCATCGCGTTGTGCACTGCCCAGGTGATCCGGCCGTCCTTGCCGATCACGTAGGAGGAACGGCGCGGGCAGCCCTTCTTCTCGTCGAAGACCTCGAACGCGCGCGACACCTCCCCGTGCGGCCAGAAGTCGGAGAGCAGGGAGAAGTTGAGGTTGTCCGAGTCGGCGAACGAGCGCACTGAATAGATCGGGTCGCACGAGATCGCCAGGACCTCGCTGTCGAAGGTCAGGAACTCGTCGAGCCGGTCCGCGATGCCGGTCAACTCGCCGGTGCAGACCCCCGAGAAGGCGAACGGATAGAAGAAGATCACGACTGCCTTGGACCCGATGAACGACGACAGGGTCACGTCCTGGCCGAACTGGTCCCGGAGGGTGAAGTCCGGGGCCACGTCGCCGACGTGCAGATCAGTCATGGCTCTGTCCTAGGATTGCGCGCGTGCTGGAACGGGTTGCGAGACGCCATCTTCGCACTACCGTGCTGGCAGTCGTCTGCGGGCTGCTGGTGCTGTCGGGTTGCGCTCAGGACTCCGAAGACCCCGAGCCGCTCGGGGCCCGCGCCGGCGCGAAGGCCACCGGCGGCACCGCACCAGAGCTCGATCCGCTCGCGGGCGCACCCTCCCTCGGGGCCTGCTATGCGTTGCAGAAGAGCGACACCTTGGCCACGACCAGCACCCGGGCCGCCCTGCCCGACTGCGACCGTGCGCACACCTCGCGGACCTTCCTGGTCGAGACCGTGCCCGAAGGGCAGCAGACCGACGACTTCGAGCTGATCAGGTCCAAGTGCGAGGGAGCGCTGCCCACCGGCACCGGGCTGAACACGACCGAGCTCTACTCCTCGATCGTCACCTGGATCTGGTTCGAGCCGACGTCGGCGCAGAAGAAGGCGGGCGCACGCTGGTTCCGTTGCGATGCCATCGCCCAGAGCCGGGAGAAGCTCAAGCCCCTGCCCCGCACGGCTGACCGGGGATACAACTTCTTCATCGGAGCGCTGCCGAAGGCCTACAAGCGCTGCATCCGCGACGGCAAGGACACCAACGGCGACGGCGAGCCGGAGCCCGTCCACGTGACCTGCGCGGAGAAGCACCAATATGAGTGGACCGGCTATTTCCGGATGAAGGACACCAGCAAGTTCCCCTCCGACAAGGCCTTCATGGGCTGGGCGAAGTCCCGGTGCACCAAGGTGGCGGGCACCGCTCAGTGGTGGGCCACCTGGCCCTCGGAGCGAGCCTGGAGCGACGGCGAGCGCCGGATCTCCTGCTACGCGAAGGTCGGGTAGGAGCCCCGGGCTCCGCGATCGACGGCTGCAAGGCCATCAGCCGGGCCGTCAACAACTGACGGGTCGGCGAGGGGGCGTCAACAACTGACGACTCGGCGCGTGCCGCCCGGCGAGGGGGCGTCAACAACTGACGGGTCGACGCGCGCCGCCCGGCGAGCAGGCGTCAACAACTGACGGGTCGGCGGGGGTCGCTCGGCGAGCAGGCGTCAACAACTGACGGGTCGGCGGGGGTCGCTCGGCGAGCAGGCGTCAACAACTGACGGGTCGGCGGTGTCAGTCCCGCTGCCACTCGGTGAGCTCGCGCTTGAGCACCTTGCCGGTGGCGTTGCGCGGGAGCTCGTCGAGGAAGACAAACTCCTTGGGGACCTTGAAGCGGGCCAGGTTCTTGCGCACCCACGCCTTGAGCTCCTCCTCGTCCACGTCGCGGGAGGTGACCACGAAGGCCCGCAGGCGTGTGCCGAAGTCGTCGTCGTCGATGCCGATCGCAGCCACCTCGACCACGCCGTCGTGGCGCGCCAGGCAGTCCTCGACCTCCTTGGGGAAGACGTTCTCGCCACCGGAGACGATCATCTCGTCGTCGCGTCCCTCGACGTAGAGCCGGCCGAACTCGTCGAAGCGGCCGACGTCGCCCGAGGACATCAGTCCGTCGATGAGCTCCTTGTTGCCACCGCCGGTGTAGCCCTCGAACAGGAGCCCGTTGCCGACGAAGATCCGGCCCGACGTGCCCTGCGGGACCTCGTTGCCCGACTCGTCGAAGATGCGTACGACGGTGGCGTGCGGCGGCTTCCCGGCACTGTCCGGGGCGGCCCGCAGGTCCTCCGGTGTGGCGATCGAGGCATAGGCGACCTCGGTGGAGCCATAGATGTTGTAGAGGTTGTCGCCGAAGGTGTCCATCCACTTCAGGGCCAGGTCACCGGGCAGCGCGGAGCCCGAGGCCGCGACGACCTCGACAGCGGACAGGTCATATTTCTCGATCGTGTCCTGGGGCAGCTGCAGGATCCGTTGCAGCATCACCGGGATCACCACGATGGCCTTGCAGCCGGTCGAGGTGGCGGTGGCCAGTGCGGTCTCCGGCTCGAAGCGACGGGTGAGCACCGCGGTCGAGCCGAGCAGCATCCCGAGCATCAGGTGCGCGAAGCCCCAGGTGTGGAAGAGCGGCGCCGCGATGTGGGTGCGCCAGCGGGCCTTGAGCGGCATCCGGGAGAGTAGCGAGACCGCGGCCGGGATGCCGGCCTCCTTGCGTGGGGCGCCCTTGGGCGTCCCGGTGGTCCCCGAGGTCAGGATCACCACCTTCGCGTGCCGCTTCGGCGGGGTCAGTGCGGCCGGGCTGCCCGAGGCGATCAGCGACTCGAGGCTCGCCACGGCGGGATCGGAGCTGTCGACCCAGGCCAGGATCCGGTTCTCGACCGCAGCACCGGCCAGCAGGTCGGTGAACTCCTCGTCATGGATGACGGCCTTCGGCTTCTCCCGTGCGAGTACGTCGACCAGCTGTGGGCCGGCGAAGGCGGTGTTGAGGTAGAGGATGTCGGCACCGAGCTTGGCGATGGCCAGCGTGGCGTCGACGAACCCACGGTGGTTGCGGGCCATCACCGCCACCGAGTCACCCTCGCGGATGCCCTGCCTGCGCAACGAGTCGGCCAGCGCGTTGCTGCGCTGCTCGAGCTCCCCGAAGGTGAGCGTGCCGAGCTCGTCGATCAGGCCGGGGCGATCCGGGTAGCGCACCGCCAGCGTGGTGAACCCGCCGGCCGGTCCGGTCCCCCACTTGAGGACGGTGCCGGCGAGGCCGACGAGCTTGCGTGGACCGAACGGCTCCACGATTCCGGCGCCGAGCAGCACCTTGGCCGACGTCGCGCCACTGGCGAGTCTCTCGCGCGTCTTGCCCATGCTGGATCCCTTCGGGAGCGCCGGATGGCGTGGGTGGTCGACTCCTGCCCAGTCGGGCCGGAGACTGGTGCAGGCGGTGGATCAGTGGTCAGTGGGCCGACTTGGGGGCGACCAGGCGGGTGGCGGCCCATTCGCTGCTGACCGACGCGGTCGTCGTCTGCGACAGGCCCGCAATCGGGGCGGCCTCGGAGATGTCCGCCGCGTCCACGGCGTTGGGGCGACCCACCTTGGGGGTGAACAGCCAGATGACGCCGCCGCCGACGAGGTCGGTCAGGGCGTCGACGAGTGCGTCGACCAGGTCTCCGTCGTCGTCGCGCCACCAGAGCAGCACTGCGTCCACGACGTTGCCGTGGTCGCCGTCGACCATGTCGGCGTCGATGGCGTCCTCGATCTCGAGGCGCAGACCGTCATCGGTGTCTTCGTCCCAGCCGAGTTCCTGGATCACCATTCCCGGTGTAAAGCCCAATCGAACGGCTGCTCCGGCAGTGGGGGCGCTGTCGCCACCCGTGGTCGAACTCAACTGACTCCTCCAGACACGCGAACGGACGATCTCGACCTCATCGGACGATCTCGATCTACAAATTGGTGCCCGTAGTCCACCGGAGTTCGGGCGTGTGCGCAACCCTTCGTCCTCAGCAGCCGCCATCTGGACCGCTCTGGACCGTCTCAGTGGACGTACTCATGGGTAGATTTTCTCCCGCGCGCGGGCGTGCAACGATGGCAATCGTGACCGACACCACCCCGTCCCCCACATCCCCTGCAACATCCCCCGTCATCCATGAGGGATTGCCGACCCAGTTGCCAGACATCGACCCGGAGGAGACCCGGGACTGGATCGAATCCTTCGACGCGATGATCGAGGGGCGTGGCCGGGATCGCGCCCGTTATCTGATGCTGCGGCTGCTCGAGAGGGCCCGCCAGAAGCAGGTCGGCGTACCTGCCCTGAGAAGCACCGACTACATCAACACGGTGCCGCCGGAGCGTGAGCCCTGGTTCCCGGGCGATGAGGAGGCAGAGCGCCGCATTCGCGCCTTCATCCGCTGGAACGCGGCCGTGATGGTCTCCGGCGCGAACCGCAAGGGTCTCGAGGTCGGTGGCCACATCGCCACCTACCAGTCGGCCGCCAGCCTCTACGAGGTCGGCTTCAACCACTTCTTCCGCGGCAAGGACCACCCCGGTGGCGGCGACCAGGTCTTCATCCAGGGCCACGCCTCCCCCGGCATCTATGCCCGTGCCTACCTCGAGGGGCGCCTGCCCGAGGAGAAGCTCTACCGCTTCCGCCAGGAGGTCCAGCACGGCGTCGGCGCCGGCCTGCCCTCCTACCCGCACCCGCGGCTGATGCCCGAGTTCTGGGAGTTCCCGACCGTCTCGATGGGGCTCACCGCCCTCAACGCGATCTACCAGGCCCGGTTCAACCGCTACATGGCCAACCGCGGCATCAAGGACACCTCCGACCAGCGCGTGTGGGCCTTCCTCGGCGACGGCGAGATGGGCGAGCCCGAGTCCCTCGGCGCGATCGGCCTTGCTGCGCGTGAGGAGCTCGACAACCTCACCTTCGTCATCAACTGCAACCTGCAGCAGCTCGACGGCCCGGTGCGTGGCAACGGCAAGATCATCCAGGAGCTGGAGTCGATCTTCCGCGGAGCCGGCTGGAACGTGGTCAAGGTCATCTGGGGCCGCGAGTGGGACGCCCTGCTCGCCAAGGACGTGGACGGTGTCCTGGTCAACCAGATGAACTCCACCCCGGACGGCTCGTTCCAGACCTACTCGCGCGAGACCGGCGGCTATGTCCGGGACAACTTCTTCGGCGTCGACCCGCGACTGCGCAAGATGGTCGAGCACATGACCGACCAGCAGATCCAGAAGCTGCCGCGCGGTGGTCACGACTACCGCAAGGTCTTCGCCGCCTTCGACTCGGCGACCAAGACCGTCGGCCAGCCGACCGTGATCCTCGCCCACACCATCAAGGGCTGGACGATCGACGCCCTTGAGGGCAAGAACGCCACGCACCAGATGAAGAAGCTGACCCAGGACGACCTGAAGAAGTTCCGCGACCGGCTCTACCTGCCGATCTCGGACCGCGACCTGGACCTGGCCTACGAGAAGACCGGCACCGCGCCGTTCTTCCACCCCGGCGAGAAGTCCCCCGAGATCGAATACATGATGGAGCGCCGCAAGGCCCTGGGCGGCTCGCTGCCGCGCCGGGTCAACCGCTCCACGCTGCCCAAGCTGCCCGCCGACAAGGTCTACTCCGAGCTCAAGCAGGGCTCGGGCAAGAACAAGATCGCCACCACGATGGCGACCGTGCGGCTGCTCAAGGACTGGATGAAGGACGAGGGCATCGGTCAGCGGATCGTGCCGATCGCTCCGGACGAATATCGCACCTTCGGTATGGACGCGATGTTCCCGACCGCGAAGGTCTACAACCCGGGCGGCCAGCAATATGAGTCGGTCGACCGCAAGCTCCTGCTGGCCTACAAGGAGTCCGAGAAGGGCCAGATGCTGCACGAGGGCATCTCGGAGGCCGGCGCGATGGCCTCCGCGACGGCTGCGGGCTCGGCGTACACCACGCATGGCGAGCACATGATCCCGTTCTACATCTTCTACTCGATGTTCGGCTTCCAGCGCACCGGCGACTCGATCTGGGCGATGGCCGACCAGATGGCGCGCGGCTTCCTGATCGGCGCGACGGCGGGCCGGACCACCCTGACCGGTGAGGGCCTGCAGCACGCGGACGGCCACTCGCCGCTGCTGGCCGCGACCAACCCCGCGGTCGTGCACTACGACCCGGCGTTCGCCTACGAGGTCTCGCACATCATGAAGTCGGGCCTGGACCGGATGTACGCCGGTTCCGAGGAGCACCCCGAGGGCGAGAACGTCATCTTCTACCTGACCGTCTACAACGAGCCGGTCAGCCAGCCCGCAGAGCCCGACGACGTGGACGTGGAGGGCCTGCTCAAGGGCCTGCACAAGGTGTCCACCGGTGACGGCGACGGCCCACGGGTCCAGCTGCTCGCCTCGGGCGTGGCCTATCCGTGGATCAACGAAGCGGCCCGGATGCTCAAGGAGGAGTGGGGCGTCACGGCCGACACCTGGTCGGTGACCTCGTGGAACGAGCTCGCTCGCGAGGCCGTCGACTCGGAGGAGTGGAACCTGCTCCACCCCGCCGAGGAGGGCCGCACCGCTTGGGTCTCGGAGAAGCTCACCGGTCACGACGGTCCGGTGATCGCAGTCTCCGACTTCATGCGCGCCGTGCCCCTACAGATCGCTCGCTGGGTGCCGGCCGACTACCGCGTGCTCGGGGCCGACGGCTTCGGCTTCGCCGACACCCGTCCCGCTGCCCGCCGCTTCTTCCACATCGACGCCGAGTCGGTCGTCGTACAGGCCCTGCAGGCCCTGGCCGACGACGGCCAGGTAACCCGCGAGGTCGTGGTCAAGGCGTTCGAGAAATATCGCATCGACGACCCGACCGCAGTCGCCGGCCGGGTCCAGGAGGGCGGCGACGCCTGAGGGTCGCGGCCGGCAGATCCACACCCACCGGCCCAGCTCGGCGCTGGGGCACTAATCTCGAAGAGTGCCCCAGCCCGACTCCCCCTCGCCGCGCGAGCGATCCGCGCTGGCCCTGCAGCGTGCCGCGGGCCAGCTCGGCACTGCCGCGATGGCCGGGATGGACACGCAGAAGGCCTGGTTCCGCGATCTCTCCGCCGAGGACCGGTCCTGGGTCGGGATGATCGTGCAGGCGGGTATCTCGGAGTTCGTCCGCTGGTTCGGTGAGCACGGCGACTCCTGGCAGCTCTCCACCGAGACCGACACCGCCATCGCCTCGCAGGTGTTCGGCGCTGCGCCCCGAGCGCTGACCGGCGTGATCACGCTGGAGCAGACCGTGGCCCTGGTTCGCCTCACCATCGACGTGGTCGAGGAGAACCTCGACGACCTGCTCGACGCTGAGCTGGCGCCCCTGGTCCACGAGGGCCTGCTGCGCTACGGCCGCGAGCTCGCCTTCGCCACCGCCGAGGTCTATGCCCGTGCCGCCGAGAGCCGCGGTGCCTGGGATGCGCGGCTCGAGGCCCTGGTCGTCGACACGGTGATCCGCTCCGACGGCGACAAGACCGTGCTGTCCCGCGCCAATGCACTGGGCTGGAGCAATCGCGGCGACGTCGTGGTGGTCCTCGGCCCGATGGCTGGTGGATCCACGGTCACCGCCTTCGACGACGTACGCCGTACCGCGCGGTCGGCGGGGATGGACGCGCTGTGTGCCGCCCAGGGCGACCAGATGGTGGTCATCCTCGGCGGAGTCACCGAACCGGCCCGGGCAGCGGCGTCGCTTGTGAAGCACTTCGGCGAGGGTGCGGTGGTCTTCGGCCCGCCCACCGACGACCTGCTCAGCGCGCACCGCTCGGCGGCCGCCGCACTCTCCGGCCACCGCGTCGCGGGAGCCTGGCCGGCAGCACCCGTGCCGGTTGCGGCCGGCGACCTGCTGCCCGAGCGGATCCTTGCCGGAGACGCGGAGGCGAGGCGGCACCTGGTCGAGCAGGCCTACACGCCGCTGGCCGGGCGACGCGGCCTGCTCGAGACCCTGGAGGCGTGGTTCGGCCATGGCCGGTCCGTGGAGGCAACCGCCCGGGCGATGTTCGTGCACCCCAACACGATCCGCTACCGCCTGCGCCAGGTGGGTGAGCTGACCGGCCTGACTCCCACCGAGCCACGAGATGCCCAGACGCTGGGCTTCGCGCTCACCTGCGGCCGGCTCGACGCGCTCACTGACCAGTAACCACTTTTTGTTGGAACCCGACAAAGAATCGGGCCTGAACTTCGTTCGTGGCGTCACCACGATGGCGTGTTCGGACAAGGCACAGTGGACATGTGCTCGTCATTGTTGCTCCAGGCCAAGGTGCCCAGACCCCCGGTTTCCTCATCCCCTGGCTCGAGGACCCGGTCTTTCGCTCTCGATTCGAATGGCTCTCGGCCGTCGCCGGGATCGACCTGGTGCACTACGGCACCGAGGCGGACGCGGAGACGATCCGCGACACCCGCATCGCCCAGCCCCTGCTGGTTGCGGCCGGGCTGGTCGCGGCACTCGAGCTCTTCCCGCACCCTGCGGAGGCCTTCGGCAAGATCGGCGCCGTGGCCGGCCACAGCGTCGGCGAGCTGACCGCGGCCGTCGGTGCTCGCGCCATCACCGCCGAGCAGGCGATGGTCCTGGTCCGCGAGCGCGGCAACGCCATGGCCGAGGCCGCTGCGGTGCGCCCCACCTCGATGACGGCCGTCCTCGGTGGCGACCGGGACGAGGTGCTCGCCGCGATCGCGAAGCACGGCCTGACCCCGGCCAACGACAACGGCCCCGGACAGATCGTCGCGGCCGGCACCGTCGAGCAGCTCGAGGCATTCGCTGCCGATGCCCCCGCGAAGGCGCGCCTGATGCCGCTCTCGGTGGCCGGCGCCTTCCACACCGAGCACATGGCCCCCGCGGTGAGCCACCTGGCCTCGCTCGCCAAGTCGGTCTCCACCCACGACCCCCGCGCCGTGGTGATCTCGAACGCCGACGGGCAGGTCCTGCACGACGGTCGCGAGGTGGTCTCGCGGATCGTCGGCCAGATCGCGCGTCCGGTCCGTTGGGACCTGTGCATGGAGACGATGCGCGACCTCGGCGTCACCGGCGTCCTGGAGATGCCGCCCGCGGGCACGCTGACCGGGATCATCAAGCGGCAGCTCAAGGGTGTCGAGACCTTCGCCCTGAAGACCCCGGACCAGCTCGACGATGCGCGTGCCTTCTGCCAGCGCCACGGCGAGCAGTCCCAGATCGAGACCACCCCCACCTGGCGCGTGGTCGTCTCCCCCGCCAAGGGCACGTTCCACCTGGACAAGGACGCGGCGCACGCCGAGGAGCTCGACGCGGCCTGCACGATCGGCCAGGTGTCCAGCCTGCGTGACCACACCGACGTACGCGCGGCCCACGGCGGCACCGTCGTCGAGTGGCTGGTCGAGGACGGCGACCTGGTCTCGCCCGGCCAACCGTTGCTCCGACTCCACCCGAAGGGCGCCGCCTGATGGCCGCACTGACCATCCCGGCCCCGAGCAGCCCCTATGCGCGACTGCTCGGCGTCGGTGCCTACCGTCCCGAGCGGGTGGTCCCCAACTCCGAGCTGGTCGAGGCGATCGACTCCAGCGATGAGTGGATCCAGCAGCGTTCCGGGATCGTCTCGCGCCGCTTTGCCGGCCCCGATGAGACCGTCCGTTCGATGTCGGTGGCCGCTGCCGCCCAGGCACTCGAGGCCGCGGGCGTCGAGGCCGAGCAGATCGACTGCGTCATCGTCGCCACCGTCAGCCACCTGATGCAGCTTCCGGCCGTGGCCACCCTGGTCGCGCACGACCTGGGCACCAACAAGGCCGCCGCCTTCGACATCTCCGCCGCCTGCGCCGGCTTCTGCCACGGCGTGACCCTGGCCTCCGACATGATCCGCGGCGGCTCGGCCGGACACGTCCTGGTCATCGGGGTCGAGAAGCTCACCGACCTGACCAGCCCCACCGACCGCGGAACGGCCTTCATCTTCGCCGACGGGGCCGGCGCTGTGGTGGTGGGCCCGAGCGACACTCCCGCCATCGGCCCGGTGGTGTGGGGCTCGGACGGCGAGCACTACGACTACATCCGGCAGAACATCGACTGGGGCACGGTGCTGAGGACCGCGGCCGAGACCGGCGAGGTGCCGCCGATGCCGCACATGACCATGGAGGGCAGCTCGGTGTTCCGATGGGCCGCCTTCGAGATGGCCAAGGTCGCCCAGCAGGCCCTCGACCGGGCCGGCATCACCGTGGACGACCTCGACGTCTTCATCCCGCACCAGGCCAACATGCGCATCACCGATGCGATGGCGCGGACCATGAAGCTGCCCTCGAGCGTGCGCATCGCGCGCGACATCGCCGAGCAGGGAAACACCTCGGCGGCCTCCATTCCCCTTGCCCTCGAGCGGATGATCGCCGACGGCGAGGCGCGCAGCGGCGACACCGCCCTGCTGATCGCGTTCGGTGCCGGCCTGGCGTACGCCGCCCAGGTCGTCACCGTTCCCTAGGTTCGCACCACACCGAAGCAGCACCATCCATCACAGCGCACAACCCACCCAAGGAGAAACACGCATGGCCACCACCGAAGAGATCCGCACCGACCTCGCCGAGATCGTCAACGAGGTCGCCGGCATCCCCGCCGAGGACGTCCAGCTCGACAAGTCGTTCGTGGATGACCTCGACGTCGACTCGCTCTCCATGGTCGAGGTCGTCGTGGCCGCCGAGGAGAAGTTCGGCGTCTCGATCCCCGACGACCAGGTCAAGAACCTGAAGACCGTCGGCGACGCCGTCTCCTTCATAGAGAAGGCCCAGGCCTGAACCCAGCGGCCTGATTGCCCTCGAGACCCGCATCCCCCTCACCGCGACCCACAAGGAATCCCCATGTCTCTCAAGCGCGTGGTCGTCACCGGCCTCGGAACCACCAACCCGCTCGGCGGTGACGTCGCCAGCACCTGGCGCGCCCTGCTGGCCGGTGAGTCCGGAATCCGCAGGCTCGAGGACGAGTGGGTCGCCGACCTGCCGGTGAAGATCGGTGGCCGTGTGGCCGTCGAGCCCTCCGAGGTGCTGGAACGGGTCAAGGCCCGTCGGTGGGACCGCAGCACGCAGTTCGCCATGGTCGCGGCACTGCAGGCGTGGGCGGATGCGGGACTCGAGGACGCAGAGATCGACAAGACCCGGCTCGGCGTCGCCGTTGCCTCGGGGATCGGCGGTGTCACCACGCTGCTCTCCAACTACGACGCGCTCAAGGAGAAGGGCCCGCGCCGGGTCTCTCCGCTCGCGGTCCCGATGCTGATGCCCAACGCACCGGCCGCCAACGTCAGCCTGCACATCGGCGCCCGGGGTGCGGTCAACGCCCCCACCTCCGCCTGCGCATCGGGCAACGAGGCCATCTCGATGGGCCTGGACCAGATCCGTCTCGGTCGCGCCGACGTCGTCGTCGTCGGCGGCACCGAGGCCGCGATCCACCCGCTGCCGATGGCTGCCTTCGCCAACATGATGGCGCTGTCCAAGACCGCCAGCGGTGACGACGGGCGCGACCCCGCCAGCGTCTCGCGTCCGTGGGACACCGGCCGCGACGGCTTCGTCCTCGGCGAGGGCGCCGGCATCCTGGTGCTCGAGTCCGAGGAGCACGCCCGTGCCCGCGGCGCCAGGATCTATGCCGAGGTGCTCGGCTCCGGGATCACCAACGACGCCCATGACATCGCACAGCCCGATCCCGAGGGCCGCGGCGGCACCCGCGCCATCCAGCTGGCTCTCGCGTCGGGAGACGTCGACCCGAACCGGGTCTTCCACGTCAACGCGCATGCCACCTCCACCCCGCGCGGTGACATCGCCGAGGGGCTGATGCTGCACACCGTGCTCGGCGCCCACGTCGACAACGTCGTGGTCACCTCGACCAAGTCGATGACCGGCCACCTGCTCGGTGGCGCCGGTGCCTTGGAGGCCGTCGCCTGCGTGCTCGCACTGCGCGACCGGGTCAGCCCACCGACGATCAACCTCGACGACAAGGACCCGGACGTCGACCTCGACATCCCCGACAAGGCCCGCGACCTGCCGGCCGGGGACATCGTCGCCCTGAACAACTCCTTCGGCTTCGGTGGCGCCAACGTGGCCGTCGCCTTCGGGAGCATCTGATGAACGCCAAGTCTCCTGCCGCCGACACCATCGCCACCAAGCCCGCCAAGCCTGCACGCGAGGACGACCTCCGTCACCCCCTGCACCGGCTGACCGCCTTCTATGACGCCGGCTCCCTGGAGCTGCTCACCGAGAACGACGACTCCGGCATGCTGGCGGCTCGCGGCCTGGTGGACGGATCACCGGTGGTGGCCTTCTGCTCCGACCCGACCGTGATGGGCGGGGCGATGGGCGACCTGGGCTGCAAGGCCGTGCTGGTCGCCTACCGCCGTGCGATGCAGGACGAGGTCCCGATCGTCGGGCTCTGGCACTCCGGCGGCGCTCGCCTGGCCGAGGGCGTTCTCTCCCTGCACGCCGTGGGCGAGATCTTCCACATCATGACCCAGGCCTCGGGCCGGATCCCGCAGATCTCCGTCGTGCTCGGCCCGGCCGCGGGCGGAGCCGCCTATGGCCCGGCCCTGACCGACGTCGTGATCCTCGGCCCGGAGGGACGCATCTTCGTCACCGGCCCGGACGTGGTCCGCTCGGTCACCGGCGAGGACGTCGACATGCTCCGCCTCGGCGGACCGGAGCCCCACGGGCGCCGTTCGGGCGTCGTCCACATCCTCACCCAGACCGAGGCCGAGGCGCTCTCGCGCGCACGCTCGGTCGCCTCGCTGCTCGGCAACCAGGGCACCCTCGACGTCGACGCCGTCGAGGACCGTGACCTGGCCGGCGCCCTCCCGGAGTCCAAGAAGCGCGCCTATGACGTGCACCCGCTGGTCGAGGAGCTGCTCGACCGCAACCAGGACGGCACCAGCACCGGCCAGGAGCTGCACGCCAAGTGGGCCCCCAACATCGTCACCACGCTGGGCCGGATGGGCGGTCGAACCGTCGGCGTGGTTGCCAACAACCCGCTGCGCCTCGGCGGCTGCCTGGACTCAGCGTCGGCAGAGAAGGCCTCCCGCTTCGTGCGGATGTGCGACGCGTTCGGTGTCCCGCTGGTCGTCGTGGTCGACGTTCCCGGCTACCTGCCCGGCGTCGGCCAGGAGTGGGACGGCGTCGTACGCCGTGGCGCCAAGCTGCTTCACGCGTTCGGCGAGGCCGTGGTCCCCCGGGTCACCCTGGTCACCCGCAAGACGTATGGCGGTGCCTACATCGCGATGAACTCGCGCTCGTTGGGTGCCACCCGGGTCTTCGCCTGGCCCGGCGCCGAGGTTGCCGTGATGGGCGCGGTCGCGGCGATCCGGATCCTGCACCGTCGCAAGCTGGTCGACCTCTCCCCCGAGATCCGTCCCCAGGTCGAGGCCGAGCTGGCCGTCGAGCACGAGCGGATCGCCGGAGGTGTGGAGAAGGCCGTCGACATCGGTGTGGTCGACGAGATCGTCCAGCCCGACTCCACCCGGAGCGCGCTGGCCCGTGCGATCGCCGGTGCCGCCGACGTCCGCGGCGACCACGGGAACATCCCGCTCTGAGACCAGGCAGTGTGTCAGCAGGCGCCCGCTAGCCTGCTGTCATGAGCTATCAGACGATCGCGTGGGACGTGAACGCCGACAACATCGCGACCATCACCCTGAACCGGCCCGAGGCGATGAACTCGTTCACCGTCGAGATGGCCGACGAGCTCGAGGCGGCCTTCAACCGGGCCAGTGAGGACGACGACGTCCGAGCCGTCGTGGTCACGGGTTCCGGCAGAGCCTTCTGCGCGGGGATGGACCTGAGCGCCGAGGGCAATGTCTTCGGGCTCGACGAGTCCCAGTCCCCCACGCTCGAGGACATGCAGCAGCGGCTCGATGCCCCGGAGATCCACGCCGGGGTGCGCGACACCGGCGGCCGGGTCACTCTGGCCATCTTCAACTGCAAGAAGCCGGTAATCGGCGCGATCAACGGTGCCGCGGTCGGCATCGGCGCCACGATGACCTGCGCGATGGACATCCGCCTCGCCTCCGAGAAGGCCCGCATCGGCTTCGTCTTCGGCAAGATCGGGGTCACCCCCGAGGCTGCGTCCACCTGGTTCCTCCCCCGCATCGTCGGGATCTCCCGGGCCCTGGAGTGGATCTACTCCGCGGACATCCTGAGTGCGGACGAGGCACTCGAGGGTGGACTCGTGCGCTCGGTGCACCCGCCCGAGGAGCTGCTCGAGGCGGCGTACGCACTGGCCCGGAAGTTCACGGTGAACCGCTCGCCGGTCGGCGTCGCACTCGCGCGGCAGATGATCTATCGCAACAGCGCCGCGCCGGATCCGATCGTGGCGCACCAGGTGGACTCGCTGTCGATGTTCTACACCTCCATCGCCGATGGCAAGGAGGGCGTCGCGTCGTTCCTCGAGAAGCGCGACCCGGAGTTCACAAGCAAGGCCTCGCAGATGCCACCGTTCTTCCCCTGGTGATCCGCTCGGCCTGGTGATCCGCGGCGTGGCTCAGGCCAGGTTCTTGCGCAGGAACGCCACGGTGCGTTCCATCGAGAGCGGCCACTGGGGACCGAAGGCGTGCTGCTCGTCCTGGTAGACGTGGTAGGTCACGTCCTTCCCCTGCGCCTCGAGGGCAGCGACGGTCTCCTCGCTCCAGGCGATCGGGCAGGAGTCATCGGCGGTGCCGTGGTGGATCATCACCGGCTCACTCACGCGGTCGAAATAGGTGCGTGCGGAGAGGCCTGACCAGAACTCCGGCTCGTCCGCCGGCTCGCCGTACTCGGAGATGATCCGCCGGGCCAACGGCGCGTTCGGGCGGCCCCACCGTTCGAAGTTGTCGACCATGTCCGAGCTCACCGGAGCGAAGACGACCGCCGCATCGACCAACCCCGGGGAGACGGTCAGCGCGTTGTAGACCACCCCGCCGCCCATCGAGCGGCCGAGCAGCGCCACCCGGTCATCGTCGACGGGCCCGTCCCAGGCGCGCAGGGCAAGCACCGCGCTGATCACGTCCTCGGTGTAACCGAGCCGCGACGACTGCTCGAACTCCGTGGACGGATCCGACTGCGCGTGCCCGCGGTAGTCCACGTGCAGGGTCACGAAACCCTCACGCGCCAAGAGGTCTTGCTCGCGGCGCAGGCCCTGGCCGTTCGCATAGACGTCCGGGTCGATGTAGCCGTGTGCCAGCACCACGGCGGGGAACGGTCCCTTGCCACGCGGCACGTTCATCAAGCCCGAGATCGTCAGGTCCCCGCTGCGATAGCTCACCCGGTGCTGGGCGTAGGCCTCGGTGGTGCCGACCTCGGCCACCCGCTTCAGGCCCTCGCCGCGGATCTCCTTGTCCATCAGTGCCGGAAGGGAGACCGGGTGCGGCGCACTCGTCGGGGTCGCGGCCACGGACGGTACGCCGTCACTCGTGCCCGGCGACGTGCTCGGCGTCGTGCTGGAGGAGGGCGCAGCATCCTGCGTGCCACCGTCTCGATCGGTGGCAGGGCTGCATCCGGCCAGCACGAGGCAGACCGACACGATGAGGGCTGCGCTACGGGTCAGCGACATGAGCACAGTGTGCTCCTTGCCTCGGCGCGGACCGCTGATCCGCACCGCTGCTGCCTCAGACGACCTGGTGCAGCCAGCGCACGGGGGCACCGTCCCCGGCGTGACGGAAGGTCTCGAGCTCGTCGTCCCACGGCTTGCCGAGGAGCTTGTCGATCTCGTTGAGCACCGTGGTCTCGCCGAGCGCGGCCTTGACGACGGCGGCCTTGAGCCGGTCCTCGGGGATCATGATGTCGCCGTGCATGCCGGTGACGGCGTGGAAGACGCCCAGCTCGGGCGTGAAGGAGTAGCGAGACCCCTCCGTGGAGACGGTCTGCTCCTCGGTGATCTCGAAGCGGAGGTGGTTCCATCCGCGCAGGGCTGAGGTCACAGCAGCAGCCGAGCCGGCGTCTCCGGTCCAGGAGAGCTCGGCCCGGTAGGTCCCCGATTGCGCAGGCTGCGGGGTCCACTCAAGGTTCACGGCAACGCCAAGGACGCCGCCCACTGCCCACTCGATGTGAGGGCACAGTGCGGACGGCGCGGAGTGGACGAAGAGAATTCCCCTCGTCACTGGGTTGCCGGTGCGCTTAGCAGTCGTGGTCACTGTGACCTCCTCATCTCAAGGCGTCGAGATACGCCTTCCCCAGCGGTATCGACTTGCAGAGATGAAGTCACACGAGTGACAGGTGTGTAGTTATGGAGTCATTGTGACCCATGTTGCCCGAGAATGCCAGTGAATCGGTGTTGTCTCAGCGCGCTCGGCGCACCGGCGTGCGCTCGAGCAACGAGCTGAGCGTCCCGAGCACCTCCTCCGCGATGCCGAGGCCGCCGAGGTGGCTCTCCCCCGAGATCGTGTGCAGCTCGGCGTCGCGGATCAGCGAGGCCGTGTGCTCGCCGTGGGCGAAGGGAATTATGTGGTCCGCGTCGCCGTGCCACCACCGGACGGGCACCGCGATGTCGGCCACCCGGAAACCCCAGTCCCGGGCGAAGAGCACGACGTCGTTGAGCGGGGCCGAGGTCTGGAAGCGCGATCCGTGCAGCAGGTCGTCGAGGAACATCGCCTTGAACTCCGGACGGCCCAGCAGGTGCTTGTCGCCGTCAGGTTGCACCGCCGCATAGAGGTCCAGGCCCGGACCGGCCAGCGGACGCACCAACCGGATCAGCTGGGTCAGCGCGACACCGAGCGGGATCCGCAACGGGGTCACCACCGGGGCCAGACGTACGGCGAGCTGGATGATCCCGCCACTGGCCGCCTCGGGTCCGACCGTCGGCGCCACCCCGCCGAGCACCCCGACCGCCTTGACCCGCTCCGGCAGGCACGCGCCTGCCGCCAACGCGTAGGGACCTCCCCCGGACAACCCGACCACGCTCATCGTCTCGATGCCGAGCGTGTTCGCAAGGACCTCCAGGTCCCCCACCCAGTCGGCGATGCAGTCATAGAGATGCGGCGTGGAAGACCCGATCCCGGGACGGTCCAGGCCGATGATCCGTACGCCGTTGGCCACGGCGTACGCCCTGGCCTCCACCGGGATCTGGCGACGTGCGCCGGGTGTGCCGTGCATCCAGATCACGGTGGCGCCGTCGCGGGCGCCGTACTCGGCGAAACCGAGCCGACGACCCTCCCGCACGGCCACGGTTCCCTCGAGGAGCGGGCGCTCGGGCATGGTCATCGTCGGTGTTCTCCTCGGTGCTGCGGGCACGGTGTCGGCCGCACCAGAAGGTGCGGGTGACCGGGTCAACCGCTGAGCCACCCCAGACGTTACGCAGTTGGTGCGAGACACCTCGTCATCCCGGGGACAAACCGGGCCAAGCGCGCCTAATGTGTCCCGCATGAGTTCGAACGCGGGGCTGCTACCCCGTGCCCTTGAGGTTGCCCCCCATCGCTGGCTGCGTTGGCTGTGGCTTCCTGTCGCCTTCGCCCTGGTGGCGATCGGGTTGTGGTGGCTCGGCCACCCGCAGGCACTGGCGACCCCGGACCGCACGGAGTCGGCGACCACCAAGGCCGGACGATCCGTCTACCTGGGTGTCACCAACGGCTCCCAGGCCGGGCGCGAGCTCACCGTCAAGGACGTGGAGATCCCGAAGGCCTCCGCACCCGGGGTGACGGCGAAGGCGTGGATCTGCAAGGGCGGCTCGATCGCGGAGACCACCGATCCGACCCGGTTCTGCACCGACGTGGTCGAGGCCGAGGGCAATGACCTGCGCCTGGGCACGGACCAGTTGATGCTCAGCGTCGAGTCCTCGAGCGCGGCCAAGGTCGAGATCGGGCGCGTCACCGTGAACTATCGCGAGGGTCTCCAGCGCGCCGAGCAACCCGTGGGCCCGACCTACGCGGTCGAGTTCATCGGCTGACCTCCCGTCCGCCGCACGGCCGGGTGCCCGGAGGCGACGGGACGCGCGCAGATAGGCTGTCCTCCGCTTGAGGGGCGGTAGCTCAGTCGGTTAGAGCAGAGGACTCATAATCCTTGGGTCGTGGGTTCGAGCCCCACCCGCCCTACTCTCGATCTCCGGCCCGTTTGGAACGCCGAGTCGGTGGCGCGCTCCGCGGGTCCTCTGGCCACGGGTGCTTGGGATATCTCCCGCGCAGGTCCGAGCGCACACCCGGGTAGCCGTTGTCCCAGAACGAGTCCAGGTCGGCGGTGACCGCCGCCGGTCGCTGGGCCGGCGACAGCAGGTGCAGCAGCAGTGGCACCCGCCCATCGGCCAGTCGGGGCACGCTGGTCCAACCGAAGACCTCCTGGAGCCGCACCGCCAGGACCGGTTGGTCTCCGGAGTAGTCGATCCGCACCTTGGACCCGGTGGGCACCTCGACCCGCTCCGGTGCGAGCTCGTCGAGCCGGCCGGCCTCGGGCCAGGGCAGGAGTCGCCGCAGGGCACCGGTCACGTCGATTCGAGCCAGGTCCTTGGCTCCGCGCACCCGGGCCAGGTCGGATCCCAGCCACGTCTCGACGTCCTCGGTCAGTGCCGAGTCCCCCACGTCCGGCCACGGGTCACCGAGTGTGCGGTGCAGGAAGTCGAGCCGTCTGCGCAGGGCCGTTGCCGACTCGGTCCAGCGCAGGACGTCCAGACCCTCCTTGGCGAGTCCGTCGCGGATCGCGGCGACGACGAGCTCGACCGGAGGGTCAGGGATCGGAGCACTGGCCAGCTCGATCGCTCCCAGCGTGGTGCTCCGCTCGGCCACGACCCGTCCCGACTCCCAGCCCACCCGGTCCTGCTCGGTCCACAGCGAGGCGGCGGCCTCCAGGGCCAGGTCCTCGGTGAGCGGTGCGGCGGAGCGGATGATCGCCTCGCGGCTGCCCTGGCGCCGGTCGGCGTCGGCGACCGCGAGCCACTCCAGGCCGGCGAGCGGGCCCGGATCCCGCGGGTCCAGGGCGGCCCCGGTCCCCGAGGCCAGCAGATAGCTCCCGGAGCTACGGCGTCGGCGCGCGATCCGATCCGGGTGGGCCAGCGCCACGATCAATCCGACGGCGACATCATCGGTGAGGCCGGTCGCAGGACTACCCGGGCTACCCGGGCCACCGGGTCCGGCCAGGGCCTCGAGCCGCTTCACCTGTGTGCGCCACGAGCCCGAACCGCGACCGCCGCGCATCGCCCGCAACGCAGCAACCAGGTCGGCTCCCGGTGCCCGCACGTCCTCGGCGAGCAGCGCCACCACTTCCGCAGCGCGTCGCGAACCGACCACGTCGGCGCCGTCGACCAGGGCTCGCGCCAATCGCGGGTCGGTGGGCACCCGGGCGATCTGTCGACCGCGCTCGGTGATCCGACCGGCGACGTCGAGGGCGCCGATCCCGGTCAACGTCTGGCGGGCGGCGGCCAGCGCAGGCACTGGCGGTTGGTCGAGCAGAGCCAGTCGGCCACTGCCCCAGCGGGCGGCCTCGAGGGCGAACGAGGTGAGGTCGGCGGTGACGATCTCCGGCTCGGGGTGCGCCGCCAGGTGGGCGTGCTCGGCCTCGGACCAGCACCGCAGTACGACGCCCGGCCCCAAGCGGCCCGCGCGCCCTGCGCGTTGCTCGGCCCCGGCCCTGCTGACCGCGACCGTGACCAACCCGGCCAGCCCCCGGCGATGGTCGGTGCGCGGCTCGCGGGAGAACCCGGCGTCCACGACGATCCGCACCCCGGGCACCGTCAGGGACGACTCGGCCACGGCCGTGGAGACCACCACTCGTCGGCCCGGTCCCTCGGTCAGTGCCCGATCCTGCTCGGCGCCCGACAGCCTGCCGTGCAGGGCGTGGACGGCCACTCCCTGCGCCGACGCTGCGCCGGCGAGACGACGTACGCACCCCTCCACCTCCGCCACCCCGGGCACGAAGACGAGCACGTCGCCCTCGTGCGTGGCCAGTGCCTCACGCACCGTCGCCGCGAGGTGGTCATGGAAGGCGGGGGTGATCCCGCGCGCGTCGGTGCGCCGCTGCCCGGGCGGCAACGGGCGCCACAGCTCGGTGACCGGATGGAGCGCGCCGGGTACGCCGATCACCGGCGCCGGCTCGTCGCCTCCGATGAGTCTGGCGAACCGATCCGCCTCCACCGTGGCGGACATCGCGACCACGCGCAGGTCGTCGCGCAGGTTGGCGCGGATGTCGAGGAGCAGAGCCAGCAGCAGGTCCGCGTCCAGGTGTCGCTCGTGCACCTCATCGAGCACGACGACGTCGGTGCCGGTGAGCGCTGGGTCAGCCTGGACACGGCGCAGCAGCAAGCCGGCGGTGACGAACTCGATCCGCGTCGCCGGTGAGGCGCGCCGCTCACCGCGCACGGCATACCCGACGAGCCCTCCCACCGGCTCCCCCAGCAGACCGGCCAGCCGGCGCGCGGCAGCACGTACGGCGAGCCGGCTCGGCTGGGTGACCACCACCCGCCCGGAGACGTCGTGCGCGACCGCGGGCGGGGCGAGCGTCGTCTTGCCGGTCCCGGGCGGAGCGTGCAGGACGGCGACCCCGCGCTCAGCCATCGCGACGGCCAGCGCGGGCAGCCCGGCGACGACCGGCAGCGCTGGCGGCTCGGCGAGCAGCCGGGCGATGGGCGAGCTGGCGGGAAGGGACACGCCTGCAGTGTGCCGGATCGGCGCACTGCTCGCGCACCGAGTGCGGGTCGTCGAGGCATGGCCAGTGCTGGGGCCGTCGGGCATGCTGGTCCCATGCCTGACGCCCCCGCCACAGTCCTGCTCACCGGAGCCTCCGGATTCGTGGGGCAGCGCCTCGCCCCAGTTCTCGTCGAGGCGGGCCACGTGGTCCGCGCGATGACCCGGAAGCCGGAGGACTACGCCGGGCCGGGCGACCCGGTGTTCGCAGACGTCACCGACCCGGATTCGTTGGAGACGGCACTCGAGGGCGTGGACGTCGCCATCTATCTGGTGCACTCCCTGGACCGGGCCGACTTCGAGGAACGTGACGCCGCTGCCGCACGCAGCTTCGGTGAGGCGGCCGCACGCAACGGCGTACGGCAGATCGTCTACCTGGGCGGCCTGGGCGCCGAGGACGAGGACCTCTCCGCCCACCTGCGCTCACGACGGGAGGTCGAGAGCCTGCTCGGCCAGGCCGGCGTGCCGGTCACTGCGCTGCGCGCCGCGATCGTGATCGGCGAGGGCGGCATCTCCTGGGAGCTGACCCGGCAGCTGGTCAAGCGGCTGCCGGCGATGGTGGTGCCCCGCTGGGTCACCACCCGGACCCAGCCCATCGCGATCGACGACGTGGTCCGTTATCTGGCCGGCGTGGTCGACCACGAGGACGCGATCGGGCGGGTCTTCGAAGTCGGCGGACCCGACGAGCTGACCTATCTCGACATGCTCCGCATCCTCGCCCGGGTGCAGGGGCGGCCACTCCCGATCGTCCCGGTCCCGTTCCTCACCCCGAGGCTTTCGTCCTACTGGCTCGCGCTGGTGACCGACGTCAACGTGATGACCGGGAGGAACCTGATCGACTCGATGGGCACGGAGGTGGTGGTCACCGACCACTCGATCCGAGACGTGGTGCCCGGGGAGCCGCTCACCTATGAGCAGGCGATCCGCAGGGCGCTCGCCGAGGACGAGTGAGGGCTGGCCCGAGAACCGGCCTCAGAAGAGGGCCGGCAGGGCATAGAGCATCGCCACCGACCAGGTGACGTGCGTGATCGCCGGTGCGAGCAGTCCTCCGGAGACCTCCCGCTGGCGACCCACGACCAGGCCGAGCAGCAGTGCGGCGAAGGCCAGCATCAGGTTGCCGGTGACCAGGGTGACCATGGCATAGGCCACCGCGGTGATCAGCACACGGTGGTGGGGCACCACGTCATACAGGGCGCCACGGAAGAACATCTCCTCCGCGACCCCGTTGACCACGGTGACGACCAGCAGGAGCAGCCCTGAACCCGCGGCGGCATAGGCCAGTACGTCGGCGACCCGGTCGGCCAGGAACCCGATCTCGCGGACGACGAGCCCGCCGACCACGAAGACCGAGGCCAGAGTGGCGCCGACGATGAGCGCCGGCAGCACCGGGCGCTCGGACCCGACCCGGCCCAGGTGCAGGGGCCCGGAGAGCCACGCACCGACCGCCCACACCATCGCCAGGGCGAGGGTCGAGGGATAGAACCAGCCGCTGCCGGGCTCGATGCGCAGGGAGATCGCCAGCAGCACTGCCCCCACCGCCGCCGTGGCAACGGTCACCCGCAGCCGGCGTCGTGGTGATGCCTGCTTCCGGATGTCCATGGAGCTCCCAAGTGGTCGGGGCCGGTCGGGTCGGAACTCTGGTGGGAACTGGGGTCAGAACGAGGCGCGGATGCTGCCCACCGGCTGGCCGCCGCCGAGCAGTGGGAACTCGCCCGTGCGCAGCACGGCGGCCCCATCCACGCCGTCTTCGGCGTCGATGCCGGAGCGACGCAGCGCCTCGGCCATCAGCACCGGGCGCACCCGCGCGGCACCGTCGTCGCACTTGAGGGCAAAGGCACGACCGTCCGGGAGCGCCACGGCATAGCAGGACTCGGCCCCCGCCTTGCCGATCGAGGCCGGGATCGCCTTGAGCAGCGCCAGCTCGTCACGCCGGGTGCCGGAGACGTTCTCGGGGTGGGTGCGGATCGCCTCCGCGATCCTGGCCTCGTCGCCCTCGGTCGCGACGGCGAGCGTTCGGAAGGCGCGGGCCAGCCCGACCAGTGAGGCAGAGAGCAGCGGCGCGCCGCAACCGTCCGTGGCCACGTATGCGACCTCCTCGCCGGTGAGCTCGGCGAACGTTCCCGCCAGGCCGACCTGGAGCGGGTGGTCGGGTGCCAGGTAGGTCGCGGTGTCCCAGCCGTTCACCACGCAGGTGGCGAGCATCGCGGCGTGCTTGCCGGAGCAGTTCATCGTGATCGGCTCCTTGCCGCCACCGGACCTGATGATCTCCTCGCGCACCTGGTCGTCGAGGGGATAGTCCGGTGGGGTCTGCAGGGCCGACTCGTCCAGTCCGGCACCGGCCAGGATGCGGCGTACGCCCTCGACGTGGAACGACTCCCCCGAGTGCGAGGCGCAGGCCAGCGCCAGCAGGTCCGGCGGCAGGTCAAGGCCGGCGCGGAGCATGCCCAGCGCCTGGATCGGCTTGTTGCAGGAGCGAGGGAAGACGGGTTCGTCGACCATGCCGACCGACCAGTCCACCTCGCCGTCCTTGTCCAGAGCGACGATCGAACCGTAGTGGTGGCCCTCCACGACTCCTGAGCGGACGATCTCGGCAACGGCGACGGGAGAGGAAGACATGTGCCTGACGTTATCCGGTCACCCCCATTGCGGCCGCACAGCGCCCGGCGGTTCGCGAATCACCGAACCCGAATCGGGTATCGAACCGTCATGGACTACGCGATGACGACCAGGACCCTCCTCGACGAGGCCACCACCGAGCTGGTCCGTGGCGGCTGGCATCCCGAGGATGTCTCCGGGGAGCTGGGCTTCGACGCGATCCGCGTCGACGAATCGGACCGCGAGCGCCTGATGACGGTCGAGAAGATCATCTTCAACCTCGATCCCGACGCCCGACGACTGGCCGCCTGATCATGAGCCGGCCGTCCGGTGATGAAGGCGACCTGGCTGCACCCAAGGGCTCTCGTGAGGAGTCCGAGGAGGAAAAGGCCTACGACCGCCTCGTCGAGGAGGGCCACGAGCGTCTCAGTCGTCCCCTACTCCCCCTGCTCGCGACCGGCCTGCTGGGCGGCATCGATGTCGGTGTGGGAGTTCTGAGCTATCTCGTGGTGTTGGCGGAGACCGACAACCATCTCCTCGCCTCGCTCGCGTTCACCATCGGTTTCGTGGCCCTGCTGATGGCCAAGAGCGAGCTGTTCACAGAGAACTTCTTGGTGCCGGTGATCTCGGTCGCTGCCAAGGTCGGGACCCTCGCGCAACTGCTGAGGCTCTGGGGGGTCACCCTGGCCGCCAACCTTGCAGGGGGCGCCGTGATGGCCGGGGTGATCGTCGTGGCGCTACCGAGCGTGCACGCGATGGCGGTGGAGTCCGGCGCCCACTACGCCGACCTCGGGGTGTCCTGGCGCTCGTTCTGCCTCGCGGTGCTCGCGGGTGCCGTGATCACGCTGATGACCCGGATGCAGCACTCGACCGAGAACATCGGCGTCCGGGTGGTGCCGACGGTGCTGATGGCATTCGTCCTGGTGGGTGCACAGTTGTTCCACGCGGTGCTCGACTCCATCCTGATGTTCGCCGGCCTGTTCACCGGCGAGGCCGACTACGACCACCTCGACCTGCTCGGGTCCTTGGGCTGGTCGACGTTCGGAAACCTCGTCGGCGGGCTCGTCCTCGTCACCGGGATCCGGCTGCTGAGGGTCCCCCACCGGGTCGCCGAGAGTCGCGAGGAAGGCCAGACCGGCTGAGGTGTCAGGGAACCGCCCGCGGGAGGCTGTTACTGCCGAAGTGGCGGTGGGTTTCGTCCGACCAGGTCAGATCGAACCGGCGGCGGAGTCAGACCAGGAGGCCGACGCTGGTCGCCACCATCACGGCTGCGGTTGCGCTGTGGACGCCGTAGGCAACGGCCTTCGGCCCGCCACTGCGAAGCACGATCACCGCATCGCCGGCGGGTATTGCTGCGAGGGTCAGCACGTACCAACCCAGCACTGACGGCGTCGCGACGAGCATCAGGACGAAGATGAAGAACCCGCACCCGATCTCGCGCAGTCCTTTGACGCGCAGCCAGGGCCAGATGCTGGGGTCGTCGGCCTGGGTCGTGGGGATGCCGAAGCCGGCGGCACCTTGAGGAGTGGTGAAGGCCCGCACGCCCATGAGTATCAGGGCCACGCCGAGCAGGCCGGCGATCACGGTGGCGCCGGTGGTGAGCATCAGCTGTCCTTTCCGTTGAGGGAATCGTCGTCGACGAAATGGTTGTCGTGGATCTCATGCAGGCGCGCGACGTCCCGCCGATCCGCGATGGCGATTTGGGCGAAGTACTCCTCGCGAGGCACGCCGGGGGTGAGGATCATCAGGATTGTGGCCGGCTGGTCGTTCACCTTGCGGAGCCCGTGCGTCGCGCCCTGCGCGGCATGCGCGAGATCGCCACGGCGCAGACTTCGCCAGACTCCTGCGTCGTAGTACTCGACCTCACCCTCCTCGATGAGGAACGTTTCGGCGAAGGTCCTGTGGAAGTGCGGTGATGGCCCTGTGCTCGAGGGCGCCATGTGCCAGCGGTAGATGCTCACGATCCCGCCGGTCTCCGCAGGACCGGCAAGCACCTCGATCTTCGATCCGCTGGCCCCCAGGGAGATCGACCGGATATCGGAAGCGCCCTGGGTCATGGCCCCGACTCTCGCTGCGACGCCGCGCGCCGTCACGGGACCAGCACGATTCGGCCGCGGATGCTGCCCTGAGCCATCGCCTGGTACGCACAGGCGACTTCGTCGAGCGGCGCGACGGCGTGGACGCGAGCCGGCAGTTCCCCCGTCGCCACCCGCGCGAGTAGTCGGGCGAGCAGTGCACCGTCGGGTCGTGCGAACACGACCTCGACGGCGATGCCGCGCTCCTCGGGAAGCCGCGCGGCAGGCTGCATGCCGATGAATCGGCCACCCTCGCGCACCGCCCGGAAGGCGTCCTCCTGCAGGGCTCCGGCGTCGGCGACGGCATCCCAAGCCTGTCCGAGATCGGTGGTGAAGTCGACGCCGAGGCCCCGGACGAACTGCTCGTCGGCTGCTCGGGCCATCCCGGTCACCTGCCAGCTGCGGTCTTTGGCGAGTGCCGCGACGTAGGCGCCCACCGCGCCGGCTGCGCCGGTCACGAGCAGTCGCCGAGCGTCGTTCGGTGGCGCACCCAGGAGGTCCACGAGCTGGGCTGCGGCGGTGGCGTTGAGCGGTACCGTCGCTGCCTCGACCAGGTCCAGGCCATCCGGTACCACGGCGACATTCGCGGCCGGGACGAGGAGATGCTCAGCGTGGGATCCGTGGTCGCGATCGAAACCGTCGATGAACCCGGCGACACGGGTGCCGCCTGGCAGTTCAACGCCGGGGCCGGTGGCCTCAACAGTGCCGGCGAAGTCCCAGCCGAGCCCGGTGTAATCCGGCTGGTCTACCAGTGCGAGCTGATGGAAGAGGCCTCCGGCCACTCCCAGGTCGACCGGGTTGATCGCCGCGGCACCGATCTTGACGCGGAGCTCACCCGGCCCCGGCTCGACCACTGGGACGTCGATGGTCTCGATCGACGCGGGCCCGGACGGCACGCGGACCACGGCCCGCCGGGACATCATCTGCTTCATTGTCATCTGCTCCTTCTTGGGGGTCATGTGGGGTGGGTTTGCCATCGCTGTCGAGCAGCACTACCGGGCAAACTCCTGGAGAATCTCCGACAAGTGGGTGGCCCTGGTGCTCGCCGCCCTCGGTGGGGACGGCCCGCGCCCCGGGGCTGCCACTTATGAATTGACCGACCTCGGTCGCTCGCTCCAGAAGGTCATGCGGGAATCAAGGACTGGGCGGAGGGGCACAGGCGGAAGCACGTACCCATCGCGACGGCTACGACCAGAGCCAAAGCGGCGCGATGTCGCCACGCTGGGTCAAGCGAGGGCGGCGACCAGCAGGACGAAGGCGCCGATGATGACAGCCACCCGGACGTAGTGCAGGTGATCCCAGCGGTTCACCTGCTCGTGCCAGTCTGTGGGCCGGGTGTCAGGGGCCCACGTCTTGCCCCGGTTGTTGATCGGGACGAGCAGCAGGATTGACATGACCACACTGAGGATCAGCAGCGCCGCGGCGGTCACGACTAGGCCAGTGCCCTCCTGAGGCCATTCAACGCCCGCCCACACCGCGACGAGGACCAGTGAGGTCAGGTACCACACCGGCATCACGGCGCCTAGCATCCGGCCTCCATGTGCGCGGCCGAGTTGGCCACTGTCCTCGGGTAGTGCGTCGAGGATCGGGTTGATGACGAAGGCGACGGAGAACTCAACCCCCACCATCACTCCCACAACCACGGTCGTGACGACCTCGAGTGCATCAAACACGGCGACCCTTTCCATCTAGCGCTGCTAGGTAATGAGGCGACGCTAGCATTTCTCCTGCTCGCCTGTCTAGCGCTGCTAGACTCTGGGTATGTCGATACAGGACCGCAAGGAGCGAGAGCGGGCTGACCGCGAACGTCTCATCGTGGCGACGGCCCGCGAGCTCGCTGAGGAGCAGGGCTGGAACGCAGTCACCACCCGCCGCTTGGCAGAGCGCATCGAATACAGCCAGCCCGTCCTCTACAGCCACTACCGCGGCAAACGAGAAATCATCGGCGCCGTCGCCCTCCAGGGCGCCGCCGAGATGGCCGCCGCAGTGCGTGCCGCAACTTCCAGCGCAAATAGTCCCCGAGAGCGGGTCACCGCCCTGGCCCGCACCTACCTCGACTTCGCCGCACGCAACCCGGCCGTCTACGACGCCATGTTCCAGCTCGACGGGGGCCTGATCTTCGCCGACGAAGACACCCCACAACCCCTCAAGGACGCCTTCGCCGCCCTGCTGGAAAGCCTGGACGGAGTCGCCGGCGACGGCGTCCACCCGGAACTGTTCACCGAGCTGTTCTGGGCGTCCCTGCACGGGCTGGCCACCCTGACCCGAGGCGGACGGCTGCCAGCGGAGGACACCGCGTCGAGGGTGGAACTGCTGGTGGACCGGCTCCCCATGGCCTGACAGCCATCCCAGCGGCTCGCGGCTCGAGTGTGGACAACGAAGTCTCAGCCTTGATGCGCGTCCGACGGAGCATCGGCCAGACCCATCCCCGTCTACGCCGAGGCTGATCATGGCGTTGCGTTGGGCGGTGAGGCCTTGTTGATCGGTCGAGCACCGGGCGTACCCGACAAGCAGCAACCTCATCAATGAGTGGCCGCGTCGCGAGTGCGCCTCGGATTCGACACCCAGGCGCGCCGACCACTCGGACACCCCTCAGCGGGGCCTTGGGCACCGATACATAGCCGATGCACGGACAAGAAAAACGGCCCGCGATCTGCGTTTCCACAGGTCACGGGCCGTTTCTGAGTGCTCCCCCGGTTGGACTCGAACCAACAACCCTCCGGTTAACAGCCGAATGCTCTGCCAGTTGAGCTACAGGGGATCGCTAGGCAGCCTGGGAAGAATAGCAAGGACGTCGCAGGCTTGCGAAATCAGCCCGGTGCTCAGCGCAGTCCGGTCTCCTCGAGCGCCTTGGCCAGACCGAGGTCGGCGAGACGACGTACCTCCGGATCGTCGGGATCCACGCCCTCGTCGAACTCATAGACCCACGTCAGCGCACGGTTGCCACCCGGCGCACGGCGAGCGATCACCTTCACGCCGCGGCGACCGCGGATCGGGACGTGACGTTGCAACACGACACTGGCTGTGACCCGCTCGCGAACCAGTTCGAGCAGCCGGCCGGGCTCGGCAAGGGTGAGCTCGTGGACCGGCCGGGCCGCACCCCAGGTGCCAACCTCGACGACGCTCAGCTGGCCCTTGTCGTTGTCCCAGTCGGCCTTCTCGACCTGTTCCCACGGGATCCGAACCAGGCCGTCACCGGACGAGACGTAGAACGCATCCCGGGTGCCCACGACGACGGCACCCGACTCTGCCACGCATCCGGCCAGGGCCTTCTCCCCCGCAGCCAACGGCACGACGCGGACCTCGACGGGCAGTGTGTGACGTTGCCATCTCATCCTTGGGGCCCCATCGCCTTCTCGCGCAGGGTACGACGCTGCTGCTCCAGGGTCACCAGCTCGCCGAAGAGTCGTTGGTGCTCGGTTGCCTGCTCGGTCGGACTGGTGCGCTGCAGCCGGCTCTTCAGATCCGCGATGCGTCGCAGCACGGTGAGCTCCTGGAGCCGGTAGACGTGTGCGTGCACATAGGCGGTGTCCGGCTCCTTGTGCGCGAGCAGCGGCTCAACGCTGAGCGCGCTGAGCGCCGAGGAGACGGCCGGGTCGACGGCGGAGTCGCGCAGCCTGACGGCCCATCCGGTGCCTGCCGACTCGGGCCCACCGGAGGCGGCGATGATCTCCCAGACCCCGCGGTAGGTGGGGTGGGTGAAGTCCTCGGGCCGCACGTCCTTGGCCGAGCGGACCACGACCTCGGGGTGGTGCAGGACCAGCTTGAGCGTCTCGCGCTCGAGCGCGAACCGGGGGTCGCGAAGGTTGGGAAGCGGGGGCGCCGCGGGTCGCTCCTCACCCAGCGTCTGGTTCCCACCCGATCCCTGCTCCGCACCGGGACGCTGTGGGGCACTGCTCGTGGTGGGCCTGGCCGGCCGGGAGAGGGCGCGGCGGACCTCGCGTCGGGCGTCGTCGGGGTCGACGCCGATGGACGTGGCCACCTCGCGGGTGAAGGCCTCGACCTTCGACTTGTCGCGGACGCTGGCCACCAGGGCTGCTGCCTCGCGCAGCGCGTCGACGCGCGAGTCCGCGCGGTCCAGGTCATAGCGACCGACGATGTTCTCGAGCACGAAGCGATAGAGCGGGACTCGGCCGTCGACGAGCTCGCGGACCGCGTCGTCGCCGCTCTTGAGCCGTAGGTCGCAGGGGTCCATGCCGTCCGGTGCGACCGCGACGTAGGTCTGGGAGGAGAAGTTCTGGTCGCTGCGGAACACCTTCATCGCTGCGTTCTGGCCGGCGGCATCACCGTCGAAGGTGAAGATCACCTCGCCGCGCATCCGGTCGTCGTCGACGAGGAAGCGGCGCAGCACGCGCGCGTGGTCGTCGCCGAACGCGGTGCCGCAGGTGGCCACGGCGCTGCCGACGCCGGCCAGGTGGCAGGCCATCACGTCGGTATAGCCCTCGACGATCACCGCTCGTCCGCTGTCCCGGATCTCCTTGCGGGCAAGGTCGATGCCGTAGAGCACGTGCGACTTCTTGTAGATCGGTGTCTCGGAGGTGTTGAGATATTTCGCGTCGATCCGGTCGTCGTCGAAGATCCGGCGCGCACCGAAGCCGATGGTGTCACCGGACGCGTCCCGGATCGGCCACATCAGGCGCCCGCGGAAGCGGTCATAGAGGCCGCGGCCCCGTCCGACCAGGCCGGCGATCACCAGCTCGTCCTCGCTGAACCCCTTCTGCTTCAGGTGGCCGAGCAGGTCCTCGCCACCGCGCGGGGAGAAACCGACCCCGAAGGTGGCGGCCGCGTCACGGTCGAAACCACGGGCGTCGAGGAACTGACGGGCCACGACGGCGTCGGGCCCGCCCAGCGCGTCGGCGTAGTACTCCTGGGCGTACTTGTGCGCGTCGACCAGCCGGCTGCGCTGCGGACCACGCGGCTTCTGCGGAACGTCGCCGTCCTCACGCCGCAGCTGTACGCCGTACTTGTCGGCCAGGCGCTCGACGGACTCGGCGAAGGAGATGCCGTCGATCTTCATCAGGAAGGTCAGGACGTCGCCGCCCTCCTGGCACCCGAAGCAGTGGAAGTAGCCGCGGGCCGGGGTGACGTGGAAGGACGGCGACTTCTCGTCGTGGAACGGGCACAGGCCCTTCATCGAGCCGCTGCCGGCGTTGCGCAGGGTCACATAGGAGGAGACGACGTCGTCGATGCGCGCCTTCTCGCGGACCTCCGCGATGTCCTCGTCCCTGATCCGTCCGGCCACGTGGCGGAGTCTACGACCCGCTGCCGACTCGCGCAGCGTAGGTCACTGCGGCGCTGTGGACGGCGCGGACGTAGTCGTCGGAGTGGTTGTAGCTGAAGATCGCCCGGCCCCAGTCGTCGGAGTCGAGACGGTGCCCGTCCGCGCACAGATAGCGGCCGGCCGCATAGGCGGCGTCATCGATGTCGTTGGGGTCGCTGGACCCGTCCCCGTCACCGTCGGCGGCCCACTTCGACCAGGTGGAGGGGATGAACTGGAGCGGCCCGACCGCGTGGTCCCAGGTGGCGTCGCCGTGCCAGGTCGTCGACTCGGGCGTCGATCGGATCGCGGCGAAGCCGGGGCGTCCGTCGAGGGCGGGCCCCAGGATCGGGCTGCTGGAGCGGCCGTCGCTGCCCAGGCGCCGTCCGCCGATGGTGCCGTGGCCCGACTCGATGCTCCCGATGCCGGCCAGGGTGGTCCATCCCAGGCGGCACCCGGGTTGCTCCTCCCCCAGCCGCAGCGTGGCGTGGCCGTAGGCACGCACTGCGGCTTCGGGCAACCCGGTGCTGGTGGCGACCTTGCGCACCCAGGCCGGGTCGACGAGGCTCGCGCGGATGCCGTCGGTCCCCGGTGTCCCGGCGCGCACCCGCCCGGCGGTGGGCGGGGCGTCGTACTGCGGTTGGCTGGTGGCCACGACGGGATCCTGGAACGGCCCGCCCTGCTTGCTGATCGCCGCAGTCGCCGCGATCAGCGCGATGCCGAGCGCGGCCAGGAGGGCGACGTAGAGGCCGGCCGAGCGCGTGGGACTCACTTGGCCCGCCCGTTGCCGGTGGCCAGGGTGAGCCGCCGGTGCCAGGTCAGCGCCGAGGAGTCGGTGAGGGAGGCGATCTGGTCGATCACGACCCGCAGCCTGGCCGCGTCGTCGGGGGCGGCGGCGTGGTCGGCGGCGAAGGCGGCGTCAAGGTGCTCGGGCCGGGCGCTGAGCGCCTCGACCAGCTCCTCGATGATCTCGCGCTGCACCGCCATCACCTCGCGGCGCTCGTCGGAGAGCATCACGTAGTGCGCGGCCACGCCCTTGAGCACCGCGATCTCGTCGCTGGTCGTCCTGGGCACGACCAGGTCGGCGTTGTAACGCACGAACGCATCCGTCGAGTACGACTCCACCATCGCTGCCTGGACGGACCCGCAGAAGCGGCCGATCAGGTCGCTGGTCATGTTCTTCAGCGCGGCCAGGGAGCGACGGCTGCCGTCGTACGCCGCCACCGGCCAGCTCCCCATCGCCTGCATCCGCGAGAGTGCCTCGTCGAGCTCGGTGTCCGTGGCGTCGGGGAGGTACCAGGAGCGGATCGTCGCCCAGACCGCCCGGCGCTCCTGGTCCTCGGCCAGGATGCCCAGGTCGATCCGGTCGGCGACGACCCCGTCCTCGATGTCGTGGACCGAGTAGGCGACGTCGTCGGCGAGGTCCATCACCTGGGCCTCGACGCAGCGTCGGCGTCCCTCGACCCCGCTGCGCATCCATTCGAAGACCGGCAGGTCGTCGTCATAGACGCCGAACTTGGTGCCCGGTGCGTCGCGCTGCCAGGGATATTTCGTGCACGCGTCGAGGGTGGCCCGGGTCAGGTTGAGGCCGACCGAGTCTCCGGCCTCGTCGAACGTCTTCGACTCCAGGCGGGCGAGCAGTCGCAGGGTCTGTGCGTTGCCCTCGAAGCCGCCGCAGGCCTGGCTGACCCGGTCGAGCACCTGCTCGCCGTTGTGGCCGAACGGCGGGTGGCCCAGGTCGTGGGCCAGGGCGGCCGTCTCGGTGATGTCCGGGTGGCAGCCCAGTGCCCGGGCCAGGTCCCTGGCGATCTGGGCGACCTCGAGCGAGTGGGTCAGCCGGTTGCGCACGAAGTCGTCGCTCTGCGGACCGACCACCTGGGTCTTGGCGGCCAGTCTGCGCGAGGCGGCAGCATGGACCACCCGGGCGCGGTCCCGCTCGAAAGCGGTGCGCACGGGTGCGTCGACGCGCTTGGGAGGCTCGGGCACGATCCGCTCGCGGTCGTGCTCCGTGTAGAGATCACTCATGGTTGCCATGAGGTTATCCGAGGCGGCCAGCCGGGCCGGAGCCGACAGAGCGAGTCTCACGTCGCGGGCCCGCTGAGGGGCCGGGGAGTGATCGGTCAGGTGTAGTTCGGGGCCAACTTCGTGGCCAGCGCGATCAGGTCAGCCTTGCCCGCCTTCATGCCGGCCGGAACGGACACGGCGACCTTGAGGTCGGGCGCGGCGAGGAAGGACAGGGACAATCCGTCCACGCCACCGGTGTAGTAGGCAAAGGTGCCCAGGTCGGGGACTTCCTCACCTCCGAACATCTCCATGTCGTCACGCATCGTTTGCTCGGCATCTTTGATCCCCGTCGCGGACACGCTCACCGCCACGTCGGGTGTGGCCCAGCCACAGCTGAGGCCGTAGTCGCCTTCACGCCCGCGGCGAATGGTCGCCTCGCCGCCGAGCACGGCGTCCGCTTCAGCGTCCGCGGCACTGCACGCGTCGAGCGTCCGCTCCGGCGCGGGTGGGACCAGCTTCGGCACCACCGGCGCGGCCAGCTCCAGTGCCTTCGCCAGCGCGGCGGGGTCGGCGCCGTGAGAGGGGAAGTTGACCATGATCGCGCGGTCCCCCACCTTTGCGACGGCGGTGTTGAGGTAGGTGAAGCCGTCCTCGCCCACGGCGAGGTCCTCGATCTTCGTGTAGCGACCGTTCGTTTCCTGCTGGTGCTTGCGAATCGCCGCCCAGCGCGCCTCGTCGACCGTCTCGATGCTCCAGGAGTAGGTCATACCGATGCCGGCGCCCTTGGACTCCCCCACCATGAAGGTGCACGAGTCGAAGGACGGCAGGCCCATCGAATAGGTCCCGGTCGTGACGCCGAACGCGCCTCCGCGCCCGAACAGCTCGGCAACGGCCTGCCCGTCGATCTCCTCGCAGAGGCTCAGCGGCCCCTGTGGTTCTTCTGCCATCGGGCTCGACTCGCTCGACTTCGGCGCCGGCTCACCGCCGGAGTCGTTCCCGCACCCGGCTACGAGCACGAGGGTGGTGGCTGCGGCAAGACTTGCGAGGATCCGCTTCACGCGAACCATCCGAGAGGTCGGTGGACCGCGCGAGAACGGTCCGGGAGAACACGATCTTCACACAACCCGGTCCCCCGGCCTCGGATCAACCTCCGGCGGAAAAGTTTCTGCACAACGAGCCAGGGCCGGGGACGAGGCGGTTTCGCCCGGTCCCCGGCCCTGGCCGAGTCATGTCCGGTCTCAGTAGACCGTCACGTGCACGTGGTCGAAGTGGTTGGCGGTGGCGGACCCACGGTCCTCCATCGAGCGCCAGCCCTCGCCGCCGCGGTCGACCGACCAGATCTTCTGGGAGTAGATCGCATATTCGACACCGAGCGCGCTGGCGTTAGCCCGGACATATTCCGCGACCTGCCATCCCGCGTCTCCGCTGATCATGATGTCGACCGCGCGACCCTCGGAGTGCTCGCCGTCGCCGCGGAAGGTGCCATAGGTGGAGATCTCGGGGAACCGGGCGCACACGGCCTGGTGGACCTTGACCACGCCGGGTGCCACCCCGCTGGGCACGGACGAGCCGTTGGTGCAGCTGCCACCGGTGCCGCTGGCTGCCTCGGCGTCGTCGGTTGCGGTCTTCTTCTTCGCGACCGGCTTCTTGTCCGCGAGGAACTCGGCAGTCACCCAGCGTGACTCGTCCTCGACCACGATCTCGGCGCGTCCGTTGCGCTCACGACCGGTCGCCACCACGGCCTTGCCCTTCTTGAGGAGGCCGACGTTCTTCGCCTTCTCGGTCGGACCGTCCCAGAGGTTCAGGTCTTCCAGCGCCCACTGCTTGTCGTCCGCGCCGGCCACGGCCTTGCGGGTCTGGGCTGCTTCGGCGCGGGCTGCGTAGGTCGCACCGTCGAGCTTGACCTCGACCTTCGGGCGTCGCGAGGACGACCGGGAGACCGGCTTCTTGCGCTGGGGTGTCGTCTCCGGGATGCCGTGGTCGATCGAGGCGGTGAAGGACTGGTCGTTCGCGACGACGTCCTTCAGTTCCGGGGAGGATGTGGCGACACCGACACTCACTGCGGCAACGGTCGCGAAGGCTGCGATCGGGGCAGCGATCTTGATGGCGTTGCGCCTGGAGAGGAACGGGGTGGGGCGGGCATTGGTGTCCCGCTTGTGGCTGGAGTTCGCCACAGCGCTGATCCTTTGCTGTCGAAGA
Source organism: Nocardioides daedukensis (assembly GCF_013408415.1). Taxonomy (NCBI): domain Bacteria; kingdom Bacillati; phylum Actinomycetota; class Actinomycetes; order Propionibacteriales; family Nocardioidaceae; genus Nocardioides; species Nocardioides daedukensis. The sequence continues at coordinate 3,730,019 of NZ_JACCAA010000001.1, read as the reverse complement.
CATGGTCAGGTGCCGACCGGATCGCGGCTGGCACAGTCACCGAGTGAAACACATGAAGATTGAACATTCAGCATCAGGTCGTGCTGAATGGGACATTCCGGGCGCATCTCAGCGGGGCGCTGTGGCCGGACTCACCCGGATCACCCCCCGGATGCGGCCGCGATGTCCTCTTCGATCGCAGCGCCGGCACCGTCGGAGTCGTCCAGCCAACCCTCGGGGAGTACGACGTGCTTGCGCGGCGCACCCTGGCGCCCGCGCGGCGTACCCAGCTCGGCGGCCGGGAACGGCTCGGCCGGGTCCAGCTCGGCCAACAGTGTGTCGAGCGTGGCCAGTGAGTCGACCAGGGCAAGGGAGTGGCGCAGCGGTCCGCCGGCACGGAAGCCCTTGAGGTACCACGACACGTGCTTGCGGAACTCCTTGCAGCCGCGCTCCTCGCCCATGTGCCGCGACAGCAGCTCGGCGTGGCGGCGCATCATCGCGGCCACCTCGCCCAGGCTGGGCAGCGTGGCCACGGTCTCGCCGGCGAAGGCCGCAGCCAGGTCGCGGAAGAGCCAGGGGCGGCCCAGGCAGCCACGGCCGACGACCACGCCTGCGACACCGGTCTCCTCGACCATCCGCAGCGCGTCGGCGGCCTCCCAGATGTCCCCGTTGCCCAGCACCGGGATGTCGACGTGCTGGACGAGCTCGGCAATCGAGTCCCAGTCGGCGACGCCGGAATAGGCCTGCTGGACGGTGCGTCCGTGCAGTGCGATCGCGGCGACGCCGGAGTCCTGCGCGATCCGACCGGCGTCGAGGAAGGTCAGGTGGTCGTCGTCGATGCCCTTGCGGGTCTTCATCGTCACCGGTACGCCGTACGGCTCGGCGGCCTTGACCGCTCGGTCCAGGATCTCGGCGAGCAGGCCCCGCTTCCACGGCAGCGCACCGCCGCCGCCCTTGCGGGTCACCTTGGGGACCGGGCAGCCGAAGTTGAGGTCGACGTGGGCGACGCCGTAGTCGTTGCAGAGGATCTCGGTGGCCTTGCCGACGAAGGCCGGGTCGGTGCCGTAGAGCTGGACGCTGCGGACTGTCTCGGCCTCGTCGAAGGTGAGCATCGACATGGTCATCGCGTCCCCCTCGACCAGGCCGCGGGAGGTGATCATCTCGCAGACGAAGAGGCCGTCCGCGCCCTGATCCCCCATCTGCTCCAGGCAGAGTCGTCGATAGGCCGCGTTCGTGATGCCCGCCATCGGCGCGAGGACCACGGGGGTCTCGACGCGGAGGTTTCCGAGCTGCAGGGCCATGCGCACATTGTCCGACGGGGTGCGGGGTGCGCCCAAATCAGTGCTTCAGTCCGTCTTCGAGGCCGAGGGGCTCGGGGAGCCGCTGGCCTTCTTGTCCTTCTTCTGCTGCTCCTTCTTGGCCTTCTTCTCCGCTTTCTTCTCCGCGGCGCGCTTCTTCTTCTCCGCGACCGGGTCGACGACCTTGCCGGTCCAGTCGATCTGCTCCTTGTCGTTGTGGAGCAGAGCGATGCTGCGCAAGGTGGTGCCCTCGGGTGCGAGGAAGACCAGGCAGAGCTTCGCCGTGGCGCCGGGTCCGAACTTCTGCGGCAGGGCACTTGGTGCACACTTCTTGAAGTGCGGGATCTCGACCGCGGGATAGAGCGTCGAGCCGTCGTTGTCCAGATAGATCGGCAGCGTCTTGCCGCGCAGGTCGCTCTCACCGACGTTCTTCACGTCAACGGTGACGAAGTACGGCGTCGAGGCCATCATCGCCTCGGTCAGTTGATAGCCGGCGAACTCCTTCACCTGTGCCTTGCGGACCTCCTCGACGGTTGCCTCGACCTCGGCGAACTTCTTCGCGAGGACGGGACCCTGTTGCCACTTGAAGGTCGCCTTCTCACCGAACGCCAGGTCAAGGCCCGGCACGGTGAAGCCGTCGACGACGGTGGGCGCGGCAGAGGGCGACTTCTTTCCGTCCGCCTTGTCCTTGTCGTCACCACTGCACCCGGCCAACGCCCCGGTCAGGACAAGGGCGGTGGAGACGACGAAGGGGATCAGACGCAGACGGGGAGCGGCACTCATGGCGTCATTGTGCACGCCAGCGCGCCGCTCCCGTCGCTGAAACTCCCAAACAGTCGGCCAGCGGCGAAGGCTCAGGCCCCGAGCAGACGCTCGGCGAAGTACTTCGAGATCCCGTCCAGGCTGATCCGCTCCTGCGACATCGAGTCACGCTCGCGCACGGTCACCGCGTTGTCCTCGAGGGTGTCGAAGTCCACGGTGACGCAGTACGGCGTACCGATCTCGTCCTGGCGGCGGTAGCGGCGACCGATTGCGCCGGAGTCGTCGAACTCGACGTTCCAGTTGCGACGCAGCTCGGCCGAGAGCGCCTTCGCCTTCGGCGACAGGTCCGTGTTGCGGCTCAGCGGCAGTACGGCGACCTTGACCGGCGCCAGGCGCGGGTCGAGGCGCAGCACCGTGCGCTTGTCGACGCCGCCCTTGGTGTTGGGCGCCTCGTCCTCGTGGAACGCGTCGACCAGGAAGGTCATCAGGCTGCGGCTCAGCCCGGCTGCCGGCTCGATGACGTAGGGCGTGTAGCGCTCGTTGTTGGCCTGGTCGAAGTAGGACAGGTCCTGGCCCGAGTGCTTGGAGTGCGTGGTCAGGTCGAAGTCGGTGCGGTTGGCGATGCCCTCGAGCTCGCCCCACTCCGAGCCCGCGAACCGGAAGCGGTACTCGATGTCGGTGGTGCCCTTGGAGTAGTGGCTCAGCTTCTCCAGCGGGTGCACGAAGTGGCGCAGGTTGTCGCGGTTGATGCCGAGGTCGACGTACCAGTTGGTGCGCTCCTCGATCCAGTACTTGTGCCACTCCTCGTCCTCGCCGGGCTTGACGAAGAACTCCATCTCCATCTGCTCGAACTCGCGGGTGCGGAAGATGAAGTTGCCGGGCGTGATCTCGTTGCGGAAGCTCTTGCCGATCTGGGCGATGCCGAACGGCGGCTTGCGGCGGCTGCTGGTGACCACGTTGGCGAAGTTGAGGAAGATGCCCTGGGCGGTCTCCGGGCGCAGGTAGTGCAGGCCCGAGCCGTCCTCGGTGACACCGAGGTGGGTCTTGAGCATGCCGGAGAACTCACGCGGCTCGGTCCACGCGCCGCGGGTGCCGCAGTTCGAGCACGCGACGTCCTTGAGGTCGACGTCGTCCGGGTTCTCGATGCCCTTCTTCTCCGCGTAGGCCTCCTGGAGGTGGTCGGCGCGGAACCGCTTGTGGCACGACTGGCACTCGGTCAGCGGGTCGTTGAAGGTGTCGACGTGACCACTGGCTACCCAGGTCTCGCGGGGCAGGATGATGCTGGAGTCGAGGCCGACGACGTCCTCGCGACCCTGCACCATCGCCTTCCACCACTGGCGCTTGATGTTCTCCTTGAGCTCGACACCGAGCGGGCCGTAGTCCCAGGCGGAGCGGGTGCCACCGTAGATCTCGCCGCACGGGTAGACGAAGCCCCGGCGCTTGGCGAGGGAGACGACGTTGTCGACGGGCGAGGGGGGCGGCTTGGCCACGAAAAGCTCCTTGAGATCGGCCGGCTGGCTGCCGGTCTGGTGCTCTCAGCCTAACCAGCGAGTCTCGGCAATATTCAGGTCGGTGCCGGGTTCGACGTCTTCGTAGGCACCGGGCTCATCGACGGCCTTGCTCAGCAGCGGGACCGCGCCGAGCTTGACGTCGTACGCCGAGAGCGCGCGGCGATAGGCACCAACGTTGCCCCACCGGGTCATCAGCACCCACAGGTCCGGCTCGTCGACGTTGCGCCCGACGCCGCCGTCGACGTACCCCTTCTGGTCTGCGAGCAGTGCGTGCGCCCGAGTGATCTCGTCGCGGAACGCGACGGCGTCGGTCTCGGGGACGCGGAACCTGTTCACCACCAGCACGCTCGCAACCCTAGTCGCGACCCGGCACTTGTTGACGCCCCACCTCGCCGACCCGGCAGTTGTTGACGCGTTGCTTCGCCGACCCGGCAGTTGTTGACGCCTGGGCAGGCCTCGCGGGCGTCAACAACTGCCGACTCGACGTCGGGTTGACAATGGTTCTCATTCTGTTTGAGAATCTTTCTCATGAACTTGCCTGTCACGCGCTACGTCGTACCTGCACTCGTCAGCGCCTCGCTCTTCCTTGCCGGATGCGGGGCACTGTCGGGGGACGGTGGGGACGTCAATCAGACGCGCATCACCACGGCGTTCTACCCGCTGGAATATGCAGCCGAGCGCGTGGCAGGCAGCCACTTCGACGTGGTCAACCTGACCGGTCCCGGAACCGAGCCCCACGACCTGGAATTGAGCGTCAAGCAGACCGGTCAGGTCGCAGATGCCCGCCTCGTCATCTTCCAGAAGGGCTTCCAGCCCGCAGTCGACAAGGCCGTGGAACAGAACGCGAACGGGGACATGCTGAACGCCTCCGAAGTAGTCGAGCTGCGCGGCCATTCCGAGGAAGAGGACGCGGGACACGAGGACGAGGGCCACGAGGATGAGGGCCACGACCATGACCACGGCGAGGACGACCCGCACTTCTGGCTCGACCCGCTGAAGATGGCCGACTTCTCCGACGAGATCGCCAAGTCGCTCGCCGAGATCGACCCCGACCACGAGGCTGACTTCACCGCGAATGCCGCGGACTTCCGCACAGAGCTGGAGGCGCTCGACAAGGAGTACGCCGATGGTCTGGCGAACTGCGAGCGCACCACCGTGGTGGTCAACCACGACGCGTTCGGCTACCTGTCCCGCTATGGCCTGAAGTTCGAGTCGATCACCGGCCTCTCCCCCGGCGCGGAGCCCACCGCCACGGAGCGCGCGCGTCTCCAGGAGCTGATCCGCGAGAAGGGCCTGACCACCGTCTTCTCCGAGACGCTGGACAGCAAGAAGGCCGCAGAGTCCTTGGCCGGCGACCTGAAGATCAATGCCTCGGTGCTCGATCCGATCGAGGGCCTTGGGGACAGCACGTCGAAGGAGAACTACCTTTCACTCATGACCAAGAACCTCGAGTCCCTCAAGCAGGCGAACGAGTGTTGAGCCGCACCTCCCGGGCGACGCATGCCCCAACGAGTCGAACCGTTCTCGAGATCGAGGACGGTTCGGTCGCGATCGGTGGACGCCCGATCCTGCGTCACATCAATCTCCACATCGAGCGCGGTGAGTTCGTCGCGTTGATGGGGGCGAACGGCTCCGGGAAGTCCACCCTGATCCGGGCGATGACCGGGCTGCGCAAGGTCTCCGGCGGCGAGGTGCGTCTCTTCGACAAGGACCTCCACCACTTCGGCGACTGGCAGCGGATCGGCTTCGTGCCGCAGCGCTCCACGGCCGGCGGTGGGGTGCCGGTATCGGTGTGGGAGATGGTCGCGTCGGGCCGGCTCACTCGTCGGCGTTGGCTGCGTCCCCTCTTCCCTGCCGATCGCAAGGCGATCAACGACGCTCTCGAGGTGGTCGGACTGGCGGATCGGGCCAAGGACGGCATCACCACGCTCTCCGGCGGTCAGCAGCAGCGGGTCCTGATCGCCCGCGCGCTGGCCGGTGACCCCGAGCTGTTCTTCCTCGACGAACCCACCGCCGGGGTGGACCTGCCCAACCAGCAGGCGCTGGCCGAAGCACTCCAGGTGTTGAAGGACCGGGGTTCCACGGTGGTCCTGGTCGCCCACGAGCTCGGCCCGATGGCGAAGCTCGTCGACCGCGCGATCGTGATGCGCGACGGCCGGATCGCCTATGACGGCGCACCGCTGGCGGACCACGAGGTCCACGGACCGCTCTTCGGGACCGGCCACGACCACCACCATCATCACGCCACCGAGCCGAGGGACCACGTGCCGCACGTCGTCTCGCCGCTGGACCACGACCGCAGCGAGGGGACGCACTGATGGAGATCCTGAGCTACGACTTCATGATCCGGGCGATGATCGCCGCCTTCTTCACTGGCTTGGCCGCTCCCGTCGTGGGCACCTACCTGGTGCAGCGCCGGCTCGCGCTGATGGGTGACGGCATCGGACACGTTGCGGTCACCGGTGTGGCGCTGGGGCTGTTGACCGGCACCTCGCCCACCTGGACCGCTGTGGCGGTCGCCATCATCGGCGCGGTGGTCATCGAGGTGATTCGCGAGCAGGGACACGCGAACGGCGACGTCGCGCTGGCGTTGCTCTTCTATGGCGGCATCGCAGGCGGCGTACTGATCACCGGCATCGCCGGGCAGAGCGCAGCGAGGTTGCAGGAGTTCCTCTTCGGCTCGATCACCACGATCTCCCCCGGTGACGTCTGGGTGACGATGTTCCTGGCCGCGGCGGTGATCGTGGTCGGCGTCGGCCTGGCCCCGCAGCTGTTCGCCGTCGCCCAGGACCAGGAGTTCGCGCAGGTCGCGGGACTCAACATCCGCTTCTACAACGTGCTGGTCGCAGTGATGGCCGCAGTGACGGTGACCGTGGCGATGCGCACCGTCGGGCTGCTGCTGGTCTCGGCGCTGATGATCGTTCCGGTAGCCACGGCACAGCAGGTGACCCGCAGCTTCCGTACGACGCTCCTGGCCGCGATGTTGCTGGGTGTCGGCGCCTCGTTCGGCGGGCTGATGTTCTCCGCCCTCGCCGCCGACGTACCGGCCGGGCCGACGATCGTGCTGCTGGCGCTGGCCTGCTTCGTGTTGACCTGGCCGCTGGGTGTGCTGCTGCGTCGGCGACGTCGGCGGTTGATGCCGTTCGACGAGCTGGAGCCTCTGGCCCACGACGAGATCGAGGAGCACCCGCACGAGCACGGCGAGGACTGTGGGCATCCGGCTGTGCCGCACGGGGACCACGTCGACTACGTTCACGACGGGCACCGACACGCGCCGCATGGAGTGCACTATGACGAACACTGAGAAGCAGCACGGCTCCCCCGCCGCGATGGGTGGGGCCCGCCCGACGCGACAGCGACTGGCCGTCGCGCGGGTGCTCGAGGGCCACGACGACTTCCGGAGTGCGCAGGAGATCCACGCACTGCTCGTTGACTCCGGGGAGAAGGTCGGGCTGGCCACGGTCTACCGCAACCTGCAGCGGCTCGCCGAGGCCGGGGAGGTCGACGTACTCCGCACCGAGGACGGCGAGGCTGCCTATCGCCGGTGCTCCGAGTCGCACCACCACCACCTGGTATGCCGTTCGTGCGGTCGCACCGTGGAGGTGGAGGGGCCGGCGGTCGAGCGCTGGACCGATGCCGTCGCCACCGAGCACGGGTTCTCCGACATCAGCCACACCCTGGAAATCTTCGGTACCTGCCAGAACTGCTCCTGATCCCCCGCCGACCCGGCAGTTGTTGACACCCCACCCCGCCGACCCGGCAGTTGTTGACACCGGATTCACGCTCCCATCCACAGCCGACGGCATCGGCCGTTGCTCGACGAGTCCGGCCACGGTTCGGTGCGGGCATGCGACTTCATCTCGATCAACCGCTCGCGCAGTGGCTCCCCGTCCCCAGTGACCTTCCCTTCACACGCCGCGAGGCACTCGCTAACGGGCTGACCGACCGGCACCTGCGCAGGTTGGTCGAGCACGGTCAGTTACGCAGGCCGTTGCGCGGAGTGTTCGTTGACGCCCGTCTGCCCGACACGCTCGATCTACGGGTGGCCACGCTGGCCAAGGTGATGCCCGAAGGTTGTTTCGTCGCCGACCGGACCGCCGGCTGGCTGCACGGCGCCAACATGATCCTCGCGCCGAACGACCACCTTGCCGTGCCGAACGTCTCCCTGTTCCACCTGCCCGGCAATCGCTGTCGGCGCGACCTCGCCAGCAGCGGCGAGCGCGACGTGGTTGCGCGCGACCTGGTCGAGGTCGGCGGACTGCTGGCGACCTCACCGTTGCGCACCGCGCTGGACCTCGGCCGTCTCCTCCCCAGGGCGCAAGCGCTCGCGGCACTCGACTCGTTGCTGGGCCTGGACGTGTTCACCAACAACCAGTTGCTCGGCGAGGTCGAGCGCTTCGCCAAGCAACGCGGCGTACGGCAACTCCGCTTCCTTGCTCCACTCGCCGACGGTCTGGCCGCCTCGCCCGGCGAATCAGGCCTGCGGCTGCTCTGGTACGACGGCGGACTGCCCAAGCCGCGCCTGCAGATCCCGTACGTCGAGGACGGCAGGGAGATCTTCTATCTCGACATGGGCCTGGAGGAGATCCGCTTCGCCGCCGAGTACGACGGCGAGGAATGGCACTCGGCGAGCGATGCCGCCCACGACAGGCACCGGCGCACCCGGATGCGGGAACAGGCTGGATGGCAGATCGAGGAGTTTCGCAGGGAAGACGTGCTCGGTCACCGCAAGGATGCTGACTGGGCGCTGCGCAGTGCGGTCGCGGAGGCTCGGCAGAGTTTTGATCGCCGGACTCGGCATCTGTGACCCGCTTGAGTTCAAGCCGTGACTGCAACAGCAGGTTGTGGTGGGTTTGAGAGTAGTTCGTCTAGGGCTTCTGCTGGTGTTCGCCAGTCGAGGGTTTTGCGGGGGCGGGTGTTGAGGCGGGTGGCGACGAACTCGAGGTAGTCGGCGGTGTAACCGGATAAGTCGGTGCCTTTGGGGAAGTACTGGCGCAGCAGGCCGTTGGTGTTCTCGTTGGTGCCGCGTTGCCAAGGTGAGTGAGGGTCACAGAAGTAGATGTCGAGGTCGGTGGCTGCGGTGATCTGGACGTGGTTGGACATCTCTTTGCCCTGGTCCCAGGTCAGTGTGCGGCGCAGTTGCTGGGGCAGTCGGCTCATCGCCTCGACCATGGCGTCCTGCACTGCATCGGCGCCGTGGGCGGTGGGAAGGTGCAGCAGCATCACGTAGCGAGTGGCACGCTCGACGAGCGTGCCGATGGCCGAGGCGTTGTTGCTGCCACAGATCAGGTCGCCTTCCCAGTGCCCTGGAACAGCGCGACCCTCGACTTCCTCGGGTCGTTCGCTGATGTTGACCATGCCCGCGATCCGGCCACGCTCCTGGCGTGCCCCCACGGTGCTGCGTGGTCTGCGCACGGCGCGGCCGGTGCGCAACTTCTGGTGCAGGTCACGACGTAGCGCGCCACGACCTTGGACGTAGAGCTCCTTGTAGATCGTCTCGTGCGACACCCGCATCTCCTCCTCGTCAGGAAAGTCGATCCTCAGCCGATGAGCGATCTGCTCGGGGCTGTCCTCCCGATCAAGCCTGCTCTGAATCTCCTCGGCCAGGCGGGGGTTCGCCGTCAGCTTGGTCTGCTGCTTGCGGTTGGCGGCATTCTCAGCCCTCAACTGTGCACGGCTGGGCAGGTACTCCCAATCATGGATCCAATCGATTCCTCGCAGGGAACCGTCGTACCCGACCCGGCGTGAGCGTCGGTGTCGCATGTTGAGGCGGACCTCTCGCGTCACGGTCGATGTCGGGCGGCACAGTTCGCGGCCGATCGCTGTGAAACTCCAGCCCGCGGCCAGGCCGAACGCGATCCGCTCACGGTCTTCAAAACCGACCCGATACGCCGAGGGTTCTTCGACTCTGATGGCACGCACGCCGCCACACTCACGCATCCAGCGGTAAGCCGTACGCACCGCCACGCCGGCCTCACCAGCAGCCTCCCCAAGATCACTGCCCGAGCCGAGCGCTCCCCAAAAACGTCGTATCTCACGACGCAACTGACCCCGCGGATCAGCCATCCAGCACCTCCAAGATCAGGTGCTGTTGCAGTCACGCCTTGAATTCACCCCGTCAACAACTGCCGACTCGACGTACACGCGGCGTCAACAACTGCCGGCTCGGCGCAACGCGGCGTCAACAACTGCCGGCTCGGCGTCTCGGCGGTCAGGCGGAGCCGTACCGCCGATCGCGGCGCGCATAGGTGTCGACGGCCTCCCACAGGTGCCGTCGGTCGACGTCGGGCCAGAGCACGTCGGAGAAGACGAACTCGCTGTACGCCGCCTGCCACAGCATGAAGTTCGACAACCGCTGCTCCCCGGACGTACGCCAGATCAGGTCCGCATCGGCGAGCTCGGGCACATAGAGGTGCTTGGCAAAGGTCTTCTCGTCGACCTTCTTCGGGTCCAGGCGACCGGCGGCGACGGCCTCGGCGATCGAGCGGGCGGCGTCGGCCACCTCTGCACGACCGCCGTAGTTCACACACATCGTCAGCGTGCAGACCGTGTTGTCCTTGGTCAGCTCCTCGGCGACCTGGAGCTCCCGGATCACCGACTTCCACAGCCGGGGTGTTCGGCCGGCCCAGCGGACACGCACCCCGAGCTCGTGCATCTCGTCGCGGCGACGGCGGATCACGTCCCGGTTGAACCCCATCAGGAACCGCACCTCGTCGGGCGAGCGCGACCAGTTCTCCGTGGAGAAGGCATAGGCACTGATCGCCTTCACGCCGATCTCGATCGCGCCCTCCACCACGTCGAACAGCGACGACTCCCCCTGCTCGTGGCCAGCGGTCCGGGGCAGCCCACGCTCCTTGGCCCAACGACCGTTCCCGTCCATCACCACCGCGACATGGCGCGGCACCAGCTCCCGGGGGATGGCCGGCGGACGAGCTCCGGAGGGATGCGGGCGGGGCGGTCGAATCGATCGGCTCACGGTGACACCCTAGGACTCGGTGTCGAGATTCTCGTGGATGGTGCACCCGAACGGCGTTCAGGGCTCTATGCTGCCCTCGTGGTTAACGCGAACGACCTGATCGAGCAGCAGCTCTTCAAGATGCTCCGTCGCACCCAGGCAATCCATGTCCGGACCGCCAGCGGCGAGGTGGAACTGGAGCGCTCCAGCTATGGCATCCTGTGCCTCCTCGCGGACGAGGGGCCACAGCGACTCGGCGCGATCGCGACCACCTTCCGCCTCGATCCGTCGACGATCACCCGCCAGGCGCAGGCCGTCGTACGCCTCGGGCTGGCCGAGAAGACCGTCGACGAGACGGACCGTCGGGCCTCGGTGCTCAGCCTGACCGAGGTCGGCACGAAGGCCGTGGTCGAGGCACGCGATCACCGACGCCGGATGCTCGACGCCATGCTCACCGAGTGGTCCGAGGAGGAGCGTACGTCGTTCCTCGACGCGATCACCCGGTTCAACGACACCGTCGATCACTGGGTGCTCAACGAGATCACCGTCGAGTGACGGAGGAGGCCGGACCCGGTCCGGCTCAGCGCTCGACGTAGGCCAAGGAGCGCAGGTTCCGCTCCAGGTGCCACTGCAGATAGGCGGAGACCAGGCCGCTCGCCTCCTTGAGGTGGCGCGGCTCGCTGCGCTCGACCAGGGGCCAGTCCCCTGCCAGCAGGCCACCCAGCACGGTGATCGTCTCGCCAGAGGGGTTCGCCGATCCCGGCAGACGGCAGGTGCTGCACAGCACGCCACCGGCCGACGGGTTGAACCAACGATGCGGTCCCGGTGCATCGCACCGGGCGCACGCGTCGAACGACGGCGCATAGCCGGCCACCGAGAGCGACCGGAGGAAGTAGGAGTCGAGCACCTGACCGGCCCGGCGCTCGGGACTGGTCAGCGCGCGCAGGCCACCGACCAGCAGGAGGAACTGCTGCAGGGCCGGCTGCCGCTCCTCGATGATGAGACGCTCGGCCGTCTCGAGCATCGCGGTGCCCGCCGTGTAGCGCTCGTAGTCCATGCCGAGGCGCGAGGAGAACGGGTCGATCGTCTCGGCCTGGGTGATCACGTCGAGGTTGCGGCCCTCGGCCAGCTGCAGGTCGACGTGGGTGAAGGGCTCGAGACGTGAGCCCCACCGCGAGGTGGTGCGCCGTACGCCCTTGGCCACGGCACGGACCAGACCGTGCTCACGGGTGAGCAGGCTGATGATCCGGTCCGCCTCACCGAGCTTGTGGGTGCGCAGCACCACGGCTTCGGCTCGATACAGGGGCATGCCCCCATTGTGCCGGGTCAGGCGCGGTTGGCGGCACTCCCGGACCGTGTCTGCCAGCACCGGGCGACGAAGTCGGCCGCGAGCCCGTCCAGTCGCTCGGGCGTGAGCCGCCACTCCAGGATGCTGCGCGCCTGCACGAACTGCGCGCCCGGCACCTCTGCGGCGAGCATCGCGGCGTCGGCGGCGGGATGGATCGGGTCCGAGCGATGACCGACCACCATCGTCGGTACGTCGAGTGCTCGCCGTCGGCTCGACGGCGGGGCCAGGCGCCCGAAGACGATCCCGTGCAGGATGGCGGCCATCGAGCCTGGTCTCTGGTCACAGATGTCCAGGCCGATCCCGGCCCAGAACGGCACCAGCCCGCGGGGCACCGGACGAGTCACCGCGCGCACTGCCCGCACCGAGAGCGGCAGGTGGCGCGCCGCGAGCATCATCGGTCCGTAGGCCCCCACGGCCGCCTCGACCGCGTTGTCCAGCACCGGCATCTCGACCAGGAGTCCCTGCACCCGCTCAGGTGCAGCGTCGGCGACCTCGAGCGCGACGTTGGCGCCCAGGGAGACTCCCCCGACGATCGCGGTGTCGACACCGAGGTGGTCGAGCAGCGCGAGCACCTGCTCGCCGAAGGCCGGGATCGAATAGACCATCGGGTCGTCCGGGCGATCCGAACGACCGTGCCCGAGCAGGTCGAGGGTGATCACGTGGTTGCCCTCGGCGGCCAGCGCGCGCGCCAGTGGCTGGCACATCCGGCGCACCATGAGCTGCCCGTGGATCAGGACCACCCACCGGTCCCCCGAACCGAACTCGGTGTACTCGAGCCGGTCCTCTCCCATGAAGAACTGCCCGATGCGCTCCGAGACCAGGGGTGTGCGTGCCATGGCCGGCAATCTATCGCGCGACCCGCCGCTGGGGATCAGTTGAACCAGCCGGGATCAGCTGATCTCGAGCGCGTCCACGACGAAGACGAGGGTCTCGTTCGGCTCGACGCCGTTGCCGCCGGGGCCGTAGCCCTTCTCCGGCGGGATGATGATCAGGCGTCGGGCGTCCTTCTGGATGCCGACCAGGCCCTCGTTCCAGCCGTCGATCACCGGTGCCTGGCCCAACGGGGTGACCGGGAACGGCTGGCCGCGATCGAACGAGTTGTCCAACACCTGCTTGTTCGACCAAGTGACGAGCAGGTAGTCGGTCAGGACCGTGTCGCCCTCCTTGGCCTCGGGCCCGGATCCGGCGACCAGGTCCTTGGTCACCACGGAGGTCGGTGGCGTGCAGTCGTCGGGCAGCGTCACGGTCGGCTTCTCACCGAAGCCGCCGGTGACCTCGATGTCGTCTGCGGTGCACTCCTTGCCGGGTGCCGCGTCGCCGTCCGAGGAGTCACCGGAGTCCGAGCAGGCTGCGGCGGTGAACAGGAATGCCGTGGCGGCAAGGGCTGAGGTGATTCTCCGTGCGGTTCGCATGGCGGCGAGCCTATCGGCAGCGAACCTGACACTCTTGTCCGCATGTCCTCGCACGCCATGGCCCGCCGCAGGTCGGCGAAGCAGCCGCCGCTGGCCAGCTATCCGTCCAAGCCGCCGGTCGGGTTCGCGGACTGGGCGATGCTCGTGATTGCCCTGATCTCCGTCGTCCTGCTTGCCTGGATCACCTTCTGGGACGTCCCGGAGGCCACCCAGCGCAAGGTGATCCTCGCCGACTACGCGATCTGTGCGTTGTTCGCGGTCGAGTTCCTGTGGCGCTGGGGTCGCTCCGGCCTGGGCTGGCGGTTCCCGGTGCGCTACTGGTACGAGGTGCTGGGGATGATCCCGGTCTCGCACCCGGCCTTCAGGTCGTTCCGGCTGCTGCGGATCGTCATCGTCCTGGCCAGACTGGGCCGTGCCGCCGACCGCGCCTTCGGCGACCGGGTCACCGCGGCGATCCTCAAGCAGGGCACGGACACCCTCGTCGAGGCGATCAAGCGCCCGGTCACGATCGCGGTGATGGACGAGGTGACCGCAGTGCTCCAGACCGGTCACTACACGGCCAACATCGCGCGTGCCCTGAACGAGAACCGCAGCGAGCTCGACGCCCTGGTCCTCGACCTGATCAAGCGGGACCAGCAGATGGGGCGGTTGAAGTTCCTGCCGTTCCACGATGACGTGGTGCGCCTGGTCAGCGACACCGTGTTCCGGTTGCTCTTCGAGGTCCTCAACGACCCGCGCACCGACGAGCTGGTCTCGGATGCGCTGCGCGAGAACATCGACCAGATGCGTGCGGCCGTGCGCGGCAAGTACGAGGCCGAGCAGCACCCCGGAAGGACGTGGCAGTCGTGAGCATCGAGGTACGCCGCCTGAGCGCAGACGACTGGCAGGACTGGCGTGAGTTGCGGTTGCGGTCGCTGGCCGACTCCCCCGACGCGTTCGGGTCCACCTTGGCGCGCGAGGAGGCCTTCAGCGAGGAGACCTGGCGCCAGCGTGCCGAGGACTCCACGATCGTCTACGTCGACCAGGTCCCGGCCGCGATGGGAGGCAGCTTCGACATGGACCAGGAGCGGACCCACATCGTGGCCATGTGGACCGACCCGGCCTACCGCCAACGCGGGCTCGCCCGGCTCGTGCTCGAGGACATCGTGGCCAGGACGCGCGAACGCGGCCGGCGGGTGATGCTCGACGTGACCCGTGGCAACGACGCCGCGCGTACGACGTACGAGCGGTTCGGGTTCGTCGCCAACGGCAAGGCCGGACCCCTGCGCGAGGGGTCCGACCTGCTGGTGGACGAGATGGTGCTGCCCGACTGATCAGGCCCGGTTGATCGCGGAGATCACGGCCTTGAGCGAGGCGGTGACGATGTTGGCGTCCAGGCCGACACCCCACAGCACCTGGTCACCCACAGCGCACTCGACGTAGGCGGCGGCGATCGCGTCGCCACCCGCCGAGAGCGCGTGCTCGGCATAGTCCAGGACCCGCACGTCACCGCGGGTCTCGTAGACCGGGTTGCCCGCCGCCTGCTCATCGGCGACGAGTCGGTTGATCGCGTCGACGAACGCAGCGATCGGGCCGTTGCCGCTGCCGTCGAGCGCGCGCAGCTCGCCGTCGACATGGACGTTGACGCTGAGCTGGTCCCTCTCACCGGCCGCCGAGGAGGTGTGCACGGAGTTGAGCTCCAGCGGCGTCTTCCGGTCGAGGTACTCCGAGCGGAACACGTCCCAGATCACGTCGGGCGACATCTCGCCACCCTCGACGTCGGTGCGCTCCTGGACGACCCGACTGAACTCGATCTGCGCCCGACGGGGCAGGTCCAGCTTGTGCTCGGCCTTCAGGATGTAGGCCACTCCGCCCTTGCCGGACTGGCTGTTCACCCGGATCACGGCCTCGTAGGTGCGCCCGACGTCCTTCGGGTCGATCGGCAGGTAGGGCGCTTCCCACTCGATGTCGCGCACCGAGATGCCGCGCTCGGCAGCCTGGCGCTCGAGGTCCTCGAGGCCCTTCTTGATCGCGTCCTGGTGCGAGCCGGAGAACGCGGTGTAGACGAGATCACCGGCGTAGGGGTGCCGGGGGTGCACCGGCAGGTTGGTGCAGTACTCGACCGTGCGGCGTACCTCGTCGATGTCGCTGAAGCTGATCTGGGGGTCGATGCCCTGGCTGAACAGGTTCATCCCCAGGGTCACCAGGTCGACGTTGCCGGTCCGCTCACCGTGGCCGAACAGGCAGCCCTCGACCCGATCGGCACCGGCCATCAGGCCCAGCTCGGTGGCTGCGACTGCGGTGCCGCGGTCGTTGTGCGGGTGCAGGCTGATCGCGCTGACCTCACGCCGGGTCAGGCCACGGGAGAAGTATTCGATCTGGTCGGCATAGGTGTTCGGCGTGGACATCTCCACGGTTGCCGGCAGGTTGAGGATGATCTCCCGGCCCGGCTCCGGCTGCCACACGTCGGAGACCGCCTCGCAGACGTCGAGTGCGAAGTCGGTGTTCGACTGGGTGAAGATCTCGGGGCTGTACTGGTAGCCGAAAGCGCAGTCGCCCAGCAGCTCCTCGGCATACTTCATCACCATCTCGGTGCCGCGGGTGGCGATGTTGCGGCACTCGTCGGGCGTCACCCCGAAGACCACGCGCTGGAACAGCGGCGCGGTCGCGTTGTAGAGGTGGATCGTCGCCCGGTCAGCGCCGACCAGCGACTGGACCGTGCGCTCGATCAGGTCCTCGCGGGCCTGGGTGAGCACCGAGATCTGTACGTCGTCGGGGATCCGGTCTTCCTCGACCAGCTTGCGGACGAAGTCGAAGTCGAACGCGCTCGCGCTCGGGAAACCGACCTCGATCTCCTTGTAGCCCATCTTCACCAGCAGCTCGAACATGGTGAGCTTGCGGGCCGGGGTCATCGGGTCGATCAGTGCCTGGTTGCCGTCACGCAGGTCGGTGGAGAGCCACCGCGGCGCTGCCGTGATCTTCTTCGCCGGCCAGGTACGGTCCGGCACGTCGACCGGCACGAACGGCGTGTAGCGGCCAACAGGCATGCCGCTCGACTTCTGGTGATTGCTGGTGTTTCCCAGATCAGTGTTCTTGATGGTCATGGTGTCCTCGCTGCAGGGGAATCGGGTGCCGGACGGCAGCACGCACTCCGCAACGAGGGGGCCGGCTTCAGGCCTCGTTGCGGCAGCGAAGGAGGAGGCTGCGAAAGTTCATGACCATTCCACCTTAGCGCACCGTGGCAGGCTGGAGTCATGAGCACCCTGCTTGTCGTCCACCACTCCCCCACCCGATCGATGCAAGCCCTCACCGAGGCCGTGATCGCCGGTGCCGGCGACGAGAGCATCGAAGGAGTCGAGGTCGTCGAGCGCGCTGCCCTGGAGGCGACGGCCGACGACGTGCTCGCTGCCGACGGCTACCTGCTCGGCACCCCGGCCAACTTCGGCTACATGTCCGGGGCGCTCAAGCACTTCTTCGACTCCACCTTCCTCCAGGTCGGCGGAGCCCTCGACCCCAGCGGCTCGGCCAGCGACGCGGCGGACGACTCGGCGGGCGCGACGACCAAGCGGCCCTACGGCCTGTGGGTGCACGGTCGCTACGACACCACCGGTGCCGTCAGGTCGGTCCAGTCCATCGTCGGCGCACTCGGGTGGCGCCAGGGGTACGACGTACTCGAGGTGCTCGGCGACGTCGAGGACTCACACACCTCTGCCGCCTACGAGCTGGGCGGTACGATCGCCGCACTGCTGACCACGTGAGGACCTTGCTGACTGTGCCATCCGGACGCCACCTGATCGTCGCGGTCACCGCCGCTCTGCTGATGAGCGGCCTGAGCGCCTGCAGCGACGACGACAAGAACAGTCGAGTCGACCCTGCGCAGGTCGACGCCGTCGAGCCGCCCGAGCTCGGCGCCTGCCGGGTGCTCACCCCCAACGACGTCGGCAAGACCAACAACGCCACCAGGACCCTCGACTGCGACAAGCCGCACACGGCCGAGACGTTCGCCATCGGCACCATCCCCGAGAGCATCGCCGCCACCGGCTACAAGAGCGAGAAGCTCGGGCTGTGGGCCTACAAGACCTGCGCGACGAGGTTCGAGAAGTTCCTCGGCGCCGACGAGTCCCTGGTGATGCGCAGCATCGTGAGCTGGGCCTGGTTCCGCCCCTCGGAGAAGGCATGGAAGGACGGCGCCCGCTGGTACCGCTGCGACGTCGTCGGGGGCGGTGACCAGGCAAAGGCCTACGTCAATCTGCCCGCCACGGCCAAGGGCCTGCTCGGCAGCGGCAAGCCGCAGGACAAGTGGATGGTCTGCGCCCAGGGCGCGAGCGTCGCCGGGTCGGTCAAGGTCCCGTGCTCGCAGAAGCACGAGTGGCGCGCGGTGACCACGATCAAGATCGGCAAGGACGAGGACAAATATCCCGGCGACCGGATGGCCGAGGTGCGCACCCGCGAGTTCTGCTCGGACTCCGTCGGCGCCTGGATGAACTATCCGGTGGACTACGACTACGCCTACACCTGGTTCCACGAGGCAGAGTGGAAGGCCGGGAACCGTCGTTCGATCTGCTGGGCCAGGACTCCGGAATGATCTCGGGCCGCCTGCTGCCGCGCAGCGGCCCGCGCCAGGCACGGACCGCGATCGTCAGTGTATTCGTCCTCGGCGCACTCCTCGCGGGCTGCACCGGTGGCAGCACCGAGTCCGAGAAGCCCGAGCCCACCCCCACCGCCACGGCCAAGCCCACTCCTGCCGTGGCACCGGACCCGCCGCGTGCGGGGCGCTGTTATGACCTGACCTATGCCGAGGGGCTTGCCCCCACGGTCGACGCCTCCTCGGTGCCCTGCGCGACCAGCCACACCTCCCAGACCTTCCGGGTGGCCGAGCTGGAGTCGGTCCTCGACGGGCACCTGGTCGCGGTGGACTCCGAGCGCGCACGGGCCCAGGCAGCCCAGGCCTGCCCGCAAGCACTTCCCGCCTATCTGGGCGCCTCGCCGGCGACCCTGCGACTGAGCATGATCCGCGCGGTCTGGTTCGGGCCCACCGTCGCGGAGTCGGATGCCGGGCACAACTGGTATCGCTGCGACGCCGTCGTGCTGGCCGGCAAGGAGAAGCTGCAGCCGACCAAGCAGAGCCTGCGCGGAGTGCTGGCCACCCAGGCCGGCCGCAGCCGCTACGGGCTGTGCAGCACCGGCAAGCCGGGATCCTCGTCGTTCAGCCGGGTGGTCTGCTCGGCCAAGCACAGCTGGCGCGCGATCGGCACCCGGACCGTGAAGTCCACCAAGTCGGATGCCTGGCCCGGAGAGCGCGCCGCCCGAGCCGGTGAGTCGAGCTGCAAGTCGTCAGCGCGGGCCCGGGCCGAGGACAAGCTGAAGTTCAGCTGGGGCTATGAGTGGCCGACCAAGGAGCAGTGGGAACAGGGCATCCAGCACGGCACCTGCTGGATCCCCGACTGAGTCAGAAGCCCAGCTTGCGCAGCTGTCGTGGATCGCGCTGCCACTCCTTGGCGACCTTGACCCGCAGGTCCAGGAAGACCGGCGTCCCGAGCATCGCCTCGATTTGCTTGCGGGCATCGGTGCCGACCTGGCGCAACCGCGACCCCTTGTGGCCGATCACGATCCCCTTCTGCGAGTCCCGCTCGACATAGACCGACGCGTGGATGTCGAGCAGCGGCTTGTCCGGGTCCCGGTCCTCGCGCAGCGACATCTCCTCGACCACGACCGCGATCGAGTGCGGCAGCTCGTCGCGCACACCCTCGAGGGCGGCCTCGCGGATCAGCTCCGCGGCGATCGCCTCCTCGGGGGCATCGCTCAGGTCGCCGTCCGGATAGAGCGGCGGACCCTCGGGAAGCATCCCGACGAAGATGTCGGCCAGCAGCTGGACCTGGTCGCCGGCGACCGCGGAGACGGGAACGATCTCGGCCCACTCGGTGCCGGTCTCGGCGCCCAGGGCCTGGATCGCGAGCAGGTGCTCGCCGATCTGCTCAGGCGTGGCCAGGTCGGTCTTGGTCGCCACCGCGACCTTGATCGTACGACGTACCTTGGCGAGCTCGTTGACGATGAACCGGTCGCCGGGCCCGATCTTCTCGTTGGCCGGGAAGCAGACCGCGACGACGTCGACCTCGGCCCAGGTGGTCTTGACCAGGTCGTTGAGCCGCTCGCCGAGCAGCGTGCGCGGGCGGTGCAGTCCGGGTGTGTCGACGAGGATCAGCTGGGCGTCGTCTCGGTGGACGATGCCGCGCACCACGGTGCGGGTGGTCTGGGGTCGCGAGGAGGTGATCACGACCTTGCTGCCGACCAGGGCGTTGGTCAGGGTGGACTTCCCGGCGTTCGGCCGGCCCACGAACGAGACGAACCCGCTGCGGAAGCCGTCCTCGCGCTGACCGTGCAGCGGCCCGGACGCGGCGACGCCACTCACGTCGAAGTCGCGGTCCGATTCACCCTTGTCGCTGTTCACTCGTTCTCCCGTGCTGCGTCGTAGTCGGCCCAGATCTGTTCATCGGTCTTTCCTGCTGCCTTGCCGGCCCGATAGATCGGCCCCGGGTCGACACTACGGGGCTGTCGCTTGGCCACCCCGCGCCAATAGCCCATCACGTCATAGGTAGTGGGCGGCAGCTTGAGCTCGCGCATCAGGTGCTTGCGGATCGCCCGCATCTGGGCGGACTCGCCGGCCATCCAGAAGTAGCCGGGCTCCTCGGGCCAGGGCAGCGACTCCACCCAGGTGGCCAGGCCACTGCCGTGCTCGGCCTGGTGCGGGATCCAGGACAGGTCGCCGCGGCTCACGAAGCCCTCGTCGAAGTAGCCGGGCACCTGCTCGCCCACCTCGGCCCAGACCTTGACCGGGATGTCGGGACCGAGGGTCTCGACGATCCGGGCCATCGCCGGCAGCGCGGTCAGGTCCCCGACCAGGTAGACCCAGCGGGCGTCCTCGGGAAGGGTGAAGGAGCCCTTCGGCTCGGTGATCGTGACGGTGTCGCCGACACAGTCGCCGCTGGCCCACTGGGTGACCAGGCCGGTCTCGTGCACGACCACGTCGAGGACCATCTGCGCGCCGTCCCACGACCTGACCGTGTAGTAGCGGCTCTGGAACTGGCCGGGCACGATCAGGCCGACCCACTCATCAGGGATCCCCGTGCTCGCGAAGTCGGCGAGGCCGTCGCCGCCCAGGGTCAGTCGGACGAGGTGGCTGGAGATCTGCTCACGCTGTTGCACCACGGCGGGGTAGTGCTCTGCTCGGGTGCTCACCCGCCAAGGCTAGGGCATTCGCGACGGGTGGCCGCCACGACCGGGGCTCCACGACCGGCCCCTGTCCGGTGGCTGACTCAGAACTCATGACGCATCGGATACGACGGGTCGCCCATCTCACTGTTCCGGGTGGCCAGCACGTGGTGCAGCTCGATCTCGTCGCGCTCGAACGCGAGGCGCGAACCCGCCATGTAGATCCCCCACACCCGCGCCGTGCCCTCGCCGACCTCGGCCACGCACTCGTCCCAGTGCTCGACCAGGTTGTCGCTCCAGCCGGCCAGCGTGCGCGCATAGTGCCGCCGGATGTTCTCGGTGTGCTGCACCTCGAGACCGGCGTCCTGGGCAGCGCTGACGATGGTGCCGGAACCGGTCAGCTCGCCGTCCGGGAAGACATAGCGGTCGATGAACGCGCCGGTGTCGGTCGGGCGGTTGTGGGAGCGGGTGATGCAGTGGTTGAGCAGCCGACCGCCGGGGCGGAGCCGGTCGCGCAGGAAGCCGAAGTATGCCGGGTAGTTGCGCACCCCGATGTGCTCGGTCAGGCCGATCGAGCTGACCGCGTCGAAGTCGCCGTCCTGCACGTCGCGGTAGTCGAGGTGGCGCACCTCGGCCAGGTCCGAGAGCCCCTCGCGATCGATCGCCTCCTTGGCCCACTGCGCCTGCTCCAGCGAGAGGGTGACGCCGAGCGCCCGTACGCCGTGTTCCCTCGCGGCGTGCCGGACCATGCCGCCCCACCCGCAGCCGACGTCGAGCAGGCGCTGGCCCGGTTCGAGTCCGAGCTTGCGGGCGACCAGCTCATATTTCGCCGCCTGGGCCTCCTCCAGGGTTGCCGACGGACTCTCGTACAGCGCGCACGTGTAGGTCATTGACGGACCGAGCACCAGCTCATAGAACCGGTTGGAGACGTCGTAGTGGTGCGAGATCACGTCGGCGTCACGAGGCCTTGAGTGGCGCAGTCCCTCGACGGCCCGGCGCCAGCGCGGCAGGTGCTCCTGGACGGGGACCGGAGGCGGGACGAGCTTGCTGATCCCCAATCCCCTGACCAGTCGCAGCCCCTCGCTGAGGCTGGGCCGACGGAACCGCAGGTGGCTCATCAGCAGCGACATCGCCGGGTGCGGATTGCCCGGGTGGCACCCGCTCAGCTCAAGGTCGCCGCTCACATAGGCCCGCGCCATGCCCAGGTCTCCGGGGGCGGTCATGATGTAGGACAGCCCGCGCTCGTTCTTCAGGTGCAGGCCGATCGCAGCGTCGACCGGACCGGCCGAGCTGCCGTCGTACGCCGTGAACCTGACCGGGACGCCGTCCTTGAGGAGGGACTCGATCGCCTCTGCGATGGTGACCGGATCGGACTGGGTGAGGCTGCTCATCGTCGTCGTACCGCCTTGTCGTAGAGAGAGGTGAGCCGGTCGTCGGGGTCATAGCGCCGTTTGAGCGCGGCCAGGTTCGCGCCGTCATAGAGCACGTCGAAGTCCGCTCGGTCGTAGAACGCCTCGGAATAGAGCGACTTGTGGCCGCCGAGCTCGTGCACCTTGGCCTCGATCGCCCGGTTGACGGGCGCGTCGGGCGCGGCGTCGCCGACGGGCACGGTCCCCCAGAAGCCGACGTTCACATAGGTGGTCGCGGTGCGCAGCGGGTACGTCGGCCAGGTGCGGTCGCCGCGCAGGCGCAGCGGGCACAGCCACACCGGGCGCATCGCGACGCTCTCGTCGAACCAGTCGAGGAAGGCGGGGAGGTTCTCCAGCGGCACCTCGATGTCCTGGATCACGCGTTCGCGAAGCGGCTTGCCCCGCCACCGGTCCAGCCGGTCGACGATCCCGAGACGACGCTCGAGGCCGACCAGGCGGTGATAGACGTCCGAGCGTCGCTTGGACCGCGGCCAGAGCCGCCGCACCCTCGCGTCGTGCAGCCCGAAGGCACCCGAGCACCAGAACCAGTCGGTGTCCCAGCGCCACAGGTAGTCCTCGGTGCGCAGCAGATCGGCGGGCTTGCGGCGGATCGACTGGAAGTAGATCTCGTCGACGTATTCCGAGGTCGTCGGTGCTCGATCACTCGCCCCGGTGGCCTCTGCAGACGTCCACCGGGCCAGGGTCAGGTAGAGCTCTGAGGGATCGAACGCGACACCGTCGAGCCCGTCGACGCGCTCGCCCTCCCACTGCCCGGTGAGGGCGATCTGCTCGATCGCCGCCGTCAGCAGGTGGGCGTCGTCGAAGCGGACGTGGCGCAGGGCGACGTAGGGCTCGACCGGCTCGAGCTCGATCCGCAACCGGGTCGCATAGCCCAACGACCCGTAGGAGTTGGGGAACGTGCGGAACAGGTCGGCATGCTCGTTGTCGGCGGTGGCCGTGAGCACCTCGCCGGCGCCGGTGAGGATGTCCATCTCGAGCACCGACTCGTGCGGCAGCCCGTTGCGAAAGCTGGTGGACTCGATGCCGAGCCCGGTGACGGCTCCGCCGAGGGTGATCGTGCGCAGCTGCGGAACCACCAGTGGGATCAGGCCGTGGCCCAAGGTCGTGGCGACCAGCTCCTCATAGGTGCACATCCCCTGCACGTCGGCAGTGCGCCCGGTGACGTCCAGGGCGATGACCCGGTCGAGCCCGGAGACGTCGAGTCCGGAGACGTCAGGTCCCCCGGCGCTCCACCGGCCTGGCGTGGCCACGCGTGGGCGGAAGAGGTTCGAGGTCTTCTTCGCAAGCCGCACCGGGGCACCGCGCGGAATCGCTGCATCAGAAGCGCGCAGGCGCTCGACAGCGTTGAGGTGGCGTGCCCATGAATCGTCTCGACTCGTCGAGGTGGTCACCCGACCACGCTATCTCGTTGGGCCGACCAACTTCCAGAGGTTTCCGCGTCAGCGGAACCAACCGATCCGCGGCACCTCGATGGTGACCTTGCCCCCGTGAGGCAGCTGGGCGAACAGCTCGAAGCGGTCCGCGGTGCTCAGGTCCTTGACCTTCTGGCGCTTGAAGTAGGTGCCGACGTTGTGGGGCTGCAACATGAAGGTCGGCTTCTTCTGCTTCGGCCGCTTCTCGGAGGGGATCCACTTCCAGCGACCGACCCGCTCGGCGCCGGCATAGAAGTCCGCATAGAACGCCTCGACCTGCTCGATGTCGACCGGATCGATCTCGAGCCGGATGCCGCGCACGTCCTTGCAGGCGAACGCGATGCCCGCATAGTGGCTGCCATCGCTCTTCGCGCTGGCCGTGGCGCTCAGGCGGACGCCTCGCTCGGCCTGGGTGACCGAGTGCGAGGAGAGGTTCTTGCGCCACTTCGACTCCATCGCCTCCGGCTCGACGTTGTCGACGCTGAGCGACCAGTCCGGCGGCGTGACCAGGTCGGCGGTGACGTCGGGCGTTGCCGCGGCGACGAGTTCGGCCCGCTCGCTGGTCGCGCTGCGGGAGGCCAGCATGAAGACCCAGGTGTTGGCGAGGGGCTCGACGTGGTGCACGGTGAGGCCGGCCGATCGGGCCATCTCGCGCACTCGGGCCACCCCGAACTGGGCGACGTGGCCCCAGATCCCCTCCAGCCGCCCGCGCAGCGGGACCGAGACCAACAGGTCGGTGCCCTCAGGCAGCGCGTCGGCCAGGACCTTGAGCGCTGCCTCGGGGTCGGGGACGTGCTCGAGGACCTCGCAGCAGATCAGCAGGTCGGTCTTGTGCTCGGCGACCATCTCGCGGGTCAGGTCATAGAGGTTGCCGACCTCCGCGGTGGCGCGCTCGGCATAGCCGTTGGCAGCCAGGGTCTTGTTCGTGGCGGTGACGTTGGACGGCACCAGCTCGATGCCGCGGTAGGCGCCGATCTCGCCTGCCTTGAGCGCCATCAGGGCGAGGAAGCCCTTGCCGATGCCGATCTCCATGATCCGTTCGCCCGGGCGCAGGAAGTCCACGGTGCGCGCGAACCGGGTCCGGTTCGTCGGGGACTCATACATGTCACGGTTCTCGGTGGAGAACCACTCACCGGAAGCGACCGGTGCATAGAACTCCTCGCCCTTGACCCGGCTCGCTTCCCAGCGGGGGGCGAACAGCTCGGCGGACTTCGACGCACCGATCCTCTCCATCACCTCGATGAGCTCCCACGCGTCTCGCACGTGGTTTCGCTCATGTGTGCTGGTTGTCTCGGTCATCTGGTCTCCCGAATGAATTCGATTGCTGCCCAGGTGGGTTCATCTGCGCACGAGCAGGGTGGCCTCCACCCCGCCGCACGTCAACCTACCGAATTGTGACCGGCGACTCAGTGCGGACCCGCAGATTGAACGAACTCGCTCCTCGCGAGGAGCTCAGCTCCGACCCGCGATTCAGCTCTGGCCCGAGGAGAGGATCTGCCCCCGGGGGTCGCCGAGATGGGCCACCACTCCGGAACCGGCGAACTCGATGATCGCAGCCCGGTCCTGCTCGTCGAGGGTGGTGCGACCGGCCTCGTCGAGCACGACGACCGCTTCCAGGCCGGTGGATCCCGACGAGATCGCCATCGCGATGCAGACCCCGACCGCGGAGATCTGCAACGAGTCCAGCGCGATCGAGGCCGCGGCATACGTCCGGCCGTTCTCGTCGCGCACGGCCGCGCCCTGCGAGGCTTGGGTGCGCGCACGGGTGGAGCGGGCGAGGGTGACGAGCTTGGCGTCCTCGGCGGACAGGGCTGCTTCAGGCATGCGGATCAGCGTAGTCAGTCGGCTGGTCGTGGCGTGCGGGTGGCTCCACGGCGCTGATCAGCACCGTGGAGATCCGGTTGCGACGGCCGGTGGGCTCCTCGGCGACGAACCGGAGCCCGTGCACCTCCACCGACGAGCCGGGGATCGGCACCCGACCGAGCTCCTTGGCCAGCAGGCCACCGACGCTGTCCACGTCCTCCTCGACGAAGACCAGTCCGGGGAAGAGCTCGTCGAGGTCGTCGACCGGGTAGCGCGAGGAGACCCGGGTGGTGCCGTCCTCGAGGACCTCGATGGCGATCTCGCCGTCGTCGTACTCGTCGGTGATCTCGCCGACGATCTCCTCCAGCACGTCCTCGATGGTGACGATGCCGGCGGTGCCGCCATATTCGTCGACCACGACGGCGATGTGCTGGCGGCGTGCCTGCATCTCGGAGAGTACGTCGTCTGCCGGCTTGCTGTCCGGCACCCAGTGGACCGGTCGCATCCACTGGTCGATGCGCTCGGTGGTCTCGGCGTCGGCGTTGTCGAAGACGCGCTTGGTGACGTCCTTGAGATAGGCGAAGCCCACGATGTCGTCGAGGTTCTCCCCCACCACCGGCATCCGCGAATAGCCACTGCGCAGGAACAGGGACAGGGCCTGCCGCAGGTTCTTGTGCCGGTCCACGTAGAGCACGTCGTTGCGCGGCACCATCACCTCGCGCACCGTGGTGTCGCCGAGCTCGAAGACGGAGTGGATCATCTTGCGCTCGATGTCCTCGATGACGCTGGACGCCTCGGCCATGTCGACCAGCTCACGCAGCTCGGTCTCGGTGGAGAACGGCCCGTCGGTGAAGCCCTTGCCGGGCGTGAGCGCGTTGCCGAGGACGATCAGCATCTGCGGGATCGGCCCGAGGAACTTCGTGATCACCTGGAGCGGGCCGGAGACCATCAGCAGCAGGGTCACGGAGTGCTGGCGGCCCATCGTGCGGGGACCGACACCGATCACCACGAACGAGACCAGCAGCATGATGCCGATCGAGAGCCCGACCGTCAGCCACCAGCCGTCGAGGTTCTCACTGACCAGGCGCGCGACCAGGACGATCGCCGAGACCTCGCAGAGCAGGCGCAGCAGCAGGGCGGTGTTGAGGTAGCGCGGCGAGTCGTCGAGGATCGCCAGCAACCTCTTGCTGCCCGCCTTGCCCTCGGCCACGATCTCCTCGGCGCGGGCGCGGGAGAAGGACGACAGCGCGGCATCGACGGCGGAGAAGACCCCCGCCAGGACGACCAGCACTGCCGCTGGGCCCAGCAGCCACAGGTCTGATCCAGTCACCGGGCCCGCCACGCGGCGAGCAGCTGGTCCTGGAGACCGAACATCTCCTTGTGCTCGTCCGGCTCGGCGTGGTCATAGCCGAGCAGGTGCAGGATCCCGTGCACGGTGAGCAGCTCGATCTCCGCCTCGGCGGTGTGCCCGGCGGTCTCGGCCTGCTTCGCGGCGATGTCGGGGCAGAGCACGAGGTCGCCCAGGACTCCCTCCTCGGGCTCCTCGTTGACCAGGCCCGGACGCAGCTCGTCCATCGGGAAGGCGAGCACGTCGGTGGGGCCCTGCTTGTCCATCCACCGCTCGTTGAGCTCGGCGATGGTCGCCTCGTCGACGGCCTTGATGCAGAGCTCGGCCAGTGGGTGCACCCGCATCTCGTCCATCACGAAGCGGCTCAGCGCGGACAGC
Organism: Nocardioides daedukensis; assembly: GCF_013408415.1. Classification (NCBI taxonomy): domain Bacteria; kingdom Bacillati; phylum Actinomycetota; class Actinomycetes; order Propionibacteriales; family Nocardioidaceae; genus Nocardioides; species Nocardioides daedukensis. The sequence continues at coordinate 3,703,195 of NZ_JACCAA010000001.1, read as the reverse complement.
GATGCCATGTCGAGCTCGCGACCGGACTCGTTGAGGACCTCGATGCTCACCGGCGCTCTCCCTTGGCGTCATAGGTGTCATAGGCGGCCACGATCTTGCCGACCAGCCGGTGGCGTACGACGTCGTGTGCGGTCAGGCGGTTGAACGAGATGTCCTGGACGTCGTCGAGGATGCCCTCCACCACCCTGAGCCCGGACTTGATGCCCGAGGGGAGGTCGACCTGCGTGGTGTCACCGGTGACCACGATCTTGGACCCGAAGCCGAGCCGGGTCAGGAACATCTTCATCTGCTCGGGAGAGGTGTTCTGGGCCTCGTCGAGGATGATGAACGCGTCGTTGAGCGAGCGCCCACGCATGAAGGCCAGTGGCGCGACCTCGATCGTCCCGGCGGCCAGCAGCTTGGGGATCAGCTCGGGGTCCAGCATGTCGTGCAGCGCGTCATAGAGCGGGCGCAGGTAGGGGTCGATCTTCTCGGTCAGCGTGCCGGGCAGGTAGCCCAGCCGCTCGCCGGCCTCGACCGCCGGGCGGGTGAGGATGATCCGGCTGACGTCCTTGGCCTGCAGCGCCTGGACGGCCTTGGCCATCGCCAGGTAGGTCTTGCCGGTGCCGGCGGGACCGATCCCGAAGGTGATCGTGTGGTTGTCGATCGAGTCGACGTACCGCTTCTGGTTCAGCGTCTTGGGCCGGATGGTGCGGCCGCGGTTGCTGAGGATGTTGAGCGAGAGCACGTCCGCGGGCCGCTCTGAGGTCTCGGTGCGAAGCATGCCGACGATCCGCTCGACGGTCTCGTCGCTGATCCCCTGGCCGGTGCGGATCAGGGTGACCAGCTCTTCGAGGAGCCGTTCGGCCAGCGCGATCTCGGCCGGCTCACCATGAAAGGTGATCTGGTTGCCGCGCACGTGGACGTCGGCGTCGAAGGCCTGCTCGATCCGGTTGAGGTGTTCGTCGTTGGGCCCGAGCAGGCTGACCATGTTGATGCTCGCGGGCACGACCACCGTGTGACGCGTGGTCGGCGTGCGCGAGCCGGAGCTGGAAGGAGAGTCAGTCATGAGGCCTCCATGCTACGGCGCGGGCGGGCACCGGTCACACCGAGTTTGTCGGCCCGGGGCCCGACTCAGCCGGGCGGCCAGGTGAGCTCGCGGCCACCCAGGACGTGCAGGTGTGCGTGGAAGACGGTCTGCTGTGCGGCCGCACCGGTGTTGAACACGGCGCGGTAGCCGCCTTCGAGCCCTTCCTGATCGGCCACCTGGCTGGCGGTGGCGAACAGGTCGGCCAGCGCGCCCGGCTCGTGGGCGGCCAGGGAGGCGGCGTCGGGATAGTGGCTGCGCGGGATGACCAGCACGTGGGTGGGCGCCTGCGGATTGAGGTCCCGGAACGCCACCGCGTCGTCGCTGGCGTGGACGATCGTTGCCGGGATCTCCCCGGCCACGATCTTGCAGAAGATGCAGTCATCCGGAGGGGTGGGTGCAGTCATGTTCCGAGCATAGGTCGGCCGTCTGCGTCACGACACCCTCGCCACCTCGCACCCGCGGCGTGTAAACCACCACCCGACCCACGGCGTGCAACTAGCGTGAGGACCCATGTGGTGGACGAGCAGACGGCAGGCGCGATGAACGCCCCTGCGCGTGGCCTCGACGCGGACGCAGCCGTCGAGGAGCTGTACGCCGCCCACTGGCGCTCGCTGGTCCGGCTCTCGGTGCTCCTGGTCCGTGACCAGGGCACGGCCGAGGAGGTCGTCCAGGACGCCTTCGTCGCCATGCACGGACGGTGGCGCAGGTTGCGTGAGCCGGACAAGGCCCTGGCCTATCTCCGCCAAGCGGTGGTCAATCGCTCCCGGTCCGTGCTCCGGCACCGCAAGGTCGTCGAGCGCCACATCGAGCGCGAGGCCGGCGCGTCCGCGGCCGACAGCACCCGGATCACCGAACCGGGTGCCGATCACGGTGTCCTGGCCGGCGAACGACGTACGGCCGTGCTCGATGCCCTGGCCGGGTTGTCGGCACGCCAGCGCGAGGTGATGGTGCTGCGTTACTACCTCGATCTCTCGGAAGCACAGATCGCAGAAGCCATCGGCATCAGCCGGGGTGCGGTCAAGAGCCACGCGTCGCGTGGCGCAGAAGCGCTGCGCAGGCAGCTCTCGACATTCATGGAGGAGGAACGATGAGCTCCCACAAGACCCCCGACGGCGGGCAGGGACCCCTCCGCCACGAGCAGATTCGCTCACTGATGGCCGATGCCGTCAGCGACGTCGAACCCGATGACCGGCTGGACGCGATCCGCAACGCAACCAAGGTGACGTCGCTCAGCAGTCGACGTCCCTGGCTCTACGGCGTGGCCGGGGCAGTCGTCGCCACGGCGGCCACGATCACCGCGGTGGCCGTGCTGGGCAATCCTGCCGCGAAGGACGCCTCGGGGCCGGACCCGGCGAACAGCCCGACGGTGCAGGCGACCGATGGCTCGTCCACCGGCCCCTCCCCGAGCACTCCGTCACCGAGTGACCCGACCCCGGACGGCACCGACACCGGCGCTCCGGTGACCAGCGCGATCCCCGTCTACTACGTCGGTGACACCGCGCGCGGGCCCCGACTGTTCCGCGAGTTCCACAAGATCAACAGCACGAGTGCGACCACCAAGCTCCGAGGATCGCTCCAGGAGGCCGTTGCCGGGCAGCCGATGGATCCCGACTATGACCAGCCCTGGCCGTCCGGGACTGGCGTGGATGAGGTCGAGGCCGGTGACATCTCCGAGGAGGTGATCACGGTCCGGCTGAGGAGCGGCGAGACCTCCCTGAGCGAGCGACCCAGCGGGCTCGATCCCGAGGACGCCGAGATGGCCGTCCAGTCCCTCGTCTACACCGCCCAGGCCGCGGTGGGTGCGGGGCGCCACCCGGTCCGGGTCCTGATCGACGGCGAACCTGCCGACATGGTGCTCGGCGTCCCGGCCCCCGGGCCGCTGACGAATGCACCGGTGCTCGACACCCTGTCCCTGATGAACATCACCGCACCGCGGGAGGGGATCACCGTCGACGACGTGTTCACCGCCACCGGGGTCAACAACGGCTTCGAGGCGTGGGTCGGCTGGCAGGTCGTCGACTCCGACGGCAAGGTCGTCGCGGACGGCTTCGGCACCGCTGACGGCTGGGCCCAGGAGAAGTTGTTCGCGTGGAAGGTCGAGGTGGACGTGTCCTCGCTGGCTCCGGGCACCTACACGTTCCGCGCCCACAACGACGATCCCACCGGCGGCACCGAGGGCAGCGGCCCCGACGAGGACACCCGCACGATCAAGGTCGAGTGAACCCGACGCCTGCTGCGGGCATTCCGCCGCGGGCCTCCCGGCCGGGGCGCACCGGCACCGACTCGACGCCGTACACGATCGAGCTCTCCCGGAAGCCGTGATCCGCGGGGTCCTCGACGGCCAGCTGCATGTCCGGGAAGCGTTTCGACAACGCCGGGAACGCGATCCGCAGCTCCATCCGGGCGAGCTCCGCGCCGACACAGCGGTGCAGGCCGTGGCCGAAGGCCAGGTGCGACCGGGACGACTCGCGCTCGGGGTTGAAGTCCTCGGGCCGGTCGCCGAACGCGCCATCGCGGTTGACGCCGGGGATCGAGACCAGCACGACGTCGCCCTTGTGGACCTGCTTGTCGCCCACCATCACGTCCTCGCGGGCGAAGCGCGGGAAGGCGACCTGGACCACCGAGAGATAGCGGAGCAGCTCCTCGACGACGGGGTCCACCAGCTCCGGCTCGGTGCGGAGCCGGTCCCATGACTTGCGGTCGTTGAGCAGGACTGCGGTGCCCATGGCGAGCATGGAGGCGCTGGTCTCCATGCCGCCGTTGAAGACTCCGTCGGCCAGGCCGGCCAGGTCGTAGTCGTTGATCTCGTCGCCGTGCTCGCGGATGATCTGGCCGATCAGGCCGGGGCCGGGCTCGGCGCGCTGTCGGCGGGTGGCCTCCTTGAGGAACTCGCGCGACTCGGAGATGGCACCGAGGGATCCGACGCCGCCCTGGGAGACGTCGAAGCGGGCGGTGCCCAGCTCCATGAACGTCTGCCGGTCGTGGTCCGGGAGGCCGAGCAGCTCGCAGATGACCAGGAACGGCACCGGGAAGCCGAAGGTCGGCACCAGGTCGACGACCTCGCCCGCGGCGGCGATCTCGTCGAGCTGCTGCTCGACGATCCGCTCGACCATCGGGCGCATCCGGGCAAGCCGGCGCATCGTGAACTCGGGGGTGATCAACCTGCGCAGCCGGGTGTGGTCCGGCGGGTCGGTGAAGCCGAGGCCGCCGATGTCACCGTCCGCGGCACCTTTGCTGCCGACGTAGGGACGGATGTCGGTGCTGTAGGACGGGTCCTGCAGGACGGTGCGGCCCTCGTCGACGCCGGTGACCAACCAGACGCTCATCCCCATCATCGAGGTCAGGTGGTGGACCGGCTCCTGCTCGCGGATCTCGGCGAGCCTGGGCTGTGGGTCGAACCCGTCGCGCCGCAGCGGCCAACCCAGGGACTCGGGGATCCGGTCGAGCCGGGAGAGATCGATGTCCGGGCTCGGAAGGATCCGGAGCAGCACCCCACGCACTGCTCCGAGCACCCGCCGCTTGATCTGCGTCATACCCCCAGCGTTCCAGATCTGCGGCGGTTCACACATCGGGGATCGCCCGGATCTGTTGCTCAACCCCAGCGAGTGGTGCGCGCCAACAGCGCGGACACCGCGGCGACGCCTGCGGTGGAGGTGCGCAGCACCTCTGTGCCCAGTCGGACCGCGCGCACACCTGCCGCGTCGAAGAGATCCAGCTCCTCATCACTCACGCCGCCCTCGGGGCCGACGACCAGGGCGATGCGGCCCGACTCGGGCACGGCCACCGAACGCATCGGGGTCTGTGCACCCTCGTGCAGCACCAGCGCCAGGTCGACACCGGCGAGCAGGTCGAGCACGGTGGCGGTGTCGGCCAGCGGACTCACCTCGGGAAACCAACTCCGCCTGGCCTGCTTGGCGGCCTCACGTGCCGTGGACGCCCACTTCGCGTGCGACTTCGCCGCGCGCTCACCGCGCCAGACCGCCACCGAGCGGGCCGCGGCCCACGGCACGATCACCTGCACCCCGATCTCGGTCAGCACCTCGACGGCGAGCTCACCCCGGTCTCCCTTGGGCAGCGCCTGCACCACGGTGACGTGGGGCGTCGCGGGTACGGCGTACGCCAGCTCGTCGATGCGCACGGTGAAGACCCGCTTGCCGGTCGAGACCACCTCACCCGGCGCGGAGCTCCCGGCGCCGTCGGTGAGGACCACCCGTTCGCCGACCTTCAGCCGGCGCACCGCCACCGCGTGATGGGCCTCGTCACCGGTGATCTCGACGCTCGAGCCTGCGGCGACGTTGGCCAGGGACGGGACCAGGTGGACCGGGAGCGACATCAGTGGAAGGCGTCCCGCAACCGCCCGAAGACCGACTTGTGGGTCGGCTGGACGCTGCCGTCGGGTGTCTGCTCGCCACGGATCTCGGCCAGCTCGCGCAGCAGCTCCTCCTGGCGGGCGTCGAGGCGACCGGGAGTCTCCACCACGGTGGTGACGATCAGGTCGCCGCGGCCGGTGTTGCGCAGGCCGGGCACGCCGCGAGCACGCAGGACCTGCTCGGTGCCCGACTGGGTGCCCGGCTTCACCTCGAGGGTGAAGCTGATCTCGACGTCGGAGTCCGTGCCGTCCTCCACGAGGTCGCCCTCGAGGGTCGGCAAGGTCAGGGTGGTGCCCAGCGCGGCTGCCGTCATCGGCACCGAGACCGTGCAGTGCAGGTCGTTGCCGTGCCGGGTGAAGGTCTTGTGCGGGGCCACGTGGATCTCGACGAACAGGTCGCCGGCCGGACCGCCACCGGGGCCGACCTCGCCCTGGCCGCTGAGCTGGACGCGGGTTCCCTCGTCCACGCCGGCGGGGATCTTGACGGTCAGGTTGCGGCGCGAGCGCACCCGTCCCTCGCCCGAGCACTCGCGGCAGGGCTCGGGGATGGTCGTGCCGAACCCACGGCAGGCAGCGCACGGGCGCAGGGTGCGGATCTCACCGAGGAACGAGCGCTGCACCTGGGCGACCTCACCGGCGCCGCGACAGGTCTCGCAGGTGACCGGCTTGCTGCCGGGAGCAGCGCCGCTGCCGGTGCAGGCGTCGCACACGATCGCGGTGTCGACCTTGAGCTCGTGGGTGACGCCGAAGGCAGCCTCCGCCAGCTCGACCTCGAGCCGGATCAGGGCGTCCTGGCCGCGGCGTACGCGGGGACGGGGGCCACGGCCACCGCCGCCTGCGCCACCGCCCTGGCCGCCGAAGAAGGCGTCCATGATGTCGGTGAAGGAGAAGCCGGCGCCTTGGCCGAACCCGCCGGCGCCGCCCATTCCTCCGCCGAAGGGGTCACCGCCGCGGTCATAGGCGGCACGCTTCTGCGGGTCACTGAGCACCTCGTAGGCCATCGAGACCTCTTTGAAGCGCTCCTGCGTCTCCGGGTCCGGGTTGACGTCGGGGTGCAGCTGTCGGGCCAGCTTGCGGTAGGCCTTCTTGATCGCATCCGCCTCCGCGTCGCGGGGCACACCGAGGAGTTCGTACAGGTCGCTCATGAGTCCTTCTTGTCGCTGGGCTCTGGATGGTTGGGTCGTTCGTGGGGCGAGGTCATGCCTCGTCGAGGATCCGGGACACGTAGCGGGCCACGGCCCGCACGCTTGCCATGGTTCCGGGGTAGTCCATGCGGGTCGGCCCGACGATGCCGAGGGAGGCGATGGCCTGGTCCTCGGGGCCGTAGCCGGTGGCCACCACGCTGGTGGCGGCAAGTTCTTGGTAGGGGCCCTCGTGGCCGATCCGGACGGTCACGGCGCCTGCCGAGCCGACCTCGCCGAGGAGCTTGAGCAGGATGACGTGCTCCTCCAAGGCCTCCAGCAGTGGCCGGACGGTGTCGAAGCCCTCGCCGAACCGGGCCAGGTTGGCGGTGCCACCGACTGCCACGCGCTCATCGGAGCGGTGGTCGGACATCGCTTCGACGAGTGAGGCGGCAACGGCCTGCGCTGTCTCGCGGAGATCGGGCTCGGTCTCCTCACCGACGCGGCCCAGGGCCCGGATCGCCTCGGCGATGATCTCGCCGGTTGCGGCGTGGTTGACCGAGGACCGCAGCTTCACGAGCTCGTCCTCGGTGAGCTCGCGCTCGCACTCGACGAGTCGCTGCTCGACCCTGCCGGTGCTCAGGATCAGCACCACGAGCAGGCGGTTCGCGGCCATGGCGACGATCTCGATGTGCCGCACCGTGCTGCGCGAGAGGGTGGGATATTGCACGACCGCCACTTGCCGGGTGAGCTGGGCGAGCAGGCGAACGCTGCGCTGGACGACGTCGTCGAGGTCGACCGCGCCTTGGAGGAAGTTGGAGATCGCGCGCTGCTCGGTGGCGCTCATCGGCTTCACCTTGGTGAGCCGGTCCACGAAGAGTCGGTAGCCCTTGTCGGTCGGGACCCGGCCGGCACTGGTGTGTGGCTGGTGGATCAGTCCCTCGTCCTCGAGGACGGCCATGTCGTTGCGCACCGTGGCCGGTGAGACTCCGAGCTGGTGCCGCTCGACCAGGGCACGCGAGCCGACGGGCTCCTCGGTGGAGACGTAGTCCTCCACGATCGCCCGGAGCACGGCCAGTCGTCGGTCCTCGACCATTCCGGACTCCTTCCGTCGTTGTGCGCCAGCCTGGACTCTGGCACTCCGTTGTCGCGAGTGCCAATCCTACTCGCCTGTCGATGCCCGCGCCGAACCTGCACTTGTTGCGCGTCGACCCGGCAGTTGTTGCGCGTTGAACCTGCAGTTCTTGCGCCCACTAGCCTGAGCACGTGCCCGACTCCCCCGCCGTCCTGACCGAGATCGCCGACCGCACCTGGGTCGCACGTAATGAGTTGATCGACGTGAACCTCACCGTGATCGGCGGCGAGCGCGGGCTCGTCGTGGTCGACACGCTCGCCTCGACGGCGGCAATGGCCACCATGCTCGACTCGATCCGCGCCCTCGGGGCAGGTCAGGTCGTCGGCGTGGTCAACACCCATGCGCACTTCGACCACGTCCTGGGCAACGCGGTCTTCGAGGGCACCCCGATCCACGCGCACGAGGCGACCGCCGCAGCGCTTGCCACCTTCCGCGACACCAGGACGGCGTTCGTCGGGAGTGAGGGTGGGCGGGAGCGTGCGGCCGAGATCGACGCCTCACCGGTGCTCCTGCCGGACCGGACCTTCTCCTCGGCGCAGGTCATCGACCTCGGGGACCGTCAGGTCGAGCTCCTGCACCCCGGGCGCGGCCACACCGACGGCGACGTCATCGTGCGTCTGCCCGACGCCGACGTCGTCGTACTGGGCGATCTGGTCGAGGAGTCCGGCCCGCCGGCCTACGGCCCGGACTGCTGGCCGATGGAGTGGCCCACCGCGCTCGACCTGGCGATCTCGCTGATGACCGACGACACGGTCGTGGTCCCCGGCCACGGCGGCGTCTCCGACTCCGACTTCGTGCACGAGCAGCGCGGGCAGATCGGCGTCGTCGCGGAGACCATCCGGGACCTGGCCGGACGCGGGATCCCGGTGGGCCAGGCCCTGGCCGAGGGTGAGTGGCCCTGGCCCGAGCACCTGCTGGATCAGGCCGTACGCCGTGGCTATGCGCACCTGCCTCGGACCGCCAAGCGATTGCCGCTCATCTGAACTGACCGCGCGGGGTCAACGACTCACTTCGGGTCGCCCTCGGCGAGCAGTCCGTAGAGACGTCGTCGAGTCTCACCGAGGATCTCGGCGGCCTCGGCCCGCTGCTGCTCGGTGCCGACGGTGACCACCTGCCACACGGCTCCCATCACCTGGCCGACGACAGGCATCAGATCGCCGATCCCACCGGCCGCGGCGCGTTCCTCGTCGGTCTCACGGAACGCCCGCCAGGTCGCTGCGAGCTCGTCGGCGTGCGAGTCGACGTACGCCTGCCCGGAATTGGTGAGGTGCAGCAGGCGGCGTCCTTGGGTGTCGCGACCCTCGACCAGACCCTCGTCCTCGAGCTGCTGGATCGTCGGGTAGACCGAGCCGGGGCTCGGCTTCCAGGCTCCTTCGCTGCGCTCGGCGATCTGCTGAATCACCTGGTAGCCGTTCATCGCCTCCTCGGCGAGGACGGAAAGGATGGCGGCACGTACGTCGCCACGTCGGGCCTTGGGTCCGCGTCGGGGCCCGCCACTGGGTGGGCCGCCGAAGCTTCGGACCAGGTCGTTGACCCACGGGGGCGGACCGGGGCGGCCTCGTCCACCGCTCCAGCTTCCCCAGGGATTGTTGCCGCCGGGCCACTGCCCTTGCCATCCGTTCATGACCGACTCCTTCACGGTTTGTTCAAGCGATACATTGACGATATATCGCGATGGTGCTTCGAACAACCGGTTCGGGTGGTCCCGACCACCCCGTCGGCGTGCCTGAACGTGAGCCGGCCGGTGCCCTCCTAGCGTTGGCCCGGTGACTTCCCCCGCTTCTCGTGATCGCTACGGATCCGACGTCCTCCGCACCGACTGGACCGCCCCCAAGAACGGTCGCGCCGTGGAGATGGAGGCCGACCTCGGCCTGGTGCTCGAGGAGGTCAGCACCGACTGGTGCGGCGAGGTCGTCGCCGTCGACCGGGACATCGACACGGTGACCTTGGAGGACCGCCGCAACCAACGACGTACCTTCCCGCTCGGACCGGGATTCCTGCTCGAGGGCAAGCCTGTCATCCTCACCCGGCCCACCCGCCTGAAGACTCCGGCGAAGCCCACCCGCACCGCGTCGGGATCGATTGCCGTGCACGACGCCAAGGCCCGGGTTGCGCGGGCGAGCCGGATCTTCGTCGAGGGCCGCCACGACGCCGAGCTCGTCGAGAAGGTCTGGGGTGACGACCTGCGGATCGAGGGCGTGGTCGTGGAATACCTCGGCGGCGTCGATGACCTCTCCGACCACCTGCGCGACTTCAAGCCCGGACCCGACCGCAAGGTCGGCGTGCTCGTCGACCACCTGGTCAAGGGGTCCAAGGAGAGCCGCATCGCCAGCTCGATCGCGCACTCGGCCGTCGGCAAGCACGTGCTGATCGTCGGCCACCCGTTCATCGACATCTGGGCCGCGGTCAAGCCTGCGCGGCTTGGCATCGAGAGGTGGCCCGACGTCCCGCGCAACATCGAGTGGAAGCACGGCGTCTGCCAGCAGCTGGGCTGGCCGCACCGCAACCAGACCGACATCGCGCGGGCCTGGAAGCACATCCTCGGCGGCGTGCGCGGGTTCCAGGACCTCGATCCGGCGCTGCTCGGCCGGGTCGAGGAGCTCATCGACTTCGTCACCAACTGACGAACCTGCAGTTGTTGCGGCTTGAACCGGCACTTCTTGCGTCAACAACTGCAGGTTGAACGCACCACAACTGTCGGTTCGGCGCACCACAACTGCAGGTTCGGCGCGCAACAACTGCAGGTTCGCGCTCAGACCAGGTCGCGCACCACGGCGTCGGCGAGCAGTCGCCCCGGGGTGGTCAGGACCATCCGGTCGTCCGCGAGCGTGACCAGTCCTCGGTCCACGAGATCGGCCAGCATCCCGCGGGCTGCCCCGTCGAGGACGTCCAGCGGCAGGCCATCGCGCAGTCGCACCTCGAGCAGGATCCGTTCGACCCGACGGGTCTCGTCGTCGAGGACCTCACGCGCCAGGGCCGGGCTCACTCCCTGGGCCAGCCGTCCCGCATAGGCAGCCGGGTGCTTCACGTTCCACCACCGGGTGCCACCGACGTGCGAGTGCGCTCCGGGTCCGACGCCCCACCAGTCGTCGCCCTGCCAATAGAGCATGTTGTGCTCGCAGCGCTGCTCGCGTGAGGTGGCCCAGTTGGAGACCTCGTACCAGCCGAGACCGGCTGCGGACATCGCCGCATCGGCGGCCAGGTATTTGTCGGCCAGGTCGTCGTCGTCGGTCATCGGGACCTCGCCGCGGCGCACCTGCCTGGCCAGCGCGGTGCCGTCCTCGACGATCAGCGCGTACGCCGACACGTGGTCCGGGTTGCAGGCCAGCGCGGCGTCCAGGGACGTCTGCCAGTCGTGCATCGACTCCCCCGGCGTGCCATAGATCAGGTCCAGGCTGACCTGCTCGAACCCCGCCTCGCGGGCCCAGTCCACCACCGCCGGCACCCGCAACGGGTCGTGCGTGCGGTCGAGGACCTGGAGCACGTGCGGCACCGCCGACTGCATCCCGAAGGACAGCCGGTTGAAGCCACCCTCGCGCAGCGCCTCCAGGTCCCACAGCGCCACGCTGTCCGGGTTCGCCTCGGTGGTCACCTCGGCATCGTCACTCAGGCCGAACTCGGCCGAGATCGCCGCCAGGATCGCCGAGACGTCCGCCGGCGGCAGGAGGGTCGGCGTTCCGCCTCCGAAGAACACGGTGTCGACCCGGCGGTCCACGTCACCGAGCACCGCTCGCGCGCGACGGATCTCGGCGATCGCCGATTCGGCGTACGTCGCTCGGGTCACGCCCTCACCGAGCTCGGTGGCGGTGTAGGTGTTGAAGTCGCAGTAGCCGCACCGGACCGTGCAGAACGGCACGTGCACATATACGCCGAACTTGCGCTCAGCGATGCCCTCGAACGCCGACTCCGGCAACGACCCGTCGGCTGGGGCCGGATCACCGGGAGGGAGTGCGGAGGGCATGGCGCCATCCAACCAGCCGGTGGGTCACCCGGGCACGTCGAGGGTCGCGACGTACGTTCCGAGAAGCACGAACGGGTGCCGACGCCATTGGCGTCGACACCCGTTCGAGGGTGATCTGCTGCTGTGGAAACCGCGAGCCTCGCGGGCTCAGGTCCCCAGGGGCCAGATCAGGTGTAGAGCGAGTCGATGACCGACTTGTTGTTCTCCTCGACGACCTTGCGCTTCACCTTGAGCGACGGGGTCAGCTCGCCGGACTCGATGCTGAGGTCGTTGTCGAGGATGACGTGCTTCTTGATCGTCTCCCAGCGGTTGAGTCGACCGTTCAGCTCGTCGACATAGCCCGCGATCATGTCCTTGACGCCCTGCGAGTTGACCACCTCGGTGTAGGACTTCCCGGCCATACCGTTCTCCTCTGCCCAGCCAGTGACCTGGTCCGGGTCGAGGCTGATCAGCGCGACGCAGTAGTTGCGCTCGGCGCCGACCACGAGGAACTGGCTGACGTAGGGGCAGATCGCCTTGAACTGCGACTCGATCGCCGAGGGCGCGATGTACTTGCCGCCGGAGGTCTTGAACAGGTCCTTCTTGCGGTCGGTGATCCTGAGGAAGCCGTCGGCATCGAGCTCACCGATGTCACCGGTGTGCAGCCAGCCGTCCTGCAGCGCCTCGGCGGTCTGCTCGGGCAGGTTGTGATAGCCCTCCATGACGTGCGGGCCGCGCACCAGGACCTCACCGTCCTCGGCGATCTTGAGCTCGGTGCCCGGGAACGGCGTACCGACGCTGCCGATCTTGAAGTGGTCGGGGTGACCCACGGCGGCACCGGCCGCGTTCTCGGTCATTCCGTAGCCCTCGAGGATCAGGATGCCGGCAGCGTTGAACCACTCGGCGATCTCGCGGTTGAGGGCTGCGGAGCCCGAGATGAAGAAGCGGACCCGTCCACCGAAGCGGTCGCGCACCTTGCTGAAGACCAGCTTGTCGAAGAGTCCGTGCTGCAGCTTGAGGCCGAGCGGGATCGACTGGCCCTCACGCTTGCGCTTCTCGACCTCAAGGCCCACGGCGAAGGCCTTGTTGAAGAGCTTCTCCTTCACGCCGCCCTCGGCCGCCTGCATGGTGACGATCCGGCTGTAGGCCTTCTCGAAGATGCGGGGCGCGGCACCCATGAAGGTGGGCTTCACGATGGCCAGGTTGTCGATGATCTTGTCGATCCGGCCGTCGATCGCGGTGGCGTAGCCACACGCCATTTGGGCGGACAGCAGGACCTTGCCGAACGAGTGCGCCATCGGCAGCCACAAGAAGTTGAGGTCGTCCTCCCCGAGGATCTTCTGGCTCGCGATCGCCTCTCCCTCGAAGACCCACGCCCGGTGCAGCAGCCGCACGCCCTTGGGGCGGCCGGTGGTGCCGGAGGTGTAGATCAGGGTGGCGAGCTGGTCGGCGCGGATCGCCTCGGCGTGCTCCACCACGGCGTTCGCGTTCTGCGCCAGGTAGTCGGCGCCGAGTTTCTCCAGGTCGTCCAGGCTGATGATCCAGTCACCATCGGTCTTGCCCTCGAAGGTGACGATCTTCATCAGGTGCGGAAGCTCGTTGCGGTGCTCGACCAGCTTGGCGATCTGGCCGTCGTCCTCGGCGAAGACCACTCGCGACTCGGAGTCGCCCAGGATGTACGCCGTGTCGCCGGCGTTGGTGGTCGGATAGACGGTGGTCGTCGCAGCACCGGCGAGGGTGACTGCCAGGTCGGCCAGGATCCACTCGTAGCGGGTGGTCGAGGCGATGCCGACGCGCTGCTCGGGCTCGATGCCGAGGGCCATCAGGCCGGCGGCAAGGGCGCTGGCGCGGTCACCGACCTGGTTCCAGGTCACCGACTCCCAGTTCTCCCCGATCGGGAATCGGAAGGCCTCCTTGGGCCCTGACTTGTTGACGCGCTCCAGGAACTGGACGGCAACGTTCTTGGGCATCGTGTCGATGAATGATGCGTCGTAATTGATCGGCATGCCAGTAACCTAGATCACTCTTACTCGTCAGTACACGCGATCTCGCCAGACAGTCCAAGAAAATGGGCGATTCAGCCCATCTTTCCGGCTTGGATCCTGGTCCTCAGCGACTCGGCCAAGCCGTCGATCTGAAGCAGGGCGGGCTGGAGATGGCGCTCAGTGGTCAGCGCCCGGAACAGGTGCGTGACGGTGATGGCATGGTCGGGGCGGTGTTCCACGCGGATCTCGTCGCCCACCCGGAAGAGCCCCTCCTCGAGCACCCTGAAGTAGGGCCCCGGTCGTTGGTCCAGGGCGAACCGCTTCACCCAAGCCGTGTCGTCATAGCCGCCTAGACCCATCCAGTTCTTGAAGACGCTGCACGGGATCCGCACGTCGGCCACCTCCAGGAGCACCTCGCCGATCCGCCAGCGCTCGCCCACCAGCGCGGCATTCACGTCGATCCCGGTGGTGGTGAGGTTCTCGCCGAACTGGCCGTTGCGGATCACCGCTCCGAGCTCGGCCTCCCACCGGTCCAGGTCCTCGCGGGCGAAGGCATAGACCGCCTTGTCCGGCCCGCCGTGGTGCACGGTGTCGGCGACGTGGTCACCGTCGATGCCTGTACGGCGTACCCGGACGGGATCGGTGACCGCTCGCTTGTCGATGGCCGTGCGCTTCAGGTTGCCCGCCCAGGCCTCGTCACGAGGTAGGCCGACGCTGATCTGGAGCACGGAAGCAGTCACGCAGCCACCCTTCCAGATCCACCGGGCACTGTCAGCCGGATTCCCGGAGGTTTCGACGACTCCACGCAGCGGTAGGGGTGCGCCATGACACACGAGACCGAGCTCCACCTGCCCAGCGCCGTCCTCTTCTTCGGTCCCGGGCAGCCGGCCCCGACCAGCGCCGCTGCCGCATTCAGCCCGGTCGCGGAATCGCTCGCTGCCGCACTTGCCGACCTGCCCAACGGGGAGCTCCACGTGATCACGGTCAACGGCACCGCACTGCAGGTCGGGTTCTGGGACACTCCCATGCAGAACCGGACCCTGTTCGGCGACCTGGCCACCAGCCCCCTGCGCGACCGCGTCGAGTCGTCCATCGTCGACGGGCAGGCATTCGCCTCGGTTGCCGTGGTCGAGGGGGACATCCGCCCCGCACTCACCCTGCTCTCCCAGATCTGCGGCACCATCCTCGAGGACACCAGCGCCGATGCGATCTGGTTGCCCGAGCAGTCCTTGGTCACCACCGAGGCGATGTTCATGCACGACCTCTATGAGGACCAGATCGAGCGCACCTGGTTCCGTGTCCACGCGCTACGGGTCGGTGGCGACTCCCCCGACGCCGTCGCCTTCACCCGAGGCCTCCGGGTGCTCGGGACCCACGAGCTGCAGATCCGGGTTCCCGGCGAGCCGGCGGAGCTGTTCACCATGCTCACCGAGGCCGTCGCGACCTGCTTGCGTCAGGAGCGTCGACTCGAGCCCGGTGCCGAGATCGTCCTGGGCGCCACGACGTACCGCGCCGTTCCCGGCGAAGACCTCGTCGACGAGGGCGTTGCGATCCTCGATCTGGTGCCTGCCGGCGACTCCGCCGGTGCGCCGCAGGAGCCCCGCAAGAAGAAGGGCTGGTTCTCCCGGCGCTGAGGCCTGGTCTCGGATGCCTAGTCCTGGACGGCCTTGGCGACGGTCACGCAGGTGGTCAGCCAGGCGCGTTCCTGCTCCGTCAGCACCCGGTCTGCGACCACGGCCTCGCGGATGGTCCAGGACGCGTTGTGCACCATCCGGACCACCAACCAGTCACGTGCCCGGTCCTCGTCGAGATCGGCCGCGTCGATGATCGTGTGGAAGCGACGACGCAACCCGTCACGCACGTCCCCGGCGAGCTCGTCGAAGCGATTCCACAGCATCGGCGCCAGCTCGTAGTGCGGGTCGCCGCTGAGCGGCTTCGGGTCGATCGCCAACCAGGGTTGGCGATCCGCGCCGAGCACGTTGGCGTAGTGCAGGTCCGTGTGCACCAGGGTGCCGTCCGTGTCCGGGTCGACGGCGAACGTCCGGCCGAGCGCAACCGCCTGCTCCACCAGACGCCTCGGCACCGGCGCGTTGCGCGGCAGCTCGCCCAGCTGAGCGGTCCACCTGGCGACCTGCGAGGAGAGCGTGGAGAGCTGAGGCGGCGCCGGCAGATGGAGCTGTCGATAGAGGCCGGCCACGACCTCGCACGCCTCCAGGTCCCACAGCTCGGTGAGGTCCTCGCGGTGCAGCCGCTCCAGGAGCATCGCGCGACGGTGCGGATCGGCCCGCAGCAGCTGGACCGCCCCGGTGCCGTGCCAGTGCTGGAGGGCCAGGTGCTCGTGCTCGGACTCGTCGTCGGGGAAGGCCACCTTGAGCACCGCCGGGCGCCGACCGGCCGTGCGCACCGGTAGCACCAGAGCGCAGTACCCATGCATCGGCGCACCGTCCTCGGTGAGCTGCCACTCGGCACACAGCTCACTGATGCGTCGAGGCAGGGCTTCGACGTACGCCGCCCAGTCCGGCCCGCGATCAGCCATCCGGAGTACGCCGTGCGGGATTGTCGGCGCCACGCTCAGCCTCCTGCGACCACGGCGTCGATGAACACCCGGCGCGCGGCGCGCCCTTCAGGAGTGGGCAGCAGTGGGTGGACGTGCGGTGAGCCGGGCGACTCGTGGACGACGATCGAGCCGCCTGCGGCCAGCACGCGGGCTCGGAGCAGGCGTACGTCGGCGAGGGTCATGTCGCGAGTGCCGACCATCACGGTGATCGGGGGCAGGTCCGCCAAGGAGCCCCTGATCGGGCTGACCCGCGGGTCGTCGAGGGGCACGGCTCCGGCCACTGCCCGGGCCATCGGGCGGATCGCCGGACGGGCCAACCACGGGTCGTTCGGCTCGATCAGGTCGATGTCGGGGTTGTTCATCGCCAGGTCCAGCCAGGGCGCCATCACCGTGACCGACGAGACCGGCGAATCCCCCTCGTCGCGGAGTCGTTGGGCGACCAGCAGCGCGAGGCCGCCGCCGGCCGAGTCCCCGGCCAGACGCACCTGCGCGCCGTCGAGCCCGCGCACAACCGCCAGGACGAAGTCGACCATCTCGCCGAGGTCGTGCTGCGGCGCGAGGCCATAGATCGGCGCGTCGACCGGGCACCCGGTCGCGTCCACCAGGTCGGCGATCAGCCGCCAGTGCTGCTTGGCGATCTGCTTCACGTAGGAGCCGCCGTGCAGGTAGACGACGACGGGTCCGGTGGTTCCACTGACCTCGCGGCCGGCGCGCGGCAGCACGCGGTACACCGCGAAGCCGCCCACCTCGCGGCGAGTGACGGCGTACTGCCGGACCAGCCACGCGGGCGGGCTGGCGGAGGTCTTCGGCTGGAGCAGCGTCTGCTCGCCGAGCTCCTCGGTGAGGAAGGAGCGGCGCATGGCGAGCTTCATGAACGCGCACACCGCCCGGGTGCGCAGGCTCACTCCCGGCATGCGCCGACCCTCACTTCTTGGGCGTGCTCTCGGCGGACTGCGTCGTGGAGAGGGCGGCGACGAATGCTTCTTGGGGGACCTCGACGCGGCCGACCATCTTCATCCGCTTCTTGCCCTCCTTCTGCTTCTCCAGGAGCTTGCGCTTGCGGGAGATGTCGCCGCCGTAGCACTTGGCCAGGACGTCCTTGCGGATCGCGCGGATCGTCTCCCGGGCGATCACCCGAGCCCCGATCGCGGCCTGGATCGGCACCTCGAACTGCTGCCTGGGGATCAGGTCCTTGAGCTTGCCGGCCATCATCAGGCCATAGGAGTAGGCCGCTTCCCGGTGCACGATCGCCGAGAAGGCATCGACCGGCTCGCCCTGCAGCAGGATGTCGACCTTGACCAGGTCCGCCGCCTGCTCGCCGGTGCGCTCGTAGTCGAGCGAGGCATAGCCCTTGGTCTTCGACTTCAGCTGGTCGAAGAAGTCGAAGACGATCTCGCCCATCGGCAGCGTGTAACGCATCTCGACGCGGTCCTCGGAGAGGTAGTCCATCCCCTTGAGCTCTCCGCGCTTGGTCTGGCACAGCTCCATGATCGCCCCGATGTGGTCGGACGGGCTCAGGATCGTGGCCCGGACGATCGGCTCGCGCACCTCGGAGATCTTGCCCTCGGGGAACTCGCTCGGGTTGGTGACCTCGTGCTCCGAGCCGTCCTCCATGGTCACCTCGTAGACCACGTTGGGCGCGGTCGAGATGAGGTCGAGGTTGAACTCGCGCTCGAGCCGGTCCCGGGTGATCTCCATGTGCAGCAGGCCCAGGAAGCCGATCCGGAAGCCGAAGCCCAGGGCGCCGGAGGTCTCCGGCTCATAGGTCAGTGCCGCGTCGTTGAGCTGGAGCTTCTCCAGGGCCTCGCGCAGGTCGCCGAACTGGTCGCCGTCGATGGGATAGAGCCCGGCATAGACCATCGGGTTCGGGTGCTTGTAGCCACCGAGCGCCTCGACGGCTCCGCTGTGCTGGGTGGTGACGGTGTCACCGACACGCGACTGGCGCACGTCCTTCACCCCGGTGATCAGGTAGCCGACCTCGCCGACGCCGATCTTGCCGGCCTTGACCTGCTCGGGGCTGATCACGCCGAGCTCGAGCATCTCGTGGGTGGCGTTGGTCGACATCATCTTGATCCGGTCGCGGTGGGTGAGCTCGCCGTCGATGACCCGGACATAGGTGATCACGCCGCGGTAGGTGTCATAGACCGAGTCGAAGATCAGGGCCCGCGCCGGCTTGTCGGCCGCGCCGATGGGCGGCGGGACCTGCTTGACGATCTCGTTGAGCAGGGCCTCGACACCGAGTCCGGTCTTGGCGCTGACCTTGAGCACGTCGGCGGGGTCGCAGCCGACCAGGCCGGCCAGTTCGGCGGCGTACTTCTCGACGTTCGCGCTGGGCAGGTCGATCTTGTTCAGCACCGGGATGATCTGGAGGTCCGCGCCCATGGCGAGGTAGAGGTTGGCCAAGGTCTGCGCCTCGATGCCCTGGGCGGCGTCGACGAGCAGGATCGCCGCTTCGCACGCCTCAAGCGAGCGGGAGACCTCGTAGGTGAAGTCGACGTGGCCGGGGGTGTCGATCATGTTCAGGACGTAGGTCCCGGGGCCGGCCTCGACGTCGTGCTCGACCGCGGCCTCGTCGGTGACCGTCCACGGCATCCGCACGGCCTGCGACTTGATCGTGATGCCCCGCTCGCGCTCGATGTCCATCCGGTCGAGGTATTGGGCTCGGGCAGCGCGGGCGTCGACGACTCCGGTCAACTGCAGCATGCGGTCGGCAAGGGTCGACTTGCCGTGGTCGATGTGCGCGATGATGCAGAAGTTCCTGATGATCGCGGGATCGGTGTGACCAGGCTGCGGCGCGTTCTTGAGGCTCACGTGGCCCTTTCGGACTTGCTTTTGAACAGTTCACTGACCGTGTCGTACGTCGATCGCGGGTCGATCGTGGGTCGTTGGCGCATTCTCCCACGCAGGACTCGAAGCACCGAACTGACTGGGTCAGGCCGTCGGCACCCAATATCGGCGCTTGATGCCGCGCACGTCCTCCAGGACGCCCCCGGCACCCTCGATCACCCGGATCGAGGCGACGTTGTCGTCGTCGCAGGTGACCAGGGCGGGGTCGATCCCGAAGCTGTGCGCGAGCGGAAGGACGGCGCGAAGCATCCCACTGGCGTGCCCGCATCGCCGAGCCGAAGGGCGTACGTCGTACCCGATGTGTCCGCCGACATCGGCCAGCTTCTCGTTCAGGCGCTGGCGCAGCGCGATCCGACCGAGATAGGTGTCCCCCTCGATCCACCACCGGGTCGAGGTCAGCACCCAGTGCGCCGGGATGGCGATCTCGTCCACCTCCTGTGCGCGGATCTCGGCCACGAACGCCTCGAATCCGGCCGGGGTCTGCCACGAGTCGCCGAACCGCTCGATCCACCCGGCGGTCTGCGTGTCAGTGGTGCCTTCGGCGACGAACTCGTCCATTGCCTCGAGGAACGAGTCCATGACGAGGGTGGTGGGTGGCACGAGTTCGGGCATAGCGCCAGTGAACCCGAGCCGGTCGTGTCGGCGCACCTTGATTTAGTGTCCGACCAGCGGGTTCACTGGTGTCAGTGAACGGATTTGGGGTGCACCGGGAGCGCTGATAGAGTTTCCGCTTGCATGTCTGGCGCCCTCTTCGCTGACATGCCAAGGGCTGCAGATTCCCGCGGGCCCACCCGGTGGACAACCCACCGTCCACCCGAAGACCTCCAATCCAGTCCGAACCAAGTGAAAGCGCAGCAACGTGGCGAACATCAAGTCCCAGATCAAGCGCAACCGCCAGAACGAGGCGGCGCACGAGCGCAACAAGGCCGTCAAGACCGGCCTGAAGTCCGCTGTGCGCAAGTTCCGTGAGCTCGCCGAGGCCGGCGACAAGGACGCCGCCGTCGCCGCTGGTCGCGAAGCGAACCGCAAGCTGGACCAGGCAGCCTCCAAGGGTGTCATCCACAAGAACCAGGCGGCGAACCGCAAGTCGTCGATCGCCAAGAAGGCTGCCTCCCTCTGAGGTAGTCCTCACGCAGCAGGCGTCGACCCCCTCGGGGTCGGCGCCTTCTTGCATTTCGTGCGTGTTCCGGCTGACAAACCTCACCCGTCGCATCCGGCGCAGGAGTCACCGGGTACCGGGTGACTCCGGTACTTCCCGGGCAAGATCTTGCCCGGGAAGCGGCAGACTCACCGGGTACCCGGTGACTCCTACCGAGCCGCTCGCGCTCAGCGCTGGTCGCGCAGGCCTGCGACGGTCAGCACCAGCTTCTCCAGGGTGTACGCCGCATCGTGTGCGGCGCCCTTGATGTCCGCGTCGGCCTGGGCGATCGCTCGGATCGCCTCGGCCAGCCCGGTCGGGCTCCATGCACGCGACTGGTCACGCAGGGTGCGCAGCTTCCAGGGCGGCACGCCGACTTCGCGCGCCAGGTCTGCTTCTCGCATCCCCCGCGGGGCCGAGACGTAGCGGGCCAGGCCACGCACTCCCCCGGCGAACGCCGAGGTGATCAGCACGGGCGCGGTCCCGCCGTCGAGGGCCCAGCGCAATTCCTCCATGGCCTTGGCCCGCCGGCCGAAGAAGGCGCTGTCTGCCACGGCGAACGACTTCGCCTCGGCACGACCGCCGAAGTAGCGCTTGACCTTCTCGGTGTTCAGCGATTCGCCCGGGAAGTCATTGACCAGCTGGTGTGCCGCTGCGGACAGCGAGCGCAGGTCCTGCCCGATCGCTTGCACGAGGAAGTCTGCTGCCTCGTCATCAACGCGCGACCCGTGCCGGCGTACCTCGGAACTGACGAAGCGCGGGAACTCGGAGGCCTTGATCGCGGCCGACTTGTGCTCGGTGACCGGGGCGAGCTTGCGGAGCTTGTTGAGCACGCCCGAGCCCTTCTGGCCACCGCTGTGGACGAGGATCAGTGCCACGTCCTCGACAGGGTCCTTGCAATAGCCGAGCAGGCCTTCGATCGACTCGTCGGGGAGGTTCTCCAACTGGCGCACCACGATGCACCTGGTGCTCGAGAAGAGCGAGGGCGCGGCGAGCTCACCGAGCGTGGCCAGGGACAGGTCTCCACCTTGTGCTTCGGAGAACTCGGCCTCCCCGTCGATCGCCTTCACCGCGGCCTTCGACTCGACCACCGTGCGCTCGTTGAGGAACTCCTCGGGACCGGTCACCAAGGTGACCTTGCCCAACACGTCTACTGCTCCCTTGCCTGCCATCGCGGGCAAGCCTGCCACAGGCCTCGGACAGCAAGGGCGCGGGGAACTTGTGCCGGGGTCAGTCCCGGGTCCGCACCTTCATACCTTCTCCGTCGCGGAGCACGAGGACGTCCCCGTCCCTGTCGGTGCGGAACGTCGCGGCTCCCGACTCCGCCAGGGGATCCATCGTCGAGGGAGCCGGATGGCCGTAGTCGTTGTCGGCGCCAAGCGAGGCGATTGCCACCGAGGCGTCGAGGGAGAGCAGGTGGCGCATGTCCTGGTGCCGGCTGCCGTGGTGAGGGATCTTGAGTACGTCGATCCGCAGCCCCGGCCAGGCCTTCACGAATGCTTCCTGCGCCTCGGGCTCCTCGTCACCGGTGAGCAGGATCCGGATGCCGTGCACCTCGGCCACCAGCACGATCGAGGAGTTGTTCGGGTCGCCGCGGAACACGACGCCCGGAGTCGGACCGACCACCTGCAAGGTCACCTGACCCACCCGGCGTACCTCGCCCAGGGCGGGCACGCGCACTCTCCCCCGGGTCGCCTCGAGGACGGACCGGTAGCGCTGCGGCGGCTCAGGCAGGGCGCTGACCAACACTTCCCCACTGTCGCGACCAGCCAACGCACCGGGCAGTCCGTCGACGTGGTCGGCGTGGAAGTGGGTCAGCACGATCAGCGGCAGGGCCTCCACGTCGAGACGGGCCAGACACTTGTCCACGAGAGCAGGATCCGGGCCGGCATCGACAAGGACCCCTCGCCCCTCGCCGGCGTTGAGAACCACTGCGTCTCCTTGACCGACATCGCAGACGGCCATCACCCAACCCCGAGGCGGCCAGCCCGGACTGGGAAGTGGCACCACCACGACCAGGACCATCACCACACAGCACGAGAAGCCCGACCAGCGGCGGGCGAAGACCGGGCCGAGGGTCACCGCGAGCCCGACACAGAGCACGGTGAGCAGGGCGACCGGAACCACGGTCGTCCCCCAGTCGATCGCCGGCAGGGACAAGCGGGCACAGCGGTCCGCGACGGTGATGATCCCCCAGGCGCACCAACAGGCGACCCAACCGCACAGTCGTCCTGCCGGCATCCAGACCAGGCCGA
This sequence comes from Nocardioides daedukensis, assembly GCF_013408415.1. Lineage (NCBI taxonomy): Bacteria > Bacillati > Actinomycetota > Actinomycetes > Propionibacteriales > Nocardioidaceae > Nocardioides > Nocardioides daedukensis. Next base: position 3,680,779 of record NZ_JACCAA010000001.1, on the reverse strand, counting down.
TCAATCCGCCGAGGAGGCCGAGGACGGTGGCCGGCGCCACCAGCGGTGCAGCCAGGAGGTTGGCGACGACCGCCACCAGGCTCACCTGCCCCGAGATCGCCGCCACGATCGGCGTGCACGCCAACTGCGCTGCGGTCGGTACGGCGATCGCCTGGGCAACCGGCATCGGCATCCAGTTCGCCAGGGCTCGTGACCACCCGGGTCCGAGGAGCAGGATGCCGGAGGTGGCCAGGACGGACAGCGCGAACCCGACCGTCGTACACAGCCACGGATCCCAGACCAGCAGGCCGACGACGGCCACGCCGAGGCACCGGATGCCCCGCCCGGTCCCGTTCGAGCCCATCCCGATCAACGCGACCGTGCCCATCGCGGCGGCGCGGACGACACTGGGCTCGGTGCGCGCGAGGAGGATGAAGCCGATGATCCCGAGTGCGCCGAGCACGTACTGCCACCGCCCGCGCACGCCGCACCAGCGCCCCACGATCAACAGGAACCCGACGACCAGGGTCAGATTGGTGCCTGACACCGCCAACAGGTGGGTGAGACCCGTGGTCCGGAACTCCTCGGCGACCTCGTCGGGCATGGAGGTGTCGTCCCCGTCGACCAGAGCGGGCACCAAGGCTCGCTCCGGCATCGGGCGGTGGCTGACCGCACCACGGATCGATGCACGCACCGCTCCCGATCCGCGCCACAGGACGGAGGGCTTCTCGACCCTGACCGGCGGGCTGAGCGGCGTGAACACCGCCGCGACGTCATGACCGTCGGCACTCGCGAGCCGGCCACGCAGGTGCAGGCTGCTCCCCAGCCTCGTCCCGCTCCAGGTCTCGTCGGCGATCACCAGCACGGGGGTGTGAACGGCGTACGACGTGCCGTGCGCGGACAGGTGGGTGACCACTGCTCGCATCACCACTGAGGTCGAGAACTGGCCGGACACCTCGCGAGGGTCGGAGGTGATGGTGATCCGCGCGTCGACCGCGGAGCGCATCGGGGCGAGCGTGGCGACCGGCCCGCCCCCGACCGACATGTCGCGCAGGACAGCGCTGGTGCCGACAGCCAGCGCCACGAGCAGCCAGGCTGCAATCGCGCGACGCAGGCCCGGCCGACCGGCAACCAGCAGCGCCAGCAGTCCGGCCACCACGCCCGCCAGCAACGCTGCCCGGGGTGCCAGCAGTCCCCCGAGACCGCCGAGCCAGGCCGCAGCTCCGGCGGCAGCCATCCGCAGGTCCCGGATCTCGACCGACGGGAGCCGAAGGTCGAGCGCCGGCATCAGACAGTGACGTGCGGAGCGAGCTGGGCGAGGGTCTTCTCACCGATTCCGTCCACCTCCAGGAGTTGGTCCACCGCTCGGAAGCCGCCGTTGCTCTCCCGCCAGCCCACGATCGCCTGGGCGGTCACCGGGCCCACGCCGGGGAGCTCCTCGAGTTGTGACGCGGTGGCGGTGTTGAGGTTGACCAGATCACCGGACCCCGGTTGCCCGGGGGCGGGTGCGGCCGACGCGGCTTGGCCGGGTGGCGGCGGGACACCCACGACCACCTGTTCCCCGTCGACCAACGCGCGAGCCTGGTTCAACCCGGTCAGGTCGGCACCCTTGCGGATGCCCCCGGCTGCCTTGATGGCATCCACGACGCGGGAGCCCGGAGGCAGAATCACGATGCCGGGTCGGCGTACCTTCCCCGAGACGTCGACCACCAGCTCGGTGACGGGCGTCGCCGCGGCGCCGTCGGGTCCCACCACACCGGACGCAGCAGGTTCACCCGGTGCACCGCTGACCAGTGCGGGTGCGTCGTTGGTGGTCTTGATCGGTGTCCCGGGGTCATCTCGCAGCACCCACCACGTGGTCACCGCCATCGCGACAGCGGCGATCACGGCCAGCACGGCGACGTGTGAGGAGTTGAGCGAGACCCTGCCTCGGAAGGCCGAGGCATCCAACCAGCCACCGCGCCTGGCCGCGTGTCTACCTGCCGGCGGGATCGGCGGCGGAGGTGCCAGCCCCGTGGTGTTCCCAGTGGACTCCCCAGTGCTCTCCTCCGGTGGAGTCGCCCTCGGCAGCTCGAATCGGTGCTCCACTGCAGCGGGGGTCTCGGCGGGCAGTTGCTCGGCGGTACGACGGATCCGTGTGTGCGCCTCTTCCTGAGGGAACGGCACCAGCTCGCCCATCGCCCACGCGCCGTCGTCATCGACGTCCTCCTCCGAGATCTCGGGGTCGACCGATCCGGGTGTCCTCGTCGGGGTCTCGTTGGCCTGGGCGCCGCGATAGCCCTGCAGTTCGGCGCTCAGGAGTGCGAGCCGACGCGACACTGCCTCGGCGTGTGCTGGGGACTGTCCTCTCGAACGCATGCGCTGACCGTAGGCAGTGGGCTGGGCCCGCGAAAGGGGGTCACCTCCGGCCTGTGGACAACCGCCTCGAACGCGCGCAGCCAACTGCCTCCGGGTGGCCCGGACAGGCGTCAACAACTGCCGGGTCGACGACGCGAGGGCGTCAACAACTGACGGGTCGACGACGCGGGGGGCGTCAACAACTGCCGGGTCGGCGTCAGGTTGTGCTGTCTGAACCTGCGTCGTTTGATTCTGCGTCGTCTGCGTCGGGCGCGAGGTCATCGCCGGCTTGTTCTTCGGCGTCGGTCAGCGGCACGGCACCCGGAAGCGCGGGGGCGATGCAGATCGCGGCCATCCCGGGGCCGACGTGGGCTCCCAGTACGGCGCCGAGCTCGGTGGTGCGGACCGGCTCGGCGAGCTGGACCCGTGGGGTGACCTTGGTCGCGAGCTGGGCGGCCCGGTCCGGGCTGGCCAAGTGGGCGACGGTCACCTCGACGAGATCCTCGCCGGCGGCCTCGACGGCCAGGTCCTCGAGGCGCGCCAGCGCGCGACCGGCCGTGCGTACCTTCTCGAACGAGTCGATCCGCCCGTTCTCGATGCGCAGCAACGGCTTGACGGCCAGGGCACTGCCGAGCAGGGCAGCCAGGCCGCCGACACGTCCGCCGCGGCGCAGGTATTCCAAGGTGTCGACGTAGAACAGCGAGGTGCAGGCCTCCGCCCGCTCCTGCGCGGCCTCGGCTGCCTCGGCTGCGGTCCCACCTGCCTCGAGGACTGCCAACGCCGCGCGTACGCCGTACCCGGTCGCGGGCCCCACCTGCCGGGAGTCGACCGCGTGCACCGGGATCGACGCCTGGCCCGAGGCCACGTGCGCCGAGTCGAAGGTGCCGCTCATCTCGCCGGACAGGTGCACCGAGACGATCTCGGTGACGCCCTCGGCCGCGAGCTTCTCGTAGACGTCGAGCATCACCGCCGGCGACGGCCGCGAGGTCGACACCGGGGTGAATGCCTTGAGCGCCGCGGCCACCATCTCGGGGTTCGCGCCCTCGTCGATGCCCTCGTCATAGGAGTTGGCCCCGATCACGACCTGCAGCGGGATGACCATCACGTCATCGCGTCCTGCCACCTCTGCGGGCAGTGATGCAGTGGAGTCGGTGACGACGACTGTCCGACCGTGAGCCATGCTGCGGATCCTAGCGGGTGCGCGCAGATCAGCCCGCTACGACGTTGACCAGCTTCGGCTCGCGCACGATCACCTTGCGCACGGTCTTGCCCTCCAGCGCGGCGACGATCGAGGGGTCGGCCAGCGCCGCTGCCTCGAGGTCGGCCGCGGAGATGTCGGGCGAGACCTCCAGGCGCGCGCGGACCTTGCCCTGGACCTGAACTACTGCGGTGACCGAGTCCTCGATCAGCAGCTCCGGGTCCACGGCCGGCCAACCGACCCGCGCGACGGTGGGCTGGTGGCCGAGGCGCTCCCACATCTCCTCGGCGGTGTAGGGCGCGACCAGCGACAGCAGGATGGCGACGGTCTCGACGGCCTCACGCACGGCAGGATCAGCCGGACCGCAGCCGCCCTTCTCGACCGGGTTGTCGATCGCCTTGCGGGTGGCGTTGACCAGCTCCATGGTGCGGGCCACGACCACGTTGAAGCGGTGCGACTCCACCAGTGCCTCGACCTCGTGCACGGTCTTGTGGGTGACCTTGCGCAGCGCCACGTCACCGGTCGCGGGGTCGGCACCCGGTTCACTGGTGACGTCACCACTCAGGCGCCAGGCGCGCTGCAGGAAGCGCACCGAACCACCGGGAGAGACGTCCGCCCAGTCGATGTTGTCCTCGGGCGGGCTGGCGAAGACCAGGGTCAGCCTGACCGCGTCGACGCCGAACTCGTCGAGCTGCGCGCCGAGGCTGATGCCGTTGCCCAGCGACTTGCTCATCTTGCGGCCGTTGTTGATCACCTTGCCCTGGGACAGGTAGGCCGAGAACGGCTCGTCCCAGTTGACCAGACCCATGTCGCGCAGGGCCTTGGTGAAGAACCGGGCATAGAGCAGGTGCAGCACCGCGTGCTCGTCGCCGCCGACGTACAGGTCGATCGGACCCCACGCGTTGGCCAGCTCGGTGTCGAATGCCTGGGTCTCGTCGTGCGGCGAGACATAGCGGAAGAAGTACCACGAGGAGTCGACGAACGTGTCCATCGTGTCCGTGTCACGCGTTGCCGGACCACCACAGGTCGGGCAGCTGACGTTGACCCACTCGGTGGCCGCACCGAGCGGCGAGGTGCCCTTGGGCTTGAGGTCGGCGCCGCGCAGCTCGGGGAGCTCGACGGGCAGCTGGTCCTCCGGCACCCGGACCTCGCCGTCGAGGGGGCAGTGGATGATCGGGATCGGCGCACCCCAGTAGCGCTGACGTGACAGCAGCCAGTCGCGCAGGCGGAAGTTGACCGTGCCCTCGCCGACCTGCTGCTCCTCCAGGAACGCGATCGCGCGGCTCTTGGCCTCCGCGACGGCGAGTCCGTTGATGTCCAGCCCTGCCTCGACACCGGGGGCGGGCGAGTTGATCGCGACGCCCTCGCCGGCGTACGCCTCCCCCTCGAAGTCGGCCGGCGGCTCGGTGGTCCGCACGATCGGCAGGCCCATCTCGGTGGCGAACTCCCAGTCGCGCTGGTCACCGCCGGGGACGCCCATCACCGCGCCGGTGCCGTAGTCGGCCAGCACGTAGTCGGTCGCCCAGATCGGCAGTTCCTCACCGGTGACCGGGTTGCGGGCGGTGACCCCCAGGTCGACACCCGTCTTCGCCCGGTCGGTCGCCAGCCGGTCGATGTCGGAGGCCTTGCGGATCTCGTCGCGGTAGGCCTCGAAGGCGGGACGCTGCGCATCGGTGACCAGCTCGTCGGCCAGCTTCGCGTCGACTGCGACCACCAGGAACGTCGTTCCGAAGATGGTGTCGGGGCGGGTCGTGTAGACCTTCACCGGCTCCTCGCGCCCCTGCACCACGAAGGAGACGTGCGCCCCCTCGGAGCGACCGATCCAGTTGCGCTGGGCGTTGATCACCTTGCTCGACCAGGTCGGCTCGAGCCCGTCCAGGCTGTCCAGCAGCTCCTGGGCATATTCGGTCGTGCGGAAGTACCACTGGGTCAGCTCACGCTTGGTCACCTCGGCACCGCAACGCTCGCAGGTGCCGTCGGCCAGCACCTGCTCGTTGGCCAGCACCGTCTGGTCGTTGGGGCACCAGTTGACCGGGGAGTTCTTCCGGTAGGCCAGGCCCTTCTCGTGGAACTTCAGGAACAGCCACTGGGTCCAGCGGTAGTACGACGGGTCGGAGGTGTTGAAGCGACGCGACCAGTCGAAGCTGACGGCATACTTCTGGAAGGACTCCAGCTGCGTGGCGATGTTCGTGTAGGTGTAGTCCGCAGGGTGCGAGTCGTTGCGGATCGCGGCGTTCTCGGCGGGCAGCCCGAACGAGTCCCAGCCCATCGGGTTGAGGACCTCGAAGCCCTTCTGCCACCAGTAGCGCGCGATCACGTCGTGCAGTGCGGTGACCTCGGCGTGACCCATGTGGAGGTCGCCCGAGGGGTAGGGGAACATCGTCAGGGCGTAGCGCTTCTCGCGCTCGGAGTCGTCGTTCGCCGCGAACGGGCTGAGTTCATCCCAGACCCGCTGCCACTTGGCCTGCATGGCCTCGGCGTCGTACGTCGCGCCCTGTTCCGGGTCGCCCTGCTCGCTCATCGTGTTCTCCTCGTCGTCACGTGCGTCTGCTCCGCCTCGCCCGTCACCCACACACGGCGCCGGGCACAAAAAAACCCTCCGGGCAGGAGGGCGGCCACGCTGGTCAGGTTGATCAGCGCGGCTGGTCAAGAAGGAGCAGGTTCCGCATGGCCCGATGATAGCGCAGCGGAACGGTCAGCCCACCAGCAGCAGAACCAGCAGCAGAGCAGCGGCCCCATCCGACGAGCCGTGTTCCGACAACAGGTGGTCAGCGGGTTTGCTCCGGGACATGCCGGGGCATGAGGTTGTCACAGCCAATCAACACAGGGAGCATCATGAAGAACCGTTTCGGAATCGCCACCGCCGCCACCCTCGTCCTCTTCTCGCTCTCGGCGTGCGGCAGCGATGACTCCGACTCGTCGGACAACGAGCCCACCAAGGAGCCGAGCCCCACCGAGACGACTCCGACCGAGGAGGCCACCCCCACCGAGGCGGCCACCAGCGCGGCCCCGGTCGAGACGGCAGAGAACACCCCCGCCGGCACCGAACTCAAGATCGGCGACACCGCCGTGGTCACCACGATGTATGCCAAGACCGAGATCACCGTGAAGCTGACCGTCACCGAGATCGTCGAGGGCAAGAGCGCCGACCTCGCGGACCTGAAGCTCAAGCAGGACATCAACACGCTGGCGCCGTTCTACGTCAAGGTCACCGGCGAGCTGGTCTCGGGTGAGGCGGGCGGTTATGACCCCGCCACCGACATCGACGGCCTCAGTGGCGACCGCGGCGCCAGCCCGCTGATCAACTTCGGCACCTTCACGCCGTGCGAGGACGAGAACTTCGAGTCCGACGCCAAGCCCGGTGACACCGTCGAGAGCTGCACCACCCAGATCGTCAGCACCGGCGCCAAGGTGGACGGTGCGATGTACAGCGACAGCGACACCGACTACGACCAGTTCGACGGCAAGCCGCTGACCTGGCGCTGAGTCCTATAGTGACGCCCATGACTGTCACTGACATGTTCCGTCTGGACGGCAAGGTTGCCGTCGTCACCGGTGCTTCGAGTGGGCTGGGCGTCGCATTCGCCCAAGGATTCGCCGAAGCGGGCGCCGACATCGTGCTCGGCGCCCGCCGCGTCGACCGCCTCGAGGACACCGCGCAACTGGTCCGCGACAGCGGTCGTCGAGTCCTCACCGTGGCCACCGACGTCGCCGACCAGGCCCAGTGCCAGGCCCTCGTGGACGCGGCGATGGCCGAGTTCGGTCGGGTCGACATCCTCGTCAACAACGCCGGCGTCGGCACCGCCGTTCCGGCGACGCACGAGACGGTGGAGCAGTTCACCCAGGTCATCGACGTGAACCTCAACGGTTGCTACTGGATGGCGCAGGCCTGCGGTCGGGTGATGGGGCAGGGCAGCTCGATCATCAACATCAGCTCGGTCCTGGGCCTCACCACTGCCGGGCTCCCCCAGGCGGCGTACGCCGCGAGCAAGGCCGGTCTCAACGGCCTGACCCGTGACCTCGCCCAGCAGTGGACGGGTCGCAAGGGCATCAGGGTCAACTCGATCGCGCCGGGCTTCTTCACCAGCGAGATGACCGACCAATACCCTCCGGGCTACCTCGAGGCACAGCAGACACGCATCCCCTCGGGACGCAAGGGTGATCCTCGCGAGCTGGCCGCCACGGCGGTCTTCCTCGCCTCCCCCGCGGCGGGCTACATCACCGGCCAGGTGCTCCCCGTCGACGGTGGTATGACGATCGCCTGATCCGCGGGCGCGTGCCTCAGGGCTCGATCAGCCCGACACGTACGGCGTAGCGGGTCAGCTCGGTGCGATCGCGCATGCCCAGCTTGGCGAGCACGTTCTCCCGGTGCCGCTCGACGGTCTTCGGGCTGATCCCCAGCTCTCCCGCGATCTCACGGGTCAGGTAGCCCTCGGCGATCAGCTTGACCACCTCGTCCTCGCGTGGGGTCAGCACCGCACTGGGCAGCTTCTCCCCACGTCGCAAGCGCTCGAGGTAGTCACGCACCAGCGTCGACTCGGCCCCGGGATAGAGGAACGAGTCGCCTCTCAGGGCCGCGCGACAGGCGTCCACCAGGTCACGGTCGGCAACTGACTTCAACACGTAGCCGCTGGCACCGACGCGCAGGGACTCGAAGAAGTACTGCTCGTTGTCGTGCATCGAGAGCATCAGCATCCGTGGCGGCTCCCTGCGTCGGGCGATCTCTCGAGCAGCCTGCAGCCCGGTCATCCGCGGCATGGCGACGTCGAGGATGACCAGGTCCACCTCGGTGGTGCGCAGCAGCTGCACGGCCTCGGCACCGTCGCCAGCCTCGGCCACCACGACCAGGTCGGGCTCCTGCTCGAGGATCATCCGTACGCCGCGGCGTACGAGTGCATGGTCGTCGGCCAGCAGGATGCGCGCAGCGGCTCGCTCCGTGCTCATCGCACCTCCCCGGCCCCATCGGCCCGCTCAGTCGTGTCGCCGATCGGGACCGCCAGCCGGACCCGGGTTCCCCTGCCCTCGCGACGAGTGACCTCAAGTGTCGCGTCGACCAGCGCGGCCCGTTCCTCCATCCCGCGGATGCCGGTCCCCCGGACCCCGGGCGCGATGCCGAGGCCGTCGTCCTCCACGAGGAGGACCACGGAGTTCCCTACCTTGCTGAGCCTGAGGTCGACGGTCGAGGCGTGGGCATGGCGCGCCACGTTGGTCAACGCCTCCTGCGCGACCCGGAAGATCACCAGCTCGACATGGTCGTCGAGCTCGGGCAGCCCCGGCGCGATCCCCCGCTCGACATGGGTCCGCTCCGAGAACAGCTTGGTCGTCAGTGAGGCCAGCGCGCTGCGCAGTCCCAGGTCCTCGAGGACGTGCGGTCGGAGCTGGCGGGCCACCGTGCGGACCTCGTCGAGGCTGGCCCGCACGGTCTCACGCGTGCCTTCGAGCGAGAGCTGCGCATCGGCGTCGACCCGGCCTGCGACCGCCTTCAGCTCGAGCAGCACGACCGTGAGGCTCTGTCCCACGCTGTCGTGCAGCTCCTGCGCGATCCGGGCCCGCTCGGCTTCCTGCGCAGCGAGCGCGGCCAGCTGGCTCTCCTTGCGCCCGATCTCGATCCGGGCGAGCAGGTCGTTCACGGCCGTTGCCAGCTGGCGGGCGATCCCCGCCCTGGCCACCGGAACCTTGGCGATGGGCTCGGTCGAGCGAGCCCGGTCCAGGTCGTGCGAGAGCTGTTCCAACGGTCGGAGCATGCTGCGCACCAGCAGGGAGTTGGCCAGGATCATCACGCTCAGTCCGACCAGCAGCACGACCACCTCGGAGAGCAGCGGCTCGGGCGAGACGCTCGCGGGTGAGAACGCCAACAGTGCGGTGCCCAGGGCGAACAGCACCCCGTTGACCAGGATCACCCGCGAGGACAGGGAGAAGCCGTGGGTCCGGAGCATGCCGTCACTGTGCCAGAAAGTGGGCTTGGCAACCCATGGGATCCGGCATGTCTGCCGAGCACACTTGATGGTGTGAGGATCCCACCCCTGTCCGTCTGAGGGGTCCCGAGCACAGAGTCGAAGGAGGTCGCGATGCCCGAGCCGTGGATCGTCGGGGCCGCCGCCGTCGTCGTGATCGGTGTCGTGGTCGGTCTGCTCGCCACCCGGCACAAGGTGCCGGTCAACGAACCGCAACGCCTGTGGACCGTGTCCCGTGCCAACACCTCCGACGGCGTCACCGCGCGACTCGAGGTGGAGGTCGTGGTCGAGCTCGCCGGCGTGGGGTCCCGTCACGGGCCAGTCCTCGGGCCAGTTGTCGGACCAGGCAGCGGGCCAGCAGTCGGGTCAGTCGGCGGGGAGACCGTCGACCTCATCGAGTCAGCGATCCGTCGGCGTATCACCGAGCACCCGGTGGCCTCGCTGCCCTCCGTCGGGGATGAGGCACCGTTCCTGCCGGAGGAGATCATCCAGGGCGTGCGCATCGTCCGGGCCGTGGTGACGGCCTCCGACGTGGAGGTGACTCCCGAGCTGAGGCGCTTGGTCACCGACCGGTCGCACCCCTGACCCGATGAACCGGACTCAGGCTTCGGTGACCGCGTCCTGCTCGGTGAACGCCTTCTCGATGTTGCCCCAGTTGCGTACGACGATGACCGGGCACTGCGCGTGCTGGACGCACTGGTCGGCCACCGACCCGAGCACGAGGGTCTTGAATCCGCCGCGACCGCGGCTGCCGACGACGAGCACGTCGGCGGTCTCCGAGGCCTTGATCAGCGACTGCGCCGAGGGCGAGTAGGCCACGTGGACCTCTGCGGTGACCTGTGCGTCGCCGACGATCTTCTCGACCCGGGCCCGCTCGGCGGTGAGGGTCGAGGCCTCCATCTCGAGCAGGGAGGGAGTGATGCCCATCGGCACGTCGTCGGGGCGCACGCAGGTCATGATCGTCCAGGCGCGTACGACGTGCAGCGTGGCGCCGCGTCGTGCTGCTTCCTCGACGGCGAAGCGCACCGCCAGGGAGGCGGCCTTGGAGCCGTCGTCACCGACCACGACTCCACCGTCGGGGGTGACATCGCGGACAACTTGCTCCTGTGCATCGGCCATGGGGCCATTCTGCCCGAAGGAAGCAACCCCATGCAGCCGGCCCCACCCCGGTGTCGCCGGTGTGGGGCAAATGCGAAGAACTCCCGATCCATGATCGGGAGTTCTTTCTTCGGTGGAGCTGAGGGGACTCGAACCCCTGACCCCCTGCATGCCATGCAGGTGCGCTACCAGCTGCGCCACAGCCCCATTGCTCTTGCCTTGCGGCTGAGCAACGTGCGGAAGTTTAGCCACAACTCGCGCCCGATGTGAAATCGGGGGTGGACCGGGCGTGGAGCCACCGGCAAGAGGAGCGAATCAGGCCCCGACGTCATATCCGGCAAGGCGGAACCGGCCCGTGTCACCGATCTCGGTGAGCACGGCCCAGTGGCAGTTCCCCTGCCCGGCAAGACTCGCTGCAGCCCCTGCCGGCCAGTCGAGCGCGTGGCAGATCCCGGCCTTGAGTGCGCTGCCGTGCGTCACCACCACGGCAGTCTGGCCCTGCCCCAGATCAGCGAGCACGTCCTGCAGTCCGGCACCGAAGCGCTCACGGATCGCCGCGAAGTCCTCGGCCCCCGCGATCCGGCCGAAGTCGCCAGCCATCAGCGCCGCGAAGAGCTCGGGATTGTCGTGGGCATAGTCGGCCTTGAGGATTCCTGCGGCCTCCCCCAGGTCGGCCTCACGGAATCGCGGGTCGGCTCGCGGCTCCAGCTCGCACTCCTTGGCCAGGTAGGCCGCGGTCTGCATCGCTCGCGACAGGTCGGAGGACCACAGTGCGACCGGTTCCAGCATCGCCACACGGGGCGCCACCGAGGCTGCCTGGTCGTGGCCGGTCTCGTCGAGCTCGACGTCGCGGTGTCCCTGCAGCCGACCCGCGACATTCCACGACGTCTGGCCGTGACGGAGCAGGACCAGGCGACGGTTCATCGTTCGTGGGAGACGACGTCTGCCGGCAGCTCGATGGCCGGGCAGTCCTTCCAGAGACGCTCGAGCGCGTAGAACTCGCGCTCCTCCTCGTGCTGCACGTGGACGACGATGTCGCCGAAGTCGATCAGCACCCAGCGGCCGTCACGCTCGCCCTCGCGACGGATCGGCTTGCGGCCCATCTCGCGCAGCCGGTCCTCGACCTCGTCGACGATCGACTTCACCTGACGGTCGTTGGGGGCGGAGGCGAGGACGAACGCGTCAGTGATGGCGAGCTGTTCGGACACGTCGAACGCGATGATCTGCTGGGCCAGCTTGTCCGAGGCCGCGCGGGCAGCGGCGTGGACGAGCTCGATGGCCCGGTCGGTTGCGGTCACGATGAAGCTCCAGACGGATAGAGTTGATGCTTTGCGATGTATTGCACGACCCCGTCGGGCACGAGGTACCAGACGGGCTCGCCGCGCTTCGTGCGCTTCCTGCAGTCGGTGGACGAGATCGCCAGCGCGGGGATCTCGACGATGGTGACCCGTTCGGTGGGGATGTCGGCGAGCATCTTCGCCTCCATCTCATAGCCGGGGCGGGTGCAGCCGACGAAGTTGGCCAGCTTGAAGAGCTCTTCGACGTTGCGCCAGGTGAAGATGTTGGCGAGTGCGTCGGCGCCGGTGATGAAGTAGAGATCGGCGTCGGGCAGCTGCTCGCCGAGGTCGCGCAGCGTGTCGATGGTGTACGTCGGACCGTCACGGTCGATGTCGACCCGGGACACCGTGAACCGGGGATTGGCCGCGGTCGCGATCACCGTCATCAGATAACGGTGCTCGGCCGGGGACACCTCCCGATCCGACTTCTGCCACGGATCACCCGTGGGGACGAAGATGACCTCGTCCAGGTCGAACCAGGCCTGCACCTCGCTCGCGGCGACCAGGTGGCCGTGGTGGATGGGATCGAAGGTGCCGCCCATCACTCCCACACGGCGCCGCTCAGCCATGATCAGCTGTGCTCGCGCCCGCCACCGATGGCCACGACGACCAGGAGTGCGAAGAGGAGGATGCCGAGCGCGATTCCGCCGACGACCCACGGGTTGACTGCGGCCTCACCGGAGGTCTCGGAGGCGGCGACGACGATTGCATTCAAGAACATGGCCGAATCCTATCCGCACGAGGCGCTCCGGGGCCCATCGGCCCGGCGCTCAACGCACGTGACCGTCGCCGGTGACGACATACTTGGTGCTGGTCATCTCGACCAGACCCATCGGACCGCGCGCGTGGAGCTTTTGGGTGCTGATCCCGATCTCGGCACCGAAGCCGAACTCTCCCCCGTCGGTGAAGCGCGTGGAGGCGTTGACCATGACTGCGGCCGAGTCGACCGCGGCGACGAAGCGGCGTACGGCGGCCTGGTCCTCGCTCACGATCGCGTCGGTGTGCTGGCTGCTGTGTTCGCGGATGTGACCGATCGCGGCCTCGATGTCGGAGACCACGGCGGCGGAGATGTCGAGCGAGAGGAACTCCTGCGACCAGTCCTCGTCCGTGGCGGCGAGGACGTGGTCGTACTCGCAGAAGCGGGCGTCGCCGTGGATGGTGACGCCCTTGTCGTGGAGCTCCTCGATGATCCGCGGGAGGAACTCGTCGGCGATGTCCTCGTGGACCAGGAGCGACTCGGCCGAGTTGCAGACGCTGGTGCGGTGGGTCTTGGAGTTGATGACGATGGCCGCGGCCTTGTCCAGGTCGGCTCCCGCGTCGACATAGACGTGGCAGTTGCCCACCCCCGTCTCGATCACCGGCACCGTGGACTCCTCGACCACGCTGCGGATCAGGCCCGCGCCCCCACGTGGGATCAGGACGTCGACCAGACCACGTGCCCGCATCAGTACCTTGGCGCCGTCATGGCCCTCGCCGGGCACGAGCTGGACGGCGTCGGCCGGGAGTCCGTTCGACTCGATGGCGGCACGCAGTACGCCGACGATCGCGGTGTTGCTCGACAGTGCGCTGTTGGAGCCCTTGAGCAGGGCCGCGTTGCCCGACTTCAGGCAGATGCCGGAGGCATCGGCCGTCACGTTGGGGCGGGCCTCATAGATGATGCCGACCACGCCGAACGGGACGCGGACCTGGCGCAGCTCGAGGCCATTGGCCAGGTTGCCGCCACGGACCACCTCGCCGACCGGGTCGGCCAGGCCGGCGACCTCACGCAGGCCGGCGGCCATGTCGGCGATGCGAGCCTCGTCGAGGCGCAGGCGGTCGATGATGTTGGGCGGGGTCTGGTTGCGCTCGGCGCGGGCGATGTCCTCGGCGTTGGCGCTGATGATCTCCTGCGCCCGGGCCACCAGGGCATCGGCCATCGCCAGGAGTGCGGTGTCCTTGACTGCGCGGGTGGCCGTGGCCAGGTCGTGGCTCGCGGCGCGTGCCCGGCGTGCGGTGTCGTTGACTTCCTGCTCGATGCTCACCGGCCCAGCCTAGGTCGGATCGCGGGGCTGCCCCGCCGCCGTCTCACCCCCACGAAATGCACTGCGGCCTCCCCCACCGAGGTGGGAGAGGCCGCAGCAGGCAGTGATCAGGTCACTTGCGCTTGTTGATCTCCTCGGTGAGCACCGGGAGGACCGAGTGCAGGTCACCCACGACACCGAAGTCGACGAGCTCGAAGATCGGGGCCTCTTCGTCCTTGTTGACGGCCACGATCGTCTTCGAGGTCTGCATGCCGGCGCGGTGCTGGATCGCACCGGAGATGCCGTTGGCCACGTAGAGCTGCGGCGAGACGGTCTTGCCGGTCTGGCCGACCTGGAAGGTGTGCGGCTTCCAGCCGGAGTCCACGGCGGCACGCGAGGCGCCGACAGCGGCACCGAGCGCGTCGGCGAGGTTCTCGACCGGCTCGAAGTTGCCGCCGGTGCCACGACCACCGGAGACCACGATGGCGGCCTCGGTGAGCTCGGGACGACCGGTGGACTGACGCGGCTGCGCGGCGACGATCTGCGCAGTCTTGGCTGCATCGGAGATGGTCGGCGCGAAGGCCTCGACCGCACCGGCGCCGGCGACCTCTTCGGGAGCAGCCGAGTTCGGCTTCACCGTGATGATCGGGGTGCCCTTGGTGACCTTCGCCTGGACCGTGTAGGAACCGGCGAAGACCGACTGGGTGGTCACGCCACCGTCGGCGATGTCGACGGCGTCGGTGATCACACCGGACTCGATCTTGATCGCGAGACGACCGGCGATCTCCTTGCCCTCGGCGGAGGACGGGATCAGGATCGCGGCGGGCGACGTCTTCTCGGCGAGCTGGGCCAGCACCTCGGCCTTGGGCGCGACCAGGTAGCCCTTGATCTCCGCGTCATCCACGGAGTAGACCTTCTCGGCACCGAACTTCTTGAGTGCCTCGGCCGGGGCCTCGCCCGAGCCGATGAAGACGGCCGACGGCTCGCCCAGGCGACGGGCCAGGGTGAGGAGCTCGTTGGTGGTCTTGCGGACAGCGCCGTCGACGTGGTCGACGAGTACGAGAACTTCAGACATGTTCAGGCTCCTCAGATGAACTTCTTGGCGGCGAGGAACTCGGCCAGCGCCTTGGCGCCCGAGCCGTCCTCGTCGGTGACGATCTCGCCAGCGGTGCGCGGCGGGCGGGCCGTGGTCTCCTCGACCGCGGACCATGCGGCCTCGAGGCCGACCTGACCGGCGTCAACGCCGATGTCGCTGAGCGAGTAGGTCTCCAGCGGCTTCTTCTTGGCCGCCATGATGCCCTTGAAGGACGGGTAGCGGGCCTCGCCGGTCTGGTCGGTGACCGAGAGCAGCACCGGCAGGGTGGCACCGATCACCTCGGTGGCGGCGTCGCCGTCACGCTTGGCACGGATCTGGTCGCCCTGGGTCTCGACGACCGAGGCGAAGGTGACCTGCGGCAGGCCCAGGCGCTCGGCCAGCATGGCCGGGACGAGGCTGGTGCCGGCGTCGGTCGAGGCCATGCCGGTGACGACCAGGTCGGCCGAGCCGTTGTCCTGGCCGATCTTCTCGATCGCCTTGGCCAGGACCAGGGAGGTGGCCACGGCGTCGGATCCGGCGATCGCGTCGTCGGTGACCAGGACGCCCTGGTCGGCACCCATCTGGAGGGCCTTGCGGACTGCGTCGACAGCCTGCTCCGGACCGATGGAGAGTGCGGTGACGGTGACGTCACCCTCGGACTTCTCCTTGATCTGGAGAGCCTGCTCCACGGCGTACTCGTCGAGTTCCGAGAGGAGACCGTCGACGCCAACGCGGTCAACGGTGTTGTCCGACTCGAACCGCCGGTCGGCGGTGGCGTCGGGGACGTGCTTCACGAGGACAACAATGTTCATGGTGGTGTGGCCGGTGAGGCCCCTCCTGTGCAGTCGATTTGGCGCGGTCGCAACGCGACCTGCTCGATCCCTGAGGATTCGGGGTGAGGCTACTAGGTGGTACGGCCCGGAGGAACCGGGGAACTGCGTGGAATCAATCACAGCATGACTGGCGTCGCGCGAGCGCCGCCAGTCACATCACGGACGGATGAACTTGTCCGCCAGGCGACCGACGATCAGCCAGAAGACGGCGCCCAGACCCCAGTTGAACAGCGCGTTCTTGGTCTCGGCGCTGTCCCCCTCGAACTGCTTGATGCCGTTGTCCATGCTGAAGATGCCCAGGTCGAGCGCGTTCGCTGCGTCACGCACGAACTCGACCAGGCCGTTGTCGGTGTTGGCCTTCAACGCATAGGTGAGCGCACCGACGGCCAGGACCAGCGCGAAGAGCGCGCACAAGAACCACAGCACCTGGGCGATGCGAGTGCGGATCATGTCCACGTCCATCTCGCGCCCGGGCGTCTTGGCGGCACCCTTGCGGGCGGCGGGCTCGTCCTTGGTGTCCTTCTCGTCGGCCACGGCCGGTCCTTCCGTCGTCGGTGTGTCGCTCGCACGATATACGCACGGTGACTGCGGTTGCGGCGCCGTGCGCCATGCTGGGGCTCAGGCGCCCCGGAAGCTTGCCTTGCCCGGGCCGTTCTCCATGAAGGAGGCCATCCCGATGGTGCGGTCCTCGGTCGCGAACAACGACGCGAACTGGATCCGCTCGATCTCGAGACCGGTGGCCAGGTCGACCTCGAGGCCGCGGTCGACGGCCTCCTTGGCGGCGCGGACGGCATAGGAGGCGGCGTTGCTGAACTGCGATGCCCACTCCACGGCAGCGGTGTAGACCTCGGCGGCGGGAACCAGCTTGTCCACCAGGCCGATCGCGAGCGCCTCGTCGGCCTTCACGAAGCGACCGGTGAGGATGATGTCCTTGGCCTTGCTCGGGCCGACCAGACGGGTGAGTCGCTGCGTGCCGCCGGCTCCGGGAATGATCCCGAGCAGGATCTCCGGCTGGCCGAGGGTGGCGTTGTCCGCCGCGATCCGGATGTCGGCGCACAGGGCCAGCTCGCAACCACCGCCGAGCGCATAGCCGGTGACCGCTGCCACGACGGGCTTGGGGATCTGGGCCACGGAGGTGAACGCGGACTGCAGGCCGGCGGAGCGATCGACCATGTCGGTGTAGGACATGTCGGCCATCTCCTTGATGTCCGCACCCGCGGCGAAGACCCGCTCGCCGCCATAGATCACGACAGCCTTGACGTCTGCTCGCTCGGTGGCTTCGAGGGCAGCGGCCCGGATCTCCTCCTGGACCTGCTTGTTCAACGCGTTCATCTTCGGTCGGTCGAGCCGGATCGTGCCGACGCCGTCGGACACCTCGAGGTTGACGAACTCTCCCATGATCTGTTGCAGCTCCTGTCGTGATGAGGGTGACACTGCGGAGCCTAGTCGGCGTCGTCGTGGACAATGAGCCGGGTGACTCCCGGAATCTGGCACCACCCCGGACAGCGGTCCCCCGTCTGGCCGGGTCGCAACTATCCACTTGGCGCGACCTGGGGCGAGGAGGCCACGAACTTCGCCGTGCACGCACCCGACGCGGACGGGGTCACCGTCTGCCTCTTCGACGAGCACGGCGGCGAGCACCGACACCGCCTGACCGAGCAGGCGCTGGGCATCTGGCACGGGGCGATCCCCGGGGTGGCCGTGGGTACGCCGTACGGCTTCCGCGTCGACGGTCCGTGGCTGCCCGAGGAAGGGATGCGGTTCAACCCGGCCAAGCTGCTGCTGGACCCGTTCGCCCGGGCCATCAGCGGCACCGTGGACCACGTCCCGGCGATCTATGCCCACGTGCTGGAGGACCCGGCACAGCTCAACGACGAGGACTCGGCGCCACACGTCCCCCGCAGCGTCGTCGTGCACGACGACTTCGACTGGGAGGGCGACGCCCCGATCCACCGGCGGTGGCGCGACACCGTCATCTACGAGATGCACGTCAAGGGGATGACCGCACTGCACGACCGGGTGCCCGAGGAACTGCGCGGGACGTACGCCGGCCTGGCCACCCCCGCAGTCATCGACTACCTGAGCGACCTCGGCATCACCGCGGTCGAGCTCCTGCCGATCCACCAGTCAGTGCCCGAGCCGTCACTGATGGAGGCCGGTCGGGTCAACTACTGGGGCTACAACTCGATCGGTTTCTTCGCACCCCACAACGGCTATGCCGCGACGGGTGACCGGGGCCAGCAGGTGACCGAGTTCAAGTCGATGGTCAAGGCGTTCCACGAGGCCGGGATCGAGGTGATCCTCGACGTCGTCTACAACCACACCGCGGAGGGTGGCGCCCGCGGACCGAGCCTCTCCTTCCGCGGTCTCGACGACCGAGGCACCTACCACCGGGTGCCCGGCGAGCCGGACCCCGAGACCGGCCGGCCCGGCTTCGACGACACCTACTGGGACGTCACCGGGTGCGGCAACACCGTGAACGCCTCGAACCCCCACGTCCTGCGGATGATCCTCGACTCGTTGCGCTACTGGGTCACCGAGATGCACGTGGACGGGTTCCGCTTCGACCTGGCCTCGGCCCTGACCCGGGTGGACCTCGAGGTCAACATGGACTGCCACCTGCTGGCAGCGATCGGCCAGGACCCGGTGCTGCGCCACGTGAAGCTGATCGCCGAGCCCTGGGACGCCTCGATGGAGGGCTACCGCGTCGGCGAGTTCCCGCCGCCGTGGGTGGAGTGGAACGACCAGTACCGCGACACCATCCGCGACTTCTGGCGCGGCGCGTCCGACGGGATCCGGACGGTCGCCACCCGGCTCGCCGGGTCCTCGGACCTCTACGCCGACGACGGACGCTCGCCGTACTCCACGGTCAACTTCATCACCGCGCACGACGGCTTCACGCTGCGCGACCTGGTCTCCTACGACCACAAGCACAACGAGGCCAACGGCGAGGAGAACCGGGACGGCACCGACAACAACCGCTCCTGGAACCACGGCGCCGAGGGCGAGACCGACGACGCCGAGATCGTGGCCCTGCGCCGACGCCAGGCCGCCAACCTGATGGCGACGCTCTGCTTCTCCACCGGCACCCCGATGTTGACCGCCGGCGACGAGCGGGGTCGCACCCAGGGCGGCAACAACAACGCCTACCTGCACGACAACGAGACCTCGTGGATCGACTGGAGCGCCGACAACGCGTGGCTCGACGTCTACGAGGTCACCAAGGCGGCGCTTCGGTTGCGCCGCGAGCATCCGGCGCTGCGCCAGCGGCACTGGTTCGAGGGGCGCCCCGCCATCCAGGACGGCCCCAAGGACCTGGCCTGGTTGCATCCCTCGGGCCGGGAGATGACCGGTGACGACTGGTTCGACGAGTCCCTGGCCGTGATCGGCATGTTCGTCTCGGGCGCTCCCCTGCGCTCCCCCGGTCCCCGTGGCGAGCAGCAGGTCGACAACTCCTTCATGATCTGGCTCAATGCGAGTCCGGAGCCGGTCACCGTGGCGCTGCCCGAGAACGCCTGGGTGCAGAGTGGGTCGATCGCACTCTCGACTGATCCCGACCACCCGGTCGGAGAGTCGGCCAAGGCCGGCGAGGCTCTGCAGATCGCCGGCAGGTCGGTGCTCGTGATGATGGAGGACTGAGCGTGACCAGCTGGCTGAGCAGTGCTCGACGCAACCCGTCGGCGATCCTCCTCGCCGTCCAGATCATCGGGATCGTGGTCTATCCCTTCCTCGGATCGCAGCCCGTCGGTCGCGCGGTGTTCAGCACCTTCGCGCTGGTCGTCCTCGTCGTCGCAGTGATGGCGGTGCGGATGACTCCGGCGCTGAGCTGGGTCGCGATGCTGATCGGGATCCCGGTGGTCGTGCTGACCATGGTGGAGGCGATCTGGCCCCACGACACCGTCGAGCTGTGGTCGGCGGTCTTCCACGCCCTGTTCTACTTCTACATCGCCTACGCGCTGATCCGATACATGTTCTCCGACAACGTGGTCACCAGCGACGAGGTGTGGGCCACCGGCGCCACGTTCACCGTGGTGGCCTGGGGGTTCGCCTACGTCTACGTCGCCACCCAGGTGGTCTGGCCCGGATCCTTCATGGCCGCGGTCGACTCCGAGGAGGCACGGAGCTGGACCGACCTGCTCTTCCTCTCCGTGACCACCCTGACCAGCACCGGGCTCTCCGACATCGTCCCGGTCGAGCCGCATGCCCGGTCGTTCGTGATGCTCGAGCAGATCGCCGGCATGCTCTACCTGGCCCTGGTCGTGGCTCGGATCATGGCCCTGCTGAGTGCCCGCGCCGCACGGGTGGTCCACAAGTCGGAGACGGCCACCGTGGAGGCGAGCACCTGGGAGCCGCCGGCAGCCGAGACCGTCGAGGACCAGGTGACGACCAGCCCGCCCGAGGGTGGTGAGCCGACGATGACCTCGACGCCTCCCAGCCCTCCGTCCCCGGGCCCGCCCACGTCGTAACGAACAACCCTGCCTCTCGTTGGCCACGATGAGCACACTCGCTCACCGAGACCACACCGGAGGCCCGCCCGCATGCGCCACGCTCACCGCTCACTGCCCGTGGCCCTCGCGCTCTCGCTCTGCCTGGCCACTCTGGTCGCGATCGCCGGCACCGGCGGCGCCAGCGCGGCCGAGAAGCTGCCGGTCCCGTACACCTTCATCCCGACGGTGATCGCCGGTGGCCTGCCGGGCGCGAACGCCCCCGGCACCAACGACTGGACCTGCAAGCCGACCGCGGCCCACCCGAAGCCCGTGGTCCTCGTGCACGGCACCTTCGGCAACCGGGCGACCAACTGGCAGACCTATGGCCCGCTGCTGAAGAACGAGGGCTACTGCGTCTTCGCCCTGAACTACGGGATGAAGATCTCGCCCGGAGCGATCCTGGGTGGTCAGGACCGGATCGAGGACAGCGCGGCCGAGCTCAAGGCCTATGTGGCCAAGGTGCTCGAGGCGACCGGCGCGAAGAAGGTCGACCTCGTCGGCCACTCCCAGGGCACCCTGATGCCGCAGTACTACGTGCGCTTCCTCGGTGGCGCGAAGCACGTCGACAACTACATCGGTCTCGCCCCGCTGTGGCACGGCACCTACACCAACGGCGGACTGCCCGACCTGGCCGCGGCCTTCGGCTATGACGCCGTGGACGGCAGCCCGGTCTGCAAGGCCTGCCTGCAGATGACGGCGCCCTCGGAGTTCCTGCGCACGGTGCGTGAGGGTGGTGTGGCCACCAAGGGCGTGCGCTACACCAACATCGTCACCACCATGGACGAGGTGGTGGTCCCCTACACGAGTGGCATCGAGGAGGGGATGACCAACATCACCCTGCAGAAGAAGTGCGGTCTCGACCTCTCCGACCACCTCTCGATCGTCTCCTCGCGCACGGCGGCCGACCTGGTCCTGAACACCCTGGACCCGGCACACCCGCGCAAGGTCCGGTGCACGCTGCACCTGCCGGCGATCGGCAGCTGAGAAGCGGGGACTCCCCCACCCGCTCCCTCCTCGGCGGCTCAGGCGATCCGGACCAGCCCGGTCTCGGCGGCCGAGGCGGCCAGCTCGTGGCGCGGGACCACCCGGACGGTGTAGCCGAACGGTCCGGAGCGATCCAGGGACAAGCTGCCCTCGAAGCGGTGCCGCCCGCCTGCCCAACTCTCACCGACGCCGAGCAGCAGGGTCCGCGGCTCGACGAGCTCGTCGTCGGGACCGATCCGTCCGTGCACGAGCTGCACGGCCACGTCGTCACCGGAGAGCTCGCCCAACGAGACGAACGCGGCCACCTGGAGGCTCGAGCCGATCTCCGCGGAGTCGGCCACACCGTGGGACTCCACGTGCTCGATGTGTACGACGTCCCACCCGTCGCGCACACGTCGCTTCCACGCTGCGAACTCACCGGCGCGCGCCGGTTCGGACAGGGTTCGCGACGCGCGTGCTGCAGGCAGGTAGAGCTGCTCCACGTAGTCACGGAGCATCCGGGTCGAGAGCACCCGCGGGCCCAGTGACTTCAAGGTGTGCCGCACCATCTCGATCCAGCGGGACGGGACGCCGTCGGCGTCGAGATCGTAGAAGCGCGGGGCGACCTCGTTCTCGACCAGGTCGTAGAGCGCGCTGGCCTCGATGTCGTCGCGACGGTCCTCCTCACCGATCCCGTCAGCCGAGGGGATCGCCCAGCCGTTCGAGCCGTCGTACCACTCGTCCCACCACCCGTCGAGGATGGAGAGGTTGAGTCCCCCGTTGAGGGCGGCCTTCATGCCCGAGGTGCCGCAGGCCTCATAGGGGCGCAGCGGGTTGTTGAGCCACACGTCGCAGCCGGGATAGAGCGGTTGCGCCATCGCGATGTCATAGCCGGGCAGGAAGACGATCCGGTGCCGGACCTCGGGGTCGTCGGCGAACCGGACCATCTCCTGGATCAGCCGCTTGCCGCCGTCGTCGGCCGGGTGCGCCTTGCCCGCGATCACCAGCTGCACCGGGTGCTCGGGATGGAGCAGGAGGGCCTTGAGCCGTGCGGGGTCGCGGAGCATCAGGGTGAGCCGCTTGTAGGAGGGGACTCGGCGGGCGAAGCCGATCGTGAGCACGTCGGGATCGAGGACCGAGTCGATCCAGCCCAGCTCCGCGGGCGCCGCACCTCGTTGTCGCCAGGACGTCCGCAGCCGGCTCCGGACGTCCTCGACCAGACGCTCGCGCAGGGTGCGCTTGGTCGACCAGAGCTGCTCGGAGGAGACGTGATCGGCGACGTCCCACACCTCAGGCCGGTCGCTGCTGACGTCGGCACCGGCTCGGGAAGCGAGCTCGAAGACTTCGCGGGCCACCCAGGTGGGCGCGTGCACGCCGTTGGTGATCGACGAGATCGGCACCTCCTCCTCGTCGAAGCCCGGCCACAACCCGTTGAACATCGAGCGGGAGACCTCTCCGTGCAGCTGGGAGACGCCGTTGGCGCGCTGGGCGAGCCGGAAGCCCATCACTGCCATGTTGAACACGGCCGGGTCGCCCCCGTCGTGGGTCTCGGCGCCCAGCGCGAGGACCCGGTCGACCGGCGCACCGGGGACGGGGCTGTTGCCAGCGAAGTACTGCTCGATCAGCTCACGCGGGAATCGGTCGATCCCCGCCGGGACCGGCGTGTGCGTGGTGAAGACCGTTCCCGCACGAGACACCTCGAGCGCCGTGTCGAAGTCCAGTCCGGGTCCGTCCTGGGCGACGGTCAGCTCGCGGATCCGCTCCACACCGAGGAATCCGGCGTGGCCCTCGTTGGTGTGGAAGACCTCCGGAGCGGGAGTCCCGGTGATCCGGGAGAACGCGCGCAGGGCACGCACCCCGCCGACTCCGAGCAGGAGCTCCTGGAGCAGTCGGTGCTCACCACCGCCGCCGTAGAGCCGGTCGGTGACGGCGCGGAGCTCGCCGGCGTTCTCCTCGAGATCGGTGTCCAGCAGGAGCAGCGGGACCCGGCCCACTGCGGCCACCCAGATGCGCGCCCACAGGGGCGCCTCACCGGGTACGGCGATGCTGATCAGCGAGGGTCTCCCGTCGGTCTCGCGCAGCAGCGAGAGCGGCGCGGTGTCGGGGTCGAGGACCGGATAGGTCTCCTCCTGCCAGCCGTCGCGCGAGAGCGTCTGCTGGAAGTAGCCGTGCTTGTAGAGCAGACCGACCCCGATGATCGGGATGCCCAGGTCGGAAGCGGTCTTCAGGTGGTCGCCGGCCAGGATGCCCAGCCCGCCGGAATATTGCGGCAGCACCGAGGTCACCCCGAACTCGGGCGAGAAGTAGGCGATGGAGCCCGGCGGTTCCTCGACGTTGCGCGACCACCACGAGGGTTCGCCCAGGTAGGTCGCAAGTCCTGCCGCAGCCTGCTCGACCCGGCGCACGAACGCGGAGTCCGCGGCGAGCTCGTCGAGCCGCGCGGGCTCGACCGCGCCGATCAGGCGCACCGGGTCACCCTCGACCGCCTGCCAGGCCTCGGGATCGATCTCGGCGAACAGGTCCTGGGTCGGCGGATGCCATGACCATCTGAGATTGGTGGCCAGCTGGGTCAACGGCTGGAGCGGCTCGGGAAGGACCGGTCGGACGGTGAATCGTCGAATGGCTCTCACCCCACGAACCTAACCAGCCCTGGTGAACAGGTCGAATGAACACCTCGGGCCGACCGGATCCGCGCAAGCCGACCGGGGTGCCGCGGCGGCCGGTGGGAGTGGAACGTTTGCGTGGCCGATCCCGATCCGCAAGGCTGGCTGCATGGTCGGACGCATACCCGTCATGGACGTGACACCACTCGTCGACCTTGGCCGCCACCCGGCCAAGGCCACCGTCGGTGAGCCGTTGCCGGTCACCGCGATCGTCTTTCGCGAAGGGCATGACCTGCTCGGCGCCGAAGTCGTCCTCACCGACCCCGCGGGGCAACGCCGCGCGCCGGTGCGGATGTCGAAGCATCCCGATGTCCCGGACCGCTGGACTGCGATGGTCACGCCGGACGTGGAGGGGGCGTGGACCTTCGCGATCCATGCCTGGTCGGACCCCGTGGGCACCTGGCAGCACGCCGCCGGGATCAAGATCCCTGCCGACATCGACACCGAGCTGATGTTCACCGAGGGTCGGCTGCTGATCGAGCGCCTCCTCGCCGAGCTTCCCACCGATGCCGCCGACGTACGACGTACCCTCACCGCTGCCGCGCAGGCCGCCGGCGACACCGACCGTCCGGTGCTCGCCCGCCTGGCTGTGCTGGAGTCGCCCGAGGTCGTCGCCGCCCTGGCCGAGCACCCGCTGCGCGAGCTGGTCACCGTCGAGGGGCCCTATCCGCTGTGGGCGGACCGGCAGCGCGCCCTGTTCGGCAGCTGGTACGAGTTCTTCCCGCGCTCCGAGGGCGCCACCAAGGACGCGGACGGCCGGGTCACCAGTGGCACCTTCCGCACCGCAGCGCACCGGCTGGACGCAGTCGCCGAGATGGGCTTCGACGTGCTCTACCTGCCGCCGATCCACCCGATCGGTGAGGTGAACCGCAAGGGGCCCAACAACACCCTGACCCCGGGCCCCGAGGACACCGGGTCGCCGTGGGCGATCGGCTCCGCCGACGGTGGGCACGACGCGATCCACCCGGACCTGGGCAGCTTCGAGGACTTCGATGCGTTCGTGGCCCGGGCCCGCGAGCTCGACCTCGAGGTCGCCCTCGACCTCGCCCTGCAGGCGGCGCCCGACCATCCCTGGGTCACCTCGCACCCGGAGTGGTTCACCACCCGGGCCGACGGCACCATCGCCTATGCCGAGAACCCGCCGAAGAAGTATCAGGACATCTATCCGGTCAACTTCGACAACGACCCGAGCGGCATCTTCAACGAGGTGCTGCGGATCGTGTGCCACTGGATCTCGCACGGGGTCCGGATCTTCCGCGTCGACAACCCGCACACCAAGCCGCTGGCCTTCTGGGAGCGTCTCCTGGCCGAGGTACGACGGGTGGACCCGGGTGTGCTCTTCCTCTCCGAGGCGTTCACCCGCCCGGCGATGATGCACGCGCTCGGCGCCGTCGGGTTCCACCAGAGCTACACCTACTTCACTTGGCGCACCGGCAAGCAGGAGCTCGGCGACTACCTGCTCGAGGTCAGCCACCAGTCGGACCACCTGATGCGGCCGAACTTCTTCGTCAACACCCCCGACATCCTCCATGCCTACCTGCAGTACGGCGGCCCCTCGGCGTTCAAGGTCCGGGCCACGCTGGCAGCACTCGGCTCCCCCAGCTGGGGTGTCTATGCCGGGTTCGAGCTCTATGAGCACGTGGCACTCAAGCCCGGCTCGGAGGAATACCTCGACTCGGAGAAGTACCAGATCCGGATCCGCGACTGGGACGCCGCAGCCGCCGAGGGCCGCACCCTGTCGCCGTACATCACCCGGCTCAACCAGCTGCGTCGCGCGCACCCGGCCCTGCAGCAGCTGCGCAACGTCGTGGTGCATGGCAGCGACGACGACGCCGTGCTGGTCTTCTCCAAGCACGCCGGCGACGACATCGTGATCGCCGTGGTCAACCTGGATCCGCACGGCACCCACGAGACGATGGTCCATCTCGACCTGCCTGCGCTCGGTCTCGACCCGCACCGTCCGTTCGTGGTGCACGACGAGCTGAGCGACCAGACCTGGAACTGGACCGAGCACAACTACGTCCGACTCGACCCCGGTGTCGAGTCCGCGCACATCCTGACCGTGAGGAGCCCCTTGTGAACCTGCCCGTCACCCCGTCGGCAACCGGGAGCGCTGCCGCAGGCATGGGGCCGGCCGACCAACCGGACTGGTTCCGCACTGCGGTCTTCTACGAGGTGCTGGTCCGCTCGTTCCGCGACTCCAACGGCGACGGCACCGGCGACTTCAAGGGCCTGACCGAGAAGCTCGACTACCTGCAGTGGCTCGGCGTCGACTGCCTGTGGGTGCCGCCGTTCTTCACCTCGCCCCTGCGTGACGGCGGCTATGACGTCGCCGACTACACCAACATCCTCCCCGAGGCCGGGACCGTCGAGGACTTCCACGAGTTCCTCGACGAGGCCCACAAGCGGGGCATGCGCGTGATCATCGACTTCGTGATGAACCACACCAGTGATGCGCACCCGTGGTTCCAGGCCAGTCGCGAGGACCCCGAGGGCCCCTACGGCGACTTCTACGTGTGGTCGGACACCGACGAGCTCTACGAGGACGCCCGGGTGATCTTCGTCGACACCGAGCCGAGCAACTGGACCTGGGACCCGGTCCGCCAGCAATATTTCTGGCACCGGTTCTTCTCCCACCAGCCCGACCTCAACTTCGACAACCCGAAGGTCCATGAGGCGATGTTCGAGGCGATGGCGTTCTGGCTCGACATGGGTCTCGACGGCTTCCGCCTCGACGCAGTGCCCTACCTCTACGAGCGTCCCGGCACCAACGGGGAGAACCTGCCCGAGACCCACGACTTCCTCAAGAAGTGCCGAACGTTCGTGGACGAGAACTATCCCGGCAGAGTGCTGTTGTGCGAGGCCAACCAGTGGCCCGCCGACGTGGTCGACTACTTCGGCCCCGAGCAGACGCCTGAGGGGAACTGGATCGGCACGGAGTGCCACATGGCCTTCCACTTCCCGGTGATGCCGCGCATCTTCATGGCCGTACGCCGTGAGTCGCGCTACCCCATCTCCGAGATCCTCGAGCAGACCCCGTCGATCCCCGACGGTTGCCAGTGGGGAATCTTCCTGCGCAACCACGACGAGCTCACCCTCGAGATGGTCACCGACGAGGACCGGGACTACATGTGGGAGGAATACGCCAAGGACCCACGGATGAAGGCCAACATCGGCATCCGTCGGCGCCTGGCTCCCCTGCTGGACAACGACATCAACCGGATGGAGCTCTTCACCGCGCTGCTGCTCTCGCTGCCCGGGTCGCCGGTCCTCTACTACGGCGACGAGATCGGGATGGGCGACAACATCTGGCTCGGTGACCGTGACGGCGTACGCACCCCGATGCAGTGGACGCCGGACCGCAACGCCGGCTTCTCCTCCGCCACCCCCGGCCGGTTGCACCTGCCGGCGATCCAGGACCCGGTCTTCGGCTACCAGGCCGTCAACGTCGAGTCGCAGATGGAGAACACTTCCTCCCTGCTGCACTGGACCCGCCGGATGATCCACGCCCGCCGCCAGCACGACGCGTTCGGCCTCGGCGACTTCCGCGACCTCGGCGGCTCGAACCCCAGCGTGTTCTCCTACGTTCGCGAGCACGAGGACGACGTGATCCTCTGCGTGCACAACCTCTCGCGCTTCCCCCAGCCGGTCGAGCTGGACCTGCGGCAGTGGGAGGGGCGCCGACCCGTCGAGCTGCTGGGCGGTGTGCCGTTCCCCGCGATCGGCGAGCTGCCCTACCTGCTGACCCTGGCTCCCTACGGCTTCTACTGGTTCCGGCTGCCGCAGCACGGGGCCTTCGCGAGCGAGGACTCCTGATGG
Source organism: Nocardioides daedukensis (assembly GCF_013408415.1). NCBI lineage: Bacteria > Bacillati > Actinomycetota > Actinomycetes > Propionibacteriales > Nocardioidaceae > Nocardioides > Nocardioides daedukensis. The sequence continues at coordinate 3,653,036 of NZ_JACCAA010000001.1, read as the reverse complement.
ACAGCGAACTGCGCCACTTCATCAAGAACGCCCGCTGGTTCGCCAGCAAGGGCCGCACCTTCCAAGTCACCGGCGTACGCCGTGCCGGGACGCTTCCGCTGCCCGACGAGGGTCCGGGGGTCGCCATCGACCTGGTCGAGATCACCTTCGCCGAGGGTGACAGCGAGCTCTACCAGCTGCCGCTGGCCTTCCGCACCGGTCCCGACGACCGGCTCGAGCATGCCCTGATCGGCGTCTGGGACGACCCTGACTTCGGCCGCAGCCACGTCTATGACGCGATCCACGATCGTGAGGCGATGAGCCAGCTGCTGGCCTCGTTCGCCGATCCCTCGCTCTCCCCGGGCGCGCTCGCCTTCCACCGGTTGCCGGGCAGCCAGCTCGACACCTCGGCGATCTCCTCGCCGTTCACCGGTGAGCAGTCCAACTCCTCGGTCGCCTTCGGCGAGGACTCGCTGCTCAAGCTGTTCCGCAAGGTCACGCCCGGGGTGAACCCGGACGTGCAGGTACACCGCGTCCTCACCGAGGCCGGCTCCGAGCACGTGGCCGCGTTGCTCGGTTGGCTCGAGGTGAACGACCCGGACAGCCAGACCACGGGCTCGGTGATCCAGCTCGGCATGCTGCAGCAGTTCCTGCGCACCGCCAGCGACGGGTGGGAGCTGGCCCAGGCCAGCGTGCGCAACCTCTATGCCGAGGCCGACCTGCACGCGGCCGAGGTCGGGGGTGACTTCGCGGGTGAGAGCGAACGCCTGGGCGAGGCCCTTGCCGAGGTCCACGAGGTGCTGGCCGAGAAGTTCCCGGTGGCGACCCGCAGCCCCGACGAGATGGCCGAGCTCGCCCGATCGATGCGTGCCCGTCTCGACGCGGCGATCGAGGTCGTGCCCGACCTGGCCGAGCACCGCGCCGGGCTGAGCGCGATCTTCGACCAGGTCGCGGGTTTCGACGCCGTCGCGGTCCAGCGGATCCACGGCGACCTGCACCTGGGCCAGACGCTGCGCACCGCCAAGGGCTGGAAGATCGTCGACTTCGAGGGCGAGCCGGCCAGGCCACTGGCCGAACGGGTGCTCCCCGACTCCCGGTGGCGCGATGTCGCCGGGATGCTCCGGTCCTTCGACTACGCGGCCCTGGCCGTGGCCAGGATCTTCGCCGGCTCCGACGGCACCGGCGAGACGCAGCGCGACTACCGCGGGCAGGAGTGGACGCTGCGCAACCGCTCGGCGTTCCTGCGCGCCTGTGCCGGGCGCGAGCTGAGCGACGACGAGCAGCTGCTCCTCGACGCCTACGAGGCCGACAAGGCCGTCTACGAATGCGTCTACGAGGTGCGCAACCGTCCGTCCTGGTTGCCGATCCCCTTGGCCGGCATCGAGCGGATCGTCAACCGCTGACCCGCATCCCCCGCCCCGCCCCACCCCCTCGCCGACCCGTCGCGGATTCACGTTCTGCACCACGCCGACCCGTCGCCAATTCACGTTCCGCGCCCAGCACTTGACGCTCCACGATTCCCGCTAGGCTCGAAGAACGCTCACCCATAGTCGTCCTGAAGGGGTCAGCATGCCGATCCGCCCGATATCCACCGCCGAGCTCGACCTGCTCGTCAACGGCGGCCACGGGGACCCCCACCATGTCCTGGGGGCGCACCTGCACGAGGGCTCCGTCACGGTCCGGGTGCTCCGCCCGATGGCGGCACGCGTGACGGTCCTGCACGGTCAGGACCGCACCGACCTCACCCATGAGTACGACGGCGTCTGGGGCGGCGAGCTGCCCGTCACCGAGGTCCCCGACTATCGCGTCGAGGTCACCTACGACGGCTTCGAGCCGGTCACCCACGACGACCCCTACCGGCACCTGCCGACGCTCGGCGAGCTGGACATCCACCTGATCAGCGAGGGCCGCCACGAACAGTTGTGGAAGGTCCTCGGCGCCCACGTCCGCAGCTTCGACGGCGGCGTCACCGGCACCGGCTTCGCGGTCTGGGCACCCAACGCGCGCGGCGTCAGGGTGATCGGTGACTTCAACGGTTGGGACGGCCGGGCCACTCCCCTGCGCCAGCTCGGCACCTCGGGCGTCTGGGAGCTGTTCCTGCCCGACGTGACTGCCGGCGCCTGCTACAAGTTCGCGATCCTCGGCGCCGACGGGCACTGGCACGACAAGGCCGACCCGCTGGCCAACGCCACCGAGGTGCCGCCGGCCACGGGATCACGGATCGTCGAGTCGACCCACACCTGGACCGACGAGGAGTGGATCGCCGCACGCAGCCGCAGCCAGGCGGTCAACGAGCCGATGTCGGTCTACGAGGTCCACCTCGGCTCCTGGCGCAAGCACGGCGGCGCCACCCCCGACTATGCGACCCTCGCCGAGGAGTTGACGGCGTACGTCGTCGACCTGGGCTTCACGCACGTCGAGTTGATGCCGGTGATGGAGCATCCCTACGGCGGTTCCTGGGGCTATCAGGTCACCTCCTACTTCGCGCCGACTGCGCGCTTCGGTGACCCGGACGGTCTGCGCCACCTGATCGACACGCTCCACCGGGCCGGCATCGGCGTGATCCTGGACTGGGTGCCGGCGCACTTCCCCAAGGACGAGTTCGCGCTGGCCAGGTTCGACGGGACCCCGCTCTACGAGCACCCGAACCCGCATCTGGGCGAGCACCCCGAGTGGGGCACCTACATCTTCGACTTCGGCCGTCACGAGGTGCGCAACTTCCTCGTCGCCAGCGCGCTCTACTGGCTCGAGGAGTTCCATGCCGACGGCCTCCGCGTCGACGCGGTGGCCAGCATGCTCTACCTCGACTACTCCCGCGAGCCGGGCGAGTGGACCCCCAACGAGCACGGTGGCCGGGAGAACCTCGACGCGGTGCGCTTCCTGCAGGAGCTCAACGAGGTCGTGCACCGCCGGGTGCCCGGGATCATGATGATCGCCGAGGAGTCGACGGCCTGGGACGGCGTCACCCGGGCGACGTCTGCGGGCGGGCTCGGCTTCGGGTTCAAGTGGAACATGGGCTGGATGCACGACTCGCTCGCCTACATCCGCAACGAGCCGGTGCACCGCGTCCACCACCACGGGCAGCTGGCGTTCCCGCTGGTCTATGCCTTCGCCGAGAACTACGTCCTGCCGCTCTCCCACGACGAGGTCGTGCACGGCAAGGGCTCCCTGCTGCGCAAGATGCCCGGCGATCGGTGGCAGCAGCTGGCGAACCTGCGCGCCTACCTGGCCTGGCAGTGGGCGCACCCCGGCAAGCAGCTGCTCTTCATGGGCGCCGAGCTCGGTCAGGAGTCGGAGTGGGCCGAGGCCCGCGAGCTCGACTGGTGGCTGCTCGACCACGTCGAGCACCGCGGCATCCAGACGCTGGTGCGTGACCTGAACACCGCCTATCGCGCCACCCCTGCGCTCTTCGCCACCGACAACGACCCCGCCACCTTCGCCTGGATCGACGCCAACGACGCGAGCCGCAACGTCTTCTCCTTCGTACGTCGTGCCCCCGGCGCGCCCGACCTGGTCTGCGTCAGCAACTTCTCGGCCGTCCCGCACCACGACTACCGGCTCGGCCTGCCTGCGAGTGGTGAGTGGCTCGAGGTGCTCAACACCGACTCGGAGGGTTATGCCGGCTCCGGGGTCGGCAACCTGGGCCGCATCGAGGCGGTGGACGGCGAGTGCCAGGGCCAGCCGGCGTACGCCGAGATCGTGGTCCCGCCGCTGGCGACTGTCTGGTTCCGCGCGGCCCGATGATCCCGCCCAGTCTCGAGCCGCTCGAGGGCGGTCACAGCGGTGAGACGTTCCGCGCCGAGTGGGACGGGGCGCAGGCCGTCGTACGCATCTTCGCGAACCGCTCCGCCACCCGTGGCCACGACGCGGTCGACATCGATGCCGCGGTGCTGCACCTGGTCCGTGGGTTGCTCCCGGTGCCCGAAGTGCTGGAGGTACGCCGACCCGAACCCGAGGCGCAGCTGCCCGCACTGCTGGTCACCTCGATGCTGCCCGGCACCCGGCTCGACCTCGTGCTGCTGACGGCTTCTGCCGAGCTGCGTGCCCGGATCGGCGCCTCGTTGGGCCGGATCCTCACTCGCCTGTCGGGGATGCCGTTCCTCAATGCCGGCGCCTTCACCACGCCCCGGCTGTCTCCCGAGCCGTGGCCGGCGCCGTACACGGACCTGCCGACCTATCTGGAGTCATTGCTCGCCGACGGCCTCTTCGGCGACTGGTCACCCACCGAACGCACTGCGCTGACCTCGTTGGCCGCTCGCAGCCAGGACCTGCTCGACCCACTCCAGCGTGCCTGCCTCGTGCACAGTGACTTCAACCCGAAGAACCTGCTCGTCGATCCCGAGTCGGGTGAGGTCACCGGCCTGCTCGACTGGGAGTTCGCCCGTGCCGGCCTGGCGGTCGAGGACCTGGGCAACCTGCTCCGCTTCGACGACGAGCCGGTGCTCACCGCCGCGGTCCTCGAGCATCTCGACATCCCGGAGGCGAGCGATGTCGGGCTGCTCCTCGAACAGGCACAGGCGGCCGATCTGTGGGCACTGCTCAACCTCGCGAGTCGTCGCGAGGAGAACCCGGTCGCTGCCCGGGCACACGACCTGCTGCGCGAGCGCGTGGGCTAGGACGCGGTCGATCTGTGGGCAGTTCTGGCACCGCGATCACTTCGACACGGCCCCAGTAGGGTGGCCACGTGAGTGACGATCTGCCGACCCTGACCGACGGATCAGTGAGCCTGCGACCGGCGTCCGACACTGGCTCCGCCACCACCACCGCGGAGCTCGCCTTCGTCGTCGAGCGCGAGGGAATCCCGATCGGTCGGGTCGCCATCGAACGCCTCGGCACGTCTGCGGGCCGGCTGACCTGGCACCTCGAGCAGGAGCACCGCCGCCGCGGCAGCGCTGCGCGCGGCGTACGCCTGCTCACCGACTGGGCGCTGACCGACTCCGGCCAGCAGGGCCTCGGCCTGGACCGGCTCGAGGCCGTGATCCCCTCCGACGACGACGCCTCGCTGCGGGTGGCCACCCGGGCCGGCCTGCGCCGCGAGGGCATCAGCCGGGTCTCTCCCGGGACAGCCGAGCGGGAGACCACCACCGGGTACGTCGTCGCGGCGCGGCTTGCCAGTGACCCGCCGCTCAGTGATCCGTCGACGTTCCGATCCCTGCTCAACTCGTTCCTGCCACGCAAGCGGGCGATCGGGCAGATGCTGGTCCGCGATCCCGACGGCCGGGTGCTGATGTGCCAGCTGACCTACAAGAAGGACTGGGACCTGCCCGGCGGCGTGGTCGAGGTCGGCGAGTCACCCCGCCTGGCCACCGTCCGCGAGCTCGAGGAGGAGCTCTCCCTGACCATCGAGGCCGGCCCACTCGTGCTGACCGACTGGCTGCCGGCCTGGGGCGGGTGGGACGACGCCGTCTGCCTGATCTTCGACGGCGGGGTCCACGACCCGTCCGTGCTGGAGTCGATCGTGAAGCAGGAGCGCGAGATCCGCTCGGCGGAGTTCCTCACCCTCGACCAGGTCAAAGAGCGCGCCGCCGACTTCACCGCCCGGCGGGTCGCCGCCGCGCTGGCGGCACTGGCCGGGGACGGCCCGACGTACACCGAGTCCGGCCGCCCCTGAGGCTCAGAACAGTGCCGAGGCCAGGTTCTGCCGGCCGCGGATCACCCGGGGGTCGTCGTTGCCGACGGCCGCGAACAACCCGAGCAGGTGGGTGCGTGCCTTGTCCCGCTCGTTGCCGGCGGTGCGGCGGACCAGCTCGGTGAGCCGGCCGAACGCGTCCTCGACGTGTCCGCCGAGCATGTCCAGGTCGGCCACCATGGTCTGGGCGTCGATGTCGTCGGGGGCCTCGGCCGCAGCCTGGCGCGCGGCGTTCAGGTCGACGCCCTGGGTGCGCTGGAGCACCTTCGCCATGGCCAGCCCGGCGCTCGCCTCGGTGTCGGCCGGGTTGGCGTCGACGAGCTTCTGGTACTCCGCGACGGCGAGGTCGATGTTGCCCTCGCCCAGCGCGTCCTGCGCGGCGGCATAGCGGGGGTCGGCCTGCGGCTCCTCGCCCTCGGCGACGGGGGCTGCTCCGCGCGGGGCGTGCCGTCCGGCGATGCCCTGGGCGGTGAGCTGCTGGACGAGCTGGGCGAACAGCGCCCGGATGTCCTCGATCGGGGCAGGCCCGGGGATCGGCTGGGTGGCCGGACGACCGTCGAGCAGCACCAGCATCAGCGGCACCTGCGGGATCTGCATGGCCTGCGCGATCCCGGGCACTGCGTCGATGTCGACGTCACCGGCCAGGAAGCGGCCCTCGTGCTCGGCGACGACGGTCTCGACGTCGCGCGCCATCTGGCTGCTCTCGGGCGACTGCTGCGGCGAGTGGAAGACCAGGACCACCGGCGCCGTACGGGAGGCCTCGAGGACCTCTTGGAAGTTCTGCTCGGTGATGGTCACCGAGTAGGCGCCACCGGGCGCAGCCCCACCAGCTGAACCGGCGGGCGCACCTCCGGCTGGCGCGCCTGCACCAGGGGCAGGCGTGTTGGCCGGCTGGCGCAGGCCGGACAGGTCGATCGCACCGGGACGGGAGAACGGCTGTTGACTCATGGGCACCATCTTCCCCGATGCGACAAGAGGCGTACGCCGGGGGTTGGGTGGGTAGGGTCGTGCCCGTGGGTGAAGTCTTCGCAGGTCGCTATGAATTGCTCGATCCCATTGCGATGGGAGGCATGGGCACGGTCTGGTGCATCCTGGATCGCTCGGACAACCAGATGAAGGCCGCCAAGATCCTTCGCCAGTCCGATGCCGCCTCGCTGCTCCGCTTCGTGCGCGAGCAATCGATGCGCATCGACCATGACCACGTCGTCACTCCCCAGTCCTGGGCAGGCATGGACGACCGCGTGCTGTTCACCATGCCGCTGATGCGCGGCGGTGCCGTCTCAGGGCTGCTCAAGGAGCAGGGCCGCCTCCCCGTCCGCTGGACCGCGCTCCTTCTCGACCAGACGCTGCAGGCCCTCGAAGCGGTGCACGCAGCCGACATCGTCCACCGTGACGTGAAGCCCGCGAACCTGCTCCTCGAGCCGACCGGTGCCGCCATGCCCCACCTGCGGCTCACCGACTTCGGCATCGCGGCCCCGTTGGACGAGCCTAGGATGACCCGGGCCTCGATGGTGATCGGGAGCCCCGGGTACATGGCGCCCGAGCAGTGGCGCGGCGGTGACCCGGACTTCCGCTCGGACATCTATTCGGTCGGTCGGGTCGGCTTCGAGATGCTGACCGGTGACCGCCCCTCCACCGAGACGCCCGGCATCGACGTCGACGCGATCTCCGACGACGATCCGCATCGCAGGGCCTTGGTGGAGCTGCTCGCCGTGGCCACCGACGAGGATGCCACCAAGCGTCCGACGAGCGCCACCGACTTCCGTGAGCGCCTCGCGGCGCTGTCGCTCACCGGCTTGGCCCCGGAGCCGGGCGAGTCGATCTTCATCAGGGACCACTTCGCCGACGTGCGCGTGGACCAGGACCAGTGGACCGCCACACCCACAACTCCTGTGACCGCCGGCGGTACGCCGTACTCCCCCGCCACGACTGCTCCCTTCGGCTCAGCCGGCCAGCAGACCACGGCCAACCCGACGATGTTGGATCGCGGCGCCCCGACCACGATGCACAGGCCCCACCATGTCGCTCACCAGCCTCCCGAGACGACGGGTCGCTCCAACCTGACCGCACTGGTGATGCTGCTCGCCGGCGTCCTGTGTCTCCTCGGAGCAGGCGTGCTCATCCTCGGTTGACGCGAGTGTCACGGGTCGCTCAGCTGCGCAGACGGAGCGCGCCCAGCGCCAGCAGGACGAGGCCGACCAGGCCGAGTCCGAGTCCGCCGAGCCGACGCGCGTTGACCCAGCCCGATTCCTCGGAGTCCGTGGGCCGCGGAGTGCCCGATGCCACGGTGGACCGCTGGTCCGCGCCGATCAGATAGCCCTTGTCCTCGGTGAACTCCGGGACACCGGCGACCTCGCCCTGGGCCTGGACGGTGAGCTCGAACGGGATCTCAGCGGCCTCTTCGCGCGACGTGTTCGGCTTGGCCGACACCGCGACGTAGTAGTCGCCGGGAAGGTAGGTGACCCCGTTCTCGAAGCGGTTGCGATAGAGCAGTGGCCCACGCCCGGTGGTCAGCTCGAGAGCCTCGTCACCGACCTGTCCGCGCTCGGTCGTGTCGTCGAAGCCGGAGTCGACGTTGCGCCGCATCGGTGTGTAGATGTCCACGGACAGGGATGCCGGGCCGCCCTGGTCGAGGACGGCCTGCGGCAACGCCTTGGCGTCCAGCTGGGCGGCCAATGTCTGTCCCCAGTTGAGCGGCACCCGGTAGAAGACCTGCTCGCCCTCCTTGACGCTTCCCGAGACCGTGCCGTCGTCGAGAACGGGAGCATCCGAGAACGTGGTGCCCGGCGTCACCGCCTCCGGGCTGCTGGCCTTCGGTGCCACGAACGCGGCGTCCTCCTCCGGCGGGGCCGGGAGGGCGGGATCGTCCGCGTCTCGAAGTGAGCTCTCCTCGACGACCTTGATCGCCAGCTCCAGGTCATCGTCCAGCGTCGAGTAGCCGGGGCCGACACTGAACTTGATCCTGTCCGAGGTCAGGCAGGCGGAGTCACGAGAGCCGTAGTCCCCGGTGCCGACGGCGAGCTCCACACCGAAGGGCAGCTGCGGCTGGGAGAAGTCGCCTGTGGCGGAGCCGCTGCCGCACGAGGTGCGATCCTCGTTGTCGGCGGCCGCCTTGAGCGAGACGGTGCCGGCACTCTCGCCGGTGGACCGTGCACTCACCCCGATGTGCACCGTGCTGTCGGGGTGCTTCGGGTCGCGCTCGTAGACGAACCACAGCGGCAGGTCGCCCGGCGCAAGCGTGACCTTCCACAGACCGGCCTTGATCGGCACCGGGGTGCCCTCATCGGTCGTGGTCTTGATCGGCTCACCACCGAGGTCACCGGGGTCTGCTGACGCCGGACCGATGCCAGTGCAGGCCAGGGTCCCGAAGAGTGCAGCCACAACCGCGATGCGCATCCGATTCACGACCGGCACCCTACCCACCGGCACTCAGAAATCACCTGCGTCGTTGCGCACCGGTCGAAGGAGCTCCGAGAGCTGGCCCAGCTGGTCCTCGCTGATCGAGCCGAGCGCGAAGCCCTCCTTGAGCAGGTCCGCCGTGGCCGCCTCGACGACCGCCCGGCCGGACTCGGTGATCTCCGCGAGCACCGCACGACCGTCATTCGGGTGCGGACGGCGTACGACGTGTCCGGAGACGACCAGTCGGGTGATGATCGAGGTGATCGAGGTGGGGTGCACCTGCAGGCGCTCGCCCATCTTGCCCAGCGGCAGCGCGCCGCGTGAGGAGAAGACCAGCAGCACCAGCGCCTCGTAGCGCGCGAAGGTGAGGCCGTGCGGCTTGAGGATGGCGTCGAGCCGACCGAGCACGAGCTGCTGGACCCGCATCAGAGACGTGACGGCGTGCATCTGCGCCACACCGTCCCAGCGCTCGCCCCACTGTCGGGCGGCCTCGTCGATGGGGTCGAAGGGCAGGGTCATCGGAGACTCACCTAGTTCACCTTGGGTCCGCGCAGGCCGGAACGCTGGACGACGCGCTGGATGGAGAGGTCCCGCTCGTCGGCACGAGCCACGTGGCGGATGTCGCGCAGCCCCTGCTCCTGGGCGGCGGACTCGAAGACGAAGTGCCCGAAGCCGAGCAGGCGCCCGTGGAACGGCTTGACGACGGTGATGTCGAGGATCCGGCTCAGTGGCATCGTGGCCAGGTTTGAGGTGAACACCCCGTGCACCCGGAAGACGCGCATGTTGGTGATCACGAACCTGTCCCGGAAGTGGGCCAGCGTCTTGTAGCCGGCGTGGCCCAGGATCGCAACGGCCAGCAGGAACGGGAACCAGGCCAGGTCGATGTCGATGAACGGGAACGCGATCAGGAGGACCAGCGCGAGGACGACCTCGAGGATCGGCACCACGTAGACGATCCAGTGGTGCATGACCTCATCGACTATCACCTCGCCCTCGTCGCGGAGCAGGTGCTTGCGGATGTTGGGATCCGACAGGGTCTTGGTCAACCCCATGGCGGTCCTAGAACAACTCGTTGATGAAGTTGATCGTCGCGTCGAAGAGCTGAGTGGTCAGCCCCCAGCCCTCGCCCGCGCCGGAGCTGGCGATGTCCGCCAGCCCACTGGGGTCCTTGAACATCCAGAAACCGAGGAACAGCACGACGACGGCGAGCACGCCCTTCTTGGCGTCCATCTCAACTCTCCATCCTCAGTGTGGTGTGGGCAGGGTGCTGCCCGGAGAACTTGCTCGGACAACTTGCTGCAGGGTCTTTTCTAACAACTGCGACCCGAGGGGTGCGGGAGGCGCGCCCAACGGGCCGGGCCCTCACCCAGCCGACTCGGGCGCGTCCAGCAGCACGTCCGCCGCCGTGTAGGGGTCGGTCCTGCCCTCGGCCACCTCGACGGCCAGCGCGTCGAGCCGGTCGTGGCGCCCGACGGCGGCCCAGCGCTGGCGCAGCGTGGTGACCGCGATCGCCTCGACCTCTTCGCGAGCGCGACGGGTACGCCGCCGCGCCAGCTCACCGCTGGCGCGCAGCCACTCGGCGTGCTTGTCGAGCTCGGCCACGACCTCGGCCATGCCGGAGCCGTCCTGTGCGGTGGTCATCAGCACCGGGGGCTTCCAGGCACCTTCGCCGCGTTGGGTCAGGGCGAGTGCGTTGCGAAGGTCGCGGCGCACCGAGCTGGCTCCGTCGCGATCGGCCTTGTTGACGACGTACACGTCGCCCACTTCCAGGATCCCGGCCTTGGCAGCCTGGATGCCGTCCCCCATGCCGGGAGCCAGCAGGACGATCGTGGTGTCGGCCAGTCCGGCGATCTCCACCTCGCTCTGCCCGACACCGACGGTCTCGACCAGGACGACGTCGCAACCCGCGGCGTCGAGCACCCGCATCGCCTGCGGGGTGCTCCACGACAGTCCCCCGAGGTGACCGCGCGAGGCCATCGACCGGATGTAGACGTCCTTGTCGAGGGCATGGTCACCCATCCGGACCCGGTCACCGAGCAGGGCGCCACCGGAGAACGGCGAGGACGGGTCCACGGCCAGGACACCGACGCGCTTGCCTGCCTTGCGCAGCTCGGTGACCAGCGCGTTGGTGGAGGTGGACTTGCCCACCCCCGGGGCGCCGGTGATGCCGATCGTGATCGCCCGATCGGCGGCTGAGTCGTCGTGTCGACAGATCTCGGCCATCACCTCGCGCAGCAGCGGCGAGGCGTCCTCGACCAGGGAGATCAGTCGACCCACCGAGCGCGGGTCCCCGGCACGCGCCTTCTCGACCAGCTCGGGAACGGCAACGGCCGACCGACCTCGCGGTCGGCCGGCCGTTGCGCTGGAAGCGTTGTCCGTGACCATCAGGCCTTGGCGGGCACGCGGATGATCAGGGCGTCGCCCTGGCCGCCGCCACCGCACAGCGCGGCAGCACCGGTGCCGCCACCGCGACGCTGGAGCTCGAGCGCCAGGTGCAGGACGATCCGGGCGCCGGACATGCCGACCGGGTGACCGATCGCGATGGCACCGCCGTTGACGTTGACCTTGTCGGCGTCGACGCCCAGCTGGCGAGCGGACTCGATGCCCACTGCGGCGAACGCCTCGTTGAGCTCGAAGAGGTCGATGTCGGAGACCGCGATGCCCTCCTTCTCGGCAGCCTTGACGATGGCGTTGGCCGGCTGCAGCTGCAGCGTGGAGTCGGGGCCGGCGACCTGGCCGCTGGCGCCGATCTCGGCGATCCACTCGAGGCCGAGCTCCTCGGCCTTGGCCTTGCTCATCACGACGACCGCAGCAGCGCCGTCGGAGATCTGCGAGGAGGACCCGGCGGTGATCGTGCCGGACTTGTCGAAGGCGGGGCGCAGCCCGGAGAGCGACTCGGCGGTGGTGTCGCCGCGGATGCCCTCGTCCTGGGAGACGGTGACGTCACCCTTGCGCGAGGGGATCGTCACCGGGACGACCTCGTCGTCGAAGACGCCGTTCTTCCAGGCCTGGGCGGCCAGCTGGTGCGAGCGGGCCGAGAACTCGTCCTGCTCCTCGCGGGTCAGGTTCTTGCCGGCCGCGTTGCACGACTCGGTCAGGTTGCCCATCGGCTGGTCGGTGAACTGGTCGTAGAGGGCGTCGTAGGCCATCGAGTCGACCAGCGGGGTGTCGCCGTACTTGAAGCCCTCGCGGGACTTCTGCAGCACGTGCGGGGCGTTGGTCATCGACTCCATGCCACCTGCAACGACGATGTCGTGCTCGCCGGCGCGGATCAGCTGGTCGGCCAGCGCGATCGCGTTGATGCCCGAGAGGCAGACCTTGTTGATCGTGATCGCCGGGACGTTCATCGGGATGCCGCCCTTGACCGAGGCCTGGCGAGCGGTGATCTGGCCGGCACCGGCCTGGATCACGTGGCCCATGATCACGTAGTCGACCTGGTCGCCGGCGACGCCGGCCTTCTCGAGGGCACCCTTGATGGCGACACCGCCGAGGTCGGCCGCCGAGAGGGACTTCAGGCCGCCGAGAAGGCGACCAACGGGCGTACGTGCCCCTGCAACGATGACGGATCCGCCGGACGTGGACGACATTTCTGTTCCTCCTGGTGATGCATGAATGGAATGTTGCGAGCCTAACCCCGTCCTATTCATCGAGACCATGTGTCCCGGATGTGGACGTCGTCACTCACGCTTGCGCGCGCAGGTCACGATGGCCCCATGAGCGCACCTGTCGACATCCCCAAGAACCTGTTCGTCTGCATCGATCACGTCGGCATCGCCGTTCCCGACCTGGACGAGGCGATTGCCTTCTATCGCGACACCTTCGGCATGGAGGTCGCCCACGAGGAGGTCAACGAGGAGCAGGGCGTCCGTGAGGCCATGGTCCAGATCAACTCCGAGGGCGGCGACACCACCACCCAGCGGATCCAGCTCCTGGCACCGCTCAACGACCAGTCCACGATCGCCAAGTTCATCGACCGCTCCGGCCCCGGCCTGCAGCAGCTGGCCTACCGGGTGACCGACGTGGAGCAGGTCTCCGCGATCCTGCGCGAGCGTGGCCTGCGCCTGCTCTATCCCGAGCCGAAGCGCGGCACGTCGAACTCCCGGATCAACTTCATCCACCCCAAGGACGCCGGTGGCGTCCTGGTGGAGCTGGTCGAGCCCGCGGCGTCCCCGGAGCACTGACCCAGCACTGACGCACCGAACCGTCGGCCACACTGAGACCGTTCCCGGGGCGCAGAAGACCACCCTGCGTGTGAGACGTCAGTCTCACAGCGCCCCACTCCACGTTACTCACGGGTACGTTGTGCCCGACTCGCCCACTCGACACTTCCAGGGAGTTTCCCCGTGCAGCACATTCTTGACGCGATCCAGGCCGGCGACACCAGCGCCGAGGACTTCGCCAACCTCGAACTGCCCGAGTCCTACCGGGCCGTCACGGTCCACAAGGACGAGGTCGACATGTTCGAAGGCATCCCGAGCAAGGAGAAGGACCCGCGCAAGTCCCTCCACGTCGAGGACGTCGCCCTTCCCGAGCTGGGACCGGGCGAGGCCTACGTCGCCGTGATGGCGTCCGCGATCAACTACAACACCGTGTGGACCTCGATCTTCGAGCCGGTCTCCACCTTCGGCTTCCTCGAGCGCTACGGCCGCCTCTCCGAGCTCACCAAGCGTCACGACCTGCCCTACCACGTGGTGGGCTCGGACCTGTCCGGCGTCGTGCTCAAGACCGGCCCCGGTGTGACCAAGTGGAACGCCGGCGACCGCGTCGTGGCGCACTGCCTGTCGGTCGAGATGGAGTCGGCCGACGGCCACAACGACTCGATGCTCGACCCGGAGCAGCGCATCTGGGGCTTCGAGACGAACTTCGGTGGTCTCGCCGAGATCGCCCTGGTCAAGTCGAACCAGCTGATGCCCAAGCCCGAGCACCTGACCTGGGAAGAGGCTGCCTCCCCCGGTCTGGTCAACTCCACCGCCTACCGCCAGCTCGTCTCCAAGAACGGTGGCGACATGAAGCAGGGCGACAACGTCCTGATCTGGGGCGCCTCGGGCGGCCTGGGCGGCTTCGCCACGCAGTACGCGCTCAACGGTGGCGCCAACCCGATCTGTGTCGTCTCCAACGAGGAGAAGGCCGAGATCTGCCGCAAGATGGGCGCCGAGCTCATCATCAACCGTTCCGACGAGAAGTGGCAGTTCTGGAACGAAGAGGGCACCCAGCAGAACCCCAAGGAATGGCTGCGACTGGGCAAGAAGATCCGTGAGCTCACCGGCGGCGAGGACATCGACATCGTCTTCGAGCACCCGGGCCGCGAGACCTTCGGTGCCTCCGTCTTCGTCACCCGCAAGGGCGGCACCATCACCACCTGCGCGTCGACCACGGGCTACATGCACGAGTACGACAACCGCTACCTGTGGATGAACCTGAAGCGGATCGTCTCCTCGCACTTCGCCAACTACCGCGAGTCGTGGGAGGCCAACCGCCTCATCGCCCAGGGCAAGATCCACCCGACCCTGTCGCGCACCTACACCCTGGACCAGGTCGGCCAGGCCGCGCTCGACGTGCACCACAACAAGCACCAGGGCAAGGTCGGCGTGCTGGCGCTCTCCCCCTCCGAGGGCCTCGGCGTGCTCAACACCGAGCTGCGCGAGAAGCACATCGACAAGATCAACGCCTTCCGCGGCGTCTGAGCAGAAGGCGTGGAGCACACGCCATGAACAATTCCACCCCGGTTCGCGCACTGTGCGCGAGCCGGGGTGGGTTCTTTACCGGCGATCCGCAAGACTGTAGGACACACGGGTGCCACGACTGACTAAGGATTTGTGAATGAGTGACGACGGCCTGTCCATCTTCGATGACGCCTCCACGGGCGACCCCGCGTCGACCGGCGCGGATGACGCCACCCAGGTGATCCCGGCGATCAAGGACGAGCCGGGCAAGGGGCAGGAACGTACGTCGACTCGCCCTCCGGCGCAGTCCCCCGCCCGGCCCCAGCAGTCGGGCCAGCAGTCCGGCCAGCAGGCGCGCCCGCAGTCGGGCCAGCAGTCGGGCCAGGGACAGTCCGGCGCACAACCGGCACGCCAGGCGCCGGCCGCAGCCGCCCCCCGCCAGCAGGCACCCCAGCAGCAGCACGCCCAGGCGCAGCCGTCGCAGGGCTCCGCGCCGAGCGGTGGCCACTCGGCATACTCTCCGGCCGTCCAGTCCCCGTCCCTGCCCTCGCTGCCCGTGGTGCGCCGCAACGGCTATGACAAGGGCGCCGTCGACCAGCTGCTCAACCAGCTCACCACCGAGAAGGCAGGCCTGGGCAACAGCCTCGGCATGTCCGAGAAGCGGGTCATCGAGCTGGAGGGTGAGCTCGAGGCACTGAAGAAGAAGGTCTCCGAGGCCGAGCGGCCCTCGTACGCCGGCCTGGGTGGCCGCGCCAACGAGCTGCTGCGACTGGCCGAGGAGGAGGCCGAGGACATCCGCAACCAGGCCGTCCGCGAGGCGACCGAGATCCGTTCACAGGCCAACGCGGACGCCAAGGCGATCCGTGCCGACGCCAGCCGCGAGGCCGAGGACATGCGCGTCGTCCAGCTCACCGAGATCGACGAGCAGCGGACCCGCATCATCGCCGACGCCGAGCAGGAGCGGAACCTGGCCCGCAGCGAGGCCCAGGACCTCCGCGCCGCCGCGAAGCGGGAGGCCGACCAGCTCCGACTGGCCGCCGAGCAGGAGAGCAACGACGCCAGGGTCACCGCCCAGCGGGAGGCGGAGAAGGCCCGGGCCGCCGCCGACCGTGAGGTGCAGGAGGCACGCCGCACGCTGGCCGTGGAGAAGGAGCGCCTGGCCAAGGAGGCGGCCGACTACCACTCCAGCGCCACCGCAGAGACCCGCAGGCTGGTCGAGGAGGCCGAGCAGCGCGCCGCCGCAGCCGAGCAGCGCGCCAGCGAGGCCACCAACCAGGCCTCGGCGCACCGCGCCCAGGCCCAGACGGAGTCCGAGGCACTGCTCACCCGCGCCCGCCGCGAGGCCGAGCAGATCGTCGCCTCCGCACGCAGCCAGTCGGAGAGCCTGACCGCCACCGGCCAGGCCGACGCCGACCGGGAGCTGGCCGCGACCCGGGCCGAGGTCGACCGTCTGGCGCGACGTCGCGACTCGATCACCGCCCAGCTCGCAGCGTTGCGCGACGTGATGTCCGGCTTCGGCGACGAGGACTGAGACCACTCACAGCCACTCCACGACGCCCCGACGGTGATCCGTCGGGGCGTCGTGCGTGTCCGGACGCCTCAGATCACGGGGAGCCCGTCCTCCTCGAGGGTCCTGATGTCCTTCTCCCCCATCTTGACCAGCACCACGCCGGCCAGGATCAGCACGCCACCGACGAGCTGCAGCGCCCGGGGCAGCTCGTCGAGCAGCAGCCAGGCCGCCGCCAGCGCGGCCAGCACCTCGCTGAGCGCGACGAACGAGGCCAGTCGCGAGCCCAGCCGACGGCCCGCGGCGATGCCCGTGGTGTAGGCGAGCGCTGCCGTGACCAGGCCCAGCGCCAGCAGGGGCACCCAGAACGGCACCGAACCGACGGCGTACTCGACGTCGCGAGTGGCTGCCTGCATCGGGACGATGCCGATCGCGCCCGCCAGGCCCAACGCGAGCGCACCGACCGAGAGCCCGCCGCCGGCCAGCACGATCGGCGGCAGTCCGTTGTCCTCGTCGGCGGAGAGCACGAAGTAGGTGGCGGCTCCGACCATGGCGCCGAGTGCCCAGAGCACGCCCACGGCACTCAGCCGTGCGCCCGAGACCACATCGAGGACCAGCACCAGTCCGGCGGCAGCCACCAGCGCGCCGGCCAGGGTGAGTCGTCCCGGCCGGTGGCCGTGGCGCAACCAGAGCCACACCACCACGGCGACCGGAGCGGTGTACTCGATCAGCAGCGCGACGCCCACCTGCAGGTGCTCGACGGCATAGAAGTAGCAGAGCTGGCAGCCGGCTACCGCGACGACCCCATAGATGGCCACCATGCCCGAGGCGTTGCGCAGCAGGTGCCAACGCCCACGCAGCGCCATCGCGGCCGGGACCAGCAGCACCAGGGCGGCGATCGCGACCCGGACGGTGACCGCGGCGCCGGCGCTCCAGCCCTGGTCGAGCAGCCCGCGGGCCAACGACCCGGAGAGCCCGAAGGAGGCCGCCGAGAGGAGCGCGAAGCCGAGGCCCGAGGCCAGCCGGGGCCCGGTGGCCGTCATGGCTTCGTGGCCAGGAACCGTCGCAGCACCTCGGTGAAGACCTCGGGCTGCTGCGAGTGCACCCAGTGTCCGGCGTTCTTGATGGTCACCTTGGCCACCCGCGGGAACAGCGCCTCCATCGCCGGCGCATAGTCGTCCTTGACGTAGGGCGACTCCGCTCCGGCCACCCACAGCACGCGACCGTCGTACGTCGTTGCTTCCACCCGGTCCGCGGGCCAGCCGCCGAGCACCGGCAGCTCGCGGCCGAGCAGGTCCAGGTTGGGCATCCACCGCCAGCCCTGGCCACCGCTGTCGCGACGGAGGTTCTGGAGCAGGAAGCTGCGCACGGTGCGATTGGGGGCGGCCTCGGACAGCGCCTCGTCGGCCTCGGCGCGGGTGCTCATCGAGGCCAGGTCCAGCGCCTGCATGCCGTCGATGTAGCCGGCGAACTCGCTCTGCCCCGGGTAGTCCACGGGCGACATGTCGACGACCACCAGCCGCTCGACCAGCTCGGGGTGGAGCAGGGCCAGCAGCATCGAGATCTTCCCGCCCATCGAGTGACCGACCAGGGCGACCGGGTCGTCGGCGTCGAATAGCTCGGCGACCTGCTCGGCCATCTCGGGATAGTCGAGATGCTCAGTCCACGGGGAGCGTCCGTGGTTGGGCATGTCGATCAGGGAGACCCGGTGGTCATCGGAGATCGCCTTGGCGATCGCCGTCCAGTTCTTCCCCTGGCCGAAGAGTCCGTGGCAGAAGGCGACCCGCGGGCCGCTCTCGCCGAGGTTCGTCACGTGCAGGTCGGAGTCACTCACGCCCTCATTGTGGCGCACCCGGAAGTTCTCCGGACCGAACCCCATTGCGGTCAGGATCTGTCCACATCCGGTGGGAGGGTGAGACCGTCAACGAAACAACGAGAGGACGACCCCATGCCTGCCCAAGCTCCCCCGGTCATCGATGAGCGCGACGGTCTGCGTGCCTACCTCATCCAGCAGCAGGACGCGTTCCGCGCCGTGATCTTCGGACTCACCGACGAGCAGGCCGGCGCGACGCCGACCCGCAGCGCTCTCAGCGTCGGCGCGCTGGTCAAGCACGCCGCACACAACCAGGTCACCTGGGCTGCCCACGCCCTGGCCGCCCCGAACCCGGTGAGCGACGACCGTCCCCTCGAGGAGGTGTACGCCGACCGCGAGCGCAACATCACCTGGCTGCCGACCGACACCGTGGCCGACGTCCTGGCCCACTTCGACGAGGTGTCGAGCGCCGTGCTGGAGGCCATCGCAGCGGTCGACCTCGACGCCCCGGTCCCCGTTCCCGACGCGCCGTGGAACCCGAAGGACATCACCGCCTGGTCCGTGCGGTGGGTGTGGCTGCACCTGATCGAGGAGCTGGCCCGCCACGCCGGTCACGCGGACATCATCCGGGAGTCGATCGACGGCGCCACCATGTTTGAGCTGATCGCCGGTCGCGAGGGTTGGCCCGAGACGGAGTGGCTCAAGCCGTGGCGCAAGGAAGAGTCCTCCAAATGACTGGGCAGGCCGTGACTGGGCCCGACACGACCGGCCCCGTCGTCGCGCGCACCGTGCAGATCACCTTCGACTGTGCCGATCCTGACGCCCTCGCCGGCTTCTGGAACGAAGCGCTCGGCTACGAGTACGCCGCCCCACCGCCCGGCTTCTCCACCTGGCAGGAGGCGCTGGACAAGCTCGGCGTCCCGACCGAGGAGCGCAATCGCGCCTCCGCCTCGGTGGACCCTGCCGGCACCGGCCCGCGGTTGTTCTTCCAACGCGTCCCCGAGCGCAAGTCGGCCAAGAACCGGGTGCACCTCGACGTACGCGCCGCACCGGGCCTCGAGGGCGAGGAACGAATGACCGCTCTCGAGGCCGAGGCCAGCCGACTTCTCGCGCTCGGCGCCACCCGGGTCGAGAGGTTCGAGCCGGCGCCGCCGATGGGCGCCGGGTTCATCGTGATGCGGGACCCGGAGGGCAACGAGTTCTGCCTGGACTGAGCCGGGGAATGACACCGGGCGCCGCCCCTCCTGGTGGAGTTGCGACGCCCGGGCTGCTCCCTCGGGGCTGCGCGGCACCTCGCGGCGCGGCGCGTGTGGCTCAGTTGTAGGTGTGGAAGCCCTTGCCGGTCTTGCGACCGAGGTTGCCCTCGGCGACGACCTTCTCGAGCCCGGCGGCCGGCGCGAAGCCGGCCTCCTTGAACTCGGTGTGCAACTCCTGCTGGATCGCCAACGACACGTCGTTGCCGACCACGTCGAGCAGCTGGAACGGTCCCATCGGGAAGCCGGCCTGCTCCTTGATCGCGGCGTCGACCGTGTCGATGTCCGCGCGGCCCTCGTCGACAATCTTGACGGCGTCGTTGAGGTAGGGGAACAGCAGCGCGTTCACGATGAAGCCGGAGCGGTCGGCGCAGGAGACGGCGACCTTCTTGACCTTCGCGCACAGCGCCAGGACGGTCTGGTCCACGTCGGCCGAGGTCGCCGAGGTGGTGACCACCTCGACCAGCTTCATCACGGTGGCCGGGTTGAAGAAGTGCATCCCGATGACCGACTCGGGGCGCGAGGTGACCTCGCCGAGCTGGGTGATCGGCATCGACGAGGTGGTGGTGGCCAGGATCGCGCCGGGCTTGGCGATCCGGTCCAGGTCCTTGAAGAGCTGCGTCTTGATCTCGAGGTCCTCGGCAATGGCCTCGACGACGAGGTCGACGTCGGCCAGGTCCTCACGGCTGGTGGACCCGGTCAGGCGACCGAGCACCGCAGCCTTGGTGTCCTCGTCCAGCTTGCCCTTCTCGACCAGGCGACCGAGACCCTTCTCGATGAACGCCACGACACCGGCGATCTTGTCCTCGCCACGACCCACGAACACGACGTCATAGCCGGCCTGGGCGAAGACCTGGACGATGCCCGAGGCCATCGTGCCGGTGCCGACGACACCGACCTTGGTGATCTCGTGCTTCAGCTGCGGCGCCTCGGCATCGGCACCGGCGGCACCGGACGCGAACGTCGTACCCTCGGCGGCCAGCTTCTCGAGCAGGTCGGCCGGCTTGTGCAGGTTGTCGCCGCTCTCGGAGAAACGCGCAGCCAGCTCGTCACGGACCTGCTGGACGCCGATCTCGTCGATGGTGGCCAGCGGGCCCTGCGGGTAGCCGCAGCCGAAGCGCATCGCGTTGTCGATGTCGGTCGCCGAGGCGTAGCCGCTCTCGAACATGCGGACCGCGTGGTTGAGGTAAGGGAGGACCAGCTCGCGGCTGATCTGCTCGTTGGTGGCTGAGGTGTCAGTCATGCGAGCGATTGTGACACGCGTTCTACCCGCGGGTAACCCTCAGACCAGAACTCGATACGTGATCTGGAAGACGTTGACGCGCGAGGCGATATGTCCGCGGTTCACGAACCGGTACGCCGCACTTCCCGGCGCACCGGTAGCCTCGCCTCCCGTGAGACTCGTTGTTGCGCGCTGCCAGGTCGACTACGCCGGCCGCCTCTCGGCCCATCTGCCGATGGCGACCCGCGTGTTGATGATCAAGGCCGACGGGTCGGTGCTGGTGCACTCCGACGGAGGCTCCTACAAGCCGCTGAACTGGATGTCGCCGCCCTGCAAGGTCACCGAGGGCGTGACCGAGGACGGTCAGGTCGAATGGCTCGTGACCAGCCGAGCATCGGGCAAGGGCCCCGCCGACACCCTGCGCATCCTCCTCGAGGAGATCCACTCCGACTCCGAGCACGACCTCGGCATCGACCCGGGCCTGCAGAAGGACGGCGTGGAGAAGCACCTGCAGGAGCTGCTCGCCGACCACCCGGCCAGCCTGGGCACCGGCCTGACCCTGGTCCGCCGGGAGTTCCCCACCCCGATCGGCCCGGTCGACCTGATGTGTCGCGACGCCAACGGTGAGTCCGTGGCCGTCGAGATCAAGCGTCGTGGCGAGATCGACGGCGTGGAGCAGCTGACCCGCTACCTCGAGCTGCTGAACCGCGACCCGCTGCTCACCGCCAAGGGCGCGGTGCGCGGCATCTTCGCGGCCCAGGAGATCAAGCCGCAGGCCAAGGTGCTCGCCACCGACCGCGGCATCCAGTGCGTGACCGTCGACTACGACGCGCTGCGCGGGATGGACGACCCCACCGAGCGACTCTTCTAGGCGACAGGATCTGGAACCGTTCCCGGCGCGTCCACTCCCGGCTGAACGTCTGACAGGATCTGACCATGCTCATCTTCCACATCGCCGAGAAGTCCCGCTGGGACGCCGCACGGCTGGCGGGCTCCTATGCCCAGTCGACGCTGGATCGCACGCTCGAGGAAGAGGGCTTCATCCACGCCTCCCGCGAGGACCAGGTCGAGGGCGTGCGGGAGCGCTACTACGCCGACGTCCGCACTCCCCTGGTGCTGTTGACGATCGACACCGAGAAGCTGACCTCCCCGTGGAGCGAGGACGAGGTGGGCGACACGACGTACCCGCACATCCATGGGCCGATCAACCCGTCCGCGGTGGTCGCCGTCGAACCGCTCGGCGGCCAGCAGGCACGCCCCCAGCGCAGCTTCATGGGTGAGTTCCTGGCCGAGTTCTCGTTCCGCATCGCCGCCGCGATCGTGGTGATGGTCGTGGCCTCGGCATGTGGCTTCCTCGGCGTCTGGCTCTGGGGAGACTCGGCCGGGCTCTGGGCTCTCCTGGTGGGCGCGGCCCTGTCCACGGCCGCCATGATCGCACTCTACCGACGCCGCGAACGACGCCTCGCCGGCTGAGGGTCAACCGGCCAGGGCGGCGACCTCGTCGGCGGTGCCCCAGGACAGGGTGACCCCGGCGCCGCCGTGGCCATAGCAGTGGATCACGTCGCCGATCCGTTCGACGCGGACGGCCGGACGCACCGGGCGCAGGCCCACCTTGTGGCGCAGCACCCGTGCTCGGTCCACGCCCGGCACCAGGCGTGCGGCCCGCTCCAGGATGTCCGCGGCAGTCTTGGGTGACGGGCTCCGGTTCCACTCCCCCTCGGCATCGGTGCCGCCCACCACGACGTCGTGCGCGCGGGGCACGACGTACGTCGGTCCTGCCGCATCCAGCCACCACCGGTCGAGGCCGAACTGCTCCACGACGACGACCTGGCCGGCCACCGGCGTCACCGAACGGTCGCCCGCAAGGTGTCGGGCACCGAGCCCGGCGCAGTCGACGACCAGGTCGGCACCCGTCGGGAGGGCGGACAGGTTGAGCCGGGTGATGGTGCCGCCGAGCTCGTCCACCCGCCGGCTCAGCCAGCGCAGGTGGACCGGCATCTCAATCACCGGCGTGGTGAAGGTCCAGCCGTCGACATAGCCCGCCGGCAGCGAGGTCTCACGATCCAGACTCGGCACGGCCTCGCGCCACCACGGATCACGCTGGCGGTTGGTGAAGACCTCGGTCCCGGTGACCATGGAGACCCCGGTCTCCGGCTCACCTGCCAGGCCGACGAACTCGGCGTACGACGCTCCGGCCCATGCCGTGACCCGGTCCTGGGGAAGGGCTCGATAGGGATACCAGAACGCACCGGCGATGGCACTGGTCGTCTCCAGGGGTAGGTCGCGTGCGACGACATTCACCCGGTGGCCACGCTCGAGCAGCCGGACAGCACAGGTCAGGCCGATCACACCGGCGCCCACGACGATCACTCGAGACATGGCAGGAGTCTGCCGCACTTGTCCCGATCCGCGCGTGGATCAGGCCGCCTTGGCCAGCTTCTTCTTGTCGACCTTGACCAGTTTGCGCTTCTTCACGGTGTAGCCGGGCGGGAGCGTGCCCTCCTTCATCATGCGGATCGGGCAACGCTTGCAACGGTCCTTGGACACGCAGCACTCGCTCTTCGGCTTCACCTTCTTCCCCATGCCGACGATGATACGCCCCAACGTGAAGGGTTGCCTTACCTCTGTGACGCGCATCGCATCCGGGCGTCCCTGTCAGTCGAGCGCGCGCACCGACCAGCCGGCCGTGTCCCGGTCGAGGACCAGGGCCGTGGCAACATCGAGCACCAACGCCACCGCTTCCCCGCGGTGCAGGTCGGCCAGGTCGTCGAGGACCTCGGGCACCGGGTCAGCGACACCGAGCCGCGGCAGGTCGAGCCTGATCTCCACCGGGACCCCGAGGTCGTCTGCGACCTCGACGGCCCGGGCCAGGCTCCTCGCGTCGCTGTAGACCAAGGACACCTTGGCGCTCCGCAGTCCCTCGAACCGATCGAGGTCAGTGGCCGCGGCCGGCACGACCCACATCCGGGCGGGGCACTGGAGGTCGGACATGACCCCCATTGTGCCCCCGCCCGAACGTCGTCGAGTCTCAGTCGAGCTCGTTGGCCTTCCGGATCACGTCCACGATGCCGTCCATGATCTGGGTCAGGCCGAAGTCCTTGGGCGTGTAGACCGCAGCGACTCCGGACTGGATCAACGCCTTGCCGTCGGAGTCGGGGATGATCCCGCCGACGATCACCGGGACGTCGCCCATGCCGGCCTCCTCGAGGCCGGCGAGCACGGCAGGGACCAGCTCCATGTGCGATCCGGACAGGATCGAGAGACCCACGCAGTGCACGTCCTCGGCGACGGCCGCGGCGACGATCTGCTCGGGGGTCAACCGGATGCCCTGGTAGATCACCTCGAAGCCAGCGTCGCGAGCACGCACCGCGACCTGCTCGGCACCGTTGGAGTGTCCGTCGAGTCCCGGCTTGCCGACCAGCAGTCGCAGCCGGCCTCCGAGCTCCTCGCCGGTGGCCTGGACCCTCTCGCGCACGGCGGTGAGCTCGGCTCCGGCCTCGGCCACCCCGACAGCGCCGGAGACACCGGTCGGTGCACGGAACTCACCGAAGACCTCGCGCAGCGTTCCGGCCCACTCACCGGTGGTGGCACCTGCACGCGCGGCGGCCAAGGTGGCCTCCATCAGGTTCTCGGTTCCCTTCGCGGTCTCGGCGAGCCGGGCCAGGGCCTCGGTGACCGCGTTCTCGTCGCGCTGCGCCTTCCACGCCTCGACCGAGGCCTTGGCGGCCTCCTCGGCCTTCGGATCGGCGGTCATGATCGCCTCGTCGAGGTTGGCCGTCAGCGGCGACGGCTCGGTGGTCTCGAAGCTGTTCACCCCGACGATCTTCTCCTCGCCGGACTCGATCCGAGCGCGACGTGCGGCGTGGGCGGAGACGAGCTCCGACTTCATGTAGCCGGACTCGACGGCCGCGATCGCACCGCCGAGCGCCTGGACCCGGTCCATCTCGGCCTTGGCGCCCTCGACCAGTGCGTTGACCTTGGCCTCGATCACGTGCGAGCCGTCGAAGATGTCCTCGTGCTCGAGCAGGTCGGACTCGAAGGCCAGCACCTGCTGCAGGCGCAGTGACCACTGCTGGTCCCAGGGCCGGGGCAGGCCGAGCGCCTCGTTCCACGCCGGCAGCTGTACGGCGCGGGCGCGGGCGTTCTTGGACAGCGTGACGCCGAGCATCTCGAGCACGATCCGCTGGACGTTGTTCTCGGGCTGGGCCTCGGTCAGGCCGAGGGAGTTCACCTGGACGCCATAGCGGAAGCGGCGCATCTTGGGGTCCTGGACGCCGTAGCGCTCACGGGTGATCTCGTCCCAGAGCTGGACGAAGGCCCGCATCTTGCAGGTCTCCTCCACGAACCGGACACCAGCGTTGACGAAGAAGGAGATCCGGCCGACGACCTTCTCGAAGTCCTCCTCCGAGACCTGCTTGGCGTCCTTGACCGCGTCCAGGACGGCGATGGCCGTGCCCAGTGCGTAGGCGAGCTCCTGGGTCGGCGTGGCGCCGGCCTCCTGCAGGTGATAGCTGCAGATGTTGATCGGGTTCCACTTCGGGATGTAGTTCACCGTGTAGGCGATCATGTCGCTGATCAGCCGCAAGGAGTGCTCGGGCGGGAACACGTAGGTGCCGCGGGAGAGGTATTCCTTGATGATGTCGTTCTGCGTCGTCCCGGCGAGCTGCTTGGCCACCTCGGCAGGGTCCAGCTCGGGGTTCTGCTCCTCGGCGGCGACCTGGTACATCGCGAGCAGCCACATGGCCGTCGCGTTGATGGTCATCGAGGTGTTCATCTCCGTGAGCGGGATGTCCTTGAAGAGCTTGCGCATCTCGCCCATGTGCGGGACGGGCACGCCGACCTTGCCGACCTCGCCGCGCGCCAGCGGCGAGTCCGGGTCATATCCGGTCTGCGTGGGCAGGTCGAAGGCAACCGAGAGCCCGGTCTGTCCCTTGGACAGGTTGTTCCGGTACAGCGCGTTCGATGCCTCGGCCGTGGAGTGGCCGGCGTAGGTGCGCATCACCCACGGTCGGTCCTTGGTCACCGGGTTCTCTGCAGAGTTGCTCATGAGCGAAGCCTAGAACGAAGTTGACCGACCGGTAACCGTGTCCGTGTGTGGGGATGACTACATCCAGCGTCGTGCCCAAACCTCATGCGCAGTCATCTGCGCGGGAACAATCAGCACGCCCGGGACCCGGCCGACTCCCCTGCGGTCGGCCCGGTCCGGCCGCGTCGGCCGAAGGACGCCTCTGCGTCAGGCCGGGATCTTCTCGCGCTCGACCGCAACCAGTCGGCGCAGGTGGGAGACGTGCAGCATCCGTCGGACGGCAGGGCCACAACCCCGCAGGCGGAGGTGGCGTCCGTCGCGTTCGGCCGAACGCGTCGCGACGGCAAGGACCTTGAGCGCGGTCACGTCGACCGCGTCGACATCGGTGAGGTCGACGAAGATCTCCTCGTCGAGGCACTCGTGCAGGTGCTGGTAGATGGCGGCTCGAACTTCCATGGTGCTGCGCACGTCGAACTGCCCGGCAAGGACGAGTGCCGGACCGTCGGTGGTGATGTCCATGTCGTCTCCCCTTCTTCATGGACGCCCGAACGCCCACGTTGAAACCTTCTGTCACCAACTATGACGCGGACCACGTTGTTTTGGTTGCCCCGCGGCCCGGATATTTCTGCGGATCCACCGGATGACACATGGTCGGACGTTCGTGAGGCGCAATGTCCGCTATGTGACTGGTGTGACTCAAGTGGTGCTCCATGGACCCAACCGCACCGCATTGCGACCCTGGACAGCGCCCCTGTACCCCGGCCACTACGCTCGATGCATGGTCAACCTCACCCGCATCTACACCCGCACCGGCGACGCCGGACAGACCCGACTCAGCGACATGAGCCTCACGTCGAAGACCGATCTCCGGCTCGAGGCCTATGCGACGGCCGACGAGGCGAACGCAGTGATCGGTGTGGCGCTGGCCCAGGGCGCGCTCGACGAGCCCGTCGTCAAGGTGCTGACCCGCATCCAGAACGACCTCTTCGACGTCGGCGCGGACTTTGCCACGCCGGTCGTGGAGAACCCCGAATATCCGCCGCTGCGCATCGAGCAGGACTACATCGACCGGCTCGAAGGCTGGTGCGACGAGTTCAACGAGGACCTGGAGAACCTCCGGTCCTTCATCCTCAACGGGGGCACCGCCGGTGCGGCGCACTTGCACGTCGCGCGCACCGTCGTACGTCGTGCCGAGCGCGCCGGTTGGGCCGCATGGGCCGAGCACGAGGCGACGATGAACATCCTCGCCATCAAGTATCTGAACCGGCTCTCGGACCTGCTCTTCATCCTGGCCCGGCACGCCAACCGTGAGAACGGCGATGTGCTGTGGGTCCCCGGCGGCGAGCGCTGAGGCACTATGCTCGGCGCATGCCTACGGTGGCCTCCGATGCGCGCCTGAGTGCCCACGTCGACAGGATCGAGCAGGAGCATCCCCCGGTGCCGCTCGACTCGGTCGACTACACCGTGCACCGGCCCGAGCTGCTCGCAGAGCGATATGGGCACGTGCTCGACTACCTGGCCCGCGTCGAGCTCGAGGTGGACCGCAACGTCCTGGAGCTGACGGCCATGCTTCCGGACGCCTCGGCAGTCGACCGGCGCTTCTACAGCGAGGTCTGGCAGCCCCAGGAAATCCACCACGGCCTGATCCTCGACAAGCTGCAGACCGTCATCGGACGCCCACCAGCGGTCACCGACACCACGACCGTCTCGCCGAAGATCCGCATCCTCGGCGCCCTGGCCCACCTGTCGCCGGTCCATGACGTGGTGCGCATGCTCTACTACCTGACCGGCATGTCGACCGAGCGCTCCGCGGTGCTGGCCTACAACCGTCTCCACGACGGGGTGGCCCAGCTCGGCGAGACGGCCGTCGCGCAGACCGTGATCGCCCCAATCCGGCGCCAGGAGCCCGGCCACTATGCGTTCTACCGGCTCTCGGCCACGGCGCTCGACGCCCAGCTCTCGCCGTGGCAGCGCTGGCTGATCGCCCGCCTGCGGCGGATCTCGTTCGCCCCTGTGGGTGCGAACAACGACTTGCAGCGGGCCGACTTCGGTGCGGTGCTGGTCGCGCTCGGGGTCGAGGACGACCTGGACCACTTCGTCACCGAGATCAGTCGCGTCGAGAACGACCTGCTCTGGGCCCAGCGCCGCGGACTGCCGGTCCCGACCTACGTCATGGACGCGATGCGCGAGGCGATCGAGCTGCACCGGGCCGGCTGAGACCGACTCCCCCGGTCGACCGGCCCAGCCTCAGGTGATGTCCTTGCGCAGGGTCGTGAACCGGCCGATCACCGCGAACACCACGGCATAGGCGATCAGCACCGCCGCTCCGGCCCAGCGACCGAGCAGCTCGAGACCCGAGGCGGCATAGAACGACGAGCCGACCAGCGCTTCGGCAGCCGCTCCGGGCAGGAACTTGGCGCTCTCGCTCATCGCACCGAGGTCCAGCGCGTCGCCTCCGGCGGCCAGGCCGATCCGCAGGATCGGCTCGACGAACTGGGTGAAGGCAAGGATGATCACGATCGCGGCCACCTGGTTGGTCAGCATCGTGCCCAGCCCAACGCCGATCACCGCCCAGATGGCCAGGGAGACGACCGAGAAGATCAGGTTGCCCCACACCTCGCCGTTGTCGAGGTAAAGCCCGTCGCCGACCGTGCCGAGCAACGGGGCCGCGCCGATGACCGCGCCCAGGGTCCCGATCACGCCATAGACCAGGCCGAGTCCCAGGTTGACCGCGAGCTTGGCGAACAGCACCGTGCTGCGAACCGGCTGGTAGAGCAGGGTCGGGGTGATCGTCTGGTGGCGGAACTCGCCGGTCATCGCCAACGCGCCCACGATCAACGGGAACACATAGCCCAGCGATGCCCCGACGGTGTACGTCGCTTGTGCTGCCTCGAGGCCCGACGGTACGCCGCCGCCACCCATCCCGGGTCCGGTCGGCTCGGTGCTCTGGGTGAGGGAGAACCCGAGCACGGCTCCCAGGAACGCCATGTAGCCGAACATCACCAGGGCCAGCAGCCACCACATCTTGGTCGTGGTGATCTTGCGCCACTCGCTCGCCATCGTCGCGATCATGCTGCCACCGCCGAACGGTTGGGGTCGGTCAGTTCGAGGAAGACCTCTTCCAAGCCCTTGCCCTCACCGGCCAGGCCATGGATCTCGAGCCGCTCGGCGTGTGCGGCGGCCCCGACCTCGGCCGGACCTGCGCCGATCAGGTGCAGACCACCGCTGACGACCTCGAACTGCCAACCCCGCGACTGGGCCAGTCGGGTGAAGCCGTCGATGTCAGGGGTCACCACCTTCACCCGGTCAGCGGCCATCGCGACCAGGTCCTGCAACGGCGACTCGTGGACCAGCCTGCCGCCGGCGATGACGACCACGTCGTCGACGGTGGCCTGGACCTCGCCCAGGACGTGGGAGGAGACCAGGACGGTGCGGCCCTGGTCGTGGGCCAGGTGCCGCAGGAACCCGCGCAACCAGACGATCCCCTCCGGGTCGAGCCCGTTGGAGGGTTCGTCGAGCACCAGCACGCCCGGATCGCCGAGGAGGGTCGTGGCCAGGCCGAGGCGTTGGCGCATGCCCAAGGAGAACCCACCCACCTTGCGGTCACTGACCGGGCCCAGGCCGACGTGCTCGAGCACGTCCTTGCAGCGCTGGTCCGCAACTCCCGCAAGCGGAGCAAAGACCCGCAGGTGGTCCAGCGCCGAGCGGCCGGGGTGGAAGCTGGCCGCCTCCAGGGCTGCTCCGACGACCGAGGCCGGCCGATCGATGTCGACATACTTCCGGCCGCCGATTGTGGCGCTGCCGCTGTCGGGCGCCACGAGCCCCAGCAACATCCGCAGCGTGGTGGTCTTGCCTGAGCCGTTGGGCCCCAGGAAGCCGGTCACCACGCCGGGTCTCACCGTGAAGGTGAGGTCATCCACGGCCCGCACAGCGCCGAAGGCCTTGGTCAGGTTCTTGATCTCGATCGCGGTGCCCGCCACGGTCGCCCTTTCGTCGCTGATTAGGTGCATGTCCCAACCTATGCGGGACTCACAGCTGGGGGCGACGCCGGGTCCAGTCGGCGCCCGGAGGCGCGGACTCCAGCCAGGACTGGAAGCCCATCAGGGATGCCGAGTTCATCGCCATCTCGATCCGCCCGTCGGGGGTGGCAACCATGACGATGACGTGATCGGCGTACAGCGCCATCTGCTCGCTGTCGGCCGGCTGGCGACGACCCGAATAGCTGAGCTCAGAACGGTGCCACGAGCGCCGCGGGCCGGGGGCCAACGAGAAGATCCGGAACCACTGCAGCTGCTCGCCCGAATAACGGCCGAGCCCGAGAACCCAGCCGCGCCCGATCTGTGCAGACCGGGCGCGGATGCTGAGCTCGAAGGTGCCGCCGTTGCGGGAGATCATCCGGCGACGGATGACCAGGGCGCAGCCGCAGACGACGACGAGGATGAGCAGGACGACGATCAGATCGACGATCCATTGCCAGAATGGCATTCACCCTCCCAACCAGAATGACGCGCGTGGCGTCACTCTAGCGGGAGGGTGAATGGGTGCTTCAGGAGGCCTTCTCCGCAGCGCGGATGCGGGCCTCGGCGTGCCGGACGGCCTCTTGCGCCGCGTCCTCGTTCTCGCCTGCAGCGTGTGCGCGCTCCAGGTCGTGACGCGCCTTCTCGAGGTCGATCTCGTGCGACATCTCCGCATACTCCGAGAGGATCGAGACCCGGTTGTTGGCCACCGACAGGAATCCCTGTGCGACGGCCGCGACCCAGGTCTCGCCCTCGGGCGTCTGGATGTCGACGACACCCTCGATGAGCAGCGAGAGCATCGGAGCGTGGCCCGGGAGCACACCGACGTCACCCTCGGTGGTGCGGGCGACGACCATCTTGGCCTCGCCCGACCACACCAGGCGGTCGGCTGCCACCAGTTCGACTCGCAGTGCGTCTGCCATCACAGGTTCTTCTGGATCTCGGCCCACTTGGCTTCGACGTCGTCGAGGCCGCCGCACATGAAGAATGCCTGCTCGGCAACGTGGTCGTACTCACCGTCGGCGATCTTGGTGAACGCCTCGACGGTGTCGCCGATCGACACGGTCGAGCCCTCGATGCCGGTGAACTGCTTGGCAACGTAGGTGTTCTGCGAGAGGAACCGCTGGATGCGGCGCGCCCGCGAGACGATGACCTTGTCCTCTTCGGAGAGCTCGTCGACACCGAGGATCGCGATGATGTCCTGGAGCTCCTTGTTGCGCTGCAGGATCGACTTGATGCGCACCGCGGTGTTGTAGTGGTCCGCGCCGATGTACTGCGGGTCGAGGATTCGCGACGTCGAGGTCAACGGGTCCACGGCCGGGTAGATACCGAGCGAGGCGATCTCTCGCGAGAGCTCGGTGGTCGCGTCCAGGTGGGCGAAGGTGGTCGCCGGTGCCGGGTCGGTGTAGTCGTCGGCGGGCACGTAGATCGCCTGCATCGAGGTGATCGAGTGACCACGCGTCGAGGTGATCCGCTCCTGGAGCAGACCCATCTCGTCGGCGAGGTTCGGCTGGTAACCAACGGCGGACGGCATCCGACCGAGCAGCGTGGAGACCTCGGAACCGGCCTGGGTGAACCGGAAGATGTTGTCGATGAAGAGCAACACGTCCTGGTTCTTCACGTCGCGGAAGTATTCCGCCATCGTCAGCGCGGAGAGCGCAACACGAAGACGCGTGCCCGGCGGCTCGTCCATCTGGCCGAAGACGAGGGCGGTCTGGCCGATGACGCCGGCCTCTTCCATCTCGACGATGAGGTCGTTTCCCTCACGGGTGCGCTCGCCGACACCGGCGAACACCGACACACCACCGTGGTTCTTGGCCACACGGGCGATCATTTCCTGGATCAGCACGGTCTTGCCGACGCCGGCACCACCGAACAGACCGATCTTTCCACCGGTCACGTACGGGGTGAGCAGGTCGATGACCTTGATCCCGGTCTCGAACATCTGGGTCTTCGACTCCAGCTGGTCGAAGGCCGGCGCCTTGCGGTGGATGCCCCAACGCTCGCTGACCTCGAGGGTCTCGCCGTCCTCCAGGTTCAGGCAGTCACCGGTGGTGTTGAACACCTTGCCGAGGGTCGCGTCACCGACGGGGACGGTGATCGACTCACCGGTGTCGACGACCTGGCCGCCACGGACAAGTCCGTCGGTCGGCTTCATGGAGATGGCGCGGACCATTCCGTCACCGATGTGCTGGGCGACCTCGAGGATGATCGTCTTGGACTCACCCTCCAGCTCGAAGGTGCACTCGAGGGCGTTGTAGATGCCCGGCATGTTGTCGGTCGGGAACTCGATGTCCACGACCGGGCCGATGACCCGGGCGATGCGACCGATGCCACCAGCGGTGGTCTCGGTGGCCTCATTGACAGTGGCAGTCATGTCTTCTCTCACTTCTCCGCTTCAGTCTTGGCCGGCGTTGGCATCGGCAAGCGCGTTGACGCCACCGACGATCTCGCTGATTTCCTGGGTGATGCCGGCCTGACGGGCCTGGTTGGCAATACGGGTGTACTTCTTGATGAGCTCGTCCGCGTTGTCGGTCGCGGACTTCATCGCCTTCTGTCGGGCGGCCAGCTCGGAAGCGGCAGCCTGCAGGTGGGCGAAGAAGATCCGGCTCTGGACATAGCGCGGGAGCAGGGAGTCGAGCACGTCGGCAGGCGATGGCTCGAACTCATAGAGCGGCAGCAGATCAGCGTCGTCCGGGGCCTCTTCACCTTCGACGACCTCCAGCGGAAGCAGTCGAACGGTGGTCGGTTCCTGGACGAGCATGGAGCGGAAGCGGGTGTAGACCACGTGCACTTCGTCGACACCCGGGGCCACGCCTTCGTCCGCCGTCGTCTCGTCATCGCTGAGGAACGCCTGGATCAGCGTCTCACCGATGTCGTGCGCCACGTCGTACGTCGGCTGGTCCGAGAATCCGGTCCAGCTCTGCACGATCGGGCGCCCACGGAAGCGGAAGTAGGCCTCCCCCTTGCGCCCGGAGACATAGAGATCAGCCTCCTTGCCCTCGGCCCGGAGCTTCTCCAGGAGGCGCTCGGCCTCCTTGAGCACGCTCGAGGAGTAGGCACCGGCCAAGCCTCGGTCGCTGGTCACGATCAGGACCGCAGCCCGCGTCGGGTTCTCCGGCTCCGTGGTCAGGGCGTGGTCGACGTTGGAGAAGCTCGCCACGGCCGAGACCGCTCGGGTCAGCTCACGGGCGTACGGCGCTGCCGCCTGTGCCCGCTGCTGTGCCTTGATGATCCGGGACGCAGCGATGAGCTCCATGGCACGCGTGATCTTCTTCATCGACTCGGTCGACTTGATCCGCGCGCGATATTCGCGCACCGAGAGGGCCATGGTCAGCCCCGCTTCTGCTTGACGATCTGCTCCTGCTCGACGTCCTCGTCCTCCAGAGCGACGTGCTCTTCCTTGCCAGCCTTGATCGACTGGCCGTCAGAGGTCTCGAACTGGTCGAGGAAGGAGTCGTAGGCCGCTGCCAGCTGGTCCTCGGTCGAGTCCTCGAACTTCAGCGTCTCGCGGATGCCGGCAAGGATGCCGTCGTGCGAGCGACGCAGGTAGTCGAGGAACTCGTTCTCGAAGCGCAGCACGTCGTCAGCCGGAACCTTGTCCAGTCGACCCGAGGTGCCGGTCCACAGGGCAACGGTCATCTCGTCGATCGGGTACGGCGAGTACTGCGGCTGCTTGAGCAGGGCCATCAGGCGCTGACCGCGGTCGAGCTGCTGGCGCGAGGCCGCGTCGAGGTCCGAGGCGAACATGGCGAACGCCTCCATGGCACGGAACTGCGCCAGGTCGACCTTGAGCGATCCGGTGACAGCCTTCATCGCCTTGGTCATCGCCGAACCACCCACGCGCGAGACCGACACACCGACGTCGATGGCCGGGCGCTGGTTGGCCGCGAACAGGTCGGACTGCAGGAAGATCTGACCGTCGGTGATCGAGATGACGTTGGTCGGGATGAATGCCGACACGTCGTTGGCCTTGGTCTCGATGATCGGAAGACCGGTCATCGAGCCCTTGCCCATCTCGTCCGACAGCTTCGCGCAACGCTCGAGCAGCCGGCTGTGCAGGTAGAACACGTCACCCGGGTAGGCCTCGCGGCCCGGCGGACGACGCAGCAGCAGCGACACGGCGCGGTAGGCCTCGGCCTGCTTGGTCAGGTCATCGAAGACGATGAGGACGTGCTTGCCGCCGTACATCCAGTGCTGGCCGATGGCCGAACCGGTGTAGGGGGCGAGGTACTTGAAGCCGGCGGAGTCGGAGGCCGGGGACGCCACGATGGTGGTGTACTCGAGCGCTCCGGCTTCCTCGAGGGCGCCACGCACGGAGGCGATGGTCGAACCCTTCTGGCCGATGGCGACATAGATGCAGCGAACCTGCTTGTCCGGGTCACCGGACTCCCAGTTCTGCTTCTGGTTGATGATCGTGTCGATCGCGATCGTGGTCTTGCCGGTCGCGCGGTCACCGATGATCAGCTGGCGCTGGCCACGGCCGACCGGGGTCAGGGCGTCAATCGCCTTGATGCCGGTGGAGAGGGGCTCGTGGACCGACTTGCGCTCCATGACGCCGGGCGCCTGGAGCTCAAGGGCACGACGGCCCTCGGTCGAGATCTCCCCCAGACCGTCAATCGCGTTGCCGAGCGGGTCCACGACGCGGCCGAGGTAACCATCGCCGACGGGGACGGAGAGGACCTCGCCGGTGCGACGCACCGTCTGGCCCTCCTCGATCCCGGCGAAGTCACCCAGCACGACGACACCGATTTCGCGGGTGTCGAGGTTCAGGGCCAGGCCACGGGTGCCGTCCTCGAACTCGAGCAGCTCGTTGGCCATGACGGACGGCAGGCCGCTGACGCGGGCGATGCCGTCGCCGGCCTCGGCGACAGTGCCGACCTCCTCACGACTGGCGGTCTCGGGCTTGTAGTCCGACACGAAGCGCTGCAGCGCGTCCCGGATCTCGTCCGGACGGATCGAAAGCTCCGTCATCACACTTCCTTATCTAGAGTCTGCTCGGTTCAGTTCTGGTGCCTGGCTGAGTGGTCAGCCGGCAAGCTTGCGACCGGCTTCGCTGAGCCGGTTGGAAACGGTGCCGTCGATGACGTCGTCGCCGATCTCCACACGGAGACCGCCGATCACGCCGGGGTCGACGACCACGTTCAGGTGCACTGCCCGGCCGTACTGCCTCGACAGTACGTCGGTCAGTCGCTGGCGGTCAGCCTCGGACAGCGCAGTGGCGACTCGCACCTCTGCCACGCTCTGTCCGTGGACCTCGGCGGCGGCCTGCTGATATTCAGCGAGCGCCACCCCCACGGTGCGGTAGGTGCCCGCCAGGGCCTGCTCGACGAGAGCGACCGATGCCGGCAGCGCCTTGTTGTCGAACAGGGTGTGCACCAGCGCGCGCTTGTCCTCCTGCGACCGGGCAGGGTCGGAGAAGGCGTCGCGGAGCTCGGGAGTGTTCTTGACCAGCTGACCGATCTCGAACAGCTCGTCCGAGAGGCGACCGGTGTCGCTGCCCGCGGACTTCACCGTGGCCAGGACTCCCAGCCGCTCGAGAGCGTCGGCGAGGTCTCGTCCGACCGTCCAACGCTTGGCGACCGCGGAGGCCACCAGCGTCACCACGGAGTCGACGGCCTTGTCGCCGAAGATGTCCCGGACCAGTCCGGCCTTCGCCTCGGGCGCCACCGACACGTCGGTGAGCACTCGGCGCAGGCCAGCTTCGGTCCGGAGCACGCCGGAGACCGAGAACAGGTCGCCACCGACCCGAGCGGCGGTCTCGGGAGCGCCCGAGACCGTCCCGTCCAGGTCGGTGGTCAACGATGCGAACGCCTCGGCCGAAGCACCACGGAAGGACATCAGCGCGCCCCGTTCGCGGCGCCGTCTGCCTCGAGCTCGGCGAGGAAGCGGTCGACGACACGGCTCTGGCGAGCCTCGTCATCAAGGCTCTCGCCCACGATGCGCCCGGCCAGGCCGGTCGCGAGCGAACCGACCTCGGCCCGGAGCGAGGTGACCGCCTGCTGGCGCTCGGCCTCGATCTGGGCCTTGCCGTGCTCGATGATGCGGGTGGACTCGGCGTTGGCCTGGTCCCGCATCTCCGCCACGATGGCGGCGCCCTGTTCGCGTGCTTCCTCACGGATGCGCGCGGCCTCGTGGCGAGCCTCCGAGAGCTGACGGTCAAGCTCAGCGAGCTTGGCGTCGGCCTCGGCCTGCTTGGTCTCAGCGGCCGCGAGGCCGCCTTCGATCGCCGAGGTGCGCTCGGCAAAGGTCGCCTCGAAGTTCGGCACGACCCACTTCTTCACAGCGAAGAAGAGGATCCCGAAAACGACGAGCGACAGCACCAGCTCGACCGGGTGGGGAATGAGCGGGTTCAGCTCGTGCCCCTCCTCGGCTGCGAGGATGGTCAGTGTCTGCATGGGCAGGTCCTTCTTCCGGGTCCTACGTCAGTCTGGATGCGAACGCGTCAGTTGAGGACGAACGCGAGGGCAATACCGATGATCGCGAGCGCCTCAGCGAGCGCGAAGCCCAGGATGGCGATGGTCTGCAGGCGGCCCTGGGCCTCCGGCTGGCGAGCAACACCATTGATGTAGGCAGCGAAGATCAGACCGATACCGATACCGGGGCCGATGGCAGCGAGGCCGTAGCCGATCATGTTGAGCGAGCCGTTCAGAGTGCCGTCCACGGCAATCTTCCTTTCGGTTATTTTCTTGCTGGAAACGGGGGTGGAGAAGAGTCAGGTGGTGCGGTGGGTCAGTGCTCGTCAGCCAGGGAGCCCTGGATGTACATGGCGTTCAGCAGAACGAACACGTAGGCCTGCAGGAATTGGATCAGGAGCTCCAGGAAGGAGATCAGGATGAAGAGCAGCCAGGCCACCACACCGACGACCGAGTAGGCACCGGCCATCTCAAAGATGAGGTACTGGCCACCGAGGGCGAACAGGATCAGCAGCATGTGGCCGGCGAACATGTTCGCGAACAGACGCAGGGCCAGCGTGACCGGGCGAACCAGGATGTTCGACATGAACTCGAGCGGAACCAGCAGCGGGTACATCACCGGGCTGACGCCGGACGGCACACACATCAGCTTCATGTAGCCACCGAAACCGTGCTTCTTGATGCCGACCGCGTTGTAGATGATCCAGCTCATCAGCGCGAGGCTGTAGACCAGGCCCGAGCGCGAGAACGTCGGGAACTGGAAGAACGGGATGCTGCCGAGGAAGTTGTTGATCAGGATGAAGAAGAAGAGCGCGAACAGGTACGGCGTGTACTTCAGGAAGTCCTGGCTGCCGATGATGTCGCGGCCCATCGAGTTGCGCACGAAGCCGTAGCCCTGCTCCCCGACGTACTGGAGCCGGCTGGGGACCATGGCGCGCTTGCGCGAGGCCGCCCAGAAGAAGATGAAGACGATGCCGGCGACGAGCACGAGCTGGATCATCGGCTTTGTGACGCCGAGGTAGTGCGTCTCCCCCAGCCATTCGAACGTCTTGTCCGGGCCGATGGGCGGGAGGTTGAAGTCCCCCGGGCTCGGCGGCTTGAAGCCCTCGGCCCTGGTCACGGACGTCGCGACTGAACTCACGGTGTCTCCTGTGTCGGCAGCTGAACTACTTCTGGTCTGTGGACGTTGGTCTGAATCTGGCCCAGGTCATGTAGATCCCGAACACTGCGCCGAGCAGGATCCCGATCGCCACGAGGTACGACGTGCCCAGCCAGCGATCCAGTCCCCAGCCGAGCGCTCCATAGACGAACACACCGGAGGTGATGTAGCCGAATGCGTGCCACGGGTCGCCCTGTGGTTCGCCGGATCCCTTGTCGGTGTGCGCGGTCGGAGGTTTCTGCTGAGCCATCGCGAACCGGACAATAGCAGTCTTGGAATCTCATCGCTCACCCGCGTCCTTCAGGTCGTAGACCGGCAGGCGCAGACGGGTCGCGAGGACCACCTGGACGGTGAGCCAGACGAGTGTTCCTGCGATCACCACTCCCCCGAGCCACCTCGCGTCAACGGCGCTGTCCAGCGCCCCTGACGCCTTCAGTGCCACGAAGATGAGTCCCATCCCGATCACCTGCAGGAGGTAGGTCATCAGGGCCACGAGCAGCGACATCGTGGGCATGGTGCGAGAGATCAGGTCGACGGCCAGGGCGCCGGTGCCGAAGACACCGATGATGATCGCGGTGCCGATCAGGGCCCCGAGCAGGGCGGACGAGCCGGAGACCAGCACCCCGACCAGCGCAGTGCCGAGGCCGAGAACCAGGGCCGTGAGACCGGCACCGAGGAGCGCAGATCCGCCATGGGCGGCGCTGCTTCGCTTCAACTCGGTCGTCATGACGGCGGCCGTTCTCTCGGGGTCAAGAATCGCACCCTTGGGCGCTTGTGAAAAGTAGCACAAAGTCCGGAACGCATGCGAATCGTCAACTCTGCAAGGGGTTCTCCACGCCCTTGACCCGCGGGACCACGAACGTGAGGACGACGGTGACCACCAGCCAGAGCGCGACCAGGAACCACGTCAGACCACTCGCATAGAGGCTGACCAGCACCGTGCCGAAGCCGATCAGGCTGGCCCAGAGCCAGATGATCAGGACCGCCCTGCCGTGGGAGTGGCCGATCTCCAGCATCCGGTGGTGCAGGTGCTGCTTGTCCGGTTGGTAGAACGCCTGACCTCGCCGGGTCCTGCGGATCACCGCGAGGATCAGGTCGGCGAACGGGACGATCAGGATGGACAGCGGCACGATGATCGGCAGCAGCGTGGGCAGCAGGCTGGCGTCCGAGCCGCCGCCACCCTGGGTGACCTCGGTAGCGGAGAACTGACCGGACAGGGTCAGCGCCGAGGCGGAGAGCAACAGGCCCAGCAACATCGAACCGCTGTCGCCCATGAAGAGCCTGGCGGGATAGAAGTTGTGCGGGATGAACCCGGCGCAGGCACCGCCCAGCGCCGCGCACAGCAGCGCTCCGGTGACGGCCAACGACTGGTCGTTGAGGTGCGCGATCTGGTAGCAGAACAGGAAGAAGGCGATCGCGCCCACGCCGACGACACCGGCGGCGAGCCCGTCGAGGCCGTCGATGAAGTTCACTGCGTTCACCGTCGCCAGCACGGTGAACACGGTGAGCAACGCCGCCTGGGACGGGTCGAGGGCGAACTGGACGTCGCCGGGGGCCGGGAAGAAGCGGTACTGCACGCCGAAGGCGATCAGGAACCCCGTCGCCAGCACCTGGCCGCCGAGCTTGGTCAGCGCATCGAGCTCGAACAGGTCGTCGAGCACCCCGACCATGCAGATCAGGCCTCCCGCCACCAGCACGACGCCGGCGTCGCGAAAGACGTTGGGGGTGCTCAGCGAGAGGAACGGGAGCTGCCGGGCCACGAAGTAGGCGGCGGTGAGGCCGCCGAGCATGGCCAACCCGCCGAAGTAGGGGATCGGGATCGCGTGGACGTCACGGTCACGCACCTGTGCCACGGCGTTCGTGCGCAGGGCGAACTCACGGGCGATGACGGTGAGCAGGTAGGTCACCGATCCGGCGACCAGGAAGACGAGGAGATATTCCCGCATCAGCCCTCATCGGTGAGGGTCGCACCCAGTGGTTCCAGCACCTCGTTCAACTGGTCGAGGCTCAGCGCACCGGCCCGGAGGATCCG
The DNA here is from genome assembly GCF_013408415.1 of Nocardioides daedukensis. Taxonomy (NCBI): domain Bacteria; kingdom Bacillati; phylum Actinomycetota; class Actinomycetes; order Propionibacteriales; family Nocardioidaceae; genus Nocardioides; species Nocardioides daedukensis. The sequence continues at coordinate 3,613,922 of NZ_JACCAA010000001.1, read as the reverse complement.
GCCGTGCGGGCCGGTGGCGTCGACGATGGTCGACGCCAGCTCGCCCGGGGACTCCCCCGCGTCCACGATGACCGACACGGCGTCCCCGAGCATCTCCTCGGCCTGGTCGGCGCTGATCGCGGCCGGCTCCCCGGAGATGTTGGCCGAGCTGACGGCCAGCGGGCCGGTGCGTTCGAGGATCTCGAGGGCAACCGGGTGGTCGGGCATCCGGATCGCGACGGTGCCGCGGGTGTCGCCCAGGTCCCACTGCAGCGAGCCCTGCTCGCGACAGACGATGGTGAGCGGGCCCGGCCAGAACGCCTCGACCAGTGCCCGGGCATAGCCGGGTACGCCGGTGGCGAGGGCGTCCAGGGTGGTCGCCGCGCTGACCAGGACGGGCGGCGGCATGTCGCGGCCACGACCCTTGGCCTCGAGCAGACCGGCGACCGCCACCGCGTCGAAGGCATCGGCAGCGATGCCATAGACGGTGTCCGTGGGCAGGACCACCAGCTCGCCGCGACGAATGGCGACTGTTGCCGCGTCGATGGCGGCCTGGCGCTCGGAATCGTCCGTGGTCGGGAAACGCATGGCCATCATCGTGCCAGTCGGGCGGTCAGGTAGCGCGCGCGACCTGCCAGATCGAGATGGTCGCGTACGTCGACCCAACGGTCGGCGCCGGTGAACACCGCCGGGGCCGAGACTCCCTGGACGTCCGCGTGCTCGGCGCCCACGACTCCCCCGGGGCCGAGGAGCAGCGCTGCGCGGGTCTCGAGGACACGCATCGCATCCAGCCCGTCGTCTCCGGAGAAGAGCGCCAGGTGCGGGTCGTGGTCGCGCGCCTCGACGGCGACGCTCTCCCACGCCTCGAGCGGGATGTAGGGCGGGTTGCACGCAATCACGTCCACCGTGCCGGCCAGGTCGTCGAAGGCGTCGGCCATGTCACCGTGACGCAGCTCCACACCGGTCCCGGCCAGGTTGCGCGCGGCCCAGCCGTGCGCGACCTCGTCCAGCTCGACCGCGTGCACCCGGGCGTCGGGGACCTCGTGCGCGATGGATCGGGCGATCGCACCCGATCCGGTGCACAGGTCGACCACGACCGGAGCCCGGCCGGTCGCGCTGACCATACGGGCCTGCTCGACGGCCCACCCCGCCAGCAGCTCGGTCTCCGGGCGAGGAGTGAAGACGCCGGGGCCGACCGCCAGGTCGACGTAGCGGAAGCCGGTGGTCCCGGTGAGGTGCTGGAGCGGTTCGCGGGACGCCCGACGGGTGATCAGCTCGGCATAGCGCTGGCGTTGCTCGGAGTCGGGACCGTCGGCCAGCAGCAGTTGACCCCTCGAGGTGTCGAGGACGAACGCGAGGAGCTCGGCGGCGTCGTGGTCGGGGCTGGCCACACCGGCCGCGTCGAGCGTCGTACCGGCCTCGCGGAGCAGGTCACGCACCTCGCTGGTCATGACTCGAGCGCCTCGAGCCGTGCGGCCAGGTCGGCCTGGACACAGCTGTCGATCACCGGACCGAGGTCTCCGTCCAAGACCGCGTCCAGGTTGTAGGACTTGTAGCCGGTTCGGTGGTCGGAGATCCGGTTCTCGGGATAGTTGTAGGTGCGGATCCGCTCGGACCGGTCGACCGTCCGGACCTGCGAGCGGCGCGCCTCGCTGGCCTCGGCGTTGGCCTCGTCCTCCGCTGCGGCCAGGATCCGGGCACGCAGGATGCGCATCGCGGACTCCTTGTTCTGCAGCTGCGACTTCTCGTTCTGGCAGCTGACCACGATGCCACTGGGCAGGTGGGTGATCCGCACGGCGGAGTCGGTCGTGTTGACGCTCTGCCCACCGGGTCCACTCGAACGGAAGACATCGATGCGCAGGTCGTTCTCGTCGATGGTGACGTCGACCTGCTCGGCCTCGGGAAAGACCATCACCCCGGCGGCCGAGGTGTGCACCCTGCCCTGCGACTCGGTGACGGGAACCCGCTGCACGCGGTGGACGCCGCCCTCGAACTTGAGCAGCGCGAACGGTGCTTCACCGGGCTCGGGCACTCCTCTGGCCTTCACGGCCATCGTCACGCTCTTGTAGCCACCCAGGTCGGACGGCGTGGAGTCGAGGATCTCGGTGGTCCAGCCTCGCTGCTCGGCGTGGCGGACATACATCCGGAGCAGGTCTCCGGCGAAGAGTGCCGACTCCTCGCCTCCCTCTCCCGACTTCACCTCGAGGATGGCGTCCTTGGAGTCGCTGGCTTCGCGCGGCACCAGGAGGTGGCGGAGCCGCTCCTCGACCGTGCCCCGGCGATCGGCGAGGGAGAGCGCCTCCTCGGCGAACGCGGCGTCCTCGGAGGCCAGCTCGCGCGCTGCCTCGATGTCGTCGCCGAGCTGGAGCCAGTCCTGCCAGGTGCGCACGATGGCCGAGAGCTCGGCGTACCGCTGGTTGAGCTGCTTGGCCAGTCTCTGGTCAGCGTGGGTCTCCGGCTGCGCGAGCCGCTGTTCAACATCTGCGTGCTCGGCCGCGAGCCCCTCGACTGCCTCGAACATCGTGCTTCCCCTTCTCGGTGCCGGGCTGGCCCGGACGCGGTGTACCGACAAATGGCCAACGCCGGCCACCCGCGTGATGCGGGGACCGGCGCTGGCGGGAAGCTACTTCTTGTCGGCAGCCTTCTTGGCGTAGCGGGCCTCGAAGCGGGCCACGCGGCCACCGGTGTCGAGGATCTTCTGCTTGCCGGTGTAGAACGGGTGGCACGCGGAGCAGACGTCGGCGCGAATGACGCCGTCGGTCTTGGTGCTGCGCGTGGTGAACGTGTTGCCGCAGGTGCAGGTCACCTGGGTGTCGACGTACTCGGGGTGAATGTCCTTCTGCATGGTGTCCTCGCTTAGATGTGCCGGGTCGCCCCACCGGATGTGGCGCGTGAACCGGAACCAGCGCACAAGTGTGCCACCGTGATCAACACCCGCGCCAATCGAGGCATTCCCGCACCCGCGACGCATCCCGACCCTTGCAGGTGGAGGCTCGCTCAGCCGAAGGTGCGCACCTGCTCGTCGCGCCGGACCAGGACCATGAGCAGCAGTGCGATGCCGATCGCCGAGCCCATCACGGCTCCCATCGGGACCGTGGTGGTGGAGTCGAAGGCGCCCACGACGGGAGCCATCGCACCGCCGATGCCGAACTGGAGGAAGCCGAGGATCGCTGCGGCGGATCCGGCGGCCTCACCGTGGCGGCTCAGGGCCAGGGCCGGCGTGTTCGGCGCGACCAGTCCCCCACAGCCCAGAGCCACGGTGAGCGGGATCATCGCACCGGCAATGCCGCCGACACCTGTGGCTCCCAGGACCACCAGGGCCAGGGCGGAGAGGCCCGCCCCGATCATCGCCACGGTCATCACGTCCATGATCCGGAACCGGCGCAGGAGCAGGGGGTTGATCTGGGTGGCCAGGATCAGCGCGAACGCGTTGACCCCGAAGATGATGGCGAACTCCTGCTCACCGACACCGAAACCTTCCTGGAAGACGAACGACGCTCCGGAGATGTAGGTGAACATCGAGGCCATCATCAGTCCACCGATCAGGGCGATGGCCAGGAAGGCACGATCGCGGAGCAAGGACCGATAGGTGCTGATGCTGGCGCCGATCCGGGCGGGCCGACGCCGCTCGGGCGGAAGCGTCTCGCGCAAGGCGAACACTGCGAGCATGACGAGCGCCACGGCCGCAGCCGCGAGCACACCGAAGATGCCCCGCCAGTCCGACCAACGCAGCACCTGGCTGCCCAGCGTCGGGGCCAGCATCGGGGCAGCGCCCATGACCAGCATCAGTCGGGACATGATCCGCGCGACAGCGATTCCCTCGAACTGGTCGCGGACCATCGCCATCGCCGTGACACTCACCGCGGCACCGGCGAACCCCTGGAGCAGACGGACACCGGCCAGCATCTCGATCGATGGCGCGAACAGGCACAGCACGGACGCCAGGGCGTGCACTGCGAGACCGGTGAGAAGCGGACGCTTGCGACCGAACGCGTCCGAGAGTGGACCGATGATCAGTTGTCCGGTGGCAAGCCCGAGCAACATCCCGGTCAGGGTCAGCTGGACACTCGCCTCATTGCTGGAGAACTCCTCCGCGATCCCCGGGAACGCCGGGAGATACATGTCGATGCTCAGCGGGCCGAGTGCGATCAGTGCACCGAGCACCAGCACGATCTGCGCGGTGCCCGCGCGTCGGGTCGTGGACCGGGGTCCGGTGGCTGCGCGCGAGGTCATGGTCACGACCCCCTTGAACGCCGCACAGGTCAGACTTGTTCCCTCGGTTCCACCTCGGGCGTGCCCCCGGTCTCGTCGTGACCAGCCTCGTCACCGTGCCACACGGCCTGGTGACGCATCGGCAACCGGACGGTCACGAGCGTGAACTCGTTCTCCGCCGAGTCGAAGGTGACGTTGCCTCCGTGCTTCTCGATGATCGTCTGCACCATGCGTACGCCGAGACCGGTTCCGCTGATCTCCATCTGGACAGCGTTGGAGGCCCGGAAGAAGCGACTTCCCAGATTGGCGAGCTCAGAGGCCGGGATGCCGATGCCATCATCACGGATTGTCAGGACGGCCTCGTCACCCTCCTTGCGCAACTGGATGTCGACCTTGCCTCCCGCGCGCGAGAACTTGACGGCATTGGTGACGATGTTGAGCAATGCGCGCAGGAGCTGGATCTTGTCCGCCAGGACGAAAGGTGCCCGGGCGGGGAGGTCGACGGAGATGGTCACCCCCTTGTTGGCGGCGGCGATGCGCAGGTCCACCACCACCTCCTCGACGACGGTGGCGAGGTCGACCTCGGTCAGCGTGGTGTGTCGGCTCTCCATGTGTGCCAGTGTCAGCAGGTCCTCGATCAGCACCCCGAGACGTTTGACGTTGCGATTGACCACCTCCCACTTGCGATCGGCTCCCGGCACCTCGTCGTACTCGTCGTGGAGCAGTTCGAGGTATCCCTGAATGCTGGTCAGCGGGGTGCGCAACTCATGGGACACGTTGGAGACGAAGTCCGTCTTGGCTTGGTCGAGGTCGAGCAGGCGGGCATGGGTCGCCTCTTCGACTTGCTGCGCCCGTTCGTTCTCCTCGGCCATCCGGTTGACCGCGACGGCAACGGCAGACACCTCTCGGGGTCCACCCAGCGCTGCCCGTGCTCCGGCATCACCCGCGGCCAACAGCGCCACGGTGCGTTCCAAGTCCTTGAGCGGCTCCTGGAGGTCACGCCGCAGGCGCCTGACCAGGATCCAGCCGAGCAGCCCGGCAAGCAGGGTCACGACGATCACCACGAGGATGGCACGTCGATAGGCTCTTCGTCCCAGATCGCGCGCAGCCGCTGCCTCCTGCTCCAGCTTGCTGTCGACCCTCGCGTTGACCTCCCGCAGCTCATCGATCAGCGCCTTCCCATCCACGAAGCGTTGGACGTCATACCCGTCGCGTCCGTGACCGTCAGCCAGTCGTGGCTCCGCATAGACCTTGACCCACTTCTTGGCGAGTTCGTCCTGGCGGTCGATGAGGGGTTCGAGCTCGTGGTCGAAGTCGACGTGTTCGCGCAGGTCTGCCACGATCTCGGGTTGGCGAGCCATTCCGTCACGGTAGGGAGCCAACGCAGCGTCCGCGCCGTTCAGGGCCCAGCCACGCAGTCCGGTCTCCTGATCGGTCACGGCCTGAAGCAACGCTTGGTTTGCAGACTGGGCCGGAGCAACCCGATCCACAACCTGGACCACCGCATGGTTGGTGCGATAGACACCGACGATCCCGAGGAGCCCCAGGAGCAGCATCAGCAGGAGCAGCGGGATCACCATCTTGGCCAACAACTCCCCAACTGTCGGCACCCGGTTCCTCATTGATCGCTCCCGAACCCTTGACGCTTCATGTCGCCCCACTCGTGTGAGGACTTGCGAACCGCTTCGACCGCCCCCTTGGCCCGCCACCACGCGGTCAACTGTCGGTAACCGAAGTTCTCCTCCAGAGCGCCACGGACGGCTCGCAGCAAGTCACCCGCACCGCGATATCGACGGTAGGACACCTCTTCGGCGAGCAGAGCGACCAGGGTCAGGAGGAAGGCATAGAGCACCGAGGCCGCGAGCAGCAGGAGCACGAGCCACATGTCGACCAGGTCCCGACCGCCGAGCAGGTCGAGGTGTTCCATCCCCAGCAGGCCCATCACCACGACAAAGTAGGCCACACCGAACAACTCCAGGAAAGGCGCGAGCAACTCGAAGACCACGAACCAGGGCATCGTGACCAGGCCGATCACGCCGTACTTTCCTCGGAGCAGCATGCCCCGGTGACGGCCGAGGATCTCCGCGAGCCCGCGGTGCCATCTGGCCCTCTGTTTGGCCAGCACCGCACGGTCCTCAGGCGCTTCGGTCCATGCGACGGGCTCGCTGACGAAGACCACGCGGCCGTCGATCTTCTCGTCACCCATCCACCGGTAGATGCGGACCACCAGTTCGGCGTCCTCCCCGATGCAATCGGTGGCCAGACCACCGACCTGCACCAGGACGTCCTTGCGGAAGATGCCGAAGGCGCCGGAGATGATCAGCAGGCCACCGGTGGCCGACCAGCCTGCTCGGCCGATCATGAAGGCGCGCAGGTACTCCACGACCTGCACCCGCGCCAGCCAACGACGAGGCATCCTGACGTGGGTGACGCGGCCGTTGATGACCTTCGACCCGTTGGCGATGCGGATCACCCCGCCGGCGGCCACCACTCGCTCAGGATCGTCCGCGAAGGGACGCGACACGTGCAGCAACGAGTCGGGGTCGAGGAGCGAGTCGGCGTCGACCATGCACACGAGTTCCTTGCGGGCCATGTTGATGCCGACGTTGAGTGCATCTGCCTTGCCCCCATTGGTCTTCGCGACCAGGACCAGGTTGTTGGTGCCTTTGCGGGAGAGGTAGGTCGTGAGCACCTGGCTGTCACTGTGCACGAGGTCGTCGACGACCAGGGGTGCCTCGACGAGATCGAAGGCCTCGATCATCCGCGCGATAGTTGCATCCTTGGAACCATCGTCGATCACGACGATCTCGAAGTCCGGGTATCGCATCGCCAACATGGCCTGCACCGATTCAACAATGGTCGCCTCTTCGTTGTATGCCGGCATCAGCACCGTGACACCGCGGGCCAGCGGCTCCCCGAAGGTCTCGTCGTACGCCGCGAACTCCACCCGTCGGCGATAGCCGACGAAGTCAGCCACGGCCAGAACGGTGAGCACGAGGAAGCTGGAGTTGATCAGCACCGAATACGTGACGAAGGACCAACCCATCGCCTCGATGAGCAGGCGCAGAGTCTCGACCCAGTTCATCCCACCCCCTCCCTGAGGTCGGCAATTACCAGTGCTTCGCGAGCATAGGGCGAGGAGTGCGCGGTGAGGACCTCTCGCCCGTCCACCCCGAGTCGCAGGAGGGCAGCGGCCAGAGCCCGCGCCGTCAGACGCGGCGACTCCAGCAGCGCGGCTCCCAGTGCGGCCGCGGCACGGGCGTCCCCGATCTCTCCGAGTGCCTGCGCCACGTGGCGGCGTACGCGGTCGTGATCGGTGTCGAGTGCCTCGATCAGCGGATCCACCGCTGACGGGGTGCCGATCCGGCCCAGGGCAGTCGCCGCCTCCGCCCGCACCGGATCGCTCGTCGTCTCCAGGGCCCGACTCAAGATGGGAACGGCAGCCGTGTCGCCGATCAGGCCCAGGCTGACGGCGATCAACTCGGCGATCCGCTCGGTGTGGTCATCCTGCCCGGCCAAGCACTCTGCAAGGCGGTCACGCAGCTCGTGAGCCGCGTCCATTCCGATCCGTTGCAGGGCGGAGACGACATCACGCGTCAACTGTGGATCCTGGGCCGACGCAAGAATCGCCGGGACCGCCGCGGGTGAGCCGATGTTGCCCAGAGCCCGCAAGGTGACCCTGCGCACGAGGAAGGACCGGTCGTCGAGACGCGCGGCCAGGGCCGGCACGTCGGCGGCTTCACCCAGTGCCCCCAGCCGGTGGGCGCCGCGGCATCGGACCACGAGGGACCGCGCGTTGAGCATCCTTCGGGCCTGATCCGCGGCGCCGGCCTCGCGCACGATCTCAACGAGTCGCTCACGTGCGTCACCTGAGACCTTCGGCAGCAGGCTGAACATCTGCTGTTCGGCCCGCCGCCACACTCCCCCCCGCATGGCAACGAGCTCGGCACGAGCCCGGTCGATCTCCTCGGGTTCACCGAGGATCAGCGTCAGCACGGATTGCCGTGAGACCGCATGCTCGCGCGCACGGCGCGCCTCGCGGATGCCTCCGCCCACCCTGAGAATGAGCAGCAGCAGGATGAACGCCACGGCTGCCAGCAGCAGTCCGACGACCACCCAGAGGACGAGCTTCACCCACCACTCCGGGCGAGTACGGCGGCCACTCGCGAGGCAAGTTCTCGTGGGGAGAACGGCTTTGTGATGTAGTCGTCGACACCCACGCTGAAGCCCTGTTCGACATCGGACTCCTGCGCCCGCGCGGTGAGCATGATGATCGGCAGTCGCGCGGAAGCAGCGTCCGCGCGGAGGGCGCGCGCCGCGTCGAGTCCGCTCATGCCGGGCATCATGATGTCCAGCAGCGCCAGGTCTGGTTCGTGCTCCACGCAGGCCGCAACCGCGGCTGCGCCGTCCCCCACGGCCACGACCTCGTGTCCGATCTGGCGGAGCTTGAACACGACCAGTTCGCGGATGTCTTCGTCGTCATCAGCCACGACAATCTTTGCCATGGCAGGAGTGTAGGGGGCGACCGGCCTACTCGGTGCCAGATCGAGCGCCGGTGCCCTTCTGAACCCGGGTGAGGAACTCGATGTTGTTCTGCGACTTCCCCATCCGTTCGATGAGGGTCTCCAACGCCTGCTCCGTCTCGAGTGCCGAGAGCATCTCGCGCAACTTCCACGAGATCGCCAGCTCCTCCTCGCCGAGCAGGAGCTCCTCGCGACGGGTGCCGGACTGGACCGGGTCGATCGCCGGGAAGATCCGCTTCGCCGCGAAGTCACGGCGCAGCCGCAGCTCCATGTTGGCGGTGCCCTGGAACTCCTCGAGGATCACCTCGTCGATCTCCGAGGTGCCCTCCACGGCGGCGGTCGCCAGGATGGTCAGCGAGCCGCCGTTCTCGATGTTGCGCGCGGCGCCGAAGAACTTCTTGGCGGGGTGGAGTGCCGCCGAGTCGACGCCACCCGCCAGGGTGCGCCCGCTTGCCGGAGTGGAGTTGCTGTAGGCACGGGCCAGCCGGGTGACACCGTCGAGCAGGACCACGACGTCGTGACCGAGCTCGACGAGCCGCTTCGCCCGCTCGATGGCCAGCTCGGCCACGGCGGTGTGGTCGGTGGCCGGCCGGTCGAAGGTGGAGGAGATGACCTCGCCCTTGACCGAGCGCTCGAAGTCGGTGACTTCCTCGGGACGTTCGTCGACCAGCACGACCATCAGGTGGCACTCGGGGTTGTTGGCGGTGATGGACGCGGCCACCGACTGCAACAGCGTGGTCTTGCCGGCCTTGGCCGGCGAGAGGATGAGACCGCGTTGTCCCTTGCCGATGGGGGCCACCACATCGATGATGCGACCGATCAGGTTCGTGGGCTTGGTCTCGAGTCGCAGTCGCTCGGTGGGGTTGATCGGGGTCAGCTTGTCGAAGTCCACCCGGTCGGTGACGGCCTCGGGGTCGGCCCCGTTGACCGAGTCGATCTGCACCATCGGGTTGAACTTCTCCTTGCGCTCGCCCTCCCGGGGCTGGCGCACCTGCCCGACCACAGCGTCGCCGCGCCGCAGGTCGAACTTCCTGACCATGGACAGCGACAGGTAGACGTCGTCGGCACCGGCCAGATAGCCACTGGTCCGGACGAAGGCGTAGTTGTCGAGGACGTCGAGGATGCCCGCTGCGGGGACCAGCACGTCGTCGTCGAGGATGGTGGTGTCCGGCTCGTTGCGGTTGCCTCGACCCGTACGGTCGCGGTCACGGCCGCGACGCCGGCGATTGCGGCCGGTTCCATCGCCGTCACCCTGGTCCTGGTCGCCGGACTGGTTGCCCGACTGGCCGCGCTGGCCCTGGTCGTGACCACCCTGCTCGTTCTGGTCGTTGTGCTTCTGGTCGTTCTGCTTCTGGCGGTCCTGCTTCTGCTGGTTGCCCTGCTGCCGGTCGCGACCGCCCTGCTTCTGGTCGTTCTGCTTCTGGTCGTTCTGCTTCTGACCGGACTGGTTCTGATCGCCCTGGTTCTGGTCAGCCTGCTTGTGCTCGGGCTGGTTCTGCTGGTCGCGGTTCCGGTTGCGGTTTCGCACCCGACCCCGGTCCCCCGACCGGTCCTCGCCCTGCTCGTGCTCCTGAGGCCTGTCCGTGCCCTGCTCGGAACCAGCGCCCTGTCCGCCCGCGCCCTGGCCATCCGCGCCTTGGTCATCGCGTTCGGCCCCGGACCGGTCGTCCTGCTGACCGGCGGACCGCTCGCCGCGCGTCCGGCGGCGAACACCCTGCTCCTGCGCAGCTGCCGCGGACTCACCCTGCTCGGGTGCTGCCTGCTTCTCGGTGGCCTGATTGGCCTGTGCCTGCTTCTCGGGTGCCTGCTTCTCGGGTGCCCGCTCCTCGGGGGCCCGCTCCTCGGGGGCCCGCTCCTCGGGTGCCCGCTCCTCGGGTGCCCGCTCCTCGGGTGCCGACCTCTGGTCGGAAAGCCCATCCGGCGCGGGCTTCTCGTGGGCCGACTTTTGGTCGGCCTGCTTCTGGTCAGCCTGCTTCTCGGGGGCTGCCTTCGACGGAGCCGACTTCTCGGCCGAGGCCGATGCCCCACCCGACTGGCCGGCCTTGATCGCCGCGACGAGGTCGGCCTTCTTCATCTTGGCGGCGCCGCCGATGCCCATGCCACCGGCCATGGAGCGCAGATCCGCGATCAACATGGAGTTCAGGCCCCCTCCGCGCTTGCGGGCCGCGCCTGCGGACTCGGGTGCGTCGTTGGTGGGAGTGGTGGGTTCGGTGGTTTCGCTCACGTGAGCCCTTCGCCTTCTGAATTGTGTGCCTCGCAAACCCTGGCCGGGTCACGGCGTACGCCGTCACTCACTGGCGGATTGCAGAGGAAGAGGTGCACCCCACGGAGACTGTGGGGGCGAACGCCGGATGACCATGGCGCGCGGCCAGCCTAGCAGGATCATCACCCGCGATGGAGCAGCATCCGGTCACGACTCGACGCGTGCGCCGGCAGTCTCCAGGTCGAGGTGTAGCGCAGTCCAACCGTCCGGACACTGCGCCACGAGGGAGTCGGGACCCGGGGACCAGTCGGCCAGCGGTCGGGACGGTCCGTCGGTGAAGGCCAGCACGGTCGGTCCGGCTCCGGAGACGACCGCGGGGTGGCCGGCGTCGCGCAGACGACGTACCAGTTCCAGCGATTCCGGCATCGCGGACTCCCGGTAGTCCTGGTGCAGGTAGTCCCGCGTGGCCCTCAGCAGCAGCTCGGGCCTGGAGGCCAGGCTGGCCACCAGGAGCGCGGCGCGACCGGAGTTGGCGGCCGCATCGGCGTGCGGCACGGTCTCCGGGAGCAGCCCGCGGGCCACCTCGGTCGAGACCGGGGTCGGCGGGATGAACACCACTGCGGAGATGCGCGGGTCAAGCGATCCCGAGGTCGCATAGAACTCCCCGGCTTCACGTCCCGAGATGACGAAGCCGCCATGGAACGCCGGCGCCACGTTGTCGGGGTGGCCCTCCATCTCGGCTGCGAGCCGGAAGACGGCATCGTCGTCCATCAGCAGTGACCCACCGGCAACCAAGGCACGAGCAAGCACGATCCCGCCGACGATGGCGGCCGAGGACGACCCGAGTCCACGCGCGTGCGGGACCACGTTGCGACACCTCAGCGAGAGTCCCGTCGGAGCCGCATGCATCTGCTCGAAGGCACAGCGCATCGCGCGCACCACCAGGTGGCTCTCGTCGAGGGGCACCTCGTCCGAGCCCGCGCCCTCGACACGGACCTCCAGGCCGACCCCGTCGACCGAGGCGGTTAGCTCGTCACGCAGTGAGAGTGCGAGTCCCAGGGAGTCGAAGCCCGGGCCGAGGTTCGCCGAGGTGGCCGGCACCGAGACGGTGACCGGTCCTTCGATGAACCGCGCCATCAGACAAGACCGGCAACGGCCGCCGCGTCGTCCACGTTCGCGTCGATGACGTTGTCGACCACGTCGCCGAAGCCCTCCAGTGCGGTGACCGTGTCCTTGAGCCCGTGACCGGTCACCGTGACCACCACGGTCTTGTCGGCATAGGACTCGCCACGCTCCAGGTCCTGCAGCATCCCGGCGATCCCTGCAGCCGAAGCCGGCTCCACGAAGACCCCGTCGTTGCTGGCCAGCTGGCGCTGCGCGATCAGGATCTGCTCGTCGGTGACCGAGGCGAACCGTCCACCCGACTCCGACGCGGCACTCTCGGCGAGCTTCCACGAGGCAGGGTTGCCGATCCGGATCGCGGTGGCCTTGGTCTCCGGGTTCGGGAACGGCTGGCCGGTGACCAGCGGTGCCGCGCCCTCGGCCTGGTAGGCCCGCATCACGGGCAGCCGGGTGGACCGACCGAGCTCGGCATACTGCCGATAGCCCAGCCAGTACGCCGAGATGTTGCCGGCGTTGCCGACCGGGAGCAGGTGGAAGTCCGGGGCGTCGCCGAGCCGGTCGACGACCTCGAACGAGGCCGTCTTCTGTCCCTCGAGACGGATCGGGTTGACCGAGTTCACCAGCGCGACCGGATAGTGCTCGGCCAGGCCGCGGGAGATCTTCAGGCAGTCGTCGAAGTTGCCCCGGACCATGATCACCTGGGCGCCGTGCATGATCGCCTGGGCCATCTTGCCGGCGGAGATCTTGCCCTCGGGCACCAGCACGAGCGGCTTGATCCGGGCCTTGGCGGCATAGGCGGCCATCGAGGCAGAGGTGTTGCCGGTCGAGGCGCAGACCACCGCCTGGGCGCCCTGGTGCACCGCGACGGAGAGGGCTGCGGTCATCCCGCGGTCCTTGAACGAGCCGGTGGGGTTGTCGCCCTCGACCTTGAGCCAGACCTGGCCACCGGTGACCTCGGAGAGCCAGCGCGACTCCACCAGCGGGGTGCCGCCCTCGCCCAGCGTCACTGCCGGCGTGTCCTGCGGGATGTCGAGCAGCTCGCGATATTCCTCGATGACGCCGCGCCACTGGTGCACGCGCGGCTGCTGACCACTCAGGGGGGCACTCATTCGTTCGTTCCTTCCACGCGCATCACGGAGGTGACCTCGCGAACCATGTCCATCTCCTGCAGGTGCTCGACGGTCGCCCGCAGCTGGGCGTCGGTGGCGCGGTGCGAGACCACGACCAGCTGCGCCTCGGCTCCGCGGCCCTCCTGTCGAACCGTCTGGATGGAGACGCCGTGCTCGGCGAAGGCGGTGGCCACGGCGGCCAGCACGCCGGCCTTGTCCTCGACGTCGATGCCGACGTGATAGCGGGTCACCGTCTCGCCCATGGACAGGACCTCGCGGTCGGCATAGGCCGACTCCCCCGAGCCGACGGTCGAGGAGAGGCGGTTGCGAGCTGCGGTGACCAGGTCACCGAGCACGGCCGAGGCGGTCGGCGCACCGCCCGCACCGGGGCCGTAGAACATCAGCTGTCCGGCGGCCTCGGACTCGACGAAGACTGCGTTGTAGGCCTCGCGAACCGATGCCAGCGGGTGTGTTGCCGGGATCATCGCCGGGTGGACCCGGGCCGAGACTGCGCCGTTCTTGAGCTCGCAGATCGCCAGCAGCTTCACCACGGACTTCATCTCGCGGGCGGAGGCGACGTCGGCGGCGGTGACATCGGAGATGCCCTCGCGATAGACGTCGGCAGCGTTGACACGGGTGTGGAAGGCGAGGCTGGCCAGGATCGCCGCCTTCGCGGCGGCGTCGAAGCCCTCCACGTCGGCCGTGGGGTCGGCCTCCGCATAGCCGAGCTCCTGGGCCTCCTCGAGGGCCTCGGCGAAGCCGGCACCCGAGGTGTCCATCTTGTCGAGGATGAAGTTGGTGGTGCCATTGACGATGCCCAGCACCCGGGTCACCCGGTCACCGGCCAACGACTCGCGCAGCGGACGCAGGATCGGGATCGCACCGGCCACGGCGGCCTCGTAGAACAGGTCGCGACCCGCCTTCTCAGCCGCCTCGAAGAGGGTCGGCCCGTCCTCGGCGACGAGTGCCTTGTTGGCGGTGACCACCGAGGCACCATTTGCCAGGGCCGCCAGGATCAGCGGACGCGCGGGCTCGATGCCCCCGATCACCTCGATGACCAGGTCCAGGTCGCCGCGCGAGACCAGTGCGTGCGCGTCGGTCGTCAGCAACCCCTCGGGCAGGTCGACCTCACGTGGGGCGTCGAGCCGACGAACGGCCACCCCCACCAGGTCCACCGGGGCACCGATCCGGGCTGCCAGGTCGTCGGACTGCTCGGTCAGCAGCCGCACCACCTGCGACCCGACCGAACCACATCCGAGGACTGCGACCTTCAGTCGCTTGTCCCCCACCGAATCCACGGCCTCACTCACTGCACTGCTCCCACGTCGGTTGCCAGAAGGTCGTCCTCAGTCTCGCGCCGCACGATGACTCGCGCTGCACCGTCCCGCACAGCGATCACCGGAGGACGCAGCGCGTGGTTGTAGTTGGAGGCCAGGGACCGGCAGTAGGCGCCGGTGCCGGGGACCGCCAGCAGGTCCCCCGGGACGATGTCCGAGGGCAGGAACTCGTCCTTGACCACGATGTCGCCCGACTCGCAGTGCTTGCCCACCACCCGGGCCAGCGCCGGGGCCGCCTCGGAGTGCCGGGAAGCCAGCGTGCAGGAGTAGTCGGCGTCATAGAGCGCGGTGCGCACGTTGTCGCTCATCCCACCGTCGACGCTGATGTAGGTGCGCCGGGCCCCTCCGTCGAGGGCGACCTCCTTGACGGTGCCGACCTCATAGACGGTGCACACGCTCGGGCCGGCGATGGCACGACCCGGCTCGATCGACAGTCGCGGCTCCGCGACACCGAGGTCCTTGCACTCACGCGCGACGATGGCGCTCATCTCCGCCGCGAGCTTCGCCGGCGTGGAGGGGTCGTCCTGGGTGGTGTAGGCGATGCCGAAGCCACCACCGAGGTCCATCTCGGGCATCTCGACGCCCAGCTCGCTGCGCACGCGGGCGTGCAGGGCGAGGACGCGGCGAGCAGCCACTTCGAACCCTGACGAGTCGAAGATCTGGCTACCGATGTGGCTGTGCAGACCCAACAGCTCCAGGCCCGGGGCGGCGAGCACACGGCGTACGGCCTCGAAGGCGTCGCCGGAGGTGATCGAGAAACCGAACTTCTGGTCCTCGTGGGCGGTCGCGATGAACTCGTGGGTGTGTGCCTCGACGCCGGCGGTGACGCGGATCATCACGCCGACCGGGCGCTCCGCATCGGCGGAGAGGTCGACGAGTCGCTCGATCTCGTGGAACGAGTCGGCCACGATCCGACCGACGCCGACCTCGATCGCGCGCGCCAGCTCGGGCGCGGTCTTGTTGTTGCCGTGGTAGCCGATCAACACCGGGTCCACTCCGGCGCGCAGCGCGACGCTCAGCTCGCCGTTGGAGCAGACGTCGAGACGCAGCCCCTCCTCGACGATCCAGCGCGCCACCGTGGTGCACAGGAAGGACTTACCGGCGTAGTAGACGTCGTAGGCAGCGAACGCGTCGCGGAAGCCACGGGCGCGGCCACGGAAGTCGTCCTCGTCCAGGACGTAGGCCGGCGAGCCGTGCTCGGCGACCAGGTCACGCATGTCGACACCGCCGACCACGAGCGCGCCGTCGTCGTTCTTCGCTGCGCTGGTCGACCACAGGTGGGTGACCAGAGCATTGGGGTCCTCGGGGACCTGGAGCCACGCGGGACCGCGCGCTCCCTCGGCGTGGGCCCATCCGGCCTCGTGTGCACGCATCAGGTCACATCCGTTCCGGAGCAGTGACGCCGAGCATGTCCAGGCCGTTGGCCAGCACGGTGCGCGTGGCGTGGACCAGGACAAGGCGCGACTTGTTCAGCGCGGTGACCGGCTCGTCGCCCTGCGGCAGCATCCGGCACTCGCGGGTGTCGTACCACTTGTTGAAGATCGAGGTGGTGTCCTCGAGGAAGCGCGCGATCCGGTGCGGCTCGCGCAGCTCGGCAGCGCTGGCCACCACCCGCGGGAACTCGGCCAGTGCGCGGAGCAGCCGTCCCTCGAGCTCGTGGGAGAGCAAGGAGGGGTCGAACCCTTCGCCGGTGGGCAGGGACATCCCCAGCTCCTTGGCGTTCTCGATCATCCGGCAGGTACGGGCATGGCCGTACTGCACGTAGTAGACCGGGTTGTCCGCGGACGCCTTGGTGATCTCGGCGACGTCGAGGACCAGCGGCGAGTCGGCGGGATAGCGAGCCAGCGAGTAGCGCAGCGCGTCCACGCCGATCTCGTCGGCGAGCTCGGTGAGCGTCACGATCGTGCCGGCGCGCTTGGACAGCTTGAGCTCGGCCCCGTCGCGCAGGATCTTGACCAGCTGACCGATCATCACGTCCAGGGTCTGCGCGGGGTCGTCACCCGCGCAGGCAGCCATCGCCTTGAGCCGGCCGACATATCCGTGGTGGTCGGCGCCCAAGAGATAGATGCAGTGGTCGAACCCACGCGAGCGCTTGTTGAGGTAGTAAGCCGTGTCGGAGGCGAAGTAGGTCAGCTCGCCGTCGGACTTGATCAGCACCCGGTCCTTGTCGTCACCGAAGTCGGTGGTCCGCATCCACAGTGCGCCGCCGTCCTCGAAGACGTGGCCGAGCTCCTTGAGCCGGGCCAGCGTCTCGGGCACGGCGCCGCCGTCGTGGAGCGAGACCTCGGAGAACCACACGTCGAAGTGCGTGTTGAACCGGGTCAGGGCGTCCTGCTGCTCCTTGAGCTGGATCGCGTAGCCGACCCTGCGCACCGCCGCGAGGCGCTCGGCCGCGGGCAGCTCGAAGATGCCGGGCTCGGCCGCTCCGACCGCACGCGCCAGGTCGTCGATGTAGCCGCCGGCATAACCGTCCTCGGGCTTCTCCTCGCCCAGGGCCGAGGCGATGATCGAGGCGGCGAACTTGTTCATCTGGACGCCGCGGTCGTTGATGTAGAACTCGCGGGTGACGTCGGCGCCGGCGGCGGAGAGCACCCGTCCGATCGCGTCTCCGAGCACGGCCCACCGGGTGTGGCCCAGGTGCAGGGGGCCGGTCGGGTTGGCGGAGATGAACTCCACGTTGATCTTCTGACCGGCCAGGGTCTGCGAGGTGCCGTACGACGCCCCCGCGGCCACGACCCGGGCGGCGATGTCGCCCTGGGCGCCGGCGTCGATGCTGATGTTCAGGAAGCCGGGGCCGGCGACCTCCACAGCGGCCACGCCGTCGGTGGCCAGCAGCTTGCTCGAGACCAGCTCGGCCAGGGCGCGCGGGTTCGTGCCGGCCTTCTTCGCCAGCTGCAGCGCGACGTTGGTGGCGTAGTCGCCGTGGCCCTTCTGCCGGGGTCGCTCGATCGTCACCTCGGTGGGAACACCGTCGGGAAGGGCGAGGGCGCCTTCCCCGACCAGCGAGGTGAGTGCATCGACGACAGCAGCGGAGAGTTGTTCGGGGGTCACCCGCCCAGCCTATCGGCGGACCTCGGTTTCACCTCAGTGAGTATCGCCCGGTAGTGTTCGGCATCGCATCCCTGGCCACGCCAAGGGCGCACGCCTCCGTAGCTCAGGGGATAGAGCACTGGTTTCCGGTACCAGGTGCCGCAGGTTCGAATCCTGCCGGAGGCACCCACCCACCGCACGACGTACGTCGTACCTCGCGCGTGCTTGAATCTGCGCCATGACCGAGCAGCGCATCGTCAGTGCCAGCCGCGAGATCGCGGCGCCGGCCGCACAGATCTTCGAGTTGATCACCGACCCGTCGGCCCAGCCCGGCTGGGACGGCAACGACAACCTCAGCCATGCCGACGCCGGCCAGCGGGTCCACGCCGTCGGCGACGTCTTCGAGATGACCAACACCTCGGGGCGGGTCCGCGAGAACCATGTCGTGGAGTTCGAGGAGGGTCGCCTGATCGCCTGGATGCCCTCGGAGCCCGGCCAGGAACGTCCCGGGCACAAGTGGCGCTGGGAGCTCGAGCCCGTGGATGAGGCGACCACCCGGGTCACCCACACCTATGACTGGACCCTGCTCGAGGAGGAGCGTCGGGTGGCGATCGCGCAGCGCACGCTCCCCGAGAATCTGCAGGCCTCGATCGATCGACTCGCGGCCGCGGTCGAGCAGGACTGAGCAGGGCCCTCAACAGCCGGAGCCGCTCAACAGCGCAGGACCGCGTCCCTCTCGGCGTCCCTGCCATAGCGGCCAGCCTGCTGCCTGTTCGGGAACACGACGCTCGCGCCACCGGAGGTCTCCCCCACGGAGCCGCCGATCACGCAACGACTGATCCGGTCCGCGCGCACCGAGGTGACCGCACGGGTGAGCCGGAACAGCGCCTTGGGTGACACCTGCGCGTCCACGTGCTTGATCACGGCCAGCGTGCCCTGGTCGAGGAAGCCCGGCCGGTGCTGCTGGGAACGGAGCCTGGCGTGGATCGCGCGCAACACCTCCTGCTGGTGGGCGGACCTCTCGAAGTCTCCGCCAAGCAGGGGCTTGCGGATCCGGGCGAAGGAGAGCGCGCCCCAGCCGCCCACGTCGTTCTTGCCCTTGCGGAACGACCCGGCGGTCAGCTTGGGGTCCGAGAACGCCTTCGTCGAACGGAGCTCCACACCCCCGATCTCGTCGATCAGGGCACGGAATCCGGTGAAGTCGGTGACCATCACGTAGTCGGACTCGATGCCGACCAGGTCCTCGACGGCGCGGGCCATCAGCTGCGGTCCACCGAGCACCATCGCGGAGTTGATCTTGTCGTTGCCACGGCCCGGGATCCGGACCCACGAGTCCCGGGGCACCCCGATGGCGGTTGCCGCACCGGTCCTCGTGTTGATCCCGACCAGCTGGATCGCGTCGGCGCGGCTGCGGGTCATCCGTTGACCGGGGCGTGCGTCCGAGCCGAGGGCCAGGATCCAGATCACGTGCGGGCTGAGGTCGATCGCGCTGGCCTTGCGGACCGGTACGACGACCACGTCGCTCGCTGCCGTCGAGCCGTTGGGGACCAGCATCAGCACCGCGAGGAGTGCGACCAGCCAAGCCGGGTGGATACGTCGTCGGCTCATCGCGCGCTCCCCTCATCCGGGCTCGTCTTGTCCTGGGGAGCCTTCACCGGAGGGGGCAACGTCTTCGCCGTACGCGACAGGTCGTAGCCGAACACCTGCCAGCGTGAACCGATCGGAGTCAGGTGCAGCTCGCCCTTGACGTGGACCCGCTGGCGGACCTCTCCGGACGTCACGAAGACCAGGTCGACCCGTGCCGTGGCACCGGCCGGGTAAGTGCGCACGGCGAGTACGTCGACAGCGACGCGGCGCTTCTCGACCCGGACGCCGTCGATGCGGGAGCCGATCGACGCGTTGGAGGTCACCGACTGCTCGGCGCGCGCCTTCGCCTTGAGACCACTGCTAAAGCGCGGCCACGCCTTCTTGAAGTCGGTGCGCGGCCAGGGTCCCTTCAGGTATGCCGCCTCGATCCAGTCACCGACCACCTCGCCGACCTGCTCGGTGACGCTGTCGGCACGCGACTCGGTCAGTCCGCCGGTGCGGGCGCCGGTGCTCACGAAGAGGCCGGGCTCGGCGACCTCGGCCTGCCCGTGCCCGGCAGATGCGGACTCCTGGGCCGGGTCGTCCGGAGGTGTCGCGGACGGTTTGTCGGAGCCCGAGCAGCCAACCAGCACGAGGCATCCGAGCACTGCCGACACGCCCGAGAGCACGACCATCCTCAAGGGTCGTCGAAGTCCCAGATCAGTGCCCATGTTGGCTCCTCCCTCCATCGCTGCTCTCACCATGCAACAGAAGGGGTACCGGCCTCCGCATTTGTTGCCCGGTGGGTCTAGCCTTATGGCTTGTATCCACCTACACGATCTGCCGCACCGGAAGAGGCGAACCTAGCCGTGGCTGAGTCTTCTCAGAACAACCCGACTTCTGACTTCGGAGCCAACCAATGGCTCGTTGACGAGATGTTCGAGCAATACCAGAAGGATCCGACGTCTGTCGGGCCGGAATGGACCGCCTACTTCAAGGACCTGGGCAACTCCAACGGCGCCGCGAAGAAGCCCGGTGCCGCTGACGCCCGGGAGGCCAAGCCCGCGTCGTCGGACGCCAAGCCCGCCGCCAAGCCGAAGGCAGCAGCACCGGCCGAGCCCGCGAAGCCTGCCGCTTCCCCGGCGCCCGTCGCCAAGCCCCGCCCGGTGAGCAAGGCAGCCGAGCCGGCCAAGAGCACCGCCAACCCCGAGCCGCGCGACCCGAAGCCGACCGCTGTCTCCCAGCCGACCGACGAGCCGCAGCACACCGTGCTCCGTGGCATCGCTGCGGCGACGGCGAAGAACATGGAGACGTCGCTCGACGTCCCCACCGCCACCTCGGTGCGCAACATCCCGGTCAAGCTCCTGTGGGACAACCGCACCGTCATCAACAACCACCTCAAGCGCGCCCGCGGCGGCAAGGTGTCGTTCACCCACCTCATCGGCTACGCCTTGATCAAGGCGATCAAGACGATGCCGGAGATGAACAACTCCTACACCGAGACCAACGGCAAGCCGACCCAGGTGACGCCCGCGCACATCAACCTCGGTCTTGCCATCGACCAGCAGAAGCCCGACGGCACGCGGCAGCTGGTGGCTCCGTCCATCAAGGCCACCGAGACGATGGACTTCGCCGGCTTCTGGACCGCCTACGAGGCGATCATCCGCAAGGCCCGCGACAACAAGCTCACGATGGACGACTACACCGGCACCACGATCAGCCTGACCAACGTCGGTGGCCTCGGCACCAACAACTCGGTCCCCCGGCTGATGGCCGGGCAGTCCGCGATCATCGGTGTCGGCTCGATGGACTACCCGCCCGAGTTCCAGGGCGCGTCGGAGGAGATCCTCACCCGCAACGCGGTGAGCCGGATCCTCACCATCACCTCGACCTACGACCACCGCGTCATCCAGGGTGCCCAGTCGGGTGAGTTCCTGCGCCGCCTGCACGGTCTGCTGATCGGCGAGGACGGCTTCTACGACGAGATCTTCCAGTCGCTGCGAATTCCCTACGAGCCGATCCGCTGGGCGCAGGACATCGCCACCACGCACGACGACGACATCAGCAAGCAGGCCCGGATCCTGGAGCTGATCCACGCCTACCGCGTGCGCGGTCACATGATGGCCGACACCGACCCGCTGGAATACAAGCAGCGCAGCCACCCGGACCTCGAGATCGAGTCGCACGGCCTGACGCTGTGGGACCTGGACCGCGAGTTCGCCACCGGTTCCTTCGGTGGTGAGGGTCGTCGCTTCATGAAGCTGCGCGACATCCTCGGCATCCTGCGTGACTCCTACTGCCGCACCACCGGCATCGAGTACATGCACATCCAGGACCCGGAGCAGCGCCGCTGGATCCAGGAGCGCGTCGAGCAGCCGCACACCAAGACTCCTCGCGAGGAGCAGCTGCGGATCCTGCTCAAGCTCAACCAGGCCGAGGCGTTCGAGACCTTCCTGCAGACCAAGTTCGTCGGCCAGAAGCGGTTCAGCCTCGAAGGTGCCGAGACCACGGTCCCGGTCATCGACGAGCTCTGCGAGGCGGCCGCCGAGGCAGCTCTCGACGAGGTCACGATCGGGATGGCCCACCGCGGTCGTCTCAACGTGCTGGCCAACATCGTGGGCAAGAACTACTCGCAGATCTTCCGCGAGTTCGAGGGCAACATCGACCCGCGCACCGTCCAGGGCTCCGGCGACGTGAAGTATCACCTCGGCGCCGAGGGTGAGTTCGTGGCCGGTTCCGGCGACAAGATCAAGGTCTCCGTCGCGGCGAACCCGTCCCACCTCGAAGCCGTCGACCCGGTCCTCGAGGGCATCGCCCGGGCCAAGCAGGACGTGCTCGACCGGGGCTCGGAGTTCTTCCCGGTGATGCCGCTGCTGGTCCACGGTGACGCGGCCTTCGCCGGACAGGGCGTGGTGGCGGAGACGCTCAACCTCTCCCAGCTGCGCGGCTACCGCACCGGTGGCACGATCCACCTGGTCGTCAACAACCAGGTCGGCTTCACCACCTCACCCGGCTCCTCGCGCTCCTCGCTCTACTGCACCGACGTGGCCCGGATGGTCCAGGCGCCGATCTTCCACGTCAACGGCGACGACCCGGAGGCCTGCATCCGCGTTGCACGCCTGGCCTTCGAATATCGCCAGGCCTTCGACAAGGACGTCGTGATCGACCTGGTGTGCTACCGCCGCCGCGGTCACAACGAGGGCGACGACCCGTCGTACACGCAGCCGCTGATGTATGACCTGATCGAGCAGAAGCGCTCGGTGCGCAAGCTCTACACCGAGTCCCTGATCGGTCGTGGCGACATCACGATCGAAGAGGCCGAGCAGGTGCTGCGCGACTACCAGCAGCAGCTCGAGCGGGTCTTCACCGAGGTCCGCGAGGCCACCGGTGTCCCGGACGAGTGGACCACGGTCCCCGACTACCCCGAGAAGCCCGCGGGCGAGGCGACCACCTCGGTCCCGGTCGAGGTGCTCAAGCGGATCTCGGACGCATATGTCACACCTCCGGAGGGCTTCACCGTCCACCCGAAGGTGATGCCGCAGCTCGAGCGTCGCGCCAAGGCCATCACCCAGGGCCCGATCGACTGGGGAACCGGCGAGATCCTCGCCTTCGGTTCGCTGCTGATGGAGGGCCGCCCGGTCCGTCTGGCCGGTCAGGACTCGCGACGCGGCACCTTCGTGCAGCGCTTCGCGACGATCATCGACCGCAAGAACGCCGACGAGTGGACGCCGCTGCGTTCGCTGACCGAGGACCAGGCGAAGTTCTACATCTATGACTCGCTGCTCTCGGAGTACGCCGCGCTCGGGTTCGAGTACGGCTACTCCGTCGCCCGCCCCGAGGCACTGGT
This sequence comes from Nocardioides daedukensis, assembly GCF_013408415.1. Lineage (NCBI taxonomy): Bacteria > Bacillati > Actinomycetota > Actinomycetes > Propionibacteriales > Nocardioidaceae > Nocardioides > Nocardioides daedukensis. The sequence continues at coordinate 3,590,994 of NZ_JACCAA010000001.1, read as the reverse complement.
CCTCTGGGAGGCCCAGTTCGGCGACTTCGTCAACGGCGCGCAGACCGTCATCGACGAGTTCATCACCGCCGGCGAGGCGAAGTGGCGCCAGCAGTCGGGCGTCGTCCTGCTGCTGCCCCACGGCTATGAGGGTCAGGGTCCGGACCACTCCTCGGCCCGCATCGAACGCTTCCTCACCATGTGTGCGGAGGACGCCTTCGTGGTCGCCCAGCCGTCCACCCCGGCGTCCTACTTCCACCTGCTGCGTCGCCACTCGCTCGGCGAGGAGCACCGTCCGTTGGTGGTCTTCACGCCCAAGTCGATGCTCAAGCGCAAGGAAGCCGCCTCGCAGCCCGAGGACTTCACCGAGGGCTCATTCCTGCCCCTGATCGGTGACGGCGAGGCCGACCCGGACAAGGTCGAGACCCTGCTGCTCTGCTCGGGCCGGGTGACCTGGGACCTGATGGTCGATCGCAAGAAGCGGGACAACGGCGAGAAGTTCGCCATCGCCCGGGTCGAGCGGCTCTATCCCACGCCGACCGAGGAGATCAAGGCGGAGATCGCCAAGTTCCCCAACCTCAAGAAGGTCCGGTGGGTCCAGGACGAGCCGCAGAACATGGGCCCGTGGCCGCACTACACGCTCAACGTGTGGAACGCGCTCGACATCACCGTCGAGCCGGTCACGCGTCGTGCGTCCTCCTCCCCGTCCGTCGGTGTCGCGAAGCGTCACCAGGAGGAGCAGCGCAACCTGCTCGACGCGGCGTTCGACTGAGGCAGGTCAGCGATGTACTTCACTGATCGCGGCATCGAAGAGCTCGAGAAGCGCCGGGGTGACGAAGAGGTCACCCTGGCGTGGATCGCCGATCGTCTGCAGGAGTTCACCGACACGTTCCCTGAGTTCGAGATCCCCGTCGAGCGGTTCGCCACCTGGCTGGCCCGGCTCGACGACCCCGACGACTGAGCGACTCTCACCGGGAACCGCCAGGCGCATGTTGGTTGGCGCCCTCGGCTGACGGCCATGGAGCCCTTGACGCACCTGGTGCGTCAAGATCTCCATGACGACGTGGCGAGGCGAACGCCCCGACGACCGTGCGACTGATGGTCCCGTCAGGGACAGATGGTGCGACCGTGCGAGAGGAACGCATAGACGTCGGTGCTGTCACCGACGGAGAGGTCGCTCAGGCCGGTGGCATAGTCGCTCTGGCTCTCGCTGTCCTCGACCAGGGCGACGAACTTCTCGAAGCCGTTGCGCTGGCTCTCGCTCGTGCCCTCCGTGGTCCCGACGTCCTTGAACTCCTGGATGCTCGACTTCGCGGAGTCGAAGGAGACCGAGGCGTCCTGGACCTTGTCGAAGGCCGGGCAGAAGTCACCGTTGCTGGCACTGGTCGGCGCGTCCGCGACGTCCGTGACACCGTCCGGCGAGTTCGGGCCCTTCTTGTCCCCCAAGTTGAGCGCCACGATCGCCACGACGCCGACGATCAGGATCAACACGGCCAGCCCGGCAATCGCCCAGGTGAGCCTGTTGTCGTTGCCGGACTGCTTGGCCGGTCCCCCGGTTCGGTCCCACTGCGCCTGAGCGGCGAACGGCTGCGGAGCATTGAAGCCAGCATGACCGGACTGGTGCTGCGGGCCCGACTGGTGTTGGCCCGACTGCTGCTGGGGACCGGACAGGTGCTGACCTGACTGGTGCTGGGGGCCTGACTGGTGCTGGGGGCCCGAGGCGAACTGTGGGTTCGAGTGGTGCGGGCCGGAGGCGAACTGCGGGCTCGAGCCCTGCGACCCGGGAGCCGGCCAGGAGTTCGCCGGCGGGACGTTGCGCGGACCCGAGGTGCCCAGCTTGGCTGCTGCCTCGCAGGAGGCTTGGAACTCTGCCGCCGTACGGTGCCGCTCGGCCGGGACCTTTGCCATCGAGCGGCGCAGGATCGCGTTGATCGCCACGCTGCGCGGGTCGCTACCGGGCAGCTGCGGCACTGCCCCGTTCAGGTGTCCCATCAGGACCTGGCCGTCGGTGCCGCGGTAGGGCGCCTCGCCCGACAGGCAGGCCCACAGCAGGCAGCCCAGTGCATAGGTGTCACTGGCCTCGGTCGCGTCGAGCCCCTCGTGCCGCTCGGGCGCCATGTAGGCGAACGTGCCGATCACGCCCTGGGTCTTGGTGTGCGCCGAGTCCATCACCCGGGAGATGCCGAGGTCGCAGACATATGCCTGGAGGTCGTCGTCCGAGCGTCGGCGCAGCAGCACGTTGGAGGGCTTGATGTCGCGGTGGATGATGCCGGCCCGGTGCGCGGTCTCGATGCCGTCGGCGACCTGTGCGGTCAGGTCCAGGGCGAGCTCGGGGGCCAGCGGTCCGCTGGTGTTCAGCATCTGCTGCAGGTCGCCGTCGGGGACCAGCTGGGTGGCGATGTAGAGCCAGCCGTCCTGCTCGCCGGCGTCGTGCACCTGGATGATGTGCGGGGAGTCGAGCCGGGCCAGCACCTCCGCCTCGCGCAGGAAGCGGTGGCGGTAGTCCTCGTTGTCGGCCAGGTCGGAGGAGAGCACCTTGAGCGCCACCTGACGGCCCAGGCCCCGCTGGACGGCGGCATAGACGACGCCCATGCCTCCCCGACCGATGCGACGATCGATGTCGTATCGGCCGAAGGGCTGACCCTCCTGCGGCAAGCCCGCCACGCTGGTGTCCCCCTTCACGTCGATGTCCCGGGAATGATGTCCCGGGAATCCTAGTGCCCCGTCCGGTGAGAGGCGCCTGGGACAGGTGCCCGCCGTGTCGAGCCGTGAAACCTCGCCGCGCGGACGGCTCAGCTGTTGGGACGCACCGTGATCTCGGTCAAGGTCGCGTCGACGGGCAGGTCGAGCACGTGCAGGATGGTCGCGGCCACCGTCTCCGGCTGGATGAAGCGGTCCGGGTCATAGTCCCGTCCCTCCTGGCGATGCACCTTCTCCTGCATCGGCGTGGCCGTGCGCGAGGGATAGACGGTGGTCACCCGGACACCGTTGCCGCTCTCCTCTGCGCGCAGCCCGTCCGCGAAGGCGCGGACGCCGAACTTCGAGGCGGCGTACGCCGTCCAGTCCGCGTTGGCGTTCAGCCCTGCGCCGGAGTTCACCACCACCACCGTCCCCCGCCCGGCCCGCAGGGCAGGCAGGCAGAGGCGGGTGAGCTCGATCGGGGCGAGCAGGTTGACGTCGAGCTGGTGACGCACCTGTTGCACAGACTGGACCTCGACCCGGTCGAGGTCGACCACACCGGCGATGTGCAGCAGGCTGTCGAGCCGCTCGGGCAGCTCGGTGAGCTGCTCGGCCAGGGACTCCGGCTCAGCGAGGTCGGCGACCAGTGTGCGAGCACCGGCATAGACCTGCTCGAGTTCGCGCGCGCGCTCGGCAGAGCGGGCCACCAGCCACACCTCGTCCCCGCGGTCGACCAGCGAGCGGGTCAGGCAGGCCCCCATCCCGGAGCCGGCGCCGGTGACCAGATGTACCCGCGTCATCGGGTGAAGACGATCTTGCCGAACACGTCGCCCTCAGCCATCGCGGCGAAGCCCTCGCGGGCCTGGTCCATCGCGATGGTGCGGTCGATCAGCGGACGGGCACCGGAGGCGTCGAGCAGCTGGGTCAGCGCCGCCAGCTCGGACCGGGTGCCCATGGTGGAGCCGATCACGCTGAGCTGCAGGAAGAAGATCCGGGTCAGCTCGGCGTCGTCGAGTTTCGGACCCGAGGTGGTCCCGCTGATCACGATCTTGCCGCCCGGGCGCAGGGAGCGGATCGAGTGCGACCAGGTCGCCCGGCCCACCGTCTCCATCACCGCGTCGACCTTGCCCGGGAGCCGCTCGTTGGACTCGTAGGTCTCGTGCGCGCCGATCTCCAGCGCGCGGGTGCGCTTGGCCTCGTCGCGGCTGGTGGCGAGCACCTTGAGCCCACCTGCGCGGGCCAGCACGATCAGGGCGGTGGCCACACCGCCGCCGGCACCCTGGACCAGTACCGAGTCACCGGCCTTGAGCCCGCCCTGGGTGTAGAGCATGCGATAGGCGGTCAACCACGCGGTCGGCAGGCAGGCGGCTTCCTCGAAGGACATCGAGGCAGGCTTGGGGATCACGTTGCGGCGCGGCACGATCACCTTGTCCGCGAAGGTGCCCTGGTGGCGCTCGGAGAGCAGCGAGCGCTTCGGGTCGAAGGTCTCGTCGCCGGCCCAGTCCGGGTCACTGATCACCGCGTGGACCAGCACCTCGTTGCCGTCTTCGTCGATGCCCGCGGCGTCGCAGCCGAGGATCATCGGCAGCGACTCCTCCTTGAGGCCCACACCGCGCAGCGACCAGAGGTCGTGGTGGTTGAGGGAGGCGGCCTTGACGGTGACCGTGGTCCACCCGTCGGGGGCCACCGGGTCGGGGCGCTCACCCACAACCAGGCCACTCAACGGGTCGTCGGAGGAGAACTTGTCGGCATAGACGGCGAACATGGTTCGAGCCTAGCGACTCGCGCGGAGGCGGCCGAGGGGTGGTTCGCAGTGCGGTTGGTCAGTCCACGATCCGGGCCACGCCGTCGCGGCGTGCGGCCGCGGAGACCGCTGCGGCAACGGCCGGGCCGACCCGGGGGTCGAACGGCGAGGGGATGACCAGCTGCTCGCTCAGCTCGTCCCCGACGAGTGCGGCCAGCGCCTCGGCAGCGGCAAGCTTCATGCCCTCGGTGATCGCCGTGGCGTGCACGTCGAAGGCACCGCGGAAGATGCCCGGGAAGGCGAGCACGTTGTTGATCTGGTTCGGGAAGTCCGAGCGACCGGTGGCCACCACACGGGCGTGGCGGTGGGCCACGTCGGGGTGCACCTCGGGGGTCGGGTTGGCGAGACCGAAGATGATCGCGTCGTCGGCCATCGTGGCCACGATCTCCTCGGGAACGGTGCCGCCCGAGACGCCGATGTAGACGTCGGCGCCCTTCATCACGTCGGCCAGGGAGCCGGAGCGTCCGAAGTTGTCGGCGGTGTCGCGGGCCAGGTCACGCTTGACCTGGGTCAGGTCGGAGCGCTCGGAGTTGAGCACGCCCTGCCGGTCGACGACAGCGATGTCGCGGATGCCGGCCTCAAGCATGATCCGGGTGACGGCCACGCCTGCCGCGCCGGCGCCGGAGATCACCACTCGGGTGGTCTCGGCAGGTCGGCCGGTGAGCTTCAGCGCGTTCTTCAGGGCTGCGAGGGCGACGACGGCGGTGCCGTGCTGGTCGTCGTGGAAGACGGGGATGTCGAGGCGGTCCTTGAGGCGCTGCTCGATCTCGAAGCAGCGCGGGGCCGAGATGTCCTCGAGGTTGATGCCACCGAAGGAGGGGGCCATCCGCACCACGGTCTCGACGATCTCGTCGACGTCGGTGGTGGCCAGGCAGATCGGGATCGCGTCCACGTTGCCGAACTGCTTGAACAGCACGGCCTTGCCCTCCATCACCGGCATTGCCGCGGCGGGGCCGATGTCGCCGAGACCGAGCACGGCGGTGCCGTCGGTGACGACGGCGACGGTGTTCGGCACCCAGGTGTAGTGCTGGGTCAACTCAGGGTGCTCGGCGATCGCCTCGCACACTCGGGCCACACCCGGGGTGTAGGCCAGCGAGAGCTCCTCGGCGCCTGCGAGCTCGACTGCCGAACGGATGCCCATCTTTCCCCCGACGTGAAGGTCGAAGACCGGATCACCTGAATAGGGGTGTTCCTGGCGGACGGGGTTCTCAGAGGCAGACATGACGGAACTTTCCAGAGAGAGATGTGGTGGTGGCAGGCCCAGCTCGACGCGTTTGAGGTGGTTCGCGGAACTTGTCGGACCAGGGGGTCTCCCTGCGCGTCAATGTTCTCACAGGCTGGCCTCGCATCGCGATCACCGACCACCAGCCGTCCGAGAATGAGACGTGCGTCACCGTGCCGGCCGCGCCCACGGAGGCATCGGCCAGATCCGCAGGCGTACGACGGCCACCACGTCGTCGGCGGGGATCACCCCGCGGTGGCGGGAGTCGACGCCTTCGTCCGCGTTGTCGCTGAGCAGCCACCAGCCCGGCGCGCCGGTCCTGGCCTCCCGCGCCTCGGCGACCCGCTTCACTGCGAGCGTCCCGTCGGGGAATCGCGCCAGCACGACCTGCCCCGGCCGCACCGGTACGTCGTACTGCACGAGGAGGCGGTCGCCCTCGCTGAGTCGGGGCTCCATCGACCGGCCACGGACGAGGGCCATCCCGAATCGCGGCAGACCCGGCTGACGAGCAGTGTGCATGCGGAGTAGTGTCGCAGTCACGTGCACATTCCCCCTGACGAAAGGACGCCAAGCATGCTTGAGCGACTGTTCGCCCCCACTGTCGAAGCCTCCGCCCACTGCGACCTGCCGTGCGGTGTCTATGACCCGGCCCAGGCCCGCATCGAGGCCGAGTCCATCAAGGCCGTCATCGGCAAGCTCGCCGACAACGACGACCCGGACTTCCGCACCCGCGCGATCCTGATCAAGGAAGAGCGCTCGGAGCTCGTCAAGCACCACCTGTGGGTGCTGTGGACCGACTACTTCAAGCCGCCGCACTTCGAGAAGTACCCGCAGCTGCACACCCTGGTCAACGAGGCCACCAAGCTCGCCGGTGCCGGCGGCACCAAGGGCACGATGGACGCCAAGGCGGCCGACGACCTGCTTGCGAAGATCGACGAGATCGCTGAGATCTTCTGGGAGACCAAGAAGGCCTGATCCCGTTCCTCCACGAACGGTCAGAGACTGACGCTCGAGGGGTCGATCCCTGCGGTGCACACCGCGGGATCGGCCCCTCGGGTCATTTCCGCAACTTCCAGCCGACTGACCTTCCAGCCAGCCGAGCTTCCACCCGGCCTCGTCCTCGAGCCGATTGATCTCCTCGGCCCGGTCATCGGCCACCGGACAGGCCAAGCGATATGTTGGGCGCATGCGACCCGACGTCGAGCTGAGGCTCCCCGTAGACAGCGCCTACGTCTCCGTGCTGCGTGCCACCACGGTGAGCCTGGCGGCCCGGCTCGACTTCACCGTCGATGACATCGAGGACCTGCGGATGGCCGTGGGCGAGGCCTGCGCCATGGTGCTGCCGTCCGCGACCGAGGGCAGTGACCTCACCTGCGCCTTCCACCTGTCGCCGGGCGAGGTCACGATCACGATCTCGGTCCCCACCGCCTCGCCCGAGCTGCCGGAGGAGGAAGGCTTCGCCTGGCAAGTCCTCACCGCTCTGACGACACATGCAGAGTTCGCGCACACCGAGGGCAACCTGATCGTCTCGATGACGATGCACTCGACGGTCGACGCCTGAGATGAGTACCGAGACCGGGGGCCCACCCGAGACGCCGCTCGCGGCAATGAAACGGGCCAGTGCTGCGCTGTTCGCCATCGTCGGCGACCAGGAGCGCAGCACGGCCGAACGCTCCGTCGCGCGCGACGACCTCGTCCAGCTGCACCTGCCGCTCGTCGAGCACTGCGCACGGCGCTTCCGCAACCGCGGTGAGCCCTACGAGGACCTGGTCCAGGTCGGCACGATCGGGCTGATCAAGGCCGTGGACCGCTTCGACACCGACCGGGGCGTCGAGTTCTCGACGTACGCAACTCCCACCATCATCGGCGAGATCAAGCGCCACTTCCGCGACAAGGGCTGGGCGATCCGGGTCCCCCGCCGGTTGCAGGAGCTGCGGATGCAGATCAGCGCCACGACCGCCGAGCTGAACCAGTCTCTGGGTCGCTCCCCCACCCCCTCCGAGCTCGCTGAGGCGATCGGTTGTCCGGTGGAGGAGGTCATCGAGGGCATCGAGTCGAGCAACGCCTACTCGACGCTCTCACTCGATGCCGGGGACAGCAGCGAGGACGGCGGCGCGCTGACCATGCTGGACACGATGGGTGTCGACGACGCCGGCCTGGAGCACGTCGAGCTGCGCGAGTCGCTCAAGCCGCTGCTCGAGCAGTTGCCGGCGCGGGAGAAGAACATCCTGATGCTGCGCTTCTTCAAGAACATGACCCAGTCCCAGATCGCAGCCGAGGTCGGCGTCAGCCAGATGCACGTCTCGAGGCTGCTGAACAAGACGCTCGAGCACCTGCGCGAGGCACTGGCCGAGAGCTGATCCGACTCGGCTGACCCGACTCGACCGCTCAGCGGGAGGGCCTCTCAGTCGTCCATGGCGGCGCGCTCGTCGAGGCGCTCGATGCTGGCCGGGTGAAAGATCCCGGCGAGCACCACGACCGCGACAGCCGCCACCACGATCGCGACCATGGTGGTCTCGCCACCACGGAAGCTCCAGGCGACGCCGAGCAGGATCAGCTGGGTCAGCACGATCGGGCTGCGCGCACCCGACGATCCACGGGAGAGCAGCCAGGCGCCCCACCCCAGGGCGAGGCCGTAGAGCACGAAGAACAGGGCCGAGGTCAGGCCCATCGCGAGTCGCTCGGTGGAGGTGTTCGTGAGCTCGAGAATCCCGTAGCCGAGCAGGACCAGGGCCTGGACTGCAGCCAGGCTCGCGGCCACGGTCAAGGGGGCCGGCGAGCGGTCTTCGGGAGAGTCGATCACGTGGAAAACTCTACTTGTGACCAAAGTGACCCCTGTAAGGGGTTGTCTTGGGCCCGTTCTCTTGCGAATCTGTTCCGTGCGCCCGAAACAGGTGAGTCATCTGCCTGCGCGCACTTGAACTCAACGTGGCGACCCGCAGGCCGCCGACGACTTACGAAAGAGGGAGTCCCCCGCCATGGATTGGCGCCATCGCTCCGCGTGTCTCGACGAAGACCCGGAGTTGTTCTTCCCGATCGGCAACACCGGTCCCGCGATCCTTCAGATCGAAGAGGCCAAGCAGGTGTGCCGACGCTGCGAGGTGCGCGAACAGTGCCTTGCCTGGGCCCTCGAGGCGGGACAGGACCACGGTGTCTGGGGTGGACTCGGCGAGGACGAGCGTCGCGCGCTCAAGCGCCGCAACGCCCGGGCCCGCGTCCGTACCGCCTGACCTCAACAGCGGCACCCGCGCGAACGGACTTCGCAGATCTCCACCGGGGTTCTCGGTCGACCCCGGCTCCTGGATTGACCGGACTTCGCGGTCGACTCAATCGATCGGGATGTCGATCTGCGCGCGCGTCCCGGTGGTCAGCGGCGCATGAGCTGCTCCGAGCTCGAGCTGCCCGTCGAGCTCGGACTCCACCAGCGTGCGCACGATCGACAGGCCGAGGTTGACCGTCGACTCGAGGTCGAATCCCTCCGGCAGGCCCAGTCCGTCATCCTCGATGGTGACGTGCAGCCGGCCGACCAGTCGACGCGCCTCGACCGAGATCTGGCCCTGGTCCCCCGCCTGGTAGCCGTGCTCCACGGAGTTCTGCAGCAGCTCGGTGAGCACCATCGCCAGGGCCGTCGCGGCCTCCGAGGTCAGCACGCCGAAGGAACCCGAGCGACGTACTTTCACGCTCTCCCCCACGGCGCTGACATCGGTGACCATCCGGCCCAGCCGGTCTGCGACCTCGTCGAAGTCGACGTACTCCTCGACGGCCCGGCTCAGCGTCTCGTGGACGATCGCGATCGAGCCGACGCGTCGTACGGCCTCCTCGAGCGCCGCCTTGGCATCCGGGTTGCCCATCCGCCGGGCCTGGAGCCGCAGCAGTGCCGCCACCGTCTGCAGGTTGTTCTTCACCCGGTGGTGGATCTCGCGGATCGTGGCGTCCTTGGTGACCAGCTCGCGGTCACGGCGTCGTAGGTCGGTGATGTCGCGCATCAGGATCAGCGCGCCGATGTGCTCCCCGGCGGGACGCAGCGGGATCGCGCGCGCCACCACGACCAGCCCGTCGGTGCCGATCTCGGCATCCTTGTGGCTGCGTCCGCCGAGCACCGCACCGAGGGTCTCCTCGTCCGGACGGCGACGCGGCGGAATCAGCTCCCGGGTGAGGTCGACCAGCACCCGGTTGGTCAGGTCGCCGGTGTGGCCGAGCCGTCGATAGACGCTCTGCGCGTTCGGTGAGGCATAGGTGACGATGCCGGCCGCGCTGACCCGGACGAACCCGTCACCCACCCGCGGGGTGTCCGCGTGGTCGCTGCGGTCGCCCGGCGAGGGGAACAGGCCCAGGCTGATCATCTGGGTCAGGTCGGCCGCGGTCTCGAGGTAGGAGAGCTCCAGGCGGCTCGGCGTACGCACACCCATCAGGTTGGTGTTGCGCGCCACCACCGCGATCACCCGGTCGGCGCGGCGCACCGGGATCGTCTCCACCCGCACGGGTACGTCGTCTCGCCACTCCGGGTCGCCCTCGCGGATCACCCGGCCGGTGCGCAACGCCTGGTCCAGCAGTGGACGCCGTCCCTCGGGCACGAAGGTGCCGACCACGTCGTCGAGCAGTGCGGTGGGACCGGTCGTCGGGCGCATCTGCCCGCCGGCCCAGAAGCCCTTCCCCTCGTTGTCCGGCAACCAGAGGACCAGGTCGGCGAACGAGAGGTCCGCAATGATCTGCCAGTCCGCCATCAGACGCTCGAGCCAGGCGATGTCGTCGCCGTCGAGGTCCGTGTGCGCGGTGGCCAGTTCGTCGAGTGTCGGCACCCCGTCAGGGTAGTGCTGTCCATCCCTGACGAGGCACTCGACGCAAGTTGGCAAGCGTCACTCGTCTACTGGCAGACTGTCAGTATGGGCTGGACATCTTGGGAAAACGTGCGCGCCAAAGGTCTTGAGGTGCCCGACGACCGCCCATTGACCGACCTCACAGCGGAGCTGACCGCGATGCTCGGAAGCATCGATCCGGCGCGTCGCGACGAGACCGCCTATCTGGTGCTGGCCACCTGGATCTCTCGTGGCGTCTATGACGACCTGCTGAGCGGGCTCGGCGACGGGATGGCGGCGGGACTCGCGGTGGGACTGGGCGAGAAGGACTCCGACAACGTCTTCCGGCGCAGCTTCTCGGCCCTCGTGCTGGCCGAGTGCCTGCGCCGCAACAACGTGGCGGACCTGCTCACCACCGACAAGGTGCTGACCTGGGGTGACCGGTTGGCCTCCTGGTTCCTGCGCGAGCAGGACCTGCGTGGCCACGTCGCCGACAAGGGCTGGGCGCACGCCGTGGCCCACGGCGCCGACGCGTTGGGAGCGTTGGCCGCTTCTCCGGGCGTGGGTGCCGCGGAGCTGACGGTGATCCTCGACGTGATCAGCGACCGGCTGCACCTGAGCACCCACCACCGGCTCGTCAACGGCGAGCCGGACCGGCTGGCCGCCGCGGCGATGGACGTGCTGCGGCGCAACCTGGTCCCGCTGAACGTGCTCGAACCGTGGATCAACCGGATCGCCTCCCAGGGTGGCGCGCTCGATCCCACCGCTCGCGCGTTCAACTCCCAGTCGTTCCTGAGGGGCCTGAACCTGCAGCTGTCGCTGGGCTCCCCGCGTCCCGAGTTCCGCTCCGACCTGCTGCTGACGTTGTCGGAGGCGCTGCGCCGCACCAACTCGGAGTACCTGACCCCACGCTGAATTCGTCGCTCGGCCCCATCGTCTGGCGCGATGGCCTAGCCTCATCGGCATGAGCGACGTCACACTCTCCGGCCACGGCGGCGAGCACGCCGTACACGTTGCCCGCGCGCACGGCACGCAGGCGATGTTCACCCTCTCGGGCGCACATGTCTTCCCGATGTATGACGGAGCGGTCAAGGCCGATCCGCCGATGCGCATCGTCGACGTGCGCCACGAGCAGACCGCCGCGTTCGCGGCCGAGGCGACCGGCAAGCTGACCCGTACGCCGGGCCTCGCCGTGCTCACCGCCGGCCCGGGTGTCACCAACGGGGCCAGCGCGATCGCGCAGGCGCAGTTCGCCGGGTCCCCGATGGTGGTCGTCGGCGGACGCGCACCGCAGAACCGCTGGGGCACCGGCAGCCTGCAGGAGCTCGACCAGCCGCCGATTCTGGCGCCGATCTCCAAGCTGGCCAGGACGATCCCCACCGCGGGCGAGATCGCCACCGGCATCGACCAGGCCTTCACCGTGGCCGGATCCTCGCACCGCGGACCGGTCTTCGTGGACGTGCCGATGGACGAGTTCTTCAACTCCGCCGAGGTCGCCTGGTCAGGCCCCGCTGAGCGCTCGGCCGAGGCGCCGGACCCGGATGCCATCTCTGCCATCGCCGAACTGCTCGGCCAGTCCTCGCGCCCGGTGTTCATCCTGGGCACCGACGTCTGGGCCGATCGCGCCGAGGTCGCTGCGCTCTCGTTCGTCGAGGCGCTCGGAGTTCCCGCGATCACCAACGGGATGGGACGCGGCGTCGTCCCCGGTGGCCATCCGCTGCTGGTCACCAAGGCACGTGGCCAGGCACTGAACGGCGCAGACCTGGTCGTCGTGGTGGGCACGCCGCTGGACTTCCGGCTCGGCTATGGAGTCTTCGGCGGCAAGGACGGAGCCACCGCCGCGCAGGTGGTCCACATCGCCGACTCCGCGGCCCAGGTGTCCGGGCACGCGACGCTCGCGGGCTCGGCCCACGGCGACCTGTCCCTGTGCTTCGAAGGTCTCGCCAACGCGGTCGATCGGGTGGTCCGCAAGCCCGACTGGAAGCCGTGGGTCTCATCGCTGCAGGAGACCGTGGCCGCGACCGTCGAGCGGGACAGCGCACTGCTCAGCGCCGAGGCCGACCCGATCCACCCGGCTCGGATCTATGGCGAGCTCGTTCCGCGCCTTGCCGACGACGCCGTGGTGATCGGTGACGGCGGCGACTTCGTCTCGTTCGCGGGCAAGTTCGTCGAGCCCAAGCGACCCGGCGGATGGCTCGACCCCGGCCCCTACGGCTGCCTGGGCGCCGGCCTCGGCGCGGCGATGGCGGCACGATTGGCCCGCCCGTCCTCGCAGGTGGTGCTCCTGCTCGGCGACGGAGCGGCGGGCTTCTCGCTGATGGACGTGGACTCCCTGGTCCGTCAAGACCTCCCGGTGGTGATGGTCTGCGGCAACAACTCCGCCTGGGGGCTGGAGAAGGGGCCGATGCAGATGCTCTACGGCTATGACGTGGCCGCCGACCTGGCGCCGCAGACGGCGTACGACGAGGTGGTCAAGGCCCTGGGCGGTGGCGGGGAGACCGTCACCGACCCGCGCCAGATCGGGCCGGCCATCGACCGCGCCTTCGACTCGGGCGTGCCCTACCTGGTCAACGTGATCACCGACGTCAACGCGGCCTACCCGCGGAACACGTTCGGCATCTGATGCCCTCGATCTGATGGCCGAGGTCCGTTGATGCGTGTCCGCCTGGCCGAACCCTCGGAGTACGCCGCTCTCGGCGAGCTCACTGCTGCTGCGTACGCCGACTTCACGTTGGGGCCGGCCGATCCGTACGTCGACAAGTTGCGCGATGCCAGAGCTCGCGCGAAGGAGGCGGAACTGTGGGTTGCCTCGGACGACTCAGGAACTCTGCTCGGCTGCGTGACGTGGTGCCCGCCGGGCTCGGTGTGGCGGGAGATCAGCCGGCCCGGCGAGGGCGAGTTCCGGATGCTCGCTGTGTCACCGTCCGCACAGGGGCAGGGCGTGGGAGTGGCCCTGGCTGAGCACTGCATCGCGTTGTCCCGGGCGGACGGTGACTCGGCGATGGTGCTCTCGTCGCTGCCCGGCATGGCCGCCGCGCACCGGCTCTATGCACGGCTCGGATTCGAGCGGCTGCCGGAGCGGGACTGGTCGCCGGTGCCGGGCGTTGAATTGATTGCGTTCCGATTGGGCTACTGAGCCGACTTCGGAAGATGGCAGTGATCTACTCGCACCACGTGGCTGCTATCCACTGCTGTCTCCCTCAATCGTTCTTGGTGACTGTCATGGTCACCTGTTCGCCCTTGCGCAGCACACTGCCAGGCGCCGGAGAGACTTCCACTATGGTCCCCTCTTTCGCGCCCGTGGTGAAGCCTTCGGTGATCGTCCTGATCGCCACCTCGAAGCCAAGGTCTTCCAAAGCATCGCGATACCGCTCGGTTGGTTTGCCGTCCGGGTGATTGTTGGCGTCATCCAGACCTGGCACCCCGGCCCAGCCATCGGGCAGCACGCTGACTCCGCTGAGGAGTTGCTCGACCTGGAGGCGAGCCGTCGCTTCAACCGTGTGCGAGGACGCTGCCCGAAGAGTCACCTGGTCGTCTATGAAGTACAGCCCACCCGAGCACAGCACTGCGCCCGGCGTCCCTTCCAGCGGGTCGCACTGGATCTCTTCCCGTCTGGCCTGATTGCCGTCCACCTGCACCCGCTCCGGATTCTCGATTCCAGCTCTGGACAATCCTGAGCCGAACTCCACCGTCTGCACCCCTGGCTGGCGGTAGAACTTGCACAACCGCTCCCCCAGTCCCACTGGCATCAGGACCGTGTTCACTGATGGGGTTCCGCACTCGGTCGTGTTCATGCCCCAGTCCTGTGGCACGGTGAAGGCGAACCGACCGCTGGCGACCAGTTGCTTCCCGTCGGGGATGTCGAGGGTTTCGGTTCCATCGGTCTTGTCCTTGCCCGGAGCCTTCGTCTCCTCGGTCGTTGGAGCGGTGGTGTTCTTCGCGGCGTCACCGGTGATCTGGACGGTGACCTCCTCGCCGACCTTGACCGGCGTGCCAACAACCGGATCGACGCCGACGGCGAATCCGTCCGGGATCTCCTTGTTCTCCACGTACTCCACGCGCGGTTCGAGACCCATCTGCTTGAGTAGCCGAACGTATTCGGCACCTGACTTCGCCTGCATCTCCAGAGAGACCGACTCGCGCAGCGGGATGGTGGTCTGGCCGTCGGGCAGGACCCGGATCCGGGACAGGATTTCGTCCACCTCGGCACGCGCCTGGTCCAGATCAGGGTTCGACACCTCAGCCAGGACCTGGACGTCCTGCTCGGGGAACTCGACAGCCGACCGACAGATGTCACTCATCCCTCCGCCGACGTCGAAGTAATGGGTACAGGGGATCTCCGCACGAGATGCCTTCACTCCGTCAACCTCGATCTGCTCCCACTTCGCGGCGACATCACGCCCATCTCGAGTGATCTTCACGCTGCTCACGACGGCCGGCCGACTCCACCCGCAAGCGGGAGTGAGGCCCTGATCGATAACCACCGTGTCTGCCTGCGGGGTGCCACACCGCACCTCGTTCGTCCCCCACTCCTGCGGCACCTCGATCACCACGTTCTCGATCCCGACCAGCCGCATCCCCGGCGCAGGGGTGACGAGGCCGGGCTCGGCAACCGAAGGCTTCCCCCCGGGGTCCGGCGACAGCACCGCGATTCCGCCGATCACAGTCGCGACGGCCGCGGCCGATGCCAGTGCGGTCCAGGCTCCGCGACGGCGCCGGGACCTCTGCGCGGCGGCGTACATCTGGTTCATCGGCGGGGCACCGACCTCGGTGCGGTCGGCCGTGCGCTCAAGCATCTCGGCCAGTGTCTCGTCGCTCATGACGTGCCTCGCAGTTCGCTCAGGTGGGGGTCTTCGGCGAGGACCTTCAACGCCCGGGAGAGGCGGCTCTTCACGGTGCCGACCGGTACGTCGAGCGCGGCAGCCGTATGCTGCTCCGACAGGTGCGCATAGAACCGCAGCACCACCACGGCCCGCTGGTCGGCGCTGAGTCTGGCCAGGGAACGCTGCATCGCGTCGGCAGTGTCCACCGCGTCGGTGCCATCGGGAGTGCCGTCGTCGGGCAACACCTGAACCGGCCGCTCACCCGTCCAACGACGACGCCGCTCGGAGGTGAACGTGTTCACCAGCACCCGGTGAACATAGGCGTCACGGTCATCGGCTCGCTGCACCTTCGACCAGTGCACCAGGCACTTGGTCAGCGCCGTCTGGGTGATGTCCTCAGCCTCAGCGGGCGAGCAGCCCAACAGCACGGCCGAGCGCACGAGTCGTGTCCAGCGCGAGGCGACGTACTCACTGAACTCGTCGTCGCGCCCCATGCCACCGTCCCCGATCGGCCCGCCCGGTTGGCGTGGTCCTCACTCTGGCAGACGCGTCAGGGGCGCGCCGGGGTTCCATCGTGCTCGATCGTCCTCTTCACAGACGCGACATGAACTTCTCTACATCGACGATCACCCGGGTCACCTCGCCGTTGCCGACCAGCTTGCCGTCCATCCGCGCCGAGACGGCGAACCGGACCAGCCGCCCGTCGACGTACGACGCGCCTGCGTCGACGTCGATCTGCCGGCCGACCGCGCTCGCACCGAGGTGCTCCAGCGAGATCCGGGTGCCCACCGAGGTCTTGCCCTCACCGACTGCGGGAGCGATCGCCTCACAGGTGACTGCCTCGCACCAGGCCAGCAGGCGCGGCGTGCCGAGCACCCGCAACGAACCGGAGCCGACCGCGAGCGCGGTGTCCTGATCGGTGACGGTGAAGGTGCGGGTGGCGGCCAGCTCGGGAGTGGTCATGGACCGAGTCTCGCGCACCCAGGTCCGAGCCACCAAAGGAAACGAAGAAGCCCCCTTACTCCGAGGAGCGAGGGGGCTTCGTCAACGACTGATGATCAGGCGTTGGGGCGCTTGCCGTGGTTTGCGCCCTTCTTCTTACGAGCGCGGCGCTTGCGGCCAGTCTTGCCCATGGTGTCCTCCTGTGAGATCTGCGGCGGCCATTGTCGCAGGAAACGCGGGTTCGCCGCGAATCGGGCCCGTCGATCTCAGCGTTCGGTGATCTCGACCTGCACCTGACGCAGCTGCACCAGGACTCGATCACGCAGGCCCACCGGGGCGGACTCGGCGCAGGATCGGGCGACGACGGCCTTCACGGTGCGCTCGAGGTCATATTTGCGCAGGCACGGCCCGCACTCCTCGAGGTGGGCACGCACGACGGTGCAGTCGCCCTCCTCGAGCTCGTTGTCGATGAGGTAGACGATGCGCTCGATGAAGTCGGCACAGTCCTCGCCGCGGGGAAAGGTCTCTTCGCTCACGACTCGTCACCCTCTCCGTCGATGCGCAGCACGGAGTTCTCACGCACATAGTCGGAGAGCATCTCGCGCAACTGGCGACGCCCACGGTGCAGACGGGACATCACGGTCCCGATCGGAGTTTCCATGATCTCCGCGATCTCCTTGTAGGGGAATCCCTCGACATCTGCGAGATAGACCGCGAGGCGGAACTCCTCGGGCAGACGCTGCAGAGCGTCCTTGACCTGCGAGTCGGGGAGATGTTCGAGGGCTTCCATCTCCGCGGACTTCAAGCCGGTCGACGTGTGCGACTCGGCCCGTGCCAACTGCCAGTCCTCGACGTCCTCGGCCATCGACTGCTGCGGCTGACGCTGCTTCTTGCGATAGTTGTTGATGAACGTGTTGGTGAGGATCCGGTAGAGCCAGGCCTTCAAGTTCGTGCCGGGCTTGTACTGGTGGAAGGCGCTGAACGCCTTCGCGAAGGTCTCCTGGACCAGGTCCTCGGCATCGGCCGGGTTGCGGGTCATCCGCATGGCCGCGCCGTAGAGCTGGTCGAGGAAGGGCAGGGCGTCTCGCTCGAACCGCAGCGAACGCTCTGCGTCGGACTCGTTGGCGATGTCGAAGTCACTCATGTCGAGATCACCGGTCAGGGATTCAGTCATCGCCTCCCAGCCTAGCGGGGAAGTCGGACGATCGAGTAGGTCGAGCATGTCCTACTCAACGCGACTGGTGGGAAAACCATTCCCGCGCCGACCCAGGTTCACGCACCACGCTCAGCGCGCGATCACCCGGACGATCCATTCCAGGGTCGCCTCGACCACCAGGGCCGAGACCTCCTCGAGGCTCAACGGCGCGCTCTTGGCGACCCGCAGCGAGTGGTCGGCCGCGGGCACCTCGACCAGGTTGGTGCCCTCGGGGAACTCCGGCGGAGTGCCCATCGGGTCACGCTCCCCCTGCACCACCAGCGTCGGCACCCCGGCGCCTTCCAGCTCGTGCAACCGGGACTTCTCCGGCTTGCCGGGCGGGTGCAGCGGGAAGGACAGCGCGAGTACGCCGGCGGCCCCGAGGTCGCTCGCACAGCGCGCGGCCGAACGGGCACCTGCCGAGCGTCCGCCGACCACCAGCGGCGTACGCGGTCGGGTCGCCTTGGCCGCCGCGGTCAGGCCGACATCGAGCGTGGGAGGCGGCGTGGCCACCTTGCGTCCGGACACCCGCCACGGCTGCTCGAAGCGGTGCACGGTGATGCCCTGCCCGGGCAGGTCGCGGGCGAGCGCCTCGAGGTCGTGGGTGTCGATCCCGGCGCCGGCGCCGTGGCTGAGCAGCAGGGTCGCGATCGGGTTGCGCGCACGCGAGGAGACCAGACGGCCCGGTCCGTGCGGGGTCTCGATCATCTTCGTGGCGGTGGCCATCAGTGCTCCCGGGGCAGGTCGTCGATCGGCAGCGGCTCGATGAGCTCGGGTCCGTTGTTGCGCACGTTGCTGACCATCGCCGAGACCGGGTAGGCCTCGAGCCGCCCGGGCGCTGCCGGCTCGAGCAGGTCCAGCAGCTCGGCGCCGCGGGTGGTCGGATCGAGCCAGTCAGTCCACCGCTCGGTCGGCACCATCAGCGGCATCCGGTCGTGGATGTGGCCGAGGTCGTCCTCGGCGTCGGTGGTGATCACCGTGCAGGTCCACCGGAACGGGCTCGGGTGATCCTCGGGCAGGCTCGGGTCGCGCCAGATCTCATAGAGCCCGGCCATGGCCAGCACGCCGTTGTCGCGTGGACGGATGAAGAACGGCTGCTTCTTCGGCTTCCCGTTCTTGCCGACCTGCTGGGTCGGGTACCACTCGAAGTAGCCATCGGCCGGCAGCAGGCAGCGACGCGCAGCGAACGCCCGCCGATAGGCCGGCTTCTCCGCGACGGTCTCCATCCGGGCATTGATCATCCGGTTCCCGATCGAGGCTTCCTTGGCCCACGACGGGATCAGGCCCCAGTTGAGGACCCGCAGCTGACGCTGCTGCGGTCGCTCTTGTTTCGCCGGCCGCTCGAGGACCGCGTAGACCTCCTTGGTCGGCGCGACGTTGAAGTCCGGCTCGAGTGGCGCAGGGATCAGCGCCTCCTCGACCTCGAACTCCTCGATCAGGTCCTCGGGTTGGCGTGAGGATGCATAGCGGCCGCACATGTGACACAGCCTAGAGGTGCCCCTGACCAGACCTGCGGCTCGCGGGTCAGCGCCGGCAGAGCTCGTCGAGCAGGAGGGCCGCGGCCTCGTCGGTCTGCGGCAGCCCCTCGATCCAGAGCCGCGTGGGCTCCGAGGACACCAGCTTGCGCAGCAGCGCGACCCGTCTGCCGAGGCGGCCGTCACGTTCGGCGATCACCACGACCCGCTGGCTGCCCGAGCGTCCGATCGTCTCGGAGCCGGCGAAGACCGTGCGCGCCACCTCGCCGAGCCGGACCAGACGCATCGCGCGGGTGAAGGAGTCGCCGCCGACCGGGTCGTTCGGCAGGTCGAGGACGACCAGGGCATGGGTCTTGTCGACAGAGTGGGCACCGCGGTAGAGCTCGCTGAGCCGGCTGCGGATGTGGGCCAGGCTGGCCAGTCCGGTCATCGGGTCCTCGCAGCTGAGCTGGTGCAGATAGGCGAGCGTCGACTCGCTCCACGCCATCGACAGTGCGCGTACGTCGGCGAAGACCGGCTCCGAGCCCGTCACCGCGAGCGCTGTCCGGTTCAGCGCCTCGAGGGCGTCGTCGAGCGACGCACCATCCTGCGCGAGCCTGCTCCCGGCCACCTCACACGCTTCGATGGAGCCCGATCCCGAGGCGAGGGCCTCCCCCACTGCTTCGAAGTGCGCCGGCAACCCCCGCCGTACGCTCTCCTGCAGTTCCTTCCCTGCCTCGGGACCCGCCGTGTCGTCCTTTCGCGCTCTTGTCGCAAAGAAACCCACGGCTGCTCCCCTCGGTGTCGTGCTCCCACGTGCAGCAATGGAACGGGCCCAGGTGGGAACCATGACGCGATTCCCAGGAATTCTTTTCGGTCACCTCGGGTACCTCGCCACGATTGATCGACAAAACGTCATCTTTTGCCCACTTGATCGTTGGATGCTCTGTGACCACCACGCTTGCCGAGATCGACGGTCCGGGCGACGCCGAGCTCATCTCGGCCGTCCGGGGTGGCGACCTGTCCGCATATGGCGACCTCTTCGAGCGCCACGTCGACGCCGCCCGCCGGTTGGCCAGGCAACTGACCAACCACTCCGATGCCGACGACCTCGTCTCGGATGCGTTCGCCAAGGTGCTCAAGGTGCTCCAGGACGGTCGCGGGCCCGACCTGGCCTTCCGCGCCTACCTGCTGACCGCCGTACGCCGCCTGCACATCGACCGCATCCGCTCCACCAGCAAGCTGCACACCACCGGCGACCTCGAACCCTTCGATCCCGGCGTGCCGTTCCGCGACACCGCCGTCGAGGGCTTCGAGAACGCGGCCGCCGCCAAGGCGTTCGCCTCCCTGCCCGAGCGCTGGCAGTTGGTGCTCTGGCACACCGAGGTCGAGGGCCACAAGCCGGCCGAGGTCGCGACCCTGCTCGGGATGAGCGCCAACTCGGTCTCCGCGCTCGCCTATCGCGCACGTGAAGGCTTGCGCCAGGCGTTCCTCAACTCGCACGCCGTGGAGCTCGAGGACGCGCAGTGCCGCTGGACGCACGAACACCTGGGTGGCTACGTCCGCAATGGGCTCTCCAAGCGCGACGCCGGCAAGGTCGAGAAGCACCTGGACGAGTGCCGACCGTGCATGGCGATCTATCTCGAGCTGACCGAGGTCAACTCCAACCTCGGCGCCCTGCTGGCGCCGCTGCTGCTCGGCAGCGTGGCCGGGACGACCTACCTTGCCGGCGCAGGTGGCACGCTGGCCGCCAAGGGCGGCCTGCTGCTCCTGTTCGGCCGGGCGAAAGACCTCGTGCTGGCCAACACGCAGGCCGCTGCCGTCGGCTCGGTCGCGGCCGTCACCGCGGTTGCCGGGGTGAGTGTCGTCGCGATCACGACGGGTGACGACTCCCCGCAGACCGCCGGCTCGCCCCCTGCCGGCATCGTCCGCAGCGCCGAGCCGGCTCCCGCCAAGACCGCGGAGCAGGTCACCGGTCAGGCCACGGACCCTGTGCCCACCGCACCGTCCTCGCCGTCGCCCAACCCGCTCTCCGAGGCACCGGTGCCCGCGCCGTTGCTCGCGCCGCCGATGGGCACGACCCCGACGGACTCACCCTCGACCGACCCGACGCTGGACGCCCCGGGTCCGACCGAGCCGACATCGGACCCGACCTCAACTGACCCGACACCGACAGCACCGGCCGACCCCAGCCCGGCACCCACCGACACCCCACCCGAGCCGGAGCCGTCCCCGACCGCGCCCACCGAACCGCCGGTCACCCACGACCTGAAGCTGTCGATTGCCAAGACGCGCCACACCTTCGGCACCCGCCTGGACATCACGACGAGCGGCTACCCGCCCAACGGCCACGCCACGATCACGATCGACAGCAACCTGCTCGCCTTCGGTCGCATCTCGAAGAAGTGCGACCGGGTCGGCCTCACCACGAAGTTCACCTGTCCCGTCACCGCCGCCGACCCGGCGGTGCGGATCGACCTGGTCCTCGAGGTCTTCACCTCGGTCCGTGCCAGCGTGGTCGCGGACAACTTCACCGACGCCGACACCAGCAACAACAGCGCCAGCTGGAAATCCGCCCTGCTGCCGTGACGTCGCGGGGCCGATACCCTTCGTCCTGTGACCACCCCTCTCGCCGATCCCTGGCCCGCCCCGCGCTTCACCGCGCCCGTCGACGTCACCGTCTCGCTGCCGGGATCGAAGTCACTCACCAACCGTGCCCTGGTCCTGGCCGCACTGGCCGAAGGTCCCTCCGTCGTACGCCGTGCCCTGCACTCGCGTGACACCTTGCTGATGGCACAAGCACTGACCTCGCTCGGCGCCGACGTGGACACCTCCGGCGACGACTGGGCCGTCACCCCCCGTGCCTTCGACCGGGACGCCTCCGTCGACTGTGGCCTGGCCGGGACCGTGATGCGCTTCGTGCCACCGCTGGCCGGTCTGTCGACCGGCACCATCGACTTCGACGGCGACGAGCACATGCGCAACCGGCCGGTCGGGGAGATCCTCACCGCGCTGCGTTCGCTGGGCATGGACGTGAGCGAGGGCGACCGGCTCCCGTTCGCCGTCACCGGGTCGGGCTCGGTGCAGGGCGGCGCCGTGGTCATCGACGCCTCCGCGTCCTCGCAGTTCGTCTCGGCGCTCCTGCTCGCCGGCGCCCGCTATGACCAGGGCCTCGACGTACGCCACGACGGCAAGCCCGTGCCGTCGCTCCCCCACATCGAGATGACCGTGGCGATGCTGCGCCAGCACGGTGTGGACGTCGACGACTCGGACGCCAACCGCTGGGTCGTCGCTCCGGGCCTGATCGCGCCGGTGGACCACGAGATCGAGCCGGACCTCTCCAACGCCGCCCCCTTCCTGGCCCTGGCCGCCGTCACCGGAGGGTCGGTGACCGTGCGCGACTGGCCCGCCGAGACCCACCAGGCCGGCAACGAGCTGCGCGAGATCCTCACCCGGATGGGTTGCCACGTGGCCCTGGGCGACGACGGCCTGACGGTGAAGGGTCCGGAGCGACTCGAGGGGATCGACATCGACCTGCACGACGTGGGCGAGCTGACGCCGTGCGTCGCCGCCCTCTGCGCCCTGGCCGACTCACCGTCCCACCTGCGCGGAGTCGCGCACATCCGGGCCCACGAGACCGACCGGCTCGCCGCCCTGGCCACCGAGCTGGGCAACCTCGGCGCCGAGGTCACCGAGCACGACGACGGCTTGTCGATCAAGCCCGCTCCGCTGCACGGCGGCGTCTTCCGCACCTATGCCGACCACCGGATGGCCCATGCCGGGGTGATCATCGCTGCCGCGGTCGAGGGCGTGCTCGTCGAGAACATCGCGACGACCGCGAAGACGTTCCCCGACTTCGCCGAGTTCTGGGCGGGCCTGCGATGAGCGCCGCCACCACGGGAGGCACTGCCGGATGAGCGGTCGCTACCACGAGCACGACATCGAGCACTATGACCGGCCGCGGCGGCGTACCCGCCCCCGCACCAAGGATCGACCCGCTCATGAGGATGCCGTCGACGCCGTCGTGGTGACCGTGGACCGTGGCCGGTTCACCCTGCGCTACGACGGTCGCAAGGTGATGGCGATGAAGTCGCGCCCGCTGGGCCGCAAGGGCGTCGTGGTGGGTGACTCGGTGCGAGTGGTCGGGGACGTCTCCGGCGCCGATGGCAGCCTGGCCCGGATCGTGGAGGTCAACGAGCGTTCCACCACGCTGCGCCGTACCGCCGACGACGACGACCCGGTCGAGCGGGTGATCGTCTCCAACGCCTCCCAGCTCGTCGTGGTCGCGGCTCTGGCCGACCCCGAGCCGAGGCCGCGGCTGATCGACCGGGCTCTGGTGGCGGCGTACGACGCGGGCATGCAGCCGATCCTGTGCCTGACCAAGTCCGACCTGGCCGATCCGGAGACCCTGCTGTCGACGTACCGCTCCCTGGGCGTGCCCTGGGTGGTCACCCAACGCGGCGGGGACGTCGAGCCGGTGCGCCAGGTGCTCGCCGGGAAGACCAGCGTCCTGGTCGGTCACAGCGGCGTCGGCAAGTCCACCCTGGTCAACGCTCTCGTCCCGACCGCCCAACGCGAGGTGGGCGTGGTCAACTCCGTGACCGGGCGTGGCCGGCACACCTCCACCTCGGCCTACATGCTGCCGCTGCCCGGCGACGACGGCTGGATCATCGACACTCCGGGCATCCGGTCCTTCGGGCTCGCCCACGTGCAGCCGGAGAACCTGATCGAGGCCTTCCCGGACCTCGACGAGATGACCGAGGACTGCCCTCGGGGGTGCACGCACGGTGAGGACGAGCCCGAGTGCGGACTCGACGTGGCGATGACCGACGGCGAGGTCGACCCGGAGCGGGTCGAGTCGTTCCGCCGGCTGCTCGCCTCACGTGAGGGAGCACCGGACCAGTCCCCCTGATCGTTCGTCCGATCAACTCAGACAGGTCAGGCCAGACCGATCAGGCCCAGACCAGCCGGGCGCCCTGCTCGCCGGTGGCGAAGGTCATCGAGATCAGGATCAGCGCGAAGATCGCCAACAGGCTGACCAGGGTCCACTCGACGATGTGCGGACGACGCATCCGCGCACCCTTGCCGGAGACCAGCCCCGACGGGCCGCCCATCAGGAACGCCGCGAGCAGCACGATCACCACGAAGACGATGGTCACCCAGAACAGGATGTCCGCGCGCTCCTGGTGCGGCTGGATGATCTGCTCCAGCTCGGGCTTGCGCTTGAGCAGGTCCTTGCCCGAATACCACGAGAGCACCACCGAGCCGAGTGCCGCGAACGACGTCCCGACCATTGGCCAGCGCAGGGCCCAGCGCCACTTGACCACACCGTAGAGGGCGGCCAACACCGCCGCGACGGGGATCATGACGACCGCCAAGTGCACGATGAGAGGGTGGACCGGCAGTCCGTTCAACTCCATGGGGCCAACCCTAGCGGGAGCGGAAGGAATAGCCTGTGCTCATGCCGATCGACTACACCGACGACCTGCGGCTGGCCCACGTGCTGGCCGACGACGCGGATTCTCTGACCCAGGCGCGGTTCAAGGCCCTCGACCTCCACGTGATGAGCAAGCCCGACCTGACCCCGGTCACGGACGCGGACCAGGCCGTCGAGGAGAGCATCCGCCGCACCCTGTCGCGGGTCCGCTCCCGCGACGCGGTCGTCGGGGAGGAGCAGGGCACCACGGGGCACAGTCAGCGTCGCTGGGTCGTGGACCCGATCGACGGCACCAAGAACTTCGTGCGCGGCGTACCGGTCTGGGCCACCCTGATCTCGCTGGTCGTCGACGACGAGGTCGTGCTCGGCGTCGTGTCCGCACCGTTGCTCCAGCGCCGCTGGTGGGCCTCGAAGGGCAACGGCGCGTGGACCGGCCGCTCGCTGCTGAAGGCCCAGCAGATCCACACCTCGGACGTACGCCGCCTCGAGGACGCCTCGCTGAGCTATTCCTCGCTCTCGGGCTGGGATGAGCGCGGACGCCTCGAGGACTTCCTGTCGCTGACCCGGCGCTGCTGGCGCACCCGCGCCTACGGCGACTTCTGGTCCTACATGATGGTGGCCGAGGGCGCCGTGGACATGGCCGCCGAGCCCGAGCTCGAGCTCTATGACATGGCAGCACTCGACATCATCGTGCGCGAGGCCGGCGGCACGTTCACCTCGCTCGACGGGACGCCCGGCCCCTTCGGCGGCAACGCACTGGCCAGCAACAGTCACCTGCACGAGGCAGCCCTGGGGTTCCTCGGCTCGGCGGCCGTCAACGAGGGTCTGGACCGCGACGGTGGCGGCTCGGTGCACGACCTGCGCTCGCGACGTCGTAGCACCGAGGGCGACGAGCCTCCCCTGGGTTGAGCTGCCTGGGTTGAGCTGCCTGGGTTGAGCTGCCTGGGGGTCGGTGGACAGGGCCTGTTCAACGCGGCAGTGCGGCACTAGCGTGATGCGTGTCACAACTGCACCCAGGAGGTCCCATGCACATCCATGACGTGTTGCGCGGCAAGCCCCGACAGGACGTGGTCACCATCGCCCCGGACGCCACCGTCCGCGACCTGATCCATGCCCTGGCCGAACACAACGTGGGGGCCCTGATCGTCAGCAGTGACGGACGCCAGGTCGAGGGGATCGTCTCAGAGCGCGACGTCGTACGCCGTCTGCACGAGGACACCGAGGTGCTCTCGGCCACGATCGCCTCGATCATGACCACCAACGTGCGCACCTGCGAGGCGACCAGTCCGGTGACCGACCTGATGCAGCTGATGACCGAGCACCGGATCCGCCACGTCCCCGTGGTCACCGACGGAGTGCTGACTGGCATCATCTCCATCGGCGATGTGGTCAAGAGCCGGATCGGCGAACTCGAGTTCGAGCGTGACCAGCTCGACAACTACCTGCACCAGACCTGAGGAGAAACCCGCGTGAGCACTGAGAAGCCCGAGATCGACTTCTTCGACCCCGAGCCCCCCAAGGACCTGGTGATCACTGACATCACCGAGGGTGACGGCGACGAGGCCAAGGCCGGCGACACCGTATCGGTGCACTACGTGGGCGTGGCCCACTCCAGCGGCGAGGAGTTCGACGCGTCCTACAACCGGGGCGCCCCGCTGCAGTTCCGCCTCGGCATCGGCCAGGTCATCTCCGGCTGGGACACCGGCGTGCAGGGGATGAAGGTCGGCGGCCGTCGCCAGCTCGTCATCCCGCCGCACCTGGGCTACGGCGACCGTGGCGCCGGCGGCGTGATCAAGCCCGGCGAGACGCTGATCTTCGTGGTGGACCTGCTCAAGATCTCCTGAGCCTCACCCGTGTACGACGGCCTGTCCCCTACCAGGGCAGGCCGTCGTCTGCGTTCGGGTCCTCCACGGCGACGCGGACACTGACCCCGCCCAGCGCGACGACGTCGCCGAGCACGAGCTGGCGTCCCCGGCGGGTGTCCACCTCGCCGTTGACGCTGACCAGGCCCTGACCGATCACGGCCTTGGCCTCGGCGCCGTCCTCCACCAGGTTGGCGAGCTTGAGGAACTGGCCCAAGCGGATGGACTCGTCGCGGATCGGTACGTCGGTGCTCATGGCCACATTGTTGCGCGGCGTACGGCTCTGGTCCCAGCCAGCCTCTCCAGAGATGACCAGGGGGCGGTCAGGGCAGGAGCACCGACACGGTGTGGATCAGCACGCCGACCAGGCCACCGACGATCGTTCCGTTGATCCGGATGAACTGCAGGTCGCGACCGACGTGCAGCTCGATCCGCTCGGCCGCCTCCTTGCCGTCCCAGCGCTCGATGGTGGTGGTGATCACCGTGGTCAGCTCCGCGCCATAGCGGTTGACCCCGAACACCACCGCGTCGGCGGCGAGGTCGTCGAGGCGACGCTGCATCGCGGGGTCGTCGCGGAACCGGCGCGCCACCGTGACCAGCTCGTCGGTGAGCCGCTTCTTGAGCGGACCGGCGTCGTCCTGCAGGGCCGCGAGCAGGGCGTTGCGCAGCGCCTTCCACAGCGAGATCCCGGTCGCCGCGAACTGCGGGTGGTCCAGGAGGCGCAGCTTGAGGTTCTCGGCACGCTCCTGGGTGGAGTCGTTGAAGAGCAGGTCCTGGCCGAGTTGCCGCAGCATCGAGTCGAGCGCGTGGCGGGCCCGGTGGTTCGGGTCGGAGCGGATGTCGGCCATCCACCGCAGGGCCTCTGCGTGGATCCGGGTGGTCACCACTTCGTTGACCCGCAGCGGCACCCAGGTCGGCGCCCGCTCCCCCAGCACCTCGGTGAAGGTGTCGTGGTTCTCGGTCAGCCACCCGTGCAGTTCTTCCAGGGCGAGGTCGACCAGCCCGTGGTGCAGGTCGTCGCGCACCGCCTCGGTGACGAAGGTGCCGAGGATGGGTGAGATCGGCTCCTCGCGGAACCGGGGCACCAGCACGGACTCGACGACCTCGACGATGTGTTCCTCGCGCACCCGGCCCAGTGCGGCCGCGGCGATCTCGGTGACCTCCTCGACCACCTTGCGGGCGTTCTCCTCGTGCGCGGCCCAGGCTCCGATCCGTCGGGTGGGCTCGGCTGCGAGCACGCGCTCGCGGACGATGTCCTCGGCCATGAAGTTCTCGCCGACGAACTCCTCCAGTCCCTTGCCGAGGTCGTCCTTGCGGCGCGGGATCAGCGCGGTGTGCGGGATCGGCAGGCCCAGCGGGTGCCGGAACAGCGCGGTGACCGCGAACCAGTCGGCGATCGCGCCGACCATGCTGGCCTCGGCGCCGGCGTTCACGAACCCGAGCCAGCCATCCTGGCCGTGGGTGAGCACATAGACCACGGCTGCGAAGAGCAGCAGGCCCAGGGCCACTGCCTGCATCCGGCGCAGGGCTGTACGTCGGGCCGCGTCGTTGTCTGCGCCCAGACCGGTCTTGGGGCTCGTCGTCTGCGTCATCGTCGGAATCGTCATCGCGTGATGATTGTGACAGGCACGCGCGTTCGTGCCCGCCTGGACGCGTTCTGCTAGTAGGTTTCGGTGGTGTCCAATCGTGTGTCGCCCGACGGCCTGCCCGCCCGACCGTCTGCCCGCCCGATCGCTCGTGTGATCGGTCGTGCCACGGTCGGCCTGGCCCTGGCCGCCGCGCTGGTGGTGCCGCTCCAGTCCGTGGCCGATGAGCCCACCCCGACACCGGAGACGGCCACCCCCGGCGCTGCCGCGCCGGATCCCGCCGCGGTCGCGATCGAGGCGCTCGAGACCGCGGAGGATCTGCTCGCTGGAGCACCCGCAACCGGCACCCGCGGACTGGTCCCCGATACAGGCTCCGATTCAGGCTCAGCGGCGGATCCGACGACCGACGTGACGCTGGCGCTGCTCGACGTACGCCAGAGCCTTGACGACCTTCCCGCCTCGGAGCAGGACCGCGCTCGACGACTGCTCAGCAGGCCCTCCAGCCCGGGCCCGACCGACTCGATCGGCTATCCGGTGGGTGCGGATCGCGCCTACTGCTCGGAGCACTTCTGTGTGCACTGGGCCGCCAGCGGGCACCACCGCCCGGACCTCACCGACGAGAACGCCAACGACGTACCCGACCAGGTGGAGCGGGTGGCCCAGGAGGCAGAGGTCGTCTGGACGAAGGAGATCTACGGTCTCGGTTTCCTTCCGCCGCTCAGCGACGGCACCCGCGGAAACCTCGCGCCGGAGGACAGGACGGGCCTGATCGACATCTATCTCGGTGACACCGGCGCCCAGGGCATCTACGGCTACGCCGAGACCGAGGGGCGCGGCAGCCGGCTGTCCGGATTCCTGGTGATCGACGACGACTTCGAGGACTTCCCGACGCCGCCGCTCGACTCGATGAAGGTGACTCTCGCCCACGAGTTCTTCCACCTCTCGCAGTTCAGCACCGACGTCACCGAGGACCAGTGGCTGATGGAGGGGACCGCCACCTGGATCGAGGAGCAGGTCCACGACGACATCAACGACAATCGTCAATACCTGTCGCTGAGCAGCCTGCGCCACCAGGACATGCCCCTGGACCACCCCGACGGTTGGTACGGCAACTGGATCTTCTTCGAGCACCTGACGAAGTCCTACGGTGCCGGCATCGTGCAGGAGATCTGGCACGAGGCGCGCTCCGCCCGGGTGTTCTCCTTCCAGGCCATCCAGGCAGCGCTGGGCAAGCACGGCTCGAGCCTGGCCGACGACCTGTCGCGGTTCGCGGGCAGCAACACGATCCCGGCGAAGTTCTATCCGGAGGGGCGCAGCTATCCCTCCGCGAGGACGGCTGGGGCCTGGACGCTGGCCTGGTCGCGACCCACCACGGGCACGGTGCGCACCCGGATCCCGCAGCTCGGCTCGAAGTCCTACTCGATCGCGCCGCACGCCGCGCTGTCGTCGAAGTGGCGGCTGCGGGTGACCATCGACGCGCCGTCCTACAGCACGCGCGCCTATCTGGTGCTGCACCGCCCCGGTGGCGTGACTCAGCGCAAGCCGATCCGGCTGAACAGCAGCGGCAACGCCTCGTTCAGCGTGCCGTTCCATCGCGGCAGCGTGACGAAGGTGAGTGTGAGCCTGTCGAACACGTCGCGCCGGTTCAGCTGCGATCGGGGTACCGCACGCAGCTGCGAGGGTGTGCCGCGCGACAGCAACCGACTCTTCCGCCTGCGCGCGACCGCGACCTCGTAGGCTGCCGCGCGTGGACGCGTTGTCGATCTTCTTGACCGTGGCGCTCTGTGTCGTCGTGGGTCTGCTGGTGCTGACGACGGTGCGTCTGCGGTCCACCCGGCGGCAGCTGAGCCGCACGCAACACGAGTTGGCCTCGGCGCAACGTCCCGAGCGTCGTACGACGTCTCGCTCCGGTCTCCGCGCGGGCAACCACCCGAACCGCAGCCTGGCCCGGCAGGCCACTCACGTCACAACCCATGCGCTGCGCACCGTGGTCGACACCGCCGCCAAGGTCCGTGAGCAGGGCGTTGGCGGGTTCCTGACCAGCTCCATCGAGGAGCTCACCGGCATCGCCCTGGCGGACCGCTCCGAGATCGCCAAGTTGACCGGTCCCGACGGGACGATCACCATCTTCTTCTCCGACATCGTGAGCTCGACTGAGCTCAACGAGCAGCACGGTGACGCGGCCTGGATCAAGATCCTCGAGCGCCACGACAAGCTGATCCGCCAGCAGGTCTCGGCGCACCGTGGGCACGTGGTGAAGTCACAGGGCGACGGATTCATGGTGGTCTTCGGCGATCCCGCCGACGCGATCGCGACTGCCTTGGGCATCCAGCGCCGCATCGCCGCACTCGGCGACAGCGCTCGGCGGGGGCTCCCGGTCTCGGTGCGGATGGGCATGCACGTGGGCACCGCCATCGAACGAGACGGTGACTGGTTCGGACGCAACGTGGCGATGGCTGCGCGCGTGGCCGCGCAAGCGGACGCGGAGCGGGTGCTGGTCAGCGCGCAGGTGCGCGAAGCGGTGGGCGATGACCCGTTCATCGACTTCGTCGAGCCGGCCGAGGTCGAGCTCAAGGGGTTCCCGGGCACTCATGCCCTGTGGCGAGCCGTCGAGCGCGCGCCCAGCTGAACGGCTCGGCCTCTTGCGGCCGTCCGGTCAGCGCGAGTGGGTGTGTGCCACGTAGACGTCGCAGGAGGCGTGGGCCGCGACGTCACGGGCGATGGAGCCGAGCACGCGCGCCATCCCCTGGACTCGCTTGTTCCCGACGACGATGATGTCGGCGTGCAGTGACTCCGCAGCCCTGACCAAGGCCTCGCCCGGCTTGCCCTCTGCGGGGCTGGCGACGATCTCGACGCCCGGGAATTCACGCCGCAGGTCGACCAGGACCTGCTGTGCGGTCTGCTGTGCCTCCTGCTCGTTGGTGAGCAGGATCTTCTCCGAGCCGATCTCGAGGGTCTCCGCCTCGAAGTCCCCATAGGCCGACAGCACGTGCAACGTGGCTCCGAACGCCTTCGCGAGCTCGGCGGCCTTGCGGGCACCGGCCGCTGCGGGCACGCTGCCGTCGACTCCGGTGACGATGGTGCTGACCATGGGTGGTTCTCCTGTCGGATGGATGAACTGGATTCCAGACTAGTGGGTGGCCCCGGTGGTTCGTCGCGGAACGCCCGGCCGACGAGCGTTCTGCTCACCCGGCACTTCTTCCGCGATCACCAACCCGGGTAGCGCTGCGTCCACCTCGTGTCCGGTCCGTAGTCGCCGTGCAATCGGTCGCTGGCGGTGAACTCATAGATGAAGTCGTCGGCCAGGGTCAGGATCGTGCCGCGTCCCTCGACCGCGAACGCGAGCTCGGGCGGCAAGGCCGTTTCACCGTGAAGCGCACCGAGGATGTTGCCGCAGATCGCACCGGTGGAGTCGCTGTCGCCGGAGTGGGTGACCGAGAGTGACAGTGCGTCGAGCATCTGATCGGGCTCCGGATGGACAAGGCAGGCATAGATCGCCATCGCCAGGGCCTCCTCCGCCACCCAGCCGCCTCCGAGTGACTCCATGTGCTCAGCACCCGGGCCCTTGCGCGCGACCTCGGTCGCCTGCTCGATCGCCAGGTAGGTCTCGCCCCCGGCATCGCGGACGCGCAGCTGGCTCTGGGTCTCTTCGATCGCGCCTGGCAGGTCGTGGCCGCGCATGATCGCCCCGATGAGGACGGCCAACGCACCCGACGCCACCTGACCCGTCGAGTGGCCATGGGTGTAGCCAGCAGCCTCTGCCGCTGAGTCGAACTGCAGGTCCGAGGACCACACCCAGTGCGGCACGAGACCGAAGGGAGCGCTGCGCATGACGCCACCACACCCCTTGGAGTTGTTCGTCGCCACCACGCCGAACTGGGCGAGCTTGCGTTGGCCGCCGCGCGGCTCAGCAAGGGCGGAGAGGCAGGTGTTGCCCGGCGCCCTGCGGGAGTAGAGCCACTGTTCGTTGATCAGCCACCCGTCCCGCTCTCCATCCGGGCCGTTCTGGAGCTGGGTGTCGAGCCATCGGTCGTAGGCGTGGTGGACCGCGGCCACGGTGAAACCGATTCCGCGGTCTCGCCGGACTGCCGCGCGGATCATCCCCTCGAGGGTGAAGAGCGTCATCTGGGTGTCGTCGGTGATCCGGCCATACACGGACGACCCGGCGACGTTCTCGGGCACGTAGCGCCTGACGCCATCCGGACCGCACTCGCGCTGGATCTGCTCCAGGCTCCAGAACTCCACCGGCCCGCCCAGCGCGTCACCGATGGCTCCACCGAGAAGAGAGCCACGGACTCGGGAGTGATAGCTCTCGAGTTCGCGCCGGTCGGGCGTCTGATCAGTCCTCATCAGGCACCGCGCTCTCGGGGGTTGGGAGGCATCGCATATCGGCACAGGCTAACGGTCCCTGCCACGGCTGCAGGGTCGCTCCTCACCCGCACCGGAGGTCACGAGCTGCCTGTCAGGAGTCGAGCAGGTCCTTCATCGTCGCGATCTCGGCGTCCTGCGATGAAGCGATCGCCTTGGCCAGCTCGACCGCGGGTTCCGAGACGCCGCGTTCCTGCTCGGTCTTGGCCATCTTGATGGCGCCTTCGTGGTGCTCGATCATCATCTCCAGCCACATCCGCTGGAAGTCAGCGCCGCTGGCGGCTTCGAGCTGGGCCATGTCGTCGGCCGACATCATTCCCGGCATGTCGGCGTCCATCTCCATGTCGCCGTGCGCGTGTGCGTGGTCGCGCGAGGTCTCGGGAATGGGCTTGTCCCACCCGGTGAGCCAGTCGACCATCTGCTCGATCTCGGGCGCCTGGGCCTCGCGGATGCCCTCCACGAGTGCGACGACTTCGGGATCCAACTCACGACCCTGGGCCATGTCGACCATCGTCAGCGCTTGGGCGTGGTGCTGGATCATCTCGGTCGCGAAGGTGACGTCGGCGTCGTTGAAGTTGCTCCCGTCAGCGGCCGTGTGCGTCTTGAGCGACGGCTCGTCATCACCGCCGCAGGCGGTGAGAACGGCGAATGCGAGTACGACGCAGAGCAGCGCTGCAAACTTCTTGATCATCAATAGTCCTGTTGCTCGAATGCGTGCGGGACCGGCGCCGTCAGCCTACTCAGCCGGACACAGCACGGTTCAGGATCCTGACCGCACTCCGCTCAGGGGTCAGGTCAAGACGACGTAGGAGTTGCGCGTTGAGCGCCACCACGACCGTCGAGGCCGACATCAAGATCGCTCCGACGCTCATCGGCAGGACGAATCCGATCGGAGCCAGGACCCCTGCCGCGAGGGGAACGCTGATCAGGTTGTATCCCGCTGCCCACCACAGGTTCTGCTTCATCTTGCGGTATGCGGCGCTCGACAGCTCGAAGATCGACAGCACCGAACGCGGGTCCGAACTGGCCAGGATCACTCCGGCCGATCCGATCGCCACATCCGTGCCGGCACCGATGGCGATCCCGACATCGGCCTGCGCCAGGGCCGGGGCGTCGTTGACACCGTCGCCCACCATGGCGACCTTGCGGCCCTCACGCTGCAGCTCGGCGACCTTGGCTGCCTTGTCCCCGGGCCGTACACCGGCGAACACCCGGTCGATGCCGAGCTCGGCGGCGACGGTTTCGGCCACGGCTTGGGCGTCCCCGGTGATCATCACCACCTGCGCACCCACCGCATGGAGCGCATCGACGGCGTCACGCGATTCCGCCCGGATCTCGTCGGCCAGCCGCAGGGCGCCGATCACCTCACCGTCGGCGACGACGTGCAAGATGATGGCGCCCTCGGTGCGCCACTGGTCGGCGATCGGCAGTTCGGCCAGACCGTGCTGCTCCAGCAGGTAGGGCCCGCCGACCTCGATCACGCTCCCTTCGACATCCGCCCGGACGCCGACCGCCGGTGACGACGAGAAGTTGGTGTACGTCGGAACGTCCAGTCCCCGGTGCGCCGCGGCGCCGGTCACGGCCTTGGCCAAAGGATGCTCGCTGTCACTCTCCGCGGCAGCAGCCCGGGCCAGGACGGCATCTTCGGCGTACCCCTCGACGGGCTTGACGCCGGTGACGGTGGGTTCACCCTTGGTCAGGGTGCCGGTCTTGTCGAACAGGACAGCGTCCACCGTGCGCATGGACTCCAGGGCGAGTCGGTCCTTGATCAGCACGCCGCCGCGGGCCGCGCGCTCGGTCGCGATCGAGACCACCAGTGGGATGGCGAGACCCAGCGCGTGGGGGCAGGCAATGACGAGCACGGTGATGGTGCGTACGACGCCGTCATCCGGCAGGCCGACGAGTGCCCAGACGATGGCAGTGATGACCGCCGACCCCAGGGCGAACCAGAACAACCAACCGGCTGCGGTGTCGGCGATCCGCTGCGCACGCGACGAGGACGCCTGGGCATCCGCGACGAGCTTCTGGATGCCCGCCAGCGCGGTGTCCTCACCAATCGCGGTGACCTTCACCCGCACTCCGGAGTCAGTGGCAACGGTTCCCGCCACCACCGGCTCCCCCACCTCACGACGTACCGTCCTGGACTCGCCGGTGACCATCGACTCGTCCATGCTGGCGCTGCCATCCACGATCTCCCCGTCGGCAGGAACCGCCGAACCCGGGCGAACGATGACCACGTCACCCACGACCAGATCCGACGGAGCAACCTTCACCACGGCGTCGTCGTCCACCTTCTCGGCCTCGTCGGGCAACAAGGCGGCCAACGAGTCCAACGCGGAGGTCGTCTGGGCCAGCGAACGCATCTCGATCCAGTGGCCCAAGAGCATGATCACGACCAGCAGCGCCAGCTCCCACCAGAAGTCCAACTGTTCATCGA
The DNA here is from genome assembly GCF_013408415.1 of Nocardioides daedukensis. Lineage (NCBI taxonomy): Bacteria > Bacillati > Actinomycetota > Actinomycetes > Propionibacteriales > Nocardioidaceae > Nocardioides > Nocardioides daedukensis. The sequence goes on along the minus strand of NZ_JACCAA010000001.1, from coordinate 3,556,410 downwards.
GCAGACCCAGTGTGGAGCCCCACGACGACACGAACGCCACCGTGATCGCCAGCCCGATGAGCAGCATCATCCCGGGCTTGCGCGTGCGAATCTCCGAGACCGCTCCGGTCAGGAACGGCCAACCGCCCCAGAAGTAAAGGACCGTGCCGAGGATCGGCGAGATCCACTGGACCCAACCGTCCTCTGGCAGGTCATAGCCGGCGAGGTGAGCGAACATCGCGTTGAAGGCAACCACCGGGATCGCGAGGACCAACATGATCCAGAACAGGCGTCGGAACTGACCGACGTGATCGCCGTGGCCACCGTGACCTTGGTGGCCGCCATGGCCGCCATGGTCATGTCCGCCGTGGTGTTCTGCGTCGGCAACGGCGTGCTCATCGTGTGGGTGAGTGCCAGACGGGTGGATTGAGTTGGTGTCGTGGTGATGCGTGCTCATGGCTCGACCATATACCCCCCATGGGTATATGGCCATGGCTACTTGTCTGTCCCACGACATTCCCGGCCGCCAGCATCATTCGCTGAGTCATCCTGCAGAAATGGCCAAGTTCCATGGCCCCGCCATCTGGCCAAGAGCGTCGCCATCGAGGCGGGCGAGCTCCTCGAGCGCTTCCAATGGCCCGACGGCGATGACCGGATCTACGTTGGAGAGTCCCTGAACGTAGCGACTCGCTTCCGTCAGCATCTGTCCTACAACAAGTCTGGCTGCCTAGACCTGGAGTCCTTCCTGATCCAGCGTCTGGCCGGCGATGGCCTGTACCAAATCACCAGTCGCAGCGCGCGCATCGCCGACAGCGAATGCTTTGGTCGCACCGGGTGTCATCCACACCATTCAGACCTACGACGTCAGCTACGCGGGCGTGATCATTGGATCTGACCTCCGGTACGACCGTGAGGCGGGCAAGAACATGCCGCGCCGCGGGATCTCCTTCACCGATGATGAGATTCTTCGACTGGTGCAGAACGTCCATGTCGTCCTGCTGACCCGCGGGATGCGTGGCACCTATGCCCGCCGCCGACAAGACCGCCTCGGCAGGTTGACCCCGATCGAGTTCGAGACAATCATGACCACGCCAGCCACTCAGACTGCGTGACTAACGACTGGAACCCTGTTGGTGGGGCAGGTCAGACTGTCACCAGATCGTGCAGCAGACCCGTCGTAGCTCAGCAGGTCGCCGAGCCAGTCACTGACGAGGCGTTCGACCTCGTCGGCATTGGCGTCAAGGGCAAGGAGCCGGTCCACTCCCAAGTCGGCGTAGGCGATGGAGCCATACGGCTTGGGGGACTGCTGGCGAGCCCTGAGTGCTCGTTGGGCTTGCTCATAGGCTCGTGGGATCTGCTGCGGCGAGTTGAACGGCTCCCCCTTGGCGATCACACCGTTGGTGTTGCCGTAACCGCGGGACAAGTCGTCGAACAAGCGGCCGATGTCGACACCTCGATAGGTGAGAGCGACCACCAGCCCCTGGTTCCGGCCGACCAAGCAGGGCAGCCGCTGACGAGCCAAAGCCCTCCGGAGGTGATCGACGTCGCGGTCGTGCCCGCGCTGACTCCGGTCGGAGGACCACGCGGACACGATCAAGTCGTGCGGAACGCCAAGGTCGTGGCCCTGGGCGGATGCCCGGTCCACGGCAACGTCGTTCGGGAGCCCTTCGAGAAGGTCGTCGAGGAGGTCTCGACTCAAGCCGTTCTCCAGTTCATTCATCCCTGCGGCATGAGCCCTCAGCAGCCCCAGTGCGACGCCGGCGTATTGCAGAGCGAACAATGCGTCGTCTTGCTCTTTGTCCGATGGCACCTCCAGTTCGATCGTGCCGAGTTCGGGGCGTCCGCCGATCACCTCCTCGAGCGAGGTTCGCTCGAGGACCGGTTGGTACCGGCCGGCAACCGTGATCCGGGTCGTCTCGTGGCCGAATCTGTCCCGCAGCACGACCGTGGAGCCAGTGAACCGGCTCAGCGAGGTGGCCACGTCGAGTTCAGTCCCGGACGTGGCGAGTCGGGCGAACTCCTCAAGCACCCCCTCACGGTGCTGCAGCGCCGCGACGGTGCGCGCCATCTCGTTATTGGCTGCATCGAGTTCGTGGGCGCGTCGGCGGTGGCGCTCGTGCACCTGCGCGTCCGCGAGCGCCGTCCCGAGGAGATCGCCCAACCGTTCGATGACGAACAGTTGTTCGGGGTCGGGCCGGGCGAAGCTGCGAAGGAACAGTCGGCCCGGGGCGCCGTTCAAGACCGCCACAGCCGTCGTCGACGTCCAGGAGTCGCCGTTGTCCTGCACGAATACCCGTTCACCAGTTGAGGGGCTCGGTTCCGCCGGCTTCGTTGGCTCCCCGGGGGGCAGGGTGATCCACTCCCGGTCCCGCTGGAAGGTGACGTGAACCAACTGGCAGCCGGTCACCGACTCGACCTCACGCTTCAGGACGTTGATGACCTCGTCCACGTTCAAGCCCTCGGTTGCAAGAAGCGTGGGAAGGAAGCCAGAGGCGGTGGAGAGCGGGAAGGATGGCGTGGCCATGGGAGTCATGATCAAGACGATGAAGAAGGCGACGAGCAGGACGAGGATGAGCATGACCCAGCGAGAGATGCGACCGGCGAACGGCGGGGCGAGAGGATGGCACCCATGAGCACCCTCGCCGACGCCGTACTCCCGCTGATCCGCACCCGCTCGGACCTTTACCGGTACAGCGCCGCCAACGCGCACGGCCTCGACATGCACGAGGCGGTCGACATCCTCGAGTCCGCGATCCCGACTGCCGATCCGGCCGAGATCTACACCGTCACCCACAAGGCGCTCGCGTCGTCGCTGAAGGTGATCGCCCGGGCCGACGACTCCAGCGGCATCATCGGCGACGCCTGCCGACGACTGTTGGTGCTCCACCCGCAGGTGGCGGCCGCGGCCAGGACGCCGGTCGGGAAGCTGATCGACTGGATGATGAAGTTCCAGTTCGATGACGGCGAAGTCGACTACTTCGAGCTCGATCCGGTCGCGTACGCCCCGGCACTCGGCGAGCTCGGCATAGCGTCGTACCGCAAGCGGCTGGCCGAGGTCGAAGCGAAGCTCGGTCCCCGTCCTGCCGACCGGTGGAACTCCGGCCACTCCCACGAATGGTTCACCCTGGACTGGAACGCCCAGCGGCTCGCCGTCCTCGACCACGACATCGACGCGATCATCCGCACCCACGCCAAGGACCGGAAGGTTGCGGCCTGGCTGGAGGACACCGCCGAAGCATTCGAAGAGATCGGCGAGATCGACCTCGCCATCGACTGGGCGAAGCAGGCCACCGACTTCGACCGCGGGCACCAGTCCCGCAAGGCGGCGGACTACTGGTGCGGGCTGCTGGAGGCACACCGGCCAGGCGAAGAGTTGAACGCGCGGCTCTCGGTGTTCCGCAAGTGGCCCTCGTCGACTTCGGCGGCACGGCTGCACAAGGCCGCCGGCAAGGCATGGCCCGAATACCACGACGAGGTCGTAGCCAGCCTCGCCGCGAGCCCGAGCGACGCGGTCCTCTTCGCACTCCACACGCTCAAAGAACCCGAGTTCGCCTGGAACCTGGCGCATTCACTCGCACTCGACAGTGGCTCCACCTGGGCCGAGCTTGTGAAGGTCTACGAAAAGATCGACCCACTTGCCGTGCTTCCCATCCATCAGCGCCTCGTGGAGGGGCTCCTCCACGACGCGAACGCCAAGAACTACAAGCTCGCCGCCAGGCGGCTGGCGACGATGCGCAAGCTCAGCGCTGGGTCGGCGAAGTCAGCGGAGGTCAACGACCTGATAGCGGATCTGCGAGAGATCCACCGGCGTCGCCCGAGGTTGCAGCAGGAGTTTGACCGAGCGGGGTTGCCCTGACAACGACAACTTCAGTCACCCGTCCCTGCGCACTCCAATGCTGCGGTCAGTTCGTCTCCTTCGGCAGCCTTGAGGTACCCCTGCCTGTGCCCGCGTTCGATCGCCTGGCGCAGCAGGTACATCGGAGTGCCGTAGACAACGCATTGAGCGATGGCCGTCGCCGGAGTGACCGTCGGGATCTCCTGCCACCAGCCGATCTGCTTCGCGGCCAGGTCCTCGTAGTGCACGACGTAGTCGTCTCCGTCCGCGCACCTCACCGTCGCCGCTTGGCGACGGTGAGGTGGATGCGGATGGGATTCACGTCGCAGATGCCGTAGGCGTCGAGCGCGGTCTCGTGCGACAGCGCCGCCTCGGGCACCCGGGTCCACAGCACCGCCAGCATCAGGTGTTCGTGCTCGCCGACCGGATACTGCGGCAACCGGTAGACGCCGTGCGCGACCCGGTGGAGCGTTCCCCGGTGGACGAGCATCTGTAGCGCGTGCTTGCCGATGCCGGCGCCGGTCGCCTGCTGCGAGGTGACGAAGCCGTGCTGTTCGGCCGCGACGTCCCACAACACCGTCCGGGCGAGCGGCTTGGCAGTCATGTCAAAAGTATAACGATAACGGGAGACTATTGCCTTGGCCCACGAGATCCGCAGACCTTGAAGAGCGATATCTAAGCGGATATCATGATGGGCATGGCTGGAACGATCATCGAGCGCGCACGCCGCGGCAGTGGACTGTCGCAGCGCGAGTTGGCGCGCCGCTCCGGCACCTCGCAGCCAACGCTCTCGACCTACGAACACGGCACCAAGTCGCCGACGCTCGCTGTCGCCGAGCGAATCGTCAACAGCAGCGGCTTCGACCTCGACCTCGTGCCCCGCGTCAGTTTCACCACCCACCCCGGTGCCCGCGGTGAGCCGTTCGTCGTGCCTGATCGCCTGTGGCGCCTCGACACCGCCAAAGCCTTCGCGACGGTGCCGCTGCCCCAGCACCTGCACTGGTCCGGCCCCTCGCGTCCCTACAACCTTCGCGACCGGCGCGACCGCGCCAGGGTCTACGAGATCGTCCTCCGCGAAGGCGAGCCCGCCGATCTGCTCACCTACATCGATGGAGCACTGCTCGTCGACCTCTGGGACGACCTTGTCATCCCGGCGGGGATCCGGAACGAATGGGAGCCGCTCATCACCTCATTCGGCGCGATCGCATGAGTGACTCTGGGCTCAGCGAGTTCCAGGTAGCGCTGGCCACGCTTTTCTTCTCGCTGCCCGAGTCGGCCGGGTTTCTGCTTGCAGGCGGCGGAGCTCTCATGCCCAGGGCATCGTGCCTCGGCCAACTGAGGATCTCGACTTCTTCACCACCCGCCAACTCGGCAGGGTCGACACCGCCAGCGATGCGCTGGTCACCGCTGTCACTGAACGCGGGTGGTCCGTCGAACTTAAGCGCACCGGCGAGGAGTTCCGGCGCTGGGCGATCACCGGCCCAGAAGTCGTCCTCATCGACCTCGCCGTCGACAGCCCGCCGACCGGCGCACCCACCGTCACCATCGCAGGGCCGTCCTTCGCCCCCGCCGAGCTCGCCGTGCGCACGACGCTCGCGCTTTTCGGGCGCGCGGAGCCGCGCGACTTCGTCGATGTCTACGTGCTCAACCAACGGTTCGACCGAGCCGACACAGTGCGAGCTGCAGCCGAGGCAGACCTGGGCTTCGACCTCCCCGTGTTTGCGCAGACGCTCCGGTCGCACCAACGCATCGGCAACGAGGATTTCCCCGACGTCGGTGTCCCGATCGCCGAGATCCGCGCGTACTTCGACGCGTGGGCCGACGAGCTCGATCCGCGTTAGTCATCGTCGCGCGCGAACGCCTGATCAAGCAGCTCGGCGGTCAGCGGGTTCACTTGCTCGTTGCGGCGGATGTAGTGCTCGATAGTCACCTTCGGATCGGTGTGGCCGAGCAACTCCGAGGCCAAGTTCAGGCTGGCCTGCTCGTTGATCACCGTCGCGACCGTACGGCGGAACATGTGCGGGCTGACGCCCTCGATGGCCGCGGCACCGAGGACCTTGCGCAGTTGGCGCCGCACGTTGGCCGTCGTGAGCGGGGTCCCCTCCCGGCTGCGGAACACGAGCGCGTCCAGCGAATGATCCGCCATGATGGCCAACCGTCGCCGGAGTGCCTCGGCCGTGAAGGACGGCAGCGCGACCACCCGGTTGGAACGGTCGGTCTTCAGGTGCTCCTGTCGGTAGGTCCCGACGCCGCGCTCGGAGATGACCGTGCCGCAAATCCGTAGTGTCGCCGGCGTCGTCGTCAGGTCCAGCTCGCGGCGGCGGATCGCGAGGACCTCGCCAATCCGGGCGGACGTGCCGAGCATGACCTCGACGATCTGACCGAGTTGGCCGTCGGGGTTCGGGCCCGAGGTACCGCTGGACTGTTCCCACGCCTTGATCACGGCGCGGATCGCGTTGACCTCGGTGGCGCTCAGGGCCGTCGGGGTCCGCTTCGGCTTGTGGAGTCGGGAGACGTTGTCGATCGGATTGCGCACCAGCACTTCGTGCCGCACCGCCAGCGCGAACGACTGCCGCAGCACAGTCCGCGCCCGCTTCGCCGCGGAGTACGACTCCTGACCCAACTGCTTGAGCAGGGCATCGCAGCGCGCGACGCCGATCTCGCGCAGCGAATAGCCGCGGAAGGCCGGGAGGACCAGCCGCTCCATGTCCCGCTCGTAGTTGAAACGGGTCGCGGGAGCGATCCGGTTCTCCAGGTCCAGGTCCGCCAGCCAGTAGTCGACCAACGCCGGAAAGGGACTGTCGGGCGTGAGCGTGGTGTCGACGGGCTGAAAGGCGTTGCGCTGGGTGAGTTTCTTCTTCAGGGCCGCCTCAGCTGCCGGTCTCGACGTCGCCGTCGCCTGCACCAGTCGCGTCTGCCCGTCCCAGTCACGGAACCGGGTCCGAGCTTCAACCTTGCCCTTTGCCCGCGGGATGAACGTGATCTCGCCGTACCCGCCGATGGGGATGCGTGGCCTACTCATGAGAGCCGCCCTCGTGCCGCTCCTCCAGCCACGCGGCGATGTCACTCGCCGCAAACCGTAGGTGCTTGCCAAACTTGTAGGCCCGCGGCGCCCGGCCGGACAGCCGCCAGTCGTAGATGGTCTGCACGGGGACACCGAGGTACTCGGCGAGTTCTCGACCCCGATGAGGCGCTCCAGCCCCAGGTCCGTGGTGTTCATGCACATCAGGTGTGCAAGGCGGGACGAGCAGTCCCGAAGCGACCGGATCGGTCTCGATATGCCCGCTCGTTCCTCGCGGGCTACTCGACCACCGACGATCAATGTGATGGGTAAACGATGGGATCGCATGTTTGCCCCCAAAGCAAAAGTCCAGGTCAACCTGTGGCTGACCTGGACTTTCTTTGTAGCGGGGGCAGGATTTGAACCTGCGACCTCTGGGTTATGAGCCCAGCGAGCTACCGAGCTGCTCCACCCCGCGTCGGTGAACAGAACACTACGTGATGCCCCGTCCCAGTCCAAATCCAACCCGGGTGGCCTGTGTCACTCCTTCTTTGCGGGCTCCTGCTGGGAGAGCTCGAGAGCTTCGGTGATCAGCTTCTCGGCCTCCTTGGTGATGTCGGCATACCCGGCGAGATCGCCCTTCTTCAGCGCTGCGTCGGCGTCCTTGAACTTCTGGTCAGCCTCGACCAGCAGGTCCTGGAGCTGCTCCTGGACGGTGCCCTTGGGTGTCTTCGGGTCCTTGGGGTCGCCCTTCGGCTGAGTCTTCCCCTCGGAGATGTCGACCTCCAGCACCTTGGCCACCGCCTCGGCCACCGTCTGCCCGATCGCCGTCTTCTCACCGAAGGAGACCAGCACCTGGCGCAGCACCGGATAGTTCGCGGTGTTGGTGCCCTGGCGCACGGCATACACCGGCTGCACATAGAGCAGGCTGTCCCCCACCGGCAACGTGAGCAGGTTGCCGTTGATGGTCTTGACGTTCGAGTTGCGGGTCAACGCCTCGAGGCGGCGCTGGATCTCGTCGTTCGATCCGAACCGGGCAGCTGCCTGGCCGGGCCCGTCGACGCGGGTGCCGCCGAGCTCGAGGACGCGGATCTTGCCGTAGGTGTCCAGCGACGCATCGCTGTCGACCGAAACGAACGCAGCCAGGTTCTGCCGGTTGTTCGGCACATAGACCGAGGTCAGCGAGAAGATCGGCTCCTCGCCACCCTTCGGCGTACGCACGGAGAGCCGGTATGGCGGCTGCAGCTGTCCGGGCGAGTTCGGGTCCTCGGGGACCGCCCAGCGCGCGTTGCCCTCATAGAACGTGCTCGCCTTGTCCACGTGATAGGCCGCCAACTGGTAGCGCTGCACCTTGAACATGTCCTCGGGATAACGCATGTGCGCCAGCAGGTCCGCGGGGATGTCCTTCTTGTCCTTCACCGTGCCGGGGAACGCCGAGCGCCACGCCTTGAGCAGCGGGTCCTTCTCGTCCCACGCATAGAGGGTCACCGTGCCGTCATAGGCATCGACGACCGCCTTGACCGCGTTGCGCATGTAGTTGATCTCGTCGGTCGGCAGCGTGCGGAACTCGTTGTCCGTGTCCAACGAGTCGCTGGTCATGTCCTGGAACGAGCCACGCTCGGCCTGCGGATATTGATCGGTGGTCGTGTAGCCGTCCATCAACCAGACGACCTTGCCGTCCACCACCGCGGGATAGGGGTCGGCGTCGACGGTCAGCCACGGGGCGACCTTCTCCACCATCAGCCGCGGGTCGCGGTCATAGAGGATCTTGGAGTTCTTGTTCACCCGATCCGAGAGCAGGATGTTCGGCTCACCGAACTTCCACGCATAGATCGCCTTGTGGAACAGACCACCGACGGGCACGCCCGCGGCACCGTCATAGGTGTTGGTCCGGGCGCTGCCGGTCTCGGAGTCGTCCGGGATGTCGAGCTCGACGTCGCGCGCGTCCTCCTCGGCCTTGCCGACGATCGAGTAGTCGGGGCTCTTCTCACCGAAGTAGATCTGGCCCCGATAGCCGTCCTCGGACATCTTGCTGAGCTCGCCGGTGGGCGGCAGCCCCTGCTCGAGCCAGACCGGCTCGTCACGCGTCGACTGCGCCTCGTTCTCCAGGTCACGCTGGTTTCCGAAGGCGGCGATGACGCCGAAACCGTGGGTGTAGACGGTGTGCAGGTTCGACCAGTTCTTGTTGCCCTCGGGCAGACCGTCCTGGTTGAGCTCGCGGACACCGATCACGACGTCGCGCTTCTCGCCGTTGATCTCATAGCGGTCGACGTCGAGCACGTCACCGACGGAGTAGTAGCCCTTCTCCTGCTGCAGCTGCTCGAACGTCGCACGGACCAGGGCCGGGTCGAGGAGACGGATCTCCTTGATGTTGGTGACCTCTTCGGCCTGCTGGGCCGTGCTGAGGTCGGTCTCGCCCTTGAAGTCGGTGACCTCGACGTCCTCGATGTCGTACGCCGAACGGGTCGCGTCGATGTTCTTCTGCAGGTAGGGCTCCTCCTTGACCGCCTGCGACGGCGAGACCTGGAACTGCTGCACGATGGCCGGCCAGATCATCCCGAGCAGGATCGAGGAGAGCACCAGCAGCCCGAGCGCCACCGAGGGCAGGATCCAGGTGCGGCGAATGATGTTGGCGAAGAAGAGCACCGCGCAGATCAGCGCGATGAACATCAAGATGTTCTTGGCAGGCAGCACCGCGTGGTCATCGGTGTAGCCGATGCCCGTCATCAGCGAGCCACCCTGGTTGAGCAGGTCGAAGCGGTCGAGCCAGTAGTCGACGGCCTTGGCGAGCACGAAGACTCCCAGCAGCACCGACAGCTGCACGGCGGCCGGCCCGGAGAACCGGTCGGTCGACGACTGCAGCTTGATCCCGCCATACAGGTAGTGCGCGATCGCCGCGATGATCAGCGCGATCACGGCCGCTGCCATCGTGAAGTCCACCAGGAAGTGCAGCCACGGCAGGTCGAAGAGGTAGAACCCGATGTCCTTGTCGAAGAACGGGTCCTTCTTGCCGAACGACTCACCGTTGCGCCAGAGCATGAACTCGCGCCACTTGCCCGCAGCCGTGGCACCCGCGAAGGCGCCGACCACTCCGGCGACACCGATCAGCAGGAGGACGCGGATCGGCTGCACCGCGTCGCGATAGCGATCCAGGCTGACCTGCTCGGCAGAGGCCGGGCGGAAGATCGGCCGGAACCGGTAGGCCAGGTAGAGGTTGATCCCGACCACGACGGCCATCAGCAGGCCGAAGACCAGGAACAGTCCGATCCGGGTGCGGATCAGGTTGGAGAAGACGCTCTCGTAGCCGACCGAGTTGAACCACAGCCGCTCGGACCAGAACGAGGCGAAGCCGGTGAAGGCCAGGACCAGTGCGACCACGATCCCGAGGGTGATCCACAGGGCCCGGGAGCGTCCGGGACGCTTCGGAGCCTGCCGGGTGGGCTGGCGGGGCTCATCGTCGAAGATGTCACTCATGTCCGGGTCTCCTCAGGACTGTCACCCTCAAGGGTGGCACGCAGCAGTTCTACGAGTTCGGGAACGAGGTCTGCCCCACCGACGACGGACGTGTCGTCGTCGTGGGCGCGCAACCTCAGCGCGGAATAGGTCGAGCCGTCGCGTACGGCGGCCGCCACGATGCGTACCTCCTGGCGAAGGGGGTGCTCCTGGGCGAACGTCAACGCAGCCTCGGGATCCTCGGGGATCGCGGCATCCACGTCGGGCGGCAGCACCAGGCGCTCGACGACCGCGGCGCAGCCGACGACCTCGTCGGGCCAGCTGATCGAGGCCAGCACGGTCTCGAACGGCACCGATGCGTCGAGCTCCTGCTCGATCGGGGTGAACGACCCCTCGGCGCTGGCGGCGTCGAGCCCCAGGGCCGCGGCGAGGCCGGGCTCCTTGGCGACCAGGTCACTGGTCAGGGCGAGCGCGTAGAGCCGGGACTTCTGGTCCCAGCCGTCGGCCGCGGCATGCAGCTCGAGCTCGTGGACCGCCGCGGCGAGTGCCGGGTCCGCCAGGGCATCGTCGAGGCTGTCGATCCCGTCAGGGCCAGTCTCTTCAGGGCCGGTTTCGTCAGGGCCGATGTCTTCAGGGCCAGTCATTCACTTCACGTCCTTGCAGGAGGGCAACTTGGCCTTCGGGTTTTTGACCCATGTCTCGATCGAGGTGCGCGCGGACTCGAGGGTGTCTGCGCGGACCAGGCGCATGTCGCCGTTGGCGCCGCCGAGCGCCTCCTCGCAGTTGTCCGGGGGCACGAGGAACAGCTCGGAGCCGGCCTTGCGGGCGGCGGGGATCTTCTGCTGGATTCCGCCGATCGGCCCGACCTTGCCCTCGGCGTCGATGGTGCCGGTCCCGGCGATCCGGTGTCCCCCGGTCAGCGAGCCCTTGGTGAGCGTGTCGAAGATGGCCAGAGAGAACATCAGGCCGGCGCTGGGCCCGCCGATCCTCGGGTCGATGTTGACCGCGACCTGGAACGGGAAGACGAAGCTGGGTCCCGAGGTGATGCCCACCATCGGCTTGCCGTCCACCTTCTCGGGGGTGACCTTGACGGTGGAGCGCTTCTTGTCGCGGATCACCGTGAACGTGACGGGCTTGGTGCCAGCGGCCTTGACCTGCTTGGCGACCAGGGAGACGTCACCCTTGATGTCCTTGCCGTTCACCCGCACGATCCGGTCCCGCACGCCGAGCTTGCCGTCGGCCGGGCTGTCCTGGTTGACGTGGAAGATCTCCACGGTCGGCTTCAGGTCATAGTTCAGCGCGCGCAGGGCTGCCGCGATCGCGGCGTCCTGGGAGGAGACCATCTGCACCGACGACTCGATGTCGTTCTGCTCGTTGGTGGTGCCCTCTTCGTAGTAGGCGTCGTAGGGCTGCACCGCCCGCTCGTCGCTGAGCCAGGCGCTCAGCGCGGAGAACAGGCTGACCTTGTTCTCCGCGGTGGTGACCGACACGGTGGTCATCCGCAGCTCGCCGCCGTCGTAATAGGTGTCGTGGCCCTGCACCTGGATCCGCTCCTGGCCGCCGACCTCGGAGAGGACGTCGACAGTGACTCCGGGCGAGAAGGTGACATAGGGGACGGGCACCATCGCCGCAGCGATCCACAGCGCCACCATCAGGGGGACGGAGATCACAATCGCGAGGGTGCGCCGACTCATGCGGCCAACCTTCTCATCCGGTCACAAGCGGGAGGCACCTGGGATCAGGCGGAACGGCGTACGTCGCCCGCGTCGTCACGGTTGCGTGACGGGCGTACGGCGATGCCGGTGCTGCGATCGCGGGGCCGGGTCGTTGCCGGTCCGGGCGCACGCTGGCCGGGGTGGTCCTTGCGAAGGGCCCTGGCCATCCGCTCCACGGCGACGTTGCGGTCGACCTCACCACGGCCGACGCGTCCGAGCCACGACACCCAGGCCATCGCGACCACGGTCACGACGACGGGAGGCGCCAGCCACCACAGGATCTCCACGCGTCCAGTCTTCCACGCCGGCCCTCGTCGCAGTGGTGCAACGCGCCCGTCAGGGCGAGTTCACCCACTCCTCGTCGCCGTCCTCGAACAGCTGGTGCTTCCAGATCGGCACCTCGGCCTTGAGCCGGTCGATCAGCGCTCGCGAGGCGGCGAAGGCGAGGTCGCGATGCGCAGCCGAGGCCGCAACCACGACGGCCGCGTCCCCGATCGCCAGCTTCCCCACCCGGTGCACCGCGGCCAGCAGGGCTCCGGGGTGCTCGGCGACCACCGAGGCGCAGACCTCGACGAGCTTCGTCTCGGCGCTCGGGTGGGCGACATACTCGAGTCCGGTCACCCCGCGACCGCCGTCGTGGTCGCGGACCCGGCCCACGAAGCAGGTGACCCCACCTGTGGTGTCGTCCTCGACCGCGCTCAGCGCTTCGTCGACCGACAGGGCCTCGTCGCGCAGAGCCACCAGGCGTACGCCGTATGGAAGTGCAGCAGTCATGGACCGAGACTATCCGTCCCTCACATGATGACCAGCGGGCGAGTAACTTGGTGCCATGAGTGAAAACCCCGGCGAGCAGCCGGAGAACCCGTTCAAGGGCACACCGTTCGAGCAGATCTTCGGTGCGTTCGGCGGCGTCGGCGGACCCGGTGCCGGCGGGATGCCCGACCTCTCCGCGCTGATGAGCCAGATGCAGTCGATGATGGCCCCGCACGACGGCGCAGTGAACTGGAAGCTGGCCGGTGACCTCGCTCGGCAGGCCGTCGCGAAGGAGCCCGACCCCTCGCCCTCGCAGCGCGAGCAGGACGCGGTCGCCGACGCGGTCCGCCTGGCCGACCACTGGCTCGACGAGGCCTGCGAGTTCCCCTCCGGCGTGACCTCCACCGCGGCCTGGAGCCGTGCGGAATGGATCGAGTCGACGCGGGCGGTCTGGCAGGTGCTGGTCGAGCCCGTCGCCGAGCACGTCGTCGCCGCGATGGGCAAGGCGCTGCCCGAGGAAGCCAGGGCGATGGCCGGTCCGCTGATCGGGATGCTCGGTCAGATGGGTGGTGCGATGTTCGGCAGCCAGGTCGGCACCGCTCTTGGCGGCTTGGCCGGCGAGGTGCTCACTGCCTCCGACATCGGCCTGCCGCTGGGTCCGGCCGGGCGGGCCGCACTCGTCCCGACCAACGTCGCGAAGTTCGCCGAGGGCCTCGACATCACCTCGGACGACGTACGCCTCTATCTCGCGCTGCGCGAAGCCGCTCACCAGCGCCTCTTCGCCCACGTGCCGTGGTTGCGCGAGCACCTGATCTCCGCGGTCGCCGACTATGGCCGCGGCATCACCATCGACACCGCCGGCATCGAGGAGCAGATGCGCAACCTCAACCCCGGCGACCCGACCGCGATCCAGGAAGCGATGGAGGGCGGGCTGTTCGAGCCCAAGCAGACCCCCGCCCAGCAGGCCGCGCTGTTGCGACTGGAGACCACACTGGCACTCGTGGAGGGCTGGGTCGACGACGTGGTCGGTCAGGCCGCCAACGAGCGGATGCCGGCCGCGACCCGACTGCAGGAGGCGGTACGCCGTCGCCGGGCTGCCGGCGGGCCTGCCGAGGAGACCTTCGCTGCACTGGTCGGTCTCGAGTTGCGACCGCGCCGCCTGCGCGATGCCTCCACGCTGTGGGGATCGCTCCGCACCCGGCACGGCAACGACGGCCGCGACTCGGTGTGGCTGCACCCCGACCTGCTGCCGAGCGCCGATGACCTCGACGACCCGCTGGGCTTCCGCGAGGAGACGGCCGAGTCCGTGTCGCTCTCGGATGAGGACTTCGACGCCGAGCTCGCCAAGTTGCTCGACGACAGCCAGGGCGAGGGCAAGGGCGACAACACCGGCGGGGACTCCCCCGACTCCCCCGACGCGTGAACCTGCACGACGACGCGTTGGACGTGCTCGGGTCCTGGACCGCGCCCGATGCCGCCCAGGAGCAGCACAGACAACGGATCCTCGCGCACCTCGAAGAGCACCCGGAAGGGATGAGGCGTGAGTGCTTTCCCGCTCACGTCACCGCCGGAACCCTGGTCCTCTCCCATGATGGCCAGGCGGTGCTGCTGAACCTGCATCGCAAGGCCAAGCGCTGGTTCGCGTTCGGCGGTCACTGCGAGGAACAGGACGAGACCCTTGCCGGGGTCGCCCTACGCGAAGCCTTGGAGGAGTCGGGGTTGAGCTCGTTGGACTTCATCGCGACGCCGGTGCAGCTCGACGAGCACGCCGTGCCGTTCTGCGATCCACGTGGAACGGTCGCGCACCTGGACGTGCGCTTCGTGGCGGTGGCCCCGGAAGGTGCCGCGCACGCCGCCAGCGACGAGTCGCTCGACGTACGTTGGTGGCCCGTCGATCAGTTGCCCGAGGGGCTCGAGGACGACATGGACCGGCTCATCGCCCTGGCGCGGGACCTAGTGGCGGCTCGCTGATCGCGAACGCCCCGCTCGGTCCACCCGCTCAGTGCGCCTAGTCGTCCACCCGATCAGTCCACGTGATCGCTGGCGGGGGCGTCCATGTCAGCCGCCGAGGACCACCCCATCAGGAATCCCTTGGCCCGCTCGGCCTTGGGATAGCGGTCCACCCAACTCCAGAACTCCTCATTGTGGCTGGGTTCGATCAGGTGCGCGAGCTCATGGACCAGGACATAGTCGACGACCCACACCGGCATTCCCTGCAGTCGGTGTGAGAGCCGGATCGACCGGTCCCCCGGCGTGCAGGAGCCCCAGCGTGAGTTCTGGTTCTCCACCCAGCGCACCGAGTCGGGCTCAATGATCCCGCCGAAGTAGAGGGTCGACAGGTCCATCGCGCGCTTGAAGAGTTGCTCGTCGGAAGGGCGGCGTCGCTGGTCTTGCTTGTCCAGCCGGGCCACCATCGTCTCGACCCATTCGGCCTCTTGGGCCTTGGTCATGCTGGCCGGGATCAGCACCACGACCTTGTCCCCGTCGCGATAGGCCGAGACGGTGCGGCGACGTCGCTTGGAACGGCGCACCTCGATCTCCCGTTCGACCATGGGCGCAACGCTAGCCGTTTGCCCACGCGACGAGGCGCTCAGATGACCACGTGTTGACGATTCGCTCGGGTTCGATGCCGGCGGCCTCGGCCCGTTCGCAGCCATAGTCGAGCATGTCCAACTGTCCGGGCGCGTGCGCGTCGGAGTCGATCGAGAACAGGCAGCCGAGGTCGCGGGCGAGCTCCAGCAGCGCGGTCGGTGGGTCGCGTCGCTCGGGTCGGGAGTTGATCTCGACGGCGACGTCGTTGGCCAGACAGGCCTCGAACACCTTGCGTGCATCGAACCGCGAGCCGGGCCTGGTGCCCCGGCTCCCGGTGACCAGGCGGCCGGTGCAGTGGCCGAGCACGTTGGTGAACGGGTTCTCGACGGCGGCGATCATCCGTCGCGTCATCTGCTCGGCGTCCATCGCCAGCTTGGAGTGGACACTGGCCACCCGCAGGTCCAACTGGGCGAGCATCTCCTCGCTCTGGTCCAGCGCGCCGTCGGTGAGGATGTCCACCTCGATCCCCTTCAGCATCCGGAACCCCGAGCCGGCGAGGTGCTCGTTGACGGCGTCGACCACCAGCAACTGCCTGCCGAGCCGCTCGGCGCTGAGACCGTGGGCAATGGTCAGGCGTGGCGAGTGATCGGTGAGCACCAGGTAGTCGTGGCCGAGCTCGATCGCGGTGAACGCCATCTCCTCGATCGGCGATCCACCGTCGGACCAGTCGGAGTGGGAGTGCAGGTCGCCGCGCAGCGCCTTGCGCAGCTCGCGGCCACCAGGGGCCAGCGGGCCGGCGTACTGCTCCTCGAGCTTGGCCAGGCGCTCCGGCACCCGACCGGCGACGCTGTCGGCGATCACCTTCGCCGAGCTCGCGCCGACGCCGGGCAGGTCGGTGAGCGTGCCTTCGGCGGTCTTGGCGGCCAGCTCGTCCTCGGCGAGCGGCAGGATCGCGGCGGCGGCGCTGCGGAAGGCCTTGATCTTGTAGGTGTCCTCGCGTGCGCGCTCGAGCAGGAAGGCAATTCTGCGCAGCGCTGCCACGGGCGTGGGCGCCTGCTGTGTCACGATGCTGCTCCGATCTCGATGATTCTTCTCCGTCCACAACCGGCGGCGATTGTTTTCCCTGTTCAGGGGCCAGTTCGGTGGATTCCGGGGTTCGTTGTCCACACGCCCGTCCACTGGTTTCACACAGGAATCCGCATCGATTCCACATGTTTTGCACAGCCTTGTCCACAGGCTGCGTGAATTGCGCATTGACCGGGCGACTCCGCTGGCCCTAGCCTCAGCCGCAGATGGGGCCTCCGGTCATCCGTCGCCATGCTGGCAAGGGGAAGGCACGCGTGGTGGTGGCAGGCGGGAGGCCCCTTCTGTGTCTACCTTTCTCAGCGGCCCTCGAACCGCGGTGACCGCTTCTCCTGCGCGGCCGCGATGCCCTCGTGCAGGTCCGCAGTCGCCATCGTCACAGGCTGGGCCAGCGCCTCCCACTGCAGAGCAGCCTCGATGTCGCGGTGGCCGGCGCCGCCCAGCGCGAGTTTGGTCAACCGGGTCGCGACCGGGGCGTTGGCGGCGATCCCAGTAGCCGTGGCGACCACCTCGTCCAGGAAGCCCTCGTCCTGGATCACCCGGGAGACCAGCCCGAGGCTGACCGCCTCCTCGCCGCGCACGAGGCGTCCGGTGAGCAGCAGGTCGCGCGCCACGGCGGGGCCGAGCACGTCGGGGAACAGCCAGGTCGAGGCCATCCCGGGATGCAGCCCGAGCTTCACGAACGGGGCGCCCATCCGCGCCGAGGAGGCGGCATACCTGAGGTCGCAGGCCATCGCCACGCAGAGCCCGGCCCCGATCGCGGGACCGTTGATCGCCGCGATGGTGGGCACCTCGAGCCGGCGGATCGAAAGCCAAGCGCGATAGAACGGCAGCATCCGGGCGCGCAGCTCGTCCACGGTTGCGTCGGGCTCGGCGGACAGCCAGCCCAGATCGCCACCGGAACAGAACGCGCTCCCCTGCCCGGTCACCACCACCGCTCGCAGTCCCGGCTCTCGAGTCAGGGCGTCGATGGCCTGCACCCAGGATGCAGTCATCTCATCCGACATCACGTTGCGTCGCGGATGGTCGGCCAGGGTGAGTACGACAACCCCCGACTCCGGCCGGTCGACGTCGAGGTAGGGCAGCGAGGTGAGCTCGTTCTCGGACATGTCTCGAGGGTAGGGGTCGGGCCAGGAGTCGGGGGTGACGCCCACCCTGACCGGCCACCGGGAAACCCGTGGCAAAGCGCCACGGGGAGCCTCCCGCGGGTTTCTTCAGGCGTGGCGTAGTGTTTTTGGTGGTCACCACGGAGATCCGTGAGACCCCGGCGGGCTTCCCCCCAACCCCGTCGCGACGACCGAGATACACATAGGCAAGGAGGCCGTCATGGCGGAGACCTGGAGCGGCGAGTTCTACTGCGTGAAGTGCAAGGCCAAGCGCGAGGCCTCGGGTGAGGTCAAGGTGAACGACAAGGGCACCCGCATGGCGAAGGCCGTGTGCCCCGAGTGCGGCACCAATCTCAACCGGATCCTCGGCAAGGCGTAACACTCGCCCCACAGCACCACACGATGGCGCGGCCCCCCTCGGGCCGCGCCATCGTCATTTGTTCGGGCCTTCTTCCGGCCCCTGTGGATGAAGCACCACAGCCGGTCCCCCGCTGTGGAATCGTGCCGCCATGCCTCACGTTCGTCACCCGGGATTCCCGGCCCGTCCCCTGCTGCGGCCCGGCGTGCGCCTGTGCCGCCGCGAGGACGGCCGGATCCAGATCGGCCTCGGGGAACATCTCGCCGTGACCGCGCCGGACACGGACGAGGTCCATCAGGTCCTCGAGGCGCTGCGCAACGGTGTGCCACCCGCTCCCCCGCCCGTGCTGGGTCACGACGTACGCCGCCTGTGTGCCGCCCTGCTCGAGCACGACCTGGTGCTCGACGCCGACACCTTCCTCGCCGCGCTAGGCGCTGAGCCGTCCCCGAGCCTCCGTGAGTCGCTCAGCGCCCTGTTCTGCGACCGTCATGACGAGGCAGCAGCGCTGCTGGCGCGGCGCGGTGACATCCCCGTCGAGGTCTCCCACCGTGGCTTGCCGCGGGCAGCGCAACGGCTCAGCCAACTTCTCGACGACGCCGGGGTCGACCTGGACCGGCAACCACTCCTGGCGGTGCACCTGTCGCGCGGTGAGCCGGAGCGGGAGCGTTTCGACGACTGGATCCGCGACGACCTGCCGCACGTGGTGTTGGTCTGCTCCGAGGGCACGGTGACCGCCGGCCCGTTCGTGGTCCCGGGTCAGACCGCCTGTGTGCGGTGCGTGGACGCCCACCACACCGACCGCGATCCGCGGCGTGCGTTGATCGTGGCGCAGTACGCCGCCGCCACCGACGCCCGGGACGGGCTGCCGGAGCCGATCCACCACGATCTCGTCGAGATGGCGGTGCTGTGGCTGGCCAGGGACATCGTGAACTGGATCGACGGACGGGCGCCGAGGACCTTTTCGACCTCGATCGACTTCGACGCCGACCTCGAGCTGCCGCTCACCGAGTGGCGCCAGCACCCCTCGTGCGGATGCGCCTGGGGTCGAGCGGTGGCCTTCTGAGCGGGCCGCTCACCACCACTCGGAGTCGAGCTTGCTCTCCATGGCTCTGAGGTGTTCGCGCGAACAGGTGTCGCAGAAGACTCGGCGCCGGCCGTTCTCCGTCGCCGTGGTCCAGGTCAACGGGAGGTCCTCGCCGTCGGCCTGCTTGCCGCAGAAGTCGCAGGTTGCTGCCACGGCTACAAAACTAGACCGGGCCGGTGGTCGATGACCACCGGCCCAGCCAGTTGATGGGTTCCGGGATGCGTGATCCCGGAAGGCTCGCAGGGTTCAGCCGGGCCGGGACGCGACCTTCGCGCCCGGCCGGGCCTCACAGGCGAGCCAGTGCGAGGCGTGCCTGCTGCGCGGCCCGCTCAGCCTTGCGGCTGAGCCGACGGGCCATCGCGACCTGGTGACCGCGCCTGCTTGCCTGCGCCTCTCCCAGGCGCGCGGACATTTGCGCGCGTGCCAATTCTTCGTGCATGAGACTCATGTCGTGACTCCGGTTCGTGTAGTTGTTCATGTCTGTTCTGGTTTCCTTCGGGGTGGGGCCGCTCAGGCTGCGGCGTTCTTGCGGGGGCGGCCGCGCGGCCTTTTGCGGGGAATCACCACTCCCTGGAGGAAGAGCTCGCCGCCCCAGACCCCCCAGGGCTCGCGGCGCTCCAAGGCGCCGGCGAGGCAGAGCGACTGCACGGGGCAGTCGGTGCAAAGGGTCTTCGCGTGCTCCACGTCGGTGGGTGACTCAGCGAAGAAGAGCTCGGGGTTGTTCACCCGGCAGGGCAAGAGCTCCTCATCGACGGTGTCAGCCGCCTGATGAAGGCCACCGAGTGAGAAGTCGGCTGGCTTGTCGAGGACGCTGATGGTCATGTGTGTCACCTCCTTGTGACCTGATCTGTCGGGTGTGGATCGGGCGGGGCCAGACGCATCTGGCCAAACAAAAAGACCGCGGATCCCGGGTTATCGGGTTCCGCGGCCTGGAGGCTGCTGGTTGAGTTTCCTCAATCAGACGGTGGACTCCAGACACTGGTCCCGAAGGGGGCTCCCGCAATGCGGGCAGCGTGCTTCACGGCCGGGGCATCGACTCGACCGCAGGCGCCGCCACCAAAGGTGTAGGCGGACGTCCAGGACGCGGACATGCCGATGCGCGACTGCGGAGCAGTCGTGATGGTGATGTCGAGGTTCTTCATGGGGGTCCACCTCCTCAGGTGAGTCGGGCGCTGATCTTGCCAAGATCGTGATGCGCGGATTTGCTAGTGGAAGAAAACTATCGTGCCACCCATGTAATGGGCAATCGATTTTCTGGGTATTTCTTCAAATTTTCTTTTCGTTCACTCGATCAGCTCCAGAACGGCCTCGCCATAGCGCTCGATCTTGGCCGGGCCCACCCCGCTGATGCGCAGCAGCTTGGCCTCGTTGTCGGGCCGCGCCTCGGCGATCGCCTCCAGCGTCTTGTCGGTGAAGATGACATAGGCGGGCACCCCGTCGTCACTCGCCCGCTCCTTGCGCCACTGCCGCAATCGCTCGAAGAGTGCCTCGTCATAGGTCGCCGGGCAGTCACCGCACCTGCCCACCTTGCGCTCGGCGGCACTGCTCAACGGCTTGCCGCAGGTGCCGCACATCGCCGCCCGAGCGGCCTTCTTAGGCTTGCGGGCACTTCCTGCTTGGCCTGTCGAGTTCTCGGGGCGCAGGCCGTGCAGGAACCGCGACGCGCGCCGGGTGGAACGACCGCCCGGGTTGCGGGCCAGCGACCAGGAGACGCTCAGCTGCAGCCGGGCCCGGGTCACCCCGACATAGAGCAGGCGACGTTCTTCCTCGACCTCGGCCGGGGTCTGCGCGAACGAGATCGGGATCGATCCCTCCTGGACACCGCAGACGAAGACGGCGTCCCACTCCAGGCCCTTGGCCGTGTGCAGCGTTGCCAGGGTGACGCCTTCGGCCACCGGTGCGTGCTGCTCGGCGGCTCGGCGGTCCAGGTCGTCGACGAAAGCACCCAGGGCGCCGTCCGCCGCGCCTTGGGAGGTGGCGGCGAACGTCTCGGCCTGGGAGACCAGTGCCTGCAGCGACTCCCACCGGTCGCGAGCGGTGCCGCGTCCGGTGGGCGGCTCGGCGTTCCAGCCCATCCCCGACAGCGTCCCCCGGACGTCCTCGACCATCGAGTCGGTGCCGCCGCTGGACCGGGCCGTGCCACGGAGCAGGGTGATCGCCTGGCGCACCTCTTGACGGTCGAAGAACCGGGCGGCGCCACGTACGACGTACGCGATGCCCCGCGCCGAGAGTGCGTCCTCGAAGGCCTCGGACTGGGCGTTGATCCGGAACAGCACGGCGATCTCGCTGAGCGGGGTCCCTGCGGCGTGGATCTGCTTGATGCGTGCTGCGACGGCCTCGGCCTCGGCGACCTCGTCGGCGTGCTCGACGAACTCGACCTTGTCGCCCGAGGGACGTTGGGCTCGCAGCTCCACGCCGCGCGAGCTGGTGCCGGCGAGCAGGTGGTTGGCGGCACCGATCACCTCGGGCGTCGAGCGATAGTTGCGAACCAGCTCGATGGAGGTGGCGCCGGGATGCTTGGCGGTGAACTTGCGCAGGTAGTCGGCGTTGGCGCCGGCAAAACTGTAGATCGTCTGTGCCGGGTCACCGACCACGCAGATCTCGTCGCGACCCCCGAGCCACAGGTCCAGCAGCGCGGACTGGAGCGGCGAGACGTCCTGGAACTCATCGACGACGAAGAACTTGTATTGGCGACGTACCTGCGCCGCGACCCGTTCGTCCTCGGCGAGCAGGGCTGCGTTCAGCAGCAGGACGTCCTCCATGTCCATCCGCCCCTGGCTGCGTTTGGCGTCCTCGTAGGCACTGAAGACCCGGGCCACGGTGGCGTGGTCGAGGCCGCTGACCTCGCGGTTGCGCGCAGGAGCCAGCGTTGCGTATTCCTCGGGACGGACGTTGCTGACTTTGGCCCACTCGATCTCGGAGGCCAGGTCACGCATGGTGCCCTTGTCGGCGCGCAGGCGCTGGCGACTGACCGCGAGGCCGATCAGCGGGAGCTTGGACTCGGTGAGCTGTGGCAGTTCGGAACCGTGCACGGTCGGCCAGAAGTAGCGCAGCTGGCGCAGAGCGGCCGCGTGGAAGGTGCGGGCCTGCACACCCGGTGCGCCGAGCTGGCGCAGTCGGGTGCGCATCTCGCCTGCGGCCTTGGTGGTGAAGGTGACGGCCAGGACCTCGGTCGGCTGGTAGACGCCGGTGGCCACGCCGTGGGCGATCCGGTGCGTGATCGCGCGGGTCTTGCCCGTGCCGGCGCCGGCGAGCACGCGCACCGGACCGCGCAGCGCCTCGGCCACCCGACGCTGTTCGGGGTCGAGGGCGCTGAGCAGGTCGTCGCCGCCCCGATGAAGGTCGGGCAGGTCGGCTGGCATGGAACAATTCACCTCAAGAACTGGTTGGCCTGATGAAACCAGCAATCACACTAGATGTCGGAGGGGACAATCCCTTGAGCGCCTTCACGATGTACACCACTCCTTGGTGCGGCTACTGCCACCGGTTGAAGTCCCAGCTGGACCGCGAGGGGATCTCCTACGAGATCGTGGACATCGAGCAGCAGCCCGACGCCGCCCTCCTCGTCGAGCAGGCCAACGGCGGCAACCAGACCGTTCCCACGCTCGTCTACTCCGACGGCAGCGCCCAGACGAACCCGAGCCTCGCGCAGGTCAAGGCCAAGATCGCCGAACTCGGCTGAGTCCGACTGGCTCGATCTAGCGGAACTTCCCGGGCAACTCCACCGGTTCCCGGGCAAGATCTTGCCCGGGAAGCGCCAGAGTCACCCGGTACCCGGTGACTCCGTCGGGTCATTGGCGCTTTTTTCACCAGTGCCCGGGCAACGACCCGCCGTACCACGCCTCGATCAGCGACCGCGAGATCGAGATCCCGCCCGGCAGCACCACCGCTCCCGACGTCGCCTCGTCACGAATCTGCTCGCGGGTGAACCACCTCGCCTCGGCGATCTCGGACTCGTCGACCTGGATGTCGGTGGAGGTGGCCCGCGCGGAGAAACCGACCATCAGGCTTGCCGGCAGCGGCCAGGGCTGACTGCCGAAGTAGGTCACCTCACCCACCTCGACGCCGGTCTCCTCGGCGACCTCGCGGCGTACGGCGTCCTCCATCGTCTCGCCCGGCTCGACGAAGCCCGCCAGCGTGGAGAACCGACCCTCGGGCCACGCCGGGCTGCGACCGAGCAGACACATCTCGTCGGCTGAGCCGGGCTCGCCGAAGGTGACGATCATGATCACCGCGGGGTCGGAGCGCGGGAACTGCTGCTTGCCGCAATCCAGACACTCGAGCACGTGGCCGGCCTGACGCGCGTCCAGCGGCCCTCCGCAACGTGGACAGAAGCGGGTCGCCCAGTGCCACTCGGCCATCCCGATCGCGTGCATCACCAGCGGCGCGGTGAGTACGTCGTTCTCGAGCGCGGGCAACAGCGCACGCAGCACGTGCCACTCCTGCTTGTCCCCCGGCGCCTTGTCCGGTTCGACGACGACGGCGAAGTGGGTGGCCTCCTCCCGGGTGCCGAGCAGGATCCGCAGCCCGTCGGCCGGCGCCTCCTGCGGCGTCACCCACACGATCTGCCGATCCACGGGACGGATCCTCGTGCCCGACAGCACCAGGACTCGGGTCGACGGGTCCTTCCACTTCGCGTCGAGCCATTCCTCATCGGTGCGCTCGAGGCCGTGCCGGTCGTGGGCGTGCATCGACAGGGCCACGTGGGGCAGGACGGAGTTCATCGCGACGCCTTCGGCTCGCGTGAGAGCCACGCCTTGAACGCCTTGTTGTCGTAGTCGCGGCCGAGGAAGTCGCGGACCAGGTCCGCGGCGTCCTTGCTGCCGCCGGGAGCCAGCACCAGGTCGCGGTAACGCGTCGCGACCCCGGGCTCGAACAGGTTGTCGGGATCGAAGGCGGAGAACAGGTCCTTGGCGATGACGAGGCTCCACTTGTAGGTGTAGTAGCCCGACGAATAACCCTCGAGGTGTCCGAAGCCGCAGTGGAAGTGGGTGTCCGGAATCGGCCCGATCAGCTGGTAGGCGTCGGCGAGCTCATTGACCCGGGCGGTCAGGTCATCGGGACGCTCGACGTGCAGCGCGTAGGAGACGGCCGCGTAGTAGCTCTGGGTCCGGGCCAGGAAGCCCTTGCCGAACTCCTCGCCGTCCCGCATACGGGCGACCAGGTCCGCCGGGATCGGCGTACCGGACTCGTCGGTGGCGAAGGTGGCCAGCACGTCCGCGTCCCAAGCCCACTCCTCGAGCATCTGGCTGGGTGCCTCGACGAAGTCCCACTCGGTGGCGACGCCGGAGAACCGGATCCACTTGTGCCGGCCCGCGAGCACGTGGTGCAGCAGGTGACCGAACTCGTGGAACAGGGTGACCACCTGGCTGTGCTCCATCAGCCCACGCGGGAAGTTGCAGACCAGCACGCCCTCGGGCAGCTGGGTGTCGAGCACACCGGGGACGAGGTCGAACTGGGCGGCGTGGTTGTACTTGTCCTCGCGCGGGTGCAGGTCGAGGTGGATCCGGCCCAGCGGCTCCCCGTCGAGCGACACGTCGTACGTCGTCACCTCGTCGTGCCAGGCCGAGGCGTCCTCGACCGGGCTGTAGGTGAGGCCGAACAGTCGGCCCGTCACGTCGAGCAGGCCTTGGCGCACCTTGGTGAAGTCGAAGTAGCGGCGTACCTCCTGGGCGTCCACGTCGAACTGCTCGCGGCGCA
This sequence comes from Nocardioides daedukensis, assembly GCF_013408415.1. NCBI lineage: Bacteria > Bacillati > Actinomycetota > Actinomycetes > Propionibacteriales > Nocardioidaceae > Nocardioides > Nocardioides daedukensis. Next base: position 3,531,811 of record NZ_JACCAA010000001.1, on the reverse strand, counting down.
CCACCTCGGCGTAGTGGCGCCAGTTGGCCAGGTCGATCCGCTCGATCGCCGGGTCGTCACGGCGGGCGCGTTCGAGCAGCACGGCAAGGTCACGCTCGCCTGCCTCGAGCGAGTCGGCGGCGAGCTCGTCGTTGAACCGGGCGATCGCCGGGCCGGAGCCGATCATCTTCACCTCCGCGTCGAACGCCGCCCAGTCGGCATAGCCGAGCAGTTGTGCGTGTTCGTGGCGGATCTGGAGCAGCTCCTTGAGCACCGGATCGTTGTCGGGCCAACCGACGTTGAGCGACGCGGTGACCACCTGACGACGGGCCTCGGCATCGGTGGAGAAGGTCATGAACGGGACCGTGTCGGGTCCCTCCGTGGTGACGTGCACGTTGCCGTTCTCGTCCACCGGGTGCGCGCGGCGCCAGTCCTCGGGCATGTCCTCGATCGCGGAGGCGGGAAGGACGGTGGTACGGCGGCCGTCGCGGATCCCGCGGGAGAAGGCCTGGCCGAGCTCGACCTCGCGCTCGTCGATCGCGCGCAGCCGCTCGCGGACCTGTTCGTCCTGGTCGACGCCGGCGCGCCGGAAGTCGCGCAGGCTGTGCTCCAGCACCCGTCGTCCGCCCTCATCCAGCGACTCGGTCTCGACGCTCGACAACACGGCGTAGACCTCGCCGTCGAGCATCAGTCCGGTCCGGAACCGGCTGGCCTCGACCTCGAATCCCTCGGCTCGCTGGCGCACCGCCTCGACCGGGTGCACCTGGGCGATCAGGCTGGCGACGGCGAAGATGTCGGCCAGCTCGATGCCGAGCCGGTTCCACAGGTCGAGTGCTTCGGCGGCCGGTGCCGCGACGAGCTCGTTGCGCAATGCGGCGGCCGCTTCCAGTGCGGCACCGCACCGGGCATCGAGCCACTCCTCCCAGTCACCGTCGACAGCGGGAAGGACAAGGGGCTCGAGTGCAGTCACACTGAGCAGGCTACCGATGCCTGATCGTCACCTGGTCCCCGCGGACGAGCCGGAACGCTTCCTCGCGAACATCACGCCAGCGAGCGCGACAAGAATGAGGAGCAGGATGCCCCCTCCCACGCCGAGGAACAGCGGCATCGAGCTCCCCTCGTCGGACGCCGATGATTCTGCGTCGGCTCCGTCCTGCGACGTGCCGGTGCTGTTGTCATCGCTGGGAGCCGCCGTGTCCGTCGCAGCGTCCGAGATCGCTTCCTGATCGAGGGCGTCATAGATCGGGTTCGGCGCATCGGCCGGAACGTCTTCCTCGATGGCGTTCGTCGGACGCATCGCGCCGAATCCCCACGCCTCGTCACGCGGAGACTTCCCGTCCTCGCCCTGCTTCGCGGTGTGGAGCGCACGCGTCACGATCTCGCGGGAAGTCATCTCCGGGAACTGAGCGGAGAGCAACGCGAAGCCGCCGGAGACGATCGCAGCGGCGTCGCTGGTGCCGGTGTTGTACGTCGGCTGTGTGGAACCGGGCAGGAAGGAGACGATGCGCATTCCGGGGCCGGCCAGCGCGGCGTAGGGCTGGTGCTCACTTCCGACACCGGAGCCCTGCTACATCTTGATGGTCGGTCCGCTGGCCTCGTTGCCGAAGAAGCCGTAGGCGCCCACCGCGATCACACCCTTGCAACTGGCGGGTGTGCGTTCGTGGTCGTAGCCACGGCTGGTGCTGTGGACGTTCCCGATGGCCGCCACCAGAATCATGTCCTTGGCGATCGCCGCGTTGACCGCTGCCTGCTCGTCGGGTGAACACTTGCCGAACGCGCCGTAGGACATGTTGACGACCTCGGGCGGGTCCGGCAGCGCCGCGAGCTTCGTCAACGCCTCGGCGGTGTACTCGTGCTGGTTGAGCACGGGCACCTGGACCGGCAGGATCTTCGCCTCGGGGGCGAATCCCATCACGCCGGGGCCCGTCCCGCGTCCTGCGATCAGGGTTGACATCACGGTGCCGTGGTAAGCCTTCCGGTCGATGTCCTCGTTCCCGGGCCCCTTGCCATCCACGGAGAACCCCTCCAGGACCGCTCCCTGGAGGTCGCCTGAGGGTTCGACACCACTGTCGATGACGGCCACCACGACACCTTCGCCCTTGGTGTGCTGCCAGGCATCCTCGAACCGAGCAGGGAGATCCACCACTGGTCCTTGCGCACGTCCGCGCGGTCTGCGCTCGCCGATGGCGGGCTCAGCACGGGCACGCAGAGCAGAACGGTGACCAAGACGGCGAAGGCCGCGCGGCGAGGACGCCGCGCGGCTCGTTCCGAGAATCGCATGTCGGTCAGCCTAGGTGAGATCCGCAGGTCATCTCCGTAAACCTCAGATGTCGCCGCTCAGCCGAGCAGCTTCTCGAGCTCGTCACGCCCCGACAGCTGCTCGGTGTGCTCGACGGTCTTCCCGGTCCGCACGTAGTGGAAGGCCGCGCGAACCTGCTCCACCGGCAACCCGTTCAGCTCGGCCCACGCAAGGCGATAGACCGCCAGCTGGAGCGGGTCCGCGTTGGGCGCCCGGTTGGTCTTCCAGTCCACGACCAGGTGGGTGCCGTCGGGCTCGAGGTAGACCGCGTCGATCCGGCCACGGATCACCTGCTGGCCGAGCACCAGCGCGAACGGCGGTTCGATGGCGAGCGGCACGCGCTGACCGAACGGGCCCGAGGCAAAGCGCTCGGTGAGCTCCTTGAGGTCGGACTCGTCGTCGATGCCCAGGTCGGCTCGACCCGGCAGGTCGTCGGGGTCGAGCAGGCTCTGCTGCCCGAAGCGTGCTTCGACCCAGGCGTGGAACCGGGTCCCGAAGCGAGCGGTGGGAGAAGGCTGTCGCGGCATCGGGCGGGCCAGGTCACGAGCCAGGCCCTCGGGGTCGTCGCGGAGCCGGGCCAGGGTGGTGGCGGACAGGCTGCTCGGCAGAGGTACGTCGACCTCGCTCGCCCGGTCACGCCGGGCCTCGACGAGGAGTCGATCGAGCTCGGTGTCCCAGGCAGCGACGACCGACGACTCGACCAGGTCGAGCTCGTCGTCGGCCTCCGGATCCACCTCGCGCACCACCTCTGCGGCCTGGAGCCGCTGCAGTGCCTCCCGGGTCCGTTCGGTCACCGGCCACGGTGCCGTGGCCACGTGCTCGAGCAGCGGGTTGTCGGTCTCGGCGGGTGGCTTCTCCAACCACGAGTCCGGCTCCTGTCCCCAGTCCTTGAGGCATTCCAGCACCAGGCGCTGGTAGGGCGAGGGCCCGACCGGCTTCTTGCGCTGGTCGTTCCACAGGTAGGACGAGACCGAGAGCAGGTGTCTCGCCCGGGTGAAGGCCACGTAGCCCAACCGCAGCTCCTCCTCCTGCTCGAGCTCCTTGGCCTTGGCGATCATCGCGCCGAGCTGGTCCTTCTCATAGCCAGCCAGCTGGGCCAGCGAGTGCCGGTCGCCGCGCAGCGGATTGGGCAGGACCCCGGGCCCGTAGACCCACTGGGTGCGGCTGCGGGTGGTCGGGAACTTCTCCTCGCCGACGCCGACGACGAAGACGGCGTCCCACTCCAGCCCCTTCGCCCGGTGCACGGTCAGCAGCTTCACCGAGTCGGCCTCGGTGGGCGTGGCGACGTCGAGCCCGGTGCCCATCTCGTCCTCGGTCTCGAGGTAGGCCAGCAGCGCGGTCAGGCTGACCTCGCCGTCGATGGGCTGGAACTCGGCCACTGCCTTGACGAAGAGGTCGACGTTGTCGCGACGCGCAGCCACCGCCTCGCTGGTCGACGAGGCCAGCTCGATGTCGATCCCGGTAGTGTCGATGATCCGGCGGACCAGGTCGAGCAGCGGCTCGCCGACGTGCCCACGCAGCATCCTCAGCTCACCGCGCAGCAGCGCGAACCGCTCCAGGCCGGCTGCGGAGTAGGCGGCCTCGCCTGGGTCGTCGAGCGCGTCGCACAAGGAGCTGATCTCGGTCGGGTCGGCACCCTCGACCGCGCTGGTCAGCTGCTCGTCGAGGGCCGGTGCGCCCCCTGATCCGGCACCGGTGCCGGCGAGCTCGCGGGCCCGTTTGCCCAACAGCGCGAGGTCCCTGGGCCCGATCGCCCAGCGCGGTCCGGTGAGCAACGTGAGCAGCGAGGCGTTGGCGGTGAGGTCGTTGAGCAGGGTGAGGGTGGCGACCACCTCGGCGACCTCGGGCAGGCGGAGCAGTCCGTTGAGGCCGACGATCTCGACCGGGATCCCGCGCGAGGAGAGCACGTCGAAGACGTCCGCGGCGTGCCTGTTGTCCCGGGTCAGCACGCCGATCTCGCGCCAGGCCTTCTCCTCCATCTGCTCGTGGACCTCGGCGACCTGCTCGGCGAGCCAGACCAGCTCGGCCTCATAGGTCTCGTGCACCGAGGCCCGGACCTGTCCGTCTGCGGCACGCTCGTCGGCCTCAAGGGCCCGGACCTGGGGGAACTTCTCCAGCAGCGGTGTCACCAGCCGGTTCGCGGCTTCGAGGATCCGGCGGTCGGAGCGCCGGTTGACGGTGAGCGGGTGGATCGGCACGTCGGTCGAGCCATCGGCGTCGGGGAAGTCGTTGCCGAAGCCGAGGATGTTGGCCACCGACGCTCCGCGCCAGCCATAGATCGCCTGGTTGGGGTCACCGACGGCGGTCACCGCGTGGCCGCCACCGAAGAGCTGGCTGAGCATCAGTGCCTGCGCGACCGAGGTGTCCTGGTATTCGTCGAGGAGGACGATGCGGAACTTGCTCCGCTCCAACTCCCCCACCTCGGGATGCTCGTCGGCGAGCCGGGCGGCCAGTGCGATCTGGTCGCTGAAATCCATCAGTCCGAGCTCGGCCTTGAGCCGGCGATAGGTCGCCACCAGTCCGAGCAGCTCCTCGCGACGTTGCATCGCGTTGAGCACCTTCTTGGCATCGGCCTTGGCACGCGCGGTGGCGATCGTCTTCTCCACGCGCGGCATCTCGGTGGCCTGGAAGGCCCGCACCTGCTCGACGTCGACGAGGTGCTCACTCATCGCACCCTCGAGGGCGAGGATGTAGTTGACCACGGTGTCCGGGTGGTCGCTGAGCAGCTCGATGCGGCCGGTGTGCCGGGAGATGGCACGCGCGGCGAGCTGGTAGCGCGACGCGTCGGCCATCACCCGGGTGTCGGGTTCGTGGCCGATGCGCAGTCCGTGCTCGGAGAGCAGGGAGCTCGCATAGCCGTTGTACGTCGCGACGGTCGGCTCGAGCGTCTCCTCGGAGTCATCACCGCCCAATCCAGTGCCCAGCCCAGCGCCCAACCCGGTGCCCAGTCCGGCGCCCGAGCCGGTGCCCGGTCCGAACCCGGCAGTGGCGAGGGAGTCCCGGATCCGGGTGCCCAACTCCGAGGCCGCCTTGGTGGTGAAGGTGAGCCCGAGGACCTCGTGCGGCGCGACGATCTCGTTGGCGACCAGGAAGACGACCCGGGCCGCCATCAGCGCGGTCTTCCCGGAGCCGGCACCGGCGATGACGACCGCCGGGGCCAGCGGCGCCGAGATCGCCTGCCACTGCTGGTCACTGACCTGGAAGTCGGTGCCCATCACCTTCTGCAGCTCGGCGGGCGAGCTGATCAGGGGCGTCTCGGCGCTCATGACAGCACCGTCCCGGCGCCCTGGATCGGGCAGATCGCCCGGAACGCGCAGCGGTCGCAGTGTGCACCGGCGCGGACCGGGAACTCCTCGTTGCGGATCAGGGTGACCGCATCCATCAGCTGGGTTTCCACCGATCGCTCCCCGTCCTGGGTGGGTGCCTTCTGTGCCTGCACGGAGACCTTGCCGTTCGCGCCGTGGCGCAGCTGGACCAGCTCGGCGCCGCCGGGACGGGCGGGTGTGCCGATGAGGTCGTCGACCGCGCCCTGCTCGACCGCCAGCTGGTAGAGGCCGAGCTGCGGGTGTACGTCGACCTCGGCGTTGGTGGGCTTGTATTTCCCGGTCTTGAGGTCGACCACGACCACGTGGCCCTCGGCATCGACCTCGATCCGGTCGGCGAAGCCGTGCAGCGTCACCTGCTGCCCGTCCGGCAGTGTCACCTGGGCGGTGAGCTCCTGCTCGATCCCGACGAGTCGACGGGGGCTGGCGGCGTGCCAGTTGAGGAAGCGGACCAGCGCCAGGCGCAGCTCCTCACGTTCGCGACGTCCCGACCACGGGGTCCGGAACGAGAGCCGGTCCCAGACCTGGTCGACGTGCTCCATCAACTGGTCCACGTCGGCAGGGTCGGCGCTGAGCTCCTCGCGGGCGACTCGTTCGGCGATCGCGTGCACCACCAGGCCGAAGCCCTGCGCCGAGGTCGCTGCCATCGAGCCGCCGGCCTCGCGCTCGAGGAACCATCGCGCCGGGCACTCGGCGATCGCGGTCAGTGCGGAGGCCGACAGGCTGACCGGCTTCTCGGCCGGACGGACCGGGATCTCGGCGAAGGTCGCCGCCCGGGTCCCCCACCAGGTGGCCGGGTCGGCCTGCGGCACGAGCGCGCGCTCCCCGATCCGTTCGGCGCCGAGGCGCCGCAGTCGTCGGGCTGCGGCTTCCCGGAGCCCTTCACTGGTCTCGGGGTCGGCGACGGTGCGGCGCAGGTCTGCGACCAGGCCGGCCAGCGAGAGCGGGCGGCGCGGACGACCCTGGACGTGAACCAGCCGCACCCCCAGCTCCTCGAGGAACCGGGAGGGCTGCTCGCCGTCGTCCTCGGGCGACTTCACCGCGGTGACCACGAGTCGGCTCCGGGCGCGGGTGCAGGCGACGTAGAAGAGGCGGCGTTCCTCCATCAGCTGCTCGCGCATCGACAGCGGGGGCAGGAGCGAGTCCGAGCCGATCCGGTCGGCTCCCAGAAGCGTCGCCCGGCGGCGCAGGTCCGGCCAGCCGTCCTCCTGCACGTGTGCCACCACGACCAGGTCCCACTCCAGGCCCTTGGACCGGTGGGCCGTGAGCAGCCTGACGGCTTCACCGCGCACGCCGCGATCGGCCAACGTGTCGCCGGGGATGTCCTGGGCGCGCAGGGTCGCCAAGAATTCCCGTACGCCGGTGTGGCCACGCTGCTCCTCAGCCTTCGCCGCAGTCTCGAAGAGGGCGCAGATCGCGTCGAGGTCGCGGTGGGCGCGCCGAGCGGACCCGCCTCCTGCCTCCACCTGGGCACGGAGCCGGCGGGGCCACGAGGTCCCGGCCCACAGCTCCCACAGCACCTCCTCGGCGGTTCCTGCGGACTCGAGCCGCATCCGGGCCGACTGCAACAGCTCGGCCAACGCACGGGCGCGCTCGACCGCGGGCACCCCGACGCCGTCCAGCATCGACGGATCGAGGACCGCTGCCCGGAGCAGCTCCGGCGAGGTGCGGACCTTCTCCCCCGACTCGGCTGCTGCCGCCTTCTCCTTGACCCGCAACGCACGGGCCAGCGCGCGTACGTCGCTCGCGTCCAGGCCGGCCAGCGGCGATACCAGCAGCGCGTGGGCACGATCGGTGTCGATGAACCCGGCACTCTGGGGATCGTCGTTGTCCAGGTTGACCACCGCCCGCAGCGCTTCGAGCAGCGGCATCACCGCGACCTCGCGGACCAGCGGGGTGTCGTCGCTGGCGACCTCGACCGGCACCCCGGCGGCACCGAGCGAACGCCGCAGCGCGGGGATCGTGTTGCGACCCGAACGGACCAGGACCGCGATCCGTGACCAGGCGATGCCGTCCTCGAGGTGCGCCCGGCGCAGGACGTCGGCCAGGTGCTCGGTCTCGGCGCGCGCGGTGTCGAAGGTGAGCACGTCGACCCGGCCGTCACCGTGCTCGGAGGGCGCTGCGACCGGTTCGAGGAAGGCCTCGCGTGCCTCCTCGGCGATGGTCCCGTTGAGGGAGAGTCGCCTGGCGACGCGTTGCGAGGCGAGGAGCAGGTGCTGGCCGAAGCGGCGCGTCGTACGCAGGGCGAGGACGTCGGCCGGCTCGCCGGAGCGCTTCGGGAACACCGTGGGGAACTCGAGGATCCCGCGCACCTCGGCGCCACGGAAGCCGTAGATCGACTGGTGCGGGTCACCGACCACGGTGAGGTTGCCGCCATCGCCGACGAGCGCCTGGAGCAGGGCCACCTGTCCTGGGTCGGTGTCCTGGTATTCGTCGACGAAGACGTGGCTGAACTCGGCGCGCAGCTCGTCGCGGTGGCGCTCGGCCTCCTTCACCGCTCGCCGGATCAGGTCCGGGTAGTCGATGGCGCCGCCGAAGTCGAGGACGGTGAGGTACTGGTCGAGGAAGATCCCCGCCGCCACGAACTCCGCGAGCCCCTCCGCGATGCCGAGCTCTCGCAGGTCGTGGCCGTCCAGCCCCTTCTCCCGGGCCCGGGCCAGCACGGCCTGCACCTCACGCGCGAACCCACGGGTGTTGACAGCGCGGCGCAGTGAGTCGGGCCAGGCCACCGACTCGGGGGCATCGGAGAGGAGCTCCTGGAGAACGACGTCCTGCTCGGGCGCGGACAACAACCGCAGCGGCGCCTCATAGAGCTCGGCCGGCGCATAGCGGCGCACCAGGCCGTAGGCGAAGGAGTGGAACGTCGAGGACATCGTCGAGGACATCGTGCGACCCAGCCGGGCAGTGACCCGGTCACGCAGCTGCTCGGCGGCCTTGCGCGAGAAGGTCAGCGCCAGGACCGAATCGGGCGCCGCGCCGCGGTTGTCGACCCGGTCGACGATCGCCTCGACCAGCGTCGTCGTCTTGCCGGTGCCAGGACCCGCCAGCACCAGCAGCGGGCCTCCGGGGTGGTCGACGACCTGCTGCTGGAACTCGTCCAGCCGTGGCACGGCCACGGCATCGGCGGATCCGGTGATCAGGCGGTAGGAAGTCACGAACCGATTCCATCATCGGGCACCGACAGTGCCTCACCGGACACATCACTGGGCGCATCAGTGGGCGCCTGAGCCAAGGGTGGAGGCCGCCAGAACGCCGCGGCCACGTCCACAGCCCCGGACCTGCGCAGCGGCGTACCTTCCGCGAGCCAGTTCTGGTGCGCGTCACTGCCACGACTGCAGCCCAGCGAACCGTCGGCGCGGACCACCCGCCACCACGGCACCGCGGCCCCCTCGCGCGCCATCACGTTGCCGACCACCCGAGGACCGCCGCGGCCCAGTGCGGCACCCACGGCCTCGGCGATCGCTCCGTACGTCGTCACCCGGCCGCGCGGCACCGACTCGGCAACGCGCAGCACTGCTTCGGCGTACTCCTCGGCGGGGGTCGGTTCAGCCATGTGGCACACGTTAGGCGAGGGCGAAATGACACGGATCCCGAGGCGACCCTCCGATTCACGATGATCGGAGGACCCGCACCCGGGATCCGGTTCCCGCCATGGAGCGGCGGACGTGTCAGCTCAGTACGACGGCTGGCTGGGGTCGATCTGGTTGACCCAGGCCACCACGCCACCACCGACGTGCACGGCGTCGGAATAGCCGGCGCCCTTCACGATCGCCAGGCACTCCGCGGAGCGGACGCCGGACTTGCAGTGCAGCACGATCTTCTTGTCGCTGGGTAGCTGCTCGAGCGCATTGCCGTTGAGGAACTCACCCTTGGGGATCAGCACGGCGCCCGGGATCTTGTTGATCTCGAACTCGTTCGGCTCGCGGACGTCGATCAGCACGAAGTCCTCGCCACCGTTGTCCTTGTCCTTGATCATCGCCTCGAGCTGGGTGACCGAGATGGTCGACCCGACGGCAGCCTCGGCGGCCTCGTCCGAGACGGCCCCGCAGAAGGCGTCGTAGTCGATCAGCGACTCGACGGTGGGGTTCTCGCCGCACAGCGCGCAGTTGGGGTCCTTGCGGACCTTGAGCTTGCGGTATTCCATCTCGAGGGCGTCATAGATCATCAGCCGGCCGACCAGCGGGTCGCCGATGCCGGTGAGCAGCTTGATGCCCTCGTTGACCTGGATCGAGCCGATCGCGGCGCAGAGCACACCCAGCACGCCACCCTCGGCGCAGGACGGGACCATCCCCGGCGGCGGCGGCTCGGGGTAGAGGCAGCGGTAGCAGGGCGCCTCGGCCGAGGTGCCGTCCTCGTTGACCGCGTGCGGCCAGAAGACCGACGCCTGGCCGTCGAAGCGGTAGATCGAGCCCCAGACGTAGGGGATCTTCAGGAAGTACGCCGCGTCGTTGACCATGTAGCGGGTCGCGAAGTTGTCGGTGCCGTCCAGGATCAGGTCGTAGCCCTCGAAGACCGAGAACACGTTGTCGTTGTCCAGGCGGCCCTCGTGGATCACCACGTTGACGTAGGGGTTGATCTCCTTGATCGAGTCCCGGGCCGACTCCGACTTGGGACGACCGATGTCGGACTGTCCGTGGATGACCTGGCGCTGGAGGTTCGACTCGTCGACCTCGTCAAACTCGGCGATGCCGATGGTGCCGACGCCGGCGGCCGCGAGGTAGAGCATCGCCGGCGAACCGAGCCCGCCCGCGCCGATCACGAGGACCTTGGCGTTCTTGAGGCGCTTCTGCCCGCTCATCCCCACGTCCGGGATGATCAGGTGCCGGCTGTAGCGGCGGACCTCGTCGATGGTCAGCTCGTCGGCTGGTTCCACGAGTGCGGGATAGGGCACTGAAACTCTCCTCAGCAAGGTGATGTCCTGACAACCGGCACAACACGCAGGGCCGTCGTCATGTTCCCGGCAATCGTCCCCGCGTCCGACCCGGTGCCATGACGTGTCCCGTCATCCGGACGTGGCCAGCGCGAATCGACAAGTGACGCACGGGTAGGCTTCCAATTCGAAACACCGCAGAGCGAGGAGCATGAGTTGAGCACTGGGCAGCACGACCTGGACGACGTCCGGCCCCGCGGCGGACGTATGCCGCGCAAGGCACGTCGGGCCCAGCTCCTCGAGGCAGCCCTGGAGGTGTTCGTCGCCCACGGCTACCACGCCGCCGCGATGGACGACATCGCCGATCGCGCCGGGGTCTCCAAGCCGGTGCTCTACCAGCACTTCCCGGGCAAGCTCGACCTCTACCTGGCCCTCCTGGACACCTCGTGCAGCACCATCATCGAGGGCTGCCGCTCCGCGCTGGCCTCCACCGATGACAACAAGCTCCGCGTCGCCGCCGCGATGGCCGCGTTCTACGACTACGTCGCCGCCGAGTCCGGCGCGTTCCGCCTGGTCTTCGAGTCCGACCTGACCAACGAGCCGGCCGTGCGCGACCAGACCGAACGGGTGACCAGGGAGTGCGCCGGGATGATCGCCGAGGTCATCCACGAGGACACCCGCCTGCCCGACGAGGCGGCCCACCTGCTGGCCGTCTCCCTGGTGGGCATGGCCCAGGTCAGCGCCCGCTACTGGCTCGACGACGCGTCGTCCATCGGTCGCGATGATGCCGCTGCCCTGATCTCCGGCCTGGCCTGGCGCGGCGTACGCGGCTATCCGCTGCACGACTGACCCACACACCCCGCTCCAACCACATTCACGAAAGGTGGCCCCATCATGGAGGTCAAGATCGGCATTCAGCAGGCACAGCGCGAGCTCGTCATCGACGTCGACCAGGACATCGAGACCGTCGAGAAGCACATCACCGAGGCTGTGGCCTCCGAAGGCGTGATCAGCCTGACCGACACCAAGGGACGCCGCATCCTGGTGCCCACCGCGCGTCTGGCGTACGCCGAGATCGGCGGCGGCGTGAGTGGCGCGGTCGGCTTCCGCTCCTGATCGACGCGCAACATGGACACGATCCTGTGGGTGCTGCTCGGTGGCGCCGTCGTGGGTCTGCTGGGCAAGTTCATCGCCCCCGGCGACCGTGACAACATCCCGCTCTGGTTGACCGTGCTGTGCGGCATCGGCGGGATGCTGATCGGCAACTGGGCCTATGCCCAGGTCTTCGACCCCGAGACCGCACGCATCGACTGGTGGCGCCACACCTGGCAGGTCGTCACCGCCGCGATCCTGGTCATGCTCGCTGCAGGAATCACCGGCGCGACTGGTCCGTCGCGCCGGTGATCAGTTCCCGCTGATCGATCACTTGAGATCAGTACGGGCTAATCAGTCACGGGCCGATCAGTCGACCGGCTGCTCCATGCTCAGCGGATCGCGCTCGTCCTGCTTGCGCACGGTGGTCCGCAGCTCGGTCACCGGCATGAACCAGATGGCGACCAGGCTGATCACCGAGATCACGCCCGCGACCACGAAGATGTAGCCCGTGCTGTCGCCGTAGGCGTGGCGCACGATGGTCAGGAACGGCTCCTGGAGCGAGTCCAGGTCCAGGTTCCCGCCACCGGTGGCGTTCTCCGGAACCGGGAGCCCCTCGGCGGTGAGGCCGGTGGCGATGTGGTCGCTGACCCGGTTGGTCAGGATCGCGCCGAGCACGGCGATCCCGACGGTGCCGCCCAGTGAGCGGAAGAAGCTGACCACTCCGCTGGCAGCGCCGATGTCGCGGACGTCCACGGTGTTCTGGACGACCAGGACGAGGTTCTGCATCAGGGTGCCCTGGCCGATCCCCATCATCACCATGGAGACGCTCAGGTGCCAGATCGGGGTCTCGTGGTCGGTCGGCCCCATCAGCACCAGCCCGGCGATCAGGATCACCGTGCCGATGAGCATGTAGGGCTTCCAGATGCCGGTGCGCGTGATCAGCTGTCCCGACACGGTCGCGCCGATCATGCTGCCCAGGATCAGCGGCAGCATCAGCAGTCCGGCCTCGGTCGGGCTGAAGCCCTGTGCCACCTGGAAGAACTGGCTGAGGAAGACCGACGTACCGAACTGGGCGATGCCGACCGCGATGCTGGCGACGATGGCCAGGATGGTGGTCCGCTCGAGCAGGATCTTCGGCGGGATCAGCGGTTCGGCGTGGTTGCGCTCGACGAAGACCAGGGCCACGACGGCCAGGGCGGCGGGGACGAGGAAGTACGCCGTCTCCACCGACGCCCAGTCGAAGCGCTGGCCGGCGAACGAGACCCACACCAGCGGGAGGCTGGCCGCGATCGTGATCAGCAGGGCGCCCCACCAGTCGATGTGCACCTCGCGGCGCACGCTCTCCAGGTGCAGGAACTTCTGCAGGACCGCCAGGCCCATCAGCGAGATCGGGACGGCTGCCCAGAAGCACCAGCGCCAGCCGACGGTGTCGACCAGGAGGCCACCGATCAGCGGTCCGGACACGGTCGCGACGGCCATCACCGAGGCCATGTATCCGCTGTAGCGGCCGCGTTCACGCGGCGGGATGATCGAGCCCATGATCGCCTGGGCAAGGGCGAGCAGGCCTCCGACGCCCAGGCCCTGCAGGCTTCGGGCGGCGAGCAGCTGCGGCACGTCCTGGGCGAAGCCCGCGGCCAGCGAGCCGAGCAGGAAGACGACGCCGGAGATCTGGACGAGCAGCTTCTTGTCGAACAGGTCGGCCAGCTTCGACCAGATCGGGCTGGAGACGGTCATCGCCAGCAGGGTGGTGGTGACCACCCAGGTGTACTGCGTCTGGTTCCCGCGCAGGTCGCCGATGATCGTCGGCAGCGCGGTGCTGACGATGGTCGAGCTCACCATGGCGACGAAGAGCATCGCCAGCAGGCCGGCGAGGACCTCCAGGATCTCCTTGTGCGACAGGTTGGGCTCGTCGTGGACGGGCTGGCTCATGCGTCTTCCTTAGTGTTCGTGTGTCGACCCGCGTCGCGTCCCAATGAGGGAGCGATGTGGTCGGAGATCTCGTTGAGCAGCGCTGCTGCGGTGCGGGCTCGCTCGTCGGTCCAGTCGGTGAAGTGCTCCTGCATGCCGAGCACGTAGGCGGCACGCATGGCAGCGAGTCGTTCACCGCCCAGCTCGGTCATCACGATGAGCTCGGCACGGCCGTCCTCGGGGTCGCGACGGCGACTGATCAGCTGCTCGTCGTCGAGGTTGGCCAGCTGCCGGCTGATCACCGAGGGGCCCACTCCGAGCCGGTCGGCGATGGTTCCCGGCCGGCACTCCCCCAGCTCGTCGACGAGCTTGAGGATCGTCACGTCCGAGCGCTTGAGCCCGCCGGGCAGCTGCACCCACAGGCCCTGGGTGGAGCGCAGGGTGCGGGTGAGTCGGAAGAGGCTGGCCGCGAACTCCTCGAACGCCGCGTCATGCTCGAACTGTTTGCCCATGTCAACGATTATGAATCAATTGATTTCATCAAGCAACTATTGGGCGCGGTGATCTGGCCCACCCGAGTGAGCTGCGGGCTGGGACAGGCGAGGACTGGGGGCGGGGCTCAGTGAGCCAGGCCCAGCTCCTCCATCCGCAGCGCGTGCCGCTCGGTCAACCGGTTGAACATCCGGCCGAGCGCGGCAAGGTCCATCCCGGGCCGGTCCACTCCCCCGGCGAGCAGCGCCGAGAGCGCATCGTGGTCGGCGGCAACACGTTGGGCCTGGGTGAGCGCCTCACCCATCAGCCGGCGACCCCACAGCGCCAACGGACCACCGACGCGGGGGTCCTCCGCGATCGCGCTGCGCACCCGGTCCACCACGAACTGGCTGTGCGTCGCGTTGTCGAGCGAGTCGAGGATCAGCTCTCGGGTGTCGACGTCGATGAACGCCGCGATCTCCGCATAGAAGTCGCGGGCCAGCCCGTCTCCGACGTACGCCTTGACCAGGCCCTCGAGCCAGTTCGACGGCGCGGTGTGCTCGTGGAAGGAGTCGAGTGCCTTGCTGAACGGCGCCATCGCCTCGAACGGGTCGGCACCCAGCTCCTCGAGCCGGTCGCGGAGCTTGTTGACGTTGGTCAGTTCGGCACTCGCCATCGTCGCCAGCGCCACCTTGTCGGCCAGGTCCGGAGCAAGCTTGGCATCCTCGGCCAGCCGCTCGAACGCGGCGATCTCGCCGTAGGCGATGACTCCGAGCAGGTCCACCACCGCAGCGCGGTACGACGGATCGGAGAACGCGACGCCCTCGGCGGCGGGTGAGGATTCAGTCATGTCTGCAGCGTACCGATAGACTTGAGGTCATTGCGTGGCGCGACCCGAGTTGCGCCCCCGTCTCGGCCCAGTCGCCGGACCCATCCGAGCAGACCAGAGCCGATCGCATGTGCGCGGCAGATCCTTCCCAGAAGTCGGCCGCACAGACCTACTCATGGAAGCGAAATCGCACGTGACCACCACCTTCAGAGAGCTCGGCGTACTGCCCGAGATCTGCGACGCGCTCGAGCGCGCCGGCATCGTCAACCCGTTCCCGATCCAGGAGATGACCCTCTCGGTCGCCCTGATGGGAACCGACCTGATCGGCCAGGCCCGCACCGGCACAGGCAAGACCCTCGCCTTCGGCATCCCGGTGCTCCAGCGCTCCGTGGCCGCCCACGACCCCGACTACGTCGAGCTGCCCCAGGGCAAGCCGCAGGCGCTGATCGTGGCCCCGACCCGTGAGCTCGCGCTCCAGGTCTCCAAGGACCTCCAGCTCGCCGGCAAGGACCGCGGCATCCGCGTCCTCACCGTCTATGGCGGCGTCGGCTACGAGCCGCAGCTCGAGGCCCTCGAGACCGGTGTCGACGTGGTCGTCGGCACCCCAGGTCGCCTGATCGACCTGGCCAACCGCAGGGCCCTCGACCTGAGCCACTGCAAGTCCGTGGTCCTCGACGAGGCCGACGAGATGCTCGACCTCGGCTTCCTCCCCGACGTGGAGAAGCTCCTCTCGAAGACCCCCGAGACCCGTCAGACGATGCTCTTCTCGGCCACGATGCCGGCCGCGATCATCGCCCTGGCCCGCACCCACATGCGGCACCCGATGAACATCCGAGCCGAGTCCTCGGCCGACAACCAGACCGTCCCAGCCACGGCCCAGTTCATCTACCAGGCCCACGACCTCGACAAGCCCGAGATCATCGGCCGGGTCCTCCAGGCCGACGACGCCGACAAGGTCATCGTCTTCACCCGCACCAAGCGCCAGGCGCAGCGGATCGCCGATGACCTCTCCGAGCGCGGGTTCAACGCCAGCCCGCTGCACGGCGACATGGCCCAGGTCGCTCGCGAGAAGGCGCTGACCCGCTTCCGCGAGGACAAGATCAAGGTGCTGGTCGCCACCGACGTCGCGGCTCGCGGCATCGACGTCGCCGGCGTCTCCCACGTCATCAACTACACCTGCCCCGAGGACGACAAGACCTACGTGCACCGGATCGGCCGCACCGGCCGCGCCGGCGCCACCGGTGTCGCGATCACCTTCGTGGACTGGGCCGACCTGACCCGCTGGAAGGTCATCAACAAGACCCTGGAGCTGCCCTTCGAGGAGCCCCAGGAGACCTACTCGACCTCCGAGCACCTCTACACCGACCTGGGCATCGCGCCGGGCACCAAGGGTCGGATCAAGGACCCGGAGCCGCAGGCACCGCGCGCCGACAGCGGCCGCGGTGGCCGCAGCGGTGACCGTGGTGGTCGTGGTGGCCAGGGCGGTCGCTCGGACCGGGCCGCCTCCACCGAGACCAGCGGCGAGAAGTCGGGACAGAAGAGCAACCGGAACCGCCGTCGGCGCCGGACCCGCAGCGGCGAGCAGGTTGCCGCGGCGAGCACGGAGAAGCCCACCCAGAAGGCAACCTCCGGGGAGTGATCCCGCGGGCCCGAGTAGCCCCCTGATTCGGCCAGTACGCCGATCCGCAGCTGCGGGTCGGCGTACTGCCATTTGGGGACCGGTCTGCACTTGCCGTGTGCCCTGCCGATCCGCGTTGACCCCGTGGGGTCAGCTCAGATGACGACGACCTTGGTGCCGATCGGGGCGAACTTCCACAGCTCGCGCGCGTCGTCGCTGGCCTGTCGGATGCAGCCGTGCGAGCGCGCGGTGCCCAGCTGGGCCTCACTCTGGACGGCCTTGCCCTTGTTGACCGGGATGTCGTGGAACCCGATGGCTGCGTTGCGACCGTGGGCGAACCGGACGAACCACTTCATCGTGCCGGAGTCGTCGATGCCGGTTGCGCGCTCGGAGCGGGAGAAGACCTGATAGCTGCCCTTGGCCAGGTTGTCGGTGACGCTGCCGGAGACCGGATAGGTCCGGGCCACCTGGTTCTTCGGGGTGATCAGCCAGACCCGCTGGGACTCCTGGCTGAACACGATCCGCCGCCCGGTGCCCGAGCGTTGCGGCGCGAGGTTGACCGGCGGATCGAGCACCACCGGATCCGCAATCCGCTTCTCTGCAGCGGCAGGGGCCTGCTCGGCCTGTGTCTGCTGCTCGGCGCTGGCCGGGTCCCCGCCCACGGTGCTCGGGATCAGGCCGACCCCGCCCAGTGCGGCGACCAGCGTGATCGCGAGCGCAGCGCCGAGCGCGGCCACCCGGCCATAGCGAGGCCGCGTGGGTTCGAGCCGATGGCGACTCATCGCACGATCACTTCTTCTTGCGCTTCACCAGGTTCGCCGCGACCTCGCGATAGGCCATCGCGCCCTTGTTGCTCTTGTTCGTGGCGAGGATCGACCGGCCGGCGGCAGGCGCCTCGGCGAACTTGATGGTCTTCGGAATCGGCGGCTCGATGACGTCGAGCTCATAGGTCTCCGAGATGGTCTCGAGGACGGTGCGCGAGTGGTTGGTCCGGCCGTCGAAGAGCGTGGGCAGGACGCCCCAGACCTTCAGCTTGCGGTTGGTGAACTTGCGGACGTCATGCACCGTGTCGAGCAGCTGCCCGACACCACGGTGCGACAGGGTCTCGCACTGCAGCGGGATGAGTACGCCGTCGGCCGCGGTCAGACCGGCAACCGTGAGCACACCCAGCGACGGCGGGCAGTCCAGCAGCACCCAGTCGTAGTGGATGCCGGCCTCCTCGAGGTCCTCGATCGCACCCTTGATCACGTGCTCGCGTCCCGTGCGGGTGAGCAGGTCGGCCTCGGCGCGGGCCAGCTCGATCGTCGCGGGCATCAGGTCCACGCCGTCCTCGGTCTCGATGATGACCTCGCTCGGGGCGAGTCCCTTGGTCAGCACGTGGTGCACCGAGAACTCGAGGTCCTCCGGGTCGATGCCGAGCGAGAAGGTCAGGCACGCCTGGGGGTCGAGGTCGACGAGCAGCACCTTGTGGCCGAGCTCGGCCAGGGCAGCACCCAGTGAGGCGACGGTCGTCGTCTTGGCGACGCCGCCCTTCTGGTTCGCGATCGCGAGAGTTGTCGTGGTCATCGGGGTCCATCATGCCCGATCAGGTGGCCCGGTGGGACGGCACGGTCATGGCGGGACAAACGTGTCGTTCAGGGACGCAGCACACCGGGTGTCACTCGACCCGACGCCGCGGCAGCACCCTCGGCCAATCCGATCAACCGCTCGAACTGCTCGGGGTCGGTGGTGTTGCAGCCGAGGTCGTGGTTGGTCTTCCCGAGGCCGTGATAGTCGCTCGAGCCGGTCCGGACCAGGCCCAGGTTGTCGGCAATCGCAGTGAGATCCGCCCGGGCCTGCGGCGAGTGGTCCTGGTGATCGACCTCGATCCCGGACAGGCCGGCATCGCGCAGGTCGGCAAGTACGGGCTCGCCCATCCCCGCCGGATCGGTCCGTCCCCACGGGTGCGCGATCACGGTGACCCCGCCGGCGTCCGCCACGATCCCGATCATCTCGCGAAGATCGGCGGCCGTCCGGGTCACATAGGCGGGCCGGCCGGGGCTGAGGAACTCGTTGAACGCCTGGGTGCGGTCCACCACGATCCCGCGCTCGACCAGTACGTCGGCGATGTGCGGGCGCCCGGTCGCAGCCGGGTCACCGGCCAGGGCGTGGACCTCCGCCTCCTCGATCTCGATGCCGAGCTCGACCAGGCGGGCCAGGATGGCCGGCAGGCGCGCGTTGCGCCCGTCGAGGATGCCGGTGAGCGCGGCGACCAGGGGTGGGTGGTCGGGGTCGGGCAGATAGCCCAACAGGTGCACGCTCTTGCCGTTGTGCCGGGTGCTGATCTCCATGCCCCGCACCAGGGTGATGCCGGTCTCCGCTGCCGCCTGCGCCGCCTCGGCCCACCCGTCGTGGGTGTCGTGGTCGGTGAGTGCCACCACGTCGAGGCCCGACCGGACTGCGGCCCGCACCAGGTCACCAGGCGTGTCGGTGCCATCGCTGGCGCGGGAGTGGGTGTGGAGATCGATGCGCACACGGGCAGCGTAATGGAGGGGGCGCAGCGACTCCGGTGATGGCGTGGCCCTCCTGCCTCAGCAGGGTCGCTCACCAGTGCGGGGCTGGGCCTCCGAAGGCCAGCTCCAGCAGCGGTGCCCCGATCCCGGAGACGTCGGCGAGCAACCAGTCCTTGTGCAGCACCATCACCGCCGAGGCCGGTCGGACCACCAACCAGAGCCACCGTCCATGAGCCTCCCCTGCAAGCACCGACGTCTCCATCGCCTCGTGTGCGTCGTCGGTCGGGATCGCCCAGAGCGGGACCTGCTGCGAGTCCAGCCTGATCCGCACCGCGGGCCGATCGGCCTGGATCGTGGAGCCGGGATCCGAGTGCACGGTGCGCGCCACGCGGGCTCCCAGGCCGGTGCCCGCCTCCTCGCTGACCACCAGCAGCTCGACGGGGCCGTCGGCATCGGTCCAGCCTGCGACGGCGCTCATCGTCGCCCGCGGACCGTTGCTCCCGCGCACCACCCCGAAGTCCGTCACCCGCCAGTCGGCGGCCATCGGCCAGGGCAGATAGGTCGGGAAGCCGTCGGCATGGGCGAGGTGCTCGGCCAGTGCGTCGTACGACGCAACGCGTGGCCTCCACAGCGGCGCCACCTCGCCATGGGTCGGGCAGGACGGCGAACCGGCGGCCGGGATCGTCGGCGCCGGGCACCGAGGACACGTCGCCGACAGGTGCACGCCTCCCACCGTGGGCCAGGGATCAGGCAGCCGTCAAGCGTTCCACCGCAGGATCACCGGGGTCTCGCGGTGGTGTCCCAGCACGGAGATCGTGGCCGTGTCGAGGCGGAACATCCGACCAGCGGAGGCGGGCAGCCCGAGCCAGCGTGCAGCCAGCGCCGGCAACGAGTGGCCGTGCGCGAAGGCCAGGGTCCGGCCCGGAGTGGCCAGCGCGCGAGCGACCACGCGATCGAGCCTGGTGGCCACCTCCGCCTCGCTCTCCCCGCCCGGGGAGGGGTGCGTCCAGACGGTCCAACCGGGCACGGTGCGACGGATCTCCTTGGTGGTGATCCCCTCATAGTCGCCATAGGCCCACTCGACCAGGTCGTCGTCGATCTCGGCATCGCCGAAGCCCGCCAGCTCCGCGGTGTGCCGGGCCCGGATCCGCGGGCTGCTCAGCACCAGGTCGAAGTCGATGCCGCCGAGCTTCTCGGCCAGCGACCGCGCCACCTCGGTCCCGTTCTCGGTGAGCGGCAGGTCGGTGACCGAGGTGTGCTTGCCGTCGCGGCTCCACTCAGTCTCGCCATGCCGGACCAGCCACAGCTCATGCGTCATGGCGCCAGCATGGCAGAGGCGGCCCCGCCGCTGCCGGACGAGCTTGGGCCGAACCATGCACCACCGACGCCCAGCTGTGCCATGCTCCCCGGGTGCTCCCTGCTCCGCCGACGTCCGCGGCATCCGCTGCGGTCGGTGCGCGCGCCGCCGTCGCCGGCGCGTTCCTGGCCCAGGGGCTGCTCTTCATCAGCCTGACCACCCGACTGCCCGCGCTGAAGGACAAGTGGGACATCGGCGAGGCCGCCCTGTCCGGGCTGCTGCTGATGATGGTGCTGCTGGCCGGGGTCGGTTCGGTGCTTGCCGAGTCCCTGGCCAAGCGGATCCCCAGCGGGACGGTGCTGCGCGGCGGCCTCGTCGTGATCGCACTGGGCGCTGCCCTGGTCGCCGCGGCGCCCAGCTTCGCGGGATTCGTCGCCGGCCTGGCGGTGTACGGCGTCGGCCTAGGACTCGTCGATGCCGCGAGCAACATGCAGGCCGTCGCCGTCGAGCGCGTCTATGCGCGCACGATCCTGCCCTCGTTCCACGGCGCCTGGACCCTGGGCGGGCTGATCGGGGCCGGGATCACCCTCGCCGCGACCGGGCTCTACCCCGTCGTCGCCGCTGCCGTCATCCCCCTGATCGTCGCCTTCGGGCCGTTCCTGCCCCGGGCCACGGACCCGACCGCGCACGGCCCGGCGGTCGAGGTCCTCTGGCGACCGATCGTCCTGGTCGGCCTGGGCATGGTGCTCTTCTACATGGTCGACACGGCCGCGACCGCCTGGGGACCGACCTACCTGGACACCACGTTCGCCACGCCGGAGCGACTCGTCGCCCTCGCCACGTTCCCCTACCTGCTGGCCACCTTGTTGATGCGCCTGGGCGGCGACGCACTCGTCACCCGGTTCGGCCCCGTGGCCGTGCTGCGGGCCGGCGGGGTGCTGGCCGCCTTCGCGCTGGTCGTCGTGGTCGCCGCGCCGGCCTGGCAGATCGCCGTCGTGGGGTTCACCCTGCTCGGCCTCGGAGTCGCGGTGATCGCACCACTGAGCTATTCCGCAGCGGCACGGATCGCGGGCGGCCCCGAGGTGCCCGAGGAGCTCCGCCAGGCGCGGGTCGACGTCGTGATCGGCCGGTTCAACCAGTTCAACTATGTCGGCGCGCTGCTCGGCGCCGTACTGACCGGGCTGGTCGGGGCGGACTCGCTGCGGCTCGGCTTCGCCGTGCCGATGGTGCTGATCCTGGCCATCTGGCCGCTGGCCAAGCACTTCGCCCCGGTCAACGAGCCGGACGTGGTCGAGCGCTGAACGCAACGAGCCGTCACTTGTTCACCAGTCGAACGGTGAACAAGTGACGGCTCGGCGTCTGATCAGTCGGCGTGAGATCAGCCAGCGTCTGCTCAGTCGGCCTTCTGCTCGCCGGGCCAGTTCTTGTCCGGCTGCGGCACCGGGCGGCCGGGCTGCTCGCCACCTCGCGAGGTGAGGTAGTTGTCCTTGGGGACCATCACCTTGCGACGGAAGATGCACACGATCTTGCCGTCCTGGTTGTAGCCGATCGTCTCGACGTAGACGACGCCGCGGTCGTCCTTCGACTTCGACTCCCACTTGTCGAGGACCTTGGTCTCGCCATAGAGGGTGTCGCCGTGGAAGGTCGGCGCGACGTGGCGCAGCGACTCGATCTCGAGGTTGGCGATCGCCTTGCCCGAGATGTCCGGCACGGACATGCCCAGCAGGATCGAGTAGACGTAGTTGCCGACCACGACGTTCTTGCCGAACTGGGTGGTCTCCTCGGCGTAGTTGACGTCGAGGTGCAGCGGGTGGTGGTTCATGGTCAGCAGGCAGAACATGTGGTCGTCGAACTCGGTGACCGTCTTTCCTGGCCAGTGCTTGTAGGTCGCTCCGACCTCGAACTCCTCATAGCTGCGGCCGAACTGCACGACATGCTCCTCTGCTGGGACGGGGTGTGGGCACCCAGACTAGGACGCCCCTGGCGCCGTACCGCACCCCGTCTCAGCGAGATTTTCCTCTCAGCGCTGCTCAGGCACCCCCGCCGCCGGCCTTGCGGCGGTGCATCTTCGGGGCGGCTCCGCCGTCGACCTCGGACCCGTGCACCTTCTCGTGGCCCGTCGGATGTCCATCCGCATCGGTGGGGTGGCTGGCCTGGTTCTTCTTGTCGAGTGCCTCGCGCATCTTGGCCTTCAGATCGGCGTTGGCCTCACTGGCGTCGGTCATGTGATCGCCCTTCTCGAGTCGGTCGGACTTCCACCATCGCACCACCACGTGTCGTGGCCAAGGGGTTTGTTGGCAGGGAACGGGGTAGTTTGAGGTGCATGTCCCGTCCGCCGCGCCGTGCATCGGCAGTTGCCCTCGTGGCAGCCCTGATCGCCCTGAGCGGCTGCGGGGCGGACGTGTCGAAACCCGAGGCATCCATGGGTGCGAGTGCGGACCCGGACCAGTCGAGCGAGACCTCCGAGCCGCAGGACTCCTCCACCTGGTTGCCCGACCTGGACGCACTCAACAAGTCGGTCCCGAGCAACCCCGGTCCTGCAGGGGCCGCCGAGGCCGGCTCGTCGATCCGGGGCAAGGAGGTCAGCGGCACCGACTACTCCTGGACCGCTCCCCCGGGCTGGACGGACATCTCTGCCGACCTCGCCCGCGAGGACATGGCCGCGGACACCGCGATGGCCGGCCCCGAGGTCGACGGCGTGCGCGAGAACCTCACCGTGACGGTCCTCGAGGACAAGACGCTCAACGCCTACGAGAACAACGCGCATGCCGATCTTGGCTACCTCAGCGACGACATCGTGATCGGCGACCGGGTGCGCATCGACGCTCTGACGGCCGCGCACGCGAGGGCCGAGGCCAACACCGGCCGGGCCGACTTCATCTTCGACCAGTACGCCGTGCTGCACGATGGCACCATGTATGCACTGTCCTTCACGATCTCAGCCGAACGATCGCTGAGCGAGCGTCAGGGCCTGATCACCCAGGTGCTCGCATCGTGGCAGTGGAACACCGCCGACGTCCAAGGAGATCGATGAAGCGATCCGAGCACCCGTCCCACCCGACCCGGGCCAGGTTCCTTGCCCCTGCGTTGGCCCCTGCGCTGGCAGCAGTGCTCGGCCTGAGCCTGCTGGGCGCCTGCGGCGGTGACGACGAGCCCGACGCGAAGAAGTCGGCCTCGCCATCGCCCTCGGCCACCGCTGAGCCGTCCGCGAGCGAGACCGCCCTGCGCGACACCGACTTCGGCCGCCCTGCCACCGGCAAGACGGTGAAGGGCAAGGGCTACACCTATCGGATGCCCAAGGGCTGGGTGAAGGGCACGCCGCTGGCCACCGACCCCTCGATCGACTCCGTCGCGGAGGAGGCCGACGCCGATGACGGGTTCCTGGACAACATCACCGTGGCCCACCAGAAGGCCCCGGCAGGTTCGACCCTGGACGAGCTGGAGGCATCCGTGGCCTCGCAGCTCGCCAAGACCGTCCCGGATCTCGATGTCCAGCCCCGGGTGGTCCTCGACGGGGTCGAGGCGCTGCACTATCGCGGCGCCGCGAAGGTCGACTCCGTGCGCTACTTCCTGGAGGAGCTCGTCACCATCGACGACAAGGGAGCGATCACGGTGATCACCTTCTCGTTCTCCCCCGAGCTCGGCGCCACCTCACGCACCAAGCTGGTCGACAGCGTCCTCGCGTCGTGGTCCTGGCGTGCCACCAAGGCCAAGGCACCGAAGAGCTCCAGCAGCCCCTCGGCCAAGGAATCGACCACCCCCAGCTCCTGAGCCCACAACGACGAGAGGCCCGATCCCCACCGGGGATCGGGCCTCTTCGCGCTGTGGGCTCAGCCCTTCAGCTTGTAGTCCTTGAGCAGGCTGCGCCCGATGATCATCTTCTGGATGTCCGAGGTGCCCTCACCGATGAGCATGAACTTGACCTCGCGCATCAGGCGCTCGATCTCGTACTCCTTGGAGTAGCCGTAGCCACCGTGGATGCGGAAGGAGTCCTCGACGACCTCGTTGGCATATTCGGAGGCGACCATCTTGGCCATGCCGGCCTCGACGTCCATCCGCTGGCCGGTGTCCTTCAGCCGCGCGGCGCGCACCATCATCGTGTGGGCGGTCTCGACCTTGGTCGCCATCTCCGCGAGGCGGAAGAGCACTGCCTGGTGCTCGGCGATGACCTTGCCGAAGGTCTTGCGCTGCTGGGCATAGGCGATGCCGAGCTCGAAGCCGCGCCAAGCCAGGCCGCAGGCACGCGCGGCAACGTTGACCCGGCCGACCTCGACGCCGTCCATCATCTGGAAGAAGCCCTTGCCGGGCTCGCCGCCGAGGATCTGGTCCGCGGCGATCTTGTGGCCGTCCAGGATCAGCTCGGTCGTCTCGACGCCCTTGTAGCCCATCTTCTCGAGCTTGCCGGGGACGGTGACGCCCTGAGCCGTCTCGCCGAAGCCCGCTTCCTTCTCGACCAGGAAGGTGGACATGTTCTTGTAGACCGAGTCGGCACCCTCGTCGGTCTTGGTCAGCACTGCGACCAGGGTCGAGGTGCCACCGTTGGTCAGCCACATCTTCTGGCCGGTGATCGAGTAGCTGCCGTCGGTGGCCTTGGTGGCCTTGGTGGAGATCGCCGAGACGTCGGAGCCCAGGGACGGCTCGGACATCGAGAACGCGCCGCGCACCTCGCCGGTGGCCATCCGCGGAAGGTACTTCTCCTTCTGCTCCTGGGTGCCGTGGTTCATCAGCAGGTAGGCGACGATGAAGTGGGTGTTGATCACACCGGAGACGCTCATCCAGCCGCGGGCGATCTCCTCGACGACGAGCGCATAGGTCAGCAGGGACTCGCCCAGGCCGCCGAACTCCTCGGGGATCGTCAGCCCGAAGATGCCCAGCTCCTTGAGACCCTCGATGATCTCGGTGGGGTATTCATCCGCGTGCTCCAGGTCCTGGGCGACGGGGATGATCTTCTCCTCGACGAACTGCCGGACCGTCTTCAGGATCTCTTCCTGGATGTCGGTCAGGCCCTCGGTGGTGGCAAGTCGGCCCATTGAATGGTTCCTTTCCGGGTCGGCCCGCGAGGGGCCGTACGTCGTGGCGCGGCAAAGTTCCCGCGCGAACCTCGGCACGCTAACACGCAGGCAGCACCGCACCGGCTACGGTTGCTTTTCGTGAGCACTGCCCCTTCCCGCGTCTTCGTGGCCCGACTGATCGGGCTGCCGATCTTCGACCCCCAGGGCGACCAGGTCGGCAAGGTCAGGGACCTCGTCGTGTCGGTGCGCAGCGAGATCAGTCAGCCCCGGGTGCTCGGCCTGGTGGCCGAGGTCTTCGGCAGGCGCCGGATCTTCGTCCCGATGACCCGGGTGACCAACATCGATGCAGGTCAGGTCTACACGACGGGCCTGCTGAACATGCGCCGCTTCGAGCAGCGACCGACCGAGACCCTGGTCATCGGCGAGATGCTCGACCGCCAGGTCCGCGTCGACGGCACCGAGATCACCGGGACCGTCTATGACGTGGCCATGGAGCAGGCGCGCAACCGCGACTGGGTGCTCAGCCGGGTGGCGCTCCAGGAGCCGGGTCACGGCTTCCGGCGGCGTGGGCAGACCCACGTCATGGAGTGGCAGGAGGTGAGCGGTGTCACGCGTCAGCAGGACACCCAGGCCGCCACCCAGCTGCTCGCCAAGCTCAACGAGATGCGTCCCGCGGATGCGGCCACGATGATCCACGACCTGCCCGCCGATCGGCGTGCGGCGGTCGTGGCCGAGCTCGACGACGAGCGCCTGGCCGACGTCCTCGAGGAGCTTCCCGAGGAGGACCAGGTCGAGATCCTGCAGTTCCTCGAGCGCGAGCGCGCAGCCGACGTGCTGGAGGAGATGTCGCCCGACGACGCAGCCGACCTGATCGCCGACCTCGCCCCGGAGACCGCAGCCGAGCTGCTCGAGCTGATGGAGCCCGAGGGCGCCGAGGACGTCAAGCGGTTGATGTCGTACGCCGAGCAGACTGCCGGCGCGATGATGACCGTCGAGCCCGTGATCCTGCCGACCGACGCCACCATCGCCGATGCTCTCGCGCACGTGCGTAACCCCGACCTGACCACGTCGCTCGCGGCCCTGGTCTATGTCTGCCGCCCGCCGCTGGAGCCCCCCACAGGTCGCCTGATCGGGGTCGCCCACATCCAGAAGCTGCTGCGCGAACCGCCCTCGACGCTGGTCGCCGCGGCACTGGACACCACCCTCGACCCGTTGCGGCCGAACATGTCCATCGACGAGGTGGCCGCCCACCTGGCGACGTACAACCTGGTTGCCGCTCCGGTGGTCGACGAGGACGGGCGCCTGCTGGGCGCGGTCACCGTCGACGACCTGTTGGACCACATGCTTCCCGACAACTGGCGCGACCGGATGCCCCGCACCGGGGTGACGCATGGCTGACCAGCGCCGCGCCCGCCTCGACACGCCCCAGGACGTACGTCGCTCCCTGGTCCGGCGCCCGTCGTACGACTCGGACACGTTCGGGGTCTTCGCCGAGCAGTTCGCCCGGTTCATGGGGACCGCCAAGTTCCTGATCTACATGACGGCCTTCGTGCTGATCTGGATCGTGTGGAACCTGCTCGCACCCGAGGACCTGCGCTGGGACGACTACCCGTTCATCTTCCTCACCCTGATGCTGAGCCTGCAGGCCTCGTACGCCGCTCCGCTGATCCTGCTCGCCCAGAACCGGCAGGAGACCCGGGACAAGGTGATCGCCGAGCAGGACCGTCAGGCCAACGCGCGCGCCCACGCCGACATGGAGTTCCTGGCCCGCGAGGTCGCCTCGTTGCGGATGGCCGTCGGCGAGACCACCACCCGCGACTTCCTGCGCTCCGAGCTCCGCTCCCTGATGGGCGATCTGGAGGATCGCGGTGTGGTTCCTCCCGAGTCTCCAGATCCCGGTCCCGGAAACGACTCCTCGCCGGGTAGCGCGTAGTCTTGGGAGCCATGAGCACCCTCACCATCGAGCAGGTCCACGCGGCGCTGGCCACCGTGAACGACCCCGAGATCAAGCGTCCCATCACAGATCTCGGAATGGTCGACACCGTCGAGATCGGCGAGGCCGGCATGGTGTCGGTCAAGGTGCTCCTCACCGTCGCCGGTTGCCCCCTCAAGGACACCATCAATCGTGACGTGACCGCGGCCGTCAGCCGGGTCCCCGGCGTGAGTGGCGTCGACCTCGAGCTGGGCGTGATGACCGCCGAGCAGCGTGGCGAGCTCAAGAACGTCCTCTCCGACGGCAAGGCCGAGCGGGAGATCCCCTTCGCCCAGGCCGGGTCGCTGACCAAGGTCTATGCGATCGCCAGCGGCAAGGGCGGTGTCGGCAAGTCCTCGGTCACCGTCAACCTCGCACTGTCGTTCGCCAAGCAGGGCCTGAAGGTCGGCATCGTGGACGCCGACATCTATGGCCACTCGGTCCCGGCCATGCTCGGTGTGGGCGACTCGCGCCCCACCCAGGTCGACGACCTGATCATGCCCGTCCCCACCTCCTCGGGCGTCTCGGTCATCTCGATCGGGATGCTCAAGCCGCGTCGCGACCAGGTCGTCGCATGGCGTGGCCCGATGCTCGACCGGGCCCTGGTCCAGATGCTCGCCGACGTCTACTGGGGCGACCTCGACGTGCTGCTGCTCGACCTTCCGCCGGGCACCGGTGACGTCGCGATCTCCCTGGGCCAGCACCTGCCCAGCGCCGAGGTCGTCGTGGTCACCACGCCGCAGGAGGCCGCGGC
Organism: Nocardioides daedukensis; assembly: GCF_013408415.1. Classification (NCBI taxonomy): domain Bacteria; kingdom Bacillati; phylum Actinomycetota; class Actinomycetes; order Propionibacteriales; family Nocardioidaceae; genus Nocardioides; species Nocardioides daedukensis. The sequence continues at coordinate 3,503,892 of NZ_JACCAA010000001.1, read as the reverse complement.
CGAGGTCGCCGAGCGCGCCGGGACGATGGCCTCGATGATGCACCAGCGTGTGGTGGGCGTGATCGAGAACATGAGCTATCTCCCCTGCCCGCACTGCGCCGAGAAGGGCGAGGACCACCGCCTCGAGGTCTTCGGTTCCGGCGGCGGCGACCGCGTGGCCGCCACCTTGTCGGAGCGGTTCGGCTATGACGTCAAGGTGCTCGCCCGGATTCCTCTCGACATCTCCCTGCGCGAGGGTGGCGACGTGGGCAAGCCGATCGTCGAGGCCGACCCGTCGGCCCTTGCCGCTCGCGAACTCGCCGGCGTCGCCGACCACCTCTCCGGTCGCGGTCGCGGACTGGCCGGCATGCAACTCGGGCTGACTCCTTCCGCCAGGTTCTGATCCGTGTTCGGTGTCGGGCTGCCGGAGATGGCAGTCATCGCCCTGGTGGCGGTGCTCGTCTTCGGTCCGGACAAGCTGCCTGATCTTGCCCGTCAAGCGGGACGCTTCTTCCGGCAGATGAAGAGCTTCGCCGACACCACGCGCGACGACCTGCGCAACGAGCTGGGCCCCGAGTTCTCCGACCTGGAGCTCCGCGACCTGGATCCCCGCACGATCGTGCGCAAGCACATCATCGAGGCGATGAACGATGCCGACAACGAGTCCGCCGAGGCGGATCGGCGCGCGCTCGTCGAGGGTGAGCTCCCGCCCTACGACCCCGAGGCGACCTGACCTGCGCTCGGCCGGTCATTCACCGGTTCACCCCTGGGGCGTGTGCACGGCGGCGATCGCCTCGAACCGGTAGAGGACGCTCTCGCCCTGCGTCCCGGTCGTGGCCTCGAGGAAGTCGGCGCCCACCCGCTGAGGCAGTACGTCGTACTGTCCCCCGCCGATCAGCCTGATCTGGCACCGCGACCCCGACTCGGCAATCCGCCGCAGCGCTGAGCCGAAGCCGAGCTTGGCGGTCACCGGCCAGGCGTCCGGCGGGACCGCCCGGGTCGACAGGCCGCGTGCCAGCTCGATCGCGCTCAGGCGCACCATCCACTCGTGGCCGCCGCTCTCCAGCAGGCACCATCCGTCGGCCACCCTGGCCAGTCGTCCCTCGAGGTGGCCCACTCCGAGCAGGTGCAACCCGACCTGTCCCCCGACGCTGGCCATCAGCCGCTCGAGCAGGCCGACGCTGGCATATTCTCCGCGCGCTCGGTCGAGCACCTCGAACTCACGCTCCTCGGCGAACGCGCTCTCTGCCTGCGCCTCGAGATCGTCGAGGAAGTCGAACAGGTCTCTCTCCCAGGTCATGGACACAGGCTAGGGCCTCCCTTCGACCGGGTCCTTGCGAGCGGAGCCTGTGGACAAACGCTTGACTAAGGCGCCGAACAGGAATTGACTCAAGCAAACACACGCAAACGAAAGCATTGCGATGATTACTCGGGAATCACCACCGGCACCGCTCCTGCGTTGCCTGCTCGTCCTCACCGTCGTCACCACCGCGGCGGCAGCGGCCCTACGACTGCTTGCCGATGACCTGGCTCGTGCCGCGGCCCTGGACGACCAGACCCTGGCCACGGGTCGGTTCGACGAGGTCCTGGTGCCCGGCGCGGCCGTCGTCCTCACCGCGTGCCTGGCGTGGTTCTGGCTGGTCACCCTGGTCACCTGCATCGAGGCCGGCACCGCGCTCCACATCGGTTTCGGCCCAGCCGGCGTGCGCCGCGTGGTGCTGGCCGCCTGTGGCCTGAGCCTTGTCGCCGGCCTCGCGCCGGCGCACGCGGACACCACGGTCGGGCAACCGCCGGCGCCGGTCCCCGGCGATCGGACGGTGCTCTCCGGCCTGCCGCTCCCCGACCGGGCCGCCTCGCAGGACCCGGCCCCGGTCTCGGGCCACGACCGACCGGAACCGACCCGCAACCCGACTGGGTCGCCGGCCTCGCACCGTGCCCGGCACACCGTGCAGCCCGGCGACAGCCTCTGGGGACTCGCCGAGTCCCGCCTGGCACCGGGAGCCGACGACTCCGAGATCACCCGGGCCTGGCGCCAAATCTGGGCTGCCAACCGGCACCTGATCGGTTCTGATCCCGACCTGATCCACCCCGGCACCACCCTCGACCTGCCCGCCTCACCCAAGGAGAAGTGATGAACAGCAACCGCACAGCCACCGGCCCCCGCACTGCCACCGGCCCGCGCTCGGTCACCGCAGGCAACCCCCGGGCCGTGATGTCACTGGTGAGTCCCCGCCGTGGTGACGGGCTCGGCACGACCAGCGTGCAAGGAACCCTGGCCCTCGAGATCGACTCCGCCCTCGAGCCCCCGGCCTCTGCCCCCACGACCGCCCTGCGGGGAGCCGACGTGGTCGACGTGCCCGCCGTCGTACGACGTGACCTGCAGCGTTGGGTGCACACGTTCAGCCAAGCCGTCTCCGAGGTCACCAACGGGGCGCGACCGGTCTCGCAGCTGTTGCGCTGGACGACACCGGCGGTGCACAACGAGCTCGCCTACCGGGCCGGCGTCGTCTCCCGAGCCAGGGTGCACCAGGGCGGCAAGGGTCCCTCGCGGCACCCGGCAGTGCGCCCGCAGGTCCAGACGGTGCACACCAGCTTCCTCGACGACGAGGTCGTCGAGTTCTCCGCGCTGCTGCGCTGCGGTCCGCGCTTCCGGGTGCTCGCCGGACGACTCGAGGTGCTCGGCGGGCGCTGGCAGGCCACCGCGCTCGAGTTCGGCTGAGCCGCTCGGGCGGAGCGGCTCAGCCGTTTCTCGTGGAGCTGCTCAGCCGTTGACGCGGGTGGTGTGCCCGGTCGGACCGTTCGGCGCCCCGTGGCACTTCTTGTACTTCTTGCCCGAACCGCACGGGCAGTCGGCGTTGCGGCCGGTGCCGGCGAACGGGTCGTCGGCGTTGCTCGCCGGGGCCGGGCCGGTGACCTCGGCCTCGCCGTCCTCCGCGGGACCGGTGTAGGAGAGGTTCTGCACCTGCTTGGGTGCCTCGAGGCCCTTGGCCGTGATCCGGGGAGTGTGCTCCTCCTCGGCAGCCGGGGCGTCGCCCTCGACCTCACCGGCAGGCTCCTCCTCCTCAACCTGGACGTCCAGGTTGAACAGGAAGCCGACCGACTCCTCCTTGATGCTGTCCATCATCGCGGTGAACATGTCGAAGCCCTCGCGCTGGTACTCCACCAGCGGGTCGCGCTGCGAGTAGGCACGCAGGTAGATGCCCTCGCGCAGGTAGTCCATCTCGTAGAGGTGGTCGCGCCACTTGCGGTCGAGCACCGAGAGCACGACGCGGCGCTCGAGGTCACGCATGTTCTCCTCGCCGAGTGTCGCCTCGCGCTCGGCATAGGCCGCCTGGGCGTCCGCCTGGAGCTCGCTGATCATCTCGGTGCGCGACAGCGCGGCCCGTCCACCCGCACGCTCCTCGATCTCGTCGAGGGTGATCGTGATCGGGTAGAGCTGCTTGAGCGCGACCCACAGCGCCTCGAGGTCCCACTCCTCCGCGAAGCCCTCGGTGGCGCCGTTGACGTAGCCCTCGATGACGTCGTCGATGAAGGTGATCATCTGGTCCTTGAGGTCCGCACCCTCGAGGACCTCGCGCCGCTCGTCATAGATGACGTGGCGCTGGCGGTCCATCACGTCGTCATACTTCAGGACGTTCTTGCGGGACTCGAAGTTCTGGGCCTCGAGCTGCGACTGCGCGCTGGCGATCGAGTTGGTGACCCGCTTGTGCTCGATCGGCACGTCGTCCGGGATCTTCAGCACGGTGAGCATCCGGTCGACCATGTCGGCCTTGAACAGGCGCATCAGCTCGTCCTGGAGCGAGAGGTAGAAGCGCGACTCCCCCGGGTCTCCCTGACGGCCGGAACGACCGCGGAGCTGGTTGTCGATGCGGCGCGACTCGTGACGCTCGGTGCCGACGACATAGAGTCCGCCGGCCTTCTTCACCTCGTCGTGCTCGGCCTTGACCTGCTCCTTGATGCGCGCGAGCGTGGGCTCCCACTCGGCCTCGTACTGCTCGGCGGTGTCGCCGGTCGGCTCGATGCCCTTCTTGCGCAGCTCCTCGTCGGCAAGGAACTCCACCGAGCCACCGAGCATGATGTCGGTGCCTCGTCCGGCCATGTTCGTGGCCACGGTGACCGCGCCCTTGTGGCCGGCCATCGCGACGATCCGCGCCTCGTCGGCGTGCACCTTCGCGTTCAGCACGCTGTGCGGGATGTTGCGCTTCTTGAGCAGCGTGGACAGGCGCTCGGACTTCTCGACCGAGACCGTGCCGATCAGCACCGGCTGGCCCTTGCCGTGGCGCTCCGCGATGTCGTCGGCGACCGCCTCGAACTTGGCGTCCTCGGTCCGGTAGACGAGGTCGGGCTGGTCATTGCGCTGCATCGGCTTGTTGGTCGGGATGGGAACGACGCCGAGGTTGTAGATCTTGTCGAACTCGCTGGCCTCGGTCATCGCCGTACCGGTCATCCCGGAGAGCTTCTTGTAGAGGCGGAAGTAGTTCTGCAGGGTGACGGTGGCGAGGGTCTGGTATTCCTCGCGGACGGTCACGCCCTCCTTGGCCTCGATGGCCTGGTGCAGCCCGTCGTTGTAGCGGCGACCGGCGAGCATGCGGCCGGTGTGCTCGTCGACGATGAGCACCTCGCCGTCCATGACGACATATTCCTTGTCCTTGCGGAACAGCTCCTTGGCCTTGATGGAGTTGTTCATGAAGGAGATCAGCGGCGTGTTGACCGAGTCATAGAGGTTCTCGATGCCGAGGTGGTCCTCGACGGTGGTGATCCCGGACTCGAGCACGGAGATGGTCCGCTTCTTCTCGTCGACCTCGTAGTCGACGTCGCGGGTCATCGCACGCGCGATCTTCGCGAACTCGGCATACCAGCGGACCTCGTCCTGGGTCGGGCCGGAGATGATCAACGGGGTGCGAGCCTCGTCGATCAGGATCGAGTCGACCTCATCGACGATGGCGAAGCCGTGGCCGCGCTGCACGCAGTCCTCGATGCTGGCCGCCATGTTGTCGCGCAGGTAGTCGAAGCCGAGCTCGTTGTTGGTGCCGTAGGTGATGTCGCAGGCATAGGCCTCGCGACGCTCCGCGGGACGCATCGACGGCAGGATCACGCCGGTGCTCAGCCCGAGGAAGTGGTGGATGCGGCCCATCATCTCGGACTGGAACTTGGCCAGGTAGTCGTTGACGGTGACCACGTGGACGCCCTGTCCGGCAAGGGCGTTGAGGTAGGCGGGAAGGGTCGCGACCAGCGTCTTGCCCTCACCGGTCTTCATCTCGGCGATGTTGCCCTTGTGCAGCGCCGCGCCACCCATGATCTGGACGTCGTAGTGGCGCTGGCCGATCACCCGGTTGGCGGCTTCGCGGACCGTGGCGAAGGCCTCCGGCATGATGTCGTCGAGGGTCTCGCCCTTCGCCAGGCGCTCCTTGAACTCTGCAGTCATCCCGCGGAGCTCGTCGTCGCTCATCTTGACGAACTCGTCCTCGATGGCGTTGACGGCCTTGGCGATCGCCTCGAGCTCGCGAAGGATCTTGCCCTCGCCGATGCGGAGGATCTTGTCGAGGATGGCAGGCACGAGGAGGAACTCCCTGGGTAGATGGTCGAGCCGGCATCAGGACCGGTCAGCCCTACGCCGCAGGCCATGCTACCCACGAGACCAAGATTCGATGCGGTCGAGGCACGCTTCCTCAGCGACTTCTCAGTAGCCGACCCAGCCGCTGCGCGTGTAGTCCAGGATCGCCGGATCCAGCAGCGTGGAGACCTCGCCCGGTCGGTCGGCGCGGTCGGGCGGGAAGACGGTCGCCGCCCGCAGCACCTCGGGGGTGGCGAAGCGCAGCCCGGCCGGCCGCTCGGCGGGCAGTGCGAGCTTGCTCGGGCCGTGGGTCGCCAGCACGAACCCCCAGTCGCCGAAGGACGGCACGTCGACATGGAACGGGACGGTGGACAGGCCGGTGGCGGCGAGGGTACGACGTACGCACCAGAAGGCGTTGGCGGCGAAGAATGGGCTCCCCGACTGCACCACCATCCGCCCGTCGCGTTCCAGCATCGGGCGCAGCATCGCGTAGAGCTCCTGCGAGTAGAGCTTGGCGGTGGCCGTGGAGTCGGGGTCCGGGAAGTCGACGATGATCGCGTCGAAGCGCTCGCTGTCGGTGTTCTCGCGGACCCAGGTGAAGGCGTCCGCCGAGGTCCGCCTCACCCGGGGATCGTCGAACGAGTGCCGGTTGAGGCTGCTGATCGGCTCGAAGGTGCGGGCCAGGTCGGTCACCGCGGGATCGAGGTCGACCAGGTCGACCTCCTCGACGTCGTCATACTTCAGCACCTCCCGGAGCGCCAGCCCGTCGCCGCCGCCGAGGATCAGCACCCGACGGTGCGCTCCGGCCATCGCCGGGTGGACCAGCGCCTCGTGATAGCGGTATTCGTCGACCGAGGAGAACTGCAGGTCGCCGTCCAGGAAGAGCCTGACGTCCGCGCGCTCGGGGCCGACGATGCCGCCACGGGTCACCACGATGTCCTGGTACGCCGAGCGCTCGGCGTGGATGATCGGGTCGCGGTAGAGCAGCTGACGCGCGGTCGCCTCGAACTCGGAGGCCTTCCACGCCATCGTGGCCAACAGGGCCAGGACCAGCGCACACACGACGCTGGCCTGTCCCAGCCGGCGGCGGCCCCGCAGCAGCGCGAACGCGACCAACCAGGCCGCCGCGACGTTGAACGCGGCCACCACCAGGGTGCCGATCAACAGGTCGAACAGCGGGAGCAGCAGGAACGGGAAGGCCAGGCCACCGACCAGGGCGCCGATGTAGTCCACCGCGTTGATGTTGGCCACCGCGCGTGCCGCGTCCTGGGCACGCAGCCGCTGCAGCAGCTCCATCAGCAACGGGATCTCGGCCCCGATCAGGAGCCCGATCGCGAACGCGCAGAGCACCATCGCCGGGGTGTAGAACTCCAGCCAGGCGAAGGCGAGGTAGAGCATCGGGACGCTGAACCCACCGACGACGGCGAGCCCGAGCTCGACGGCCAGGAACGCCAGGAGCGGGCGGCCGAGCCATCCCTTGGCGACCAGGGCGCCGATGCCCATCGCGAACATCGTGACCGCGATGACGATCGAGGTCTGGGTGATCGAGCTGCCCAGGAGATAGCTGCCCAGGGTGACCAGGGCCAGCTCGTAGACCAGTCCGCACGCGGCGCAGATGAAGACGGCCACGAGCAGGACCACCATCATCGCCCGGCCAGCGGGTCGTTCGCCTCCTGCGCCCGAGGGCGCCGGGGGTTCCGCTGTGGCGGGTGCGGGATGCGTCAAGGTCGGGACAGCGTCATGACAGGGCAGCGATGACGATCAGCCCGACGGCCACGTTCATCGCCACGGCGACCCATACGGCCGGGTCGTCGTGCTCGTCGGTGAGGGTGTCACCCAGCTTGCCGGGAGTGAGCAGGTCCAGGACCACGAAGGCAGCTGCCTGCATCAGGATCCCGACCGCTCCATAGGCCAGCGTCTCGAGCAGGGTGTCCCAGGTGTCGGACTCGGCCCCATAGATCGCGCTCGCCGCGATGCCGCCGATCGCGAGCAGGGAGGACGCCAGGACCAGTGCGGCGTCCCGGTTGCGCTCGACGAAGATGAGTCGGCCCAGGTGGCCCGGGGTCATCAGGTCGACCAGCCAGTAGCCGAGCGCGAGCAGGACCAGTCCCGCAGCGCCGAATGCCAGCGACGCCAGGACACCTTCAAGGAGATCGTTCATCGGGTTTCCTTCACTTTCCGCTACCTCCGCCGCCGCCGCGGAAGAGTCCGCCGCCTTGCTGATAGTGGCTGCTCCAGAAGAACAGCACTGCGCCATGGCTCTGATAGCCGGCATCGAACTCGAACAGGACGACCTCGGAACCGGAGCCGTCGGGTGCTGCCTCGACCTCGACCAGCCAGTCGCTCTTGTAGCGCAGGTAGTAGGTCGAACCTTCTTGGCGCTTCTCCGAGGGATCAGTTCCCGCGTCGATCGCGGCCACCGTCTGGTCGACGGGGTCCGCAGAGGTGAACCGCAGCCCGGACGAGGAGTCCACGTCGCCACCCTGCGCGGAGTAGTTGTCCTTCAACCACTTCTCCGGGCTGGTGTTGCCGGCCGCGGACACGATCACCGGGATCACGAAGAGCAGCAGCAGTGCGCCGACGATGACCGCGATCAGGGTCCAGCGCGGTCCGTCTCCCGAGGAGCTGGGACCCGTGTACGGCGAACGCGGCGGGTTGCCCGGGGGCCAGCCAGGTCCACCGGGACCGTTGGGGCCACCAGGAGCACCGGGACCACCCGGTCCACCGGGGCCGTTGGGTGGTGGTGGCGGCGGGTTCGAGCGGAAGTCAGACACGGTTGGTCACCTCCAGGACCAGCTGCGAGTGGGTCCGGACGAGCTCGCCGGCCTGCGGATAGGCATGCCAGGTCTGCCAGGTCAGGACGTCATCGGTGACGGACAGCTCGAGTGCGGTCACGGCCAGTCGATCACCGGGGAAACCGGCGACGATGGCCATCGGGCTCGGGTCAAGGTGCTGGACGAGGTCGTCCACCCTCTCGGCGAGTGCGGACTGCGACAACACCTCGGTGCTCGAGGTGAACCCATAGCCGGGCCGAGCGGTGTTGGCCGGCAGCATCTCCCCCGCGACCAGGTCGCAGGCCACGGTCTCGGAGAACTCCTCGGTCCCGTTGCGGACCAGCACCTGGTGCGAGGCGCCGAGGACCCTCAGCTCGACGACCGGGGCGTGCACGCCGGCACCGTCACCGAGGCTGATCACCTTGGTGGCCAGTGCCTCGCGCGCCGGCAGGTCGAGCGCCCAGCGCAGGGCCGCGCCGCGCACGTCCCTGAACGGGACGGCGAGCCGGTGCGGGGCCGGTGTGGTGGCCGGCGTCGTGATGGTGGGTCCAGTCATCCGGGTCAGGCTCACTCGGTCCGGTCGCTGCCGGGGAACACGGTCAGCTCGAACGGCTGCAGCATCTCGCCGACCGAGGCCTCCCACGAGGACCCGAACTTCTCGAAGCCGAGGAGCTTGCCGTCATTGCTCCTGTAGTCGGCATAGTCGATCTGGCCGCTGGGCGCGGTGCCGGTGCTGCCCAGGGCGGAGAATCGGGCGGTGCCCCGCTCCTGGAGTCGGTAGGCGGTCCCGGCCACGATCACGTCGCGGTCACCCGCGGTGCCCTGGTCGATGTCGCCGAGCGGGATGGAGTGCCACAGCGAGACCTCGAAGCCCTCGTCGTCCTCCACGCTGACCCAGCGCTTCTCCTCGGCATCGTCGAGGAGGTGCTCGGTCCAGACGTAGCCGTCCTCGTTGAAGTCGAGTCGACCCCGCACGAACCACTTGTGGCCGAGGTATTCGATCACGTCGCCGTTCTGCAACGTGCGCAGAGCATCGGTGGAGACCAGGTCGGCCGTGCCGACCACGTCGTCCGGCTGGAAGGGTCCGTCCGCGGGCTTGGACCTGCGCCGCACGAACCACACCACGAGCGCGGCCACTGCGGCCAGGACGACGATGCCGATCAACCAGCCCACTGTGTGGCTCCTTCGGTAGCCCGATGTCTCAGGGCAGCCTAGCGACCTCCACCACGAGTCCCGCGGCAAGGTCGCCGCGTGGCTCCACCACGATCGAGGTGAGACCCAGCCACCCGGCGATCCGGTCGAGCTCTGCGGCCAGGTGCATCGCGGTGTCCGCCGGCGCTGCCTGCTCGGCGTACGCCGCCTTCACCAGCAGTCGCCCCGTGCCCCGGTCCGCCTTGAGGTCGACCCGCGCGGCCAGCCGATCGCCGAGCAGGAACGGGAGCACGTAGTAGCCGTGCACCCGCTTGGCAGCCGGCACATAGATCTCGATCCGGTAGTGGAAGTCGAAGAGCCGCTCGGCTCGCTCCCGTTCCCAAACCACCGGGTCGAAGGGGCTGAGCAGGGCGCGTGCGTCGACCTTGCGGGGAATGCGCGCGTCGCGGTGCAGGTATGCCGGCCGCTTCCACCCCTCGATCCGGACCGGCAGCAGCTCACCCTCCTCGACCAGCTGGGCTATGGCCGGCGCAGCCCCGATGCCGCCGCTTCCGGGCTGCATCGGCATCCGGTAGTAGTCGGCCAGGCACCTCGCCGTGGCGACGCCGTGCGAGATGGCCGCGCGTCGCACCAGCTCGCGCGACGACTCCTCGGCGCTCGGGCGGGACACGGCGAGGACGTCGGCCGGTAGCACCCGCTCGGGCAGGTCGTAGACGACCTCGAAGGAGCCGTTGCGACCTGCCACCGCCACGTCGCCGATCATGAACAGGAAGTCGAGCACCTTGCGTGCCTCGGACCAGTTCCAGCCCCAGTGCTCGCGTTCGCGCGGACCGGTGGAGAACTGCTCGTCGAGCTGTCGTGCGGTCACCGGACCGCGGTCGGCCACCGCCGCGAGCACCTCGTGCTCGAGGCCCTCCTGCGCGGCCGCCAGCGGCCACCACTTGCCGCGCGTGGCCCGGTAGGAGTCCATCCGGTGCTGCATGTGCGGCCACAGGTCGACGGGCATCAACGCCTGGACGTGCGCCCAGTACTCCACCAGCTGGCGCGGCTGCGCCTTTGTGTGGTGGCTGGCGCGGCGGAGCAGGTCGACGTCATAGGGACCCATCCGCGAGTAGAGCGGCATGTAGTGCGCGCGCTGCAACACGTTGACCGAGTCGACCTGCAGGACTCCGGTCCGCTGGACCGTACGGCGCAGGGTGCGCAGCGTCGGTGTCGCGTGCGCGGGATCGAGGAACCCCTGGGCGGCCAGCGCGATCCTGCGTGCCTGGGCCGCGCTGAGGGAGTCCACCACGATCAGGGGATGTCGAGCAGCTTCTCGCGCACGGCATACATCACTGCCTCCATGCGTGAGTGCAGCTGGAGCTTCTCCAAGATGTTGCGGACGTGGTTCTTGACGGTGTTCTCGCTGATGAAGAGCTGACGCGCGATCTCGCGGTTGTTCAGCCCCTTGGCCACCAGGCGCAGGACCTCGAGCTCGCGCTCGGTGAGCCGCAGACCCGGCATCTGGTCCTTCTCGGGCTTGGACATCGCCTTGAACTCATCGATCAGCTTGGCCGCCATCGACGGGCTGATCAGCGACTGGCCATCGGCGACGACGCGCACCGCCTGGGCGACCTCGTCGATCGAGGAGTCCTTGAGCAGGTAGCCCGAGGCTCCGCTCTTCACGGCCTCGTAGAGGTCGGCCTCCTCGTCGGAGACGGTGAGCATGATGATCTTCGCGGACGGGACCTGCTCCTTGATCGCCACGCAGGCCTCGATGCCGGTGCGCTTGGGCATCCTGACGTCGAGCAGGACGACGTCCGGGGCGACCGAGGCTGCGAGGTCGGTGCCCTCGATGCCGTCACCCGCCTCACCGACGACCTCGATGCCGGACTCGACGCCCAGCAGCATCGTCAGTCCGCGCCGGAACAGCTCTTGGTCATCGACCACGAGCACGCGAATCGGTTCGGTCTCGCCGTCATGGTTGTCGCTCACCCGGTCATCATGGCACGACCGGGCCACTTGGAGTTGCTCCAAGCGCCCGGCCGGACCACATGTCCATCACACGAACGGGTCAGTCAGGTGGTCATTTCCAGCGAGATGACGCCGTAGTCATAGCCACGGCGGCGGTAGACGACCGAGGGGCGTTCGCTCTCCTTGTCGACGAAGAGGTAGAAGTCGTGGCCCACCAGCTCCATCTCGTAGAGGGCCTGGTCGAGGGTCATCGGAGTGGCCCCGTGGGACTTCTCGCGGACCACGAGCGGTCCGTCGCCGGTCACCGAGATCGGTCCGACCTGGCGCTCGGTGATCTCCTCGTCGTCGCTCGAGTCGGTGACCAGGGTCGGATCGGCATCGGCCATCGCCTCACCGACAGAAACGGGAGTGTGCCGGCCGCGGTGCACGCGCCGACGGTCTGCGGCCTTGCGCATCTGCGAGGCCATCTTGTCCAGCGCGAGGTCGAGCGCACCCATCTTGTCGTCTGCGGCGGCCTCGGCGCGGATCACCGGGCCCTTGGACAGCGCGGTCAGCTCGACCCGGACCGCCCGGTCGTGCTGACGCGGATTCCGCTCCTTCTCGACCTCGACGAGCACGCGCATGATGCGGTGGTCGTGCTTCTCGAGCTTGGCGAGCTTCTCCTCGACATGACTACGGAAACGGTCCGACACCTCACAGTGGCGGGCGTTCACGACAACATCCATGTTGACCTCCCGTTTTTCATTGGGTTCAGCGAGCATGCCGAAGCGCCACCCGGGAGGGTGGTGCGACGGTGTGGAATGGAGTCCGTCCGGCCGACCTGGTCTTCGACCCCACAATCGCCTGCTGGGGCTCTCGCAGCTTGATGCCACTACCCACCCTCTCCCGCCGGTCCGTCGCATCTGACGACGGGGACGGGGCAGGACTTATCTCTAAGCCGCACCGTGATCGTCCGCACCGGGCGAGTGCCCGGGAGGACTTACGTGGACCGCTTTGCCTGCGACTGGCATCGGCTTGCCGCCACGACGCGCTGAGCGTCCTGACGACGCAACCACGGACCCGAACGGACTCCATAACGAGACGCTAGTCGGTCGGCGAGGTTAAGACCAGCGGAAGAGCTGAAAGTTCGCCACGAGTTCCTCGCTCCTCGACGAAACGCTTGCGGGTGGCGGCCACGGTGGCGATGCCGAGCACCGGCACCCCTGCCGACTCCAGTGCTCGCTGGGCCTCTCGGGCGGTCGCACCGGTGGTGAGCACGTCGTCGACCACCACCGTCCACGCCCGTACGCCACGGGCCGACAACGCGGCCCGGGCCGCGGGACGGCACGACATCGAACCGGTCAGGTTGGCATGTCTCTGCCTCGAGTCCAGACCGGCCTGGTCGCGCACCCGACCCACCCGCAGCAGGTGGGCCGGCTCGGCTGCATATCCGCGGCCACGGAGCTGCCTGGCCGCGACCCGGGCCAGCACCCGGGTCGCATCGTGGCCACGGGCACGGACGGTCGCGGGTTGTGACGGCACCGGGACCAGCAGCACCTGTTGTCCGGCAGGTGTGCCGGTCGCCTGCAGCAGGCCGGCGGTGGCCGCTGCGAGGAGGTGGCCCAAGGGCCTGCGCAGCCCGAACTGATGCTCCTCCTTGTGCCCCAGCAACAGCGTGCGCAACACGTCGGCATACTCCCCCGCCGACCACGGATCACGCAGTCCCGGTGGGCACGGGGACGGTGGCGTGCGCGCGACATGACCCTGCAGTGCGGCCTCGCAGTCCCGGCACAGCAGCACCCCGGGCCGTGAGCACCCGGCACATGCGGAGCCGGTCACCAAGTCGATCAGGGAGTCGATCAGGGAGTCAAGCACCCGACCAATGCGACCCGGTGCGCGACGCCGGCACAAGGCCCCGGGGCCAACCTGTGGAGAAGCGGGCTCAGCCCACGTAGCCGAGCGAGACCAGGCCGGGCTCGGGCAGCGCGGCGCCCCGCTCACCGCGGAGGTCATGGACCCTGCCGTTGGCGGCCACGCCCCAGACATCGGTGTCGGCCACTGGCGAGGCGACCAGCTCGACGATGTCCTGGCGGACCACGCCCTCGGCACGACGTACCCCGGAGGTCGCCGGTGAGCCGTCGACGGGGAACGAGCTCACCTGCGAGATCCCCCGGGCCACCGGCACCACGGCCAGGATCCTGGTCGGGGACTGCCAGGCGATGTCGTTGATGCGCACCGGTTCGGGCGTGTCCGGAGAGATCCGGACCGCCGCCGTCGCCCGCGGCCGTTCGCCGGCGCCGGCGAGACGGCTGAGCATCACCACGTCCCCGGTGGGGGTGGAGACCACTGCGGCCAGTCGGCTGCCGTCCCGCGAGACGATGTAGGAGGAGACGTCGGCACCGGAGATGCCGGGCACCCGCACCGGGGTGTTCGTGCCGTCGATGACCACCGACACCCGGGCACCGCCCGCGCTCCGGTCGACCAACCAGATCCGGTCGGCGTGGTCCCAGGCCGGGGGCAGCAGGTCCGTCGCGCCGGAGACCAGGGTCCGTGCGCCCTCCCCCTCGGTCCGCTCCACGGGAGCCTCCAACAGGGACCTGCCGTCCGTGCTCACGGCGACCGCACGAGTACCCTCGAGGTCGACCGCGACCGAGCGCAGGCCGAGGGTGCTGGCTCCGAACGGACCGTCGGTGCGGCCCTCGACCTCCCCGGCGACCGAGACCAGTCGCCCGTTGCGCAGGGCGAAGGGATCGGGCCACGCATAGGCCTCTGCCGGGTCGTGGTCGGCTCCGATGTCGACGTCGAAGACCGTGGGCGCGTCCTCGAGGGCGACCGGGGTGTCGTTGATCAGGATGCGCAGTCGACGTACCGCCGGGTCCTGGCGGAGCGTCCAGGCGAACTGGATCGCCATCTGTTCCACTGCGTCTGCGTCCAGAGCGCCGTCGTCACCGCGCAGCGAGATCGTCGCGATCCCGTCGGCCGACACCGGCACCGACAGGTCCAGCGACATCCCCTCGGGGATGAAGGACTCCGCAACGTCGCGCAACCGCGGATCGGTCCCCTGCAGCAACCCGCGGACCAGGGCACTGGCCAGCTGACCGCCGCGCGGCACGAAGGCCGGCTCCGGGACCAGGATCTTCCCGGTCGGGTCGAAGAAGTGCAGCGAGACCTGCTGGTAGCGCGAGGCGAAGAACTCGTCCGAGACGATCGTCGCGTCCGGGAGGTCACCGATCCGCCACTCCCCACCCTCGGTGGTCATCGTGAACCGGATGGTGCTGGCCTGTTCCGGCAGCGCGCCGCGCCAGCGCCCACCTGCGTCGAGGTGATGGGCGTTGGTGAGGGCCAGGGTCACCTCGTCGTCACCCTCCGGGGTCTCGAAGTCCTGATAGGTGATCATCTGCCGCTCGGGACGCCACTCGGCCCGGGCCGTGGTGGAGAGGAACTGCTTCGCGACGACCGTCGAGGTCGGGGTGGCCAGCATCGCGTCGAGGAAGTGCCTGACTATCTCGATCGGGGTCTCGCCCGGTTGGGGCGGTCGCGGGTCATAGGGGAAGCCCGCGTCCGTCGAGCCGGTCGCGGTCGCGCTGCCGGCACGGATCGAGCCGTCCTCGGGCAGTGAGACGCAGGCGGCGCTGAGCAGGACGCAGAGCAGCCCCGTGACCAGCAGCCCGATTCGCCGGATCATGCGTCCTCCACCACGACTCGGGACGGGACGGCATCCGTCGGGACGAGCGGAAGTGGGCTCTGGCGCAACACTCCGCCGGCGCGGCGAGGAAGGGTCAGCCGGAACTGCGAGCCGGCGCCCGACTCGCCCCAGGCCTGGAGCCAGCCGCCGTGCAGGTGGGTGTCCTCGAGCGAGATGGAGAGTCCGAGGCCGGTGCCGCCGCTGGTGCGGGCGCGCGCGGGGTCCGAGCGCCAGAACCGGTTGAAGACCAAGGACGCCTCACCCGGTTCGAGACCGATGCCGTGGTCGCGGACCGCAATGGCGGCGGAGTGGTCGTCGCCGTTCACATAGATCACGATGCCACGGCCCTCGGCATGGTCGATCGCGTTGCTGACCAGGTTGCGCACGATCCGCTCGAGCCGACGCCCGTCGGCCTCGGCCAGGACGGGCTCGGTGAGTGGCTCGACGACCACGGTGGTGTCGCGCTGCTTGGCCAGCGCCCGGGTCATGTCCACCACCCGGTGGGCCACATCGACCAGGTTGACGTCGTCGAGGTCGAGGACCGCTGCTCCCGCATCGAAGCGACTGATCTCCAGCAGGTCGCTGAGCAGGCCCTCGAAGCGGTCCAGCTCGGTCTGCAGGAGCTCGGCCGCACGTGCGGTGACCGGGTCGAACTCGGCCCTGGCGTCGTGCAGCACGTCACCGGCCATCCGCACGGTGGTCAGCGGCGTACGGAGCTCGTGCGAGACGTCGGAGGTGAACCTGCGCTGCACCCGACTGAGCTCCTCGAGCTGACGGATCTGGCGCTGGAGGCTGGAGGCCATCTGGTTGAACGACGTGGCCAGGCGCGCGATGTCGTCGTCACCGTGGACGCGCATCCGCTCCTCGAGGTGACCGGCGGCGAGCCGCTCGGCCGTACGCCGTGCCATTCGCACCGGGTTGACCACCTGGCGGGCGACCAACCAGGTCATCGCACCGACCAGGACGAGCAGGAAAGCGCCAGCAGTGAGCAGGGCGCGCGAGACGAGGGCGAGCGTCTCCTGCTCCTGCTGCATCGGGTAGAGGTAGTAGATCGTGTAGTAGCGGCCGTCAGCCGGGAGCTGGATCCGGGCACCGACCACCACTCCGGCGATCGACTCACGCCCGGACTCGGCGAGATAGCTGACCTCGGTGAAGGTCCAGGCGCTGCTCTCCCCCTCGTCGAGCTGGTCGATCAGCTCGTCCGGGACGCTGTCCAGGTCGAGACCCGGCGAATAACGTGGACCGCTCGCGGCCAGGACGGTCGGCTCGTCGCCGAGCGGCCCGTTGACCACCACCTCGAAGCCGCGTGAGGCGCCGCGGGCGATGATCGGCTCGATCAGCTGCCGCAGCTGCAGGCTGGCCTCGTCGTCGGCCCCGGGCACCGCGGCGAGGCGGGCGCGCGCGTCCTCGGTCTCGTTGGCGGCCTCGGCCAGCACCCGGTCGACGCGTGCGTCGACGAGCCCGTCGCGGGTCTGCTGGAGCAGGAACCAGCCGACGACGGTGACCACCAGGGCGGAGAGCAGCATCGTGCTCATCACGACCCTGGCCTGGATCGATCGCCGCCAGAACGTCAGTCCCCTGGTGATCGCGCCCGCGATCCGACCGAAGCGCATGGCCGGCTAGCTGGTTCCGGCTTTGTACCCCACACCGCGGACGGTGACGACGATCTCCGGGTTCTCCGGGTCGTGCTCGACCTTGGACCGGAGTCGCTGGACGTGCACGTTGACCAGCCGGGTGTCAGCCGCGTGCCGATAGCCCCACACCTGTTCCAGGAGGACCTCGCGGGTGAAGACCTGCCACGGCTTGCGGGCCAGGCAGACCAGGAGGTCGAACTCGAGGGGGGTCAGGTTGATCGGCTTGTCGGCCCGGAACACGGCGTGCCCGGTGACGTCGATGGTCAGGTCACCGATGGTGAGCCCTTCCGCGCCGGGAGCCTCGGCCCGACGGACCCTGGCCCGGATCCGGGCGATCAGCTCCTTGGGCTTGAACGGCTTGACGACATAGTCGTCCGCGCCGGACTCGAGCCCGACGACCACATCGACGGTGTCACCCTTGGCGGTGAGCATCACGATGGGGACGCCGGACTCGGCCCGGATCTGCTTGCAGACGTCGATGCCGTCCTTGCCGGGGAGCATCAGGTCGAGCAGCACCACGTCGGGGCGGTAGTCACGGAACTCGCTGAGCGCCGTGTCGCCCCGGGTGCAGATGCGGGCGTCGAAGCCCTCCTGCCTCAGCACGATGCTGAGCATCTCGGCAAGCGACGCGTCGTCGTCGACGACGAGTACGCGCCCCTTGCCGAAATCGCCTGATGCGTTCATCCCGGTCCGCTCAGTAGCGGTAGTGGTCGGCCTTGTAGGGGCCTTCCACCGGGACGCCGAGATAGTCGGCCTGCTCCTGGCTGAGCTCGGTGAGCTCGACGCCGAGGGCGTCCAGGTGGAGGCGCGCAACTTCCTCGTCCAGGTGCTTGGGCAGCACGTAGACGCCGACCGGGTATTCGCTGGTCTTCGTGTAGAGCTCGATCTGGGCCAGCACCTGGTTGGTGAACGAGTTCGACATCACGAACGACGGGTGGCCGGTCGCGTTGCCGAGGTTCAGCAGGCGACCCTCGCTGAGGACGATGATCTTCTTGGCCTCGCGGCCGTCGGCGGCCGGGAAGAGCCACTGGTGGACCTGGGGCTTGATCTCGTCCTTGACGATGCCGTCGATCTTCGAGAGGCCGGCCATGTCGATCTCGTTGTCGAAGTGACCGATGTTGCCGACGATCGCCTGGTTCTTCATCTTCTTGAAGTGCTCGACCGTGATGATGTTGAAGTTGCCGGTCGTGGTGATGAAGATGTCGGCCGTCTCGACGACCGAGTCCAGGCGGCGGACCTCGAAGCCGTCCATGGCTGCCTGGAGCGCGCAGATCGGGTCGATCTCGGTGATGATGACTCGAGCACCCTGGCCGCGCAGGGACTCGGCCGAGCCCTTGCCGACGTCGCCGTAGCCGCACACGACGGCGACCTTGCCGCCGATCATCACGTCGGTGCCACGGTTGATGCCGTCGATCAGCGAGTGGCGGCACCCGTACTTGTTGTCGAACTTGGACTTGGTGACCGAGTCGTTGACGTTGATCGCCGGGAAGAGGAGCGAGCCCTCCTTGAAGCGGTCGTAGAGGCGCAGCACACCGGTGGTGGTCTCCTCGGAGACGCCCTTGATGTCGTTGGCGATGTTGGTCCAGCGCGACGGGTTGTTCTTCAGCGAACGGTCCAGGACGCGCAGGACCTCCTTGTACTCCTCGTTGTCCGTGGTGTCCTGGCCAGGCACGGCTCCGGCCTTCTCGAACTCGACACCCTTGTGCACGAGCAGCGTGATGTCGCCACCGTCGTCGAGGAGGATGTTCGGGCCGACGGCGTTGCCGTCCGCGTCGGTGAAGTCGAAGACGTTCTCGGCGAGGTCCCAGTACTCGCCCAGGGTCTCGCCCTTCCAGGCGAAGACCGGGATGCCGGTCGGGTTCTCGACGGTGCCGTCGCCCACGACGATCGCCGCGGCGGCGTGGTCCTGGGTGGAGAAGATGTTGCAGGATGCCCAGCGCACGTCGGCGCCGAGGGCGACGAGCGTCTCGATGAGCACGCCGGTCTGGATGGTCATGTGCAGCGAGCCGGCGATGCGCGCGCCGGCCAGGGGCTGTGAGTCGGCATAACGCTCGCGGAGCGCCATCAGTCCGGGCATCTCGTGCTCGGCGAGGCTGAGCTCCTTGCGTCCGTATTCGGCCAGGGTCAGGTCTGCGACCTTGTAGTCCATCGAAGAGTCCTCAACGTGTTCGACTGGATCCGCGGCTGCATCTGCATCTATTCGGGATCTCCCGCGCGGACTGGACCCAGCCTACAAGCGCGGGCGCATCGCGGTGGAATCTCCGGCTCACGCCTTGTCAGTGGGTTCCGTGCTGCCCATCGACGTCACTGCTGGTCTCGCCGGTCTGCCCCTCGGCCTTGGTACCGTGCTCCCCCTCGGCCGCATTGCCGTGCCCGAAGGGCAGGAAGTGCATGATCCCGGCCACGATGCCGCCGACGACCAGTCCGATCACGGCCGAGGCAGCCGTGTTCGTCAGCCAACCCAGCACGGCACCCAAGGCACCCGTGGCGTCGTGGACCTGCTCCTCGAGGTGGTGCACGAACTCGTACGGCGAGTGCCAGCCGAGGTCGTCGACTCCGACCAGCAGGATGTGCCCACCGACCCAGAGCATCGCCACGGTGCCGACGGCTCCGATCAGGGCGAGCAGCCCGGGCATCCCGCGGACCATCCCATGACCGACCTTCTGCACCAGCCCGGAGCGGGTGCGGGTCAGTCGGATCCCGATGTCGTCCATCTTCACGATCGCAGCCACCACGCCGTAGACCAGCGCGGTGATGCCGAGGGCAACCACGACGAGGATCGCTGCGCGAGCCACGAAGGGCTGGTCGGTGACCTCGTTGAGCGCGATCACCATGATCTCGGCGGAGAGGATCAGGTCGGTGCGGATGGCACCGGAGATCATCGTCTTCTCCTGCTCGGGACTGATCTCGGTCGCCAGCTGCTCGGACTCTTCGTGACCGCCGAAGAACTTCTCGATGATCTTCTCGGCGCCCTCGTAGCAGAGGTAGGTGCCGCCCATCATCAGGATCGGGGTGAGCAACCAGGGCAGGAACTGGCTGAGCAGCAGTGCCGCCGGGAGGATGAAGATCAGCTTGTTGCGGATCGAGCCGATCGCGATCCGCTTGATGATCGGGAGCTCGCGCTCGGCAGCGAGGCCAGAGACATATTGCGGGGTCACCGCGGTGTCGTCGATGACCACGCCCGCGGCCTTGGCGCTGGCCCGGCCGGCAGCGGCCCCCACGTCGTCGATCGAGGCCGCCGCCAGGCGGGCCAGGACGGCGACGTCGTCGAGCAGGGCGAACAGGCCGCCGCTCACTGGGCGTTCTCCGCTGAAGTCACGGGTGAAAGATTAGGGCATTGCGCCCAAGCCCGTGCCGTGGCACGACCGTGCGGGCAGCCGGTTCGCTGGCTAGTCCTCGACCAGGCCGAGCTGGAGGTAGGCCGCCGCATAGCTGCCGGTGAGCAGCAGCGAGGCGTAGCGGCCCACCTCGTTGCTGGCGTCGGTCTCCACGGTCTCCACGCGCACCCCGCGGCTCTCGGCTGCTGCGACCAGCCGTTCGCGCTGCTCGTGGGCGACCGGTTCGTCGGCGCCGTCGTCGAGGATCACCAGCACCGGCCGGAGGTCACCGGGCTCGTCGGAGAACGGGTCGTCGAAGACGTCGCGGGGCCGGGTGGCCTCGATCACCGGGAGCAGGTGTTCGGCGTCGCCGGCGAGGGCTCCACGCCCGGAGGCGCGCCGGATCGACTCGGCCACCCGCCTGGCCGCGCGGGCGGCCAGCACGGAACCGCCCCACACGATCGGGTTGGCATCAGCTAGCGAGATGGCCAGCATCTTGGCCGGGTTGACGGCCAGGTCCCGGTGCGGCGAGCTGGCGATCGCCACCGCGTCCATGTCGCCGGCGACCTCCTCCGCGTCGGAGGCCGGTCCGAGTCCGGCCCGGTTCAGGTAGTCGAGCATCACCACGGCGGTCGCCAGCTGGTCCCCCGAGTCGATCGGCAGGACCGTGCTCCACCGACCCGCGGCGTGCTGGGCCACCATCGAGTCGGGCTGGCAGGCGACGACCACGTGGCAGCCGCGGCGTACGGCCTCGGCCACGGCGGACGCGGCGGCGGGGTCGGAGCGTTCGGGCGCCAGGATCACGACCAGGTCGAGGCTTCCCGCCCAGCCGGGCAGGGCGGCTCCGGGCCACGCCACGAACGGCACCGGGCACCACGGTTCGAGCACGGCACGCAGCAGACGGGAGTCCGGACCTGCGGCGATGACCGCGCGCGGGCGGGTGTTCTGCATCCGCTCCAGCCCGGCCTCGACCGCCTCGGCGGCATCGCCCGAGGCCCTACGGACCCTGGACCCGGACTCGGCCAGGGCGCGCAGCATCAGGTCGATGCCGGCCAGTGCCGACTCGTCGTCGAGGCGGGACTCGTCGAACCAGGTGCCCATCAGGCCGGGGTGCGGGCCTCGTCGACCAGCAGGACCGGGATGTTGTCCCGGACCGGGTAGGCCAGTCCGCAACCGGCGCAGACCAGCTCGGCTCCCTGCAGGGACAGGTCCCCGTGGCAGTCGGGGCAGACGATGATCTCGAGCAGCTTCGGGTCGAGGTTGACGGCTGGATCGGTCACTGGTCTCTCCTGATCACGGTGAGTACGTCGTCTCGGATGCGGGTCATGGTGGCCTCGTCGCGACCCTCGGCGTTGAGGCGCAGCAGCGGCTCGGTGTTGGAGGCACGGACATTGAACCACCAGTCATCGTGCGCGACGGTGAGGCCGTCGAGGTGGTCGATGCTCACGCCCGGGGTGGCCGACCACTCCGTCTCGAGCTCACCCACCACGGACTCCTGGTCGGCGACGGTGGAGTTGATCTCGCCCGAGGAGGAGAACCGGACGAACTCGGCCAGCAGCTCGGAGAGTGGTTGATCGCCCTCGGCCAGCGCGGCCAGCGCGTGCAGGGCCGCCAGCATCCCGGAGTCGGCGCGCCAGAAGTCACGGAAGTAGAAGTGCCCACTGTGCTCGCCGCCGAAGATGGCGTCGGTCTCGGCCATGGTCGCCTTGATGAACGAGTGACCCACGCGGGTGCGCACCGGGGTGCCACCGAGCTCGGTGACGATCTGCGGGACGGATCGCGAGGTGATCAGGTTGTGGATGATCGTCGCCCCCGGCTCACGGGCCAGCTCGCGGGCCGCGATCAGGCCGGTCAGGGTGGAGGGCGAGACCAGCTCGCCCCGTTCGTCGACCAGGAAGCAGCGGTCGGCGTCGCCGTCGAAGGCGAGGCCGATGTCGGCCTGCTCTGCCAGCACCCTCGCCTGCAGGTCCACCAGGTTGGCCGGCTCGATCGGGTTGGCCTCGTGGTTCGGGAAGGTGCCGTCGAGCTCGAAGTACATCTCGATCAGCTCGGCCGCGTCGCCGAGCTTCTCGAAGACGGCCGGCGCGGTGAGTCCGGCCATCCCGTTGCCGGCGTCGGCAACGACCTTGAGCCGGCGGCCCTTGATCGGGGCCAGGGAGAGCAGGTGGGCGGCGTAGTCGGCGAGCACGTCCTGCTCGGTGATCTGGCCGGTCCGCTCGCCGACGACCTCGGTGGAGACTGCGTCGCGGATCTCGAGCAGGCCGGTCTCGGCGCCGATCGGGCGCGCGCCGGGGCGGCACATCTTGATCCCGTTGTACGCCGCGGGGTTGTGGCTGGCGGTGAACATCACGCCGGCCTGGTCGAGGTGACCGGAGGCGAAGTAGAGCTGGTCGGTGGAGGCGAGGCCGATCATCACGACGTCGGCACCGGCCTGGGTCGCGCCCTGGGCGAAGGCCTGGGCAAGGCCCGGGGAGGACGGCCGCATGTCGTATCCGACCACCACGGAGGAAGCGCCGGTGACGGCGACGAAGGCACCACCGATGCGACGTGCGAGGAGCTCGTCGATCTGGTCGCCGACGGTGCCACGCACGTCGTACGCCTTGAAGATGGCCTGCAGGTTGGCCTGGTCGAGCGTCGTTGCATCGGGCATGGCAGGAGCCTAGCCGCAGGCGGGTCCAGCGACACGCCAAGGGCTCGTCAGGACCAGAGGTCTCACCGCGAGGCGTTGATCAGTCGCTGCTGGTCAGTCGCTGCTGATCGCGCGCAGGTGACCGCGACGGGTGGTGACCCGGCCGGACTCGGCGGCAAGGCCGGCTGGCGCCTCGGGCTCGATCGCCGGCGCGATCGGACGTGCGGCCTCCCGGACGGCGTCGGCCAGTGCCAGCAGGTCGTCGCTGCTCGGCTCCAGCGTGCTCGGGTCGGCGGCGAGACGCAGCACGTCCCAGCCACGCGGGGCGCTGAGTCGTTCGCTGTGCTGCTCGCACAGGTCGTAGGCGTGCGGCTCGGCATAGGTCGCGAGCGGGCCGAGGACCGCCGTCTTGTCGGCGTACACATAGGTCAGCGTGTTGACCGCCTGGCGGCCACATGCGGTACGCGAGCAACGACGTGCGGGATTCACGGGGCAGACGCTACCCCGGTAGTGCCCGGCTGCGGATTAGGCTCACCGCATGAGCCTCTCGAGGCGCGATCGTCGCGACCACGGACTGCGCGGTCCGCAGATCCTGCCAGCCAAGACCCCGGGTGGACTCCGAGCCCGGCCCCGGCCGACTCGCCGGGAGCGGTTCGACTCGCTGGTGCTCGGCATCGTCACCGAGATCGAGACGCGCTGGGAGAGGCACCTTGGGCTGCTGGAGTATGCCGTCGAGGACACTCCCCTGGTCCCGGACGACTGGGCGCCGGACAACGTTCCGCTCTCGTCCCTGATCCGGGGCACGGGCGGCCAGGCCTCTCGGCTGGTGCTCTTCCGCCGGCCGATCGAGCAGCGGTGCGGTTCGCGTGAGGAGCTGGAGGCGATGGTGCTGATGATCGTCGTCGAGCAGATCGCAGAACTCCTCGGCCTGGACGCGGAACAGGTGGATCCGCGCTACCGGGCCGAGGAGTGAGTCCTGCTGGCTGGGTGTGCTGCTGCGGGGGCTCGCCCGCTCAGCCGACCTGGCCCTCCAGCTCGACCTTGAGCTCCATCTCCTTGCCACCACGATCGACGGTCAAGGTGACCGTGTCGCCCGGGACGTGGGCGCGGATCGCGACGATCAGGCTGGGGCTGTCGGTGACGGCACGGCCATCGAGTGCGGTGACGATGTCGTTCTTCTTCAGACCGGCTTCCTCGGCGGGCTGGCCCTTCATGACCTCGGCGATCTTGGCTCCGCGACCGTCCTTGTCGCTCTGGACCTGGGCGCCGATGACGGGGTACTGCGCCTTGCCGTTCTTGAGGATCTGGTCGGCGGTGGTAATCACCTGCTCGATCGGGATCGCGAAGCCGACGCCGATGTTGCCGGACTCCCCACCCAGGCCTCCGCCGGTGGTGGCGATGGCGGAGTTGACGCCGATCACCCTGCCCTCGAGGTCGACCAGCGGTCCACCGGAGTTGCCGGGGTTGATCGCGGCGTCGGTCTGGACTGCATTGATGTAGGACTGGTCGTCCTGGCTGTTCCCGGTGGTGACCGGGCGGTTCAACGCGCTGACGATGCCGGACGTGACCGTGCTGTCGAGGCCCAGCGGTGAACCGATGGCGACCACCGTCTCACCGACGTTGAGGTCGGCCGAGGTGCCCAGGGACGCGGGGGTGACGTCCTCGAGACCCTCCACGTAGAGGATCGCCAGGTCATAGACCGGGCTGCGGCCGACCACGGTGGCGTCGTGACGCTTGCGCTTGTGGTCGACGATCTGGATCTTGCCGCCGTCGGCTGCACTGGCGACCACGTGGTTGTTGGTGACCACGTGACCTTCCTTGTCCAGGAAGAAGCCGGAGCCGGTGGCGCCTTCGCCGCTAGACTCGGCAATGATCTGGACGGTGCTGGGCAGCAAGCTCTTGGCCACCGCCGCGACGCTGCCGTCCTTGGGAAGTGGCGCATCGGTGACCGTGGTGACGTCGGCCAGGCCGCCGTTGGTGCGACCGGACGTGGTCGGGTCATTGGTCTTGTCGATCACCAGGGCGCCGAGTGCGCCACCCATCAGGCCGAGGACCAGGGTCATTGCGCAGAGCACCGGCCAGAACCAGCCGGGCAGCACCTTGGTGTCCCGGGTCCTGGTCGCCGGTGGCTGCCCCGGGCCCTGGGCATGCTGGGGGGCGAGGACCGCGGTGTTGCCCGGGCCGTAGCCGCCGGCAGGTCCGTAGCCGCCCATGCCCTGGTGCTGGCCAGCGTCGGGGCGCTGCGTGGGCGGCAGCCCGGTGCTGGGCCCCGGCTGAGCGAACTGTCCGGGCTGCCCGGCTTGAGCTGACTGCTGCTGCCCCGGAGCGTGGGTCGAAGGACCGTTGTGCGGCGCGTAGGAGCTGGGACCGGCGTAGCCCGGAGCGGGTCGGCCGGCCGGAACGGCACCGGGCGCAGGAGGCGCGTAGGTCTGCGGCCCCTCGCGGGGGTCCTCCGGCGAGGCTCCGGACTGCTCCAGCTCGTCGCGGTCCAGGGAGAGGGTGTCCTCCCGGTCGTCGATCGGGAGCGCAGCCGTCACCTCGGCGTCGTCGCGGTCCTCGTGCTCCGGCGTGTGGTTGTCGTTCACTTGGTGATCCTCACCCATTCGGGAAGCAACTCGGTCTTGGACGCACCGGGCTGCGCGGTTGCATTGGACTGCGCACTGGACTGGGTCGCGCTCACCGAGCCACCGGTTGCGGTGACCGGTACGGCGCTGGCCGGGCCCTCGGTGACTCGCGAGATGGAGGTCGCCGGACCACGCCGGTCCAGGGACGGCGACTGGGCCGGAACGGTGAGTGCGAGGACACCGACCACGGCAACGCCGACGGAGCTGGCACCGAGGAATGCCACGGTGACCGCTCGACGTCGACCGGCAGGATCGGCGTACGTCGTCTCCCGGTCTTCAGGTCCGCTCGGGGGCTGGCAGAGGACGGCCTGCAGATAGTTGGGAGCCGCGGGTTGGCACCCGTCACTGCGGAGACCGGCGAGCCGGGTCTTCACCCAGCCCTCCCGCTCGACCGCGTCGCGGCACTGACCACAACTGACCACGTGTGCCCAGAGCCTCTCGGCCTCGGCGGCGGGCAGCTGCCCGTCAACCAGGGCACCGACCCGGCTACCGACATGACCGATCACCGGGCCGATCATCGACGCCCTCCCCGGGTCGAGGTGGCGAACCGGGTGGCGACCCCGGGCCCGCTGTAGCGTTCGCGACCGGCCGAGGGTGCGCGGTGGGCAAGGGCCTCGCGGAGCATCGTCCGGCCGCGGTGGATGCGGGAGCGGACCGTGCCCAGCTTGGCGCCCAGGATCTCGGCGATCTCGTCGTAGGAAAGTCCCTCGACGTCACAGAGCACGACCGCCGCGCGGAAGTCCGGCGGCAGCTGGGCCAGCGCCTGCTCGATGTCGTCGTCGAACCTCTGGTCGGAATATTCGTCGTGCGGGATGCCGCCCTCGGCCCGGAGCCGGTCGGCACGTTCGTCGGAGAGCGCGTCGAAGCGGATCCGCTGCTTGCGCCGCGCCCCGTCGAGGAACAGGTTCGTGGTGATCCGGTGCAGCCATCCCTCGAACGTGCCGGGGCTGTAGCCGGACAGCGAACGGAAGACCCGGACGAAGACGTCCTGGGTGAGGTCCTCGGCGTCGGCGCGATTGCCGGTCAGCCGGTAGGCGAGGCGGTAGACGCGCTCGGAGTGCTGCGAGACGATCTCGTCCCACGTCGGCACTCCCGGTGACACCTGCGACTCGGTCACGGCGATCTCCTTTGCACGAACCAGCCTCAAACCTGACAACTCCTACGCTAGGGATCACGACTGAGAAGAACCTGAGCAATCAACAGGGACTTGCTTTGAGCCTGTCACTCGCTGGACCCACTCTTGGGGGCACACTCTTCAGGGTCCCACCCGCAGGTGCAACGCAGGGGCCAGGCGTCGTGTTCCTGCATCGCAGCGCGCAGCGGTGGGCGCCGCTCGTTGTAGGGTCACCGCAACGGTGCGTCGTACGAACTCAGGAGGCCGTCATCACCACGCCCATCAAGCCCACCAGCTGGACCTATGCCGAAGAGTTCGTGCCCGAGGACGAGATCCTCGCCGCCGCGCGATCGCGCGCCGAAGAGGTCGGGGTCGTCCCGATCGGCTCCGGCGTCGGCGCATCGCTTCGCTTCCTCGCCTCCGTCCTCGACGCCCGCGCCGTGGTGGAGATCGGCACCGGCACCGGGGTCTCGGGCCTGTGGTTGCTGCGCGGCATGCGCGCCGACGGAGTCCTCACCACCGTCGACATCGAGACCGAGCACCAGCGCCTGGCCAAGCAGGGCTTCAGCGACGCCGGCGTTCCCGCCAACCGGGCGCGCACCATCCCGGGTGCGGCACTCGACGTCCTCCCCCGCCTCACCGACGGTCACTACGACCTCGTCTTCTGCGACGGGGACAAGCGCGAGTACGCCGACTACCTCAAGGAGGCGCTGCGCCTGCTGCGTCCCGGTGGTGTGGTGGCGTTCGACAACGCCCTGTGGCACGACCGCGTGGCCGACCCGGCGCAGCGCGACGAGGAGACCGTCGCGATCCGCGACCTGGGTCGACTCGTTGTCGAGTCCGAGGGCCTGGTCCCGGTGCTGCTGCCCGTGGGCGATGGCCTGCTGGCGATCAAGAAGGAGTGGATCCCGGAATAACCGGGACCACCCGCTCGTCGGCTCCGCTCAGCGGATGCCGGCGAGCGGCGCTTCGCCACCCAGCCACTGCAGCAGGGTGCGGGCACCGAACCCGGTCGGGCCGGGTGTCCACTCATGGTCATCCTCGGGTGCGTCACCCACGGAGGCCACGTCCAGGTGCGCCCAGGGCACCTCGCCGGCGAAGTGCTGCAGGAACAGCGCTGCCGTGATCGCGCCGGGGTTGCCGGCCCCGTTGTCGCCGTCGGCGACCTTGGAGGAGAGCTTCTCCTCATAGACACTGGCCAGCGGCATCCGCCAGAGCGGCTCACCGGCTGCCCCGCCGGCCTCGGCGATCAGCTCGGCCAGGGCCTCGTCGTTGGCGAAGTAGCCGCCGGTGCGCAGGCCCAGGGCCACCTTCATCGCGCCGGTCAGGGTGGCGATGTCGACGAGCACGTCGGGCTTCACCTTCGCCACGGCATAGGCCATCGCGTCGGCCAGGACCAGTCGGCCCTCGGCGTCGGTGTTGGTGACCTCGGTGGTGCGACCGCCATAGTGGCGGATCACGTCGCCAGGCCGGAACGAGTTGCCGCTGATCGCGTTCTCGGCACTGGCGATGAAGCCGGTCACCTTGACGGTGCAACCCAGCGCCGGCAGTGCCGCCATCGTGGCCAGCACGACCGCGCCGCCGGTCATGTCCCGCTTCATGTTGACCATCGCCTCGCCGGGCTTGATCGACAGCCCGCCGGTGTCGAACGTGATGCCCTTGCCGACCAGGGCGACATGGCCCTTGTTCGACTTGCGTGACGGCGTGTAGTCGATGCGGATCAGGCGCGGCGGCGTGGCAGAGCCCTTGCCGACCGCCAGGATCCCGCCGAAGCCCTCGGCCTCGAGCTGGTCCTCGTCCCAGACGGTGACCTTGAGGCCCGGGATGTCGGACAGGGCCACGGCCTGGTCGGCCAACCAGGCGGGGTTCTTCAAGTTGGAGGGGACGGAGGCGAGGAACCTTGCCGTCCAGCCGGCGCCTGCGATCGCAACGGCCCGGTCGAGGGCCGGCTGCAGGTCAGGTCCACCGGCCAGCACTACGCGGCGTACGGGCTGTGCCTTGGGGCCGTCCTTGCGCCAGTGGAACTCGAACGAGCCCAGGCTCAGGCCGGTCACGAAGGACTCGAGCCCGTCGGCGTCACCGAGGGTGGCAACCGAGCTGACCAGCAGGGGCTGGTCCTTGACGACCCTGGCCAGGCCCGCGCCGGCGCGGCGCAGGTCGTCGTTCCCGCCGCTTCCGACGCCGACCAGGTGGACGGCGCTCCAGCGCGGGTGATCAAGGACCGGGTGGGTGGTCACCTCACCGGGCTTGCCGCTTGCGCGGTGGTGCTCGAGGACCGCGAACAGGTCGACACCGAGGTCCTCGGCTACGTCTGCCGCACCGGGGCCGAGAACGAGCGACCCGTCCTCCTCACCCGCCAGCACGGGCACGGCAACGACCGCTCGGTCATTGCTCGCGTCGTCGCTGTGGTCGAACGGCGCTCCGCTTAGGGAGTATGCCGGGGGCTCGACCTGGGTGGGTAGGACGGGGATTCGCGTCGGTGTGGCCACTGGTTCAGCCAACAACACCCTTGAGCAGATCGCCAAGTTCCTTGGCTTCGTCGGCGTTCAGCTCGACAACAAGACGGCCACCGCCCTCGAGCGGAACCCGCATCACGATTCCGCGGCCTTCCTTGGTGACCTCCATCGGTCCGTCACCGGTCCGTGGCTTCATCGCCGCCATCAGCGAACCTCTTCCTGTGTTCATGCCCGCGCCCTGTGACGCCGTACGCACCTTCATTATCCCCCATGCCCCCTGCAGGGTGGAAACCCACGTCACACCCGGGGGCTGGCAGACTCCTCCCATGCACGCGCGGTCGGCCCTCTTCGACGTCTATGGAGACCTGCTCCGCACGCGCGGCAACGAGGCCCCGGTGGCCGCCCTGGTGCGGCTCCTGGAGCCCGCGGGCATCTCGGCCCAGGCGGTGCGCACCGCGATCTCGAGGATGGTCCGCGAGGACTGGCTGGTCCCGGTCACCCTCGCCGCGGGGCGTGGCTATCGCGCCACGGAGCAGGCCGTTGGCCGTCTCGAAGAGGCGCGACAGCGGATCTATCGCACCCGCAACCGGGTCTGGGACGGCTGCTGGCACCTGGTCGTCCTCGATCCGATCCCAGATCGTGGCCGGCGCGAGCGGGTGCGCACATCCCTGCGCTGGATGGGTTTCGCCGAGCTGCGAGACGGTCTGTGGGCGAGCCCCTGGCCCCAGCCGGAGCTCGACGGGATGCTCGAGCGCGAGTCGACCTCCGCGGCTCGGACCCAATCGCTCGGGTTCTCTCCCCCGTCCTTTCCGCTCTCCGGGTGGGACCTGGCGGCGCTGGGCGAGGAATATGCCGGCTGGCTCGAGGCCGTGCGCAGCGACGTCGCCCCACCCGGCCCGGACCCGGATCGCGACGAGTTCGCCCAGCGCTTCCGGCTGGTCCACGAGTGGCGCAAGTTCCTCTTCCGCGATCCCGGCCTGCCCGAGGCGTTGCTGCCTCTCAACTGGCCCGGGACCGCGGCCGCAGACCACTTCCGCGCCGAGGCGACCCGACTCAAGCCCGGCGCGGACCGCTTCGTCGACCGCATCCTCTTCTGAGACTCCCCGAAAGGAACACCATGTCCGACCCCATGTCCGACCCCATCCTGCTCAACATCGAGAACCACATCGCCACCATCACCCTGAACCGTCCCGAGGCGATGAACAGCCTCGACATCGCCACCAAGGAAGCACTCCTGGATGCGGTGACTCAGGTGGCCGAGGACGACACCGTGCGATGCCTGGTGCTCACCGGGACCGGGCGCGCGTTCTGCGTCGGGCAGGACCTCAAGGAGCACATCAAGCTCCTCGACAGCGGTGACACCGATGCCCTGTTCTCCACCGTGGACCGGCACTACAACCCGATCGTCACCGCGATCGCCACGATGAACAAGCCGGTCGTCGCCGCAGTCCAGGGCGTCGCGGCCGGAGCCGGCGCCAGCCTGGCCTTCGCCTGCGACTTCCGGATCCTCAGCACCACCGCCGGCTTCAACCTGGCCTTCACCGGGATCGCGCTGTCCTGCGACACCGGTGCCTCGTGGACCCTGCCCCGACTGGTCGGTCGGGCGAAGGCACTCGAGCTGCTCTACTTCCCCAGCACCCTGTCCGCGGCCGAGTCGAAGGAGTTGGGACTGGCCACCACGGTGGTTGCACCCGAGGAGCTCGACGACGAGGTCGCCCGACTGGCCACCCGGCTCGCCAACGGACCGACCCAGTCGTTCGGCTCGATCCGCCGATCGTTGACGCACGCGGCCGGGACCTCCTTCGAGGAGGCGGTCGCCTTCGAGTCCGCGATGATGACGCACACCGGCGCGACCGAGGACCACCGCGCCGCCGTCGCCTCGTTCGTGGCCAAGCAGAAGCCGCAGTTCGAGGGACGCTGACGCGGGCGTACGACGTACCCGTCAGCGGCGGGCGGTGAGGACCTTGAGCAGCTGGTCCGGCGCCCTGCGGGTCAGGTGCCAGCGGCTCGGGCTCTGGCCGTACTCGACCGTGATCGCGTTGCCGGGGTGTTTGTAGTTGTACCAACTCGTCATGGTGCCGTGGCAGACGCCGCCACAGGTGAACCGCTTGCCGGGCAGCTTCAGGTGCCAGATCAGCTTGCGGGCCAGGTAGTTGCTCTTGGTGTCGAGGTCGACGCCGTGGAGCGGCTGGTGGAAGCTGATCAGGTAGCGCGGCTTGATCTCGTCGAGGAACCGCATCATCGCGCGGGTCTCCGGCTCGGAGATGGCGCGGGGACCTGACTCGTAGTTGCCGTCGAGGTCACGCCAACCGTGCGGGTAGTTGCGGTTCAGGTCGACGCCGCGCGCGTTCTTGCGGCTCCGGCGCGCATAGCCGTCGGGGTTGTACTTCGGGACCACCCAGACATCGATCCCCCTGATCGGATCACCACCGCGCAGCTCGTTGAGGATCAGGTAGGTGTCGTCCTCGTTGCCGTGCATCGTCGAGACGATGACGGCCTTTCGCGAGGCATTCGGATCGCCCAGGCGCCAGGCCCGGATGGGGCGACCCTGGACCGAGTGGCCGAGGATCCGCGTCTCGGTGACCGCCGGAAATCCTCCGGCGCTGGTCTGGGACGGGACCGCCAACAAGGTGGCGGTCAGGACGAGGGAAACGATGATCAGGACCCGAGTCTTCATCGTGGTTGTTCCTCACACAGCAGAGGTCAGATATGCCCAGGTGAAGACGCAGACGCCGAGGAACATCCCGACGTGTGCGAGGACGGACAAGCCCGGACCGGTGCTCCAGGTGTCATGGACGGCCTCCGAGGAGTGCTTGCCGGTGCTGGGCAGCCACCGGAAGAGGATCATCAGGCCAACGACGGTGGTGAGCCAGAAGCAGGCCAGACCCACCACGCCGACGATCGAATGTCCCTCACCCTCGCCCGCGCCGGTGACGAGGAAGGCCGTCCAGATGAGGATGGCCAGCACGCCGGCGCCGGTGTGGATGTTGAGCAGAACAGGTGAGATCCGGAACCGGCCGGCTCCCCGGTCACCTCCCAGACGCACCCGGGTCAGCATCACGACGACCACAGCAAGCGCGGTCAGGATGTAGACGATCCAAGTGAGGGGCACGGGGGTGAGTTTGCCTCATCCGCCCCTCGGCCCGCCATCGACCTCCCCGGTGAGCGGGTCGGCGTCGGGCCCGGCGGCCCGAGCCTCGCTCGCCTCGAGCTGTGCGGCCAGGCGTGAGAGCAGTGCGTCGACCTCGTCCATCCGATAGCCCCGCACGGCCGTGCTCAACCGGATCCGGCGCAGGTCGCTGCCGTGCAGCTGGCGGTCTGCGGGGACGAGTACGTCGGGGCGGTCGCTGTGCACCTCGGCCATCGGGGCCCCTCTGCCCGAGGCGACCACGGCGACCCCGCCGAGGGCGAGCACAGCCAGGATGGCGAAGAACCACATCATCGGGCGATCACTCCGGTTGCTTGGGGGCTCGTGCCGTGGGGCCTCGGCCTTCGCGGGCCTCGACCATCAGCCGCACCGCGAGGTCGACGTCATCGGTGAGGGTGAACAGGTCGAGGTCGGCCTCGCTGATCTTGCCCTCGGCGAGCACGGAGTCGCGGAGCCAGTCGAGAAGACCGGACCAGTAGTCCACGCCCATCAGCACCACGGGGAACGAGGTGACCTTCTGGGTCTGGACCAGGGTGATCGCCTCGAAGAGCTCGTCCAGGGTGCCCACGCCCCCGGGCAGCACCACGAAGCCCTGGGAATATTTGACGAACATCGTCTTGCGGGCGAAGAAGTACCTGAAGTTGATGCCCTTGTCGACCCACTGGTTGAGCCCGGTCTCGAAGGGAAGCTCGATGCCGAGCCCGATGCTGGCGCCACCGGCCTCGGAGGCCCCCTTGTTGGCCGCCTCCATCGCGCCGGGGCCACCGCCGGTAATCACGGCGAAACCGGCCTCGACCAGCTTGCGCCCCACCTCCTCGCCCTTGGCGTAGAAGGGGTCCTCGGGCTGGGTCCTCGCAGAGCCGAAGACACCGATGGCCGGACCGAGCTCGGCCAGCGCGCCGAAGCCCTCGACGAACTCCGACTGGATCCGCAGGACGCGCCAGGGGTCAGTGTGCACCCAGTCCGAGGGGCCACGGGAGTCGAGCAGCCGCTGGTCGGTGGTGCCACTGTCGATCTGGGAACGGCGCATCATCACCGGTCCGCGATATTTGTCGCCACGCTTCTTCTCCCCCTTGCCGCTCATGCCTCGGCCCCGAGCCAGGCGCGGAGCTGGCGCTCGCACTCGACGATCTGCGCGATCGGGACGAACTCCTCCTGCTTGTGGGCCAGCAGCGGGTCGCCGGGGCCGAAGTTGACCGCCGGTACGCCGAGCCCGCTGAAGCGCGCGACGTCGGTCCAGCCGAACTTCGGGTTGGCGGTGCCGCCGACGGCCTCGATGAACGCCGCAGCGGCCGGGACCGAGAGTCCGGGCAGGGCACCGGGAGACTTGTCGGTCACCACCACGTCGTGACCGGCGAAGAGCTGGCGGAGCCATTCCTCCGCATCGTCGGCCGATCGGTCCGGGGCGAAGCGGTAGTTCACGGTCACGACGCACTCATCGGGAAGGACGTTGCCAGCGACGCCGCCGGAGATGAAGACCGCATTGAGCCCCTCGTGGAACTCCAGCCCATCGATCACCGGCTTGCGCGGCTGATGCGCCTTGAGGATTTCGAGGATCTCGGCGGCACCGTGGATCGCGTTGACACCCATCCAGCTCCGCGCGCTGTGCGCCCGCTCGCCGCGGGTGGTCACCTCGACCCGGATGGTGCCCTGGCACCCTGCTTCGACGACGCCGTTGGAGGGTTCCATCAGGATCGCGAAGTCGGCCTGCATCAGCTCGGGATGGGAGATGCTGAGCTTGTAGAGCCCGTTGTGCTCGGCCTCGATCTCCTCCGCCTCGTAGAACACGTAAGTGACGTCTCGATCGGGGTCCGGAACGCCTGCGGCCAGCTTGAGCCCGACAGCGACCCCGCCCTTCATGTCGCAGGTCCCCAGGCCGTGCAGCAGGTCGCCCTCGCGCCGGGCCGGAAGGTTGTTGTTCAGCGGGACGGTGTCGATGTGGCCCGCGATCACCACGCGGTCCTCGCGCCCCAGGTCGGTGCGCGCCACGATGGTGTTGCCGTGCCGGGTGACATGCAAGTGATCGAGACCGGTCAGGGCCATCTCGATCGCGTCGGCGATCGCCTTCTCGTCCCGGCTCACCGACTCGATGTTGACGAGGGCCTCGGTGAGGGTGACGGCGTCGGCTGAGAGATCGAGTTCCGGCATGTGGGCAATCGTAGGCGAGCGCCGTTGCTGCGCCCCGGTCGCCATCTCGGACACGAAGTGCGTGCTAGCTCTGGTCAAGAACTGGAACGTGTTCTAGATTCAGTCCATGCGCAACGGAATCGTCCTCTTCACCAGCGACCGCGGCATCACCCCCGCTGCCGCAGCCAAGGCCGCCGAGGACCGCGGCTTCGACACGTTCTATGTGCCCGAGCACACGCACATCCCGGTCAAGCGCGAGGCCGTCCACCCGGGCACCGGTGACGAAACCCTCCCCGACGATCGCTACACCCGCACCCTCGACCCGTGGGTCTCACTCGCGACCGCGGCCGCGGTCACCTCGCACATCCGGCTCTCGACCGCGGTGGCGCTCCCGGTCGAGTCCGACCCGATCACCCTGGCCAAGACGATCGCCACCCTGGACCACCTCTCCGGTGGCCGGGTGACCCTGGGCGCCGGCTTCGGCTGGAACGTCGACGAGCTCACCGACCACCACGTGCCGGCGAAGAAGCGCCGCACCGTGCTGAAGGAGTACGTCGAGGCGATGCGGGCCCTGTGGACCCAGGACGAGGCGTCCTACTCCGGGGAGTTCGTGAGCTTCGGCGCCTCGTGGGCCTGGCCCAAGCCCGTGCAGTCCCACGTCCCGCTGCTGATCGGCGCAGGTGGAGGACCCAAGACATTCGCCTGGATCGCGGCACACGCGGACGGGTGGATGACGACCCCGATCGAGACCGGCATCGGCGACAAGGCTGCTTCCCTCAAGCAGGCCTGGGCCGATGCCGGTCGCGACGGCTCCCCCGAGATCCACGTGCTGGTCGCGAGGAAGCCGACGCCCGAGGACTACGCCGAGTGGACCGAGGCCGGCGTCACCGAGCTGATCTGGGGCATCCCGGACGCCGGCGAGGACGAGGCCGTCGCCCATCTGGAGCGGCTCGCCGTCAAGCTGGGACTGACCGCCCCTACCTCCTGAGTCTGTCGGGCTCCCGGCCTGTCGCAGTTGCTGGCACACCCGGGCCGCTGTCCACCCGGCCCGACCCGGGATGGGCGTGAAAGGCTCCAGAGCATGTTCGGACTCACTGGCGCCGAGCGGAGCCCGATCCGCAACGTCCAACTGGCCAGTCTGTTGGCGTTGACCGCCGGGATCCTGAACTCTGTCGGATTCGTGGCGGTGGCGGCCTACACCTCCCACATGACCGGTCTCACCGCCACCGTCGCCGACGCCCTGGTCCTCGGCTTCAGCCAAGCTGCTTGGCTCGCTGTCACCGCCCTGATCGGATTCGTCCTGGGAGCGATCACTTGTGCGGTCATCTTCAACTGGGGCAGGCGTCGGGGCCTGCAGGGGCGATATGCGAACGTCCTGCTCCTCGAGGCACTGCTGATCCTCGCGTTCGGAGTCCTGGCGGAGGGCCTGGAGGGTCCACGACGGGCCCTGAGCATCATCGCCGTGCTCGGCTTCACCATGGGTCTGCAGAACGCGATCATCACCAAGCTGTCCGGCGCGCAGATCCGCACCACCCATGTCACGGGCATGATCACCGACATCGGGATCGAGCTCGGCAAGCTCGCCTACCGCGAACGCACTCCCGGGCTTCCGCCGGTCGAGGCAGACCTGCGAAAGCTCGGAATCCTGGCCCTCCTGGTGGCGCTCTTCTTCCTCGGCGGCGTCCTCGGCGCAGTCGGCTATCTCGAGTTCGGTTTCCCGGTGGTCATCCCGACTGGACTCGTACTGTTGGTCCTGGCCACGCCGCCGGTCCTCTCCGACATCAGGCGCCGGCCTGCCAGCGCACCCTGACCACTGGGAAAGTGCCTCCCGCGTGAAGTCCCGAGTCGGCAGATCAGGCCAGGGCCACGCCGGCGGTTGCCTTGAGCCCGTCGCCGAGCTCGACAGTGGCGCCCTCGACAGTGCCCTCGATCAGGACCGAGGTGGCCAGGGTCTCCCCGGCGATCAGTCCTTCGTGGGCGCGGGCCGCGGCCAGCACCTCCTCGGGGCCACCGATGCTCAGCGCGATCCGGTCGGAGACGTCGAGGCCGGCGGTGCGACGAGCCTGCTGCACTGCGCGGACCAGGTCGCGGGCCAGGCCCTCGGCCGCGAGCTCGGCGGTGACCACGGTGTCGAGGACGACGAATCCACCGCGCGGCAGCATGCCGGTGGCGGTCTGGTCGCCCGAGGCAGCCACCGTCTCCAGGGCATATTCGCCCTCGACCAGCGCGAGTCCTCCCGAGGTGACCGTCCCGTCCTCGTCGACCGACCAGTCGCCGGACTTCGAGCCCTTGATCGCCACCTGGACGTTCTTGCCCAGGCGGGGGCCTGCGGCGCGGGCGTTCACGGTGAGCTTCTGCGAGACGCCGTACGACGCAGCCTCGGGGTCGGCGATGTCGAGCAGGCGCACGGACTTGACGTTGACCTCGTCGGCAACGATCGAGGAGAAGCCCGACAGGGACTCGGCCCCGTCGACCACGACCGTGAGCATCGACAGCGGCAGCCGGTTGCGCAGGGACGCACTCTTGCGCAGCGCGGAGGTCGAGGAGCACACGTCGCGCACGACATCCATCGAGGCGACCAGGTCGTCATCGGCCGGGAGGTCGTCGACGCTGGGCCAGTCGGTCAGGTGCACCGAGCGCCCACCGGTCAGCCCGCGCCACATCTCCTCCAGGGTCAGCGGCAACAGCGGCGCACTCACCCGGCACAGCACCTCGAGCACCGTGTAGAGGGTGTCGAAGGCGTCCTTGTCCAGGTCGTCGCCGGTGGACCAGAACCGCTCCCGGGAACGGCGGATGTACCAGTTGGTGAGCACGTCCAGGAAGGTCCGGGTCGTCTCGCAGGCACCGGCGATGTCGTAGGCATCCATCTGCCGAGTCATCTGCTCGACGTGCTGTCGCGTCTTGGCCAGGAGGTAGCGGTCCAGCGGGTTCTGCAACGTGTCCGCACGGCCCAGGCAGCTCTGCGCCTCGTAGCCCTGCCCGCCGTTGGCTGCGTTGGCGTAGAGCGAGAAGAAGTACCAGCTGTTCCACAGCGGGATCAGCACCTGGCGCACGGTGTCGCGGATGCCCTGGTCGGTGACGACCAGGTTGCCGCCACGAAGGATCGGCGAGGCCATCAGGAACCAGCGCATGGCGTCGGCGCCGGCGGAGTCGAAGACCTCGCTGACGTCGGGGTAGTTGCGCAGCGACTTCGACATCTTGTTGCCGTCCGAGCCGAGCACGATGCCGTGGCTGATGCAGGACTGGAAGGCCGGCTTGTCGAAGAGCGCCGTGGCCAGCACGTGCAGCGTGTAGAACCAGCCGCGGGTCTGGCCGATGTATTCGACGATGAAGTCACCCGGGAAGTGCCCGCCCTGGCCGTCGGTGCCGGCGAACCACTCGGCGTTCTCGAACGGGTAGTGCACCTGGGCGAAGGACATCGAGCCCGAGTCGAACCAGACGTCGAGGACGTCCTCGACGCGACGCATCGTCGACTTCCCGGTCGGGTCGTCGGGGTTCGGCCGGGTGAGCTGGTCGACGTAGGGACGGTGCAGGTCGGGCTCCCCCGCTGCGTTGCGGGGCAGCGTGCCGAAGTCGCGCTCGATCTCGGCGAATGAGCCATAGACGTCCAGGCGCGGGTAGGCCTCGTCGTCGCTCTTCCACACCGGCACCGGGGATCCCCAGAACCGGTTGCGCGTGATCGACCAGTCACGGGCGTTCTCCAGCCACTTGCCGAACTGGCCGTGCTTGATGTGGTCGGGCGTCCAGCGGATCTGCTCGTTGAGCTCGAGCATCCGGTCCTTGAACTTGGTGACCTCGACGAACCAGGACGAGACACCCTTGTAGATCAGGGGCTCGCGGCAGCGCCAGCAGTGCGGGTAGGAGTGCTCGTAGGACTCGCGGCGCAGCAGGACCGTGCCTGTGGACACCGCCCCGGTCTCGCCCTCGCCGCGGGTGGCCGCCTTGAGGTGGTCGATGAGGTGCAGGTTGGCGTCGAAGACCAGCATCCCGGCATATTCCTCGACCGGGTGCGTGAAGCGGCCGTCCTTGCCCACCGGCATCACCGCCTCGATGCCCTCGCGGTCGGTGACCTCCTTGTCCACCTCTCCGAAGGCGCCGGCGCTGTGCACCAGCCCGCTGCCGTCCGTGGTGGTGACGGCGTCGTCGGCGGCGACGATGCGGAAGGCGTTCTCGTGGCCGGCGTAGTAGGTGAACGGCGGCGTGTAGGTGCGACCGACCAGGTCGGAGCCGAGGTAACGACCGAGCACCTCGAACTCGCCGTCCTCGTTGCCCAGCTCGCGGGCGTAGGAGGACAACCTGGCCTCGGCGAGCAGGTAGCGGGCGGTGACCGCGCTGCCGTCCGGAGCCGTGCGCCCGGGCACCGGCGCCTCGACGACGACGTACGCGATCTCGGAGCCGACCATCACCGCGAGGTTGGAGGGCAGCGTCCACGGAGTGGTGGTCCAGATCAGGGCGAGCGCACCGTCCAGGACCGGGTCCTGGCCGGTCGGCGCGAGCTCGAAGCCGACGGTGACGGCCGGGTCCTGGCGCTGCTTGTAGACGTCGTCGTCCATCCGCAGCTCGTGGTTCGACAGCGGCGTCTCGTCGTTCCAGCAGTAGGGCAGGACCCGGAAGCCCTCGTAGACGTAACCCTTCTCGTGCAGGGTCTTGAACGCCCAGATCACGCTCTCCATGTAGGAGGGGTTGAGCGTCTTGTAGTCGTTGTCGAAGTCGACCCAGCGGGCCTGGCGGGTGACGTACTGCTCCCAGTCGCCGGTGTACTTCAGCACCGAGGACCGAGCGGCGTCGTTGAACTTCTCGATGCCCATCTCGTGGATCTCGTCGGTGGTCTTCAGACCGAGCTGACGCATCGCCTCGAGCTCGGCGGGCAGCCCGTGGGTGTCCCAGCCGAAGCGGCGCTCGACGCGCTTGCCGCGCATCGTCTGGTAGCGCGGGACGACGTCCTTGACGTAGCCGGTCAGCAGGTGGCCGTAGTGCGGCAGCCCGTTGGCGAACGGCGGCCCGTCGTAGAAGACGAACTCGTTCTCGCCGTTGGCGCCGGCATCCCGCTGCTCGACGCTGGCGACGAAGGTGTCGTCGTCCTTCCAGTAGGCGAGCACGCGCTCCTCGAGGTCGGGGAACCTCGGGCTCGACGCGACGCCGGAAGTCTCGTCGGTGGAAGCCTTGGGATAGGTCATCGGGTCTCCTGGTCGTACGTCGTGCAACTCGGGCTGCTGCCACGAGGAC
Organism: Nocardioides daedukensis; assembly: GCF_013408415.1. Taxonomy (NCBI): domain Bacteria; kingdom Bacillati; phylum Actinomycetota; class Actinomycetes; order Propionibacteriales; family Nocardioidaceae; genus Nocardioides; species Nocardioides daedukensis. The sequence continues at coordinate 3,464,541 of NZ_JACCAA010000001.1, read as the reverse complement.
GACTCACCGGCTGTGCCGGATGACCGCGGTACCACCTCGTTTGCCACTGTCCGGCTGTCGCGACGGTGGCCACTCAACTCAGGCTGTGACGGGCCCGCCCGTCCGGTTCTAGTGGGGTCCCGGTGCTGGCGGACCCGTTCTTCCGGAAGCTCGCCGCTGATGACGGCTCGAACGCTCTTGTGCGCAGTTTAGACCCGACACGGCGGCCGGGACCAATCAGTTCTCAGGCTCCGGCGCCCGCGGTGCAGTCGCGTCGTGGCGGGAGGTTTGACGGACCGCTGCGCTGCGCATGCTTTGTGCCATGAGCGACCAGCACCCCGGCGGCCAGTTCCCCCCGCAGAACCCGGGCCAGAACAACCCAGACCAGCCCGCCCAGCCCGGTCAGTGGGGCCAGCAGCAGCAGTGGAACCCGCAGCAGGGTCAGCAGCAGTGGGGCCAGCAGCCCGGCCAGTACGGCGCCCAGCAGCCCGGCCAGTACGGCGGCGGTCAGTACGGCGCCCAGCAGCCCGGCCAGTACGGCGGCGGTCAGTACGGCGGTCCGTTCAACGGCCCGGGCGGCCCCAACAAGCCCGGCGGCCCGCCCTGGAAGGTGATCATCGCGATCGTCGTGGGCCTGCTTCTGATCGTGGGCATCGTGATCACCCTGGTGCTGACCCTCGGAAGCGATGACAACGACAGCGACGACAAGACGGATGGCGACGCTGGCAGCGCGATGGCGGTGGCCACGGCGTACGTCGAGGCCCTGCGCGACCGCGACTGCGAGGCCGCCCAGGCACTGCGGACACCCAACGAGGAGGACTGCGCGTCAACGGTCCCGCCGGAGGGTGACATCTCGTTCGAGGATCCCGAGGAATCCTCCAGCGACGACGACCGAGTCAGCTTCAACGTGGACACGAAGGCCTCCGACCCGAGCACCGGCCAGAAGGTCGACACCACCATCGCGATGGTCGTGGTGAAGGTCGACGACGAGTGGAAGGTAGAGAGCTTCGGCGTCAGGCCCCAGTCGAGCAGCTCCTCCCCCGGCGCGTCCGGATCCGACGGCGGTTCCGGGGACGGCGGCTCAGGTAGCACCGTGCCCGCGCCCGGCGCGAGCCCCGGCACCTCCCAACCCGGCAGCGGAGGCACCGACGCGCTCAGCACCGTCAACACCCTGGTCGCCGCCATCGTCGCCAACGACTGCGACGCTGCCAAGGCCGTGCTCTACATCCCCGAGATCGCCGACTGCGACGAGATCAAGCTCGACGACGAGCAGGGCGTGACCTTCGGGGAGCCCAAGGAGACGACCAGCACCCCGTCCCTCGCCATCTACGAGGTGCCGATGGTGTCGGGTGGAAACGACGTCGGGGAGCTGACGGTCTATCTGACCACCGACTCGTCCGGGACCTGGAAGGTCTCGAGCTATCTCTTCTGATCGATGACGCGGCCAGACCTGCGTGGACTGTGCACGTCCACCGGGCACGTCCACCGGGCACACGGGGTGCCCGGTGGTTCCCGGTCATTCCGTAGGGTTGAGGCGTGACTGAGAACTCGAGCCAGCGCGCCGCCCATGGATGGGGCCTCGCCACTCTGACCCCCGACGACACCGTCCTGGACGTGTGGTTCCCGGCCCCCGAGATGGGCGCCGCTCCCCAGGACGCCACGGCCCCTGCCGAGCTGACGACGCTCGAGGGCGACGACGAGCTGCGCGGCGTACGCCGTGAGGTTCGGTTGGTCTCGATCAGCGACCTGGACGCCGCACCGAGCAGCACCGAGGAGGTCTGGCTCCGCCTGCACCTGATCTCGACCCGCCTCGTGCAGCCCCACGGACTCTCCCTGGACGGCACCTTCGGCCTGCTCACCAACGTGGTGTGGACCAGCGCCGGTCCGTGCGCCGTCGAGGGCTTCGAGCTGACTCGCGCCAGGCTGCGCGCCGCCGGCCAGCACGTCACCGTCCACGGCATCGACAAGTTCCCGCGAATGGTCGACTACGTGATCCCCAGCGGCGTCCGCATCGGCGACGCGGACCGGGTCCGCCTCGGCGCCCACCTCGCCTCCGGCACCACCGTCATGCACGAGGGTTTCGTGAACTTCAACGCCGGCACCCTCGGCGCCTCGATGGTGGAGGGCCGCATCTCCGGTGGGGTCGTGGTCGGCGACGGCTCCGACGTCGGCGGCGGCGCCTCGATCATGGGCACCCTCTCCGGTGGTGGCAAGGCGGTCATCTCCATCGGTGAGCGCTGCCTGCTCGGCGCCAACTCCGGGCTGGGCATCTCGCTGGGCGACGACTGCGTCGTCGAGGCCGGGTGCTACATCACCGCGGGCACCAAGGTCGCCGTCAAGGACGACGACGGTGAGACCCGGGTGGTCAAGGCCTCCTCGCTCTCGGGAGCCAGCAACGTGCTCTTCCGCCGCAACTCGGTCAGCGGCGCCATCGAGGCCGTTGCGTGGAAGGGCCAGGGCATCGAGCTCAACGCCGCCCTGCACGCCAACGACTGACCGTGTCCACCCGGACGAGGATCATCGGCGCACTGTCGGTGATCGGGGTGGTCGTCGGCGTAGCGGTCGCAGTGGACCGCGGGTTCGGGCCCCTGCCGGGATCCGACGGCTGTCAGGTCGAGGTCGACGGGCACAAGGTTGACCTCGGTCTGGAGCAGGCCGAGAACGCCGCGCTGATCGCAGCCATCGGGGTACGTCGTGGGCTGCCGGCGCGGGCGGTCAGCATCGCCCTGGCCACGGCCTACCAGGAATCGAAGATCATCAACATCGAGCACGGCGACCGGGACTCGATCGGGTTGTTCCAGCAGCGGCCCTCGCAGGGTTGGGGCACTCGCGACGAGATCATGAGTCCCTACTACTCGACCAACGCCTTCTATGACGCCCTGGAGAAGATCGAGGGCTATGAGGAGATGCGGATCACCGAGGCCGCCCAGCGGGTGCAGCGCTCCGGGTTCCCTGAGGCCTATGAGGACCACGCCGCCGACGCCCGCGCGCTCGCCTCGGCACTGACCGGCAACTCCCAGGGCGGCCAGTTCTCCTGCAAGGTCGACGCCAAGGTCGCCAAGGCCTCAGCCGAGCTGGACGAGAACGGCCTGACCGCACGCGCTGCCGACGTGTTGGTCGACCTCGAGGGCGCGTTCGGCGACCAGTCGGTCGGCGGTTTCTCCCCCGAAGGCGTGAGCAGCGGCCACATGGAGGGCTCGGCGCACTACGAGGGTCGCGCGGTCGACGTCTTCTTCCGGCCGATCAACGAGCAGCAGCGCAAGCAGGGCTGGGCGATGGCCTACTACCTCGTGGCCCAGGCCGACCGTCTCGACATCGCCACCGTCATCTATGACGACATGATCTGGACCGCTCGTCGCGCCGACGACGGCTGGCGCGACTTCGACCCCGGCGACGTATCCGGCAAGTCGGACGAGACCGTCGCCATCCTCGAGCACCGCGACCACGTGCACGTCGACGTGCACGAGTGATCCAGCCGGATCAGATGGTCGCGGCCACGTCCCAGGCCGAGTGCATCGCGCCCTCGATGTAGCCCACCTCGGCGGCGTCGCCGACCACGTCCACCGGCACTCCCGCCTCGCGCAGGAGCTCCGCGAGCGGGGCACCCGAAGCGGTGTCCGCGGCGTGAATCACCAGGTCAGCGGGGGCAGTGTGCGCCTGGTCCCCGACGGTGAACTCGACGTGGTCCTTGGTGATCGCGGTGACCGTCGCGCGACGGTGCAGGACCACGCCCTCCTCGCCGGCACGGCGTACGGCGGTCCAGCGGCGCGGCATCGCCATCGGCAGGCCGAGCGCCTGGCCCTCCTCGACCAGCACCACGTTGCGGCCGCGCTCGGCCAGCCACTCCGCGAGCTCCAGGCCGACCAGCGACCCGCCGATCACGACGACGTCCTTGCCCATCGGCAGGAAGGTGCGGGTGAGGCGACGGATCGCCTCGGGGCTCTTCGTGACGCCGGACAGCTTGCCGAGCTTGCCCATCGTGCGCATGAACCGGGTGCCGTTGTCACCGTCGGCGGAACCCAGGAGCAGGTCGCGCAGGGTGTCGCCGGTGTGGACGTGGGGCAGGTCGCCGCCCGGAACCGCCGGGCGACCGCGCGTTGCGCCGGTCGCGACCACGACGTGGTCGGGGTTGATCTGGCGGACCAGCTCGGGTGTGGCCTCGGTGCCCAACCGGACCTCGATGTCCAGTCGCTCGACCTCACTGGTGAGCCAGTCGAGGAGCTGCTCGTTGTCGGGAGTGGTCAGCGTGGAGAACCACAGCGTGCCGCCGAGGCGGTCGGACCGGTCCACGACGGTGACCCGGTGACCCCGCTCGGTCAGGACGCGTGCGGTCTCGAGTCCGCCGGGGCCCGCGCCCACCACGAGCACGTGCTTGCGTGACCGGGTCGGGCCGAGGTCGAGCGGGGTCTGGCGACCGAGCGCGGGATTGACCGCGCAGATGGGACTGTCATCCCAGAAGTTCTCCTGGACGCAGACGTAGCAGTTGATGCACGGTCGGATCGCCTGCGGCGTGCCGGCGGCGAGCTTGTTGACGATCTCCGGGTCGGCCAGGAGCTGACGGCCCATCGAGACGAAGTCGGCCTTGCCCTCGGCGAGGGCGCGCTCCCCCACGCCGGGCAGGACGCGCCCGACTGCGATCACCGGGATCGACACGTGCTTCTTGACCGCGGCGGCCAGGTCGACATAGGCGCCGACCTTGTTGGGCAACGGGCCGTCGGTGAAGTTGGCGAAGGGGTTGCGGCCCCACCCGGTCACGTGGATGGCGTCGGCACCGGCCTGCTCGAAGAGCACCGAGGCGGCACAGGCCTCCTCGGAGGTGAGCCCACCTTCCTGGCCGAACTCCTCGCCGGCGACCCGGACCAGCACTGCCAGCTTGTCGCCGACCGCTGCCTTCACCGAGGAGATCACCTCGCAGGCGAGCTTGGCCCGGTTCTCCAGGGATCCGCCATACTGGTCGGTGCGCAGGTTGTCGCGACGGTTGAGGAAGGCGCCGAGGATGTAGCCGTGGGCGCAGTGGATCTCGATCGCGTCGGCACCGGCCTGCATCACCCGCACCGCCGCGGCGGTCCAGGTCTCGACCAACCAGGCCAGGTCCTCCAGGGTGGCCACGTGGTGGCTCGGCTGCTTGCCGCCGGTCACTGCGCCCATCCGGGCGAGCTCCTCGCCGGTGTTGTCGGCCAAGGCGCTCATGTCGAGGGTGTAGTCGGGCTCCGAGGGGACCAGCAGCGCACGTCCCTGCCGGGTGTCGATGCGGGACACCTTGCCGTGGTGCGTGCTCTGCACGCACAGCTTGCTGCCGGCCGCGTGGACCGCGTCGGCGAGCGCGCGCAGCCCGGGGATGAACTTGTCGTCGGAGAGTCCGGGCTCCTTGAGACTGGCAGTGCCTGCGGGGAAGGCGATGGCGCTGGCTCCGGTGATGATCAGCCCGGTCCCGCCCCTCGCTCGCGCGACGTAGTGGTCGATGTCGCCCTGCTCGATCTCACCGTCGACGCAGAGGTTCATGTCCATCGCCGGCAGCACGACGCGGTTCTTCACCTCCATCACACCGATCCGTCCCGGGGACAGGAGGTGGGGATGGGTCGCGGGCGCGTTCTTCTTCATGGACACCGCGCCACCGTAGAACTGCGACGCCGGGACTCACCGTGGTTGCCCCGCTGATCGGGACTGCCCGAAACTGCGGTGGATCAGGCCAGGCGCGAGAGGGCTGCGTCCACCCGCTCGTCGGTGGCGGTGAAGGCCACCCGCACGTGCTGGTGCCCGGCAGCGCCGTAGAACGCGCCCGGAGCCACCAGGATCCCGAGGTCGGCCAGGTCGGAGACGGTCTTCCAGCAGTCCTCCTCGCGGGTCGCCCAGAGATAGAGCGATCCCTCGGAGTCGTCGATGCGGAAGCCGTTGCGTTCCAGCGCCTCGCGGAGCTTCGCCCGCCGAGCCGCATAGCGCGCGTGCTGCTGGGCGACGTGCTCGTCGTCGTCGAGCGCAGCGACCATGGCGATCTGCTGGGGGCCGGGCATCTGCAGGCCCAGGTTCTTGCGCACGGCCAACAGCTCGCCGACCAGCGCCGGGTCGCCGGCGACGAAGGCGCAGCGGTAGCCGGCCAGGTTGGAGCGCTTGGAGAGCGAGTGCACGGTCAGGATGCCCTCGCTGCTGCCGCCGCAGACGTCCGGGTGCAGCACCGAGATCGGCTGCTTCTCGGCGTCCCACGCCATCTCGATGTAGCACTCGTCGGAGACCAGGATCGTGCCCCGGTCACGGCACCAGTCGACGACCTTCTTCAGGTGGTCGATCGGCAGCACCTTGCCGGTCGGGTTCGACGGCGAGTTGATCCAGAGGATCTTGGGCACCTCGGGGCCGATCGAGGTGAGCGAGTCCGCGGCGAGCGAACGGGCCCCCGCCAGCGCCGCACCGACCTCATAGGTCGGATAGGCAAGGCGCGGATGGACCACCAGGTCTCGCGCACCGACGCCCAGGTGCAGCGCCAGGCTGGCGATCAGCTCCTTGGAACCGATCACCGGCAGCACGGCGTCGAGGCCGAGACCCCTGACGCCGAGGCGGCGCTCCATCCAGTCGAGAGCGGCCTGCCGCGTCTCGACCTTGCCGATCGTGACCGGATAACCGGGGTTGTCCGCAGCAGCGGTCAACGCCTCCTGCGCGACGGCAGGCGTCGGGTCGACGGGCGTGCCGACCGAGAGGTCGACGATGCCGTCGACATGCGCACGCGCCCTGTCGGCGAACGGGACCAGGTGGTCCCAGGGGAAGTCAGGCAGCTTGGCCGAGACCGTGCCCACGTGAGGGATCAGTGGTCCTGGTTCTGCGGCTCGAGAGCAGCGATGAACGGGTGGTCCTTGTCGATCTCACCCATCTTGGCCGCGCCGCCGGGGGAACCGAGGTCGTCGAAGAACTTCACGTTGGCGTCGTAGTAGTCCTTCCACTGCTCCGGGGTGTCGTCCTCGTAGAAGATCGCCTCAACGGGGCAGACCGGCTCGCAGGCACCGCAGTCGACGCACTCGTCGGGGTGGATGTAGAGCATCCGCTTGCCCTCGTAGATGCAGTCGACCGGACACTCGTCGACACATGCGCGGTCCTTGACGTCGACACACGGCTGGGCGATGACGTAGGTCACCAGTTCCTCCTGAGGACTTGCACTACAGAGCGGGTTGCTGCGGCACAGTCTAGTATCCCGGGCATGGATTCGCGCCCTGACTCCCAAGTCGTGGGCAAGCATTTGCTCGGTCCGCACGTGGTCGGGCAGCGAGTCGTCGTACGCCGTCTGGTCCCCGGTGAGACCGGACCCACCGGCGGCCCGGCCTTCACCGACGTGCTCGGCACCTGTACGTCGTGGGGCGAGGGCACCTGCGTGGTCGCGCCGGAGTCCGGCCCCGAGGTCGCCATCCCCATCGCCGAGATCGTCTCCGGCAAGCCGGTCCCCCCGCGCCCCTCGGTGCGCCACCGGGTCTCCCCGCGTGAGGCGGAGGGCCACGCCCTGGTGCTGTGGCCCCACGTCGAGCGGCGTTCCTTGGGCGACTGGGAGCTGCGCAGTGACCCGGCTCCGGTCGGCCGGTTGCTCAAACGGGCCAACTCCTGCCTGGCCATGGGCGACCCGGGATCATCCCTGGCCGAGGCCGAGCAGGAGGTGCGCGCGTTCTATGCCTCTCGCGATCGCGCCGTGTTGCTCCAGGTGGAGACCGACTCGGCTGTCGAGGCCCACTTCCTGGCCGCCGGCTGGTCGGTGGTCGAGGGCGGCAGCGCACACTTCCAGATCGCTTCGCTGTCGCGGACCGCGCGCCTGCTGCGCACCGTGACAACCTGGGGCCCCACCGACGACCCCGAGGGCGACGTCGACGGCATGCAGATCACCGAGGACGGCCCGCGGCTCGAGCTGACCATCACGGTGGACGGCGAGGTGATGGCCAGCGCCCGCGCCGGGATCTCCGGGGACTGGATGGGCATCCACGCCTTCGGCGTCGTACCCCAGCTGCGGCGCCGCGGTGTCGCCCGCCGGATGATCGCCGAGCTGGTCGACCGGGCAGCCGAGCAGGGAGTGACCACGCTGTGGCTCCATGTCGAGGTGGACAACGCCCCCGCGCTGGCGCTCTATGAGTCGCTCGGGTTCAGCACCCACCACTCACTCGCCTACCTGAGCCCGCCCAGCTGAAGCTACTTGCAGACGACCTTGTCGGACGGCGTGTAGGTGGTGTGGAACTTCTCGCTCTTCTCCACCTTCGACGAGCCGGGCTTGTGGAAGTAGCGCCACACGTCGATGTCGAAGCCGCCATACCCCGCGTTGGGCTCGCAGTCGTCGGTGGTCAGCTCGCGGGTCTTGGGCGAGGTGAAGTTGTAGCGGTCGCCGGTGGAGCTGGTGATGTCCCAGACCTCGGTGGAATACATCGTCACCTTGACCTCGCCCTGCCCGCCGGGGCCACTCTTGTTGACCTCGACGTCGATGAGCACACCGTGCTCGGTGTCGTTCTTGAACGCGAGGTCCAACGCTCCCCACACCACGGTGGCCTCGCGGCCGACCGGGTAGCGGTCGATGTAGAACGAGTGCGGCCGGTGCTCGACGTCCTCGTAGCCGGCGAAGAACATCGCATTGAACACCGTGGTGGCCATCTGGGAGACGCCACCGCCGTAGTCCTTCTTCAGGATCCCGTTGGAGATGATGTAACCCTCGACGAACCCGTTCGCGGCAGTCCGCTCCCCGACGATGTCGTTGAGGGAGAAGGTCTCTCCGGGCTTCAGCACGGTTCCGTCGATCAGCTCCCCGGCACGGCCGAGGTTCACGTTGCGATATTCGGCATGGGGATAGTAGGTGGAGAAGCTCGAGACCTCCTCGACGATCCCCAGCTTCTTGGCGTCGGCGGTGGTGAACTTGGGCTTGACGACCTTCGAGGGGACCTTGACCTGTCGGCCGGACTCCTTGCTCACCAGGGCGAGGAACGCCTCGTTGATGTCCTTCTGGTCATAGTCCACGCCGGGCTTGCCGGGGATCACCTTGGGCTTGCCGTCGACCAGCTTGACGGTCGCGTCGACCGGCTGGCCCATGTCCTCGGCGAACTTGGACCGGACCAGCTTCGAGAGCTTCTTCTCGTCCAGCTCGGGCGCGAGCTTCCCGTCCGCGGCCTTCATGGACAGGACCGGGGTGAACTCCTCAGGGGTCAGCACCACCTTGTGCTTGTCGAAGACCAGCGTGACCGGACCCGAGGTGGCCGGGTTGGCGAACTCGTTGAGGGCGTCCTGCACGTCGGTCTCGTCGATCTCGGGCTTGATCTCGACGAGCTCGAGCTCGGCGCTCTCGCCCCACACGGCTGCCCGGACCAGTGCATCCCGTGCGGCGTCCGGGTCGACACCCTCCCCGGACTTGCCGGCGATGGTGACGGCCTCGCCGCGGCGGAAGGCGACCCGGCCCTCCTTGGGCTCGGTGCCGACCTTCTTGTTCAGCTCATCGAGGGCAGCGGAGAGAGCGTCCTCGTCGACGTCGATGACGGGCTCAACCTCGTCGCCGCCGGTGTAGTAGTTCCACAGCCGCGACGGCGACCAGCTCTTGCCGCTGCCTGCCTGCTCCACCGTTGCCGCGGTGTCGACGGTGATCCCGGCCTTCTCGGCACCGATCGCAGACGCGGCCTTGCCGTCGACCGTGACCTGGATCGAGTCGCGCTCGGCCAGTCCCTTCTCGAGCGCGGCAATCGCGTCGCCGCGTTCCTTGCCGCCGATATCGATGCCCGCAACGGTCGTGGCGCGCGGCACCTTCGCCCCCGCCCCGGCATAGGCCGCGGCATAGCCGACGGCAACCAGTACGAGGAGGCCGAGCACAGTCAGGATGACCACGCGGCCGCCGTTGCTCTCCGATGAGGGCTTCTTCACGAGCGACATCCTAGGTTGGGCGCTTCTCAGGCTCCGATTCGGCGGCTCGCCCCGGACGCGGAAGGGTCACCACGGCCAGGACGATCAACACCAGCGCGCCAGCCAGCAGCAGATAACCTCGCGGGCTCGACATCACCACGTAGTCACCCTCCGGCCTGGTCTGGAGCGCCACGAAGAGCAACGCGACCCATCCGGCGACAAACCCGCAGCGCAGCCATCCGGGTCGCAGCGCGAGCGCGCAGCTGAGCGGCGCAGCGAGCGCCAGCAGGAACAGCAGCCAGTTCTTCTCGTGCACCGCGACCGAGGCCACCCCGGTGATCACCCCCACCACGCAGCAGGCCAGGGCAGCCAGCGCCAGGAGCGGCCCCCTCAGCGGGAGCAGGCCGGTCCGGGGCATCAGGCCGGTCTGGGGCATCATGCCAGGCCGGCGAACAGGTCGTTCTCGAGGCCGTCGTCACCGACCGGGCCCTGCGTGCCCTTGGCGAGCCGGAAGTATTCGTCGCCCCAGAAGGCGTGCCCGCTCTCCGCGCCGCTGAAGAAGAACCCGTCCTCCTCGATCTGGGTGCGGTGGGCCCTCAACGCGGCCATCTTCACGTCGACGTATTCGGTGGCGTCGACGCGCGCGGCCAGCTGGTCGTCGGGGGTGACGAACGGACCCATCTCACCGTCGGGGTCCATCCCCTCGAAGGTGGTGGTGTCTCCGGTCGCGCGGATCGCGCGGAGGCTGTCGCGCATCCGGGTCTCACTCATCGCGCCCCAATAGATCTTGGCGATCTCCCAGGGCTCGCCCAGGTCGAGGCGGTAGGAAGGCACGGCGGCGAGCTGGGCGGCGTACATCGCCACCCGGTGGGCCTGGATGTGATCGGGGTGGCCGTAGCCGCCGAACTGGTCATAGGTGACCAGCACCTGGGGCCGGACCTCGCGGATCACGGTGACCAGGTGGTTGGCGGCCTCGGTCAGGTCGGCGTGCCAGAAGGCGTTCTCGTGCAGCGTGTCGGCAGCGACCGCGTGCCCGTCCGCGTGCCACTTCATCCCCGAGTCGCGGTAGGTCCCGAAGCCGCCGAGGAAGCGGTGGTCGGTGACACCGAGCGTCTCCATCGCCTTGGCGAGCTCACCCTTGCGGTGCTCGCCGAGCTTGTCGTCCTTGTCGGCCGCGAGGTGCTCCAGCTCGGGGACCAGGATCTCCCCCATCTCGCCCGCGGTGCAGGTGACCAGGGTGACGCCGCGTCCCTCGGCAACATATTTCGCCATCGTGGCGCCCTGGCCGATGGACTCGTCGTCCGGGTGGGCGTGGACGAGCAGGAGACGGTGCGTGGCAAGGGGCTCAGCGGTCATGGCCCAAGACTAGTGCGGGCGCTTGATCCGCTTGGGGGCCGTGGGCAGGTCGAGAGGCGCTGGAGGTGTCGCCGGCTCCGGCTCCTCGGCGTCGAGCCAGCCGTCGTGTTGGTCGACGATCACCTCGAAGACGATGTCGGGCGCGTCGGTCACCACCGCCCACGGGTGGTCCTCGTCGTCGTCCTCACCGGCCAGTCGCTCCCGGACGACGGATGCCTCCCAACCCTGGCTGGTCAGCTTGGCCACGACCGCGCCCGCGTCGTCGTCGCTGAAGAAGATGCCTCTCACCGTTTCATTATCTCCCCTCCTATGGTTGAACCCATGTCCTCGCCCCACACCTTCGTGCCCGGCTTCCGCCTGCGTCGCACCGAGGAGAACAGCGACGAGATCGATGAGCTGGCCGAGCGGCTCGGTGGCCGCGCGGGTCTCGACGTACTGCTGGCGGACCTGAACCGGAAGGCTCGCCGCAGTGCCTGGGCCCTGGGCCGTGCGGTCGACCGGGCGTTTCGCTGGGAGCGGTCCGACACCCTCACCAAGCGCTGGTGGCCACAGGGGATCACCACGTCGGCCGACGCGTTCGGCGCCGACGGCGACCAGCGCCGCCTGGCCGTGGTCACCTGGTATTCCAAGAAGGTCGACGGGATCAACAAGGGTTCACGGCTGACCTTCGTGGACCTCGACACGCTGCGCTATCGCCACGTCCTGCTGGTGGTCCCGGTCCGCGACAAGGACGGCCGGATGAGTCTCAAGCCGTTGAAGGTGCATGCCGGCGGCATCGTCTGGGCCGGTCCCTACCTGCACATCGCCGCGACGGGCAAGGGCTTCATGACCTGCCGGGTCGACGACATCCTCCGGATTCCCGACGACCACGGGATCCGCGACCGCGGGCTGCTCACCTATCCGGGCGCCGACAGCGACGAGAAGGTCTCCACCTTCGGCTATCGCTATGTCCTGCCGGTCCGCTTCTCCTACCGGGCCGACACCGACGAGGGCTTGGGCCGGCTGCGCTACTCGTTCATGTCCATCGACCGCAGCGGGCCGAGTCCGCAGCTCGTTGTCGGCGAATATGGCCGCGGCACCTCCTCCACCCGGCTGGCGCGGTTCGCGATGGACCCCGAGAGCATGCACCTGGTGATCGGCGGCGACGGACACAGCGGCCCGGCGATGCTCGCGGACCCCGGGATCATGGGGATGCAGGGCATCGCGGTGGTCGAGGACACCTTCCACATCACCACCTCCAACGGCCCGTTCCTGCCCGGCAGCGTGTACGTCGGACATGTGGCGCCCGGGGCGGCTGCCAGGTTCCGCCGATTCAGGTGGGCGACACCGATCGGTTGCGAGGACCTGAGCTATTGGCCCTCGGGCACCGACGGCGGAGCCTTCTGGTCGGTGACCGAGCACCCGTTGCGGCGCTGGGTGTTCACGATGAAGCGGAGCTGGTTCGCCGAGCGCGCCTGAGCCGCGCGTCGATCAGACCCGTCCGGCCCGCACCGCCATCACGTCGGGCAGGTTCGCGGCGACCTGTCGCCACGAGTCGCCGTCGTCGGTGGAGCACCACACGGTGCCGTTGCGGGCGCCGAGGTAGAGGCCGGTGCGGTCATGGTCGTCGGCAGACATCGCGTCGCGCATCACCCCGACGTGGAAGGTCTCCGGCAGCCCGTCTCCGGATTCGTGCCAGGACTCCCCCGCGTCGCGGCTGCGCCAGACCCGCGCCCGGCCGCCGGGTGGATATCGCGCCTCGCCGCCGTTGATCGGGAAGACGAAGATCGTGTCCGGCTCGCGCGGGTGCACCACGATCGGGAAGCCGAAGTCCGCGGGGAGTCCCTCGGCAATCGACGTCCACGAGCGTCCTTCGTCGTCGGAGCGGTAGACGCCCCCGTGGTTCTGGGCATAGAGCCGTTCGGGACGTTCCGGGTGCCTGGCCACCTTGTGCACGCACTGGCCGAAGACGGGATATTGCTCGCCCTCGGGCAGGAAGTCCGCCCGGATCCCGGCGTTGCGCGGCTCCCAGCTCTCACCGTGGTCATCGCTGGCATAGACCCCGCCGGTGGACAGCGCAGCCAGCACCGATCCGGTCCGGGTCGGGTGCGGGAGCACCGTGTGGAAGGCCTGTCCGCCGAAGCCCGCCGCCCACTCGGTGCGGTGCGGGTGGTCCCAGAGCCCGCGCAAGAGCGAGAACGTCTCCCCGCTGTCGGTCGAGTGCCACACCGCGGCGGGCTCGCTGCCGGCATAGACCTCACCGTCGACCGGGCCGGGCACGAGCTGCCACACCCGCTCCACGGATGCGTCGACGTCATTGGGGAACCGGATCGCCTCGGGTGTGCTCTGCCAGGTCGCGCCGAGGTCGTCTGAGCGGCCGACCTGGGGACCGAGCCAGCTCGACGCCGCACCGGCGAGCAGTCGCGGCGGATCGCTGCGGGTGTCGACCATGCAGGAGTAGACCTCCTCCATGTCGAAGTGAGGTCCGCTCCACTCCCAGTCCTGGCGAGCTTCGTCCGACCGGCCGACCCACAAGCCCTTGCGGGTGCCGACCATGAGCACTGTGGCAGCCATCGACTGCTCCTCTCGACGCTCTCGAGAGTAGTCCCGCACGGGCTCCTAGCGCGAGCGTGGCGAGCGGGCGAGCTGGCGACTCTGGGCGATCAGTCGGTCCGAGGAGTCCCAGACCACGCAGTCCTCCTCGAACATGCCGCGGGCCATGTTGCGGGTCTCGTGCCTGACCCTGAGCCACCCCGGCGCCGGGACGCCCCGCACGTGCGCGGTGAGCTCGAGGGTCGGCGCCCAGCCGGGCATGCCGAGGTCGAAGGTGACCGGGGGCAGCGCGTCGAGCATCAGCAGCAGCGACAGCGGGTCCGGCTCGCGCTCGTCGACCAGGCGGATCCAGCCCTGGATGATCCCGTTCCCGCTCGGCTCACCGACGGCCCAGCCGGCGTACGCCGGGTCCAGGCGCAGGTCGAAGCGGCCCATCAGCGGTGCCATCCGGCGTACTTCCTCGGGTGCCATCGAGGAGGGGACGCACTCCTCGAGCGGAGGAAGCTCATGTGCGGTCGCGGTGGTGCGCACGTCGTCGGGCAGGGCGGACAGGTCACCGTAGGTCGCGGTCACCGTGATCCGCGGCTGGCCGTCCTGGACGAGGTCGGCGGCGAGGGTGGCCATGCTGCCGCCGTCACGGATCGTCCGGGTCACGATCGTGGCCGGGCCGGCAGTGGCCGCGGTGAGGTAGAAGCAGCTGACCACGATCGGGTCGGGCTTGCCGGGAGCGACCTGGCCGAGTGCGTTGCCGATGGTGGCCAGCAGGTAGCCACCGTTGACGGCGCCGCCGACGTCCCAGCCAGCACCGAGCTCGGCGGTGAAAGTGGTCTCGTCAACGCGGGTGACGGCGATGTCGCGGTCGAACTCGTGTCCCATGCAGCGGATCCTAGGAGGCGCGGGACAATGGTCCGATGCCAGCCCACACGACAGTTGCCAGAGAGGTGCTCAGGCTGGGCGCCCACAACGGCGCACACCGGGTGGCGCTGCGTGCGGGGATCTCGGTCCTGGTTCCCCTGCTGATCCTGTGGTCCGTGGACCAGGTGCCGTGGTCGATCTATGCCGCGTTCGGGGCGATGACCTCGCTCTACGGACGCTCCGTCGTGGGACTCGAACGAGTCCGGATGCAGGTCACCCTGGCCGTGCTGCTCACCTGGGCCGTCGGGTTGGGCGCACTGGTCAGCATCTCGGATCACCGGGGCTGGCTCGCAGTTCCGGTCGCGGCTCTCGTGGCCGGGGTCGGCTCCTGGATCTCCGACGTCGAGTCGTGGCACCCGCCCGGCCCGTTGTTCCTGATCTTCGCCTTCGCGGCGGTGGCGTCCATCCCCGGCGAGGCCACGGACCTGCCGATCGCCGTGGGCGTGGCCGGGAGCTCCGCACTCTTCTCGCTCCTGGTCGGATCGGCCGGAGCAGCCTGGCGCCGACTGCGCACCGGCGCACCGCTGTCGAGCCCCACCCGTCTGCGGCCTCCGCCGCGGCGCGCGGCCCGGCGACACGTCGCCCGGGCTGTGGCCAGCGTGGTGATCGCCGGGTCGTTGGCGACCGCGATCGGGATCGGCCACCCCTACTGGGCGATGGTCTCGGCAGTCGTCCCACTCGTCGCCAAGGACCTGCTCCCCCAAGCGGTGCGCGGCATCCAGCGGATCATCGGCACTGCACTCGGCCTGGTCAGCGCCGCACTGTTGCTGGAGCTCGACCTGCCCGTCCTGGCACTGATCCTGGTCGTGGTGGTGATGCAGGTCGCCGCGGAGCTGCTGGTCGGTCGCAACTACGCCATCGCCCTGGTCGCGATCACCCCGCTGGCCCTGTTGATGGTCCACCTGGCCGCACCCACTCCCACCAGAACGTTGATCATCGACCGGGGTGTCGAGACGGTGATCGGCGTGGCGATCGGCATCCTCATCGGTTATGTCACCCGTGACCGGAAAGAGGCCTGAGATGTTCGGACAGCCGACCCCCACCGTGCTGGCGCTGGGCGCACTCGGTGCCGTCAGCGGCATCCACCTGTGGGCCCAGTGGACCGGCGTCGACGCGGTCTCGGACCCCACCCAGCCCGTGTTGATGGCGTTGCTGGCGTTGGCGCTGTGGACCGCAACCTCGGCCCCGCGCAGCCGGCTGGTCCGGCTCACCCTGGTCGCCCTCGCCTTCAGCTGGCTCGGCGACACCGCGCCGCGCTTCGTGGACGGCGACGCAGCGTTCCTGCTGATGGTCGGCTTCTTCGCACTCGCTCAGGTCGCCTACGTGGTGGCGTTCCGGCCGTATGCCGACCAGTCGGTGCTGGCGATCAACCGGATCGCGCTGACGCCGTACGCCGTCGCCGTGGTGTTGCTGGTTGCCATCTGCGCTCCCGGTGCGGGCGGCATGCTCGTCCCGGTGCTGGTCTATGGAGCGCTGCTGGGGACGATGGCCGTGCTCGCGACCGGGCTCGGGCGACTGATCTGGGTCGGCGGCGCACTCTTCCTCGTCTCCGACGGGTTGATCGCGATCGATGCCTTCGCCGAGAACGTGACCATAGGGCACAGCTCGTTCTGGGTGATGCTCACCTACATCGTGGCGCAGGTGCTGATCGTGCTCGGCGTGCTCGAGCGCGCGGGCGACCCGAGCTCGTAGGTCAACCGGGTCAGAGGTCGGTTGCCGGGCACGCCCGACGGTGGTGCTGGCACCACCACGAACCGGGTCCGGGGACCATCGCCTCCGAGGCGATCGGGGCGAAGACTCGAGGCATGAGCATCCAGACCCCCACCCAACCCGGCCGTGCCACCCATGGCGGCTCCGACTTCGCAGAGCTGCGCCGCCGCATCGACGCGGCGGGACTGCTCGAGCGACGTCGGGGCTACTACGCCGCTCGCTTCGTCCTGGTCGGCGTCGCGCTCGTTGCCGGCGCCGCCGCCCTGGTCACCTTCGGTGACACCTGGTGGCAGCTGTTGACCGCCGTCGGCCTCGCCGTCGTCTTCGCCCAGCTCGCCCTGCTGGCCCACGACATCGCGCACCGCCAGGTGTTCCGCACCCGCCGGGCCAGCGAGCTCGCCGGAAGGTTGGTCGGAAACCTCGGCGTCGGGATGAGCTATGGCTGGTGGATGGACAAGCACACCAGGCACCACGCGAACCCGAACCACGAGGAGCTCGACCCCGACGTGTCACCCGAGCTGCTGGTCTGGTCGCAGGGCCAGGCGGTCGAGGCGCGTGGTGTCGCCCGGTTCATCGGGAAGTACGAGGCCTTCTTGTTCTTCCCACTGCTCACCCTCGAGGCGTTCAACCTTCATGTCTCGAGCTTCCGGGCAGTGCTCCGGCCGGGACTCTCGGCCAGGCGCCTGGAGGCCGGGCTGCTGGTGCTGCACGTCGTCGGCTGGACCGGCCTCACCTTCACGGTGCTCTCCCCCGGCCTGGCGGTCGCATTCCTGCTCCTCAACCAGGCAGTCTTGGGTCTCTACCTGGGCTGCTCGTTCGCCCCGAACCACAAGGGCATGCCCACCCTGACCGGTGCGCGTGAGCCGGACTTCCTGCGCAAGCAGGTGCTGACCTCGCGCAACGTACGCGGCGGTCCGGTCGTGGACGTGGCCCTGGGCGGGTTGAACTACCAGATCGAGCACCACCTGTTCCCGAGCATGCCGTGCGCCAACCTGCCCCTGGCGCAGCCGATCGTGCGCGACTACTGCCGCGAGCTCGGTGTCGACTATGCCGAGGCCCGACTGGTCGAGTCCTATGCGATCGCGTTGCGACACATGCACTCGGTCGGCGAGCCCCTGCGCGCTACCTGAGCGATGCGCCAACGCGACCGATCAGCGCTTGTTGACCTGCTTGAGCACCGCACGGAACTGGGCCCGGGCACCTGCCGAGTTCGGGTGGGCCGGGATCCCGATGCCCAGGTCGTTGACCGAGACGCCGACGACCTCGACGTACCGCTTGTCGAGAGCCGCACAGACGTCGTGACCGAGCGAGGGGGTGTAGGTGTCGACGAACTCGGCGCCACCCTTCCTCGCCGCGCTCTTCACCATCGCGTTGAGGGAGCGGAAGGCCTTGGCCAGGTAGGCCCGGTCGGACTCGGTCATCGGCAGGAACGGGTAGCAGGTCTTCGGCGGCACGGCCGCCAGGTAGTCCACCATCAGGATCCGCGCCTTCGGCGAACGCTTGCGGACGTCCTTGATCGCCCTGATCAGCTTGGGCTCGGACGCCTTGATCGCCACCGCCAACTGGTCGACGCCACCGGCGGTGAAGCGCTCCTTGCACCCACCCAGCGGCAACGCCGAGGGCACCAGCGGCAGGCCGAGGTCCAGGGCCGGCAGCGGCACCGGCACGTTGACCGGAAGCACGTTGAGGCAGTCGAGGGCCGCGGCGGCGACCGAGGCGTCGTTGCCGCCGATGCCGATGGTGACCAGGTCGGTCTTCTTCGTGAGCCGGTCGAACTGCGGCGGGTTGGTGCCGCCGATGAAGGCGGTCTGCGGGGCATAGAAGTCGTCGGTCGTGGCGGAGCCGCAGGTAGCGTCGCGGTGGATCTTCACCTTCAGCGCCGCGGCCAGCAGCTTCGGATAGTTCACCTGTGACTGGGCGCAATCGATCGGCGCGTGCCTTGCATCGGGCAGACCATGGGCGTCGATCAGCTTCACGTCCGCGGACCACGAGTCACCCAGGGAGACATATTCCTTGTAGACCAACGGCTTCTTGGCGGGTGCCTTGGCCTTGGCCGCCGCGGTTGCCTTCGTGCCGGTGGCCTTCGGGTGCCCGACCCCGGCGCTCGTCGGGGCCTTCGCCGACTGGGACGCCGACAGCGACTCCGCCTTCGCGGCCAACGCCTTGGCCGCTGCAGCGTCGAGCTCCTGGCTCGCCGCAGAGACCCGGCTGCCGTCCGCGTTCGACGTACGCCGCGCCTCGTCGGCCGCACTCGACACGACGCCGGCAGCAAGCAGCATCGGCAGGACGGCAGCGGCACTGACCAGCCGCAGAGAAGTGTGCTTCATGCAACGACAACGGCGCAGGGGTCACCGGGTCACGCGCGCAACTGGTCACGCGCCACAACCGTCAGCCGAACTCGTCGTACTCAAGTGCGTGCCTCAGCTGCTCCAGCCCGGCGATCACGTGCCGGTCCATGATCCCGCGGGCCATCAGTTCGGCGATCCGGGCGACGGCCAGGCCGAACAGGGTCAACGTGAGGGTCATCGTCACCAGGCTGCCCTGCTCGTGGTCATCGACCCGGAGCTCGAGCGTGTGGGTGGTGCCCCGGATCGAGTGCCAGAACAGGGTGCGGGCATCGGGTCGGCTGATCTGGACCCGACCACCGACGTGGATCGTGCCGATGTCGAGGAACACGTCATATTCGTCTTCGCCGAGGGGGTCGAAGCGCCCGAAGTCGGCGAGGAACGGCAGCAGCCGTGAGGGATCGGTGACGAGTGCCGCGACGTCGTCGGCGTCACGGCGTACGACGCGGGATCGTGAGACTGCGACGGTCATCCGAGCACCGGCAGCACGGTCTTGGCGGCGAGGCTGGACAGGCCGACCTGCATCACGCTGGTCACGTAGTCGTAGGCCGCGTCCCAGTCCGGCTCGTCACCGAACATCTCGTGCAGGTCGATCGGGTCGAGCACCTGGATCCGGATCTTCGCCGGCAACGGGATGTGCGGCAGGTCCCCCGGCACGATGCCCCACGGGATGGACACGGAGATCGGCACCGACTTCACCCTCAGGAGCTTGTCCAGGCCGAGCAGCTTGGCCGTCCGGCGGCCGTCGTTGAGCACGAAGAAGGTGTCGTGTCCCCCGGTCGCGACGACGGGGACGATCTTGACGCCGTTGCGGTGGGCGACCTTGAGGAAGCCCTTGCGGCCGTCGAAACGGATCGTGTTCCGTTGGGTCCACGGCCGCAGCGCCTCGACGTCGCCGCCCGGATAGACCAGCACGTTGGCGCCGGCCTGCAGCAGCTTGTCCGCGGCGTCGCGATGAGCGGTGACCATGCCGAACTTGCGGGCCATGTTCCCGATCACCGGAGCGTTGGCGACGATCTTGTGGCCCAGGCCGATAAGTGGCCGCCCGTCCACGGTGAACCAGGTGTTGTAGGCGAGGGTGAAGACGAAGGTGTCCGGGACGTTCGCGCCCCCGCTGTGGTTGCCGACGAAGAGCACCGGCTCGTCAGGGACCTTGTCGAAGCCGTTCACCTCGGGGCGGAAGTAGAGCGCCGTACCGACCCAGAGCCTCGGCAGCATCCGTCGGATGAAGTCCGGATCGCGCCCCTCAAGGCCCTCCGGGTGAGCCTTGAACCTGGGAATCGGCCATGCCACGTCGTTCCACTCCTCCTGTGCCGGTATCGGGAGCCGGTCGCTGGACCAACGCGCCACTGGAACGTTGGTGACGGTCCGGTGGCCGATCTCACCTCGCACCCGACCTGCTAGAACGGAGGGGCGATGTCACAACACCTCTGGTACGTCAGTTATGGGTCCAACATGTCACTGGTCCGGCTCCGGTGCTACCTCGAGGGCGGCTGTCCGCCCGGGGCCCGGGTCACCTACGCCGGTGCCCGCGACTCCACGCTCCCGGTGGCCGACGTCGCGGTGGAGCTCCCGGGGAGCCTCTACTTCGCCGGTGAGTCGAGGACGTGGGGCGGCGGCGTCGCGTTCTACGACCACGACGTCCCCGGGCCCACCCCGGCTCGCGCCTACAAGATCACCGCCGAGCAGTTCGCCGACGTCGCCGCCCAGGAGATGCACCGCATCCCCGATCCGGACGACCCGCTGGTCGAGGTGCTGCTCAACGGGTTGGTCGACGGACTTCCCGACGGACGGCACGCCGCCGGTCCCGGTTCCTACGAGACGCTGATCGAGGTGGGCCGGCTCGACGGCCTGCCGATGCTCACCTTCACCTCGCCACATGGGCGCGACGCCATCGAGCACACTCCACCCGGTCCGGCCTACCTGGCGATGCTCGCCGAGGGTCTGCGCGACGCGCACGGCTGGGACGACGACCAGGTGGAGGCGCACTTCGCAGCCCTGCGGCGGTGACTGCGCTGCGTTCGGCACCAGAGTCTGAGCGCTTTTCCGCAAGTCTCGGCACAGTGGCAGACTGCCGGGGTGGCACTCTTCAAGAAGCGGGACGGGGCGGCTGAGGCCGAGCCCCACATGAACCCGATCGACCTCGAGACCCTGGCGAAGATCAACGAGCAGAGCTCGCCGGACACTCCGCGCGAATGGCTGCAGGTGCTCTACGCCGCCGACGAGCGGGCCGCACGCAAGGCTGCCGACGAGATCACCGCCGCCGACTGGGAGATCCGCACCGTCGAGGAAGCCGAGGACGGCGACGACTGGCTCGTCCTGGCCGCACGCACCGACGTGATCCTCAGCCCCGAGCTGGTCTGCCGGGCCCGGGCCTTCTTCGAGAAGGTCGCCTCCCGGACCGCCGGAGGACAGTACGACGGGTGGCAGGCCAGCCTCTGAGGCAATCCCTCAGGCGAGCAGGCGGCGCGTCTCCTCCAGCCCCCTGACGACCTCGGCGAAGCTGGTGCTCAGCGGCGACAACCCCACCCGCAGGCCCGTGGGTGGCCGGAAGTCGGGGATCACACCGACCTCCCAGAGCCTGGCAGTGACCTCGCGGAAGTCCGGGTGGTCGAGCAGCACGTGGCTCCCCCGGCGGGCGGCCTCACGTGGCGAGGAGAGGACCACGCCGTGCGGTGCCAGCAGCTCGTCGGCGACCTCGATCGCGAAACCGGTCAGGGCGATCGACTTCTCCCGGATCGTGGCGATGCCGGCTTCCTCGATCAGGTCGAGCATGTCGACCATCGGTTGCATGGCGAGCACCGGCGGCGTCCCGCTGACGAACTGCCGGATCCCGGCCGCACCTGCATAGGAGTGGCCCATCGCGAACGGGTCCGCGGCTCCCATCCAGCCCTGGATCGGCTGTGCCACACGGTCCTGGGCCATCTGCGAGACGTAGCCGAATGCCGGCGAGCCCGGGCCGCCGTTGAGATATTTGTAGGTGCACCCGACGGCAAGGTCCGCCCCGGCCGCGTCGAGCTGGACGTCGAGGGCACCGGCGCTGTGGCAGAGGTCCCAGAGCACCAGGGCTCCGGCCTCGTGCGCGGCCGCCGTGATCGTGGGCAGGTCGGCCACCGCACCGGAGCGGAAGGCGACGTGGCTGAGCAGCACCAAGCCGGTGCGCGGACCGAGCACGGCGCGTACGTCGTCCACGCCGACGCCGGCGACCGGGTCCGGGTCGATCCACCTCAGCACCAGTCCGCGCTCGGCAGCGATCCCCTCGACCACGAAGCGGTCGGTCGGGAAGTTGCCGGTGTCCACGACGATCTCGTTGCGCTCGGCTGCGTTGTCGACGGCCGCCCGGATCAGCTTGTAGAGCATCACCGTGGTCGAGTCGGCCACGATCACCTGGCCGGGTGCGGCGCCCAGGGTGAGAGCTCCCAGCCGGTCCCCCACCTCGGTCGGTGCGTGGAACCACTGCTCGTCCCAGGACCGGATCAGCCGATCACCCCAGGCGCCGTCGATGAACGCGGACAACCGGTCCCGCGTGGCCCGCACCGGGCGGCCCAAGGAGTTGCCGTCGAGGTAGGCCACCACGTCCGCGCTGTCGACGAACGCGTCGCGGAACCGCGCCAGGGGGTCGGCTTCGTCGAGCCGCTGTGCCCGCGCCGCGAGGTCGTCATACGTGCTCATTCGTCCTCCTGGATCGTTGCCGGCAGGCGCCGTGCGGCGCCCAGCCATCTGATCAGCTCGTCTGCGTTCGTGGGCCGCGGCAGCGGTGCACTCAGTGCCGGCGGGCCCCCCGTGACGGCGTCGATCAGTTCCTCGCCGTGCAGCCCGGCCCGGCCGAGGGCGCGGATCTCCTCGGCGTTCACGCCCACTGGCGTCGGTCCGTTGCCCATGTCCGTGCCATAGCGGACGGTGCCGCCCAACGCCCGGAACCGGACGATGTTGTCGATGGCGACCTGTTGGTCTGAGGGTGCGTGGATGGCCAGGGTGGAGATCCAGGTCATCTGGGTGCTGGCGGCGAGGACTCCTTCGGGCACCGGTTCGGTCCACGGCGCGTGCACCAACACATCGGCTCCGACCCGCAGTGCCAGCTCGACCATGCCCCGCCCCTCGGCATGGACGAGGACGGGGAGCCCGTCGACGTGGGCCTCCTCGACCAGGACCTCCAGCACCTCCTCGGAGAGGTTGGCGAAGTCGTCGTGGAGGGTCACCTTGATCCCCGAGGCCATCCGAGTGACCGCTTCCCGCACCGCCACTCCGGCGTCGGCGGCATCGGCGATCTCGCGCACCGACGAGGGCGGCGCCCACTTGCGGCCGGTGGGGTAACCGCCCGGGGCGGTGTGGAACGGGCCGACGATGTGGACGTCGACCCCGGACGGCGGATTTGCGCGAAACCCTTGTGCAGCAACGGGATCCCAGCCCAGGTCGTGCACCTCGACGACCGGCGAGTCGGCCAGCAGGTCCCGTTCGACCAGACCCAGGTGGACATGGTGATCGATCACCCCGCCAAGGACCGTCTCGGTCACTTCAGGTGGGTCCTGACCGTGATCAGCTCCGGGAAGAAGGTGAGCTCGAGGGCGCGCTTGAGGAAGTCGACGCCGGTTGATCCGCCGGTGCCGGTCTTGAAGCCGATCGTGCGCTGGACGGTGCGCAGGTGGCGGAATCGCCAGAACTGGAAGGCGTCCTCGAGGTCGACGAGGTCCTCGCAGGTGGCGTAGGCCTCCCAGTGGGCTGCCGGGTCACGATAGATCTGCTCGAAGACGCCGGTCAGCTCCGGATGCTCCACCCAGGCCTGGCTGACGTCGCGCTCGAGGATGCTCTGGGGCACCGCCAGCCCGGAGCGGTCCAGGGCGCGCAGGAACGCGTCGTACACCGTCGGGCTCCGCAGTGCGCCTTCGACGAGCTCACGCTCGGGCGTCCCCTCGGCATAGAGCCTGAGCATCGAGGTGTTCTTGTTGCCGAGGAGGAACTCGACCGCGCGATATTGCGCGGACTGGAAGCCCGAGGCGCTGCCCAGAACGCCGCGGAACTCGGCGTACTCGCTCGGCGTCAGGGTGGCCAGCACCGACCACTGCTCGGCGAGGGTCCTCATGATGTGCTTGACGCGAGCGATGGACTTGCGTGCCCGCTCGTTGTTGTCGGCGTCGAAGAAGTCCCGGGCGCCGCTGAGCTCCTGGATGATCAGCTTGAACCAGAGCTCGGTGGTCTGGTGCTGGATGATGAAGAGCATCTCGTCGGGATGCACCGGTTCGCTGAGCGGGTGCTGCGAGGCGAGCAGGGTGTCGAGGCCGAGGTAGTCGGCATAGCTCATCGCCGCGGTGAAGTCGGTCCGTACGCCCTCTTCGAGCCGTCTTTCGCCGTTCTCCACGCCCGTGTCCTGCTCCATTGCAGCAACGTATCAGCGGCGCCATTCATAGGGCGTCGTCGTGGAGACCTTCACCAGTCCGGAACGCTCGAGGATCGGCCGGGAGAACTCCGTGGAGTCGCTGTTGATCAGGGACTTGCCACTGGCCAGCGCGGACTTCGCCCGTGCCGAGGTGAGCGCGCGGTAGATCCCCCTGCCGCGCCACTGCGGCATGGTCGCCCCGCCCCAGATGCCGGCGAAGTCGGTGTTCGCCACCGGTTCGACGCGACCGGCGCAGACGACTTCGCCCTCTGCCTCGGCGACCCACATCTCCAGGCCGTCGTCCTTCGCGATCCGCTTGAGTACGCCGTCGGCGATGTCCTCTCCCCCGTCACCGCCGAACACCTCGTCCTGCATGGCGCAGGCGGCCGTCACGCCAGCCTCGTCGGTGACCTTGCGGATCGTGACGCCAGCGGAAGGCTCGACGTCGACGGCGAGCAGCGCCGCCTCGCCGATCATGATCGACTCCGGTTCCTGGGCGACGAAGCCGTTCGCGACCAGGGCGTCGTGCAACCCGGGTGCATGGTCGTGGCCGCGGGTCTTCCACTCGACCTTGGTGATCGCGTCGTTGGCGGTGAAGTGGGCCAGGGCTGCCTCGACCAGCTCTGCGACTTCTGCTGCTGAGGCAACTCCGAGCTCGCGGTAGGTGATGAAGCCTCGGCCGCTCCCGAACTCGACCAGGCGCAGTGCGCCCAGACGGGTGACCGAGCGAGCGCCCGGGGTCTCGGCATCGGTGCGCAACTGGGCGTCGTACGCCGCGAGGAGTTCTGCTGGTTCGAGTGGGTTCACTGCGCCGAAGGTGCCATGGCTCGGGAGCGTCGAGCAAGTGAGTTTCCTGGGTCGCTCGTTGTGGCGGTCGCTTGGTCCATCGCGGGCGGTCGTGGGTTTTCGTGGGCCTCTTGTGACGGCGGTCGCGTGGTCCGTCGCGGACTGTCGTGGGCTTTCGTGGGCCGTCGCGGGTGGGCACGCGCGGTCATGCTCGGTCGTGGGCGGTCGCGGCTCTGGAAGAAAGTTGCGGGACTTGTCCGGATGGTGGGACCAGGCGCCGGTTTCCGAGCCGGATTGTCGGTGGTCACGTGTTGGCTTGGAGACATGCAGGAGCACGCGATCGCAGACCTCGACACCGGTGACACGCTCACCGGTGTCGAGGTCGCGGTGCTCGCGCGGAGGGCCGCCGATCGCTCGCTCCTGCACCACGCGGCGCACTGGGCGGACCTGCACGGAGACCACGAGGAGGTGACCCGCGGGCATGGGTCGACCGACGGTGAGGACGAGCATCGCCGCGAGCACCCGACCTACCGGCGCTTCGGCGGTGACGGGACACCGCTGGTCTCCGAGTTCGCTACCGCCGAGCTCGGGATCAGCCTCCAGGTGCATCCGCTCTCGGCCAGGTCCTGGATCGCCGATGCCCTCGACCTGCGCCATCGACTCGAACCCCTGTGGACGCTCACGCTCGAGTCGCCCACCGCCGATCTGCTCGAGGTGTGGTTGCTCCGCAAGATCGCCTCCCGGACCCGCCACCTCCCTCCGACCTCGGCGCAGCAGATCGCCGAGGACCTGGCTGCGCTGATCACCTCGCTGCCCACCGGCAGGCTCCTGGAGCGCCTCGACTCGCTCGTCCTCCTGGCCGATGCCGAGGGTGACGAAGCGGAGCGGACGGCGCAGCTGCGGCTCCGGTTCGCGCACTTCAACCGCACCGACCAGCGCGGTCTGAGCGGTCTCTATGCGCGGCTCAGCTCGGCCGATGCGGCCACCGGTGACAAGCAGGTACAGCGACTCGCCGAGCTACTCCTGGCCCACGACCGCTCGACGGGCATCAAGTCCGACGACCTGGACACCCTCGACACCGCGCGCTCCCGTGCCCTCGGTCTGCTCATCGCCGACCCCGCCACCGCGCATGCGCTGCTCGCTGGCGCCATCGACCCGGCAGCCGCTGGTGATGTGGACAGTGCGGAGAGGGCTGGCGAGGGCGAGGCCGGCGCGGACGAGACCGGCGTGGGCGAGACCGGCGTGGGCGGAGCCACGGGTGCCACCTGTGCCGAGGGGGCCGGAGACGGTGCAGATCCCGCGAGCGTCGCCGGACCCGGACCTATGAGCGGTGCCAGGACCGGTCGCGCTGCCCTGCAGCTGCACCTGCACCTCTCCGAGGACGCCCTCCAGGCACTCGCGATCGCCGCCGACACCGGCCGGATTGCCGAGGGCGTCGGCCGACTCGAAGGACACGGGCCGCTCAGCCTCACTGAAGCCCTCGAGCTGCTGCGCCTGAGCGACGTCACCATCTCCGCGGTCCTGGACCCGGCCGCCACTGCGCCAGCCGACTCCTACGCGTTCACCGGGAGCCTGCGGGAAGCCCTCTTCACCCGCACCCCCGCCGACGTCTATCCCTATGCCCGCAACACCACGCACGCCATGGACATCGACCACACCGTCGCCTACCGACGAGATCGATCCGGGCGACCTGACGAGCCCGGCCAGACCAGTCTGGACAACGCCGGGCCGATGACGCGACACCATCACCGGATCAAGACCTCCGGCCCGGTCCGGGTGCGACAACCCCTGCCCGGCACCTACATCTGGCGCACGCTCAACGATCGCTACCGGATCACCAACGACACCGGCACGCACCAGCTCGACTCGCGCACAGGAGCCGACCTGTACAGCGATGACCCCGAGCGGCACTTCCACGCCATGACCCTGATCACGCAATGGAGCACCAGCCACGCGGCGGCCTGAGCCAGCCACCTACTCTGATTCGGTGACTTCGCAGGACGCATCGGACAGCTCAGCCGTTCCGGCAGAGGCCGGCCCCGAGGAGCTCGGCCACGGCCTCCGTACCAGGCACCTCACGATGATGGGCCTCGGCTCGGCGATCGGCGCTGGCCTGTTCCTGGGCTCTGGCGTCGGCATCGCCGCGGCCGGCCCGGCGATCCTGGTCTCCTATGCCCTGGCTGGCGTCCTCGTCATCCTGGTCATGCGGATGCTCGCCGAGATGGCCAGCGCCCGGCCGGCCAGCGGCTCGTTCTCGGTCTACGCCGAAGAAGCGCTCGGACCGTGGGCAGGGTTCCTGCTCGGCTGGCTCTACTGGTTCATGCTGGTGATGGTGCTCGGCGCCGAGATCACCGGCGCCTCCGCCATCGTGAGCGGCTGGGCACCGGGTATTCCCCAGTGGGTGGTCGCCCTGGTCGTCGTGAGCCTCTTCGCCGTGATCAACCTGTGGGGCGTACGCCAGTTCGGTGAGTTCGAGTTCTGGTTCGCCTTCATCAAGGTCGCCGCGATCATCGCGTTCCTGGTGATCGGGGTGCTGCTGGCGCTCGGTCTGCTGCCCGGCACCGACCCGGTCGGTACGTCGTACCTGCTCGGCGAGGGTGGGTTCGCCCCGAACGGCCTCGCCGGTGTCGCCGCCGGCCTGCTCGTGGTCGCCTTCGCCTTCGGTGGCATCGAGATCGTCACCATCGCCTCGGCGGAGGCCGAGGACCCACAGCTCGCGGTGGCCCGGTCGACGAAGAGCATCGTGTGGCGCATCCTCTTCTTCTACCTCGGCTCGATCGCACTGATGGTGCTGGTGATGCCCTGGAACTCTCCCGAGCTGGAGGCCGGACCGTTCGCCGCCGTGCTCGACCTCTCCGGCCTGCCGGCCGCGGCCACGATGATGGAAGTCGTCGTGGTGCTGGCACTGCTCTCGGCGTTCAACGCGCAGGTCTACGGCACCTCACGGATGGCCTACTCACTGGCCCGGCGCGGCGATGGACCGGCGGCCCTCACCAAGGTGTCCCGCTCGAACGTTCCGTGGGTGTCGGTGTTGGTGTCGATCTTCTTCGGCTTCGTGGCCGTGCTGCTCAACTGGCTGCTGCCCGACTCCCTGCTGGGCATCCTCCTCAACGCCGTCGGCGCCGCGCTGCTGGTCGTCTGGGCACTGATCGTCGTCGCCCAGCTGCGGCTCGGCCCGCGTCTGGCCACCGAGGCGCGGGAGAGCGGTCAGCCTTTGGCGATCCGCTCCTGGTGGCATCCGTGGTCGAACTGGGCGGTTCTCGTCGCACTCGGCGCGCTGGTGGTGCTGATGTTCACCGACACCGATGCCCGGAACCAGTTGATCTCAACCACCGGCCTGGTCGCGGTGATCCTGCTGCTCCACGTCCTCACCCGCAAGGCGCGGACCGCTCGCCGCAGAGTCACGTCGTGACGGGGGAAATCAGGGCAGGTGCCTGCGAGGTCTGTATGGCGGTGTGCATCCACGCGATGCGCGACGAAAGGGTCGTGAAGGTGGCAGACGCGAACTGGGTTGAGATTCGCAACTGTCGCGCCTGCGGTGCCTATTGGGACATGCAGCCCGGCAGCTATCCCGTGGTCATCACCTTCGAGGAGGCACTCAAGCGGGCGCCCGGCCTCGAGGACTGGATCGACTGTTCAACTGTCTCAAGTCGTCCGAACGGTCGACTGGGTTGAGAGTCGGCCTCCACGAGGCTTCCGGCGGCCACGGATGCGGCTCATTCGGTGACCGTTCCTGAGTCCACCCGCCAGTGCCGATCGAGCTGCACGGTCGAGAGCATCCGACGATCGTGGGTCACCAGCAGCAGGGCCCCTTCGTAGGACCCCAGTGCCTGCTCGAGCTGCTCGATCGCCGCGAGATCCAGGTGGTTCGTCGGCTCGTCGAGCACCAGCACATTGACCCCTCGTGCCTGCAACAACGCCAAGCCGGCACGAGTGCGCTCACCGGGCGACAGTTCGTCGACGGGCCGACCCACGTGGTCGGCCTTGAGCCCGAACTTCGCCAGCAGGGTCCGCACCTCACCCGGGGAGAGCTTCTCGACAAGTTCCTCGAAAGCGTCGGCAAGTGGACGGGCTCCGGCCAGCAACGAGCGCGCCTGGTCGATCTCGCCGATCATCACGCTGGTCCCGAGGCTCGCCGTGCCCTGCACCGGGGCTTGCTGACCGAGCAGAGCGCGGAGCAGCGTTGACTTGCCGGCTCCGTTCGGGCCGGTGATGCCGATCCGCTCCCCCGCGTTGACCTGCAGTGAGAGCGGGCCGAGGGTGAAGGAGCCCTGGGTGAACACGGCGTCGTTGAGCGTCGAGACCACTGAGCTGGATCGCGGAGCCGAGCCGATGCTGAACTCGAGCTTCCACTCCTTGCGTGGTTCCTCGACCTCCTCGAGCTGGGCGATCCGGCTCTCCATCTGACGTACCTTCTGCGCCTGCTTCTCGCTGGACTCCGTGGCCGCCTTGCGGCGGATCTTGTCGTTGTCCGGCGCCTTCTTCATCGCATTGCGCACGCCTTGGCTCGACCACTCACGCTGGGTCCGGGCGCGGGAGACGAGGTCGGCCTTCCTGCTGGCGAAGTCGTCGTACTTCTCCCGCTGATGGCGGCGCACCGTGGCGCGCTCCTCCAGGTAGGCGTCGTACCCGCCGCCGAAGACCCGGTTGGAGCCCTGCGCCAAGTCCAGCTCAAGCACCCGGGTCACGCAACGGGCGAGGAACTCGCGGTCGTGGCTGACCAGCACCACGCCGCCGCGCAGGCCCTGGACGAAGGCTTCCAACCGCTCAAGACCGTCGAGGTCGAGGTCGTTGGTCGGCTCGTCCAGCAACACGAGGTCGAAGCGGGACAGCAACAGTGCGGCCAACCCGACCCGGGCCGCCTGCCCACCGGAGAGCGATGTCATCAGCGTCTGGTCGATGGCTTTCTCGCCGAGGTCCAGCCCGAGCTCGGCCAGCACCACCGGGATCCGGTCCTCGAGGTCCGGAGCTCCGCTGGCCAGCCATCGCTCCAGTGCGTTCGAGTAGACATCGTTGGGATCGATACCTGTCGCCTGTGCGCTCGACGGGTCACCGAGGGCGACGGCTGCGGCGTCCATCTCGGCAGTCGCCGTGGCACAGCCGGTACGACGACCGATGTAGTCGGCGACTGTCTCGCCGACTACGCGTTCATGCTCCTGGGGGAGCCACCCGACGAAGGCGTCGGTCGGCGACAGCGACACCGTTCCGGCCTGGGGTTCGTCGATGCCCGCCAACATCCTGAGCAGTGTGGACTTGCCGGCACCGTTGGCGCCGACGACGCCGACGACATCGCCGGGCGCGACAGTCAGGTCGAGTGACTCGAAGAGGGTGCGATGGCCATGTCCCCCGGCCAGGCCCTGGGCCACGAGGGTTGCGGTCATTGCCCAATCTTGTCATTGCCGAGGGGACCAGGCGGAATGAGGCTGGGGCCATCAGGCTGTCGAAGCAGACGGAGTGGTTCTGAAGCGCTGGGGATCAGACGTTGAAGCGGAACTCCACCGAGTTCCGGCACCTAGCAACCTTTGCCAACCTCGGGACCCTGGCATTATTCACCGAGACCGGCTCGAACACAGAGATCTCCAGCGAAGCTGCCACGTCAGCGTCGGAGCGAAACCCCATGGGGCCATCGGAGGCCTGGCCCGCACCTGTGCTCAGCATGGATCATGCGAATGGGCTCGCTTTCGGCAATGACGCCACAAGCCGAAGAGTCTTCGTCCATAGCGGGCGCTTGGCAGGAACCTCCGGCGGATTGCCTACCTCTGACTCAGCGCGATCAAAGCTCTCCTCGATGAGAGCGTCATGAAGCGGCCGAAAAAAGAGGGACCAAGTCGCTCTGGATAGCCCGGTGACAGTCATAAATAACTCATGCCTGAGCAACACAACTGACTCATCCGCGGTTTCCGAAACAGTGAATGCATGATGGCCATGAAATCCCGATGGACCAGTGAATCGAAACCTCACGGATCGCCCTGGCTCATATGCGTCCACCACATAACGCACGGGCCCGTGCCCTCCAGATGCGCCGATGCCGAGTGGCCTGTCCAGTCTCATCGACGGCCATTGTCCACGCGGCCACAGCCGGTCCTGCTTGGTCGACAAGGAGTCCAGCAGCTCTCCGACCGATTCAGCGCTCGCATGGATGTATCGCTGATGAACGTTCTGGATCATGCTCTGAGACTAGTAGGAGCGGATCCAGACCCCTCAACGAGCCGAGCACCGCGACAGCGATCAAATCGGCGTAAGCAGTTTCGGCGGTCAACCGTCAGGCCGAGAATCAACTACACGTTGAAGCGGAACTCCACCACCACGTCGCCGCAGATAACAACCTCTGGCGTGTCTTCACGATAAATGAGCAGACATCCGGCGGCGGAAAGAACCCTACGGCCGGACAGCGAATCCTCGAAGGAACAGCCCCGCCGCGAGGTCCTCCGGCGCAAAGTTGACGACGGTCCGCGACAACACGACTCCGGAATCACGGTGGTATCGAACGATCTCATACGGATTGGATCCGTCGCTGTCGACCATCACGACGACTTCATCGCCTTGAAAGGATGCCTGCGATGAGAGCACTTCGTCCGTGACCCCAGCTACGTCGAACTGCTTCTCCGTCCGACCTGTCGCCAGATCGGTGGACATGATGGAGTTGCTCACACCGAACCATTGGAGCCGTCCGTCTCGAATCGAATCCGCACTCACCTGCGGGTATCCGATGCCGTCGCTGCGCATGAGTCGCTCTGTTAACGGGCCAGCATCCATCGCAACCTCGCGATACTCCCCGGAAGCGATATCCCACATCGAGATGACCGGCCTGACCGGAGAATCGAGCCCTCCGCTGATGGAATCGGAGATGTAGAAGATCGTCCCGCCCTGGCACGGCGCGCTAGCGGGGAGCGCGTTGTCGCGGGCCTGCGCGCTCAGCCCCACGTTCTCCTCGTCACCGTCAGCGGTGTCTGTGAGCTGGTTGAGCATCACCGGCTCGGTGTCAGGGTCGCCCGTCGACGAGTACGGCCCAGTTGCCAAACCGATGCCATAGACCGTGCCTTCACAGTTCGCAGTGGTGTAGTAGCCGCCTTCGACCTCGCTGAGCGTACTGGTGTCGCCAGTTGTGACGACCACTTGGCTCGTGTAGCCACCTGCATCTGAGAACCCCAGATTATAGAGGCCCAACACAGTCGACGGCGAGGTCGCGAGCATCGCGTACTGGCTGTCCGTCTTCGGGCTCGCGATGGTGGTCAGCCGGGTCTCATCAAGGCGATAGTCGTTCTTCAAATCACTAAAGAACAGGCCTTCGTCGGTCCAGACGGGTCGACCATGATCCATCCCCCATGTGGGCAACACAGACACTGAGCCATCTGCATCGACAAGGACCAGCCTCCCGCGGTGATGCGCTCCATCGATGTCTGCGCTCTGCGCGCTGAAGTACAGCGCATACGACGCGCCGCCCAGTTGCTGCGGAATCGGGCCTAGGTCTGCCGAGCTCCCGCATCCAGTGAGGAGGGCGAGCGACGAGAGGAGTACTACCGAGGCCCCTGCGACGCGCTTCATTGTGGTCGGACCATTCTCTCGCGACGACGACCTCCGCCGCCGGCGGAACCCGTCCTAGTGTACGGGTCTCCAGGTCGACGCGCGATGCGAAGATGAGTCAGAAGTCCACGTGATGCTTCACTGCTGACACGCCAAAGGTTTAGTTCGAGAACCGGAACTCGACCACGTCGCCGTCGGCCATCACATAGTCCTTGCCCTCCATGCGGACCTTGCCGGCTTCCTTGGCCTTGGCCATCGTGCCGGCGGCGCGGAGGTCGCCGAAGGAGACGATCTCGGCCTTGATGAAGCCCTTCTGGAAGTCGGTGTGGATCACGCCGGCAGCCTCGGGTGCGGTGGCGCCCTTCGGGATCGTCCAGGCACGCGTCTCCTTGGGCCCGGCGGTCAGGTAGGTCTGCAGGCCGAGGGTGTCGAAGCCGACGCGGGCCAGCACCTCCAGTCCCGGCTCGGTCACGCCCGCCTCGGCGAGGAACTCGACAGCCTCTTCGTCGTCGAGCTCGATCAGCTCGGACTCGAACTTGGCGTCCAGGAAGATCGCCTCCGACGGGGCGATCAGCTTACGCATCCGGTTCTTGAGCTCTTCGTCGGCGAGCTCCTCGGCGTCGCAGTTGAAGACGTAGATGAACGGCTTGGCCGTGAGCAGCGAGAGCTCACGGAGCAACGTCCGGTCGATCGTGGTGTCGATGACCGGGGTGCCGCCCTCGAGAGCAGCCTTGGCCTCGCGGGCGGCCTCCAGGTTGGCGACCAGGTCCTTGACCTTGCGCGACTCCTTCTCGAGTCGCGTGATCGCCCGGTCCACGGTCTCCAGGTCGGCCAGGATCAGCTCGGTCTGGATGGTGGAGATGTCGCTGTCGGGGTTCACCTCGCCGTCGACGTGGGTGACGTCCTCGTCACGGAACACCCGGGTCACCTGGCAGATCGCCGAGGACTCGCGGATGTGGGAGAGGAACTTGTTGCCCAGGCCCTCACCCTGCGAGGCGCCCCGCACGATCCCGGCGATGTCGACGAACTCCACGGTCGCGGGGAGGATCTTCTCCGAGCCAAAGATCTCGGCCAGCTGCGGCAGCCGCTCGTCGGGCACACCGACGACACCGACGTTCGGCTCGATGGTCGCGAACGGATAGTTCGCCGCGAGGACGTCGTTCTTGGTCAGTGCGTTGAAGAGCGTCGACTTGCCCGCATTGGGAAGTCCCACGATTCCGATGGTGAGTGCCACGGGCGGTGAGTCTACGGCGCGCCCCGACCTGCCCCGAATCGACCGACCCACGGTGGCTGCCGGGGCGTGACTAGGCTCGCAGGCATGACTGACCCACAGGTGGCTGGCGACGAGCGGATTGCACTGCTTCGCGAGCCGGCCCACCAGGTCTCGGCGAACCAGCTCAAGCTGTGGCGCACCGTGGAGCTGATCGAGTTCGTCATCGGTATGGCGATCTTGGTGGCGCTCTGGATCTTCGTGCCACACCCGTGGTGGTTGCTGCCGCTCTTCGTGGCCCTCGTGCTCGGCGACCTCGTGCTGATGCTGTGGATCCCCGGGCTCAAGTTCCGCACCCACCGCTGGGAGGTGACCTCGGGGGCCGTCTACACCCAGACCGGATGGTTGAGCACGAAGCAGCGGATCGCACCGCTGTCCCGGGTGCAGACCGTGGACACCCGCCGCGGACCGCTGATGCGCCTCTTCGGGCTCTCCGCGGTCACCATCACCACGGCCTCCTCCGCCGGCGCCATCGAGATCATCGGGCTGGACGAGGACGTCGCCACCCGGGTCGTCGCCGAGCTCACCGAGATCACCTCCGCGGACCAGGGCGACGCGACGTGAGCGAACCCGGCGGATGGCAGCGCCTGGACGCCAAGGTCATGGTGATCGGTCCGATCGGGGCGTTTCGCCAGTTCCTGTTCCCGGCAGTCATCGCGCTGATCGGTGTCGGCACCCAACAGCCCAGGTGGGCGTTGATCGCCGCGCCACTGATCGTGCTCGGCTCGATCGTCCTCGGCGTGATCCCTTGGTTCACCACCCGCTTCCGCATCGCAGACGACCAGCTCGTCGTCACCACCGGCCTGGTCAACAAGTTGCGGCTCACGGCGCCGCTCGACCGGATCCGCAGCGTCGACCTCGAGGCCACCGTCCTGCACCGGTTGCTGAAGCTGGAGAAGGTGGAGGTCGGCACCGGTGTCGACGACACGATGATCGAGCTGAACGCACTGTCGGTGGACCAAGCGGCCGCGCTGCGCACCCGACTCCTCTCCGGCCGGACCGCGCCGACCGATCGTCATACCGCCGGCGAAGCACCCGCCGAGACCATCGGGACCGCTCGCGGTGTCAACGACCTGGTCACGTTCACGCCCGCCTGGGCGCGCTTCGCGCCGTTCAGCCTGGGCCGGCTTGCGATCGCACTCGGCTTCCTGGGCGCGACCTCGCAGTTCGCCGGTGAGATCAGGATCGAGCTGGACGGTGACGTGCTCGAGCGGGTGCTCGCCACCTCGCTCACCCTGATCATCCTGGGCGCCCTCGCGGGCGGGCTGGTGTTGTGGATCGTGCTGTCGATGGTGGCCTATCTGATCCAGTGGTGGGACATGCGGCTCTTCCGCGAGGACGGCAACCTGCGCCTGACCCGCGGGCTGTTCACCACGCAATCAACCACGATCGAGGAGGTCAGGGTCCGCGGCGTACGGCTGCGCGAGACCGCCCTGCTCCGCACCGTCGACGGCGGTGAGCTGCATGCTCTCGTCACCGGCCTCGAGGACTCCGTGCACGCCGTGCTGCCGCAGGCGCCGACACCGGTGGTCCGCGAGATCGCGACGGACATCCTCGGGGACGAGACGCCCGTCAAGGTCGGACTCGAGATGCACGGTCCATCGGCCCGACGTCGAGCAATGGTCCGCAACGTCCTCGTCCTCTCACCGGTCATCGCGCCCGTCGTCGCACTGGTCGTCCTGCTTGACGGGCCCTGGTGGCCGGTCGTCGCGGTCGCGGTGGCCGTGGTCCCGGTCGGGTGCCTGCTCGGCCGGATGGAATATGCCCACCTCGGCCACGCCCTCACTCCCGACCACCTGGTCGCCGGTTCCGGGATCACCTCGCGCACGCGCACGATCCTCCAGCGTGACGGAGTGATCGGCTGGGTCGTCGCCCAGAGCTTCTTCCAGCGACGGCGGGGCCTGGCCACCGTGGTCGCCACCACGGCGGCGGGGGCCGAGCAGGTGGTCATCCGCGACATTCCCCTCCCTGCCGCGACCGCCTTCGTCCGGGCCGCCACGCCCGGCATCGTCGAGGAGTTCCTGGCCGCATAGGTTCATCCCATGCGCATCGCCACCTGGAATGTGAACTCCATTCGCTCCCGCATCGACCGCGTCGAGGCATTCCTGCAACGCCACGACATCGACGTACTCGCTGTCCAGGAGACCAAGGCCAAGGTGGACCAGCTGCCACTGATGGGCCTCGAGTCCATGGGCTACGAGGTCGCCGCGACCGGCTTCAGCCAGTGGAACGGTGTCGCGCTGATCAGCCGCGTCGGGATCGAGGACGTCCAGGTGGGCTTCTCCGAGATGCCGGGCTTCGGGGACCCGTTGGTGTCGGAGGCACGGGCGATCGGAGCCGTCTGCGGCGGCGTACGCATCTGGTCGCTCTATGTTCCGAACGGCCGCAAGGTCGACGACCCGCACTACGCCTACAAGCTCGACTGGCTGGGTCGACTGCGCACTGCCGCGCAACAGTGGCGCGACGAGCCGACGGCCCTGGTCGGCGACTGGAACATCGCGCCGCTGGACGAGGACGTCTTCGACATCGCCCAGTTCAAGAACTCCACGCACGTGACGGTGCCCGAGCGGGCTGCGTTCAACGCCTTCCTCGAGGACGGGTACGCCGATGTGGTGCGGCCGCACATCTCGGGCGACGCGGGCTACACCTACTGGGACTACTACCGCCAGCGGTTCGAGCGGAACCGCGGCATGCGCATCGACTTCGTGATCGGCTCACCGGCCTTCTCCGATCGGGTCACCGGAGCCTTCATCGACCGCGACGAGCGGGACCCCGCACTGGGCAAGGCCAACGGACTCGGCAGCCCGTCCGATCACGCTCCCGTCATCGTCAACCTGAGCGACTGACCGGCTTCTGCCGCACGGCTTGACCGCGATTGTCGGTGGCGTGGTCCATGCTCGAAGGCATGGAGATCCTGCTGCTTCTCATCGGTCTGGCCCTGGGGGCCCTGGTCGGCGCGCTCGCCGCGGCGCTGTGGGTCCGGAGCCATCCCAGCGATCCGGTCGTGGCGCGCGAGTCCATCGCCGCCCTGGAGCGCCGGGTCGCCGACGACACGGTGATCAAGGACGGCCTGGACAGGCTCGCCGAGCAGATGCGCGACCTCGAGCACAACCGCGCCACCTGGCAGGGGCAGTTGCGCGCGCAGGTCGACGAGGTCCGGCACTCCGCGGAGGGGCTGCGCCGCGAGACGACGTCGCTCTCCACTGCCCTGCGCAAGCCGCAGGTCCGCGGCCGTTGGGGTGAGATGCAGCTGCGTCGGGCCGTGGAGCTGGCCGGGCTGGTCGACCGGTGCGACTTCACCGAGCAGCACCACACGACGTACGACGACGCGGTGCTGCGCCCCGATCTCGTGGTGCACCTCTCCGGGGGCCGCAACGTGGTGGTGGACTCCAAGGTGCCGCTCGATGCCTTCCTCGACGCCACCGGTGCTGAGGACCCGGACGAGCATCGCGCCCACATCAACCGCCACGCCCGCCAGGTGCGCAGCCACGTGGACGCGTTGGGTGGCAAGCGCTACTGGCAGGCGCTGGGCAGCTCCCCCGAGTTCGTCGTGCTCTTCCTGCCCGGCGAGTCCTTCCTCTCGGCCGCCCTCGACGGCGACCCGAACCTGCTCGAGCGTGCCGCCGAGCGCGGTGTCGTGCTGGCCACTCCGACCACCTTGATCGCGCTGCTCAAGACAGTCGCCCACGGCTGGACCCAGGAGCGGCTGGCGGAGCAGACCACGGCGATCCACGACCTGGCCCGTGACCTCTACACCCGTCTGGGCACGCTGGGCGATCACTTCGACAAGGTCGGGCGCTCGCTAAAGGCCTCGGTGGAGCACTACAACCGCGCCGTCGGCTCGCTGGAGTCACGCGTGTTCGTCACCGCCCGTCGCCTCGAGGACCTGGGCGTCAACGGCCAGCGCATCGAGGCCCCCACACCGGTCGTGGAGACGCCCCGCCCACTGACCTCCGCCGAGCTGCTCGACGCGGTGGGCCAGACCCGGCCTGACTTGGACCTGCTCGATCCCCCACGCCGCAATACCTCCGAGACTGGCTAGCCTGCAGTCATGTCGGACTGCGTCTTCTGCCGGATCATTGCTGGCGAGCTCCCCTCGAGTGTCGTCCACGAGGACGAGCGCACGATCGCGTTCATGGACATCAATCCGGCCAGTCACGGCCACGCGCTGGTGATCCCGAAGACCCACTCCCGCGACCTGCTCGAGGTCGGTCCGGACGACCTGGCCGCCTGCACCTCGGCCGCGCAGATGGTGGCAACGCGGGCCGTGGAGCGGCTCGGTGCCGACGGCGTCAACCTGCTCAACTGCTGTGGTGTCGACGCGTGGCAGACCGTCTTCCACTTCCACATCCACGTGGTGCCCCGCTATCGCGACGACCCCGAACGCGACCGGCTCAAGCTGCCCTGGATCCCCGAGGCGGGCGACCCCGAGTCCGTGGCCGCCGCAGCGGCTGCACTGCGCGGCTGAAGGTCCCTGCCGCGGCGCGCCGCAGGACCTGCCGGTCGCCACCGGCCTAAAATGGCAGTCGTGGCTCGAGCACGCACCCTCTGGGAAGAGGGCACCGAACCCGGGCGGCCAGTCGCCGCCATGGGGGTGGCGATCGCGCTCTCCGCAGTCGTGGTCGAGCTCGTCGCCCACGGACGTCTCGGCTGGTTCTTCGACCTGGTCTTCGTCCTCACCTGCTGCGCCATGGCGCTGCGCGTGCGCCCGAGCGACTTCTTCCTGATCGGCGTGCTGCCACCCCTGCTGATGCTCAGCGTCTTCTGGTTGCTGGCCCTGGCTTCCTCCGCGACCATCGCCGACGAGGTCGACGGCACGATCCAGGCCGTGATCACCGGGCTCGCCAACCACTCCGGTGCGCTGATCAGCGGCTACGCACTGTGCTTGGGCGCACTCGCGATGCGCCAGCAGGTCTATCGCAAGCGTCGCGACGCCCGACGTACGCCGCGTGGCCGACGCCCGGTTCCGAACCTCTAGCCGGCCGGTACCGCAACCGGGGACGCGGGCGCGGTCGGCGTAGGTGTGGGCGTCCCGGTCGGGGTCGGAGCTGCAGTCGGGGCCGGGCCCGGTGCGGGAACCGACGGCTCAGTTGGTTTCGGGGTCGGGACAGGTGTGGGCTTGGGCTCGACACACAACTTGGTCGCCGACACGCTCCCCCGGCGCATGGAGATCGTCGCCACGCTCGTCCCCCTGCCGGTCACTACGGAGATCCCCGTGCGGGACGACGATCCGTAGCGGACGGCCCCTCGATCGGGGTCAGGGCAATCGAGCCAGCCGTGTGCGGCCGTGACCGTCACGGTCAACGACTTCTGGCTGGTCCACGAGCCACCCACCTTGTAGGCGCCCTTGGAGTTGGTCCGTGCGGACCCGAGGACGGTCCCACGCGCGTCGCGCACGGTCACCGTGGCGCCCTTGACGCCGTGGCCCTCGACCGAGTCCACCACGGTGCCTGTGATCCAGGCGCCGCGCTTGGTCAGGCTCATGCTCGAGAAGGTGACCCGTCCGGAGCGGACCGTGCCGACGAGCCCCGTGCGACCGATCCGGTCGCCCGCCCCGGGCACGGTCAACTTGTAGGACCCCGGCATCAGGCCGGCGAAGCTGACGACCCCGCTGCTCGCCGCGGCGGTGTACCACTGCCCGGTGCTTCGGTTCGTCGCGGTGACCCAGAGCCTCTTCCCGCGGAAACTGCTCATCGGGTAGAGGTCGACAGAGAGCCCGCCAGCCTTCCTGGTCAGCTTCACGTTGGCCTTGCGCGAGGTGTTGGACTTCACCCACTTCACGTAGGTGCTCTTGCCGGCCCACTGCTTCTTCGCATCCCACACGAACAGGGAGTAGTTCGCCGGGGGCAGACCACCGATGGCGAACTCACCCCGGTTGTTCGCCTTCACCTCGAAGGAGGTGCCGTACTGGTTGGCGGCCACGATCCGCGCGGACGCCGCACGCTTCCCACCGGCCGTGGCCACGCCGTACACCATGGCGCCCCTGGGCAGCCTCCCCCGGACCTGGGTGGTGCGATTGGCCTTGACCGAGACGGTGACGTCCTTCTGCGGACGCCTGGTCTTGTCGTACTGCGGCCGGCGGTCGACGAACTGGAAGCTGTAGCGACCCGGAGCGAGCGGCGAGACGGCGAAGACGCCGTTGGCGTCGGCGTTCCGCTTGCCGAGGTACTTCCCCGACGAGTTGAACCAGATCACCTGCATCCGGGAGAGACCCCGGCCTGCGGTGTCGGTGATCTGACCGCGGACGCGTCCGGAGTCTGCGGCGGACGAGCTCCCCGCCGACCCGATGACGACCAACAGCGGGAGCAGCAGGGCAAGTGTGAGGACGGCACCGAGCCGGGCCATCCGCGAGGAGCGGGTCATGAGGATTCCTGGGTGTCAGTCGTTGGTTCCGGCGGTGGTGCGGTAGCCGACGCCACGCACCGTCTCGAGCCATCGGGGAGAAGTGGCGCTCTCGCCGAGCTTGCGGCGCAGGTTGGCCATGTGCACCTCGACGCCGCGCTTGTCGGCGTCATTGATGTAGTGCGAGGTCACGTGCGACTCGCCGCGCAGCACGAGGACCAGGTCGGCCTTGCTCCGGACCCTGCGACCCGAGCGGAAGAGAGACTCGAGCAGATCGAACTCGCTCCGGGTCAGCTCGACGTTGCGACCGTCGACAAGCACTGTCCTGCTCTCGGGGTTCAGCTCGAGGCCGTTCAGGTGCAGCGAGCCACCCGCCGACGTTTCCGGTGCGACCGGTGCGACCGACGCGCGCGTAGGCGTAGCGGGCGAGGGCGTGGAAGCCGGGGTCGGGGTCGGTTCGACAGGAGGCTGCCCAAGGGTTTGGTCAGGCGCGTGCGGGGCCGGCGGAGTGGTCGGAGGCAGCGGGGGGTTCGCCGCGGAGGCGGCACCCATGGCGGCGACGTGGTCCTCGATCACCCGGGGGCGACGAAGCAGCGTCTCGATCCGCGCGCGCAGCTCTCGCGGCCGGAAGGGCTTGACGATGTAGTCGTCGGCACCCGCGTTCAACCCGGCCACGACGTCGATCTCGTCCCCGAGCCCGGAGAGCATGATCAGGTAGCCGGTGCTGAACTCACGGATCAACCGGGCGGCGGCGAACCCGTCGACGCCCGGCATGTTCACGTCCAGCGTCGTCAACAACGGCTTGTGCTTGCGGACCAGCTCGACCCCGTCGGCGCCGTTGCTGGCCATCACGGTGGTGAAGCCGGACTGGGTGAGGACCATGTCCAGGAGGCTCCGGATGTCCGCGTCGTCCTCGATGATGACGGCCATGCGCGTGGCGGGCGTGGCTGTCATGGCTGGAGCCTAACGCGAACGTCCCGTGGCCCGAGGCGTCTTGCAGCAATCGTTTCAGTCATCTCACCACTCCGCATTCCGGACCAGGTCCAAGGCCAGATCGGTCGACCAGGCCCCGGCGGCAGGGCCCCCGTTGCACTCGCCGTCGCTCTCGCCCGGTGGCTTGATCCACAGGTAGGCATCCAGGCCACCGTCGTCCACGTAGCCGGGCTTCGTGCCCACGGCCCGACCCTGGGGATTGCACCACTCCCCGTTGCCACCGGCTCCGTTGCGGGAGCTGTCGACGACGAAGTGCGCACCATCGAGATGGCTGGCCACCTGCCGCGCATAAGCCACCTCTTCGGCGTTGGTGCCGAACGCGGACGTGTTCGTGGCGAAGCCGCGCACGCTCTCCACGCCGACACGATCCAGAAGGTCGGCCATCTCGACCGGCTCCGTCCAGTTCGAGTGCCCGGCATCGATGTACGTCGTGACGTCGGCCTCCCTCAGTTCCTCGACCGCCTCCGAGAGCGCCTGCACACGTTGCTCGACGAGATCGCACTCCTGCGCCGAGGCCAGCGCGTCCGGCTCGAGGATGGCCACCGTCCAGGGTCCTGCCGCAGAAGCGATCTCCCGCACCCACTCGGCGTACTCCCCTGCGGGCAACCCACCCGAGGACTCCCCCGCGGTGCAGTCGCGCTGGGTGATCCCGTAGACCACGAACACGGCGACCTCCTTGCGCTCGTGCGCGGCCTCCGCAACCCCCTTCACGCGGCTCCCGACCTGTCCGGCGGGCTGCTCCTCAGGGGTCAACCAGATGCCGGTGGGCACCGCTGCCAGCCTGCGCAGCAGTTCCCCCTCGTTGCCCGCGGCACCCTGCGCGGCGACTGACACCTTGGCGGCCGGGTCGACATAGACCGACCGCAGCGCGAAGGGGTTGTCGGCCTGGCCCGGGGCCTGCGACCGGGCGTGCAGGAAGAGGACGGTGCCCACGATCAGCGCGAGGGCCAGGAAGGACGTCACCACCAGGAGGAGCCCGGGGCGACGCCTGCGCCAGTCAGTTCGCATTGATCGGGATCTCGCTCGCCACTGTCGGAGTGTCCGAGGCGAAGATCGCGATCGGGACCTCCTGCCGGATGACCTCGGTGTCGTAGCGCTTGGAACCGGCGGAGCGCTGGATCCGGACCGATGCCTCGAACACGAGGGTGAGCCCGATGGTGTCCTTGGCCAGCTCGCCGATCTGCTGGTTTCGGAGCTCGAATGCTCCCTTGGGCGCCGTGACCAGCATGCCCATCCGGGACTTGACCGGCTCGGGATCGAAGGTTATCCGAGAGGCCTCCTCGTCCAGCAGGTACGGCGTCTCGACCGCACCGGAGGTCGTGGCCGTCGTGCTGGTCACCCGGATGTTGCCCAGGTAGACCTTGCGCTTGGTCTTGAACTTGTCGCGCAGCTCCCGGTGCAGGTCGTATGCGGTGAAGGTGAAGGAGAAGAACTTGCTGCCGCGCGGGTACCACTCGTTGGTCCGGGGCGTCGACTTGGTCGGCCAGATCGTGTAGACGAAATCGACGCCGTCGACATCGACGTGGGACTGGTAGGTGCCGTCGCGGGTGAACTGCGAGACGAACTTCTCCTGCTCCGGCGCCGCGGTCTCTTCGGTGGTGGCCTTGGTCGCCTCGCCCTTGCCGAACTGGTCCAGCGGCGAACAGGCACCGAGGACGAGCAGGCAGGTGAGCGCTGCGACGAGACCCCTGAGGGTGGTGGTGAGTGTGGCGTTCATACCTTGTATCCCTTGTAGCGCCGGAGCGCCTTGATCATGAGTGCAGCGGTCTGGGCAATGGTCACGATGCCGAGCACCGGCCAGGCGACAGCAAGGACGTCGGACTGGGTGTTGATGGCCAGCTGGCTCCAGCCCGCGAAGGCCCCGCCCATCAGGACCAGCACGGTGGCGGCGGGGATCAGATAGCCGTGACCACCCTTGCCACTCTCCGCGCGAGCCTGGGCTGCCCAGTTGTCGCTCTGCTGGTTGGAGAAGAACTTGAACCACGAGCGCAGGAAGTGGCCCATCCGGACCAGCATGTAGACCTCGGCCGCGACCAGGGTCAGGGCGAAGAGGTAGTCCTTGCGGTTGCGGTCCTGCATCGAGTGCGCGACCCGAGCGTTCAAGAAGGTCGCGACGACCGGCGGGATCAGCCACCAGGCGGTGAACACGAAGGCGTCGATGGTCAGCGAGGCACAGAGCAACAGGACGAACCCGACACGGGTGAAGATGTTGGTGACCATCGAGAGGTGCTCGAACCAGCGCAGGCGCAGGTTGGGATGGAACGGTTGCCCCTTCGTGTCGCCGCGCTGCCCCGGCCACATCAGCTCGATGGCGCCGTAGTTCCACTTGACCTGCTGCGCGTCCAGCGACTTCAGGGTGGTCATCCCGCCGACGTTGGCCCTGGCCTGGGCGCTGATCTTGGTCAGGAAGCCGGCACTCTTGATCTGCAGGGAGAGCAGTGAGTCCTCGACCTCGCTGTCCTTGACCCAGGGGCGGCGCTGGTTGGTGTCGACCATGACCCTGCGCAGCGCCTTGGTGGAGAAGATCGAGAACTGCCCACCCAGGACAGCCATGTTCCGCCCACGCAGCATGTTCTGCATGTTGAAGGCCGCGAACTGTGCTCGCTGGCCGGCGATCAGGAAGGAGGGAATGAGTCCCGTGATGTCGGAGTCGTCAATGCTGTAGATCGCCGAGATGCCCCCGATCCGGTCGTCGCTCTCCATCTCCGCGACGAGGTGTTCGATGGCGTGCGGGTCTGCGGTCGTGTCACCGTCCACGCCGAGCAGGTAGTCGCAGCCCTCCACCAGGGAGTAGCCGTAGTTGAGCGCACCGACCTTCTTGTCGGGGTTCTCCCCGATGTCGTGGATGAAGATCTCGGTGGTCGCCTCCACACCGCCCTTCACCCGCCGCTGGACTCCGGCGTAGTGGCCCGCGATCTCCACCGTCTCGTCGGTGGTGTTGTTGACCACGACGTGGATCACGTCGGGCATCCGGGTCTGCATCAGCAACGAGTCGAGGACTGAGGCGATCGTTGCCTCCTCGTTGTACGAGGGGACGACACAACCGACCGTCGACTGCTGTACGCCGAGGCCATCGTCATAGCCGCCGAGGGCTACTTCCAGGCGGTCGTCGAGATGTGGAGTGCTCACCGGTCCATCGTGATGGTTGAACCTTCACTCTGCCGCGGTTTCTGCCAAGGCCTTCCTCAAGATTTGCTCAGGGTTTGCCCTGGTCCGGTGACGGGCAGACGGGGTCCATGACCTCAGTTGGCCCACCCCTGCCCGAACGCGGACCGTGGCCCCCTGCGCCGCAGGGCCCCGGGTCTGCCACGGCTCAACCGCACACGATGGACTGCTCGCCCGAGGACGCCGGCATGGTGCGCCAGGAGCGGCCCGGGATGGGGCTGGTGCTCGTCTGCGTCGGCGCACTCCTGATGGTGATCGCCCTGTTCCTGCCGTGGGTGAGCGCCGGGCTGATCGAGTGGCCCAGCGAGAATCCCGTGGCCGAGCCCGACAAGGCCGGACTCTTCTCGATGGTCTCCACCGTCCGAGACGCCACCGAGGGGGCGCGGCGGGCACCCGATCCCGGGACGATCTCCTCACTGGTCTTCGGTTGGCTGCTGATCGCCCTGACAGCGGTCAGCAGCCTCTTCGCCCTGATCTCCGCGATCGGGCTGCGCCGCAAGGCCCTGACTGCCGCTGCGCGGGCGCTGGCAGTCGTGGTCGCCGCAGTGGTCGTGCTCGTCTGCCTGGCCGGCATGTACGACATCGGTGCC
This sequence comes from Nocardioides daedukensis, assembly GCF_013408415.1. Lineage (NCBI taxonomy): Bacteria > Bacillati > Actinomycetota > Actinomycetes > Propionibacteriales > Nocardioidaceae > Nocardioides > Nocardioides daedukensis. Next base: position 3,419,823 of record NZ_JACCAA010000001.1, on the reverse strand, counting down.
GCAGTTCCGGATGGTCCGGCCGGTGAGGTCACCGCCAGTCCCTCGCTCCCGGACAACGACTCGGACTCCGTGGTCAGCCGCGTGGTGGCAGACCTCGGGCTCCTCCTCTGGCTCCCCGGCGCGTTCGTGCTGGCCCTCGGTGGCCTGCTCGGTCCTCGGGTCACCTTCCTGCTGCCCGGCAACGACCTCGCGGGCAGGGTGCTGCTGCGTTTGGGCCAGCCGCTGCCGAGCGGCGTACCGCCGAAGTTCGCCAGCCAGGCGCTGCGCCACACCACCACCGTGTGGGCAACCCTGCTCACCACGGTCGGGGCGCTGCTGTGCTTCGCCGGCTTCGCGTTCCTGCCCTGGGCAGAGGACGTCAGCTTCAACGACATCGGTGAGGCGGCCCGCGACGAGGGGTTCACCGGCCACGTCTACTCCGAGGCCTACTTCGGCTGGCTGGGCTGGGTCCTGCTGGCCCTGCTCGTCGTGGTGATGGTGCTGGTCATCCTGGGGGTGCGTCCGTTCGGGATCCGCCCGAACCTCGCCCGCCCCGTCGTTGCCACCATGGCTTTCCTCGCCCTCGTGGCCCACTTCGGCATGCTGATCGACCTCGACGCGGTGGGCGCGGACCTCGGGTTCGCCGTCTGGACGGTCACCCTCGGCTTCCTGGCCAGCGCCATCGGCGCCCTGCTGCCACTGCGGATACGGGTGCGGAAGCTGGTCGGCACCGGCTGGTGAACGGTGGCGGTTCCGTTCAAGCGCGACCGCCCCGAACGGACCTACTCGAAGCGGGAGGGGTCTCCGGCGCCGATCCGGACAACCTCCGGGGCGTCCTCGGACCAGTCGATCACGGTGGTCGGCTCGGCCGGCACCTCGCCGGCCTCGATGACCAGGTCGACCACGTGGTCGAGCTCTTCCTTGATCTCCCAGCCCATCGTGCGTGGCTCGGTCTCGCCGGGAAGGATCAGGGTGCTGGTCAGGATCGGCTCACCGAGGGTGTCGAGCAGGGCGTGCACGAACGGTGAGGTCGGGATCCGGACACCCACGGTCTTCTTCTTCGGGTGCATCAACCGCCGCGGCACCTCACTGGTCGCCGGCAGGATGAACGTGTAGGGCCCCGGGGTCGCGGCCTTGATCGCCCGGAACGCCGTGTTGTTCACGTGCACGAAGTGACCGAGCTGGGAGAAGTCGCGGCACATCAGGGTGAAGTGGTGCTTGTCGTCGAGCTCGCGGATCCGCAGGATCCGGTCGCGACCGTCGCGGTTGCCGAGCTGGGCGCCCAGGGCATAGCCGGAGTCGGTGGGGTAGGCGATCAGCGCATCGTCGCGCAGCTGCTCGACGATCTGGTCGATCAGCCGCTGCTGCGGGTTCTCGGGGTGGACGTCGAGGAAGCGGGCCATCGTCAGTTCCCTGCGGCCTTCGCCTGCTGGGCAGCGCGGATGTCCTTGCGGAGCTCCGGCGGCAGCGCGAAGATCAGCGACTCCTCGGCGGTGTGCACCGCACGCGCGTCGGGATAGCCACGCTCGGCGAGGTAGACCAGCACTCCTTCGACGAGCTCCTCGGGGACCGAGGCACCGGAGGTGACGCTGACATTGTTGACTCCCTCGAGCCAGGCCTCGTCGATCTCGCTGGCGTCGTCGACTCGGTAGGAGGCCTTTGCGCCGGCCTCCAGGGCGACCTCGACCAGGCGCACCGAGTTGGAGGAGTTGCCCGAGCCGACCACGATCACCAGGTCGGCCTCGGTGGAGATCTCCTTGACCGCCATCTGGCGGTTCTGGGTGGCATAGCAGATGTCGTCGCTCGGCGGGTCGAGCAGCGCGGGGAACCGCTCGCGGATCGCGGCCACGGTCTCCAGCGTCTCGTCCACCGACAGCGTGGTCTGCGAGAGCCAGGAGACCCGGTTCGGGTCGCGAACCACGATGTTGGCGACATCCTGGGGACCCTGGACGAGTTGGATGTGGTCGGGCGCCTCGCCGGCGGTTCCCTCCACCTCCTCGTGCCCCTCGTGACCGATCAGCAGGATGTCGTAGTCGTCGGCGGCGAAGCGCTTGGCCTCGTGGTGCACCTTGGTCACCAGCGGGCAGGTCGCATCGATCGTCTTCAGGTTGCGCTCCTCGGCCTGGCGGTGCACCTCCGGAGAGACGCCGTGCGCGGAGAACACGACGGTGGAACCCTCGGGCACCTCCTCGACCTCCTCCACGAAGATCGCGCCACGGGCCTCAAGGTTGGCCACGACGTGCTTGTTGTGCACGATCTGCTTGCGGACGTAGACCGGCGAGCCATAGAGGTCCAGCGCCTTCTCGACCGTGATCACCGCCCGGTCCACACCGGCGCAGTAGCCACGCGGCGCGGCCAGGAGAACGGCGCGCTCCGCCTCGTCGGGCGACATGACGACGGGAGTTCCCAGATCGGTGCTCATGGGCCCGAGTCTAGGCGACAGGCGTTCACTTCCCACCCTCGGTGACAAGCCCGTGGGCACGTCGTACGCCGTCTGTCGGTGCCAGGTCCTAGGGTCTCAGGCATGGCACTGGAGACCTCCCCCGAATCACCCGCACCGCTGCGGGTGATCGCCGACCGGCTCAACGGTTGGATCAACCGCCTGGGCGCGGTGTGGGTCGAGGGCCAGGTGGCGCAGGTCAACCGACGGGCCAGCTCCAACACGGTCTTCATGACCCTGCGCGACTCGGTCGCGGAGATCTCGATGTCGATGACCTGCAGCAAGGTGCTCTTCGACGGCCTCAACCCGCCCCTGGTCGAGGGCGCCAGCGTGCTGGTGCATGCGCGGCCCTCGTTCTATCCGGTCCGGGGCACGATCTCGCTGCATGCGCGCGAGATCCGGATGGTCGGCCTCGGAGAGCTGCTCGCCCGACTCGAGCGACGCCGCCAGCTCCTGGCCGCTGAAGGCCTGTTCGCAGCAGAGCTCAAGCGTCCGCTGCCGTTCCTGCCCCGGGCGATCGGCCTGATCACCGGCGCCAACTCGGCTGCCGAGCGCGACGTGCTCGAGGTGGCCAAGCGACGCTGGCCGGGCGCCCGGTTCCGGGTGCTCCACACGACCGTGCAGGGGCCCAAGTGTGTCCCTGAGGTGACCGCGGCGCTGAGCGAGCTCGAGGCCGACCCCGACATCGAGGTGATCGTGATCGCCCGCGGCGGCGGCTCGGTCGAGGACCTGCTCCCGTTCTCCGACGAGGCGCTGATCCGGGCGGTGCACCAGGCCCGTACGCCGGTCGTCTCGGCGATCGGGCACGAGCCGGACACCCCGTTGCTCGACCTGGTCGCCGACTGGCGGGCCGCCACCCCCACGGACGCGGCGAAGCGGATCGTGCCCGACATGGCCGAGGAGGTGCAGCGGGTGGCCCAGGCGCGCGAGCGGTTGCGCGCCGGCCTGCGGCACTGGATCGACCGCGAGGAAGCCGCCCTGGACGCGCTCCGCAGCCGCCCCTCGATGGCCGATCCGCGCAACCTGCTGGCCGACCGGGCCGACGAGATCGACCAGTTGCGCGACCGGGCCCGTCGCACACTGCGGCACCGACTGGACCGTGCCGCAGATGACGTCCGCCACAACGCTGCGCGGGTGAGCGCTCTCTCGCCCCTCGCCACCTTGCAAAGGGGCTATGCAGTGCTGCAAGACTCCTCCGGGCACGTGCTCACCTCGGTGGCAGGGCTGGAGTCCGGCGCCGAGGTGTCGGTCCGTGTCGCAGACGGACGCCTGCATGCCACCACCACCGCCGTTGACCAGCTCGAGCCGGTCGCCGGCCCGACCGAGACCCCATCCGACGAGGACACCGATGACTGACGACACCATGACCGCGGCCCAGGCCGTCGAGGAGAGCCTGAGCTACGAGGCCGCTCGCGAAGAGCTGGTCACCGTCGTGCATCGGCTCGAGGCCGGCGGCACCACGCTCGAGGAGTCCCTGGCGCTCTGGGAGCGTGGCGAGAAGCTGGCCCGCACCTGCCAGGGCTGGCTGGACGGGGCACGCGAGCGGCTCGACGCCGCCGTGGAGTCCGACGCGAGCTGAGCTCGCGGCCCGGTAGTCAAGCCTTCGGACGGTCCGGCGACACCGGGTCGGTGACCAGGGACGCGGCCACCGCTTCGATCTCGTCCTGCCCGACGGTCCCGAAGACCATCACGACCGTGTCCTCGAGCTCGATCGAGATGCCTCGGTCACCGTCCGTGCCCTTCCACGACTGCCAGGTCGTGCCCAGGGCGCTCTCGACGGTGATCTCCTTGCCACGCTCGGCGTCACCCTTCAGCGTGCTCTCGGCGCAGGTCTTCACTGGCACCCGGCACTGGTAGACGCCGAGGAAGTCGGTGTTGCCGTGCAGGGTGTCGAGCTTCCAGAGGGTCTCCTCGGTCACCGACGCATCGACCGCACGGCGACCTTCGGGAAGCGCGGGCGGATAGGCGATCTCGCCGGTGCGCCCCTCCTGCAGGGCCTCGACCACCGACAGGTAGTCGACCGTCTCACGCTCGATCACCAGGTCATCGCGGGTGACCGCGCGGAAGGCGACGAAGATGATGATGATCCCGACCGTGACGATCATCGCGCCGAGCATCCCGGAGTTCTTGCGGGTGTAGCGCCCCGATCCGCCGGCGCTCATCGCCCGGTCACCGGGGTCGGGCAGGCACGGGCTGTGGTGCGAGAGGCGAGATCCACGATGCTCCTGGGAAGGTCTGGTCGAACGGGGCAACGCTAGCCGACCCGCCCCGATCACCACCCATCTGGCCAGCAGGGCGAGCGCTCGAAGCCGCACCTGCAGCACGATCCGAGCCAGATCACCGCAGATGCGGCATGATGTGACCGTGAACACCTATCGGGTTGCGGAAGCAGCTGATGTCCTCGGCGTCAGCGACGACACCGTGCGCCGCTGGATCGACAACGACCGGTTGCCCGCCCGCCTCGACGGTGGCCGCACCGTGATCAACGGCGTCGACCTGGCGGCCCTGGCCCAGTCACTGGCCGAGCATCCCGAACGAGGCGACGCCAGGGCACCGCGAGTCAGCGCCCGCAACCGGCTCTCCGGGATCGTCACCCGGGTGGTCCGGGACACGGTGATGGCCCAGGTCGAGATGATCTGCGGGCCCTACCGACTGGTCAGCCTGATGAGTGCCGAGGCCGCCGACGAGCTCGGGCTGGAGCCCGGGGCCCTGGCCATCGCCTCGGTGAAGTCCACGAACGTCGTGATCGAGAGGATCTGAGACGTGCGCCGACCCCGCCACCGCAACCTGCTCGTCATACCGTTCCTGGCCCTGCTCGGGCTCACCGCGTGCTCCTCGGGCACCGACGACACCGAGTTGACCGTCGCCGCGGCAGCATCGCTGACCGAGCCCTTCCAGTTGCTCGAGGCTGCCTTCGAGGAACAGAACGAGGGCGTCAACGTCAGGTTCTCCTTCGGCTCCAGCACCACCTTGGCCGAGCAGGCAACCCAGGGCGCACCGGGCGACGTCCTGGCCACCGCCGACGAGGAGTCGATGCAGGTGGCCGAGACCGGCAAGGCCCTGGCTGCCGACCCGGTGAGGTTCGCCACCAACCGACTGGTCCTCGTCGTCCCGGCAGACAACCCAGCAGGCATCACCGGCATCGACGACCTGGCCGGCAGCGACTGGGTCCGCTGCGACGACAAGATCCCCTGCGGCCGGCTCGCGGTGACCCTGCTCGCCGACAACCAGACCGCTGCGTCGCCGAGCAGCAAGGAGATCGACGTGAAGGCGGTGCTGGCCAAGGTGGCCTCCGGGGAGGCCGATGCCGGGTTCGTCTATGCCACGGACGCGATCGTGGCCCGCGACGAGGTCGAGGTCATCGAGATCCCCGGGTCCGAGACCGAGCTGAACCCCTACTTCATCGCACGGTTGGAGCAGGACGACAGCGTGGGCCTGGCCGACAAGTGGGTCGCCTTCGTCAGTTCCCCGGCCGGACAGCAGATCCTCGCCGACGCAGGCTTCGGCCGGCCATGACGGATCCGCTCGGTCGACCGCCGGCCAGACTGCTGGTCCCTGCCGTGCTGGGCACGCTGCTGCTGCTGGTTCCGCTGGTGGCCCTGGTGCTGAGCACACCGTGGTCCTTGCTCGGCGAGCAACTGGCCTCTCGCGAGCTGCGCCAGGCGCTGTGGCTCTCGGTGCTCACCGCGACCGTGGCGATGTTGGCCTGCCTGGTCCTCGGACTGCCCCTGGCGTGGGTCCTGGCCCGCCTCGAGTTCCCCGGCCGTGGCCTGCTGCGCACCCTGGTCACCATCCCGCTCGTGCTCCCCCCGGTGGTCGCGGGCGTGGCCCTGATGGCGGCGTTCGGGCGGACCGGCCTGATCGGCAAGCCGTTGTGGGAGCTGACCGGCTTCGCGCTGCCCTACACGACTGCGGGTGTGGTCGTGGCGCACACCTTCGTGTCGCTGCCCTTCGTCGTGCTGGCGATCGAGGGGGCACTGCGCTCCGCGCGCAAGGAGTATGACGCCGCCGCAGCGACCCTGGGTGCGTCCCGCTGGTTGACCTTCCGCACCGTCACCGTGCCGCTGGCGATGCCGGGGATCCTGGCCGGGATGATGCTGGGTTGGGCACGCTCGATCGGCGAGTTCGGTGCCACGATCACCTTCGCCGGCAACTACGAGGGCACCACCCAGACCATGCCCTCACTGATCTATGTCTCGATGAACTCCGACCCCGAGGCGGCTCGTTCGCTGAGCCTGGTCCTGCTGGTCTTCTCGGTCGTGGTGCTGGTGGCACTGCGAGACCGCTGGTTGGCCACACCATGAGCGACCTGCAGGTCTCCCTCGAGGTCCCGGGCCGGGTGCACGCCGCCTTCGCGGCCGAGCGCGGTGACGTGATCGCGGTGATCGGTCCCAACGGCGCCGGGAAGTCCAGCATGGTCAAGGCGATCGCGGGACTGGTTCCCGCCACCGGGAGCGTGCTGCTCGACGGCACCGACCTGGTCACACGTCCCACTCGCGAGCGTGGCCTGGGCGTCGTGTTCCAGGACCAGCTCCTCTTCCCCCACCTCGACGCCCGCCGCAATGTCGCCTTCGGACCTCGGGCGCGTGGCCTGGCCAAGGCGGCCGCGCTGGCCCGTGCCGACGCATGGCTCGAACGCCTCGGCGTCGCCGACCTGGCCGAGCGCCGCCCCGGACAGCTCTCCGGAGGGCAGGCGCAGCGCGTGGCGATCGCACGAGCCCTGGCCACCGAACCGGACCTGCTCCTCCTGGACGAGCCGATGAGCGGGCTGGACGTCGGGGTCGCGACCGCACTGCGGATCGAGCTGGCCGCTCACCTGGCCGAGTTCGGCGGGATCTCGGTGTTGGTCACCCACGACGCGATCGACGCCCTGACGGTGGCCAACCGGGTGCTGGTCCTGGACCGGGGCGCGGTGGTGCAGGACGGCACCCCCGACGAGGTCTCCCAGCGCCCGGCCACCGACCACGTGGCGCGCCTGGTCGGGCTCAACGTCGTGCACCGCGAGCGGTCCCTGCTCGCCTTCCCACCCTCCGCGGTCACCCTGTCCCTGGGTGAGCCCGAGGGCTCGGCCCGGCTCCGGTGGCACGGAGAGGTGGGCCGGGTGACCACTCACGGCGGCGCGGTGCGGGTCGTCGTACGCACGGCTGGCACCGGACCGGAGCTGATCGCGGACGTCACACCGGCCGCCGCCACCGAGCTCGGCCTGGTGCCCGGACGGGCGGTCTGGGCGTCCACGAAGGAGACATCAGTGCGGGCGTACGACGAACCCCGGCGTTGAGCCGATAACATTCGCCACATGCCTACACGCCCGCCGGAATTTCGCGTCGCCCCCGAGTCCCCCGACCGCAACCTCGCACTGGAACTCGTCCGCGTCACGGAGGCCGCTGCGATGGCCGCCGGCCGCTGGGTCGGGCGGGGCGACAAGAACGGCGCAGACGACGTCGCCGTGAACGCCATGCGGGTGATGATCTCCAGCATCGGGATGAACGGCACGGTCGTGATCGGCGAGGGCGAGAAGGACAACGCCCCGATGCTCTACAACGGTGAGCAGGTCGGTGACGGCACCGGGCCAGAGTGCGACGTCGCCGTGGACCCGATCGACGGAACCACCCTGACCGCCAAGGGCATGACCAACGCGGTCTCCGTGCTCGCCGTGGCCCCGCGCGGCACGATGTATGACCCCTCGGCCGTGTTCTACATGGACAAGCTCGTCACCGGGGCCGAGGCCGCCGACGTGGTCGACATCCGGCTGCCCGTCGCCGAGAACATCAGCCTGGTGGCGAAGGCCAAGGGCTCGACCGCCGAGGACGTCACCGTCGTCGTCCTCGACCGTCCCCGCCACGACGACCTGGTTGCGCAGATCCGCGCGACCGGAGCCCGGATCAAGTTCATCACCGACGGCGACGTCGCCGGCGCGATCATGGCGGCCCGTCCCGACACCGGCATCGACCTGCTGATGGGCGTCGGCGGCACCCCCGAGGGCATCATCACCGCGTGCGCGATGAAGTGCATGGGCGGCGTGATCCAGGGGCGCCTGTGGCCCACCGACGACGCGGAGCGCCAGCGGGCCATCGACGCCGGCCTCGACCTTGACGCCGTGCTCACCACCGACGACCTGGTCACCGGTGACGACTGCTTCTTCGTGGCCACCGGCATCACCGACGGCGAGCTGATGAAGGGCGTCCGTTATCGCGCCGGCGGCGCCACCACGCATTCGCTGGTGATGCGCTCGCGCAGCGGCACGATCCGACAGATCATCAGCGAGCACAAGCTGCGCAAGCTCAGCGCCTACAGCGCGATCGACTTCGACGGCTGAGCCTCACCGGCAACCGGCCGACCTCCTCGGCGCGGAACGGGCACGCTCAGGAGGCGGTCGGACGCGCGATGACCGTCGCGTCCTGGGCCCGCAGCTCGGCGACCACGCAGTCGGCGACGCGGGGATCGATCGCCAACCCGATGTGACTGGCGCGGACCTCGATCGACCTGGATGCGGGATCGACGCAGGCGAGCGGGTCGACCAGCCCGTCGCCGTGCGACCAGATGCAGGTGAACCCGACACCTTCGGGCATCGGCTGGCGGGACTCCTCCCACGCCAACCGGGCACAGTCGCCGGCCACGCAGGACTCGTTCATCAGGCCAGGCACCCCGGCACGGCTCAACCGGACCAGGACGTCGGCCGCGGTGAGCAGGACCGGGTGGGAGGTGCCGGGGGCAAGCATCGGGCTGCCCATCGTGATGATCCCGGAGACCAGGTCAGGACGCCGTACGGCCAGGCCCCGGGCCAGCATTCCGCCGAGACTGTGGCCGACGACGCGGACCTTCCGCTCACGCTTGGTGGCGATCGCCTCGAGGCGACGTTCCAGCATCGACGAGTTGCCCATCAGGCACGAGACGTTGCTGGTGATCTGCGAGCGATAGGTGCGAAAGCCGTTGCTGCGCAGGGTCCGGGCCAACAGCCGCAGCGTGTAGTCCCCGGCCAGGAACCCCGGCACCAGGAGCACCGGCTCGCCGGCGCGCTGCGGTGAGCGGTCGACGTACGGCGTGGCTCGGAGCTCGCGCCGACCGTGGGCTGCCCGCAGGATCGCCCGCCCGGATTCCGGGGCGACGGCGAGCTCCTTGAGCAGGGCGTGCATCCGTGGCTGGGTGAAGCCATCGGGCGCCAGGAAGTCGGCGAGTGAGTTGCCCATTCGCTCACGGTAGGGCCAGCAGCGACAAAAACTGGGCAATTGTCCAGTTCCATGGTGCCGTCGTGTTTGATTGAGGCATGAGCACATCACCAGAGATCTCCGTGTCGGAGGAGCTCTTCGCACCGCTCGGCACGGGCGTCGAGCTCTGCTACCAGACCTTCGGCGACCCCTCGGACGATGCGGTCCTGCTCGTGATGGGCCTCGGCGGCCCGATGAACTGGTGGGACTCGGGGTTCTGCGAGCTCCTGGCCAGCAAGGGCTTCCACGTCATCCGCTACGACAACCGCGACACCGGGCGCTCCACGAGCATGCCGGGACGGGTCTCCCGCGCAGACGTCGTACGTGCCTTCAGCGGCCTGCGGGCCAGGGCGCCCTATTCGCTGGTCGACATGGCCGCGGACGGCATCGGCCTGCTCGACCACCTCGGCATCGAATCGGCCCACGTCGCCGGCATCTCGATGGGCGGGATGATCGTGCAGACGATGGCGATCCACCACCCCGGCCGGATCCGCTCGGTCACCTCGATCATGTCGACCACCGGCAAGAAGACCGTCGGCTGGCAGCACCCGTCCCTGTTCTCGAGGTTGCTGGCCAAGCGACCCGCCGAGCGTGGCGAATACCTGGCCCAGTCGGTGGCGATGGCACAGCTGATCGGCTCCCCCGCCTATCCCGAGGGGCACCAGAAGGCCACCCGACGGGCCGAGGAGACCTGGGACCGGGGACTCAACGGGCCAGGCGTGTTGCGCCACATGATGGCTGTGCTCACCCAGCCGAACCGCTCGCGCGACCTGCACTCGGTGAGGGTGCCCGTCCTGGTCGTGCACGGGATGAACGACAAGATGGTGCACGTCTCCGGAGGGCGGGCCACCTCGTCCTCGATCCCTGGATCCGAGCTCCTGCTGATCGACGGCATGGGCCACGACCTCCCGGTCGAGCTGTGGGAGACGGTCACCGACGGGATTCGGCGTACGGCGCACCGCGCCACGAGCTGATCAGGACAGCCGCTCCTCGGTCTGGTCGTCGAAGATGTGCACCCGCTCGGGGTCGGCGACGATCTTGACCTCGGATCCCTTCTGCAGGTGACGACGCCCTTCGGCGCGGAAGACCACCAGGCTCGGCGCTCCTGCCACGCCACAGGTCCCGTGGATGAACGCGTCCGCGCCCAGCTCCTCCACGACGGTCACCTTGACGGGCAGGCCCTCCTCGCCCTGTTCGGCCAGGTGCCAGGCCTCGGGGCGTACGCCGACCGTCACGCCGCTCCTGGCCTTGGCCATGAGGTCGCGGGCCACCGGCACCGTGTAGTCGGTGCCGGCGACGAGCACCCCGTCGGTAGTGCTCTCGCCCTCGAGGAAGTTCATCGCCGGTGACCCGATGAAGCCGGCGACGAACCGGTTCACCGGGGTGTCGTAGAGCGCCAGCGGTGTGTCCACCTGCTGCAGCTCACCCTTGTTCATCACCGCGACCCGGTCTCCCATCGTCATCGCCTCCACCTGGTCGTGGGTGACATAGACGGTGGTGACACCCAGGTCGGACTGCAGCTTCGCGATGTCGGTGCGGGTCTGGACGCGCATCTTGGCGTCCAGGTTGGACAGCGGCTCGTCCATCAGGAACACGTGCGGCTTGCGGACGATCGCGCGACCCATCGCGACGCGCTGCCGCTGGCCACCGGACAGCGCCCGTGGCTTGCGGTCCAGGTAGTCGGTCAGCCCCAACAGCTCCGCGGCCTCCTTGACCCGTTCGTTGCGCTCGGCCTTGGGCATCTTCGCCATCTTCAGCGCGAAGGCGAGGTTGTCGGCGACCGTCATGTGCGGATAGAGCGCGTAGTTCTGGAAGACCATCGCGATGTCCCGGTCCTTCGGCGGCACCGTGGTGACATCGCGGTCCCCGATGTAGATGTGGCCGGAGTTGACCTCCTCGAGCCCGGCAAGCATCCGCAGCGTGGTCGACTTCCCGCACCCCGACGGCCCGACGAGCACCATGAACTCGCCGTCGCCGATCTCGAGGTCGATGCCGGGCACGGTGGGCTCGGGAGCTCCGGGATACCACCGCTGCGCCTTGTCGAAGGTCACTGTTCCCATCGATTCCCTCTCATCCCTTGACGGCACCCGCGGTGAGGCCGCGGACGAAGTAGCGCTGCAGGCTGAAGAAGACCAGCATCGGGACGGCCATCGAGATGAAGGCTCCCGCGGTCAGCAGCTCGGTGCCCTGTCCCTGCGCCCCGAGCAGCTGCTGCAGCTTGACGATCACGGTGGTGTTGTCCGAGCTCAGGAAGAGCTTGGCGATCAACAGGTCGTTCCAGACCCAGAGGAACTGGAGGATCGCGAAGGCGGCCAGGGCCGGCATCGACATCGGCACGATCAGGCGCCAGAAGGTCTGGAAGTGTGTGGCGCCGTCCATCTTCGCGGACTCGATCACGGTGCGCGGAAGCGTCGACATGTAGTTGCGCAGCGTGTAGACCGCGAGCGGCATACCGAAGCCGGTGTGCAGGATCCACACCGCGATGTACTGCCCGCTGATGCCCAGGCCCCGAGGGCCGAGCAGGTCAAGCATCGGCTGGAAGGCGACCTGGATCGGGACCACCATCACCGCAACGATCACGATGAACAAGATGTCCTTGCCGCGGAAGTCCATGAAGGAGAACGCATAGGCCGCGAACGCGGCGAACATGATCGGGATGACGGTGGCCGGGATTGCCACCACCAGCCCGTTGATGAACGCCGTACCGAAGCCGCCGCCCTCGAACACGCCGCTGTAGTTGTCCAGGGTCCATCCGGTGCCGAACGGGTCGCCCAGGGCGGTCCACCAGCCGCTGGAGATCTGCTCGTCGCGGGACCGGAACGACGAGACCAGCAGGCCGATCGTCGGGATCGTCCAGAGCAGGGCGAGAGCGATCGTGGCGACGATCGCGACCGGGCTGATCGGGCGGCCGTCCTTCATCCTCAGGCTCATCGTGCTGCCTCCTCACGGCGGAAGTGCCGGACCTGGTAGACGAGGACGGGCAGCACGGCCAGCAGCAGGATGACCACGATCGCAGAGGCACGTCCGGCCTGTTCGCGAGCGATCAGCTCGGTGAAGAAGAGGTTGGCGATCACGTTGGTCTGGTTCCGTCCGTCGGTGAGGACGTAGACGATGTCGAAGACCTTCAGCACCAGGATCAGCACGGTGATGAAGACGGTGATCACGGTGCCCTTGATCTGCGGCACCACCACGGACCAGAAGATCTGGAGCTCGCTGGCACCGTCGATCCGCGCTGCCTCGAGGGTCTCCTGCGGGACGCCCTTGATCGCGGAGGAGAGCAGGATCATCGCGAAGCCGACCTGGAGCCAGATCAGGATCACCATCAGCAGGATCGAGTTGAGCTTTGCGTCGCTGACCGCGAGCCACACCTGTGGGTCGCCGCCGAGCCCGGTCCAGACCGCGTTGAGCAGCCCAGTCTGGTTCTCGCCCTTGTTGCGGTAGTCGTAGACGAGCTTCCAGATCGCCGAGGCCCCGACGAAGGAGATCGCCATCGGCAGGAAGATCATCGACTTGGCGACCTTCTCGCCCCGCGCCGAGAGCTTGTCGGCCAGCACCGCGACGACCACGCCGATGGCGACCGTCACCGCGGGCACGATCAGCAGCCAGAGCAGGTTGTTGAGGATCGAGGACTGGAACTCGTCCTCGGTGAAGATCTCGCGATAGTTGCTCAGCCCGACGTACGCCGTGGAGTCGGCGTTGGCGAACGAGTAGTTGACGGTCTGCAGCACGGGATAGACGAGCATCAGGCAGATCAAGCCGAACGCGGGCAACACGTAGACCAGCGGGAGGAGCCGGGTGCAGAGCCAACCCGGCAGCCCCTCGACGAGGATGTTGAGGAACCAGAAGATCGCCGCGGCCCCGGCCACGCCGCCGATGACGGCGAGCAGCGCGATGACCAGCTTGTGGCCGTACCACTGTGGGTAGTAGCCGAAGGAGAGGAACAGGTTGGCCAGTCCCCAGCCCAGCAGCCAGACGCCAGCCAGGCCGATGCCGACCTTCAGCCAGTTGGCGCGACCGTAGGCCTCGGGCTCGTCGCTCGACGGTTCTCGGGCCGGTTCCCGGGTCTGCGTGGAGGTGGCGCTGCTCATTCTTCCGGCCACGATTCGTCGATCCGCTTGGTCACCTTGGCAGCCGATTCTCCCTTGGCGAACGCCACCATCCCGTCCCAGAAGGAGTCCGAGCCGACCGCCTTCGGCATCAGGTCGGAGGCGTCGAAACGGAAGACGTCGACCTGGGCGACGATCTCTGCGATCTGCTTGGTCATCTCGGACGAATACTGTTCGGCATCGAAGCTCTGGTGCGGTGAGAGCCAGCCACCGGCCTTGGCCCACGGGCCGCCGAACTCGTCCGAGGTGAGGAACTTCATCACCTCGATCGCTTCCTTGTCGTTGCCGTTGAAGAGGGCTGCGGTGTCGCCTCCACCGAGGATCGGCTGACCCTTGAAGCCGCTCTCGGAGGGAGGCAGCACGAAGACTCCGACCTCCTCGTCGACGTTCGCGCCGATCTTCTTGGGGAGGAACGAGAGGATGAAGTCGCCCTGCCTGTGCCAGAAGCACTTGGGCGGGGAGGAGAACTCCGGGGTGATCGACTCACCGAAGTTGGTGTTGAGGATCGTCTTGGTCCCGCCGTAGGTCTGCCCGTCGGCCAGCACTGTCTTCTTGAAGGCCTCGAAGGCCTTGATGATCTGCGGGTCGTCGAAGGCGATGTCGTGGTCGACCCACTCGTCATAGACGTCGGGTCCGGCCTCTCGCAGCACGAACTCCTCGATCCAGTCGGTGCCGACCCAACCGGTGTTCTGCGCGTCGTTCCAGCCCATGCACCAGGGGGCCGTGCCATCCGCCTTCATCTCCCCGGCGATCTGGCGCATCTCCTCCAGGCTCTTCGGCGCGGTGTCATAGCCGGCCTTCTCGTAGGCCTTCTTCGGATAGAAGACGAGGCTCTTGACCGCCATCTTCATCGGCGCGCCATAGACCCGGCCGTTGAGCCGTGCTGCCTCGAGGAACCCAGGAACCAGGCTCTTCTCGAGCGCGTCATAGTCGAGGTAGGTGTCGATCGGTTGGATGTGCCCCTCGTCGGCCAGCTCGAGCAGCCCGCCGGGTTGCGGGAACAGCGCGATGTCAGGGGTGTCGCCTGCCTTGGCCTTCTGCTTGATGACGGTCGGCAGGTCCTTCTCCGAGACATAGTCGATCTCGATGCCGGACTCCTTCTCGAAGTCCTCGAGCGAGGCCAGCAACGCCTTCTGCTCGGGGCCGCCGAAGGTGCCCATGATCTGCACCTTGCCGTCACCGTCCTGGGTGCCACCCGTGGCGAAGGCGTTGCCGCCCAGGCCACTCTCCGCGTCGTTCGGATCGTTGAGGAAGCAGCCGGAGAGTCCGGCCGTCATCGTCAAGCACGCGACAGCAGCGGCGACCCGCCTCCGGAGTCCCGGTTCCATACGTGATCTCCCTCCCGAAAGGGCCCGAGACCGCCCACTACGAGAGTGGCCCGGGTCACACTGAGGATCCTTGTTTAGTCCACTCGTCGCGCCATGTCCACCGCCGGGATCAACGTCGGGATCCGCGCCGACGCAACAGGTAGGTGTCCATCACCCAGCCCGACGCCGTCTTGGCGACCTCTCGCTCACGACGTACCCGTGGAAGCACGGAGTCCAAGGATCCGGCGACCAGGACCTCCGCCGGAGTCGCGAGGTTCGCGCCCCACCACAGGTGCCACTGCGCGGGCTCGGCGAGGTCGGCGCAGGCCAAATGCGCATCGAGCATCACTGCGATGTTCTCCGCGCCGTCGGCGATCGCCTCATGGAGACGGCGACCCGTGGTGATCACCGTCGGCTGTCCGACTTCGTGAAGCACGATCCGGTGCCGGGCGGCCAGCACCTGGAGGCTCGAGATCCCCGGCAACACGTCCCAGTCGAAGTGGACGTTGCCGCGTTCGTGGATCCGCTCGACCACGCGGATCGTCGAGTCGTAGAGCATCGGATCACCCCACACCAGGAACGCCGCGTCGCCATACCGCTCGAGGAGGACCTGCTCGTACGCCGCCGCGCGGGCGTCGTGCCAGTGCGTCACTGCACCGGTGTAGTCGGCGGGATCCATGCGATCGCGCTCCGGATCGGGAACGGCGATGACCTCGGGGTTTCCGTGACGCCGGCAGATCTCGCGTCGGGCCTCCAGCAGTGGATCATCGGGGGATTTGGCTGCCGCGATCACATAGTCGACCGATGCGATCGCCGCGGCCGCCTCCAGAGTGATCTGGTCCGGGTGGCCCGAACCGATCCCGACGATCCTGATCCGCCGGCTCACAGGGTGTCCCGGATCGCACGCGATGTCATTGCCGGTCCTCGATGTCACCCTCGAGCTCGAGGTAGACCTGCTGCATGGCCGCGATCAGGTCCGGGTCGGGCTCCTCCCACAGCTCCCGGTCGGCGGCCTCGTGCAGGCGCTCGATGATGCCGCGCAACGCCCACGGATTGGCGTCCTTCATGAACTCCTGGTTGGTCTCGTCCAGGACATATTCCTGGGCGAGCTTCTCGTACATCCAGTCGTGCACCACCCCTGCCGTGGCATCGAACCCGAAGAGGTAGTCGACTGTGGCAGCCAGCTCGAACGCGCCCTTGTAGCCGTGCCGTTGCATGGCGCCGATCCAGCGCGGGTTGACCACGCGGGCCCGGAAGACCCGGGCGGTCTCCTCGGCGAGGGTCCGGGTGCGCACGGCATCCGGAGTCGTCGAGTCGCCGACGTACGCCCGAGGTGCCCTGCCGGTGAGCGCGCGGACGGTGGCGATCATGCCGCCGTGATATTGGAAGTAGTCGTCGGAGTCGGCGATGTCGTGCTCGCGGGTGTCGATGTTCTTGGCCGCGACGGTGATGCGCCGATAGTTGGACTCCATGTCGTCGCTGGCTGCGACACCGTCCAGGTCCCGGCCATAGGCGAAGCCGCCCCAGGCCGTGTAGACCTCGGCCAGGTCCTTGTCGTCGCGCCAGTTGCCCGACTCGATCACCTGCAGGATGCCGGCACCATAGGCACCGGGCCGGGAGCCGAAGATGCGCGTGGTGGCACGACGGGCGTCCCCGTGCTCGGCCAGGTCCGCCTGGGCATGGGCCCTGACGAAGTTCTGGTCCTCGGGCTCGTCGAGCTCGGCGGCCATCCGGATCGCGTCGTCCACCATCGCGATGACGTGCGGGAAGGCGTCGCGGAAGAAGCCGGAGATGCGGACGGTGACGTCGATGCGCGGACGGCCGAGCTCCTCCAGCGGGATCACCGTCAGTCCGTTGACCCGACGGGAGGCGGGGTCCCATTCGGGCCGGATGCCGATCAGCGCCAGGACCTCGGCGATGTCGTCCCCCGAGGTGCGCATGGCGCTGGTCCCCCAGGCCGACAGACCCACCGATCGCGGGTAGTCACCGGTCTCGCTGAGATGGCGCTGGACGAGTGACTCCGCCATGGACACACCGGTCTCCCACGCCAGGCGGGAGGGCACCGCGCGGGGGTCGACGGTGTAGAAGTTGCGCCCTGTCGGGAGCACGTTGACCAGCCCACGCAGGGGGGAGCCACTCGGCCCGGCCGGGATGAACCCGCCGTCCAGGGCATGGAGCACCGCGTCGAGCTCGTCGGCGGTCCCGGCCAGACGCGGCACCACCTGGGTCGCGGCGAACTCGAGGATCGCGGTCAGGTCGGCTGATGCGTCCGGCTCGTGCGCGGCCAGCACCTGCGGCACCGCGGCGACGTCCCAGCCGACGTTCTCCATCTCCTGCACGAGTGTCTTCGCGCGGCTCTCGATGGCGTCGACCTCGGTCGCGGGCGCGTCCTCCTTGAGGCCCAGTGCGTTGCGCAGGCCAGGCAAGGAGGCCTGCTGGCCGCCCCAGATCTGGGTCGCCCGGAGAATCGCGAGGACCAGGTTCACCCTTGCCTCACCGGAGGGCGCCTGACCGAGGATGTGCAGTCCGTCGCGAATCTGGGCGTCCTTCACCTCGCACAGCCACCCGTCCACGTGCATGATGAAGTCGTCGAACTGCTCGTCCCCGGGCTGGGTCTCGAGCCCGAGGTCCTTGTGCATCTGGGCCGACTGCATCAGAGTCCAGATCTGGGCACGGATCATCGGCAGCTTGGGCGGATCCATCGCGGCGATGTTGGCGTATTCGTCGAGCAGCTGCTCCAGCTTGGCGATGTCGCCGTACGACTCGGCCCGCGCCATCGGCGGGATCAGGTGGTCGACGATCGTGGCGTGTGCGCGCCGCTTGGCCTGGGCCCCTTCGCCCGGGTCGTTGATCAGGAACGGATAGATCAGCGGCAGGTTGCCGATCACCGCGTCGGTGGCGCAGGTCGCGGCGAGGGCGGCGTTCTTGCCGGGCAGCCACTCCATCGAGCCGTGCTTCCCGAGGTGTACGACGGCATGAGCACCGAAGCCGTTCTGCTCCTGCGGGGCCTGCAGCCAACGATAGGCCGCGAGGTAGTGGTGGCTCGGCGCCAGCTCCGGGTCGTGGTAGATCGCGACCGGGTTCTCCCCGAAGCCGCGTGGCGGCTGGATCATCACCACGAGGTTGCCCGCCCGCAGGGTGGCCAGGACGATCTCACCCTCGGCGTTGACGAAGAGTTCGCCTGGCGCGGCGCCCCATGCCTCGACGATCTCGTCACGCAGCTGCTCGGGGAGGTCGGCCGTCCATCGCTCATAGTCCGAGGCGGAGATGCGCACGTGGCTCTCGCTGAGCTGGGCAGCTGTGAGCCACTCCTCGTCCTGACCACCAGCGGCGATGAGGGCGTGGATCAAGCCGTTGCCGGCCTCGGTGTCGTCGTCCAGGTCGAGGAACCGGGTGACCTCTCCGCCGGCCGGGCCGAGGTCATAGCCGGCCTCACGCATCCGGCGCAGCAACCGAATCGCGGAGACCGGAGTGTCCAGGCCGACGGCGTTGCCGATGCGGGAGTGCTTGGTGGGATAGGCCGACAGCATCACTGCGATCTTGCGGTCCCCCGGCGCGATGTGTCGCAGCCGGGCGTGGTTGACCGCGATGCCCGCGACCCGGCGGCAGCGCTCCTCGTCGGAGACATAGCGGGGAAGGCCGGCGGGATCATCAGGATCGATCTCCTTGAAGGAGAACGGAGCGGTGATGATGCGACCGTCGAACTCGGGGATCGCGATCTGGTTGGCCGAGTCGAGCGGGGTGACGCCGTCGTCGCTCTCCTCCCACTCCGCGCGGCTCGAGGTCAGGCAGAGCCCTTGCAGGACAGGGATGTCGAGTGCCTTGATCCGCTCCACGTCCCACGCCTCGTCGTCCTCGCCGGCGCTGGCGGTCCCGGGCTTGGTGCCTCCGGCCGCGAGGACGGTGACGACCAGCGCATCGAGTGAGCCGAGGGCGTCGTACAGCTCATCGGGCGCGGTGCGCAGTGACGAGGAGAAGATCGGCAGTCCGACCGCCTCGCCCGTCGCGTCGAGCGCATCGGCCAGGTCATGGGCGAAGCCGGCGTTGCCGCTGGCCTCGTGGGCGCGGTAGTAGAGCACGCCGACCCTGGCCCTGGGCCGGTCCGCGATCGATCGGTCCGCGATCGATCGGTCCTCGATCGATCGGTCCTCGATCGGTCGATCACCGACGGGGCGCTCCGCCCAGCCCCACTCGGGCACGACGTACGGCGGCTCGAAGCCGACACCGGTCAGCAGCACGGTGTCGGAGAGAAACGCGTGCAGGTTGGTCAGGTTGGCCGGACCGCCCTGGGCCAGGTAGGCGTGCGCCTCGGCAGCCGTCCCGACCGGCACGGTGGAGTGGCTCATCAGCTCGGCGTCAGGAGTCTGCTCGCCGCCGAGCACGACGACAGGCACACCTGCGGCGAGCACGGCGTCGATGCCGTCCTGCCAGGAGCGGACACTGCCGAGGATGCGGACCACGACCAGGTCCGCCCCGTCGAGCAGGCGGGGCAGGTCCTCATGGACGTCGAGCCGGGACGGGTTGCCCAGGGCATAGTCGGCGTCGGCCGATCGGGCGGACAGCAGGTCGGTGTCGGAGGTCGAGAGCAGCGCGATGCGGACGGTGCCGGGCTGGTCAGTCATGGGCCTTCTCCTGGGTGTCGAGGTCCTGGGCGAGATCGTGATCGGTGAGCTGGTGGGTCGTTCGTGGAAGCCGGTGGGAGTCGAGCGGCCGATGCTCGACGAGGTGGCTGCCGGCGATGCGGCGTACCACCTCGGGGGTGACCCGGCCGTACCAGACGTCGTCGGGCTGGACCGAGACGACGGGGGCGTGGTTGCAGGGGAACTGGCAGCCGGTCTGGGTGACGAGCACGTCGTCGTCACCCTGCTCGAGTCGGACCAGCTCACGAGCCAGCGCCTCGGCGGTCGTGTCCGACCCGAGTGCGGTGCAGCGTGGTCCGCGGCAGACGAGGACCTGGTGACGGTGACCGGGCACCTGCTCCCAGGCCGCGGAGGCGAGGGGTGCCTCGGTGCCGGTGATCGGCCGGGTCACGTCGAGGACCAGGTCGAGGTCAAGATCGGTGCGCATCATCGCGGTGGCCACGGAGACGGTCGGACGAGTGGCTGCGGTCCGCTCGCGCCACCAGTGGCTGGCGATGCGGCGCAGCCATGAGGTGGCGGGCGCCATCGTTCCCAGGCTGACTCCGACCAGGGTGATCTCGCGGTGGTCGGCATCGGCCAGCCGGGTGAGCTCCGAGTGCAGGGACGGTTCGCCCATCTGCAGGAAGGCGATGCTGGCCGACCCCACGCGGTCGGCGACGCGCTGGAGCCGCTCCCCCGCCTCGACCTCCCGCACGGACATCCCGACGAGTACGACGTGACTCATGCGTGCACCGTCCCTGCGATCGGTCCGTTCCAGTGCAGGTGTGGCCGGCCGGTGACCGGGTGCTTCTCGACGGAGGCATCCACGCCGTACACGTGAGCGAGGAGCTCGGGTGTCAGCACGTCCTCGTCGACGGTGCCTGCGGCGACCACACGACCTCGGTCGAGCACGACCAGCCGGTCGCAGAATCCGAGCGCCAGCTCGAGGTCGTGCAGGGCCGCCACCGTGGTCAGCCCGAGCTCGCGGACCCGGGTGAGGAAGTCGAGCTGGTGACCGAGATCGAGGTGGTTGGTCGGTTCGTCGAGGAGGAGTACGGCGGGTCGTTGCGCCACGGCGCGCGCGAGTTGGGTTCGCTGCCGCTCGCCACCGGAGAGCGTGGGCCACCGACGCTCGGCAAGGTCGGAGACCCTGGCGAGCTCCATCGCCACCTCGATCGCGTCCGGGTCGTCCGGCGCACCTGCCCAGCGACCCCGGTGCGGAATCCGCCCCAGGCCCACGACGTCGCGCACGGTCAGGTCGAGGTTGGTGCTGGCGTCCTGCTCGACCAGTGCCACGGCTCGGGCCCGGTCACCTCCAGACATCCGGTGCAGGTCGTGACCGTCGGCCAGGACTCGGCCCCGGCTGGGCCGGCGCAGACCGGCCATCACGTGCAGCAGAGTGGTCTTGCCCGAGCCGTTGGGGCCGAGCAGTCCGGTGAAGGTGCCCGGCTCGCAGAGCAGGTCGATGTCCTCGATGATGGTGCGGCCGTTGACCTGCCAGGCGACCGACTCGACGTCGATCCGCATGCGGTGCTCCTCCTGCCCGGTCACGACGACTCCCGGTGGCGCCGCAGCAGGAACGCGAAGAAGGGCGCTCCGATCACTCCTGTGACGACGCCGATCGGGATCTCGCGCCCGTCGAAGGCGGACCGGGCAATCAGATCGGCCCAGACCAGCAGGATCGCGCCCCCGAACGCCGACATCGGAAGCAGGAAGGCGTGCCCGGGGCCGGTAAGGATCCGGACCATGTGCGGCACCACCAATCCCACGAACCCGATGGCTCCGGCGAACGCCACCAGGCCGGCGGTGACCAGCGCGGTGCCGACGAGGAGAGTCCACCGCAGCCTCGTCACGTCGACGCCCAGTGCCTTTGCCGACACCTCCCCGAAGGCGAACGCGTCGAGCTGGTGCGACCGCGACCCGGCCAGCAGCGTCGCGAGGACTGCGAGAACGACGAGGAACACCGCGCCGTCCCAGCGCACCCCGGCCACCGAGCCGAGCGTCCAGTCGAGCACCCGACGGGCCGCGTCGCGGTCCCCGGTGACGATCACCAGGAACGAGGTGTAGGCGGCGCAGATCTGCCCTATCGCGACGCCAGCCAGCACCGTGCGGGCCGGAGGCAGGGCTCCGGAGCGCCCCCTGGCCAGCCCGAGCACCAGCAGGAGCGCCACGAGCGCACCGATGAACGCAGCGCCACCGACGGCGGCGGATCCGACTACGCCGGCAAACGAGATGCCCAGCACGATCACGCTCACCGCACCGACCGTGGCGCCACCGGAGATGCCGAGCAGGTAGGGGTCGGCCAGGTCGTTGCGGGTGATCGACTGCAGGACCGCGCCGCACACCGCGAGCGCTGCGCCCACGGCTGCGGCGGCAAGCACCCTTGGCATCCGCATCTGCCACACTAGGCGGTCATCGACCGCGGTGACGCCGAGGTCGCCGAGCCGGAACCTGCGACCGACGACGGCGAGGACGTCGTCGACGGGCACGTGCACGGCGCCCACACCCAGGGCCACCGCCATGCTCATCAGCAGCACGGCGGCTGCGACGACCAGGGCAACGACGCGCAAGGAGTGGGTGCGCCTGGCGGCCGGCCGGCGCACCGTGGGGTGCGCGGGCCGGTTGGTCACGGTGGTCACCTGTTGAGGTCGAGCGTCGCGAGCTGTTCGGAGACGGACACTGCGCCGTCGACCAGTCGGACTCCGGGCGTAGACTCCGAGAACGGGATCGTCACGAACGCCTCTGCCTTCACCGCCCTCAGCTGTCTCAGGACCGGATCGTTCTGCAGGTAGGAGATCTTGTCGGCCGCGGTCGACCAGTTGGCGTCGGCCAGGACGATCACGTCCGGATCGCTCTTGACTACGTCCTCCCAGTTGCCGTCGGCCCAGCCGTCATCAAGAGTGCCGAAGATGTTCCTCGCACCCACGGCGTCGAGGATCAGCTGCGGGCCGCCGCTGTTGCCCCCGACGAACGGGACCTTGTCGCCGGAGTCGAACCACAGCACGTCGATCCCCTCGCCAGTCCGGTTCCGGGCGAGCTCGTCGAGCCGGTGCTGCTGCTCGCCGCGGAGCTCCTCGGCACGGTCCGGGGCTCCGAACGCTGTGGCCACCGAGTCGATCTCGTCCCACACCGCGTCGAAGGACGTCGGAGGTCGCTCGGCCTTGTCGTTGCAGCCGAACGGGGAGAGATAGGACGGTGTCCCGTCCTTGTCGAGCTGCGCCTGGGTGCCGGCGACCTTGGTCTCGAAGGCACTGCCGTAGGACGCGTAGAGGAGATCCGGGTCCGCCTTCACCAGGTCGTCCGCGGTGGGGTACTCCGCCGAGAGCACCGGCACGGACTCATAGGCCTCGCGCCACTTCTCGGGGACGGCGTCGTCGAGGTACGCCGTACCCGCGAGCTGGTCCTCGAGGCCCAGCGCGAGCACGACCTCGGTGGCACCCTGATTGAGGGTGATCGCCCGGGTGGGCCGGGCCTCGATCGTCGAGGTGTGGCCGCAACTGGTCACCTCGACGGGGAACGACGTGTCGTTCGGATCGACGGCCCGCTTCTCCGCGGCGGGAGCACCGGCACAGGAGGCCAGGAACAGGACTGTTGCTGCGCCGATCGCGACGCGAAATAAAGGTCGACTGACCATTGGTTTCTCCAAAACCCTCGTGGAACAAAAGCGCCGTGGCCGGTCTCCTGGCTTCCGTCTCAACGTCTCTGGCCGACCTTCCCGGGACTGCTCCCAGTGGTCCGGCACCTTCCCGATCTGGCTGGGCTGGCACCGCAAGGGCCGTCGACTCGACGGCTACAGTGGCGAGGGCCGCGCCGGCATCAGACCGGCTTCCCGAACACCACGGCATCGGCACCGTATCAACACCACTGCCGAGACCCCTAAGATCACCCGGTGACTTCACGGACCCGAGGCGACCTCTGTCCCGGCGTGCTTCGGCCTTGGCCGGCCGAGGACGGCGCCCTGGTGCGGTTGCGGCTGATCGGCGGAGTCGTCGCGCCGGCCTCGTTGCTCGCCCTGATGGCCGTCGCGGACGAGTTCGGTGATGGCACCATCCACCTCACCAAGCGCGCCAACCTGCAGCTGCGCGGCCTGCCCGCCACCGACGGCTGTCTCGACGCCGAGGTGGTGGCCGCCATCGAGGGCACCGGACTGCTCCCCTCGCCGAGCCACGAGCTCGTGCG
This sequence comes from Nocardioides daedukensis, assembly GCF_013408415.1. Lineage (NCBI taxonomy): Bacteria > Bacillati > Actinomycetota > Actinomycetes > Propionibacteriales > Nocardioidaceae > Nocardioides > Nocardioides daedukensis. The sequence continues at coordinate 3,395,988 of NZ_JACCAA010000001.1, read as the reverse complement.
CAACGTCCTGGTCTCCCCGCTCACCGGCCTGCTCGGTGGACGCGTCGACCTGCGGCCGATCGCCGCAGCGCTGGACGAGGGGCTGTGCGCGGACCCCGTGTTTGCAGGTCTGTCCGCGCGGTTCCTCTTCGTGCTCGACGATGGCCGCGGTGATGTCGTGGGCCGCTCCTGCGACCTCGGCCTGGTCGCCCTGGACGACTCCAGCGTCCAGATCCGCGTCGGGGACGCGTGGGGTCCGGTCCTCGCGCTCGATGGCACCGTGCCCCACCTGCTCGGCCTGGCCCGCGACTTTGTCTCCGCCCGCGGCACCGGGCCCGACGCGCCCTGGCACGTGCGTGAGCTGGCTGCCCCGCTCGGGACCCCCGAGCCGCGCGACCCGCGGGCCGACGTGCACGGCGAGCCGCCGGCGTACGGCACGCTCGCACCGGGTCTCGAGCACGTTCAGGTGGCGGAAGGGCTGCTCAACCCGGAGCAGCTGGCCACGGTGCTGGCCCCCGGGCCGAACGAGCTCGTGGTGACGCCGTGGCGCTCGATCCTGGTGCGCGCCTGAGGCAACCGCGACCCGATCCACGGACCGCGGGATTCCGGCCAGCATCCGACCTGCCGACCCCGTCGAAGACTCGACGCCCTAGGCTGCCAGCGTCCTGTGGCGCAGGAACCCGGTGAGAGTCCGGGGCGGTTCCGCCACTGTGAAGGCTCGTCCACCCGGACCGGCCCAGCCAGACACTGACTGCAGGACAGAGAATCCATCCAGATGGGGCGAGAACCCCGAGGAGTGCAGATGCGCCTGTCCAGGCCTCCCCAGCGGTACGACTACATCGATGACGGTGCCGCCATCTATGTCGACTCGTTCGCCACGATCCGCGCCGAGTCGAGCTTTGACCACCTGCCTGCCGATGCCGAGAAGGTGGCCGTGCGGATGGTCCACGGCACCGGCCAGACAGACTTGGCTGGCGACTTGGTCATCCACCCCCGCCTGATTGCCGCCGCGCGGGGCGCACTGAAGTCCGGCGCGCCGATCATCACCGATGCCCACATGGTCGCCTCCGGGGTGACCCGGGCCCGGCTCCCCCGGGACAACGAGGTGCTCTGCCTGCTGCGCGACGAGCGTGTCCCGGCGCTGGCCCATGACTTCGGCACCACCCGGTCGGCGGCTGCGTTCTCGCTGCTGGCCGACCGGCTCGAAGGCTCCGTCGTCGCGATCGGCAACGCGCCCACCGCGCTGTTCCACCTTCTGGAGATGCTGCTCGACGGCGCCCCTCGACCGGCCGCGATCATCGGCTGTCCCGTCGGGTTCATCGGCGCCGCCGAGTCCAAGGAAGCCCTCGCCGCCTTCGCCGACGACCACGGGATCGACGTACCCTTCCTGACCGTTCGCGGCCGCCGCGGCGGGTCCGCCATGACCGCCTCGGCGCTCAACGCACTCGCCCAGGAGAAGGAATGATCGTGAGGAGCGAGGGACCGCAACGAATGAGCCACCTGTACGGCGTGGGGCTCGGCCCCGGCGACCCCGAGCTGATCACCCGCAAGGCCGCCCGACTGATCGCCGAGGCAGACGTGATCGCCTATCACGCCGGCGTGGGCAAGGAATCGAACGCGCGCCGGATCGCCGCCGGCCTGATCCCCGACGGCGTGGTCGAGGAACTGCTCCGCTATCCCGTCACCACCGGGCGCACCGAGCACCCCGGTGGCTATGCCGGCGCGATGGCGGAGTTCTATGAGGAGTGCGCCGATCGGCTGCGCGTCCATCTCGAGGCCGGTCGCACGGTCGTCGTGCTCGCCGAGGGCGACCCGCTCTTCTACGGCTCGTTCATGTATCTCCACGACCGGCTCTCCCCGCACTTCCCGACCGAGGTCATCCCCGGGGTGCCGGCCTTCGCCGCCGCGACCGCCGTCGTCGCGACGCCACTGGTGCGGCAGACCGACGTGCTCACCGTGCTGCCGGGGACTCTCGCGGTGCCCGAGCTGGCCCGTCGCCTGGCCGACACCGACGGCGCGATCATCATGAAGCTGGGGCGACGGTTCCCGGGGGTCGTGGATGCGTTGCGCCAGGCCGGTCGTCTCGAGCACGCGTGGTACATCGAGCGTGCCTCCATGCCGGCCGAGCGCTGGATGAAGGTGACCGAGGTCGATCCGTCCTCGGTGCCCTACTTCTCGCTGATCGTGGTGCCGGGTGATTCGCTCGCCGAGGAGCCCGGCGGCCGCCGCGACCGGTTGGTCGAGCAGGGCGAGGAACGAGCCCGAACAGTCGAGAGCACGCCAGCCGCCGAGCTGCTCGTGGTCGGTCTCGGCCCCGGCCCAGACCACTGGCTCACCCCCGAGGCGACCGCCGCACTCGACACGGCCCAGCACGTGGTCGGCTACGCGCCCTACGTCAACCGGGTGCCGCAGCGCGAGGGCCTGACCCGTCACGCCTCGGGCAACACGGTCGAGGTCGACCGGGCGCGTCTCGCTCTCGACCTGGCCCTGCGCGGCGAGCGGGTGGCGGTCGTGTCCGGTGGCGACGCGGGAGTCTTCGGGATGGCCTCGGCGGTCTTCGAGGCGGCCGAGGACCCGGCGTACGCCGCTGTCCCCGTGCGGGTCCTGCCGGGAGTGAGTGCGATCCAAGCCGTCGCTGCGCGGGCCGGCGCCCCGATCGGCGCGGACTTCGCGGTGATGAGCCTGAGCGATCGACTCAAGCCCTGGCCCGTGATCGCGAAGCGGTTGCGCGCCGTGGCCGAAGCCGATCTGGTGCTCGGGATCTACAACCCGGCATCGCGATCACGCGTCGACCAGGTCTCCGAGGCGCAGAAGATCCTGCTCGAACATCGCTCCCCGGAGACCGTTGTCGTCGTGGGCCGAGACATCGGCCGGGCCGAGGAGTCGCTGACCGTGACCACCCTCGGGGAGCTCGACGCGGGCTCCATCGACATGAAGTGCCTGCTGCTGATCGGGGCCTCGAGCACGCGGCGTACGTCGTCGGGGAGGGTGTGGACGCCCCGCTTCGTGGACTGACTCAGCTGATCAGCTGCGGCCGGGAAAGGCTCCGAAATCAGCGCTTGAGCGAGCGGTCCCTCGCCGGGTCGTAGAGGTAGGACTCGGCCACCTTCGTGGGCTCGATGGCGGGGCCGACCATGATCAGGGCTGCCTGACGCAGGCCGGCCGCCTCGACCTGGTCGGCAATGTCGGCGAGCGTCCCGCGCAGGATCAGCTCGCTCGGCTGGCTGACCCGCGACACCACAGCAGCCGGGCAGTCGGTGCCGTAGTGCTCGGCCAGCTCAACGGCGATCTCACGAGCCCGGGTGATCGCCAGGTGCAGGACGAGGGTGGCGCCAGTGGCGGCGAAATTGGCCAGCTTCTCCCCTGCCGGCATCACGGTCGAACGGGCCTGCGCACGCGTCAGCACCACCGACTGCGCGACCTCGGGCACGGTCAGCTCGCGGCCCAGTGCGGCCGCGGCCGCGGCGTACGCCGGGACCCCGGGCGTGACCTGCCACGGCACGCCGGCGGCATCGAGACGCCGGGTCTGCTCGGCCAGCGCGGAATAGACCGAGGGATCCCCCGAGGTGAGCCGGACAACCTCCTCGCCCTGGTTGTGCGCCATCGTGATCACCGAGACGATGTGGTCGAGATCGAGGTCCTGGGTGTCGATCTGGAGCACATCGGGGCGGCAGTGCGAGAGCACCTCGGTGTCGATGTAGGTGCCCGGGTAGAGCACCACGTCGGCCGTGCCGAGAAGGGCAACCGCGCGCAGCGTGATCAGGTCGGCGGCGCCGGGGCCTGCTCCGACGAAGTGGACGGTCATGCGTGCTCCTTGGTGAGGGTCCACTGGGTCACTGCACGAGACGGAGTCCAGCCGGTGAAGGTGCCGATCGGGGCCGTCGTCTCGACGTGGATGCGGGTCAGTTCGCCGCCGTGCTCCGTGTGGGCGGCGGCGAGCAGGGCTTCGGTCTCCAGCGTGACGCCGTGTACGACGAGGCGCCCGCCTGCTGGCAGCGCGGCCACGCAGGTCTCGATCACGCCGGGCACCGTGGCGCCCCCTCCGACGAAGATCGCATCGGGCCGCGGCAGCCCGGCAAGCGCGTCGGGTGAACGTCCGGTGACCACCCTCAGGTCGGGTACGCCGAGTGCTTGCGCGTTCCGCTCGATGCGGGCGGCTCGCGTCTCGTCGGCCTCGACCGCGATCGTGCGACAGGTGGGGTGGGCGCGCATCCACTCGATGCCGACCGACCCTGCACCCGCGCCGACGTCCCAGAGCAGCTGTCCGGGCCGGGGTGCCAAGCGGGACAGCGCGGAGGCGCGCAGGTCGCGCTTGGTCAGCTGGCCGTCGTTCTCGAAGAGCTCGTCGGGCAGCCCGGCCACCCATCCCCCCACGACCGGGCCGTCGAACTCGATCGCGATCACGTTCAGCTGCGGCGCACGACGTCGCGCCCACTCATCGGCTGTGGTCGCGATGCTTGTCTCGTCGTCCGAGCCCAGGTCGCCCAGGACGGTCATCTTCGAGCCACCGTGGCCCGTGTTCACGAGCAGGTCGGCGACCGAGCCCGGGGTGTCCGCGTCGGAGGAGAGCACGATGCTGCGATGCCCGGGAGCGATTGAGCGCAGGACTCGGTGGACGTCGCGACCAACGACGCTGACCACGTCCACCGTCTCGGCGTCCCACCCCATCCGCGCCCGCGCCAACGCGACGGACGAGACCGTCGGCTCCACCACCACTGCCCCCGGGCCGAGGATCTCCACCAGGGTCCCACCGATGCCGGAGACGAACGGGTCACCCGAAGCGAGCGCGACCACCCGACGACCGTCGTACTTCCACAGCAGGGCAGGCAGGCTCTCACGCAGCGGCGACGGCCACGGTTCGCGGATCTGGTTCTCGGAGGCGGGAAGCAGGTCGAGGTGGCGCCGCCCACCGAGGACGATGTCGGCGTCCAGGACCAGCTGCCGGTGCTCCGCGGTGAGGCCCGTCCAGCCGTCCGCACCGATGCCGATGACAGTGACCGCGGGTGACATGCGACGAACCCTAGAGGGTCCGCCGGTCGACCCCGCACGGTGTTCACCGCCGACGACCTGCTTTCGCTGCGGCGCGCGCACCCCCACCGGGAGCGCGCGGTTGGACCGGCTGCGCCGATGACTTCCTGACCGGCTACGGTGACGTCAGCACGAGGTGCCCCTCTCGAGGGGAGAATCTGGGAAGCCGGTGAGAATCCGGCACAGGGCCCGCTGCGGTGACTGTGGCCTCCACGAGGAGGACCACAGAAGTCCGAAGACCGGCCTCGCGCTGACCACATCCACATGGCTGATGAGAGCGGGAGCCCCCAAATGCCAACAGCGCCCCAGTCGCACCATTTCCCTTTCAGCGCAGTCGTCGGTTCCGACAACATGGCGCTCGCCCTGATCCTGACGACCATCTCACCCGCCGTCGGTGGCGTGTTGGTGCGCGGCGAGAAGGGCACGGCGAAGTCCACGATGGTCCGCGCCCTCGCGTCGGTACTGCCGCCGATCGAGGTGATCGCGGGCGACCGGTTCTCCACCGACCCACGTGAGGTGCACCCGCTCTCCCCCGACGGACCCTTCGCGACCGACGTCGACGTGGAGTCGCGGCCGGTGCGCCTGGTCGAGCTGCCGGTCGGCGCGACCGAGGACCGGGTCCTCGGGTCGCTGCACCTGGAGAAGGCGCTCTCCTCCGGCGTCGCCGAATATGAGCCCGGCCTGCTGGCCCGTGCGCACCGCGGCATCCTCTATGTCGACGAGGTCAACCTGCTCCACGACCACCTCGTCGACCTGCTCCTCGACGCGGCCGCGATGGGCCGCTCGACGGTCGAGCGCGACGGTGTCTCGGTCGAGCACGCGGCCCGGTTCGTGCTGGTCGGCACGATGAACCCCGAGGAGGGCGAGCTGCGACCGCAGCTGCTGGACCGCTTCGGACTCACCGTGGAGGTCGCCGCCCCACGAGACCCCTCGCTGCGGGTCGAGGTGGTCCGTCGGCGGATCGCCTTCGAGTCGGACCCGGTCCGGTTCGCGACGTCGTACGCCGAGGACGAGCGCGCCCTGACCGACCGCATCCTGGCCGCCCAGAAACTGGTCTCCCAAGTGCTGCTCGGCGACGCGGCCCTGCTGAAGATCGCCGAGATCTGCGCCGCGTTCGACGTCGACGGGATGCGTGCCGACATCGTGTGCGCCCGGGCTGCCGTGGCTCATGCGGCCTGGCACGGGCGTACGTCGGTGCTCCGTGAGGACATCCGCGCCGCGGCCCGGCTGGCCCTTCCGCACCGTCGCCGTCGGAACCCGTTCGACGCCCCGGGGATCGATGAGGACCTGCTGGATGAGCTGCTCGGGGACGACGACCTTGACCCCGAACCAGACCCCGACCCCGACGGCCCCCACCCCGATGACTCCCGCCCCAACGAAGACCCCGCCGAGCCGTCAGTTGTTGACCAATCACACGCCGAGTCGTCAGTTGTTGACCAATCACCCGCCGAGCCGTCAGTTGTTGACGAGCAGGGCGCCGAGTCGTCGGTTCCTGACACGTCAACAACTGACGGGTCGGCGGAGCAGGCGTCAACAAGTGCCGACTCGGCGGGGCAGGCGTCAACAAGTGCCGGGTCGACGGGCGAGGCCGTGCAAGCACAGCAGCCCTACCGACCCAAGCTCTTCACGGTGGCCGGCACCGGCGCCGGCGAGAGCGGACGCCGCAGCCGCGCGGTGACCACCTCGGGCCGTCGCGTCGGCGCCACGAAGGCCTCCGGCCAGGGTGGTTCGATCCACCTGACCGAGACCATCCGGGCCGCTGCCCCCCACCAGTTCGGCCGCGGCCGGACCGGCGGCCCGATGCGGTTGCGCAGCGACGACCTCCGGATCGCGACCAAGGAGGGTCACGAGTCCAACCTGATCCTCTTCTGCGTCGATGCCTCCGGATCGATGGCCGCACGGACCCGGATGGAGCAGGTGAAGACGGCCATCCTCTCCCTGCTGCTCGACGCCTATCAGCGACGGGACAAGGTCGGCCTGATCACCTTCCGCGGCAGTGACGCCGACCTCGCCCTGCCGCCGACCAACTCGGTCGACATCGCTGCCGCCCGCCTCCAGGAGCTGCCCGCCGGCGGGCGCACCCCGCTGGCCGAGGGACTGCTCCGGGCAGCCGAGGTGATCCGCCTCGAGAAGATCCGTGACCCACGCCGCCGGCCGCTGCTGGTCGTGGTGACCGACGGCAGGGCGACGTACGGCCCCGATGCCGTTGCCCGCTCCCGTCAGGCGGCCACGCACCTGGCCGCCACCGGCACCTCGTCCCTGGTGATCGACTGCGAGGTCGGCCGGTTCCGCATGGGCCTGGCCGGGGCGCTGGCAGCCGAGTTGCACGCCGAGTACGTCCCCGTCGGAGAGGTCAGCGCGACTGCCCTGACCGGCGCCGTGCACGGGTCGCTGGGCCGAGACGGCTCGCGTCGCGAAGAAGGAGCAGCCTGATGCCCAAGGGAGTCCCCGAGTCCGTTCCCGACGACGGCCTCACCACCGCGCAACGCCGCAACCAACCCCTGCTGATGGTCAACACCGGCGACGGCAAGGGCAAGTCGACGGCAGCCTTCGGCCTCGCGATCCGCTCGTGGAACCAGGGCTGGAACGTCGGCGTCTTCCAGTTCGTGAAGTCGGCGAAGTGGCGCATCGGTGAGCAGACCGTCCTCGAACGGCTCGGCCAGTTGCACGAGGAGACCGGCGAGGGCGGTCCGGTCGAGTGGCACAAGATGGGCGCCGGCTGGTCCTGGAAACGCAAGGAGGGCAGCGTCGAGGACCACGCCCGCGACGCTGCCGATGGTTGGGCCGAGGTGAAGCGACGCATCGCCGAGGAACGGCACGACCTCTACGTGCTCGACGAGTTCACCTATCCGATGGAGTGGGGCTGGGTCGACGTCGACGACGTCGTCGAGACGCTGGCCAACCGGCCGGGCCGCCAGTTCGTGATGATCACCGGCCGCCGCGCCCACCCGCAGCTGGTCGAGGCCGCCGACATGGTCACCGAGATGACCAAGGTGAAGCACCAGATGGACCGCGGCCAGAAGGGCCAGCGGGGCATCGAGTGGTAGAGCAGTGTGATCCCGTGAACGCTCTGCCCCGCCTCGTCGTCGCGGCCCCGGCCTCGGGGCACGGCAAGACCACCATCGCCACCGGACTGATGTCGGCGCTGTCCCGGCGCGGCCTGGTCGTCAGCGGCCACAAGGTCGGTCCCGACTACATCGACCCGGGCTATCACTCCCTGGCCACCGGACGCCCCGGCCGCAACCTCGATCCGCACCTGGTCGGCGAGGAGCTCCTGGTGCCGCTGCTGCTGCACGGCGCCCGCGGTGCCGACCTGGCCCTGGTCGAAGGCGTGATGGGGCTGTACGACGGGCAGATCGGCGGCCACGGATTCGCCAGCACGGCGCACGTGGCCCAGGTGACCCGGACCCCGGTCGTGCTGGTCGTCGACATCTCACACGCTTCGCGCTCGATCGGCGCCGTCGTGCAGGGCATGGCGGAGTTCGACCCCACCGTCGACATCGTCGGCGTGATCCTCAACAAGGCCGGGTCGCAACGCCATGCCGACGAGGTCCGCAGCGCGATCAAGCTCCCCGTCCTCGGCGTGCTCTCACGTGACGACGGAATCGTCGCCCCGTCGCGGCATCTGGGCCTGGTGCCCGCGGACGAGCGCGACGAAGCAGCCTCGGCGCTGGACCGGTTGACCGAGCGGATCACCGAACGCATCGACCTGGGCCAGGTCATCGCGCTGGCCGGGCAGGCGCCCGCGCTCGAGGGTGAGCCCTGGGATCCGAGTGCTGCCGTGGCCGCGGTCGCAAGTCGCCCCGTCATCGCGATGGCGGGAGGGCGCGCCTTCACCTTCCGCTATGCCGAGACCGAGGAGCTGCTCCGTGCTGCCGGCTGCGAGGTGGTCACCTTCGACCCGCTGCATGACACCGCGCTGCCACCGGGCACGTCGGGCATCTATCTCGGCGGGGGCTTCCCGGAGGTCCATGCCGCCGGCCTCACCGCCAACCAGCCGATGCTGACCGCGATCGCCGACGCCGTGCGCAGCGGCGTACCCACCGTCGCCGAATGTGCCGGCCTGCTCTATCTCTGCCAGAGCGTCGACCACGCCGCGATGATCGGCGTCCTGCCCGCCACTGCCAAGATGACGCCGCGGTTGACCCTCTCCTACCGGACCGCGAGCACCGGTGCGGACACGTTGCTGACCCGCCGCGGAGAGAGCGTCACCGGCCACGAGTTCCACCGCACCACCGCCACCCCCGCCGCCGGGGACGTGCCCGCGTGGACCGTCGACGGCACCCCGATCGGGTTCGCCGGACCGACGCTGCACGCCTCCTACATCCACACCCACTGGGCCGGGCACCCACAGCTCGCGCAGCGGTTCGCGGATGCGGCGGCAGCCTTCGCCCCCGCTGCCGCGGTCACCGACCCCGCGCCCGCTGTCCGCCCCTCCGGATCCGGGCTGCCGAGCGGCGTGGCGTCCGGTCCCGACCCGTCGGGGCCGGAGCTGGACCCATTGCGCCACCACGGCGACACCGAGGCCGGCGATCTGGTCGACTTCGCGGTCAACGTCTTCGACGGCCCGCGACCCCAGTGGCTCAGCGATGCCCTGCACCAGAGCCTGGACGAAGTGCACCGCTATCCCACGTCCACCTCGGCGGAGGGTGCCATCGCGCGCAGCCACGGCCGTGCGGTCGACACCGTGCTCGCGACCGCCGGCGCGGCCGAGGCCTTCACGCTGATCGCGCGTCTTCGCGAGTGGCGCCGACCGGTCGTCGTGCACCCTCAGTTCACCGAGCCCGACGTCGCCCTGGCCGAGGCAGGACACCAACCCCAGCACGTGATCTGTCGTCCCGCCGACGACTTCGCCCTCGACCCGGCAGCCGTCCCCGAGGACGCCGATCTCGTCGTGGTCGGCAACCCGACCAACCCCACCGGCGTGCTGCACCCCGCGGCGACGATCCGCGCGCTGCTGCGCCCCGGCCGCCTCGTCGTGGTGGACGAGGCGTTCATGGACACGGTCGGTCACGAGCGTGCGTCGTTCGCCCAGGCGCCAACGCCGGGGTTGATCGTCGTCCGCAGCCTCACCAAGCTCTGGGCGATCCCCGGCGTGCGCGCGGGCTACGTCCTGGCCGAGCCTGAGGTGATCGCGGCACTCCGCGGCTCGCAGGTCCCGTGGTCGGTCGGCACCACGGCCGCCGCAGCGATGATCGCGTGCTCCTCTGAAGAGGCCGCAGCCGAGGCAGCACGACGCGTGCGGCAGATCGTCGTACGCCGCACGATCCTCACCGATGGCCTTGCAGAGCTGGGGATTCGGCACCTGGCCAGCGCAGCGCCGTTCGTGCTGGCCCGTCCCGGCGACGGCGTCCGTGAACGGTTGCGCGACGCGGGCCATGCCGTACGTCGGGCCGACACCTTCCCCGGCCTCGACGCCAGCTGGATCCGGATCGCAGTCCGCTCGCCGGAGTCGACGCGACGGATGCTGGCAGCACTGGGAGCGGTGCTGTGAGGTCGATGTCGCCTCGCGCGCTGGGCCTGCTCATGGGCTTCGTGGCCGACCGCCTGCTCGGTGACCCGGCACGGTTCCACCCGGTCGCCGGTTTTGGCCGGGTCGCCGGGGCGGTCGAGCAGAGGATGTACGCCGACTCGCGGTCGCGCGGCGTCCTCTTCACCGCCTCCCTGGTCGGCGGCACCGCCGCGCTCGGTCTGGCCGTCGAGCGCTCGCTCCGCGACCGGCCGGCCCTGCTCGCGACTGCGACCGCAACCGCCACCTGGGCAGTCCTCGGCGGCACCTCACTGGGTCGCGAGGCGACAGCGGTCCACGCGTTCCTCGCCACGGACGACCTGCCCGGCGCCAGGCTGAGGCTGACCCACCTCGTCGGCCGCGACACCTCACAGCTGACCGAGAACGAGGTCGCCCGCGCCACCATCGAGTCGGTCGCGGAGAACACCTCCGACGCGGTCACCGCTCCCCTGGTCTGGGGGGCACTGCTCGGGGTGCCGGGACTCGTGGGCTATCGCGCAGCCAACACCCTCGACGCCATGGTCGGACACCGCAACCCGCGCTACGAGCGCTTCGGGTGGGCGAGCGCGCGGTGGGACGACCTGCTCAACCTGGCCGGAGCGCGCCTCGCCGCGCTCCTCGCGGCTGCTCTCGCGCCCAGCGTCGGCGGATCAACCCGCGCGGCCCTCACCGCGTGGCACGCCGACGCGCGGCACCACCCGAGCCCCAACGCCGGCCCGATCGAAGCCTCCTTCGCCGGAGCGCTGGGCATCCAGCTGGGCGGTGTCAACCGCTATGGCGACCGGGTCGAGGACCGGCACACGCTCGGCTCCGGGACCCCGCCGCAGGCCGCAGACATCGACCGGGCACGGGTCCTGGCCGATCGCGTCGCCCTCGGTTCGGTTGCGGTCGCCGCCCTCAGCGCTGGAGCAGCGGGAGCACGGCGCCGGGCTCGCTGACCGTCGGCACGTCCGCCGCGGCGCCCGAGACGGCCGAGGCACGGCGTACGACCACGACCGGGAGGCCCAGTTCCCCGGCGGCGGCCATCTTGGGCCAGGTCCAGGTGCCACCGGAGTCCTTGGTGACCAGGCAGTCCACCCGATGCTCACGCATCAGCGCGAGCTCCGATTCCAGTGCGTAGGGTCCGCGCGAGAGCAGCAAGGTCCACCCCCGCGGCAGGTCGATGTCGGGCTCGTCGACGACCCGCGCCAGCACGTGTGCCGACCCCAGCGGGCCGGTGAATCGGCCGAGGGACTGCCGACCGATGGTGAGGAACGGGCGGCGACCCAGCTGGGCGGTGAGCGACGCGGCCTCCTCGTGGGAGTCGACCCAGTGCCAGTCGTGCGCACCGGGAGCCGTGGCCCAGCCCGGTCGTTCGAGCCGGATCAGCGGCACCGTCTCGGCTGCACAGGCCTCGACGGCGTTGCGGGACATCCCCGCGGCGAACGGGTGCGTGGCGTCGACGACCGCATCGAACCCCTGCTCACGCAGGAAGGACCGGAGTCCTGGAACACCGCCGAAGCCGCCGATGCGGACCTCGCCCACCGGCAGCCGCGGCCGGGCGACCCGTCCAGCGAGCGTGGAGAGGAAGTCGATGCCGGCGTCCTCGAGCAGCTTCGCGAGGGCGCGCGCCTCGCCGGTCCCGCCGAGGATGAGCACCCTCATCGCGATGCTCCCGGCTCGAGTGCACGAAGTCCGGCGGGCGCCCCGTGGGTGGCAAGGTCCAGGAGTCCGTCGACGTCGAGGTGTTCCTCGACCAGGTCGCCGAGCAGGTCGAGGCGGGCCTCACGCCGCTCGGGGAAGCTGACGCCCGACGCGGTCCAGGCGCGACCGGCCGCGGCGGCCACCTCGCGGAGCAGCGCCGCCCGGAAGCGATCACCCTCCAAGGAGCCGTGCCACATGGTCCCGAAGACATTGCCCGCGCGGGCGCCCCCGAGGAACTCCTGGCCACCGTGGCGGGTGATCCGGCCATGGTGGATCTCGTAGCCCGAGGTCTCCTCGCCCAGTGCGGTCCCGGTCGGCAGCCGGAGCGCCTTCTCCTCGGCGAAGGTGGTGGTGACCTCCAGCAGGCCCAGGCCCTCCACCGCTGCGCCCACCTCGCCCTCGACGCCGGCGGGGTCCTCGATGCGCCGGCCGAGCATCTGGAATCCCCCGCAGATGCCGAGCACCGACCTGCCGGCGGCCGCGTGCTCACGGATCGCCCGGTCCAGGCCCCGCGCTCGCAGCCAGGCCAGGTCGGAGAGGGTCGCGCGTGTGCCGGGCAGGACCACAAGGTCGGCGTCGGCGATCCCGCGCGGATCGCCGACGAAGACCACGTCGAGGTCCGGCTCGATGCCGAGCGCGTCGACGTCGGTGAAGTTGGAGACCCGGGGCAGGCGGACCACGGCAACCTTCAGGGCTGCGCTGCCGTCCGGCGTACGTCGTCCCTCGAGGTCGAGCGCGTCCTCGGAGTCCAGCCAAAGACCGGGATCCCACGGAAGCGTTCCATGGACCCGGCGTCCGGTGAGCTCCTCGAGCTGTGCCAGACCGGGGGCGAGCAGTGTCGCGTCGCCGCGGAACTTGTTGACGATGAAGCCCGCGACGAGCGCCTGGTCGGCGGCCTCGAGCAGCGCGACCGTGCCATGCATCGCGGCGAAGACTCCCCCGCGGTCGATGTCACCGACCACCACCGTGGGGACGGAGCCGTGCCGCGCCAGGCCCATGTTGACGTAGTCGCTCTCCCGCAGGTTGATCTCGGTCGGGCTCCCCGCACCCTCGGCGACCACGATGTCGAAGCGCTCGCGGAGGTCGTCGAAGGCGGCGTAGGCCGCATCGGCCAGGTGTCGCCGTCCGTCGACGAAGTCGCGGCTCGAGATCCTGCCCGCGGGCTGGCCCATCACCACCACGTGACTCTCGCGGTCGCCCCCCGGCTTGAGCAGGACCGGGTTCATCGCCGCCTCGGGGGTGGCACGGGCGGCGAGCGCCTGGATCCACTGGGCCCGCCCGATCTCCGCGCCCGCCCCGTCCGGTCCCGCACAGACCATCGAGTTGTTCGACATGTTCTGGCTCTTGAACGGAGCCACGCTCAGGCCGCGCCGCACGAACGCCCGGCACAGTCCGGTGGTGACGATGCTCTTGCCTGCGTCAGAGGTGGTGCCGGCGATGAGAAGGGCACCAGGAGTCATGCCCGCAGACTATCGGCGGCAGCGTGCCGGGCTCACCGCGGCCAGACCCCGGACGAGCCGCGCCGGTGCGACGTCACCAGGTGGGTGTCGACGATGCCGACGGCCTCCATCAGCGCATACATCGTGGTTGGTCCGACGTGGGCGAACCCCTTCTTCTTCAGTGCCTTGGCGAGCGCGAGCGACTCCGCGGACTGCGTGGGGATCTCCTCGTACGTCGTGGGCTCGGGCGTCGTGACCGGCTGGAAGGACCACACGAAGTCGACCAGCCCACCCTCCTCGCGCAGGGCCAGGGTCGCGCGGGCATTGGTGATAGTGGCATCGATCTTGCGACGGTTGCGCACGATGCCTGAGTCGGCCAGTAACCGCTCGCGATCGGCGTCCTCGTAGGCCGCCACCTTCTCGGGATCGAATCCGTCGAAGGCCTCGCGGAATGCCGGTCGCTTGCGCAGGATCGTGGCCCAGCTGAGCCCGGACTGGAACGCCTCCAGGCTGATCCGCTCGAAGAGGCCCTGCTCGTCGCGGACCGGCATCCCCCACTCGGTGTCGTAGTAGTCGCGCATCAACCCCGCGGTCGCTGCCCAGACCGGGCGGGCAAGGCCGTCCTCGCACATCACCGTCATGAGGGTCAGTGTGCCATCGGCTACCCGTCGAGCAGTCGTTCCAACACCGCCGCGACCCCGTCCTCGTCATGCGCGCCGGTCACCTCGTCGGCCACCATCAATGCCTCGGGTACCGCATTCGCGACCGCGACACCGCGACCGGACCACGACAGCATCTCGACATCGTTGAGGGCATCGCCGAAGGCGAGCACCTCACTGGGGTCGATGTCGAGCTCGGCGCAGAGCTGGGCCAGACCCCACGCCTTGGTGACTCCCTCGGCCATTACCTCGAGGAAGGGCGCACCGGAATGGGTGAGCTCGAACCCGGCCAGGCCCAGGGCCTGCGCGCGGAGGAGGAGATCTGCCGCGTCGACCGTGGCATGGCGCACGATGAGCTTCAGGCTCGGCTCGGCGACCACCGCCGCCAGCGCATGCGCCCCCATGCTCGCGGGATCACGCTTGTGGTCCTCGAAGTCGACGAGCTCCGCGTAGCCCTCCTGGGCCACGAAGACCTCGCCCTCCTCCCGCACACTGGCGTGGAGGACGCCGGGTACTGCTACCTCGAGTGCGGCGACCAGGGCCTGCTGGGCCTCGACCGTGATGCTCCGCTCGAACAACCGCTCACCGGTCCCGAGGTGAAGCCCGAGCGCACCGTTGCCGCACAGCGCCCACTCGACGAAGCCGCACTCCTCTGCGATCAGGCGCAGGCCGACAGGCTGCCGAGCGGTCACCGGCACGACATGGATCCCGGCAGCCCGGACCCGGTCCAGTGCCGTTCGCGTCCGGTCACTGATGTGCAGGTCCGGGCCCAGCAGCGTGTTGTCGAGGTCGGTGGCGACGAGGCGGACTGGCACGCCGCCGACCTTACGGTCGGCCGCCTCGACGGGTCACGCGGGGGCGGCCGGCTCGACGTAGACAGTCCCACCCAGTTTCACGAACTCCGCGGACTTCTCCTTCATCCCCACCTCGGGGGTGAGGTCCGAAGCGAATCGTGTCCGCACGTCCTGACTGATCTTCATCGAGCAGAACTTCGGCCCGCACATCGAGCAGAAGTGCGCCGTCTTGCTCCCCTCCGCGGGCAGCGTCTCGTCGTGGAAGGCCTCGGCGGTGTGCGGGTCGAGCGAGAGCGCGAACTGGTCGCGCCAGCGGAACTCGAACCGTGCCTTGCTCAACGCGTCGTCCCAGTCGCGGGCCCGCGGGTGGCCCTTGGCCACGTCGGCCGCGTGTGCGGAGAGCTTGTAGGTGATCACTCCGGTCTTGACGTCGTCACGGTTGGGCAGTCCCAGATGCTCCTTGGGCGTGACATAGCAGAGCATCGCCGTGCCGTGCATGGCGATCGTTGCGGCTCCGATCGCGGAGGTGATGTGGTCATATCCCGGTGCGATGTCGGTGGCCAGTGGCCCGAGCGTGTAGAACGGCGCGCCCTTGCACCAGTCCTGCTGGAGGGTGACGTTCTCCTCGACCAGGTTGAGCGGCACGTGACCGGGCCCCTCCACCATCACCTGTACGTCGTGCCGCCAGGCGCGCTCGGTCAACTCGGCCAACGTGCGCAGCTCGGAGAACTGGGCCTCGTCGTTGGCGTCCGCGGTGGAACCGGGCCGCAGCCCGTCGCCGAGGCTGAAGGACACGTCGTACTGGGTGAAGATCTCGCAGAGCTCGTCGAAGTGGGTGTAGAGGAAGTTCTCCGCGTGGTGGGCCAGGCACCAGCCGGCCATGATCGATCCGCCTCGGGAGACGATGCCGGTCACCCGGTCAGCAGTCATCGGGACGTAGGGCAGCAGCACCCCGGCATGGATGGTCATGTAGTCGACGCCCTGCTCGCACTGCTCGATCACGGTGTCCCTGAAGATCTCCCAGGTCAGTTTGTCCGCCTCACCGTTGACCTTCTCGAGGGCCTGGTAGATCGGCACCGTGCCGATCGGGACGGGGCTGTTCCGAATGATCCACTCGCGCGTGGTGTGGATGTCGTCGCCGGTGGAGAGGTCCATCACCGTGTCGGCGCCCCAGGTCACTGCCCAGGTGAGCTTGTCGACCTCCTCGGCGATGGAGCTGGTGACAGCGGAGTTGCCGATGTTGGCGTTCACCTTCACCAGGAAGCGCTTGCCGATGATCATCGGCTCGGCCTCGGGGTGGTTGACGTTGAGCGGGATGATCGCGCGGCCGGCCGCGAGCTCGCTGCGGACCAGCTCCACGTCGCAGCCCTCGCGGATCGCGACGAACTCCATCTCCGGGGTGATGATGCCGCGGCGCGCGTAGTGCATCTGAGTGACGTTGCGGCCGCTGATCGCCTTGCGGGGTTGAGCATTCTCGCCCTGCCACTCCTCGGCGGCTGCGCCTCGACGCAGTGCGGAGCGGCCGTTGTCGAGCAGCTGCACCTCACGTCCGGTGTAGCTCACGGTGTCGCCGCGCTCCTCGACCCAGTCCGCGCGCAGCCGGGGCAGGCCGACCTCCGGCCTCGACCCGGGCCCCTCGGTGGCATAGCGGTCGAACGTCTCGTTGTTGGTCAGCTGCACGCGGGTCTGCGGCACGGCAATGTCGGGCCGGCTGCCGGGGACGTGGATGCGGGTGTGGGCGGCGTGGACGGTCATCGGAGGCTCCTCGTTGTTGGGGTTGCTCAGTCATGGGTTGGTCAGTGTGATGGGTGTGAGGCGGCCACGTGGGCGATCGGGCCCCTGCCTCGGCCGAGCTCCCAGCGCCGGCTCAGGGCAAGCTGTTGAGAGGTGTACGCCGCGGCGCACCGGCAGGCGGTCTCCAGCTCGATCCCCTGTGCCAGCAGGGATGCGAGCGCTGCTGAGTAGGTGCACCCGGTGCCGTGGTCGTTCTCCGTCGCGAGCGCGGGATGGCTGAGCGCGACCGGTGTCTGACCCAGTAGCGCCAGCCAGTCGGTACAGGTGCCGGTGGTCCCGCCCCCGGTGACCACGACGGCCGGGCCTCCTGCGGACCCCGCACCACCACACTGGGCCGCCAGCCTCGCGGCGAGCTCCTCGGGCGGGAATCCGCAGGCACCGTCCACCCCGAGCAGGGCGGCAGCCTCCTCAACGTTCGGGGTAACCACGGTGGCGATCGGTAGCAGGTGATCGACGTAGGCCGCACGCACCGACTCGTCCCCCAACACTGCCCCCGAGGTGGCGATCAGGACCGGATCGACCACGAGGCGAAGGTGTCCGAGCCGCTCGGCAACGAGCCGGACCACCTCGGGCGAGCCGAGCATCCCGGTCTTCACACTGGCCACGGTCAAGTCGTCCAGCACTGCGGCGATCTGCTCGTCGATCATGTCGAGCGGTGGCACGTGGACGGCGTGGACACCGGTGGTGTCCTGAGCGGTGATCGCGGTGACCACGCAGGCACCGTGGGCGCGATGGGCGGCGATCGTGGCGAGGTCGGCGGCCAGTCCTGCCGCGCCTCCGGAGTCGGTCCCGGCCACGGCCAGGACGACGGGCGGATCGGTACTCATGCGGCCTCCTCGAGCAGGGCGGCGACGACGGCACCGGGCTCTGCGGCGCGCATCACGGCGCCCATCACCGCCACTCCGTGGGCGCCGGCATCGCGTGCCGCGCGGGCGTTTCGGGGCGTGATCCCGCCGAGGGCATAGACCGGCACCCGGTGGTCGGCGTACGCATCCGGGCCCAGCGCCGGTCCGTGGCCGGGCTTGCTGGGCGTGAGCGCGAACGGCGAGAGGGTCACGTAGTCGACGCCGTCGGCTGCGGCTCGGTACACCTCCGTCCGGGTGTGGCAGGACCGGCCGAGCAGCTGGTGTGCCGTCGCTGTCGGCAGCACGTGGCGAGTGGGGTCCGACGGTTGGTGCAGGCCGTGCGCAACCGGATCGGCGATGTGTGAGGAGATCACGGTCAGGCCGGGCAGGTCGGCCAGCGCCGCCACCAGGGCGTGCCGGGCGTCCGGCGGCAGGTCGTGCTCGCGGACCACCAGGTGGGTGAGTCCCGCCTCGACGCACTCGTGCACCGTGCGGACCAGGCCGCGGCCGAGCCTGAGCTGCGAGCGATCGGTGAGCAGCAGCAGTCGAGGCAAAGTCCCTGGTGCCACGCTTGATGTCGAGCTCATCGGATCAACCCCTTGGTGGTGCTCGACGCCCTGGCCACTTCGCGCCGAGGGATCCGTCCGGCGCCGCGGGCCGCCAGTCCGCCCTGCACCCCGAGCCGCAGGGCGCGTGCCATCGCCACCGGGTCTTCGGCCCTGGTGATCGCGCTCGCTGCCAGCACCGCGGAACATCCCAGCTCCATGGCCAGCGCGGCATCGGAGGCGGTGCCGATGCCCGCATCCAGGACGACGGGTACGTCGACCGCCGCCACCACCGATTCGATGGCGTGCGGGTTCAGGATTCCCAGCCCGGAACCGATCGGCGAGCCCAACGGCATCACTGCGGCGCACCCCGCGTCAGCAAGCCTGCGGGCCAGCACCGGGTCGTCGTTGGTGTAGGGCAGGACGGTGAATCCCTTGCGGACAAGGGATTCGGCGGCCTCGAGGAGCTGGGTTCCGTCCGGCATCAGGTTGGTCTCGTCACCGATCACCTCGAGCTTGATCCAGTCGGTCCCGAGCGCCTCCCGCGCCAGCTCGGCGGTCAGGATCGCCTCGCGGGCGCTCAGGCAACCGGCGGTGTTGGGCAGCACCGGGACGCCCAGGCGACGGATCGTCGACAGCGGCCCACCCGCGGCGAGTGACGACGTACGCCGCATGCTCACCGTGACCAGTGCCGGCTCGGCGGCCTCGATGATCGGTGCCAGCAGTGCGGCGTTCGGCAGGCCACCGCTGCCCAGGAGGAGGTGGGAGTCGAACGCGCGACCGGCGATCTGGAGAGTCATCCGCCCTGCACCGCCGTCACGATCTCGATCCGGTCCCCGGAGACGAGGCGTCGGTCCGCGATCCTGGGTTGCGGCACGACCTCGCCGTTGAGGGCCACCGCAGTTCCGCGGCGCTCGGTGGGCAGGAGTGCGGTGAGGGGTGTCCCGTCGGCCACTTCCGTGGCGGCTCCGTTGAGGGTGATCAGCATGGATTTCCTTCCTGGCTTGACGATTCGAAGCGAGATGGGTCGAGTGCGGAATCGGGTGGCGCGCCCTCGACGGCGTCCGCGACCAGCTGCGCGGCGAGAGGGGCGAGAAGTACGCCGTGCCGGAACAGACCGGCGGCAAGGACGACGTCGTCGCGTCCCGGCGCGCGCCCGATCAGCGGGAGGTGGTCCGGACTGGCCGGCCTGTCCCGGGCGATCGCCTCGGTGAAGGTGGCCCGGTCCAGGCCCGACAGGAGGGTGCGTGCGTCCTCGATGAGCGCGTGGATCCCGCCGAGCGTCACCTCGGGTGGGGCGTCGTGCTCCTCGCTGGTGGCACCGATGACGATGCCGCCTCCGGTGCGCGGCACGACATAGACCTGACGTCCACGCACCCAGCCCCTGACCGTGCGGGTGGGCGGGTCGACACAGTGGCCGCGGATGATCTCGCCACGCACACCGCGGACCAGGTGCGACCAGGGCTGCGGGAGATGCGCGCCCGTGGCGAGCACCATCTTCTCCGCACCGAAGGCCTCCGCGCCGATGTCGGGAACGACGTCGACCCGACGGCGCAGGGCGCCGACCACCGCGCGTGGGTCGACGCTGTGGTCGTCGGCCAGCAGGAGTCCGCCAGCGACCCGTGGGTGCAGTCGGGGTTCGAGGGCGCGCACGGCCGTGTTGCCGAGCAGCTCGGCCGTGCCCAGGAGCCGGGCCTGACGTTCGACCTGCTGCAGGTCCCCGCGGTCATGGCCGACGAGCAGGGTGCCGGTGCGATGCACGGCCACGCCGAGCCGCTCGGCGTACTCCGCCCACAACGCCATGCTCCGCAGCCCCAGCCGCAGGATCTCCTCCTCGCCGTGCCAGACCTCGCTGCTCGGGCTGAGCATCCCGGCAGCGGCATGCGACGCCCCGGCACCCGGGGTCGGGTCGATGACGGTGACTTCGTGCCCGCGGCGGGCGAGCTCGTCGGCGACGGAGAGGCCGATGATGCCCGCGCCGCGCACCAGCACCCGCATCAGGACACGGCTTCGACGAGTTCCCTTGCGGCACGTAGTGGGTCCAGATGTCGCCAGATGGCACCGATCGCGGCCACGCCGTGTGCTCCGGCCCGGCGTGCGGCCCCGGCGGTGGTGGCGTCGATGCCACCGATGGCGATCAGCGGCAGGATTCCGGAGGCCTCGCGCAGCGCATTCACGCCCAGCGGGTCCGGCAGGCCGGTCTTCGTCGTGGTGGCGAAGATCGGTCCGAAGCCCGCATAGTCCGCTCCGTCGGCCCGGGCCTGCCTGACTTGGCGAGCGCTGCGGCAGGTGGCGCCGATCAACAGGCGTGGCGCCAACTGTCGGGCGGCGGCGACCGGAAGGTCCGAGGCCCCGAGATGTACGCCGTGAGCTCCCGCGGCGAGGGCCACGTCGAGGCGATCGTTGACCACCACACAGGCCCCGGTGGCCAGGGCGGACTCGGTCGCGGTGCGGAGCTCGCGGGTGGAGGCGGCCTTGGCGCGGACCTGGAACCCGTCCACTCCGAGCGCTGCCATCTCGGGCAGCAGGGTGAGGTCATCTGTGGTGTCGACCAGGCAAAAAAGTCGTGCAAGCACGGAACTGCTCCTCGCTTCCTGCGCCGGCATTACCCGGATCAGGTTCTACGGTCGGAGCGGCTTCAGCCCCATCTCAGCCCGCTGCCGCGAGCACCCGTGGTGGATTTGCCCCGACGATAGCGCAGGGGCTGGCGCCGGTCACGGCTGGTAGTTGAGGGGCACTGACCCGCGGCCACAAAACTTTCTTCGATTGGTGTCCACAGTTCGGGATATTGGCGCTGTTTCGGGGCTTCGTTGTCGGTGCTGCCTGATTGAGTTCTAGTCATGAACAACACCGCAGCCGCCACCACGTTCGGGGTCGAGGACCTCGACGGTGCTGCGCTGTGTTCAGAGGTCTCCGGGCTCTCGCGAGACGCCCTCGCAATCGCGGCACGGCGCTACGCGGTGGCCCACCAGTGGTGCATCACCCACCCGCTCCTCGATGACGGCGACGCTGCCACGTTCGGTGACGTCAGGCTGCCGGGCCTGTCCGGATGCGACTCCCGCGTCGGCGGCGAAGGAACACCCGGTGTAGCGGTCTTCGCCGTCGAGGCCTACGCCGCCACCGCAGGCCTGTCCACCGGAACCGCGGCACAGATCCTCTCCGACGCCCTCGACCTACAGCACCGCCTGCCACGCACCTGGGCCCGAGTCGTGGCACTGGAGCTGCCGGTCTGGACCGCGGCCCAGATCGCCCGCGACACCACCCGGCTCTCCCACAACTGCGTCAACTGGATCGACCAGCAGCTCGACGGACGGGGATCGTATGGGTGGAAGCAGATCCAGTTCGTCATCCGGCAAGCCATCGCCACCTTCCACCCCGAACTGATGAAGAAGGCCGAGACCGGCAAGGACGACTGGGACGTGCGCGTGAACCACGACGCCGGCTACGCGCCCGGCACCTCACGACTGGACGCGATCGGGGACAGCCTCGACCTGGAAAAGTTCCACCAGCTGATCAACGACGAAGCCACCACCCTCGGTCGCCTGGGTGACCCCGACACCCACGCCCAACGCAAAGCCAAAGCACTCGGCGTCATCGCCGACCGGCACGCCACCTGCCAGGACACCCTCGACCTCAGCGCCAGCGACCAGGCCGACGGAGGAGCGGGTGATCGAGCAGGGCGAGCAACGAGCCCGGACAGTCGAGACCACACCCCCAACCCCACTGCACAAGAGTCCGACGGTGCTGCCGGTCTGCAGCGCAGCCCGCTCACTCCCGAGGACTGCCCAGCCGACTACACCAAGGATGCGGTCCTCGACGCGATGGCCACAGCCCGAGCCGCAGCAGAAACAGCCGGGAAAGAGACTGGATCTGGCCGCCGCAGCCCTTCCGCGAACGGCACCTCCGATGGCCGCGACGCAGGCGGCCAGGGACATGCACCCAACGGTGGCCTGGCCGCCGCACTCGCCGATGCACAAGCCACCGCAGAAGCTGCCTTCGACGCCGCAGCCGCAGCCCGCGCCGCCTCCGTGGCGGCCGGATTCGGCGACCCGATCCACCCCACCACCGGCGCACCGCTCCCCGCGACCCGGTCCTACGTCACCGCCAAGCTCCACCTCCACTTCACCCTCGCCGACATCATCCGCACCCTGCGCGGCGACCTCGACCCCGACACGAAAGTGGTCGACGCCGGCAGGCTCGGAGCCCAGCTCCTGAGCCTCGTCCAGGACTGGCTGTCCCGGCTCGGATCAAACGCCCGGATCACACCCGTGATCGACCTGACCGAAGCCTGGGCCGTCGACCAGCACAACCCACCCGAGCGGATGCGCGAACAGGTCCAGCTCCGCGACCAACACTGCGTCTTCCCCTACTGCACCATCACCGCCAACCGCACCGACCTCGACCACATCGACGCCTACGACCCCCACGGTCCACCCGGGCAGACCAACCCCGACAACCTCGCCTGCCTGTGCAGGAGCCACCACCGGATGAAAACCTTCGCCGGCTGGACCTACCGGCGCGAACCCGACGGGTCCTACCACTGGAGCGACCCCTACGAACAGCGATGGCGAGTCACCCCCGGACAAGGCACCACCCCGCTCGATCCACCGGACGAGCACGCCATCAACCTGGCGGCCTGACCTTCGGTCAGGGAGCGAACAGGTCTCCGTGCTCGGCCACCCGCTCGAGCGTCTCCTCGAATCGGCACTGCTCGAGCTCGAGTGGATCATCCGCGCCGGCCTCGATCTCCGCCCACGTGCGCGGCGTCGCGACGTACGGCTTCTCCTTGCCCCGCAACGAGTAGGGCGAGATCGTGGTCTTCGATCCGGCGTTCTGCGACCAGTCCAGGAAGACCTTCCCGCCGCGTCGTGCCTTGGTCATCACCGCGGTGACCAGCTTGGGGTGCTCGGCCTGGAGCTCCTCCCCGATCTCCTTCGCCACCGCGGTCACCTCATCGCTGTCCCGCTTCCCGTCGAGGCGCGCATAGAGGTGCAGGCCCTTGCTACCGCTGGTCACCGGCAACGCCTCCAACGACCGCTCCGCCAGCTTCTCCCGCACCATCAGCGCCACGGTTGCGCACTCCGGCAGTCCGGCCGGCTCGCCGGGGTCGAGGTCGATCACCAGACGATTCGGGTGCTTGGGCCGTCCGGACTTCGTCACCGTCCACTGGTGCACGTGCAGCTCCAGGCTGGCCAGGTTGACCAGGTAGGCCAGCGCCGCGACGCCGTCGACGATCGGGAAGATCAGCTCGTCACCGTTGCGCGAGGATCCGCGCGACCCGGTCGTCGGCACCCGGGCGGTTCGCAACCACGACGGCGCCCCGGAGGGGACGTTCTTCTCGAAGAAGGACTTGTCCTGTACGCCGTGTGGCCACCGGATCCGGGTCACCGCACGGTCGGCGAGATGCGGCAGCAGGACCGGCGCGATCTGCACGTAGTAGTTCAGCACCTCGCCCTTGGTGGTCCCGGTCGCGGGATACATCACCTTGTCGAGGTTGCTGATCTTGAGCGTGCGGCCCTCGATCTCCGCGCGCATCTCACTCACGTGGCATCAGCTCATCGACCGATCGCGATGACCGGGTGCTTCCAGCTGTCCACGTGGGCCATCAGCGACTTCATCGTGCTGCGCGGGACGCTCACACAGCCCGCGGTCGCACCGCTGCCGTTGATGTGCAGGAAGATCGCACCGCCGCGGTGGCGCACCTGGCGAGTGGTGTTGAAGTTGATCACGATCGCCATCTCGTACTGCTCGATGTAGTCGGTGAGCAGCTCGGAGCTGTCCCGGTGCCCGCTGGAGAGCCACCACCGGAAGCCACCCTGGGACTTGTTGCGATAGCTGTTGTAGTGGTCGGACTGGTTGTCCAGGACCCAGTAGTCGCCACTGCGGATCCGCCGGTAGTCCAGGTTCCAGCCGGTCTGGCGCCAGTGCTTGCCGAAGCTGTCGGTCAGTCCGAACGTGCCCATCGGGGTGGTGCCGCTCCCCTGTTGCCGCTGCGACCCCCACACCAGGCCGCCATACCCGATCCGGGCATGGGAGGTGCCGAGCTTCTTCACCCAGCGGCCGTTGACCTTGTTCCACAGGTAGAGCCGGGCGTGATAGCCCGACGTCCGGTTGACGGTGATCACCTGCTTGGTGTGCGACCACACGGTGGCGCTCACCCCGTCGAGCCGCACGGTCGCGGCCTGGGCGGGTGGGCTACCGGCGCCGAAGAGGGTGGCTGAGACCAGGCTCAGGACGAGGACGAGACGCTTCATCAGATATCTCCCGGATCGATGTCTGTTCGGATCCCACGGTACGACGGCTGGCGCAGGCGTCCTTGGATGCCAAGCCCGAGGGACTCGACGTCGACCACGAGCAGCGGCTCCACCCACCGGGTGCCGGCGGCATCTATCCGAGGCACCTCCAGGAAGGGCGAGTCCTTGCGCTCGAGGGGCTCCAGCATCGCCTTGAGCACAGGCCCCACCTTGCCCGCGATGCCGCTGCCGACCCGTCCCCGGAAGACCAACCCCTGGTCCGTCGGCTCCCCGACGAGCACCGAGCCCACCCGGTGGTCCGAACCGGTCTCGGGGCGCCAGCCACCGATCACCCACGACGTACGCCGCCGGTGCGGGAACTTGAGCCAGTGCGGGCTGCGCGCCCCGAAGTCGTAGCGGGACGAGAGTCGCTTGGAGACGATCCCCTCGAGGCCCTGCTGGTCGGTGGCCTCCAGCAACATCTCGCCGTCGTCGTACGCCGGGGGCACCTGCCAGTGCGCGTCGACCAGATCAAGGTCGGCCAGCACCTCGCGACGGGCCGAGAGCGGCAGGCGGGACAGGTCTCGCCCGTCACGGCACATCACGTCGAAGACCAGGAACGTCACCGGGCGCTTGTCGACCAGACGCGCGGCCTTGCGGGCGTCGCGCACGTGCATCCGGTCGGCCAGGGCGCCGAAGCTCGGGATGCCCTGTTCGAAGGCGACCACCTCGCCGTCGAGGAGCAGGTCGCTGCCGACCTGGGCAAGGTCGTGCAGCTCGGGGAAGCTGACCGAGACGTCGTTCTCGTTGCGACTGGTCAGGCGCGCGCCGGTGCCGGTGATCTCGGCGAGGATGCGCATCCCGTCCCACTTCACCTCGTGACTCCACGCGTCGCCGGCGGGGACATGGTCGCCGCGGGTGGCCAGCATCGGTCGCATGTGGAACATCTTCGCGCAATACTGGGCACATGCGAGCGATCTGGAAGGGTGCCGTCTCCTTCGGCCTGGTGAGCGTCCCCGTCAAGCTCTATTCAGCGACCGAGAGCCACGATGTCTCGTTCCGGCAGGTGCACGCCAAGGACGGCGGCCGGATCAAGTACCAGCGTGTCTGCGCGATCGACGGCGAGGAGGTCGCCTACGCCGACATCGCCAAGGGCTACGAGACCGAGGACGGCGAGATGGTCATCCTCACCGACGACGACATGGCCGAGCTGCCGTCGACGTCGTCGCGGGAGATCGCGGTCGAGAAGTTCGTGCCCAGCGACCAGATCGACCCGATGCTCTTCGAGAAGTCCTACTACCTCGAACCGGAGAAGTCCGGCGCCAAGCCCTACGCCCTGCTCCGACAGGCACTTCTCGACGCCGACCGGATGGCCGTGGTGACGGTCGCCCTGCGGCAGCGTACGACGGTGGCGGTGCTGCGAGTGCGTTCCACCGAGGCCGGCGACGTGATCGTCCTGCAGACGATGATGTGGCCCGACGAGATCCGCGTCCCCGACTTCTCCGTGGAGGTCGGCGAGGTCAAGGACTCCGAGGTCAAGATGGCGCACATGCTGGTGGAGACACTGGCCGGCGACTTCGAGGCCTCCGAGTTCGAGGACGACTATGCCGAGGCCGTCGAGGCCCTGGTGAAGACGAAGGTCGAGGGCGGCGAGGTCAAGCGCACCCCGACTGCGACCAAGTCCTCTGGCGAGGTCGTCGACCTGCTGGCCGCGCTGCAGAAGTCGGTCGCCGCAGCCAAGGAGTCGCGAGGCGAGCCGGACACGGAGAAGAAGACCAGTCCCGCCAAGAAGGCTTCCGCGGCTGACACGAGCGAGTCCGAGAAGGCTCCGGCCAAGAAGTCCGCGGCGAAGAAGTCGACCGCCAAGAAGGCGGCACCTGCCAAGAAGGCCCCAGCAAAGAAGTCCGCAGCCAAGAAGTCCGCGGCGAAGAAGCCGGCTGCCAAGAAGGCTCCGGCGAAGAAGGCCAGCTGAGGCAGCTCAGCCTTGGCCCGTCTCGCCCAGGACGGCCAGGACTTCCGCGCGACCAGGGCTTCGGGACGATCAGGGCTTCGAGACGACCAGGACTTCCGCGCGACTATGACTTCCGCGCGGCCGCCGAGTCCGGGAAGCGCTTGTCGAACGCCGCGAAGGCGAAGTCGGTGAACCGCGGAGCGGTCAGGTTGAGCACCTCGACCACCGAGGCCGCGACGGTGTTGACGGTGAGCGGCCGGTCCTCGAGGGCACGCACGATCTTGGCAGCGGCCTGCTCCGGGGACTCCGCGCGGGCCTTCGCATAGGCCTCGGTCGGCGCGACCATCACGGTGCGCACCAGGGAGAGCCTGATGTTGGTGAAGGTGACGTTGTCCTTCCACGCCTCCCGCCCGGCAATGCGCGCGAACGAGTCGAGCGCTGTCTTGGAGGCGATGTAGGCGGCGAACTTGGGCGCCTTGATCTGCACTCCCCAGGTCACCACGTTCACCACATGGCCGAACCCCTGCTCGCGCATCGCCGGCAGCAGGCCGAGGATCAACCGCACCGGGCCGAAGTAGTTGATCGCCATAGTCCGCTCGAAGTCGTGCATCCGGTCATAGGAGAGCTCGAGTGAACGGCGGATCGACCGGCCCGCATTGTTGACCAGGTAGTCCACCGGGCCGCCCTCGAGCACCTCGGCGATCATCGCGTCCACGGCCGCACCGTCAGTCAGGTCGACCACGTGTGCCTCGGCCTCGCCACCGGCCTCCTCGATCGCGGCCACGACTCGTTTCAGCTCGTCAGCGCGTCGGGCCACCAGCACGAGCCGGGCACCACGCTGCGCCACGGCGTACGCCGTCGCCTCACCGATCCCCGACGACGCACCGGTGATCAACACCCGCCGACCGGCCAGCGGACTCGGTGCCCGGAGACCGAGCGGCGCCACCACCGGACGGACGACGTGTCGACGGAGCAGCGCGATCGGGGTGAGCAGAAGTGAAGTCACGCGCTCACCCTAGATCCACACCCAGTCCATGCTCAGCCCTGCTCAGGCATCCCAGCGGAACATCTTCGCCGCGATCGCGGTGAGCACCGCGGCGAACGCCAGCAGGATCAGCATCGGCACCACGGCGGCACCCGGCCCCTCGCCCCGCACCATCACGTCCAGCATGCCGTCGTTGAGGTGGCGCAGCGGCATCACCTTGGAGATCGTCTGCAGCCAGGTCGGGGCACCGTCGAGCGGGAAGAACGACCCGCTCAGGAAGGCCATCGGCAGGACCAGGAAGTTGGCCATGTTCACCGCGCCCTCGGTGGTCTTGGCAACCGCCCCGGAGAGCAGCCCGATCGCCATGAACGCCAAGGTGCCGCACAGCACCAACGGCACAGCCATCCACCAGGACCCGGTCAGGGTCAGCCCGAAGCCCACCGTCCCCAGGCCGAGGAAGATCGCGGTCTGCACCAGCGCGATCATCATCGTGGTCGCGATCCGCGCCCCCACCACGGTGGTGGGCGGCACGGGTGAGAGCTGGATCCGTCGTAGCAGCCGGCTCTGTCGCCACCCGTTCAGGGTCGCGGCCGCACCGAACGCGGCGCTCATCGCGATCGCCCATCCGAGGAGTCCGGGGGTGACGAAGTCGATCATCTTCATCGAGTCGTCCTCGACCCGCTCGGGTCGCAGGTCGAACTTCGGCTGCTGGCCGGTGACAGCGATGTTCGTGCTGTCCACGAAGGCCCGCAGCAGCCCGTTCACCATCGCGGCCTTCACCTGGTCGGTCTGCGTGTAGTGCGCGATCAGGGTGTCGCCGTCCTGCTCGAGCGCGAGGTCGAGATCGCCCTTGCGCACCGCGGCGATCGCGGCATCACGGTCATCGGTCTCGGTGACGTCGAACGCCTCGTCGAAGGCCTCCCGGGCCCCCTCGGGCATGTCGTCGATCAGGGCCACCTCGCCGATCGTCCGGGTCTCGATCTCGGAGGCGTCGGTGTTGGTCAGGATGCCGCCGAAGAGGACCAGGAACATCAGCGGGAAGACGATCGAGAAGAACACCGACGCCTTGTCCCGGATGAACCCCTTGAGGATCGCCACCGCGACCGCCTTGAACGCCCTCATGCTCTGTACTCCCTGCCGGTCACGTCGAGGAACACGTCCTCCAACGTCGCTGCCTTCACCTGGAGCCCGTCGAGCAGGTTGTCCGCGCCCAACCGGGAGAGCACCTCGGCCGGTCGCCTGGTCGTCAGCACCAGTCCGTCCGGGTCCTCGGCGACGTGGTCCACGCCCGGCAGCTCACTCGCCTGCGGTGCGAGCAGCTGTCCGGCCTTGATGGAGATCCGCACCGGCGCATCGAGGCCACGAATCAGGGCCGCAGGCGTGTCCAGCTTGAGGATCTTCCCCTTGTCCATGATCGCGACCCGGTCACACAGCACCTCGGCCTCGTCCATGTAGTGCGTGGTCAGCACGACCGTCCGCCCGGAGTCGTTGAGCCCGGAGAGCAGGTCCCACAGGTTGCGTCGCGCCTGCGGGTCGAGCGCCGCCGTCGGCTCGTCGAGGAAGACGATCTCCGGGTCGTGGACCAGGGCGCACGCGATCGCCAGCCGCTGGGCCTGGCCGCCGGAGAGCTTGTCGGCGCGCACCGAAGCCTTGTCGGTGAGGCCCACCCGCTCGATCCACTCGTCGCCACGCTTCGCCGCGACGCCGTACATCGCCGCGAAGGTGTGGATCTGCTCGCGCGCGGTCAGCGCATCGAAGAACGCCGACGACTGGAGCTGTACGCCGATCCGCGGCAACAGGCCGGCGTTGCGGGGCCATGGCGCCTGGCCCAGCACGCTCACCGTGCCCGAGTCCGGCTTCCTGAGCCCCTCGATCACTTCCAGCGTGGTGGTCTTCCCCGCGCCGTTCGGTCCCAGGATCCCGAAGAACTCTCCCTCGGCAACGGTGAAGCTGACACCGTCCACCGCCCGGAGGTCTCCATAGGCCAGGGCCACGTCGGCTACATCGATGGCTCCCATGCGGCGAACGCTATCCAAGACGTCACGCAGTCCCGAGCAGGCCCCGCACCAGGCGCACACCGACCGACATCCGGGCCAGGTCGGCCGCGTCGTCCGAGCAGATCTCCTCCAGGGTCTGGGCTGCCCGGGACACGATCACCTCGTCGTCGTCCTCCCAGGCGGCGACCCGAACCGGCACCGGGTCCTGGCCCGAGGTGGTGGTCAGCACCTGTGCGGTGAGCTGGGCATGGACCGCGTGCAGGTCGTCGCGCAGCGCTGCCCGTGCCATCGTCTGCCAACGGTCCTGGCGCGGCAGCGCCACGATTCGAGCCACCAGCAGGGGCAGGCCGAGGCGCTCGCCGATGGCGAAGTGCAGCCGGGTCACCTCGAACGGATCGAGGTCGAGCCGATCCGCGGTCTCGATCACTCCGAGCAGGCCATAGGCCGGCGGAAGCACGGCCACCCGGACCGCCAGCTCCTCCGGCACGCCGAACGACACCAGCGAGTCACGACGTTCGCAGAACGCGTCGAGCTCCCGGCCGGTCATCAGGCTCGGCAGCTCGGACATCACCCGCTGGACCGTCACGGAGAAGAAGTCCACCGTGGCCTCGGAGTCCATCGGTGGGCGCCGGTTGGTCGCCAACCAGCGAGACGCCCGCTCGATCAGCGTGCGCATCTCCACACGCATCCGCGTCTGCACCTCGGCAGGCAGCTTGTTGTCCCAGGTCGCCAGCTCCTCGCGCACCGCCAGCGAGCCGAAGATCTCCCGGGCGACGAAGTTGGCCCGGGTCAGCTCGGCCGCAGACGCGCCGGTCTCCATCGCCAGCCGCGGCCAATAGGTCATCCCGGCACCGTTGACGAGGTCGTTGACCACTTGGGTCACGATGATCTCGCGGCGCAGCGGGTGGCTCTCCATCTTGGCGCGATAGTCCTGCCGCATCGGTTGCGGGAAGTAGGCGAACAGGTCCGTGCGGAGATAGGGATCGTCGGGCAGGTCGGAGTCGAGCAGCTCGTCGGCCAGGACGATCTTGGTGTAGGCCATCAGCACCGAGAGCTCGGGCAGGTGCAGGCTCTCCCCCGCGGCGAGGCGACGGCGTACCTCCTTGGTGGAGGGCAGTGCCTCCAGCTCGCGGTTGAGCAGTCCCCTGCGCTCGAGGTTGCGCATCCAGTCCTCGTGCACGTGCAGCAGCGGGGCGGCGTTCGAGACCGCGTTGGCCAGCGCCAGGTTCTGCTCGTAGTTGTCCCGGAGCACCAGGGCGGCCACCTCGTCGGTCATCGAGGCCAGCAGCTCGTTGCGCTGCTTGACGGTCAGGTCGCCGTCGGCGACCACCCCGTCGAGCAGGATCTTGATGTTCACCTCGTGGTCGGAGGTGTCCACACCCGCGGAGTTGTCGATGAAGTCGGTGTTGATCCGGCCCCCGTTGGCCGAGTACTCGATCCGGCCACGTTGGGTGAATCCCAGGTTGCCACCCTCGCCGACGCACCGGACCCGCAGGTCCTCGCCGTCCACCCTGATCGCGTCGTTGGCCTTGTCGCCGGCCTCCGCACTGCTCTCGGTCGAGCCCTTGACGTAGGTGCCGATGCCGCCGTTCCACAACAGGTCCACGGGCGCCTTGAGGATCGCCTGCATCAGCTCGGCCGGGGACATCGAGGTGATCGCGGCATCGATGTCGAGCGCTGCGGCGACCTGCGGTGTCAGCTTGATCGACTTGGCGGAGCGCGAGTGCACACCGCCGCCCTCGGAGATCAGCGAGGTGTCGTAGTCCTGCCACGACGAGCGCGGCAGCTCGAAGAGGCGCTTGCGCTCCTGCCAGGACGCGGCAGCGTCCGGCGTCGGGTCGAGGAAGATGTCGCGGTGGTCGAAGGCCGCCACCAGCCGGGTGTGCTCCGAGCAGAGCATGCCGTTGCCGAACACGTCCCCGGACATGTCACCGATGCCGACCGCGGTGAAGTCCTCGGCCTGGCAGTCCACGCCCATCTCGCGGAAGTGACGCTGCACCGAGACCCAGGCGCCGCGCGCAGTGATCCCCATCCCCTTGTGGTCATAGCCGACCGATCCACCGGAGGCGAAGGCGTCGCCCATCCAGAAGCCGTAGTCCTTCGCCACGCCGTTGGCGATGTCGGAGAAGCTTGCCGTCCCCTTGTCGGCAGCCACCACCAGGTAGGAGTCGTCACCGTCGTGGCGTACGACGTCCGGCGGCGGGACGGTCTCGCCGTCGACCAGGTTGTCGGTGATGTCGAGCATGCCCGAGATGAACATCTTGTAGCAGGCGACGCCCTCGGCCAGCCAGGCCTCCCGGTCACCCGGGTCCGGCAGCTGCTTGCAGAAGAATCCACCCTTCGCGCCGACCGGCACGATCACGGTGTTCTTCACCATCTGCGCCTTGACCAGGCCGAGCACCTCGGTGCGGAAGTCGTCGCGGCGATCGGACCAGCGCAGCCCGCCACGGGCCACGGCGCCGAAGCGCAGGTGCACGCCCTCGACCCGTGGTGAGCAGACGAAGATCTCGTAGCGCGGCCGTGGCTCCGGCAGGTCCGGGATCGCGGACGGCGCGAGCTTGAAGGAGATGTAGGGCTTGGTGCCGTCCTGCTGGAAGTAGTTGGTCCGCAGGGTCGCCCGGATGATCGTCAGGTAGGAGCGCAGGATCCGGTCGTGGTCCAGGCTTGCCACGTCGTCGAGGGCCGCAGCCAGGCGTTCCTCGATCCGGGCGACCTCGGACTCGCGGGCCTCACCGTCGGCGCTGGCCGAGTCGAATCGCGCCGGGTCGAAGCGGGCCTCGAACAGGCTCACCAACAACCGGGTGATGTCGACGTTGTTGCGCAGCGCCTCCCCGATGTAGTCCTGCGCGAAGGGCGCTCCGCCCTGGCGCATGTACTTGGCGAGCGAGCGCAGCACCGTGGCCTGGCGCCAGGTCAGCGAGGCCTGCAGCACGAGGGAGTTGAATCCGTCGATCTCGTTGCGACCGTCCCAGATGGCGCGCAGCGCGTCCTGGAAGAGCTCTCGGGAGTCCTTGGGCATGGCGCGCGGATATTTCAGCCCGAACTCATAGATGTACGAGCGCCGGTTGAGGCCCTCCAGCTCGTAGGGCCGTTCGTCGACGACCTCGACGCCCATCGAGCTGAGCATCGGCAGCACCCGGCTCAACGAGAGCGGCGCGCCGATCCGATAGACCTTCAGCCGGGACTCCCCGACCCCGGCGTCGAGCTGCTCATGCAGCGACAGGTCGATCCCGCCATCGTCGGTGATGCCCTCGAGGCGACCGAGGTCGGCGGCACCGGTGCGGGCCGCGAAGTCCTCCTTGTAGGCCTCCGGGAACGAGTCGACGTAGTCACGGCTCAACCGGGCGCCGGACTCCTCGCCGTACTCGCTCACGACCGCCTGGGTGAAGTCGTCCTCCCACGAGCGGGTGGCCTCGACCAGTGTGCGCTCGAGCTCGGCCTGGTCGACGTCCTTGACCATCCCGCCACGCGGAGGGCGTACGACGAAGTGGACGCGCGCCATGTTCGACTCGCTGACCCGGACGGTGAACTCGATCGAGTCACCGCCGAGACGGTCCTGGAGGATCGTCGCGATCCGCTTGCGGATCGCGGTGTTGTAGCGGTCCCGGGGCAGGTAGACCAGGCAGGAGAGATAGCGCCCATAGGTGTCGCGTCGCATGAACAGTCGCAGCTGTCGGCGCTCGCGGGTGTACATCACGGCCTCGGCGATGTCGCTGAGCTGCTCGACGGGGGTCTGGAACAGCTCGTCGCGCGGGTAGTTCTCCAGCGTGTCCATCAGTGCCTTGCCGGCGTGGCTGCGCGGGTCGAAACCGACCCGGTTCAGCACCTCGGAGGCCTTCTCCCGCAGCAGCGGGATCCGGGTCAACGACTCGGTGTAGGCAGCGCTGGAGAAGAGGCCCAGGAACCGGCGCTCGCCCACCACCTCGCCCGCCTCGTCGAACACCTTCACGCCGACGTAGTCCAGGTAGGCCGAGCGGTGCACGGTGGCACGCGAGTTCGCCTTGGCCAGCACCAGCAGCACCTTCTCGCGAGCCTTGGCCCGGACCGGCTCGGGGAGCCGGCTGAACGAGACCGACATGTCCGGGTCGGCACGCAGGATGCCGAAGCCGGTGCCCGGCAGGCCGCGGAGGATCTCCTCGCCGTCGATCTCCTCGAGGCGATACTCGCGATAACCCAGGAAGGTGAAGTGGTCGTCGGCCAACCAGCGAAGGAGGGCCTGGCCCTGCTCGATCTCCGCCTTAGGCAACGGCGGCGGGTTGGTGTCCAGGTCCTCGATGATGGCGGTGACCCGCTCGTGCATCTTGTCCCAGTCCTCGACGGCCTCGCGCACGTCGCGCAGAGCCTCGACGAGCCGCTTCTCGATCTCCTCGGCGTCGGCGCCCTCGGGCACCCGGTCGATCTCGACGTGCATCCACGACTCGCGCACCGAGCCAGCGTCGTGGTCCGAGGCGACGCCCTCCTCGGCGACCTTGACGCTGATCAGCTCACCGGTGATGTCGCGGGTCACGTCGAAGTGCGGGTGCACCACGACGTGCAGGTTCCGGTGCTGGCCGGACAGGGCCATGGTCACGGAGTCGACCAGGAACGGCATGTCGTCGGTGACCACCTCGACCACCGAGTGGGAGTTGGCCGACCACCCGTTGGCCTGGACGGTCGGGGTGAACACGCGCACCTGTGCCGTGCCCTGGGGCCGGGACTCGGCGAGTCGCCAGTGACTGCTCAGGGCTCCGTAGAGGTCGGCGTCGCTGCGATCGACCACGTCCTCCGGAGCCACGTGGCGGTAGTAGGCGGTGAGCATCGCGGAGACCAGTTCGATCGGCGGTCCGCCAGTGCCCTTGCCGTGCGCGGCCAGTTCGGTGGCCCGTGCGATCAGCGCTGTCTTCTTGTCATCGAGGGTGTCCGACACTCCTCGACCATATGGGGGCCGTGTGATCCGGACAACACGCAGCGGCACGCGTCGGGGAACGTCATCGAAACGTTAGGAGGCGCGCCTCACTGCTCGCACAGGCTCTTGTCGCCCGTCTCCGGACCCTCATAGCCGAACACCAGCCACGGTCCGCCGTCGATGCGCGACATGGTCACCGTGCGCAGGACCGGGTCGCGCAGGCCACTGGGAGTCACCCGGCCGTTCGTGCTGATGCTGGTGCGGGCCACGTTGACGCACTCCTCGAAGACCAGCACCGGTGGCTTCCTGGCCAGCTCGATCTTCGTGGCCCGGGTCCACAGCAGCTGCACCTGCCCGATGAACTGGATCTTCTTCTTCTCATACCTGCGCAGCGACGCCTGCATCACGTCGGGCTGGTAGAAGTAGTCCTCGAACATCTCCAGCGAGGCCGGGGTCGCCTTGCCCTGCCGGTAGTACTTCTCGCTACGGCGACCGTAGTCCCGCCAGCGCTTCACGGCCGTCGCGTAGGCCGACAGCTCGTCCTTGCTGAACTTCACCCGCCAGTTGCCCGCTCCCGAGGTGGCCGTCGGGGTCGGCTCGCTCACCTGCACCGGCGGCAGGGGGTCCGCCTCCTCGGAACACCCCGACACGAGCAGGGTGGCACCGAGCGCTACGGCGGCGGTCCAACGGCGAACTGTCCAACAGGGCATGGCGAAACAATGGCATGTCGCGCGACTCTTCGGCCATGATGACCGCATGAAGATCACACACTCCGTCAGGTATGCCGCCCCGCCGGCGGCCGTGCATGCCATGCTCACCGATCCGGCGTTTCGGGAGAAGGCGTCCTGGGCGCAGAGCGTCACCCAGGTGAGCGTCAAGGCCGAGGGCGACGAGATCCGCATCGACATGCACCAGCCCAACACGGACATCCCCGGCGCCCTGAGGAAGTTCGCCGGCGAGACCACCCACGCCATCCAGGCCGAGACCTGGTCGGACGCGACCACGGCGGACTTCTCGGTGACCACGCCGGGCAAGCCCGCCGGGATCACGGGGACCCGCCGGCTGGTGGCCGACGGCGACGGCACGCTCGACACCTTCGAGGGTGAGGCGAAGGCCAAGGTGCCGCTGATCGGGGGCAAGATCGAGTCACTGATCGCTGCCAAGCTCAAGGCCGGTTGGGACATCGAGAACCAGGTCGGCACCGCGTGGTTGGAGGGCGAGCGATGAAGAAGATCAGCCACGAGCTCATCTATCCCGGCGCCACCATCGAGCAGGTCGCCGCGATGATCGCCGACCCGGCCTTCCGTGAGGCGGTCGCGGACCACCAGGGCGTCGTACGCCGCTCGGTCAGCGTCTCCGGCGAGGTGCCGGCACGACGGATCGAGGTCGAGCTCGTCCACGGCACCGAACGGGTGCCGGGGTTCGCCAAGAAGTTCGTCGGTGACGAGATCCCGATCGTTCAGGTGGAGACGTGGAGCTCGCTGACCGACGCCGACGTGCACGTCACCATCCCGGGCAAGCCCGGGGACATGAAGGGCACCGCGCGGATCACCCAGCGTGGCGACGACGTGGTCGAGACGATGAACCTGGCCGTGCAGGTGAAGATCCCGCTGGTCGGCGGGAAGATCGAGGACCTGATCGCCGGCCTGTTGGTCAAGGCCTTCAAGGCCGAGAACAAGGTCGGGCTCAAGTGGCTCGCGGGCGAGTGGCGCTGACCGATCCGGTCTCGCCCTCAGACGCCGTCGGGTCTGCGTCCGTGACGGACGTGCTCTCTTCCTGTGCCTGTTCCTGGGCCTGTTCTTGGGCCAGGTCGCGGCGCCTGACGAAGAACACCACGATGCCGAGCAGCACGAACGGGCCGAAGGCGAGCGTGAAGACCAGATATTGCTCGTAGGCGTGCAGTTGCCCCATGTGCAGGGCGATCAGGTCGGCAGTCATGGTGGCCCCATTCTCCCACCGGGCCACCATGACTGCCAGCCAGCCCCGATCAGGGGCCCGCTCGACCTCAGTCGGGCTGGGCGCTCATGTGCGGGTAGGAGTAGTCCGTCGGCGGCACGAAGGTCTCCTTGATCGAGCGGGCCGAGGTCCAGCGCAGCAGGTTGGAGGGCGCGCCGGCCTTGTCGTTGGTGCCCGAGGCCCGTGCCCCACCGAACGGCTGCTGCCCGACGACCGCGCCGGTCGGCTTGTCGTTGATGTAGAAGTTGCCCGCCGCGAACCGGAGCTGCTCAGCGGCCCAGGCCACCGCGCCCCGGTCGCGGGAGATGATCGCGCCGGTCAGGGCATAGGGCGAGGCCGACTCGGCCTGACGGACCACCTTCTCGAAGTCGCCGTCGGGATAGACGTGCACGGCGAGGATCGGGCCGAAGTACTCGGTGCTGAACATCTGATCGCCCGGGTCGGTCCCCACCACCACGGTGGGCCGGACGAACCAGCCGACCGAGTCGTCATACGTCCCGCCCGCGACCACGTCGAGGGTCTTGGTGCGCTTGGCCCGGGTGATCGCGGCCTTGTGCTTGGCGAACGCCCGGTCGTCGATGACCGCGCCCATGAAGTTGGACAGGTCGCTCACGTCGCCCACCTTCAACGAGTCGACGTCCGCGATGAACTGATCCTTGATCTTGTCCCAGACCGACTTGGCGACATACGCACGCGAGGCTGCCGAGCACTTCTGGCCCTGGTACTCGAAGGCGCCGCGGATCATCGCCACCCGCGTGACGTCGGGGTCGGCCGAGGGGTGCGCGATGATGAAGTCCTTGCCGCCGGTCTCCCCCACGATCCGCGGATAGGAGCGGTACTTCGCGATGTTCGCGCCCACCTGGCCCCACAGGTGCTGGAAGGTCGGCGTGGAGCCGGTGAAGTGGATCCCGGCCAGGTCGGGGTGGTCCAGGGTGACCTCGGAGACGTCGGCCCCGTGCCCCGGCAGCATGTTGATCACGCCGGGCGGCATGCCTGCCTCCTCGAGCAGCTCCATCGTGAGTGACGCGGCAAGCTGCTGGGTGGTCGAGGGCTTCCAGATCACCGTGTTGCCCATCAGCGCCGGGGCGGTGGGCAGGTTGCCGGCGATCGCGGTGAAGTTGAACGGCGTGATCGCATAGACGAAGCCCTCCAGCGGGCGGTGGTCGGTGCGGTTCCAGATGCCGGGGCTGTTCGCGATCGGCTGGTCGGTGAGGATCTGCTTGGCGTAGTGGACGTTGAAGCGCCAGAAGTCGATCAACTCGCAGGCCGCGTCGATCTCGGCCTGGAAGGCGGTCTTGCTCTGGCCGAGCATGGTGGCCGCGTTGACCCGCTGGCGCCACGGCCCGGCCAGCAGGTCGGCAGCCTTGAGCAGGATCGCGCACCGGTCATCCACCGACATCGCGCGCCATTCGGGGGCAGCCTTGGCAGCGGCCTTCACGGCGGCCTCGGCGTCGGCGGCGGTGGAGTTCTTCAGGGTGCCGAGCACGTGCTGGTGGTCGTGGGGCTGCACGACCTTGATCTCCTCGCCTCCCCCGTTGCGCCGTCGTCCGCCGATCACGGCGCGCAACGAGACCTGCTTGCGCTTCTGGCGATCGAGCTCCGCGACGAGTTCGGCCCGTTCGGGGCTGCCCGGTGCGTAGGTCAGGTTCGGCTCGTTGGTGGGAGCCGGAGGAAAGGTGATTGCGTCCATGCCTGCGATCGTGTCAGAGACCCGGTCGCCGCTCAACGCCTCCGCGTCAGGACAGGTCGGCGATCTCCTGGGTCGCGAACCAGGCGAGCTCGGGGTCGTAGCCGTCTTGAGTGGGCGCTCCGGCGAGGTCCTCGGTGTCCATGTGCAGGGCACCGATGTTCTTCCAGACCACTTCATGGCTGAGGTTCACGGCGGTGACGTCGTCGCTCGCCGCCGGCGTGACCGCGTCGTCGGCGACGTCGACTGCGAGCACGTGCCTGCGCGGGGTGTCGGCGGAGGTGCGCAGGGTCCAGGAGGTGTCCGCGGCGGCCGCGAGGGCGGCGTACTCCCACTCCTCCTGGTCGCCCTCGGGCCACTCCTCGGCCAGCGCCTCGGTGACGGCGTGCGCCTGCAAGGGGCCGTCGATCCGCGCCTCGGCGACCAGCGCAGCGAGGCCGGTCGAGGTGAGCGGGAGATAGATGCGGGTGCTCATGTGTCCTTCCGTGGGGTACGACGTCCGCGCGGCGCCCTCTGCCGCACACCGCTGGCGGTGTCGAGCAGCTCGTCGAGGGACTCGGTGACGCACTGGGCCAGGACCGCGACGTCGGGCAGGGCATCGCGGTCCGCGGAGATCCCGTAGTAGACACCGCCGTCGTAGGAGGTGACGCCGATGGCCAGGGCCTGGCCCGGGAGCAGCGGCTGGACCGGATAGGTGGCGACCATCTGGGCGCCGGCCGCATAGAGCGGGAACTGCGGGCCGGGCACGTTGGTGATGGTGAGGTGGAACCCCTTGCGCTGGTGCTCGGCGGCGACCCGCGAGCCCAGGGCGTGGAAGGTGGTCGGTGCGAAGCCGGCGATCCCGGCGAGCCGGTTCGCGGCCACCGCGCGGCCGGTCTCCTTGTGCGACTTGAACGCATAGGCCACCTGGTGCAGCCGGATCACCGGGCTCGGCTCACCGATCGGCAGGGTGACCAGATGGCCGGCGATCTGGCTGCCGAGCGAGGTGGCCTCGAGGTCGTCGTCGATGACCGACATCGGCACCATCGCGCGCAGGCTGCGCATCGAGGTGGACGAGGTCCCACGCGCCATCAGCCACGTCCGCAGCGCTCCGGTGAGGGTGGCCAGGACGACGTCGTTGACCGACGTGCCGTGCTCCTCGCGGATCCTGCGGTAGTCCTCGAAGTCCGTGCGCACCGTGACGAAGCGACGCTGCTCGGACAGCTCCGCGGAGATCGGTGACTCGGGTGCCGGACGTCGGTTCGCCAGCGCGTTCGCGACGGCGGCGAAGCGGCCCTGGGCGGCCGAGGCACGACGTACCGCACCATCGGCGACGCTCTGCCCGGTGGCCAGCAGCACGGTGGGCGAGACCAGGTTGTCCTTGATCGCCGAGGTGGTCAGGGTGAACGGCGACGGCGCCCGGCGCGGAGTCCAGTCGTCGCGCTCGAGCTCCTTGGGCTCCGGCTTCGTGTCGAGCAGGACCTGGCCGATGTCGACCGTCTGCACCCCGTCGACGAGGATCTGGTGCGACTTGGAGAGCACGGCGACCCGACCGTCCTGCAGGCCCTCGATGAAGTAGACCTCCCACAGCGGGCGCGCCGTGTCGAGCGGGCGGGACATGATCCGGGCGACCAGCTCGCGCAGCTGCTCCATGGTGCCCGGGCGCGGCAGCCCGGAGCGGCGCACGTGGAAGGCGAGATCGAAGCCCTCGTCGTCGATCCACACCGGGTTCGCGAGCCGTCCCGGCACGGACTGGATCCGCTGGCGATAGCGAGGGACGAAGGCGACACGCTCGTCGATCAGGTCGACGAGTCGCTGGTAGTCGAAGCCCGAGTCACCGGGCTCGAAGATCTCCAGCGTTGCGTTGTGCATCGGCGACGTGCGGGACTCCTCGGCCAGGAAGGCGATGTCCCGTGGACGCAGCCGGTTCTTCATCTGATCCCCTGTTCTGACACAACTTGTCCTCCATGCGATTCTGTCAGAGGGATCGGCCGACAAGTGGCAGGTCCATCGTGTGGAGGTGTCTTCAAGATCATGTCCGGTACTTTCAGATGGTTGACTGCGCTGGTTGCGCTCGTGCTCGTGGCAGCGCTGTCCTCGTGCAGCGATTCCGGGGACGGTGGTTCCGAGGACAAGGTGGTCGACTCGATCGCCGTCACGATCAAGGACGGCAAGGTCACCCCGAGCGGCACCCGGCTGCAGATCGCCAAGGACGAGCCGCTCACGTTCCGCGTCGACTCCGACGTGGCCGGTGAGATCCACATCCACTCCAAGCCCGAGCAGTCCGTGGTCTTCGAGGCCGGCCAGACCGAGCACGACGTCACCTTCGACAAGGCCGGGATCTTCCCGGCCGAGCTGCACGACCCGGCCCAGGTCGTCGTCGAGCTCGAGGTCCGCTGAGCGTGGACCTGATCGCCCACGGCGTGGGCGGGGCGAAGGACCTACCGCTTCCCGCTGAATACGCCATTGCGGGTGCCTGCGCTGCGCTGGCCATCTCGTTCATGGTCCTGGCCCTGGCTTGGCGCACGCCGCGCTATTCCTCGCGGGAGGCCGGCACCGCCGTTCCCACGCTCGGCGCGATCGTCGACTCGACTTGGTTCCGTGGCGTCGTGCGAGGCTTGGGCTTCGCGTTCTTTGTCTACGTCGCCTTTGCCGCGGTCTTCGGCAGGGACCTGCAGATCAACCCCGTCTTCGGGGTCTTCTACGTCTGGCTGTGGGTCGGCATCGTCCCGATGTCGCTGTTCTTCGGGAAGTTCTACAAGGCGATCAGCCCGGTCCGCACGATCAACCTGGCCCTGGCGAAGCTGACCGGTGGCGACCCGGACGTGGGCTTACGGCAATACCCCGAACGGCTCGGCCACTGGCCCGCCGCCCTCACCCTGTTCGCCTTCGTCTGGTTCGAGCTGGTCTATCCGTTCAACGCCGAGCTCGGCCCGGTGCGGTTGTGGTGTGCGGTCTATGTGGCGGTGATGCTGGTCGGCGGCGCCGTGTTCGGCAACCGGTTCTTCGAGCATGCGGACCCGTTCGAGGTGTTCTCCACCCTGGTCTCGCACCTGTCCGTGTGGGGGCGCAACACTGCCGACGAGCTGATCCTGGTCAACCCGATGCAGAACCTGGCCCGGCTTCCGGCGGTGCCGGGCCTGCTGGCGGTCGCCTCGGTCCTGCTCGGCAGCACTGCCTTCGACTCCTACAAGGGGTCGAACAGCTGGACGCTCTTCATCCAGGACGTGCCGGACGGGCTGAGGAACACCGTCAACATGGTCGCGTTGATCGGCTTCATCGTCCTGGTCGGCGTGCTCTTCGCCGTCGCCACGATGCTCACCGGGATCAAGCAGGGCCACCGGCGCACCGACCTGCCGAGCGCCTTCGCGCACTCGCTGGTGCCGATCCTTGTGGGCTACACGATCGCGCACTACCTCAGCTATCTGGTGGAATACGGCCAGCAGACCCTGATCTTCCTCAGCGATCCACGCAGTGACGGATCCAACTACCTGGGCACGGCCGACTGGGAGATCAACTACTGGCTGAGCTATCACCCGACCTTCTTGGCGTTGACCAAGGTGTTCGGTGTGATCATCGGTCACGTGGTCGCCGTCGTCGCGGCCCATGACCGCGCCATCGAGCTGTTGCCGAAGCGGCACCAGCTGACCGGCCAGCTCTCGATGCTGGTGGTGATGGTCGGGTTCACGATCGCCGGGCTGGCGTTGCTGTTCTCCTCCTGAGGCCCGAGCACGGGACCACCTCGTACGCCGTGACTCAGCGGTTCCGGCCGCGCAGCAGGCCCTTGCGTGCACGGGCACTCGTGGGGTGGAGCGCATCCACCACCTGGGCCAGGGCGCGGGCCAACGGCGAGTCCCCGGTCTCGGCCAGGGTCCGTCCGGCGACCAGTGCCCGATCCGCCGCAGCGCGGTCGTCGGGCAGGAAGTACAGGCTGGCGATGTCGGCGAAGCCGGACACCATGGCGGCCACGTCCTTCTCGGACCAGCCGAGCGAGCCTCGCATCCGGTTGACCACGACGTGCACCGCCCGGTCGCCGGTCACCTCGCGCAGCTCGACCAGTCCCCGGGCCAGCCGGGCCAGGCCGACCGGGTCCGCGGCACCGACCACCACCAGCTCGTCAGCGACGCCGAGTGCCTCGAGAGTCATCGAGTTCCGACCCGCTCGACCCGCGTGCTCAGCGGCCGGATCCGGCTCGAGGGCGAAACCGGTGTCCACGACGACCTCGCCCTGGCGCTTGCCGAGGGCGATCAGCTCCTCCACCGCGCCGGCCCTGATCTCCACCCAGCGATCGGCGCGCGGCAGGCCGGTGACCACCCGCAGCCCGGCGACCCTGCGCTGCAGCTGGAGATAGCTCCCGTGCAGGTCCCCGGCCACATGGGCGCGGGCACACGCCAGCAGTCCGGACACCTCCTCGAGGACACCGAGGTGCTGTCCCACCGAGCCGCCCCAGGGATCGACGTCGAGGACCAGCGGCGCAGCACCGCGCCGGGCCATCTCACCGGCCAGTCCCAGCGCCACCGTGGTCCGTCCCGGTCCGCCCGT
This sequence comes from Nocardioides daedukensis, assembly GCF_013408415.1. Lineage (NCBI taxonomy): Bacteria > Bacillati > Actinomycetota > Actinomycetes > Propionibacteriales > Nocardioidaceae > Nocardioides > Nocardioides daedukensis. Next base: position 3,353,498 of record NZ_JACCAA010000001.1, on the reverse strand, counting down.
CGGTCCCCACACGACCACCGAGCGGCCACGACCCGGGCCCATCATCGGTCCGACTCCCTCGCTCAGCTCCGCAGCGCCGGGCCCAACCGTCCCGGGAGCGTCCCGGCCAGGGTGATCCCCGCCGGCGGGCCTGGTCAGCGCGCCGGGTTCCCGGGCGGCGGTGACGACGAGGTCGGCGAGAGCGGACAGGTGGGACTCGTCCGCGCAGTGGGTGACCCCGAGACGGTGGACGCGTGCTCGCAGGTCCTCGCGGCCGGCATCGGCGAGCACGACGACGGGTTCGACCTGGTGCAGCCGCAGGTGGTCGATCGCGGCACTGTCGAGACCGGGCGCGTCGAGAGCCAGCACGGCCACGTGGGCCTGGCCCATGGTGACGGCGGCAAGCAGGTCGGTGACGTCCACGCAGCGCTTGAGCACCACGACGCCACGGTTGTCCGAGAGCGCCTTGAGCGCGGTGGACTCCCAGCCAGCGCCGGCGCCGAGGACCAGGACGCAGGTGCGGTGCGATGGTTCCATGGGCACCATCGGCTCAGCCCCGCTTGGTGAGCTGCACCCGGTTGTCCCGGGCCGCGGCGAGGACGATGCCGATCTCCCCGTCGGCCCCGGCGGGCACGCCGACGAGGATCTGGCGACTGCCTACCTGTCCGATCACCTCGTCCTTCTCGGGAACCGCGATCACTGCGACGTCCTCGAGCACCTTGGTGGCCGTCGGGGTCGAGTCCGGATCCGAGGCGCCGACCCGCTCCGGGATCACATAGACGTCGACCCTGGAGCCACGGCGCAGGGTGGACGGGATGTTCTCGACGGGCGCCGTCAGCGGCACCTCGACCAGCTGCTCCCCCTGGGTGCCCACTGCCTTGGCAGGAAGCAGCTCACCTGCCCCGACACTGCGCTGGAGGACCCCGTCACTCGGAACACCGTCGCGGACCAGGACGTAGTCCCGGGCGTCCTGCTCGTCGTCGAAGCGGACCCTGGTCGGCTCGAGGTCCTCGGAGCTGATCTGCTGGCCCGCGGCCAGGTCAGCCTTGAGTGCCCAGACCTCGGTCATCTCGTCCGCCGAGCCGAGGACCCTTGCCCCGATCAGGACCGAGGCCGCAACCAGGGCCACGCCGATCCACAGCCGCGGGTCACGCCAACCAGCGCTGCGCGCACGCGGCGCGAGGGGCACATCCGGCTTCTGGTGATGAGTGCTCACCGTCACATCATCGGGTGCGACGGCCGATCCGTCATCTCCCTTGTCCACAGGCCAACGCACCGATGCGCCACTCCTGACCCGGGAGGTGGCAGAGTTGGCCCCATGTCTGGCTCTCCCCGCTTCCTCACCCTCGCCGACGTGTCCGAGGTGCTGAACACGTCGCAGGCCCAGGTCTACGCGCTCGTCCGCCGCGGTGACCTGCCGGCGATCAAGATCGGTGGGCGCGGCCAGTGGCGGGTCGAGTCCGAGCAGCTCGAGTCCTACATCGAGCGGATGTATGCCGAGGCCCGCACGTTCGTGGAGAACCACCCGTTCGCGGAGAACGAGGTCGACCAGGACGTGGCCGGGCCCTCGCAGCTGCGCTGAGCGGCCGCACTGCCCCACTCACTGGCCCACTCGCTGGCCAACTCAGTGCTCGCGTGCGCGGCTCACCACTGCGGTCGGACGTCCGCGATGACCTTCTCGGTGACCAGCGGACGCAGCGGTGAGATCGAGATCCCCTTGGCGCTGAGGGTGCGCACCGCACCGGCCGACACAGCGTCGCTGCGGACGATCACGGCCGTGGTCCCGCGGGGCAGCTCGATCGCGGTCGAGCTGCTCGGGCGCAGCCGCAGTGTCGCCGAGGCGTCCTTGCCGGAGGCGCCGACGAACGACACCTTGGCCGAACCACTGCTGTCGGCTCCGGTGAGGACCAGGGTGCGCTCGCCCGAGGTCGGCACCACGACGGCCGCGTCCCCCTCGACGTTCGTTGCGGCAGGAAGGTGGGCGAAGTCGTTGGCGACCACGGCCCGGACACCACCGGTGACCGGCTTGGTGGAGGAGAGCTTCAGGGTCGCGTCCTCGCTGGCCAGCAGCCGGGTGACGGCCTTCGGCAGCTCCTGGACGACGACCTGCCCGGCGGGCACCCGGATCTCGTCGAAGCCCTCGGGCTCGAACTCGGTCTCCTCCCCGACCACGCTGACCGCGACCCTTGCCGCGTCGGCGCCCGGATTGGCCACCACGAGCACGGCCTCGGTGCTCTTGCGCGGCATCCCGGCGATCCACTGGGTCTGCGCCGGGGCCTGGCTCGCGGGGAGTCCATCGGTACGCCGGGCACCGCCGCGCGGGGTGTAGGAGTCACTCATCGTCGAGGCGATCCGGCCCCGGGTCACCGCGACCCGCAGGGTGATCTCCTCGCGGGTGGGTGCGACGTCGGCCAGGTCGATCTCGACGCTCTTGCCGCCGGGGACGGTCACCCCGCGCACCGTGGGAGCCGCGACCTCGCCGGTGGTGGTCCACATCGTCACGTCGGCGACGGCGGGTCCTCGGTCGGGGTTGACCAGCAGCAGCTTCGACTCGTGCAGGCCACCGGCGCCGGCACCGTTGAACCAGGTCTCGGCGTCCGGCACCACGCACTCGGCGAAGCTCGGCACACCACTGGTCGCGAACCGTGCGCCGACCAGGCCGGGAGCACTCGCGCCGGTGCCGGACAGGATTGTCGCCCGGTCACCGAGCCTGACCGGTGCGACCTCGCCGGCAGGGACCTCGACCGCCCGTGCGGGGCCTGCCGCGGAAGTGCGGGCGGTGATCTTGCCGGCGTCAGTGGACTCGGTCAGGCTGCCGACCACGAGTCCGGAGCTGCTGTTCTGTGCGGCCGGGCAGCTGAGGGACTGGGTGGTCAGCGGGCGGTAGCGCGCCTCGCGCACCTCGCTGGGCTCGGACTCGTCCGATCCCTTCATCCCGGCCAGGGCCAGGGCGGAGACGAGCACCGCGACCAGGCCCACCACCAGCACCGGGCTCGGTCCGCGCCGGCTCGCCTCGGCGGGCTCGGCCATCCGGCGACCACTGGTCCGTTCACTCATGCCTGCTCCTTGCGGGACGGTCCACACAGGACGATGACGACGAGCAGTGCGATGACCTGCCAGGCCAACAGGAACGGATGCCAGGCCGGCGCGTCGCCTTCGACGGCGTCATCGGGAGCGCCCTTCTCGAACTGCCAGGCGCGGGTACGCCGGTCCGAGCTGCTGGCCTGCACCATCCCGGTGGCCGCATCCAGCGTCGCCGCCACCTGGCCGTCGGCCGGTGCCGGCATCACGACATAGTCGATCCCCTGCTCGGGCAGCTGCTTGGTCAGTTCCGGGGTCGGGGCGGAGAGCAGCTCGGAGACCTGTGCGTCGAGCTTCTTGTCGGGCCCGGTCAGGGCAAGCACCTCGTCCTCACCCAGGGTGATCCCGTCCTCGCGGTGCACCCGCCAGGTGAACCCGGACTCGATGTCACCGTGCAGCATCAGCACGCCGTGCCCGGCTCCTTCCTCGGCAGCCTGGGCCATGTAGGCGGGCACCTCGGACTCGCCGGGCCGGTGCAGCAGGTTGTCACCGTCGATGACCCACCAGCCGAGACCGCCGACGGGCACGATCACGGCGCAGGCCACCATCAGGGCGGCGAGCGGTTGGCGCAGGGAGAAGTTGGCGCCGGAGAAGCTCGCCCACAGTCCGTGCCCGGCGATCACGACGGCGACGATCAGTGCGCCCTGGATGACCATCAGGGTGAAGCCCAGACCGGGACGCGTCGCCCCGGCCGGCAGGTCGATGGTCACTCGGCTCAGCACCAGCGTCTCGACCGAGGCCAGGGCCACGACCAGCCAGCAGCCGACGACGGCCAGCCGGGTGCGCGAGCGGAGCAGTGCCACGATCGCGACCGGCACGAGCAGCAGCCCGATCCACTGCGGTGCGGACGGGCCCGGGAGACGTCCGGCGAGCAGGTCGACGGTGCCCGGCTTGGCCATCACCCGGCCCGCCTCGAGGAAGAGCGCCGAGACGTCGTTGCCGAGCATGCCGACGGCGCCCGGCAGGAGCAGCAGCGGCGGGACCAGGACGGCGACGAGCACCGGTCCCCAGACCGTACGCCGGCGCGCGATCGCCGGCGCGAAGCCGAGGACGAGTCCGAGTGCGACCAGGGCCAGCAGGACCCCGAACACCCAGGCGCCCGGAGTGAAAGCGGTGAGCAGGGCGAGCAGCAGGCCGGTGCGCCAGCCGGCGCGCCAACGCCGGTCGATGCCGGGCTCGAAGAAGCCGATGGCCGCGTGGGCCAGCCAGGGAAGCAGCGCGGCGGCCACGATGAAGCCCAGCCGTCCCTGTCCCCAGGCGCCACTCGCTGCGGGCACGGCGGCCCAGGCGGCCGCACCCCAGCCCAGGATCAGCCGCGACGCAGGCTGGCCGGAGCCGAGCTCGGCGACCACCCTGCCGAAACGCCAGGCGCCCCACCCGGCGACCGGGATCGCGAGCAGGAACACCGCGGAGACCGCTGCGGTGGCGCTGCCCAGCAGGATCGTGCCCAGGACGGCGAGCGGCAGCAGGTAGGCCGGGGACGGGGCATCGGTGCCCTGGCCGATCTCGTGCCACCCCTCGGTGATCAGTCGCCACCACGAGCCCGCAGTCTCGGGCGCTGGCGACAGCGCCCCGCCGGTGAGCGGACCCAGCGCTTCTCGAGCGCCCCACAGAGCGAACAGGACCAGGGCCACCGTGGCCAGCGCGGTCGGGTTGGTGACCAGGCGCGCGATCACCGAACTGTCGGCCGCCAGCTCGTCGGCGTCGTCGGGAGTCGGACCGGTCTCGTGGGTTCCGGACTCCGCCATCCGCGTCGCGCGGCGACGTTCGGCGGCATCGCGGCCCTGGTTGACGACCGCAGTTCCGACGTCGGTGACGAAGTCGATGCCGTGGCGCGCTGGCAACCACCACGGCGCCATCAGCTTCTTCAGCCGCGGGCTCCTGGGGTCTCCCAGGTCGCGACGCGCCCGGCGACCGGTGCGGATCCTGCCGGGGTGGGCATGGATCCCGGCCAGCGCGACGATCTCGTCGCCGGCCAGGCGTGGGGCTCGGGCCAGCAGGAACCCGAGCACGCGCACCAGGCTGCCGAAGACCAGGCGCAGCCACTGCCAGGCCAGGTTGCGGCCGGGGGTGTTCACCAGCAGCGTGTAGATCGCGGCGCGCCGCTCGGCGATGTGACCATGCTGGCCGGTCAGGGGGGTACGTCGTGCCCCGCGGGTGGCCGCCTCGGCGTGGAATACCACTGCCTGGGGCACCACGATCGCGGTGTGACCGGCGCGAGTGGCGCGCCAGCCGAAGTCGATGTCGTTGCCGAAGACCGGGAGCTGCGGGTCGAAGCCGCCCAGCTCAACCAAGACCGAGCGGCGCACCAGCATGCCCGCGGTGTTGACGGCGAGGACCTCGCGGATCTCGTCGTGCTGGCCCTGGTCGTACTCCCCTCGCTCGAGCCCGGTCTCACGTCGACCGGCGCCGGAGATGGTGACTCCGAGCTCGAGGAGTCGGCGCAGCGAGGGCCACTCGCGCAGCTTGGGGCCGGCGATGTCGGCGCCGCGGGACTCCGCGGCGCTCAGCAGCTCGGCCAGCGCGTCGGGGTGGGGGTTGGCATCGTCGTGGAGCAGCCAGACCCATTCGGTGTCGATCAGCTCGACGGCGTGGGCGACTGCCTCGGGGAACGAGCCGGGGTGGGAGAGCACCGAGTCCGGCCCGAGCGAGTCGGTGAGCAGGGCGACGGAGTCGTCGGTGCTGCCGGTGTCGACGGCAAGGATTCGGTCCGGCCGGCGCTGCTGGTCCAAGAGACCAGCGAGCACCGCCGGCAACCAACGAACGCCGTCGTGGCTGACCAGCAAGGCAGTAACTGTCACGCCGGTCAACCCTAGGGGGCAACCGGGCGAATCGGATCATCCACCCTGGAGATCAGGTCAGACTGCACGCTTCTTGAGCTTGCGCCGTTCGCGCTCAGACAAGCCGCCCCAGATGCCGAAGCGCTCGTCGTTCATCAATGCGTATTCGAGACAGTCGTCTCGCACATCGCAGGTCAGGCAGACCTTCTTGGCCTCCCTGGTGGAGCCACCCTTTTCCGGGAAGAACGCCTCCGGATCGGTCTGGGCACACAGTGCCCGCTCCTGCCAACCGAACTCTTCTGCGTCGTTTCCGTCGAGGAGAAACAGCTCTCGCATCAGTACTCCCCTTTCGACCCTGACTCGTTCAATGATGCTGGTTCGATCTCTTTGGTTCTCTGCGGCTTTTGACTGCGAAGAACACTGATGGAATTACATGCCTGTCGTACCCCGGAAGTCAAGCCCGGATCTGATATAAACACCCGCTCGGCACGGTTTCTGTCCGATCGGGCAGGCTAGGACCATGCAGAACACGCCTCCGCGCTCGATCACCGTCCTCTCCGGGGGGATGGGCGGCGCCAAGTTCATCCAGGGCCTGCTCCACGGCATCCGCACCGGACAGGTCCCGGCCGCCGCCGACGCGGTGGTCACCGTGGTCGCCAACACGGCCGACGACATCTGGGTGCACGGCCTGAAGGTGAGTCCCGACCTGGACACGGTGATGTACACCCTCGGCGAGGGCATCGATCCCGACCGCGGTTGGGGTCGGCGCGAGGAGACGTGGAGCGTCAAGGAGGAGCTGGCGGCCTACGGGGTGGAGCCGACCTGGTTCGGACTCGGCGACCGTGACGTGGCCACGCACCTGGTCCGCACCCAGATGCTCGAGGCCGGATATCCGCTCTCCGCCGTGACCACGGCTCTGTGCCAGCGTTGGTTGACACCCACCCATGGCGACGGGCTGCGTCTGCTGCCGATGACCGATGACCGCGTCGAGACCCATGTCGCCATTGCCGACGAGGAGTCGCCCTCGGGCAGGAAGGTGATCCACTTCCAGGAATATTGGATCAAGCTCCGTGCCTCCGTCCCGGCCGAGGCACTCGTCTTCGTCGGCCTGGACCGGTCCACGCCGGCACCCGGAGTGGTCGAGGCGATCACCGAGGCCGACCTGGTCATCGTGCCGCCCTCCAACCCGGTGGTCTCGGTCGGCACGATCCTCGGCGTTCCCGGCATCCGTGAAGCGCTGCTCGAGACCACGGCCCCCGTGGTCGGCCTCTCCCCGATCGTGGGCACGTCCCACGTGCGCGGCATGGCCGAGCAGATGCTGACCTCGATCGGGGTCGAGGTCAGTGCGAGCGGCGTGGCCGGTCACTACGGCGCCCGTTCCCGCGGTGGCGTGCTCGACGGCTGGCTGGTCGACGCACGTGACGCGGACCAGGTCGCTCGTATCGAGGAGCTGGGCATCAAGGCTGTTGCCGTGCCGTTGATGATGACCGACCACGACGCCACGGCTGCGATGGCCGCCAGCGCGTTCGAGCTGGTCCGGTGAGCCTGCGCGTCGTCGCGCCCGGTGGCGTCGGCGAGGTCGCCGAGGGTGACGACCTGGCCACTCTCCTGCTGGCTGCCTGCGACGCGGACGGGATCGAGCTGCTCGACGGCAGCATCGTCACGATCACCAGCAAGGTGGTCAGCAAGGCCGAGGGACGTCACCGCGTCGGTGACCGCCTCGATGCGATCGACGACGAGAGCGTGCGCGTCCTCGCCCGCCGCGGCCCCACCTCGATCGTGCGCACCCGGCTCGGCCTGACCATGGCAGCCGCCGGGATCGACAACTCCAACGTCACCGCCGGGCAGTTCCTGCTCCTGCCCGAGGACCCGGACCGCAGCGCGGTGGTCGTCCGCGAGGAAGTACTGGCTCGTCGTGGCGTCAACGTCGGCGTCCTGGTCACCGACACCGCGGGTCGCCCGTGGCGCAACGGCCAGACCGACATCGCCATCGGCGCGGCGGGCCTGGTGGTGCTCGAGGAGTTCGCCGGGGTCACCGACTCCTACGGCAACGCCCTGGCCGTCACCGCACCGGCCGTGGCCGACGAGCTCGCCGGCCTGTCCGAGCTCGCCTCGGGCAAGCTCGGGGGCCGACCGTTCACGGTGATCACTGGCCGCGAGGACCTGGTGCTGGCCCGCGGGGACCACGGCTCGGGCGCGGGCGCCCTGGTGCGCGAGGACGGCGCCGACATGTTCGGTCTCGGCTCCCGTGAGGCAGTGGTGCGGGCTCTTGCCGCCTCGGATGCCCGCCTCTTCGGGGCGCCTGCGGCTTCCGGCGACATGCACATCGCCGCGCGTGACACCTTCGGCGCCGCCGAGCTCACCGAGCACGGCAGCATCAACGTTGCCGTCACCGGGCCGGCGACCGCCACCCTGGCCGGCGTACTGGCCCATGCCTTCGGGTGGGAGGCGCACGCCTCGCCCGACGGCACCGAAGTGACCTTCCAACCGCCGACTCCGTAGACTCTGCCGCTGTACGTCTCGACCATCACGTGAGAGAAGCCAGTCCGTGGCCAACAAGCCCAGCAAGAAGATCGGCCGGCGCGAAGTCGCCGATCAACTCCGCACCCAGCAGAAGCGCGCCGACCAGCGCCAAGGTGCTGTCATCGTCGGTGTCTGCATCTTGATCGCTGTGGCGATCATCGGGTTCGCCGCGTTCAAGCCGATCAAGGAGTGGTGGGACCTCCGGGCCTTCAACGACATCGACATGTCCGGGATCGGCGCGCCCGCGGCCGATGTCTGCAGCAAGGTCGAGACGAAGAAGGCCGACGGCAACCAGGAGCACGTCGAGCCCGGCGTGGATGTCGACTACACCGACGCGCCCCCGGCCTTCGGCAAGCACGAGAACACCCCCGACACGCCGGACCGCAAGCTCTACACCAAGGACGACCGGCCCCGCGTCGAGATGTTGGTCCACAACCTCGAGCACGGCTACACGATCCTCTGGTACGACGAGACCATTGCCGACGACGACGAGCAGATGACCGAACTCAAGGCCATCGCCACCAAGCTCAAGGGCAACAACAACCCGCGACTGAAGTTCAAGGCCGTCCCGTGGACGTCCAAGGACGGCAAGGCGTTCAAGGGTGACAACCACATCGCGCTGACGCACTGGTCCAAGGGTGGCAAGGACGTCGACGTCAGCCAGGTCGACAAGCAGGTCGGCGTGTGGCAGTACTGCACCGACGTGTCCGGCGAGGCGCTGTACAAGTTCATGCAGAAGTACGACTACTTCGACTCCCCCGAACCCAACGGCATGTGACCGACCAGAGGGTCAGCGCGTGGTCTCGACGTCCATGCGCTCACCCTCGGGCAGTGTGGTGCCGGCGCTGATCACCGCGCCGTCGCCCAGCGTGGCCGCCATGAGCACTGCCTTCTCGCCGACCTGCGCACCGGGTCCGAGGACCGAATCGACGACCCGGGCGCCGGCCTCGATGCTGGCTCCGGTCATCACGACGCTCCCGGTCACCTCGGCGCCGTCGGCGATCCTCGCGTCCTCCATCACCACTGAGCCGCCGCTCACGCGCGCGCCCGAGCCGACGCGTGCTCGGGGGTGGATCCGGGCACCGGACTCGACGGCCTCGACGGCCGGGGTCGGCGCGAGGCCGAGCACCACGTCCTGGCTCGCCGCCACCAGGGCGGCCGGCGTGCCCACGTCGCGCCAGTAGGCGGAGTCGACGAACCCGACGACCAGGCTGCCGTTCGCGACCAGGTCGGGGAACGTCTGCCGCTCGACCGAGACCACTTCACCGGCCTCGATGGTGTCGATGACGTCGCGACGGAAGATGTAGCAACCCGCGTTGATCTGGTTGGTCACCGGGTCGTCGGACTTCTCCACGAAGTCGAGCACCCGGCCCTCGTCGTCGGTGGGCACGCAGCCGAAGGCGCGTGCGTCCTCGACCTCGACCAAGTGCAGCGAGACGTCCACTCGCCGGCCGCGACGCCCCGAGCGGAAGTCGGCCAGCTGCCCGGGCAGGTCATGGCCGGACAGGACATCACCGTTGAGGATGATCACGGCGCCGTCGGGGTCGTCGGTGAGCGCATCGGCGACGTTGCGGATCGCCCCACCCGTGCCCAGCGGCTCCTCCTCCAGGACGTAGTCCAGGCGGACCCCCCAGCGACTTCCGTCGCCGAGGACCGGGGCGAACATGTCCGCGTGGTAGGAGGTGGCCAGCACGATGTGCTCGACACCGGCCTCGGCCAGCCGGGCGATCTGGTGCTCGAGGAAGGGCACGCCCCCGACGTCGAGCAGGTGCTTGGGGCGACGTGCGGTCAGCGGCAGGAGCCGGCTGCCGAAGCCGCCCGCGACGATCACTGCCTCGGGTGCCGCCGGGGTGGATGGCTGCGAAGTCTCAGTCATGGGGTTGATCCTAGGGTGGTCCCATGGCCACCACCTTTCCCGACCTGCTCGCCACGCTCCTTCGCTCCGACCCGGGTCGTCCGCTGGTGACCTTCTATGACGATGCCACCGGCGAGCGAGTCGAGCTCTCGGTCGCCACCTATGCCAACTGGGTGGCCAAGGCGTCGAGCCTGCTCGTGGAGGAGTTCGACCTCGAGCGCGGCCAGCGGATCCTGATCGACCTGCCGACGCACTGGTTGGGGCCGGTCTTCCTGGGGGCGGCCTGGAACGCGGGACTGGTCGTGGCGTTCCCCGGCGAGGCGGGTGAGCCCGATGCGGTGGCCTGCGGGCCCGAGGGACTCCAGGACCATGCAGGCCTCGCGGGGCGGATCCCGGTGATCGCCACCGCACTGCTCCCCCTGGGCGTCCGGTTCGCCACACCACTGCCCGAGGGTGTCCACGACTTCGGCATCGAGGTCTGGTCGCAGCCCGACTCGTTCATTCCGTGGGACCCGCCGCAGCCCGACGACGCGGCACTCGCCTCGATCAGCCAGGCAGAGCTGGTGACGCCCACCGCCGGGGGGACCGATGGTCTCCTCACCGACGGCGGGCGTCTGTTGACCACGGCGAACCCCGCTTCCCCGACGGGGTTCGCCAGCTTCACCGAGCCGCTGGTCAAGGGCGGCTCGGGGGTCTGGGTCCGCAACGCGGATCCGGACTCGTGGGAGCGCAGGTGGGCAGACGAGCGTGCCACCGCCCAGTGGCTCCCTGCCTGAGGATCAGCCGGCCAGGTCGTAACCCTTGAAGCCGTCGGCGAAGTGCTTCGGCGAGCCGAAGCCACTCGAGGTGCCGGGCATCAGGTAGAGGTCCCCGGTGGTCGACTTGCGCACCAGCAGGTCCTGGCGACCGTCGCCGTTGAGGTCGCCGGCACTGATGAACCAGTTGTAGCCACTCAGGCTGGGCGCCGTCACGGACCTTGCCGATCCGGTCAGTCCGCCGGGACCGTTTCCGCGGTACGTCGTCACCTTGGTGCCGTTGCGGAACAGGCTGTCCGGCGCGCCGTCGGAGTCCCAGCGACCGATGCCGAGCTGGGCGGAGGCGCTGATCGCACCCTTGGCGACGAAGCTCGACCTGAACGTCCTGCCGTTGCCCGGATAGATCCGCATGGCGCCACCACTGGGCTGGGCCATGATGTCCGGATAGCCGTCACCGGTCACGTCGCCCGGGGCGCTGATCAGCTTGTGGTACTTGAACGACGAGGCCAGCGTGGTGGCGCTGGCGAACTTGTCGTCGCCGAGCCCGCGGATCAGCTTCAGGGCGCCACTGGTCTCCCGGATGATGATGTCGCCGTGGCCGTCACGGTCCCAGTCCCCGGCGTTGAGCAGCAGGTTGGCGTTCTCGAACTTGTCACCGACGCTGACCGGCGTACCGGTGTTGCCGTTGCCGCCCGGACGGTTCTTGTAGATCAGCATGCTCTTGCTGTGGATGCCGACCAGGTCCGGGAGCCCGTTCTTGTCCGTGTCGCCGAAGCTGAACGAGTTGAGCGGGGCAGCCTCGAACAGCGGGCCGAGGCGGGTTCCGAAGGTGCCGTCGCCCTTGCCGGAGTAGACATAGAGGTTGTCCGACGCCGCCGTCCTCACGGCCAGGTCGGCCTTGCCGTCACCGGTGATGTCGCCATAGCCCGTGATCACGTCGAAGCGGGCGGTGTTGGTCATCACCTTCACCGGGGCCTTGATCTTGTTGCCGCCGGCACCCGGGACGAGCCAGAGCACGCCGCTCTTGTCACGCGCATAGAGGTCCGGAACCCCGTCACCGGTGGTGTCGCCGGTGGCAGCGGTCATCGTGTAGCGACCCCAGTCCTTGCTGAGCAGGAGCCGCGGAGCGAACGTGCCTGCCGCGGAGGCGCCGCGATAGAGATACAGGTAGCCGGTCTTCGGGTTGCGGGCGACCAGGTCGGGACGCGTGGCCCCGTTCAGGTTGCCGACCGCGGTGATCTGGTCGTAGCCCTTCATCTGGGTGCTCAACGAGATGTGCTTGGTGTTGAACTTCCCGTTGCCCAGCCCGGCGCGTACGCCGTAGCGACCGCTCCACGACGAGCGCACGACGACGTCGTCGATGCCGTCGCCGGTGACGTCGGGGGTCATCCGGACCGTGTCATAGATGTTCCAGCCCGCGGTGACCGGGGTCCTGGCCCCGAGGCCGCCCTTGGTGCCACCGGTGGGGATCACATATCCGGTGCCGTTGTCGCGGCGGACCAGGAAGTCGGGCGCCGAGGAGCCCACCAGGTTGGTCTGCAGGTTCCGGCCGTCCCAGCTCACCTGCTTGGCGCGTGCCTTGCTGCGGATGGAGCCGATCTGGTCATAGAGGTAGCGCCCCGGGCAGGCGGTCTGGCCTGCGTCGCGGTGGCCGTTGATCGCGCGGAACGTCGACTTGCCGACCGTCTGCTTCGAGCTGTTGGCGTTGACGCCGTGCAGCGAGAGCTTCCAGGCGAACAGGCGCGCATAGGCCTCGACCATGGACGAGGACGGCCTCGCCTTGTCGAAGTTCCCGATCGCCGACATCGCGAAGGAGTACTCGTTGTAGCCGAGCGTGTGGGCGCCGACGACCGGGCGGTCGACACCGCCGTAGCGGCCTTCCCAGATCCGCCCGAACTTGTCGACCAGGAAGTTGTAGCCCACGTCGCTCCAGCCCCGCGACTGGGTGTGGTAGGCGTAGATGCTGCGGATGATGCCGGGCACCTGGTCGCGGGTGTAGTCGTTGCCGTTCACCGTGTGGTGGACGAACCCGGCATGCACCTCGTGGTACTGCAGCGACGACTTGTCACGCAGCTTCTCGTTGGCACCCCACTGGGCCCGCGAGTAGATCTTCGGCTTGGTGGTCACCTTCGTGGCCTGCAGGGCGATCTCGCCCTGGTCGGTGGTGAGCGTGTCCGGGGCGTCGGTCTCGCCGGCAGGCTCCTCCTGCTGGCCGGCCGGGCCGTCCGACGGGGCATCCGACGGGCCGTCCGACGGGGTGCTGGAGGGAGTGCTCGAGGGCTCCTCGGAGACATTCGGGGACGCGGTGTCCAGCTCCGGCTGCTCGATCTCGGTGCCCTTGGACGCACCCGGGGCCACGACGGCGAGCTTCATGTCGGAGGGCAGCGCGACGCCCTCGGCGGTGACGGCCTTGGCCTGCACCTGGTCGACGACACCGACCAGCAGCGGGTCGGTGCCGGGGCGTGCGTTCTTGGCCTCTTGCGAGTCCGGGTCCGGGCCGTGCTCGTCGTGGTAGTCGACCGCGGTCCACTCGCTCCACTCGTCGTCGGTGCGGGTGCGGACCATCACCGAGATCTCGTCGTCGGCGATCCGCTCCGCGGCGTCCCAGGTGACACCGACTGCGGTGTAGCCGTCGACGTCCTCGGTCGCACTGACCGCTTCGTCGCCGGTGGCCTCGGTCTTCAAGGACTCCGTGGCGGCCTCAGGCAGCGCGCTGTCGGCCAGCTCGGGCGCCTCTTCGAGGGCGGTCTCGGTGGTGTCGGCGTCGATCGCATATTCGGCGACCTCGGGCTCGACCGGGGCGGTCTCCACCTCGGCTGCCTCGGGCTCTCCCTCCTGGTCACCGGAGGCGAGGTCGGACTCGATCAGCTCGCCCTCTCCAGCCGCGGGCGGCTGCGTGGTGACGTCGAGTGAGATGACGTTGGCTGCGGGAGCAAGGACGGCTACGACGGCGCCGACCACCAGCATTTGCTGGCAGGCGGTGACGAATCTGAGCTTGTGAGGACGCATTCTCGGCTACTCCAGTGCGGGGGAAGTTTCACACGAGTACCAAGTTTCACATCAGTCACACTGGTTACCGCAAGTGTTTCTGAGTAACTACAATCGTGTAATTTCCAGTCGACACGCCGTTTGGGCCAAAATAATCGAGAAATGTCTGGTTTGTCGGCGAACCCCGGGAAATGCGACGGGCCGCCGACGGACACGACGTACGTGTCGATCGGCGGCCCGGTGCTCGCCAAGGGGCGGCCAAGGGGTTCAGCAGGCTGCGCCCAGGTCCGCCGACTCGTTGGCGGTGTAGCCGTCCTGCTTGTTCCCCAGCGATCCACCGCTGGTGGCCGGCTGGCCGGATGCGTCCGTGGCGCCGGACGACGCGCGGGCGGAGGCCCTGGCCTTCTTCGGCTCCGGCGACTTGCCCTCGGCCTTGTCGATCGCCTTGTCCACCATCGTCCTGATCTTGTCCAGGTCGGGGTGGGCGGTGTTGATCGCCGGCGGGACGATGGAGACGGTGCCGATCCTCCGGCTCTTCGCCTTCAGCGCCAGGCCGATGAACGTGTCCAGCTCGCTGGCCGGCAGGTTGGTGTCGACCATGGCCGAGCTGGCCTTGGTGATCTTCTCGAAGTTGGCCAGCACGGTCTTCGGGCTGATCTGGGTGGCCAGTGCGTTCATCACGCACTTCTGCCGCGCCATCCGCGCGTAGTCGTCCGACCCGGTACGAGAGCGGGCGAACCATAGGGCGTGATAGCCGTTGAGCTTCTTCACGCCCGGCTCGATGTAGCGGGTGACCGGGGTGGAGAAGCCACCGATCGGGATCCGGTGACGGACGTTGAGCGTCACTCCCCCGACCGCGTCGATCAGGTTGCGGAAGCCCTCCAGGTTGACCATCGCCCAGTAGTTGATCTTCAGGCCGGTGACGCCCTCGACCGCGGAGATGGTCGCGTCGGTGCCGGCGGTCTTCGGGTCGGCGAAGAGCTCGGTGTTGTCCTGGGCCCAGGTGCTGACGCCGTTGATGTAGCACTCGTCGCAGTCGAAGCCGTCGGGGAACTGCTCGTCCATCACCGACCCCTTGGCGAACTTGAAGTTCTGCAGGTTGCGCGGGAGGCCGACCAGGACCGTGCGTCCGGTCTCCTGGTCGATGCTCGCCACGGTCAGCGAGTCCGGGCGCAGGCCGAACCGCCCGGCGCCGGAGTCACCACCCATCAGCAGCACGTTGTAGCGCCCGTGGGTCGAGTCGCTCACCTCGGATGCGCTGAACATCGTCCCGATGAACTCACGCTGGACGGTGACCAGGTGCGCGGCGAACAGGATGCTCCCGGCGACCGAGAAGCACAGCACGCCGTTGAGCCCCACCATCGCGAGCCGCTGGTTCTTCACCAGCGTCAGCGGCTGGCCGATCCGCCAGGCGTCCATGAAGAGGGCGGCCCAGCCCACCGCGATCAGCATCATCGCGAACCGGACCAGGTTCAGCAGCGTGGTGTTGGTGCCGAACCAGAGGACGAAGGAGGTCGAGGCGTAGGAGATCAGGCCGAGGACCACGAGCAGGGCGATCACCGCGCCCCAGACGCGGATCGCGATCCGACCGACGTTACGGTTGCCGGCAACCAGCTGGGCGGACCCGGGGACCACAAGGGTCATCACCATCAGCGTGACGGCGCGACGAAAACGGACTCGCGCTGCACGGTCCGGGGCACGCCGTGTCTCGGCATACCGGCGATCGTGCGACCCGGGGGAAGAAACGGGTGGCATCGATGAGGCCTCTCTCAACGGGGAAGTACTGAAAGTTTCCTGCTGGCCAATATCACCAGTCACTTGCGTCACTTCCGTGCATGACGCGCCGAAAGGGCCCCGCTTCGTGAGCGGCGTCGCGTCGCCTCACCGGGCCCCGAGAGCCCCCTGGAGGCCGGCTCAGCCCGGGTTCCGACCCGACTCGATCTCCTGCTTGCCCGCCAGGCGGTGCGAGCGACGGATCTCCGCCTCGCGCCATCGGCGTACCTCATCAGGGGTCTCCGGCACCAGCCGTGGCACCCTGCGCGAGCGGCCGTCCCCGTCGATCGCGACGAAGACGAAGTAGGCCGAGGCCACGTGCTTGGGGGTCCCTTCGGCGTCGGTCCACGCCTCGGCCTCGATCCGTACGCCGACCTCCATCGAGGAGCGCCCGGCCCAGTTGACCTGCGCCGTGGTCCGCACGATGTCGCCGACGTGGACGGGCTCCAGGAAGGCCATCTCGTCCAGGGCCGCGGTCACCGCCGGGCCCCCACCGTGGCGCTGCGCCGCAGCGCCGGCCGTCGAGTCGGCGAGCTTCATGATGTCGCCGCCATGGATGTTGCCCAGCAGGTTCGCCGACGTCGCATGCATCAGCTGGGCCAGCGAGACACGCGAATAGGACGGGGAGCGCGCGGAGTCGGTCATGCGAAGGAGAGTAACGATCCCCGGACCATCTGCCGGTAGCGTCTGCCCCATGGCTGACCGTCCACAGGGCCCCGAACCGGGCACTCCCGAGTATGAATGGCTCTACGGCAAGAACCGTGGAGCCGACGACGACGCGACCCGGATGATCCCCCAGCAGGGCACGGGCAGGCGCGGGCAGCAGCCCGAGCCCACCCGGATCATCCCGACGCAGCAGCCCCGGACGGCACCGCGCCGCCCCGTCGCTCCCCCACCCGGCCCGCCCGGTGGCCCCCACGACCCGCAGCGCGGCCGCGGACGGCCTCGGCGCCGGATCCGGCCGTTCCGCTGGATCTTCCTGATCCTCGTGCTCTGGCTCGCCTTCCTGATCGCGGTTCCGTTCTTCGCCCTCAGCAAGGTCTCCACGGTGGACGCGTTCCCTGACGGAGATCGGCCCGGTGAGCAGGACGGCACGACATACCTCGTCGTGGGCAGTGACTCGCGCAGCGACCTCAGCGACGAGGAGCGGCGCCGGTTCGGCACCGGCGGGGAGGTGGGCAAGCGCACCGACACGATGATGATCCTGCACATCGGCAAGGGCCCCAACCTGCTGATGTCGATCCCGCGGGACTCGATCGTCGACATCCCCGGCCGCGGCAGCAACAAGATCAACGCCTCCTACTCGTTCGGCGGACCGAAGCTCCTGGTCGAGACGATCGAGCAGAACACCGGGATCCGGATCGACCACTACGTCGAGATCGGGTTCGGCGGCTTCGTGAACCTGGTCGACGCCGTGGGCGGCATCGAGATCTGCCCGGATCGCGACATGAAGGACAAGGACGCCCACCTCGACATCAAGAAGGGCTGCCAGGAGGCCGACGGCGTCACCGCCCTCGGGTTCGCCCGGTCGCGGAAGTCCGACCCGCAGTACGGCGACATCACCCGCGCCAAGAACCAGCGTTCGGTGGTGAGCGCGATCGGCAACAAGGTGGTCAGCCCCTGGACGGTCATCAACCCGGTGCGCTACTGGAGGGTGAACATGGCCGCGGCCACCACGGTGAAGGTCAGTGACGGGACCGGGCCGTTCGCGCTCGGCCGCTTCGCTTGGGGAATGACGCGCCAGGACCTCACCTGCGGAGTCCCGATCGCCGACCTCCAGGTCAACTGGGACGAGGAGCGCTCCAAGAAGATGTTCGACTACATCGCCGAGGACGACACCGAGTCCATCCCCGAGGGGCTGTGCAGTCCCACCGGCCTGGCCGAGTAGGGCGTCTGGCTTCGGGCCGAAATCACCACGACACGCCGTTGGTACGGCGTGTCGTGGTGTTTCTCGTCCGGGGTGTCGCCCGAGTCAGATGTCGGACTGGATCCCGGCCAGGAGCTGGCGTGCCATCACGATCCGCTGGACCTGGTTGGTGCCCTCGTAGATCTGGGTGATCTTGGCGTCGCGCATCATCCGCTCGACCGGGTAGTCACGGGTGTAGCCGTAGCCGCCGAGCACCTGCACGGCGTTGGTGGTGACCTCCATCGCGACGTCCGAGGCGAAGCACTTGGCTGCGGCGCCGAAGAAGGTCAGGTCCTTGTCGCCGCGCTCAGAGCGACCGGCGGCGGCGTAGGTCATCTGGCGCGCGGCCTCGACCTTCATGCCCATCTCAGCGATCAGGAACTGCAGGCCCTGGAACTCGGAGATCGACTTGCCGAACTGCTGGCGCTCCTTGGCGTAGCCCAGCGCGTAGTCGAGCGCACCCTGGGCGACACCGACGGCCTGGGCGGCGATGGTGATCCGGGTGTGGTCGAGGGTCTTCATCGCGATCTCGAAGCCCTGGCCCTCCGCACCGATGATCCGGTCGGTCGGGATCCGGACGTTGTCGAAGTAGACCTCGCGGGTCGGTGAACCCTTGATGCCGAGCTTCTTCTCGGGCGCACCGAAGGAGACGCCCTCGTCGGACTTCTCGACCACGAACGCGGAGATACCGCTGGAGCGCTTCTCCGGGTCGGTCATCGCCAGGACGGTGTAGAACTCCGACTCGCCGGCGTTGGTGATCCAGCGCTTCACGCCGTTGAGCACCCAGGTGTCGCCGTCCTTGACCGCGCGGGTCTTCTGGTTCGCGGCGTCCGAACCGGCGTCGGGCTCGGAGAGGCAGTAGGAGAAGCCGCCCTCGCCGGCAGCGAGCTTGCCGAGGTACTTCTGCTTCAGCTCCTCGGAGCCGCCGATCTGCACCGGGAGCGAACCGAGTTTGTTCACCGCAGGGATCAGCGAGGAGGAAACGCAGGCACGGGCGACCTCCTCGATGATGATCACGGTCGCGAGGGCGTCGGCACCGGCACCGCCGTAGGCCTCGGGGACGTGAGCAGCGTGGAAGTCGGCGGCCTTCAGGGCCTCGGCGGCCTCCCTGGGATAGCGGGCCTCCTCGTCCACCTCGGCAGCGAACGGAGCGACCTTGGCGTCGCAGATGGCACGGACGGCCTCGCGGACCGCCTGGTGCTCCTCGGACAGGGAGTAGAGCGGAAAGTCAGACATGACAGAGATTCTAGGATTTCCTACTAACTGTTCCCAAAAGCGTCCGCCGCCGCGGCCTCCCGGTGTCTGGTGGACCACATGCGAGCCCGTGGCACGGGCGGCTACGGTGGAGGGCATGAACGCCTGGCAGAAACCGGAGTCCATCAGTTACATGCTCGACGAAGCCGAGACGTGGGCGGTGGTGGGGCTCTCCGGGGACCCGAGTCGCACGGCGTACGAGATCGCAGAGGTCCTGCAGGCGCATGGCAAGAAGATCGTGCCCATCCACCCCGATGCCCCCACCGTGCTCGGCGAGCAGGGCTACGCCACCCTGGCCGACGTACCGTTCCCGATCGACGTCGTCGACGTCTTCCGCCGCTCCGAGGCCGCCGGCCAGTTCGCCGACGAGGCGATCGTCGTCGGCGCCAAGGCCGTGTGGTTCCAGCTCCGGGTGATCGACGAGGACGCCTTCGACCGGGTCGTCGAGGCCGGCCTGCACATGGTGATGGACACCTGCCCGGCTATCGAGTGGGGCAAGCGCGGCGAGTGAGCCTGTGAGCGCCCCGGGCGGCGATCTCCCGATCAGGCCCGGGCCGGGCCTTCGCGACGGCCTGGTCATCCCGGCGAGCGAGTTGCTCGAGCGGTTCTCCCGCTCCCCCGGCCCCGGGGGCCAGTCGGTGAACACCTCCGACACCCGCGTCGAGCTGGAGTACGACGTCGCCTCGTCGTCGGCACTGACCGAGACGCAACGCCGGCGCGCCCTCGACGCCCTCGGCAACCGCCTGGTCGACGGGCGGCTCACCGTGACCGCCTCGGAGCACCGGTCCCAGCCGCGCAACCGCAACGCTGCCCGCGAGCGGCTGGCCGACCTGGTCAGGCAGGCCGCCGCGCCACCCCCGCCGAAGCGCCGCCCGACCCGACCCACGAAGGGCTCGCAACGACGGCGGATCGAGTCCAAGAAGCAACGCGGACAGGTCAAGCAACTGCGCAGGCGTCCTGACGAATGACCCCCGCGACCGGCCCGGGATCGTTATGGTCGGCCCATGCGCATCTATGTGGGGGTGGTGCACAAGAACGCGCCGTCCCTCGATTCCTCCGGACTCCTGGACGGACACCTGTCCGAACAACTCGCCTCGGCCGCCCGCCGCTCGCTCCCGTTCGCCACACCCGGCGCCCCCGCAGCCCAGTGGACCACCGGCAACGTGCTGCTCGCCGCCTGGAGCAACGAGCCGGGCGACCCGCGGCGGCCGCTGCTGGACAGCACCCCCGAGGCAGCACACGGCTTCTCCGGATATCTGCTCGGTGAGGGCGAGGACCCGGCGGGCGTCTGGGCACGGTTCGCGGCCACACCGGGTCGGCTGAGCGGATCCACCAGTGCGTCCGGTGCCGAGGTCGTCTTCTTCGCCGAGACCCCCGAGCTCGTCGTGATCGGCAACCATGCCCTGCTGGTCCACCTGGTCGCCGACCCGACCGGCCCGCATGCCGACCTCGTCGGCCTGTCCGGCGTCTTCAATGCCGGCTTCTGCACCACTGATCGCACCGCGTTCCGGGCCGTGACCGCCCTGGGTCCCGACCGCACCGTGGCTGCGGACCGCTCCGGCCTGAGCATCTCCCGCCGCGAGACCAGGAGCACCGGTGAGGCATCCGCCGAGGACGTGGCCGCCGCCCTGATGGCCTCGATCGCACCGCTCGCCGACCGCAAGGAACCGGTCCTGCTCGGGCTCACCGGCGGTCGCGACTCCCGGCTGCTGGCGGCGCTGCTGACCCGGGGCGGCGTACCGCTGAAGAGCCGCACCTCGGGCAACCCCGACGACCCCGATGTCCTGGTCGGCCGGCAGGTGGCCGAGGCGCTCGGCATCCCGCACGTGGTGGGCGGACCGATGGGCCTGACCCGCGACCACGAGGGCGACACCCTGAGCATCGACGTCGCCGGACGGCTGCACGAGGCGGTGGTGCTGGGCAACGGGATGTTCTGCGCCCATGACCGGGTCGGACGCATCGACGGCGGCTACAACGCGAGCCTGGTCCCGTTCTCGGGATCCGGTGGCGAGATCCTGCGCGGCTACTACGCCGGCGCGGTGGCCGGGATGGACCAACGCGAGGTCGTCCAGCGCTACCTGCGTGGCCGCGTGCTGGGCTCGCGCGACCGGATGACCCAGGCCATGCAGCGCGCCTACGAGGCGGACCTCGAGCCATGGCGTCGCCAGGTCAAGGAGCAGGGCGCAGGCGCCCTCGAGGACTACTACGTGCGCCAGCGCACCGGACGATGGACCGGGATGGCCCGACAGGCCGCCTCGATCGGCTCGCTGGCTTGGCGGCCCTACCTGGACCACCACGTCGTGGAGACCGTACGTCGCGTCCCTCTGCAGTTGCGCACCGACGAGCGCCTGATCGCGGACCTGCTCGAGGTGCTGGCGCCCGAGCTGCACGACATCCGGTTCGCGGGGAAGCGCTGGAAGTTCGACAAGAACCCGCCCACTGCGCCGCAGGCGAGGGCGGCCTGGGACGCACGGGCGCCACTGCTGGGCAGCCACGGCGACCAGTCCACCTTCAGCTGGCGGGCCGACCTGCCCGAGGTGCGCACCGAGCTCGCCGAGGCGATCGCGCAGGCACCCGACTCGTTCTGGGAGATCGCGGATCGCCATCGGATGGACGACTTCGCGATCCGGGCATCGCCGAGCCGGGCCAACACCGTGCGGATGTGGCACTGGGCGACGGTGGCGACTGCCCTGGCCACCGATTTCGCGACCGGCCCCGACCGTCTCGAGTCACGTGAGCGAATCGTCGTCGTGACCCGCACCGAGCTTCAGCCCCAGCGCCCCTCACGCAAGGAGCGGATCAAGGCAGTCGGGACGAGCGCGGCCAAGCGGGTACTGGTCATCGCGCGCCGGTTGCAGCGCACCGTGACACGTCGCTGAACCGTGCCGCCGGGCTCTCAGAAGCCGGCGGTGCGAGGGCCGGCGGCCTGCTCGCGAACGGCCTTGCCCTTGCCGCGCGCCATCTCGGCGAGCGAGTCGGCATAGTCGACAAGCTGCTGCTGCAGCGCGTCGTCGGAGGTGGCCAGGATCCGCGCGGCCAGGATGCCGGCGTTCTTGGCGTTGCCGATCGCCACGGTGGCCACCGGGATCCCGCCGGGCATCTGCACGATCGAGAGCAGCGAGTCCATACCGTCGAGATACTTCAACGGCACCGGCACGCCGATCACCGGCAGCGGCGTCACCGACGCGAGCATCCCGGGCAGGTGGGCGGCCCCGCCGGCACCGGCGATGATCACCTTGATCCCCCGACCGGCGGCCTGCTTGCCCCACGCGATCATGTCCTCGGGCATCCGGTGGGCCGAGACCACGTCGGCCTCGAACTCGATGCCGAACTCGGCCAGGATCTCGCCGGCCGCCTTCATCACCGGCCAGTCCGAGTCCGAACCCATCACGATGCCTACCCGCGCAGTGCTCATCGAGGTCTCCTATTCGCTCTCGTTGCCGAGGTCTCCGCGCAGCCAGTCGGCCGCGTGGCGGGCGCGCTCGAGGCAGTCCTCGAGGTCGTCGCCGAAGGTGTTCACGTGGCCGACCTTGCGTCCCGGTCGCCACTGCTTGCCATAGAAGTGCACGCGCAGGTGCGGGTCGCGCGCCATCGCGTGCGGCAGGCCCTGGTAGAGCGGTGCCGCCGCGGCCTCGTCCTCACCGCCGAGGATGTTGACCATCACGGTCCACTTCGCGCGCGGCGAGGGCGATCCGAGCGGGAGGTCCATCACGGCTCGCAGGTGGTTCTCGAACTGGCTCGTCACCGCACCGTCCTGGGTCCAGTGACCGGTGTTGTGCGGGCGCATTGCGAGCTCGTTGACCAGGATCCGTCCGTCGGTGGTCTCGAAGAGCTCGACGGCCAGGATGCCGGTGACACCGAGCTCGCCGGCCACGGTGAGTGCGATCTGCTGGGCCTGCGCGGAGAGCTCGGGAGCCAGGTTCGGCGCGGGGGCGATCACCTCGTGGCAGATGCCGTCCTTCTGGGTGGAGGCGACGATCGGGTACGCCGCGGCCTGGCCGCTCGGTGAGCGCGCGACGAGGGCGGAGAGCTCACGCCGGAAGTCCACGAGCTCCTCGGCCAGGATGCGTACGCCGGTGCGGGCGGCGGTCTCGAAGGCCTCGGCGCAGTCCTCGGCCGAGCGGACCACCCAGACCCCCTTGCCGTCGTACCCGCCGCGAGTGGTCTTCAGGACGGCCGGGAAACCGAACTCCTCGACACCGGCGACATCGCTGACCACGGCGTTGCGCGGGCACGGGACGCCGAGCGAGGCGAGCCGCTCACGCATCACGGCCTTGTCCTGGGCGTGGACCAGGGCGTCGGGGCCGGGGCGCACCGCGATCCCCTCGGACTCCAGGGCGTGCAGGTGTGCGGTCGGGACGTGCTCGTGGTCGAAGGTGACCACCGCACAGCCCCGGGTGAGCGTCTTGAGGACGTCGAGGTCGGTGTAGTCGCCGACCATCTGGTCGACGATCACCTGGGCGGCCGAGACGCCCTCTGCCTCGGCGAGCAGCCGCAGCGGGAGTCCCAGGGCGATGGCCGGCTGCGCCATCATCCGGGCGAGCTGGCCGCCGCCGATGACGGCGAGTGTGGGGGCAAGGTCGTCAGGCACTCGAGAACCCTATCGAGTTGCGCGGCTCCGGGTGCTCGGGGCCACTGCGTCGGATGCGGATCGTGCGGTGGTGACTAGAGGCGCTTGACCGCGATCGGTTCGACGAGCCCGAACCCGCGCAGCGGACGCGCGGGCAGCGAACGGGTGTCGAACGCCTCGGTGGGCAGCAGGCTGGCGGTGGCGGCGTCCACGATCACCCGGTTGCGCCGGGCGACCGCGGTGAGCCGGGCGGCGAGGTTGACCGACGGGCCGAAGACGTCACCCATCCGCATCACCACCCCACCGCTGGCCAGGCCGACACGGACATCGGGCATCCGCGCGTCACGGCCGATGACCTGGATGATCCCGTCGGCGATGTCCAGGGCGCGGACCGCGTCGTCGGAGACGAACAGGACCGAGTCGCCGAGGCTCTTGATCACCCGGCCGCGGTGCGCCGAGACCACGTCGTGGCACCTCGACTCGAAGACCTCGACCAGGTCGCCGACGCGCTCCTCCCCGATCTCGTTGGAGAGCGCGCTGAAGGCGACGATGTCGGCGAAGCCGACGGTCACGTGGCTGGTCTTCACCTCGTCGTCGGGACCGAACTCCTCGATCCGGCCCGCAGCGGCAGCAAGGTGCCTGCGCCAGGCATAGAGCATCAGGTGCTCGAAGGGTGCGCCCACCTGCTCGACCAACTTCATCGCGGCGGCGACCCGGTCACCCTCGACCTCACCGAGGATGGGGACCAGGGCGCCGACCTCCCAGTCGGCCAGGCGCGCCATCGTGGTGCCTACCGCACGGGTCAGGTTGAGCGCGGTGTCGACGTCGATCAGGCCGGCCTCCACGGTTCCGTGCAGGATGCCCAGGGCCGCGGCGTCCGCACGGGTGAAGGCGACCTCGGACTCGGCGTACTCGGGGAAGCCCAAGGCTCGCCAGAGCCGTCGCGTGGTGTCGACGCTGACCGAGGCGTTCTCGGCGATCTCGGCCGCGGTGAACTCGGCGTCCTCGCCGAGGATGCCGCGGACCAGGTCCTCGCGGGTCAGCGCTGGCTGGTGGGTGTGCTCAGGCTCCGTCATCGCTCCGGCCATACAGACGGTGGAGTTCGTCGGCGACCTTGAGCTGGACCTTCTCGACGCGCGGGATGTCGTGCAGCTCGACCCGGCCGGCCTCCGACGCGTCGGTGACCACCAGCGTCCCGCAGCCGAAGATCCGGTCGGTCAGGTCGATCTCGAAGTCCACTCCGCTGATCCGGTTGAGCGGGATCGTGCGGCCCTTCTGGGCGATGATCCCGGTGCGCTCCATGAAGCGACGGTTGGTGAAGGTGTAGGTCGTGGACCACCAGACCAGGAACGGACGCACCACGAACCAGGCGATGATCACGCCGGCGACCACCCAGGCGGCGATGTGCAGCACGTCGCCGCCTGTGCCCTCGCCGATCGTCATCAGCCAGGCTGCGGCCGCGATCGCCACGAGCAGGACGATGATCGGGACGAACAGCGCCTTGGCGTGCGTTCTCGTGGAGACGATGACGCTTTCGCCCTCGTTGAGGTACTTCTGGGAGATGGCCACGGTCAGATCATGTCAAACAAATGCTCACCGCACGTGGATGACATCCCCCGCGCCCACCCAGGTCGTCCCCTGGGGGGTGTCGACACCGAGGCGTCCGCTCTCGTCGAGGCCGCTGGCCCTGCCCACGAGCGACTCCCCCGAGGGGAGTTCGACGCGCACGTCGCGCCCGATCGTGACGCAGGCGGAGCTGTACGCCGCGCGGAGGGCCGCAGCGTCGCTGAGCAGCTCGGTGGCACCGTCCAGGCTCTCGACCAGGTCCGCCAGGAGTGCGGTCCGGTCGAGCTCCTCGCCGAGCTCGATCAGCAGCGAGGTCGCCGTGGGCACCGGCCGTTCCTCCTCGGTGAGGGAGACGTTGAGACCGATCCCGATCACGGCAGCGGGCCCCTGCGGGGTCTCGATCCGCTCGACCAGGATCCCGGCCAGCTTGCGGTCCGGGGTCGAGGGCCCGGTGACCAGCACGTCGTTGGGCCACTTGAGCCCCACCGAGGCCAACCGTCCCACCAGCGCCTGATGTACGGCGTACCCCGTCGCGAGCGGGATCCAGGGCCACCTCGCAGGTGCGAGATCGGGACGCAACAGGAACGAGAAGGTCAGCGCGGAGCGGGCCGGCGTCGTCCACACCCGATCCAGTCGGCCACGACCGGCCACCTGGTGCTCGGTGACCAGCACCGATCCGCCCGTCGCACCCTCGCGTGCCCTACTGGCGAGTACCGCATTGGTCGATCCGGTCTCGTCCTCGATCTCGACCCGGCCGGCCAGTGCCGCCGGCAGGCGTGCCGGGTCGAGACGAGCCCGGTCAAGGGGTGGGCGAGCGTCGGGGGTCGAGGTCATGGGCACTACATTGGCCCACGGAAACCGAGGAGGCCAGCCACACCATGACGACAGCTGCGAACGAGCCCACCAGCGAGCAAGAGCTCGACCTGCACACCACCGCCGGCAAGTTGGCGGATCTTGAGCGACGCCTCAACGAGGCAGTACACGCCGGGTCTGAGAAGGCCATCGAGAAGCAGCACGCCAAGGGCCGCAAGACCGCCCGCGAGCGCATCGAGATGCTCTTCGACGAGGGATCCTTCGTCGAGCTGGACGAGCTCGCACGGCACCGCTCGACCGCCTTCGGCCTCGAGAAGAACCGCCCCTATGGCGACGGCGTCATCACCGGCTACGGCACGGTCGACGGCCGCCAGATCTGCGTGTTCTCCCAGGACTTCACCGTCTTCGGTGGGTCGCTCGGCGAGGTCTACGGCGAGAAGATCACCAAGGTGATGGACCTCGCGATCAAGACCGGCTGCCCGATCATCGGCATCAACGAAGGCGCCGGCGCCCGGATCCAGGAGGGCGTGGTCTCGCTCGGTCTCTACGGCGAGATCTTCAAGCGCAACGTGCACGCCTCGGGTGTCATCCCGCAGATCAGCATGATCATGGGCAACTGCGCCGGTGGGCACGTCTACTCCCCCGCCGTCACCGACTTCACCGTGATGGTCGACCAGACCTCGGCGATGTTCATCACCGGCCCCGACGTGATCAAGACGGTCACCGGCGAGGACGTCTCGATGGAGGAGCTGGGCGGCGCCCGCACGCACAACACCAAGTCGGGCAACGCGCACTACATGGCCAGCGACGAGGAAGACGCGATCGAGTTCGTCAAGGCTCTGATCGGTTACCTCCCGCAGAACAACCTCGACGAGGCTCCGTCGTACGACGAGGAGGCCAACCTTGAGATCAGCGACCTGGACCGGTCGCTCGACACGATCATCCCGGACTCCCCGAACCAGCCCTACGACATGACCGACGTGATCACCTCGGTCGTCGACGACGAGGACTTCCTCGAGGTGCAGGCGATGTTCGCGCCGAACATCATCGTCGGCTTCGGTCGCGTCGAGGGCCGCCCGGTCGGAGTCGTGGCCAACCAGCCGATGCAGTTCGCCGGCACGCTCGACATCGACGCCTCGGAGAAGGCCGCACGGTTCGTGCGCTTCTGCGACGCCTTCAACATCCCCGTGCTCACCTTCGTCGACGTCCCCGGCTTCCTGCCCGGCACCGACCAGGAGTGGAACGGCATCATCCGCCGCGGCGCCAAGCTGATCTACGCCTACGCCGAGGCCACCGTCCCGCTGATCACCGTGATCACCCGCAAGGCCTACGGCGGCGCCTACGACGTGATGGGCTCCAAGCACCTCGGTGCCGACCTGAACGTCGCCTGGCCCACCGCCCAGATCGCCGTGATGGGCGCCCAGGGCGCGGCCAACATCGTGCACCGAAAGACGCTTGCCGCGGTCGAGGCCGAGGGCGGCGACGTCGAGGCCCGCCGCGCCGAGCTGGTCGACGAGTACGAGACCACGCTGGCCAACCCGTACATCGCCGCCGAGCGTGGCTATGTCGACACCGTGATCATGCCGCACGAGACCCGCACCGAGATCGTGCGCGGGCTGCGCCTGCTCCGTTCGAAGCGGGAGATCCTTCCGGCCAAGAAGCACGGGAACATCCCGCTGTGAGCCAGGACGAGCAGGAGACCCCGGCCACCGAGACCGCTGAGGCAACCGAGGCACCGGCCAAGCCGGTGCTCCGTGTGGTCAACTCCGACGCGACGCCGGAGGAGATCGCGGCCCTGGTCGCGGTCTTCTCCGCCCTCGGGTCGGGTGGCACCGAGGCGCCTGCCGCCGCACCGTCGGCCTGGTCGGCCAACCACCGACGCGTGCGCCGCAGCCTGCCGCACGGTCCCGGCGCCTGGCGCTCCAGCGGCCTGCCCTCCTGAGGCGACGTGGCCGGCACGCTCGTGCCACGTGGCCATACTGGGTCGGTGACCTCCAACAGCATCACTGACGTCCCCGGCATCCGCGTCGGCCAGGCCGAACGTACCGGCGAGGGCTGGCTCAGCGGCACCACCGTCGTGCTGGCCCCTTCCGAGGGCGCGGTCGCCGGCGTCGACGTACGCGGCGGTGGCCCCGGCACCAGGGAGACCGACCTGCTCGACCCACGCAACCTCGTCGAGCGGGTCCAGGCGATCGTGCTCAGCGGCGGTTCGGCGCTCGGCCTGGCCAGCGTCGACGGTGTCGTGCAGCGACTCCTCGCCGACGGCCTCGGCTTCCCGATGGGAGAACCCGGCGAGGTGGTGCCGATCGTCCCCGCCGCGGTCCTCTATGACCTCGGCCGCGGCGGCACCTTCGCCAACCACCCCGACGCAACGTTGGGACAGGCGGCGTACGACGCTGCCTCCTCGACGGTGCGTGAGGGCAACGCCGGTGCCGGGACCGGAGCTCGCGTCGGCGGTCTCAAGGGCGGCATCGGGACCGCATCGGTGCGCCTCGAAGACGGCACCACCGTCGGTGCCCTGGTGGCGGTGAACGCGGTCGGTTCCGCCGTCGATCCCGTGACCGGTGAGCTCTTCGCCGCGCGCCACTGCCTTCCCGGTGACCTGCCTGCGCTGGGTCTCCCCGAGACGATCGAGATCGACCAAGCACGCGAACGCGCCGCCGCGGACCCCGCGCTGATCAAGCCACCCCTGGCGACCACCATCGGCGTGATCGCCACCGACGCGACGCTCACCAAGGCACAGTGCGCCAAGGTCGCCGGGATCGGGCACGACGGCCTGGCCCGGGCGATCAACCCGGTGCACACCATGTTCGACGGCGACACCCTCTTCACCATGGCCACCTGCGCCCGCCCGGCGACCGACGTCTTCGCCTTCCAGGCCCTGTTGATCGCCGCCGCCGACTGCGTCACCCGCGCCGTGGGCCGCGCCGTGCTCGCCGCCGACTCGACGTCCGGGATGCGCTCCTTCCGCGATGCCTTCCCCAGCGCGCTGCTCTGAGGGCGAGCTCGATCCGTTCTCCTCGGGGGCGGAGTCACCGGGTACCCGGTGACTCTGGTGCTTCCCGGGCAAGATCTTGCCCGGGAAGCGGCGGTCTCACCCGGTACCCGGTGACTCCAACGGACTAGGGTGACTGATGTGACTCAACAGCGACTCGTGGACGCCATCAGTGACCAGTACGTCGAGAGCTACGCCAAGCTCGACCCGATCACGGCCACCTATCTCGGCATCACCGGGCACGACGACAAGCTCACCGACCTCTCCCCCGACGGCTTTGCGGAGCGGGAGGGCCTGACCCGCAAGTCGCTGGCGGATGCGCGCGACGCGGCGCCGGCAGATGAACGCGAGCAGGTCGCCCGCGACGCGTTCCTCGAGCGGCTCGGGCTCGACGTCGAGAGCATCGATGCGGGACTCAACCGCAGCGACTTTTCGGTGATCAGCAGTGGCCTGCACGAGATCCGCCAGGTCTTCGACCTGATGCCGACCGAGGGCGAGGAGGCCTGGAGCAACATCAACGCCCGGATCGCCGGCGTACCCCGGGCCCTGCAGGACTACCGGATCACGCTCTCCGAGGAAGCCAACAAGGGCAACGTCTCGGCCGCCAGGCAGTATGCCGAGGTGGCCGCGCAGGTCCGCAAGTGGACCGGCGAGGAGGGCTCGGCAGGCGACTTCTTCACCAACCTCGCCAAGGGCACCGATGCCGAGGGCACGCTCAAGGACGAGCTCGCCACCAACGCCCGGGCAGCCACCCGCGCCCTCGCCGACTTCGGGATGTTCCTCGAGGACGAGATGGAGCCACGAGGCCGGCAGAACGAGGCCGTCGGCCGCGAGCACTACGCCCTCGCCTCGCGCCAGTTCCTCGGCGCCACCGTCGACCTCGAGCAGACCTACGCCTGGGGTTGGGACGAGCTGCAGCGGCTCAACGACGAGATGGTGTCGACCTCCGACCTGATCGTCCCCGGCTCGAGCATCGACGAGGCGGTCGCCGCACTCGATGCCGACCCCGCCCGCCGTATCGAGGGGCGTGAACCGTTCCGCGACTGGATGCAGCAGCTGGCGGACCGCGCGATCGCCGAGCTGGCCGACGTGCACTTCGACATCCCGGAGCCGATCCGCCGAATCGAGTGCATGCTCGCACCGACCAACGACGGTGGCATCTACTACACCGGCCCCTCGGAGGACTTCGAGCGGCCGGGGCGCATGTGGTGGTCCGTGCCCGACGGCATCGACAGCTTCTCGCCCTGGCGCGAGGTGACCACGGTCTTCCACGAAGGCGTCCCCGGGCACCACCTGCAGGTCGCCCAGACCGCCTATCGCAAGGAGTCCCTGAACCGCTGGCAGCGCCTGATGTGCTGGGTCAGCGGCCACGGTGAGGGTTGGGCGCTCTATGCCGAGCGGCTGATGGAGGACCTCGGTTACCTCGAGGACCCGGCGGATCGACTCGGCATGCTCGACGGCCAGAGCTTCCGCGCCGCACGCGTGATCATCGACATCGGGATGCACCTCGAGCTCACCATTCCCGACAACACCCTCGGCCTCAACGGCACCGCCTTCCACCCGGGCGAGACCTGGACTCCCGCCCTCGGTCTGGAGTTCATGCGCCTGCACTGCCGGATGGACGACCCGACGATCGTCTTCGAGGTGAACCGCTACCTCGGCTGGCCCGGACAGGCACCGTCCTACAAGGTCGGGGAGCGGATCTGGCTTGAGGCCCGCGACGACGCGAAGGCGCGCAAGGGCGCCGACTTCGACCTCAAGGCGTTCCACCGCGCCGCCCTCGACCTCGGCTCACTCGGCCTGGACCCGCTCACCGCTGCCCTGGCCCGGATCTGATGACGTCACTGGTCCTGGCCTCGGCCTCGCCGGCTCGGTTGGCCACGTTGCGCGCGGCCGGCATCGATCCCGAGGTGATCGTCTCCGGTGTCGACGAGTCGCAGGTCGCTGACCTGCCGCCGGCGGAGCTGGCCCTGGAGCTCGCCCGGATGAAGGCCGCCGCGGTCGTCCCAGGTGTCCAGGGACGCGACGTGGTGGTCCTCGGGTGCGACTCGGTCCTCGAGCTCGACGGCGAGGCGCTCGGCAAGCCCGGGACACCCGAGGAGGCGACCGCACGGTGGCGAGCCATGCGCGGGCGCAGCGGGGTGCTGCACTCCGGCCATGCACTGCACCACGTGCCCAGCGGAGGTACCGCCTCGGCGACCGCCTCGACCACGGTCTACTTCGCGGATGTCGACAACGACGAGATCGCGGCGTACGTCGCCACCGGCGAACCGTTGCACGTGGCGGGGGCCTTCACCATCGACGGGCTCGGCGGTGCGTTTATCCGCCGGATCGAGGGCGACCACCACAACGTCGTGGGCGTCAGCCTCCCGCTGCTCCGTGAGCTCCTGGCCGGGCTAGGAGTGGCCTGGGTCGGACTCTGGCGGTCCTGACTCGTCGCGATTGCTGCCCCGAGCGACCACCGAGTTGCCGGGGATCGGCATCGTCGTGGTGCCGGCGAGCGCCGCGGGTGCATAGTTCTTCTGGCTGAAGATGACCTGCCGGAAGAGGTAGAACCGCGCGACCATGCCGAAGCCCAGACCCACCACGTTGGCCGCGATGTTGTCCGCGAACGCGGAGTCCTGGTCGAGCAGGTTGCGGCTGATCCACAGGCACGCGATGGGCAGCGCCATCGTGGCCAGGTTGATCGCGACGTACGCCGTGCGCCCGCCGTCCGCGTGCGCGGTCTCGCGGTTCTTGAACGCCCATGACTTGGTGCCGCGATAGCTGATCACCATGCCCACCGTGTTGGCCACGACATAGGCCAGCGTCGGGTGGCTGTGCATCCACGGATCCTCGGTCAGGTAGACCCCGTGGACCAGGAAGTTGAAGATCACGAAGGCCACGAACGTCGCGACGCCGCCCACCGCCATGAAGCGGAGCGTCTCGTCGAGGAGACGTCTGGCCTTTGGACCCATGGGATCAGGCTACTCGACGGGGAGCCCGAGTCCGCGCGCAATAAGCATCCGCTGGACCTCGGAGGTTCCTTCGCCGATCTCCAGGATCTTCGCGTCGCGATAGAACCGGGCCACGGGGTACTCCTCCATGAAGCCGTAACCACCGAAGACCTGGGTGGCGATGCGGGTCGCGGTGACCGCCGACTCGGAGGTGTAGAGCTTGGCGATCGAGGCCGCGTGCTTGAGCTCCTTGACCGGCGCCCCGGCGTCCTTCATGGCCGCAGCCCGGTAGGTCAGCAGGCGTCCGGCCTGCAGCATCACGTCGAGGTCGGCGATCTGGAAGGCGACCCCCTGCTTGCGTCCGATCGGGCCACCCATGGTCTGCCGGTCGAGGGCATATTCGACGCACAGGTCGCGGCAGGCCTGGATCAGGCCGACGGCAAGTGCGGCGATGGCGATGCGGCCGTCGTCGAGCGTGGCCAGGAACTGGGCGAAGCCGCGGCCGCGCTGCCCGAGCAGGTTGGCCTCGGGGACGTGCACGTCGGTGAAGCTGAGCGGGTGGGTGTCGGAGATGTGCCAGCCGAGCTTGTCGTAGCCCTTCTCGGCGGTGAAGCCGGGCGTGCCCGACTCCACGATGATGGTGCTGATCTCGGCCGTGCCGTTCTCGCGGGTGCCGGTGCGCGCAGTGACGGTGACCAGCGAGGTGATCGCCGAGCCGGAGTTGGTGATGAACTGCTTCGAGCCGTTGATGACCCACTCGCCGTTGACGAGCTCGGCCTTGGTCTTGGTGGCCCCGGCGTCCGAGCCGGCCCCCGGCTCGGTCAGGCCGAAGCCGGCGAGGTTGCGACCGGCAACCAGGTCCGGGAGGTGGGCCTGCTTCTGCTCGTCGTTGCCGAAGGTGAGGATCGGGTTGATGCCCAGACCGACGCCGGCCTCCAGGGTGATCCCCATCGACTGGTCGACGCGGCCGAGCTCCTCGATGGCCAGGCACAGCGACGTGAACGGCCCGTCCTCGGGCGCGAGCCCGGCGCCACCGAACTCCTCGGGGGACGTGAGCCCGAAGAGGCCCAGTGCGCCCATCTTGTGCACGACGTCGACCGGGAAGTGGTGCTCCTTGTCCCACTGTGCGACGTGCGGCGCGATCTCGGCCTCGGCGAAGTCACGCACGGAGCGGCGGAACTCTTCGTGCTCACGGGACAGTTCGAACGACATGGCAGGACCTCTTCGACGGGGATCGGCTACGACCCCAGCATGGTCCTACGCTTACGTCGACGTAAAGCAACCCCGGCGACGCAGCGCAGTCGCGAGACAGGAGTCGTGATGACCTGGACGATCCGGCAGCTCGCCGACGACTACGACCTCACCCTGCGCACCCTGCGCCACTACGAGGACCTGGGCCTGCTGCATCCGGTGCGGGTGGGCACCGAACGCCAGTACCACCAGCGCGACCGGATCCGTCTCGAGCTGATCCTGCGTGGTCGCCGGGTCGGCTTCAGCCTGGACGAGATCGCCACGATCGTGAACATGTACGACGAGCCGCCCGGCGAGGCGGGCCAGCTCGAGTTCCTCATCGAGCAATGCGAGATCCGGCGCCGGGCGCTCGAGCAGCAGCGGCTCGACATCGACGCGACCCTGGCCGATCTGGCCGGGATAGCCGAGCGGTGCCGCACGGACCTGCGCTCATTGGCCGAGTGATCTCACGAGGACCAGGGAGCGAACCGACGAGATTGCCTCAGTCGGGTCCCGGCACGGAGAGGCCCAGGGCAAGCAGGTCCGCGGTCATCTCGAGCAGCCGCCCGGCATCGACCCCCTCAGGGCGGTCGAAGACGATCCGCAGGCAGGTCCCCAGGGCGATGCCGAGCGCGAAGTGGATCCGGGTCTCCCGCTCGACCTCGCTCAGCCCGGGCGCGTGCTGGAGCACGAAGACCCGGACATAACCGGCCAGCCGGTGCTCGACCTCGGGAAGCAGGTTCTGGTGCGTGCCCAAGGGGGCCTCGCGCAGCAGCGCCCCCACCACGACGGAGTGCTCGTCGAGCAGCTCGACCAGTCGGGTCAGCACCAGACCGACCGCCTCCCGGGTCGGCAGGGATGCGGTGCGGACCAGGGTCGCGGACAGGTCGGTGAGGATCATGTCGTTGGAGCGCTGGCGCAGGCCCTCCACGAGCTCGCCCTTGTCGGCGAACCAGCGATAGAGCGACCCCACGCTCACTCCTGCCTCGGCAGCGACGTGGTTGGTGGTCAGCCCGGCATACCCCCGATCGGCCAGGACCTGGGCGGTGGCGTCGAGCAGCCGGTCCATCGTCTGGCGCGAACGCTGCTGGACCGGCGGCTTCCGGGTCTGCATCTGGACTCCTTGGCACTGACGACGCGTGTCGTGGAATGCGAGTAGAAAACGAGCAATTACTCACTTTATCATCGGGACATGACCCAGACACTCCCCTCAGCTGCACCCGAGGCCCTCAACCGACCGGTTCCCACCCGCTATCGCTCGGCCACGGCATGGGCAGAGCGGGCAGCCGCCCCGCTACGGCTGACCGCGGGACCGGGCGCCCGCCCCACGCCCGCCGAGGTGGAGGCGCTCAAGGCCGGGCTGCTGCGACGCGACGAGCCAGCCGCTGCACTGGTCCGCGCGATGCGCGTGGACCGGTCGGTGAGCATGAAGCAGATCCGCGCCGCACTCGACGACGGGATCACCGCCGACTCCCCCGCACCACTGAAGGAGTTCTTCGAGCCCCTGCGCGAACGACCCGACTGGGTGCGCGACGACCTCCTCGAGCGCGGCGCCCGGGCCTGCCGCAGGCTGGGCGTCGACGGCCTGCGGGTCCTCGGCCTCGGCTCACTGCTCGGTGGCTATCGCACCGGGGCGGCCCTCGAGCCGCTGGTGCGCACCGGCCGACTGACCGGGGAGGAGGGCCAGCGTCGCCTCAACGAGACCACCGCCTGGTGGCTCGCCATCACCGCTCCCGGCGGACTCGAGCCAGGGGCCGAGGGATGGAACCTCTCGGTCCACGTCCGGATCATGCACGCCTTCGTCAACGACCAGCTGGAGCAGGCGCCCGACTGGGACTGGGACTTCCGCGGCGTCCCGATCAACCAGTACGACCAGGCCAGCACCCTGGGCGTCTTCAGCACCAGCTTCCTGCTCCACGCCCGCCTGTTCGGCCACTACGTGAGCCGTCGCGACAGCAAGGCGATCATGCACCTGTGGTCCTACGTCGGCTGGCTGATGGGCGTCGACGACGCATGGCTGCCCCGCACCGAGCGGATCGGGCGCCGGCTGCTCTACCAGTTCCTGGCCGGCGATCCGGCTCCCGACGAGAACTCCCTGCTCCTCGCCGACTCACTGCTCTCCTCGATCGATGCCGGTGAGGGCTCGGCCCTGACCAAGCGCTTCGAGCGCGAGCGCACCCTGAGCATGGCCACCGGCCTGCTCGGGCCCGGCGCGATGCGCGACCTCGGCCTTCCCATGCGGTTGCCGTGGTTCACCGGCTGGCGCTTCCTGGTCAACCTGCCGCTGAGCCAGGTGCTGGCTCGGGTGCCCGGAACCGACGAGCTGACCGTGCGCCGGGGCAACGCCTCGATCGAACGCGAGTGCCGGCGCATCTTCGGCGACGACGGGCCCTCGGCCCACGGGGTCGCGCCGCTCTGAGCGTTCTCACGCCGGCGACTACCTGTCGGTAGGCATCCATGACCCGGAACCGGTCACGGACCAGTCGACGGATGGCCCTAGACTCCCCTGGTGGCGCAGACCGTCCGCGTCACCATGAATTCAGCAGTCGAGGAGTGTTCGTGCCCGAGATCAAGCCCCTGCAAAAGGTCCTCATCGCCAACCGCGGCGAGATCGCGGTGCGCGTCATTCGCGCCTGCAAGGACGCAGGCATCGGTTCCGTTGCCGTCTACGCGGAGCCGGACCGCGAGGCCCTCTTCGTCCGTCTCGCCGACGAAGCACACACCCTCAACGGCGCCACGCCCGCAGAGACCTACCTCGACATCCCCAAGATCATCGAGGTCGCCAAGCGCTCCGGCGCCGACTCGGTGCACCCCGGCTACGGCTTCCTCGCCGAGAACGCCCAGTTCGCCCAGGCCGTCCTCGACGCCGGGCTGATCTGGATCGGCCCCTCCCCCGACGCCATCGACGCCCTGGGCGACAAGGCCAAGGCCAAGCACATCGCCGAGCGCGCCAAGGCGCCGCTCGCCCCCGGCACGAAGGACCCGGTCAAGGACGCCGACGAGGTCATCGCGCTGGCCAAGGAGTTCGGTCTCCCGGTCGCCATCAAGGCCGTCTACGGCGGCGGTGGCCGTGGCCTCAAGGTCGCCCGCACGCTGGAGGAGATCCCCGAGCTGTTCGAGTCGGCGACCCGTGAGGCGATCGGCGCCTTCGGCCGCGGCGAGTGCCTGGTCGAGAAGTTCCTCGACCGCCCCCGCCACGTCGAGACCCAATGCCTCGCCGACCAGCACGGCAACGTGGTCGTCGTCTCGACCCGCGACTGCTCGCTCCAGCGCCGGCACCAGAAGCTGGTCGAGGAGGCCCCCGCGCCGTTCCTCACCGACGAGCAGAACCAGCGCCTCTACGAGTCGTCCAAGGCGATCCTGAAGGAAGCCGGCTACGTCGGTGCCGGAACCTGCGAGTTCCTGGTCGCCGCAGACGGCACCATCTCGTTCCTCGAGGTCAACACCCGCCTCCAGGTCGAGCACTGCGTCTCCGAGGAAGTCACCGGCATCGACCTGGTCCGCGAGATGTTCCGCATCGCCGCCGGCGAGGAGCTCGGCTACGGCGACCCCGAGATCCGCGGGCACTCCATCGAGTTCCGCGTCAACGCCGAGGACCCGGGCAACAACTTCATGCCCGCACCCGGCACGCTCACCGAGTGGGCTCCGCCGAGTGGTCCCGGCATCCGCATCGACTCCGGCTACGAGAAGGGCGAGACCATCCCGGGCTCGTTCGACTCCCTGGTCGCCAAGCTGATCGTGACCGGCAAGGACCGCACCCAGGCGATCGAGCGATCCCGCCGGGCGATCTCCGAGTTCCGGATCGAGGGCATGCCCACCGCGCTCACGTTCGACGAGGTCGTGCTCAACGACCCGGCGTACGTCGGTGCCTCCAACCCGTCGGGCGAGGGCGACTTCACCGTCTACACCACCTGGATCGAGACTGACTTCGACAACCAGATCCCGCCCTACTCCGGCGACGCCGGCGAGGCAGAGGAGCCGGCCGAGCGCCAGAAGGTGACCGTCGAGGTCGGCGGCAGGCGCCTTGAGGTGGTCATCCCCGGTGGGCTCGGCGGTCTGGCCGGCGGCGGCGCCGCTGCCGGAGCCAAGAAGCCGAAGCGCACCGCGAAGAAGGCCGGCGCTGCTGCTTCCGGTGACTCGGTCACCTCGCCCATGCAGGGCACGATCGTCAAGGTCGCCGTCGAGGAGGGTGCAACCGTCGCCGAGGGCGACGTCATCGTCGTGCTCGAGGCGATGAAGATGGAGCAGCCCCTTAAGGCGCACAAGGCCGGAACGGTGAGCGGCCTGGAGGCCACGGTCGGCAGCACGGTCAACAACGGTGCCGTCATCTGCGAGCTCAAGGACTGAACATGAGCAGCACTCCTCCCGAGGAGGAGTTCATCGACACCGTCGATGAAATCATCGCCCACCTGCGCCAGGATCCGATCCTGGTGCAGGAGGCGATGGGCAACGGCTACACGACTGAGCTCACCGAGGCCTTGCACGAGCTGGAGGCCAAGGCTGACTACCCGGTCTACGTCGTCTACGCCGTGACCCCCCAGGGGATCTCCCGGGGGTCCGGCGACGAGGAGCTGGCCAGCCTGATCCATGCCGAGATCGGCAAGGACGGCGTCTACGTCGTGCACACCAGCCAGGGTGGTAGCCACGTCGGCGTGTGGGGTGACCTCGATCCGGCCGAGGACAGCGACGCAATGTTGGTCCGCTCGGCTCATCGGACGGTCGAGGACCAGATCGAGGACGTCGTCGAGACGCAGGGCAAGGTCGAGTTCGTGATGGCGCCCCAGGCCAAGGCGGCCGCTGCCCTGGAGGTCGCCGCGCTCGAGCAGATCCCCGACTACCGCGAGCCGATCCTCACCCCCGAGCAGGTCGAGGCCTACTCCCACCCGATGTGGAGCTTCATGGGCTACACCTCGAGACTCGATCGGGAGGACGCCGAGCCGGCCACCCCCGGCTACAGCGCGATGACCGGGACCCTGGTCGCGGTGCTGGTGCTGGTCTGCGGCTATCGGCTGCTGCAGGCGATCGGAGCGCGCAACCTGGTCCCCAGCTCCTCGCGGTCCGGCTCTGCCCAGTCCGGCTCCACCCGCTCGAGCACCACTGCGGGCAAGGCGGGCAAGTCGAGCAAGGGAGGACGCGGGACACCGGCGGCAGAGCTGACCAAGGCGGAGCACGCCGAGCGCCAGCTCGCGCTGGTGCGCACCAAGGCCAGCAACGAGCTGACCCGCCTGGAGCGGAGCCTGGCCAAGCCCGGTGAGCGTCGCCGGGCCGGCGAGGAGCGCACCGAGCTGGCCTCGCGCAGCCTCGAGGCTGGCACGGACCTGGTGGACTCCAAGGATCTTCTCGACGTGGTCGGCGCGCTCGTGCTGGCCAGGACCGGAGCCCGCGCGATGAGCAAGGACGGGGCAGAGATCTATCGCTGCTGCTATCTCAACCCGCTGCATGGCGAGGCGACCCGGCTCCAGACCGTGGCTGGCGGCATCCGCGTCGGTGTGTGCAACAAGTGCGAGCGCGACCTGGCCGCCGGTCGGGTGCTCGACTCGCTGGTCGAGGTCCGCCGGCTCGCCATCGACAAGCCCTACTACAGCGGCAAGAGCGTCTGGGCCGAGACCGGCTACGGCACCTTGGTCGATGACCTGTGGCGACATGCGGACCAGAGGCGGCCACGATGAGGAATGCCGTGGCCAACCTGGTCCTCGCCGCGCTGGCGGCGCTGCTCTGCGGATTCGGCGCCTCGGCCTGGTTCACCGACAAGCGCGAGCAGGAGTTCGCCCAGTGGCAGGCCTACGAGGAAGTCCTCGACACCCCTCGTGACCGGGTGCGCAACGCGATCGAGGGCATCCGCAAGGACGGCGTACACGTCGCTCCGGACGGTCGCACGATGGTGGACGAGGCCGATGAGAAGCGACTGGAGAAGGCGATCGCCGCGCGTGGTGTGGACGAGGTGCCCGTTCGGGTGATCGTCTGGCAGGAGACCAACATGGGCGGCAGCTACCTCCAGACCGAGGAGCAGCTCGAGCGGGCCCTGGCCGACGACGAACCGGGGGTGCTGGTCATCTGGGAGGGCCCGGAGTCGGGAGACGTGATGCTGACCGGCGGCAGGGACGGCTATCCCTTCCAGTTCAACACCAGCGACTTCGTCGGCGACCCCACCACTGCACTGCTCGCAGGGATCGACCAGCTCACGGTGACCTGGCACGACGACGACAGCGAGTTCGACTACTGGGGTGGCACCGGCGGTGGCATCGCCGCGGGCGTCATGATCGCCCTGGGCGTCCTCCTGGGGATCGGACTCTTCTTCTGGCTGGTGCGGACCCTCACCGGCGGACTGCTCAAGCTCCCGGGAGGGTGGCGATGACCGCGCGCAACGACGACGAGCTCCAGCAGATCCACGAGGCCCTGGCCAAGGACCAGCTCTACATCCACCCCAGCCTGGAGTCGCAGTTCACTGCCGATCAGATCGCGGCGATCAAGCAGAACATCGCGAAGTCCGAGGACCCGCTGTTCGTGGTGGCCTACCCCTTCGAGCGCGGTGACGCGTTCTCCGGGAGCACTGCGGACCTGCTCACCAGGCTGCACGCCGAGCACCCGGAACCGGGGATCTACCTGGCCACCACCACCAGCCTCGAACCCACCGACATCTCGCTCGAGGGCCGGGCCTGGGACGTGCCGAGCACCTCTGACGGCTCGCTCTACCACCCGGCACTGAGCATCGTCCGCTATGAGTCGCACGAGACGCTCGGAAGCGCCTTCGAGCGCTCCACCGAGCTCCTGCTCCGGCCGGCCTCGAAGTTGGACAAGCTGGAGTCGAAGGCCCGCGACGAGTGGTACGACCGCAATGACCTGGAGCGCACCTCGACCGGGAGCTCCTATGGCGAGGACGGCTTCGACCCGACCGGCCTGGTGATCGCCGGGCTGATCGTCGTGATCATCTGTGCCGTCATCTACAAGGTCTTCGCAGGCGTACGCCGCGCCAAGAAGCCCCAGGCACTGCCACCGTCGGCGATGGCCAGGATCCGCAAGGCGCACGACCGCAAGCTCGAGCAGCAGGCGCGCGACGACGTGCTGGGCCTGGGCGAGCGGATCGACGAAGCCGAGATCACCGCCACCGGCGATGTGGACTCGTGGCAGTCCGCGCTGGACCACTATGAGGCCGCGCGACGCGTGATGAACGTCAAGGATCCGGAGGTCCTCGACGTGGTCGGTGCGATCGTCCTCGCCGACAACGGCTCACGCGCCCTCGATGCTGCCCTGGCCGGAAGGTCGTTCAAGCCGCCCACGCGATGCTTCCTCAATCCGCTGCACGGCGTGACCGGGCAGGTCCAAGCGGTGACCGCGGCCGGGCGCGAGGTCAAGGCGCCGCTGTGCACTGCCTGCCGCCAAGCCCTGCGCAGGGACCGGGTCCCCGACATCCTCGACGTGGCCCGTCGCGGCAAGCCGGTGCACTACTTCGAGACGGACTCCGAGCCGTGGGCGTCCAGCGGATATGGCGCGCTCGAGCCGGACCTGATCACCCGCCTGCACCGCCGGCCCTGAGCCGGAACGTAATCGAGGGCCGCCCGGAGACCGGACGGCCCTCTCTCTCAGCTCCCTCCCAGGAGTGAGATCCGGTGCCACGCTCGACGTCTCCGGAGCGCGACGGGCTCGGTGTGCGAAGAACTCTATCCGAGCCCGTGGGTCCACGGTCACGAATCCGCGAACCGAGACCCGGCGCCGCCCACTAGTCTGGGGGCATGCCCGCCCACGTCGAAGCGCCCTTCCAGGGCTTCGTCACGCCCTTGGTGCGCGTCGGTGACCGGGTCGAGATCGGCGACCCGGTCGCGATGATCGAGGCGATGAAGATGGAGGCCGCGATCACCGCGCCCAGGTCGGGCACGATCGTGCGGGTGGTCGTCGACGGGACCGAGTCGGTGGCCGGCGGGGACCTGGTC
Source organism: Nocardioides daedukensis (assembly GCF_013408415.1). Taxonomy (NCBI): domain Bacteria; kingdom Bacillati; phylum Actinomycetota; class Actinomycetes; order Propionibacteriales; family Nocardioidaceae; genus Nocardioides; species Nocardioides daedukensis. The sequence goes on along the minus strand of NZ_JACCAA010000001.1, from coordinate 3,312,566 downwards.
GTGGTCCTGGAGCCCGCCGTCCGAGGCTAGGACGCGAAGTCGAACCAGGTCGAGCGCAGCCCGAGCTTGGAGCGGAACTCGGTGGCATAGATCGTCCTCGACCCCTGGGAGCCGAACATGGTCAGGGTGTTCACCCGGCCGCCCCATTCGCCGTTGCCGTCGCGGTCGCGGATCTTGATCGTCTCCAGGTTGCCGATCGTCGGCCAGGCCTTCTCCACCTTGGCCACGTCGAGGTCGAGGCGCCACTCGTGGACCGGGTTGCCGGCCCAGCCGTCGTACGGGTCCTGCTTGGCCGGCAGGTAGGAGAACTTGGAGCTGTCGGCGGTCCAGCCACCGCTGCTCGAGCTGAACTGGGTGAAGGCCGGCTTTCCACCCGAGGTCAGCACCTGGCTCTTCGTGGCCTGGACCGCGGCGTTCGAGGCCGAGTGCTCGGCCTCCACACCGCCATAGACCTGGCAGGCCGTGGTGTCGCAGATGTGATAGGTCCTGGTCAGTGGCGTGGCCTTCTGGCGCACCCCATAGGTGCGGGCGGCGACGGACTGGGCGCGTACGGCGTTCGGGCTCCAGGTCGCCGGCATCTCACGGGCGACCACGCCCTGGGTGTAGTGGTTCACGTCGACCAGGTTCACGGTCTGGCGCTCCCTGGTGCCCGGCTTGGGGATCGCCGAGCGAAGCGTCCCGCGATAGCGCACCGAGGTGTTGCCGACGTAGAGCCGGATGGCGGCACCGCCGGCGTGGAACTCGAGCGTCCCGGGGATGGTCCGCCAGATCCGCCACTTGTCGCGGTAGTACTCGACACGGCTCTCGCCCTTGCTGCTCACCGCGAGGCGCCATTTCGTGGCGCCGCGGTCGGGCAGGGTCCATGCCTCCCGGGTGCTGGGTCGCTTGACCCGCAGGTGGGACCTGGCCTGGACCACGGTGTAGCGGGTGGTGTTCGCGGAGATCAGGACCGAGATCCGGCCCTTTGCCGTGCTCAGGCTGGTGCCCGGGTAGTAGAACCCCAGGATCTGCTTCCAGCTCAGTCCCTCGCGGGCCGCGCCCTCGGCGCCGTACTGCGACATCCCGTGCCCGTGGCCGAAGCCGTGACCGACGAGCTTCACGCTTCCGGTGCTCGGCATCCGGTAGGACTTGTTCACGGTGAGCTTCTTGGCGGCAACGGTCGGCGCCGCACTCGCGGAACCTCCGGAGAGGGTGGCGGTGAGACCGACGATCAGGGCCGCGCTGAGGGCGCAGAACGTGGTCAGGAGCGGGGTGCGACGCATGTTGTGTCCAGTTGTCCTTGTGGCGTTTGTGGCTGGTGTTTCGAATTGCATCACGGTCTCGGGCCCCGCAACAGAGGTTCTTGTGAACTACAACGGAGTGATTCATCGCCGCCGATTTCGCACCGTTGCTAGCGTCTTCACATGGTGGAGTTCCTGGTCCTTCTCGCAGTCGTCGCCGTCGTCGCGCTGGTCGCCGTACAGCGCAGGTCCCGCAAGCAGACGAGCGAGCAGGAGCGTGCTCTCGCCCAGGTGAAGAGGGTCGTGGACGCGGACGTGACCCGGTTCGGCGAGGAGCTGCAGGAGCTGCACATCGACACCCTCGCGACCACCCTCGACGTGCCGATGCGGCAGGACTACCAGCGAGCCCTGGACGCCTACGAGGACGCCAAGATGCTGCTCGCCGAGGCGGCGGAGCCCGAGGACCTCACCCAGGTCACGCGCACCCTCGAGGACGGCCGCTATGCGCAGGCCTGCGTGCTGGCGCGGCAGGACGGACGCGAGCTCCCGCAGCGGCGCCCACCGTGCTTCTTCAACCCCGCCCACGGCCCGGCCCAGACCGACGTCGCCTGGGCTCCGGCCGGTGGCGCCGAGCGTGAGATCCCGGTCTGCCTGGCCGACGCCGAGCGTGTCCGTGCCGGCGCCGAGCCCGACGCCCGCCAGGTCCGCTCCGGCAACCGGATGGTGCCGTGGTACCAGGGTGGCCCGGCCTACGGCCACTATGCCGACGGCTACTACGGCTCCTATGCGATGAACGGACTCTTCCCGGCGTTCCTGATCGGGTCGATGATGGGCGGCCTCTGGTCACCGGCGGTGATCGAGCCACCGGCCGACCTGGGTGGTGACGCCGCCGGCGGCGACTGGTCCACCGAGGGTGGGGGCACCGATGGCCTGGACAGCATGGACGGCATCGGCGAGATCGGTGGCGGCGACCACTCGGGTGGTGACTTCTCGGGCGGGGACTCCGGCGGATGGTTCGGCGGTGCTGGTGACTTCGGGGGCGGCGGCGACTTCGGCGGCTTCTGAAGGCGCTCAGATCTTGTGCAGGCGCCGCGCAGCCTCTGCGACCGATCCCGACACCGACGGATAGACGGTGAACACCTGGGCCAGCTGGTCGGCGGTCAGTGACTCCCCCACCGCGATCGCGACCGGGTGGATCAGCTCCGAGGCGCGTGGGCCGACGACGACGCCGCCGACGACGATCCCGGTGCCGGGCCGGCAGAACAGCTTCACGAAGCCATCGGTGACGCCCTGCATCTTGGCCCGGGCATTGCCGGCGAGCGGGAGCATCACACAGTCCGCCTGGATCTCACCGGCGTCGACGGCCTGCTGCGACCAGCCCACCGTGGCGATCTCGGGTGCGGTGAAGACGTTGGAGGACACCTTCTTCAGGTCCAGCGGTGCCACCGCGTCCCCGAGGAAGTGCCACATGGCGATCCGGCCCTGCATCCCGGCCACGGAGGCGAGCATCAGCACGCCAGTGCAGTCACCGGCCGCATAGACACCGCGTGCCGAGGTCCGAGAGACCCTGTCCACCTTGATGAAGCCAGCCTCATCGGTGATCACGCCGGCCTCCTCGAGACCGAGGTCGGCAGTGTTCGGGACCGAGCCGAGCGCGAGGATGCAGTGCGAGCCCTCGACCGTGCGACCGTCCGTCAGCGTCACGGTCACCGAGTCCCCGTGACGGATCACGGACTCCATCCGGGACTTGCCGAGCACCTTCATCCCCTTGCGGGTGGCCACCTGCTCGAGGACCGCCGAGGCATCCGCGTCCTCACCGGGAAGGACCCGGTCGCGCGAGGAGACCAGGGTGACGTCGATGCCCAGCGCCAGATAGGCGGAGGCGAACTCCGCCCCGGTGACGCCCGAACCGACCACGATCAGCTTCTCCGGCACCTCGGTGAGGTCATAGACCTGCTCCCAGGTCAGGATGCGTTCACCATCGGGCTCGGCCGAGGCCAAGGTCCGGGGCGAGGCACCGGTGGCGACCAGGATGGCATCCGCCTCGAGGACGGAACGTACGCCGTCGGCGTCGGTCACCTCGACCCGGTGCGGATCACTCAGCCGACCACGGCCCCGGATCACCCGCACCCCGTCGCGTTCCATTCGACGGGCGATGTCGGCCGACTGCTCGTCGGCGAGACGGCGTACGCGCGCGTTCACCTTGGCCAGGTCGACGCGAATGCTGGTGGCCGCGTCCCCCTGGGTGTCGGTGAAGGACACCCCGAGCTCGGCTGAAGCAGCCACCTCGGTCATCACCTCGGCCGTGGCGATCAGGGTCTTGCTCGGCACGCAGTCGGTGAGCACCGCGGACCCGCCGAGGCCGTCGGTGTCGACCAGCGTGACCTCCGCGCCGAGCTGTGCGGCGACCAGGGCGGACTCATATCCGCCCGGGCCTCCCCCGACGATGACGACACGATTCGAAGTGGGCATCGGATCAGAAGTTGATCATGTGCCCGGCGATGCCGTGCACTGCTTCCTTGACCGCCTCGGAGAGCGTCGGGTGGGCGAACACGTTGCGTGCCACCTCGTCCGCCGTCAGGTCCCACTGCTGGGCCAGGGTCAGCACCGGCAGCTGCTCGGTGACGTCCGGGCCGATCATGTGCGCGCCGAGGAACTCGTTGTGCTCGGCGTCGGCGATCACCTTGACGAAGCCGACTGCCTCACCGAGGCCTTGCGCCTTGCCGTTCGCGGAGAACGGGAAGGTGGCCGTCTTGACGTCGTACCCCTTCTCCTTGGCCTGCTCCTCGGAATAGCCGAAGGAACCGATCTGCGGCTGGCAGTAGGTCGCCCGCGGAATCATGTCGTAGTTGATCTCCTGCGTCTCCGCTCCGGCGATCGTCTCGGCGGCCACGATCCCGGCCGCCTCGGCGGCGTGGGCGAGCATGAACTTCGCGGTGACGTCACCGATCGCGTAGATGTTCTCCACGTTGGTGCGTCCACGCCCGTCGACGGCGATCGCGCCGCGCTCGGTCAGCTCCACACCAGCAGCGTCGAGGCCATAGCCCTCGACGTTCGGCGCGAAGCCGAAGGCGGCGAGCATCCGGTCTGCCTCGAGGACCTCGGAGTCACCGCCGGCGGCCGGGCTGACCGTGACCTTGACGCCCGACCCGGTGTCCTCGACTCCTTCGACCTTGGTCGAGAGGAGGACCTTCACACCGAGCTTCTTGTAGTGCTTGAGGAGCTCCTTGGACACGTCGGCGTCCTCGGTGGGGACCATCCGGTCGAGGAACTCCACGATGGTGACGTCCACGCCGAAGTTCTTCAGCACGTAGGCGAACTCGACACCGATCGCACCCGAGCCGCCGATGATGATCGAGCTCGGCAGGTTCTCGTCGAGGATCTGCTCCTCATAGGTGACGACGTTCTTGCTCTTCTCGATGCCGGGCAGCATCCGCACGTGCGCGCCGGTGGCGATGATCAGGTTGTCGAAGGTGTGCGACGAGCTGTTGCCGTCGGCGTCCACCACGTCGATGCCCGTCGCGCCGGTCAGCGTGCCGCGACCGTTGATCTCGGTGATCTTGTTCTTCTTCATCAGGAAGTGGACGCCCTTGACGATGCCGGCGCTCACCTGCCGCGACCGCTTGTGGGTCGGGCCGAACGCCATCGTGGCGTCACCCTCGATCCCGAACTTCGCCTTGTCGTGGGTCAGCGTGTGGGCGAGCTCGGCGTTCTTGAGGAGAGCCTTGGAGGGAATACAACCCACGTTCAGGCAGACACCGCCCCAGTACTTCTCTTCGACGACCGCGACAGACAGGCCGAGCTGGGCTGCGCGGATCCCCGCGACATAACCACCAGGACCGGCACCAAGGACAAGGACATTGAAGTGGGTCACGAGACCAGACTAACCGGGTCTGCTCCCACCACCACCCCATGCCTCCCCGGACGAGGGAGCCGGAGGCACTACCCTCGGGCAGGTGACCTTGTACGCCGCCTATGGGACCAATCTCGACCCCGCCCGCATGAGCGAACGTTGTCCACACTCTCCCCTGCAGACCACCGGCTGGCTGGAGGGTTGGCGACTCACCTTCGGCGGCGAGGAACACGGTTGGGACGGCGCCCTCACCACGATCGTCCAAGACCCGTTCGAGCAGGTCTTCGTCGCCGTCTACGACGTGACCCCCGAGGACGAGACTGCTCTGGACGGCTGGGAGGCGGCCGACACCGGTCTCTATCGCAAGACCAAGGTCCGGGTCTCCACGCTGACCGGCGAATCGGTGGTCTGGGCCTACGTGCTCGACGCCTATGAGGGCGGGCTCCCCTCCGCCTACAACATCGGCGTGCTCGCCGACGCGGCGGAGGCAGCAGGTGCCCCCGACGACTACGTTGTGGCGCTGAGGGCTCGCGCCTGTCGTTCGACCGGCCTGTGAGTCTAGAGTGCGGGCGTGGTGACGAACTCTGAACTTGCAGCACAGGCAGCCGCGGACCTCCGTGAGCGCACCGGCATCGAACAGCACGACATCGCCCTGGTGATGGGTTCCGGCTGGTTGCCGGCCGTCGATGCGCTGGGCGAGGTGACGGCGGAGTTCGACGCAGCCGAACTCACCGGTTTCGCCCCGCCCGGCGTCGAAGGGCACTCGGGCAAGATCCGCTCGGTGCGCTCCGGCGAGCACAACCTGCTGGTGTTCCTGGGGCGCACACACTTCTATGAGGGCCGCGGCGTGGCCTCGGTGGTCCACGGCGTACGCACGGCTGCCGCTGCGGGCTGCCGCGCGATCGTACTCACCAACGGGTGTGGAGGCCTGCGCGAGACTTGGACCCCGGGCACCCCTGTCCTGATCAGCGACCACATCAACCTCACCGCCACCAGCCCGATCGAGGGCGCGAACTTCATCGACCTCACCGACCTCTACTCCTCGCGACTGCGCTCGATGTGCCGCGAGGTCGAGCCCGCGTTGGACGAGGCCATCTATGTACAGTTCCCCGGCCCCCATTACGAGACGCCGGCCGAGATCGGCATGGTGCGCGCGATCGGCGGCGAACTGGTCGGAATGAGCACCACTCTCGAAGCGATCGCCGCACGCGAGGCTGGACTGGAGATCCTCGGGATCAGCCTGGTCACCAACCTCGCAGCAGGTATCACCGGCGAGCCCCTCAACCACAAGGAGGTCCTTGAGGCCGGTCGCGCGGCCGCGACCCGGATGGGCGGCCTGCTCGGCAAGATCCTCCCCCGCATCTGATACCCACGATCTCAGCAGGCTCGTGGACGAGCATCGCAACCAGGTTCACCCGTGCCTGGGCGCCAGGCACATCGCCACCGAGCACATCGAGCAGTTCATCTTGTGAGGGGTCGGGAGCACTTCCGACTGGTCAGGACGCAGCGTGCTTCCCAAGCGCTCGCCACCATCGACTCGAGGTCGTGCCGCATCGTCCACCCCAGGTCGGCAGCGGCCAGGTGCCCGTCTGCCACGATCCTTGCCGGGTCGCCCGGTCGACGCGGGGCGATCAACGGCTCGAAGGAGATCCCCGTACAGGATCGGACGGCATCCATGATCTGGCGCACCGAACTTCCCGTTCCACTGCCCAGGTTGTAGACCGGCCGCAGTGTCTGACCCTCCATCGTCCGCACGGCCGCCGCGACATGGGCCTCGGCGAGGTCAGCCACGTGGACATAGTCGCGCACGCAGGTGCCGTCGGGGGTCGGGTAGTCGTCCCCGTTGATTCTGGGGGTCCTCGCACTGCTCAGCATGTCGAAGACGACGGGGAACAGGTTGTGCGGACTCGCGTCATAAAGGTCGCAGGCTCCCGAGCCCACCACGTTGAAATAGCGCAGCGACGTGTGCCGGATGCCCTCGGCAGCAGCAACGTCACGGAGCAGGGTCTCTCCGAACAGCTTCGATTCTCCGTACGGCGACTCGGGTGCGGTCGGCGTCGACTCGGTCACCCGGTCGACGGTCGGGCTGCCATAGACCGCAGCGCTGGACGAGAAGACGAACTTGTCGATCCCGCACCGCCGCACGGATCCGAGCAGGGTTACCATGGCGGAGACGTTCTGCTCGTAGGTGTGCACCGGGCGAGACACGGACACGCCCGCATACTTGAACCCTGCGAGGTGGACGACCCCATCGATCCGGTATTGCCGCATCGCACGGTCGAGGCGTTCCCGGTCGCACAGCGAGGTCTCGATGAAGGGCACCTCCGCAGGGACGAAGGAGCTGAACCCGGTGGACAGGTCATCGAGCACCACGGGATTCAGACCGGCCCGCTGCAGAGCCCGGACGACATGGGACCCGATGTAGCCGGCACCACCGGTAACGAGCCAGTTCATGTGTCTCCTCCCTCCAGCACACGTCCGTCGGGTCAGCGATCATCTCGAGGAACCAGGGTCTCCACGGCTTGCTGATAGATCGCGACGGCGGTGAGCTGGGACGGCACGTCCAGCTTGCGCAGGATCGCCTTGACGTGACTCCTCACCGTGCTGGATCGCAACCCGGCCCGGGCCGCGATCTCCGAGACCGAGCGTCCTCGGTGCAGGTCCGCCAACACCTCAGTCTCGCGCTGGGTCAGCCTGTCCAGGTGGTCCCACAGGTCGACCGCAGCCCTCGGGCGGTCCGTCCACTCCCGGTGCAGTCGATCCCTGGCCTCCTCCTGCATGACCGGCATCCGCGCGAAGGCCCGGGAAAGTGCTCGGGAGAGCTCCTCCACGGTGCTGTCCATCGACATCACCGTGGCGGCGCCGACATCGATGCCCGCACCCCAGACCGGCCCACGCTTACTTGAGGTGAGGACGAACCATGCGACGTCCCCGAACCGGCTCACCAGCCGTCGCATGGCCCGGACGTGCGCAGGGTCGGCCACCTCGTGCAACAGGAGCACGACGCCAGGATCGAAGTCCGTCAACTGATGCTGCACGTCGACCATGCTCAGCGAGTGTCGCCGAGCGGCCATCCGGCGCACTCGGTAGCCCACGTCCGAGAGCGCAGCGGCAACGGCTTCGCTAGTCAGGACGTGGTCCGAGATGACGAGGACTCGCCGACCGTCAGCTGCGCTGACCTGCCCACGAACATCGGCGACCCGGTCGTCCTGCTGGACATTCAAAGGATCAACCTCGGTGCGCGGCGCAGGTCAGCCGCGTTGTCAGGTCGCTGTTCCTGGCCATTTTCGACTCACCTCCTCCGGACACCCAATGAGCGGAAAACTGGTCACCTCGTGACTGCCTGGATCGTAGGCCCGGGGTTGGGGCGTGGCGCTCGATTGAGCGATCTATGCCCCATTTCGATGACCCCGCAAGGGGCTCAGTCCGCGCATCGTCCCCAAAATTGGGGTACATACCGTGTTTCGGTGAGAGACGCAAGATGGCGACGTATGCTGCCCGGTGTGGAGGACAACTTCGAGCCACCGAAGTTCCTGCTCAGAGAGAACTCAGCTAGGTCCACGGGCCTCGGGAGCCCGAGCACCAACGATCTGACCATTTTCCGAAGCAGGGCGTGGGGTTGGCCAAACGCGTGGGCGCCTGCTGGCACGGCCTTGGGGGTCTTGCTGGTCGCTGTCACCGTGCACCTGACCCGGCCGGCCCACGAGCTCGCCGCCATGGCCACGTCCGTGCGTGAGACTTTCGCCCTGGCGCTGATCGGGGCCGGCCTGCTGGTGCTGTGCGGGTCCTGGCTCAGGAACCACAACTCGGCCGGATGGCTCGCCACCTTCCTCTTCTGCACGGGGATCTACTTGCGCACCCAGAGCATGGACGGGCGCTACATGCCGGCACTTGGCGACGAGAATTCCGTCAACCTGGTGATGATCCCGGATCTCGTGTGGTTCGCGTTTCTCATCTGGGTGTCGATCCGCTGCGCCAGGTCAGCCCCCCTCTCTCGATGGCGGGCCCCGCTGTTCCTGGGCCCCGGAGCTGGCATTGCGTTCTCCCTCCTGCGGGCATGGTGGGTGGACCAGGGCATTCGCGTGCAGCCCGACGTAGTGCAGTATGTCGAGATCCTCGCTTTCGCCATCGCTGTCTGGATCGGAGCCCGAAGCCTCGCCAAGGTCATCGACCTGCACCGGGACCTGCGCTGGATCGTGACCTGGTGCCTCACCGTCGGAGTGGCCTTCCACCACTTCAGCCCCAGCCAGATGGACGGACGAGCAGCCTGGTCCATCGTCATCATCGTGGTGTGCAGCACGACCGGCATCGGCATGGTCGTGGCCTCGCTGATCCTCCTCTGCCTCGCCTACGCCACCCAATCCACCCGCTTGCACGAGTCACTGGAGGATGCCGAGCGCAGGCTTTGGGCGGATGAGGAGACACGACACGAGGCTCGCTCCACCGTCGCCGGCATCGCATCGGCTTCCCGGCTCCTGATCCATCACGAGAACGAGGTCGCGGAACTGCAGCGCAAGAACCTGGCCGCCATGTTGGAGGCCGAGATGGGCCGCCTGGAAAGGCTGTTGGTCGAGCCCGTCCAGCCGGGACGCGACAGCTGCCAGCGGATCGATCTCGACGATGCGGTGGAACCGCATGTGGTCGCCCACCGTGCCCAGGGCGGACGGATCGTCCATCACCGCGGCAACCTGCAAGCGTTCGCCCCGGCGGACGACGTCGCCAAGGCCCTCAACGTCCTGCTCAGCAACGTCCGCGACCATGCGCCGGGAGCGACGGTGCGGATCTCCTCGGAACTCAGTGACGGCGAGGTCGCACTCATCGTCACCGATGACGGCCCGGGCATCCCCGACGAAGTGCGACTCCGCATGTTCCGTCGTCACGCGAAGGGCCTGTCCTCGTCCGGGCAGGGCATCGGTCTGTCCTATGCCCGCCAGATCCTGCGCGCGTGTGGAGGGGAGCTCGAGCTCCAGTCCTCCGCCGACGGCACCGTCTTCCGAATCTGCCTACCGTCGTGAACTCCGCACGACCCAAACGTCCTGTCGTGATCGTCGAGGACCACACGCTCTTCTCCGAATCGCTGAAGATCTCGCTGCAGATCGAGGGGCACCACGTGTGCTCCGCCAACGTGGACCAGGCAGGTCGCAACGTGAGGACGCTCCTGCCCGTGGTCATGCGACATGAGCCCAGGGTGGTCCTCCTTGATCTCGACCTGGGAGTCCACGGGAACGGAATGCATCTGATCCAGCCCCTTGCGCAAGCGGGGGTCTCGGTAGTCGTCATCACCGGCAGCGTCAAGCGCAGTCGATGGGGCGAGGCGATCGCGCTCGGTGCCCGTGTGGTGATGTCGAAGAACTCGTCCCTCAACGAAATCGCGGCAACGATCAGGAGGATCAACGAGGGCATGCCAGTGCTCTCGCGCGAGAGCCGGGCCGAGCTCCTGGCCGAATGGCGGCAGGAGCAGCACGCAGTGAAGGAGGCCCAGCGGCGGCTGGAGCTCCTGACCCGCCGTGAGGCCGAGGTCCTGTGGCAGTTCATGGCCGGTCGCCAAGTGCGCGAGATCGCCGCGATCAGCGTTGTCTCGGAGTCCACGGTGCGCACGCAGGTCAAGTCGCTTCTGGCCAAGCTGGGCGTTTCCTCCCAACTGGCGGCCGTCGGCATGGCACAGGCAGCGCACTGGCACCCTCCCGGCGGGTGAGGTCTCAGAGCCCTTGTTTTTAGCCGATTTCGGGCATGCCCGCCTCTCGCTCGCCGCCTAGTGTCGGATTCACGAGCAGCAGACGCCGGATGGGGTGAGGTCCAGGATGAGTGTTCACACGGCAGGTCATTCCTGCGTTCACACAACAGATGACTGTCTGCTGCCCGCCCACCTCTTCCACGTGACGTCGGCGCAATGAGCATCGCCAACCAGACGAGGCCCGCCGCCCCGAGGCTTCTCATTCCTGAACAACCTTGGCGACCAGCGACAACTTCGCCAGCCAGCGATGTGGACGCCGCCGACGACTCTTCCGGGTCTCTTCTCCCCCCGGCTGCCGGCCTCGCCGGTCTCGCCGGCCGACGGTGGGAGTCACTGGCCCTGCCTGCGGCCGGACTGGTGGGAGGCGCGGCCATCCTGGCGCTGGGGAACAGTGGGTCCTCGGCGCTGGTGGATGCCTGCATGCTGATGCTGCTGGTGGCTGCTTGGACGCTGACCCTTGCTCTGATCCGACGCGCCAGGACCAGCCACGGACAGGCGCGAGGCCTCCTCGAGGCCAGGGTCCTGGCGGTCGCAGGCCTCCAGGTCGCGATCATCGGCTCGGCGGCCATGTGGTGGTTCCTGCCTGCCTTTCCGGTCGCGCTCTTCCTGGGCACGCTCTCCGGGATGATCGCCGGCTCCCTGGCCGCGCAGGTGTGGCTGTGGCGACAGCACCGTGGGGAGCCGATCGAGCCGATCCGCCTCCTCGTGGCTGGCCACACGACATCCTCGGATCGTGCCGAGGCAGCACTCACCCGCGACCTGAGCGTCAGGGTTCAGGGACGCTGCCGTCCGACCGTGCCGGCGATTCTCCGCGCACTGGAGAAAACGCACTGCGATGCGGTATTGGTCCTCCCCTGCTCGCACCTCGACCCGATCGAACTCCGCAGACTCGAGTGGCAGCTCGCCGAGGTCGGGGTGGATCTGATGATCTCCACCGGACTCGTCGATGTGAGCCTGGGACGCACTCGAGTCTCGAGCGTGGCGGACCTGTCCATGGTGCATGTCCGCCACAGCGAGCTCGACAGTTGGCGACGCACTGCCCAGCACCTTGCCGGACGTGTCCTGGCAGCGACCTTGCTGTGCATTGCAGCGCCCGTGTTGCTCGTCCTCATGCTCGGGGTTCGTCTGGACTCACCAGGACCGGCGATATATCGCCAGCAGCGGATCGGAAGGGGCGGCCGGGTCTTCACGATGTACAAGTTGCGGACCATGACCGTCGAGTCGGCCGTGGACACCACCCTGATCAATGACAGCGACGGCGTCCTGTTCAAGATGCGTCAGGATCCGCGTATCACACGCATCGGGACGTTTCTCCGACGATATTCCTTGGACGAGCTTCCTCAGCTGGTCAACGTCGTGCGCGGCGAAATGGCCCTGGTGGGTCCCCGTCCCGCCCTTGAGCGCGAGGTCGCAGAATACTCCACCGACGTGGCACGCCGGCTCGCCGTACAGCCGGGCATCACCGGCCTGTGGCAGGTCTCGGGACGCTCGGACCTGGCTTGGGACGAGTCCGTGCGCCTCGACCTCACCTATGTGGACAACTGGCACCCCGGGAGCGACCTGCGGATCCTGGCCCGCACGGTCGGAGCCGTGATCACGCACCGCGGCGCCTACTGACGACCACCCTCACGCACGGAAGTCAGCGCGCAGACACGACCGAGCCAGGTCAGGCCCGAGCCTGACCTGGTCTGATCCGGTCTGCTCTGGCCGCACCTCTGACGTCGTCGTGTCAGGGCTTGCGGCCGACGGTGATGACGTCGCCGAACTTCGAGAGATCGAACTCACCATGGGCTCCCCACGCGTTCCGCTGCTCCACCACCTCGAGGCCGTGCGTCGCCACCAGGCGACCCACCAGTCCCGCGCTCACGTCGGCTCGGCAACCACTGTCGCGCAGCCTTCCCTGACTCATCAGTCGTTGTACCACGCGTCCGGGAGCCCCCAACTTTCGCGTAAGCGGGACAGCCCTCAGGGACCACTCACGCTTGCCTGCGTGGTGGATGACGAATCTGCCCTCGGGCCGCAGCACCCTGGCGAACTCCGCCAGATAGGCGTCGATCACACCGCGCTCCATGTGCACGAAGGAGTCAAAGGACCAGATGAAGTCGATCGACTCGTCCAGTACACCGGGCAACGACGTACCGTCGGTCTCGATGTAACGCACCTGCCCGTCGTCTCCGAACCTCGAGCGACAGACCTCGAGGCAGGTGGGACTCAGGTCCACCAGTGTCAGCGAGCGACAGTTGTCCACCATCTCGACCGTGAACCTGCCATGCCCGGGCGCGACCTCGAGAATATCTCGGTCCTGACCCAGATCGGGGTGCAGGAGCTCGATGATGAGTGCGGACTTCCAGTCCTGGTAGGACTGGCCACAGTGGTCCGCCATCCCGGACCATTCGTCACCCTCGAGGTCCCACTGGTGTGCGACGTCCCACCGTTCTCTGTTCCAATCGATCTCAGGCACGTGCTTCTCCTTCTGCGAGCTCTCGGACCTCAACCGAGCTGGACGGTCCAGCAACCCTTGTCGGGTCCTGCTTGAGCGGTGATCTGCCAGGTTCCCTTGGTGGGCAGCCCGGTCTGGACGTCATAGAAGCGGAACTCACCGGCGTCGGCCCACCGCTTCTGACGGACCGTGATGGTCTTGTTGCTCGCCTTGTTGTGCAGCCGGACACTGATGCCGGGCATCTTGGCTGACTTCTCCGGGATGAAGTAGAGCCGGACCTCCTGGGTGGCCGGCGCTCCCTGCTCGTAATTGCTGCGGACCTCGTCGAACGGGCCGGCGGCCATCGACCCGGAGCGCACGTCACGGTTCTTGTCCACGTCAACACACTTCTGCGAGCTCGGTCCCGGCAGCTTCGCCAGGACGCTGTCCTGGGTCCCGTCCGCACCGCGGGTGGGCAGGTCGTCCGACGCACTCGCCGGGGACGAGAGCCCGGAGGCGTTGGTCTTCGGGGATGCCGGCACCTTCGGGCTGGTCTTCCCCGTGGCACCCGTCGGGTTGTCACCAGCGGACGGTGTGGCGGCCGGACGCGGGTCCGCCCCGGGCTCCGCATCACCCCCACCGCACCCGGCGAGACCTGTCAGGACAAGGACGCCGGTGGCGATGAGTGCGGAGGATCGACGGACAAGGCCGGTCATGAGGCCGGCCTCAACGCCAACGTCCAGCTGATTGCCCGGCCACTCCACGCATCCGTGGTCGCCGTGACTCCACCTCGTACGCCAGCCGCGACGCCCCCGTTCGAGTCCGCCAGGACCGCGCTCTTGCGACCAGACCCGGAGCCAATGCTCCGCTCACGCTCGGCGATGGTCCCAGGCAGGTTCCAGGTCGTCGTGCCGCTGGACTTGTCAGACCAAAACTGAAGAACCCAGGCGTTCTCGGGCGCATTGACCGTGGCGCTGGTGTGGCTCGTCCCGGTGTCGGTCGTGCTCGCGATGGCTGCGACGGGAGAGGCTCCGTCAACTCCCCGATAGGCGGCCAGGACCAGCACCGTCTTCCCGAAGGTGGTGGGGATGGTCACGGTGGTTCCCGCGTCGGCACCGGTCGCCCGGCGTGTCCACACGTGGCTCTCCATCCCGCTCGCCGTCCGTGAGTCCACCAGTGTCCAGCCGGACGGGACCCCGAGGTCCGTACCCGACCCGAAGAGCATCAACTGGTCACCGGCCTGGACACCTGACGGCACGGTGACCGCAGGCGTCGCACTGTTCATGTTGCTGCTGGTCGATGCCACGAAGGACACACTGGATGCAGTCCCCGCGGCGACATTCACCACACGCTCGACCGTGTCGGAGCCGCCGCGGTCATCGGTCACTGTCAACCGGATGGTGTAGCCACCGTCCTCGTCGTAGGTGTGCGAGGCAGTCCCGCCCGTGGCTGCACCGTCGTCACCGAAGTCCCAGGCATAGGTGAGGTCAGCACCCTCGGGATCCGTCGAAGTGGTCCCGTCCACGCTGCAGACGAGCTTGACGCAGGTCACTGCCATCCGTGCTGTCGGTGCCTGGTTGGGCGCCACCCCCTGGGCGATGAAGATGCCGCGAGCACGCCAGTCGTTGCTGCTGTTGACCGTGGTCACGGTCCCCTGCGGCACACCGCCGGCGAAGTTGACCCGACCGAGCGATCCGTTGGACTTGTTCACGACGTACAGCGTGTTGCCGCTGGTGAAGAGCCCGGAGCTGGTGCTCCAGTTGATTCCACCGTTGGCGGTGTGGACACGCGTCCCGACGATGCCGCTGTCCGCGTTGAAGCCGCGCCAGTAGAGGTTCGAGTCGTTGTTCAGCGTGTAGTAGATCCGGCCGTCGCGGTAGACCAGCCCGGTCAGGTTGGTGATCTGCCCGTAGAAGGCGGAGGTGGCACCCCGGAAAGTGCCGCCGGAGCCGCTGCTGGCGTTGTCCCAGATCGGGTCGTGGTAGGGGTCTATCAGCGTCGCCGGACCTACGCCGCTCGAGGAGAAGGTCCGCTTGTAGAGCTGGCCGTCGGCCCACCCGTAGTAGAGCGTATTGCCGATCAGGAACGACCCCCGCACCTGGCCCCAGTCCACACCGAGGCCGTCGACACCGGTGGCCGACCCGGCGGTGGTGCCGTCGAAGTCGATCGTGCTGAGCGTGCTGCCACCGTTGGACGGCGGCGGCAGAGTCCGGTCCACGATCTCGATCCCGTTGATGAGTGGGTTCTCCACCACGTGCGAGAAGTCGATGTCGACGTTGCCGTCACTGGTGATGTCGAAGGAGCGCATCATGCCGCGCTGGTCGCCGACCGCCTGCACGATGTCAAAGTCGTTCATCCTGGTCGTACCCTCCAGCTCCACGTCGAAGACTCGCTGCCCGACCTGGCTGGTGCCGGCATAACGGTTTGCGAAGAACAGGCGGACCTGCAGTTGGCGACCGGCTGGCACCGGGAAGTCCCACGACATCCTCGGATCGTCAGAAGGAGACCAACGCTCCGAGTCGAACAGGCTCGTAGGCGCATGGGCGGGCAGGGACGTGTCCCTGCTGACGGCGGGATCGTAGCCAGCGCTGTTGCTCCCGTTGTTGCGCACGGGGCTGGGATCACTGTCGTCGGCGTTCCAGTCCGGGCCTCCGTCCGTTGCCGAGACAGCGCCGCCACCTGTGTTCACCCGGTAGATCACATTGCCCTGGTCCACCGAGCGCTTGCCGGCCAGGTAGACGTTCCCGGGCAGTTGCTGTTGTGTGTCGGACGGCTCGGTCAGACCACCCGCGAGTGGGAAGAAGGCGATCCTGGGCCGGCGATAGCGCACGTCTCCGACATATTCGGTGTCGCTGCCCATCCACAGACCTGTCTCGGTCGGGTACAAGGCGTAGACCGCTGCTCCACGGGGGTTCCGTCCGGGGTTCCAGGGGATCGGGATGCCGGAGGTGGGGTTGAGCGCGGCAAGTCCCGCCCGGGGCACCGCACCGGGGCCCGCGAAATCGCTGCCGTTGTCGTTGTTCATCCAGCGCTGGTGACCGCCGACGAAGACTGCCTTCTCGGTCACGGTGGTGGCCCACAAGGTGTCGCCACCGCTGTCGCTGAACCACGCCTCCTGGACGTCCTGCCCGGAGTCGGAGAAGTCCCAGCGGGCGATCGTGTCGCAGAGCGTTCCGGTGTTGTGGCCGCCGGTGCTTGCCAGAACGAAGTAGCTGTCGTCGGGCGCGATGGAGACGCTGCGCACGTAGGTGTCGAAGGCCCAGTTGAAGCAGTAGGGCTCGTAGCGCCGGGTCCGCCAATTGGCGTCGAGCTCGGCACTTCCGGCCGGTAGGTTCACGATGGCAACCTGGTCACGGACCAGTCCGTCGATCTGCTTGAAGTTGCCCATCACGACCATGCGGTCGCCGGCGTTGGTGATCTCGATGTCCCGCACACCCATGGCTCCCTGTGCCCCGGAGCCACTGTCGTTGTGCCGGCCGGCAGTCTGCAGGTTCATGTAGGGGTCGAGCGCACCGGTGGTGACGTTGAGGGTCGCGAGGGAACGGTGGGCGACGCCACCGGTCGTGGTGAAATTGCCTGCGATGAAGAGCCGGTTGCCCACCCTTTGGATCGAATAGACGCGACCGTTGGTCGCAGCAGCCCGGAACCCGGTCACCGTCTGACCGTTGCTCACGTTCACCAACGCGACGTGACTCGCGTTCGCACCGTTGACCTGGGTGAACGAGCCGGCCAGATAGACCGTTCCGGCTGTGGGCCCGGGCAGCACCGCGTCGACAGTGCCATTGACGCTGGGGGTGAACGTGCTGCTCAACTGTCCTGTGGCGGCATTGAACGCGAACACGTTGTTGCGCGTGACAGCTGACCCTCCCGGCGAACTCACGCTCGAGAACGCACCGGCCGACACAATCGTGTTGCCGATCTGCACGATGTCAAGGACTTCACCGTTGAGCACCGACGGTGTGCTGGTCGCCGGCACCGCGTTGGGATATCGGTCGTGCCCCGGCTGAAGTGCCTGGGCAAACTGTGGCGCGAAGACCATCGCGGCGGCTGCGATGAGGACCACTATCCATTGCCTACGGTTCATGTTCTTTTCTCGTGCGTTCATGGTCATTCCGCGCCTTTCGAGACCTGGGTCGGGCTGTGGATTGGTGCCGAGGACCGAGCTCGACGAAGGACGACGTACAACTGCAGCAGAGCGACTCCCCAGAAGCCCTCTGCTCCGCGTGCGAGATAGTCGACGAGGTCGGGCGCGAACCCTCCCTCGGTGCGGAGATCACCCGAGGCCAGTGCCAGGGCCGGGAGCAGGATCAGCAACGACAACCACGCCGTCACCCGTCCTGCAGACGCTTTAGGTGTCCTCCGGGCCGGCGACGTCATCACGTCGAAGGCCAGTGGGGCCACGAGCAGCGCTGTCATCGACTCGGCCTGGAGGAAGACGAAGGTGACCTGGGACCAGACCACGATGACCCCCGCCACGATCCCGGTGATCAACCACGGCACCGCGCGGGGCAGAGGTCGTGGCAGACACAGGTAGCCGATCAGAAGCCCGGCTCCGAGAAGCGGCTCGTTGAGCGTCTTCACCGTAGGGGGCGTCCCCAGCCAGTAGACCGCAGCCGCTAGCCCGAGACAGGCCAGGCACACGAGGAGGACCGGGATGCGTGAGGTGCCCGTAGCCTCCGTGCGCTCCAGCATGAACATTCCCGTGCCGAGAGCGAGCACCAGGGCCCACACCTCACTGTTGTGACCGACCTGTGTGGACAGCGCAGAAGGCAGGAACTCCTGTTGCAGCTTGGTCACCAGGCCGGCCAGGACGACGGCGCACACCACGAGGAACGCCGTGTTCCAGACGGCCTCGCCGGACCGGGACGCCGTGCTCCTGCTGATGGTGTGAGTGCCCATCTGCACATCGTGCTCCCGGGGGCAGCCGTTGCGTTCACCCATACGGGGTATATCCGTCCGAGGCGGTTGCGGCCTGCCCGATTCGCGGCGGACCCTTGCCTCGAAGGGGGCATCGCATCGTGACTTCGGGGCAAGTTGAGACAGGCGTGACGGACTACTTGGCCGTCCTGCGACGACGCTGGCTGCTGCTCGTGTGCAGCCCCATCCTCGGCGCGCTCATCGGCGTGGCCATTCTCTCGCTGGCGCCGGTCAGCTATTCGGCGACGACATCGGTGCTCGCGCAGCCCACCGGCGCTGACACCAACAGCACCAACGGCCGGACCAGCACCGAGATCAACCTGGACACGGAGGCGCAGCTGGTGAGGTCGTCCGTCGTCGCCCAACTGGCCGTCGAGGCTCTCGGCCTCGACACCTCCCCCCGCGAGCTGGTCAGTGACGTGTCGGTGGGCGTTCCCCCGAACACCTCGGTGCTGTCCATCACCTTCACAGCCGACTCGGCAGAAGCAGCGCGGGACGGCAGCGCCGCCCTCGCCAAGGCATATCTGGACAACCGGAGAGCCGTCGCCGAGGGACAGATCAAGGCGCGGGTCGAGGGCATCAGGGCGCGGATAGCCACCCTGGACGCCGAGTTGGCCGAGAACGCCCGGGCCCTCCGCAAGCTCCCGTCCAGCGCCGACCGCACCCTTCTTGCCACGCAGCGTGACCTGCTGGTGCAGCAGCTCCAGACCAGCAGCCAGGAGCTGAATCCACTCACGTCGGCCAGCGTTGATCCCGGCTCGGTGATCACTGAGGCCCAGCTTCCCACTAACCCGACCGGCGTCAGCGCGCCCATCGTCATGACCACCGCCGTCTTCGCATCCCTGATGCTCGGGCTCGGTGTTGCCTACGCTCGAGACACCCGCGACAAGCGGATCCGGTCTCCCCGCGATTTGGCCCGCCTCGACATGGATGTCATCGTCGGGAAGTTTGCACTGACCATGCCTGGTGAGACCCTCGGCATCCGCCAACGCGATGCGGAGCAGCTGCGGCAGGTGCGCAACGCACTGCTTGCGGTGATTCCGAAGCACCGCGGCAGCCTCACTGTCGCTTCGGCGACGCCCGGCGACACGGGCGCAGTGATGTCCACCTGTCTGGCCAGTGCCCTGGCCCGCAGCGGAGTGGAGACGATCCTGGTCTCGGTGAGCATCCACAACGATGTGGTCACCGAGCACTTTGGACTCGCCGACGAGACCGGGCTGGCCGACGTGCTCAACACAGGCTGCCCGCTGATCGACAGCGTGCACCCCGTCGCGGGCATTCCCGGACTGTCCGTCGTGCCCCCCGGACTCGACCGAGTGCGCTTCTCGGAGCTGTTGCAGGACGCGACGTTCGGGCCGATGCTGCACCAGCTCGAGTCGCTGGCCGACGTGGTCGTGCTCGATGTTGCTCCCACCTCGGTGAACGCCGACGCGCAGACCATCGTGCCGGCAACGACCGGCCTGCTTCTGGTGACCACGGCCGGCGTGTCCACCACCGACGAGGTGCTGGACGCGGTGTCACAACTGCGACACGTGGGTGCATCTGTGCTCGGAACCGTCATCGTCGAATCGCCGCACCGACAGCTCCTGCCCCCCTTCGCGCGGACCCTCAGCAGAGCAGAGACAAAGCCCGCACGGGCGACGGTGGCGAGCAGCGAGGCTGAAGCCCGGGTGGCGAGCGGCGAACGGGGTCGCCGTCTGCACGCCTTGCCCACTGACGGCGTCGACCCGTCCAACGACCGCATCGCCTGAGGAGGACCGGTGACCACCGGTACATCGCGGGTCCCCGGTGCAGAAGCCTCGGCCGGGGGGCCGCTCCGGTCCGAAACGCCTTCCACGACTCCGCGGGGACAGGTCGCACCACGCAGGCCCCGCGCGGGTTGGCCTCTGGTCCTGATCACCGTCGGCTATCCAGTGCTCTGGGCTCTGGGGGTCTCCGCGTTCGCGGTGCAGATCGCAGCCGTGCCGATGGCTGTCCACCTGTGGCGTCGAGGGAGAGTCAGGTTCCCTCGCGGGTTCGGACTCTGGGTGCTGTTCCTGGTGTGTTCCGGGCTCGGCATCCTGGTCCTCGGCGTCGACCCGATGGGCACCGTTCCTGACTCGTTCGCTGGTCGGCTGCCTGCCTTCGTCGTCCGTCAGAGCCAGTACGTCGCCACCACCGTGGTGCTGCTCTACGTCGGGAACCTCAGCGAGAAGGAACTCCCGGTCCGGCGGATCCTGTGGTCGCTCTCGGTGTTCTTCAGCTATGTGGTGATCGGTGGCCTCCTGGGTCTGTTCTGGCCGAACGGTGGCTTCCCGAGCCTGCTGGAGATCGTGCTCCCCCGCTCGGTCACCTCCGTGCCCTATGTGTGGCACCTGGTCCACCCGACGTTCGCCCAGGTCCAGGAGTTCGAGGAAGCAGCGGTCGCCCGGCCAGCAGCTCCTTTCGCCTACACCAACATCTGGGGCTCCACGATCGCGTTGCTGGGCATCTGGTTCGTGCTCCACGGAGCGTCATCCAGATCGCGGCGTGCCCAGATGGGCACGGCGCTCTGGGCCATGGTCGGGCTGGCGGCTGTCATCTATTCGCTCAACCGGGGAGTGTGGCTCGGCATCATGATCTGCGTGGTCTACGCAGTGGGGGCGTTCCTGCGGCGCGGACGGATCGCGCCGCTCCTTGCCGTGGCCGGCGTGACAATGGTGGCCGTGGTCCTCATCGTGGCCTCGCCGCTGAAGCAGGTGATCGACACCCGCGCCGAGAACGGCAAGAGCGACTCGATCCGGGCGTTCACCACCGAGCGGGCGCTCGACCTCGCGACGGCCTCACCCCTGGTGGGCTTCGGAGGGACCCGCAGCGCGGTCGGGTCGCCGTCGTCCATTGCCATCGGGAAGAGCCCGGAGTGCAAGAACTGCGGCAACATCCCGATCGGCATCAACGGCTATCTGTGGACCCTGCTGGTGACCACTGGATTCGGGGGCACCCTGCTCTTCTTCTCCTTCTGGGCCTCGCAGCTCTGGCACTCCCGCGGAGACCGCAGCGCGGTGGCCAGTGCAGCCCGGTTGACGGTGGTGGTCTCTGTCTTCTTCGCCTTCTTCTACACCCTTGACCCCCTCCTGCCATCCGTGGCCCTCGGCCTGCTGTGGCGTGGACAGAAGGCCCGGAGAGGGCGCCGTGGCGCGCCGCTGTGAACTGTTGGGACTGGTCATCCTCGTGATCGCACTCGCGATGCTGGGGACCAGCCTGGCGGTGGACAAGGAGACCGGCGCTGACGACGAAGCGGGGGCACTGTTCGGGGCATACGTCGACCCGCCGATCTACACCGATGACGAGCGGATCGCTGCGGTGAAGCGCTTCGAGACGGACCTGGGAAGGCGACTCACCATCGTGCACAGCTACCACCCCTGGGCGGAGACCTTCCCGTCCAAGTTCGACCGGTACGTGGTCGAACGGGGCACAACGCTGATGCTGTCCTGGGCCGGGACAGGGACGGCCGACATCCTGTCCGGCTCGCACGATGCCCTGATCAGGACACGCGCTCGCGCGGTTCGTGACCTGGGCGCTCCGATCCTGCTTCGGTGGCGCTGGGAGATGAACCGTCCCAACCTGCAGGCAGAGGTCGAGTCCCCCTCGGCGTACGTCGAGTCCTGGCGGCGGATCCGTGCGATCTTCGCCGCGGAGGGCGCCGACCAGGTCGACTGGGTCTGGTGTCCCATCGGGCACGGGTTCACGTCCACCCGAGCTGTTGACTACTACCCGGGGGATGCGGAGGTCGACTGGTTGTGCGTCGATGCCTACAGCTCCCGTGCGGACGAACCGCTGGAGCCCCACGTCGCCGACTTCCTCGACTGGGCATCCCGGCGACCCCACCCGGTGATGTTGGGGGAGTTCTCGACCACCCGGGTGCCCGGTGGTGGTGACCTCGTGGCCTGGCTGCGCGAGACCCGGCGCTTCGTCAAGAGCAATCCGCAGATCGCAGCAGTCGTCTTCTTCGAGGCCGACAAGGGCGAGTCCGGGCCGCATGCGTTCTCACCGGACCCCGCTGCCCTCCGCGAGCTTGCGCGCTGGTCACGAGACCCCTGGTTCACACCCGCCTGGGACGCCTTCTCACCTCCACGACCATGACCGGTCTGCGTCGCACGACCGGTTCAATGCGGGGTCCGACGAACAGTCCCGTGAGCACTCAGCCGGCACAGACGACCGGCAGGATCCAGTCCTCGACCCGGCCTGCGGGCCCACCCTTCTCCCGTTGGCGATCGACGAGGTAGCGCAGGGCAATCTCGACCAGGTAGGCCCGGGCGATGTCGGGCGCGATGTCATCTGCCACGCCGAAGGGTCGGAGCAGGGAGGGCGCCTTGGTGACCAGCCCACGGGCGGCGTCCTGGGTGGGTGTCCGGTCCTGCAGTTGCTCGCGGAGCTCGTGGTGCAGTGCGTCCCAGCCGAGGGGCACCCCCTCCTCACACCTCTCCCAGTCCCACACGAGCGCCTCAGACCCGTGAGCGGCACAGTTCCAGGCCGTCCAGTCACCGTGCCAGGTCCCGTGCTCCCACGGTCGGGTCAGGGCAGCGAGTCCTGCCAGCGCCTCGATGACGGCCTCCCGGACCGGACCAGCATCCAAGCCCCGGGCCTGCTCGGCCATCCGGGAGAAGGCGGGGGCCTCCACGAAGCGATGCCGCGTGACCGTCCCCGATCTGGCAACCATCGTCATGGCCCTGCTCAGTGCCGGCCCGGCAAGGGTCGTGGCCGCACCGAGCGGAAGGTGGTCGACGACGAGCAGAGCCGCGTCGTTCCAGACACCTGCATGAAGCACCCGGGGTGCCCGCACCGGACCCAGGTCGCGTTCCCCCACCAGGGTGAGGTTCTCCGCCTCCCTCAGCACCAGCCGACGCGTCAGCGGCTCCGTGCCGACCTTAGCGACAGCCAGTGGCCGCAGCTGACGGTCGAGGATCTGCAGAATGGGCTTCCGGTTCGCCCGAGGCGGTCCCAGATGAACGCCGAGCACGACGGGCTGGTCGAGCACTCGGGCGAGCTCCCGCTCCATCGACGCCCCATCCCCACTGCCAGACACCAGGACATCGACGCGGTCCCGAAAGACAGGCCAACCGCCACTGACCCGTACGACAGTGCGCAGGGCAATCAAGCGGGCGCGCGCAGACCTCGTGCCCGGGCTTCGGAAGTGGCGCAGGACCGAGGCTGCCGCGCGTCGGTCAGCCGGTAGGAGGAACCGCGGATCAGCAGCGTTGGGCACTGCGCGATAGCGCGCGAGCACTGCACACTCGTCCGGGCCATCAGAACGGCTGACGGAGATCAGCGGCCACAACACCTGCAGTGGCGAGAAACCTTCAGGACCATCGCGAACCGGCATGTGCCCGAGCGTAGGGAGCCGATCACAGGCCGGTGTCGTCCTCGCCCACAGTTCCCCCAATTGGGGGAGCCCATTGGCCCGTCACGCTCATACGGTGGCTGGGTGACGGGGACAACCGGCTACATCGAGGTGGCGGGTCGCGCGGAGCATGGAATGCGCGACGTTCTCCGCGGCAGCGCCATCAACCTCGTCGGCGGTGCCGTCACCGGACTCGCCACGTTCGTCCTCGCCTTCGCGCTGACCCGGACCTTGAGCGCAGCCGATGTCGGGGTGTTCTATGCGAGCACCTCGCTCTTCCTCCTCGTCACCGCGCTTGGCCAACTGGGAACCAGCACCGGACTCGTCTATTTCATCGCCCGGGACGACGCGGCGAGCGGCGGGCAAAGGCGGGCGGCGTACGTCCTTGTTGCCGCGCGACCGGTGCTGGTGATCGCCCTCGGCACGTCGGCGCTGATCGCGATCTTCGCCCCGCAGCTCTCCGCCCTGCTGAGCAACGGAGGTAGCGGGCTGACCCTTCCGCTGCGTCTTGTGTCCGGGTTCGTCGTCTTCGCCGCTGTCCTCAACCTCTGCACCTCCGCAAGCCGCGGCCTCGGCACGATGACGCCGACCGCCCTGTTCGACCAGACGATCCGTCCGGTGCTCCAGATCGGGCTGGTGCTCTGGGCCGTTCCGACGGGGGACATCGGGCTTGTGGTCCTCGGCTGGGCTCTGCCCTACATGCCCTGCGCGCTGGCCTCATTGCGCTGGTGGCGCAGGCACGGAGCGCCCATCCGCGAATCCGGTTCCGCTGCACGAGCCAGCTCCACCGTGGGCCGCGAGTTCTGGCGGTTCACCGCCCCACGAGCCCTGGCCGGCGTCGCCCAGATGGCCATGCAGCGCCTGGACATCCTGCTGGTCGGCGCCATGGCCGGTCTCGCCGAGGCGGCCATCTACACGGTGGCCACCCGCTTCCACGTCGTGGGGCAGCTGCCCGGCATGGCCCTGTCCCGTGCCACCCAGTCCCGTCTCGCCGCAGCCCTGATGGACCCGGACCGCACCGAGGCGCGGCGGCTCTACCAGGTCGCGACCTGCTGGCTGGTCCTGGCCGTCTGGCCCTTCTATCTCACCCTGGTGCTGGCCTCGGACCACCTGCTGCGCATCTTCGGAGCCGACTACGTCGAGGGCGCTGGCGCACTAGTCCTGTTGTCGCTCACGATGCTCGTCGCGACCGGCTGCGGGATGGTCGACAACGTCCTCACGATGGGCGGGCGAACAAGTTGGAACCTCTACAACGTGCTGGTGGCCCTCACCGTGAACCTCGGTCTTGACTTGCTCCTGATCCCGGACCTCGGGCTCATGGGGGCGGCCATCGGTTGGTCCGCGGCAATCCTCTGCGCCAACCTGATTCCCCTCGCCCAGATCGCGTTCGCGATGCGCCTGCACCCGTTCGGCGCCGGCACGCTCACCGCGATGGTCCTTGCCCTGCTCTGGTTCGGCGCCCTCCCGGGGCTCGTCACCGTCAGCTTCGGGTTAGGGCCCTGGGTCGCCATCGCTGCCTGGTTGGTCGCGGTCGCCGGCTATCTGGCCAGCGCCTGGCCTCTGCGTTCCACCCTGCACATCGAGATCCCCTCGAGGACCGGAAGGACCACATCATGAACTCCACCAGACAACTGATCAGCGCCGCCCAGGGCTCCGCGGTCGACCGCGCCCGGCCGGCACTGCTGCGGGCGGCCGACATCATCGGCCGGCTCACCCACGACGGGCGCGCCCTGCCCGGACTGCTCATCTGCGGCGGTCAGCGCTGCGGCACGACGTCGATGTACAAGGCGCTGCTGCAGCACCCCACCATCTTCCGACCGGTGTGGCGCAAGGGGGTGCACCACTTCGACGAGGGTCACCGAGGCGACGTGGCCGACTATCGAGCGCATTTCCCGCTGCAGTCCCACCTCGACCGGGCCGAACACCGCCACGGCACCAGGGCCCTGTGCTTCGAGTCGAGTCCCTATTACCTCTTCCATCCCCTGGCTGCGACTCGCATCGCGCATGTCCTGCCCGACGTGAAGCTGCTGGTCCTGGTCCGTGATCCCGTCGAGAGGGCCTACTCCGCGCACGCGCACGAACTGGCGCGAGGCTATGAGGACCTGCCGTTCCGCGAGGCGCTCGCGGCCGAGCCGTGGCGACTGGACGGCGAGGAGGAACGACTCCTGCGCGACCCCACCGCCGAGAGCCACGCGCACCGCCATCAGGCCTACCGTTCCCGTGGGGAGTACGCCGATCAGCTGGACCGCATCTCGCCGCTGTTCAACCCCGACCAGATCAAGGTGGTGGACAGCCACCGCTTCTTCACCGATCCGGTCCCGGTTTTCGAGGAGGTCCTGAACTGGATCGGCGTACGACCGCTCGGGACTCCACGCTTCGAGCGGCACAACGCCCGTCCTCGCCAGGACCTGCCGACCGACCTGCGCGACGAGCTCACCGAGCACTTCGCGCCCCACGATGAGGCACTTACGTTGTGGCTCGGCGAGACGCCCTCGTGGCGTTCGGGGCGGCCGTGACTGACCGGGCGTTGCGCTCCGGGACGCCGCCGCCAGCAGGGGACGCAGCGACACCCGTGCCGGTGCTCTTCCTCGCCGGCCTGGGTCGCAGCGGGACGACGTTGATCGAGCGTACCCTGGGTGAGGCTCGCGGCATCCACGGCCTCGGCGAGGTGATGCACCTGTGGGAGCGCGGCATCCGCCGCAACGAGCTGTGCGCCTGCGGGGTGCCCTTCCTGCAGTGTCCGTTCTGGACTCGCGTCGGCGCCGCGGCGTTCGGCGGGTGGGCCGAGGTCGACGTCGACCGGATGGCCTGGCTGAAGGCACGGGTGGACCGCGCCCGGCGCATCCCGGCGATCGCGAGCGGCGCGCGCAGCCTCCGTGCGGAGGTCCAGGAGTACGTCGCTGCCTACGCGCTCCTCTATCGAGCGGCACACGAGCTGACCGGCTCGATCCTCATCGACTCGAGCAAGCAGGTCTCGCTCGCGTGGTGCCTGGCTCGCTCGCCGGACATCGACCTGCGCGTGCTGCACTGCGTGCGCGACAGCCGCGGGGTGGCCCATTCCTGGGCCAAGTCCGTACGCCGCCCCGAAGCCGTCGGCGCCGAGCACCAGCTGATGGCCCGGCTCTCCTCGTGGGAGGTGTCTCGCTCGTGGATCGTTCACAACGCCGGTATCGAGCCGCTGGGCCGGTCGGTCCCCCTGCTGCGGCTGCGTTATGAGGACTTCGTCACCGATCCCGTCACCAGCAGTGACCGCGCGCTCCGGTTCGCCGGGATCGACGCCGGGGTCGGCCACATCCACCGCACCACCGTGATGTTGCAGACCACCCACTCGTGCGCAGGGAACCCGATGCGCTTCCGCACGGGGGCGATTGACCTCGTCCCGGATGTGGCCTGGCGGGAGCACCAGGATCCTGCCCAGCGACGCGCTGTCACCGCGTTCACCGCACCGCTGCTCGCCCGCTATGGCTATCTGCGCTGAAGCACCGGGCTCAGATGCCCCGACCCCGCGTGTTGAGCATCCGCACCACGAACTCCCAGCGCACCAGCCGCGTGGCGACCAGGAGGGCGAGCACGGTGCGGGGCTCGCGCGGGTTCCGCCGAAACGCCCGGGCCGACCATCGCATGGCCTCGCGACGCTGGCCGAGCGCGGCGTGCCCGAAGGCCAACTTGCTGAAGTGCAGCGCGGCTCCACGCTCGTCCCGGCTGATCTCGGGATGATGCTCGAGCAACCACAACCGTGCTTCGTTGCGGATCTGCCACTGATCGGCGAAGTAGGAGGTCGCCCCCCACGTCACGTCGACCAGGGGACGGTCGACGTGCACGATCGGGCGACGCCGCGCCGCGCGCAGCAGTAGGTCCCAGTCCTCGGCCATGCTGCGCGGAAGTGTCTCGTCGACCAGGCCGATGTCGTCGACCAGTGCATCACGACGCACCACGAACGTGGAGGAGTGGAGCATCGCCATCCGTGAACTGATCAGCTGTTGATGGCTGACCTGGTCGCAGCCGGCGAGCCGGTCGGTGCGCCGACCGTCATAGTCGACGGTCATCGCGGTCGTCACGAACTCCGCATGGGGGTCGTCGTCGAGCGCGTCGAGTTGGGCCCGGAGCTTGCCCGGGAGCCAGTGGTCGTCGTCGTCGCAGAACGCGATGACGTTTCCGCGGGCCGCCAGGATCCCGGTGTTGCGACCACCCGCAAGCCCGGGGGTGCGTGCGTTGCCGAGAACCCGGACGGTGCGTCCCGGTCGGGTGCTGACCAGGCTCTGGTCGGGCTCGGTGCCGTCGAAGACCACGATCACCTCGATCGGTCCGGGATGGTCCTGGGCCAGAATCGACTCGATGGCCCGGCGGACCATGATCGGGCGGTCCCGGGTGGGCACCACGGCCGAGACCACGTGATCGGGTTGCCCGTTGGCGCCTCGTTCCGCAGAGAGGTCAGGATCGATCGGGACTGGCAGTGGTGCGGCGTTCATGGCTCTTCTCTCGTCAACGACGTCGGGTGACTGGCGTGACAGCCTGCCCGGATCCTAGGCACGACCCGTGGCCATCGAGGTCATCGAAATGAGGGAATTCCTTGCCTGGACAGGCGATTCGAAGGACTTCCCCGAAATGGGCGACGCTGCACAGGTCCCAGCGTCCTTAGGTTTGCAACGTGGCACTCACGAGGGGAGGCATCGGATGACCATGCTGGATCATCGCCGCGACGGGACTGTCCCGAGCGCTGCGCCCACGCTGGAACCGGCCCCGGGGACGACCGCGGGCATCACTGCCGATCCGTGCTGGATCCGCCCGGGAAGGACGCTTCTGGTCACCTCGAACGGTGGACACCTCGAGCAGATGCTGCGACTCCGCCCCCGCTTCCTGCCCCAGTTGGATGACGTCGAGTGGGCGACCTTCGACACCCCCCAGTCACGCCACCTTCTCTCCGGCGAGACGGTCCACCACATCCCGTTCGTCAGACCGAAGGACCTCCGTGGCACCGTGCTCAACAGCACGGCGGCTGCACGCCTCCTCGGTGGGGACCATCATCGGTTCACCCGCGTGGTGTCCACTGGCGCCGCGGTCGCCATACCGTTCCTGGCCAGAGCGCGGGCCCTCGGATTGGCTGCGCACTACATCGAGAGTGCCGCGCGCAGCGAGGGGTCGAGCGTCTCCGGATCCGTCGTGAGTCGGATCCCCGGTGTCCGCCTCTATGGCCAATATCCCGGCTGGACAGCTGGTCGCTGGCAGTTCCGAGGATCGGTCCTCGACGGCTTCGCCCCCGGCTCACAGCGATCTCCGCGTCCCATCGACAAGGTCGTGGTGACCTTCGGGACCCAGCGTGACTTCGGCTTCCGGCGCGCGGCGGAGCGCTTGGTGTCGCTGTTGCCCGACGTGTGCACGACGTCGCCCACGATCTTGTGGCAGACCGGGGCGACCGACACCAACGGGCTGCGGATCCCCGCGGTGGAAAGCGTTCCGGCCAATGTCCTCGTCGACGCCGTGGCCGAGGCCGACCTGGTGATCAGCCATTCCGGGGTGGGCACCGCCCTGCTCACCCTGGAGCACGGCAAGTGCCCGGTCATGCTGCCACGGCGCAGCGACCTGGGCGAGCACACCGATGACCACCAGCGGCTGATCGCCATGGAGCTCGGCCGCCGTGGACTCGCCGTGTGGTCCGACCCGGACGACCTGACCGCAGAGGGTCTGCACCGCGCGGCCCTCATGACTGCTGTCCGGGACAGTGCTCCCCCGCGCTTCCTGTTGCAGCCGGACTGACATGAGGACCCACAGGCAGACCACCGGGCAGACCGACATCCAGGTCGATCCGTCACCGGCCGCCCGGCGGCGGCGCCGACGACGCCGGGTACTGCTGGCCGTGGGCGTGTGCCTGGTCCTCTGTCTGGGGCTGAGCGCGGGCGGCGCCTGGTATCTCAATCACAAGGTGACCAGCCAGATCGAGCGGATCCCTGACGTGTTCACCGGTCTCACCCACCGCCCGGTCAAGCCCCCGGTCGGGACGGCGAAGAAGGCCACCAACATTCTCGTCATCGGCACGGACCGTCGCTCCGAGGACAAGACCACCGGCGAGGACGCGACGGCACCGACCTGGCTACCCGGAGCCCAACGCAGCGACACACTGATGCTGGTGCACATCTCCGGCGACCGCGACAACGTGACCGTGGTGTCGATACCTCGCGATTCGTGGGTCCGCGTCCCCGGGCACGGCAGTGCGAAGATCAACGCCGGGTTCTCCTTCGGTGGGCCCTCGCTGGCCATCCGCACCGTCGAGGAGCTCACCGGTGTGCGGATCGATCACCTCGCTGTCGTCGACTGGGACGGTTTCAAGGCGATGATCGACTCACTCGGCCCGATCGAGGTGACGATCGAGGACACCGTGCACGACAGCGCACGTGACAAGACCTGGACCGCCGGCCGGCATCGCCTCGATGGCGAGGCTGCGCTCCAGTTCGTCCGGCAGCGCTATGGACTTCCCGGCGGCGATCTGGATCGGGTCCGCCGCCAGCAGCTCGTGCTCCGGGCCATCCTCACCAAGGCCCTCGCTCAGGACCTGTGGGCCGATCCGATCGGCCGATATCGGGTGCTGGACGCGGTGACGTCCAACCTGAGCCTGGACGACGGCTGGGCCATCGGCCAGGTCCGCCATCTGCTCCGGCAGATCTCAGAAGTGGAGCGGGACAACTTCTTCTTCACCACAGCCCCGGTCCGGGGCGCCGGCCGGGTCGGGCAGCAGAGCGTGGTCTTCCTCGACGACGTTGCCGGGGCACGCCTGTGGCGAACGGTCAACGAGGACCGCGCGCCCGAGTGGTTCGCTGCGCACCCGGAGACGCTGCTGCCGCACACGCCGATCCGCTGAGCTTCCCCTGACCCATGACCTGACCGCCGACCCGCGGTGACAGGCGTACTTGCCCCGTCCCTCGAGCGTCTGGCGCGGACCGACAACGACCTCCGCCACTGGGTGGATCGGGTCGGGCGAGCGCACCATCGACGCCTACCGACGCTGGCTCCCGCTCACCCAGACCCGTGGCCCCACCTGTCTAGGGTGGGGTTATGCGCGTTCTCGTCACAGGAGCAGCCGGAAGCATCGGCCAGGTGGTCACCGTGGGTCTCGCGGACCGGGGTCACGAGGTCGTCGGCCTCGACCGGGCCCCGGCTCCTGACGGCTTCGAGGGCACCTGGCACACCGAGGACTGCGCCGATCCCGACGCGGTGAGTGAGGTCTTCGCAGCGCAACGGCTCGACGGCGTCGTCCACCTCGCTTCCAACCCGACCGAGGCAAGCCTTCCGGACACGTTCCACTCGCACGTGGTGACCACGGCCGCCCTGCTCGATGCGATGGTCGCCCACCAGGTCACCCGCATCGTGCACGCGTCCTCCAACCACGCGGTCGGTCGTACGCCGCGCACCGACGACCTCGGCGTCGACACCCGACCCCGCCCGGACACGTTCTACGGCGTCGCGAAGGTGAGCGCCGAGGCACTGCTCAGCCTCTATGCCGACCGCTACGACATCGATGCGATCGCCTGCCGGATCGGGTCCTTCCTGGCCGAGCCGACCAGCACCAGGGGCCTCTCGACGTGGCTCTCCCACGACGACTGCGTGCGGATGGTCGAGGCGGCCCTGACCGCACCGGCGCCCGGCTTCGCGATCCTCTACGGCATCTCGAACAACACCCGCGCCTGGTGGGACCTCGCCCCCGGGCGCGCGCTGGGCTATCACCCCCAGGACGACGCCGAGGCCTTCCTCGACCAGGTCCCGGTGGCGGCCGGCGACGAGGCTGAAGCCGCCTACGTCGGCGGCCCGTTCGCCCTGGCCCAGTTCCACCGCCCCGCTCTCGACGCCCGCTAGGAGACGACCGTGACTGACTGGCAGCTGACCATCGACTCGATCGATCCCAAGCGGCAGGTCGCGTTCTGGGCGCCGCTGCTCGACTACCGGGTGCAGCCTGCGCCGGACGGCTTCGAGAGCTGGAATGCCTACTACGTCTCCATCGGTGTGCCCGAGGACGAGCTCGACCACGACGGCGACGGCGCGGACCGGATCTATGACCCGACCGGTGCCGGGCCGACGATCTGGTTCCAGGCCGTCCGGGAGAAGAAGGTCGACAAGAACCGCCTGCACCTGGACGTCTATCCCACCGGTCGCGACCAGGGCCTCTCCCTGGACGAGCGCGCCCGGATCGTCGAGGAGAAGGTCGAGCAGGTGCAGCTCGCCGGTGCCAGCGTGCTGCGCCGCTTCCCGGCGGACTTCCCCGAGGCGGGCGAGGTCGAGGGCTACTTCGTGGTGATGGCGGACCCCGAGGGCAACGAGTTCTGCATCGGCTGAGCCTCAGCGCCGCTTGAGGCGCACATAGACCTGGCGGCGCACCCGGGCGACCACGGTGCCGTCGGCGTGGGTCAGGTCCGTCTCGAACCAACGCAGGTGCTTCTGGCCGTTCGCTGCCTCGGCACGGATCTCGTCGGCCACCGCATGGGAGAGGTGGTAGGTCCCGAAGACCTCACCGGTTCCGGGCGTGACGAACTCGATCTCGCCAGCGGTGTCCCACACCAGGTAGTCGCGCCCGAGCTGGTTGGTGGCGAGCAACGTGTAGAACGGGTCGCTCATCGCCGAGAGCGAGCCACCGAACGCCGTACCGAAGTAGTTGGCGTTGAACCGACCCACCCGCATCCGCACCGAGGCGCTGGTCCAGTCGTCGGCGATGTCGAGGACCTTGATCCCGGCAGCCACGTAGGGCGGCCACAGGTTCATAGTGCGCCTGAGCCTGGTCGGTGTCATCGCCACGGCGCCGACCGTAGCCGAGCCACCGCGGAGGCGACCATCCGGTCGTGGTTCCAGACCAGCACCGGGCGGGCGGCGTACGACGCGAGGCCCAGCAGGCGCCCGGTGACCTCGACCTCCTGCTCGAAGAGCAGCCTGGTCCCCTCACCGGCCTCCTCCAGACGCCACCGCACCACTCCGTCGAGGTCGCCGCTCAGCGTCGTCTCGAGACACTCCAGCTCACGACTGACGGCGTGCAGCACGAGATCGAGCGTCCACGGCAGCCTCGAACTGATCAGCACCCGTGCATCGTCGGGGCCGAGGCTGGCGACGGCCCGGACCTCTGGCCACCAGTCCGGATAGTGCTCCAGGTCGACGAGCTGTGCGTGTACGTCGTGGCGCGGTCGCTCCAGCAGCCATTCGCCGTGGAAGCGGAACCGTGGTGGGGCAGGGATCACGTCGCCCATCATGACGGTTGGCCGGTGATCAGCACCTAGTGTGGACGACATGCCCGATCCCGCGACTGCACTCGTCACCACCTCCGTCTCAGAGGGCATCGCCCATGTCCGGCTCAACCGACCGGACAAGCTCAATGCACTGACCCTCCAGACGCTGGACGAGCTGATCGAGACAGCCCGCGAGCTCCGTCGCGACAGGGACCTGCGCGCGGTCATCATCTCGGGCGAGGGCGACTCGTTCTGCGCGGGCCTCGACTTCGCCTCGGTGATGAAGAAGCCCGCCGGCATCGTCGGCGCCTTCGTGCCCAACCCGTTCCGCGGCACCAACACGTTCCAGGAGGCCTGCTGGGCGTGGCGCAGGCTCCCGGTCCCGGTCATCGCCGCGGTCGAGGGCCACTGCTATGGCGGCGGCATCCAGATCGCACTGGCCGCCGACTTCCGCTTCGCCTCCCCCGACTCGCAGTGGTCCGTGCTCGAGGGACGGTGGGGACTGATCCCCGACATGTCAGGCATCCGCTCGCTCTCCGAGGTGGTCGGCATCGACACCGCGAAGCGACTGACGATGACTGCGCAGACTCTCTCCGGCAAGGAAGCCCTCGACCTGGGCCTGGTCACCGAGGTGGCCGCAGAGCCGGTCACGGCCGCGGAGGACTTCGCCCGCGAGCTGGCCGCCCGCTCGCCCGACGCGCTCGCGGCCGCCAAGCGTCTCTTCAACGCCTCCTACACCGACAGCGCACGACGCACCTTCGCCCGGGAACGCGCCGAGCAGCTCTTCCTGCTGGCCACCTCCAACACCAGGGCCGGGCGCACGGCCGCGTTCACGAAGGTGGCCCCCATCTTCGGTCCCCGCGCGCGCCGCTGACTCTCGGAAACGCTCGGCCGCGCATCAGCGGGGCGGAGAGACTTTGTTGATGGCTGACACGCTCTTCGGCGTCGGCGCGTCATAGACGCATGGTCGCCACAATCCCGGCGCCGACGCCCGACCCTGCCTCTCAAGAGCTCACCTCCGAGGCGGACGTCGTTGCGCAGCAGGTGGTTCGAACGAATCGTGCTCCACTCGCCGGTGACACCATCTCGCCCAGGACCTCGTCCAAGAGACTCTGCTGCACGCCTCCCACGGCTGGCTCATTGTCGCGACCGTGAGAACCACCCGATGCCTACATCAGCCGCATCCTGATCAATCAACTCAGCCCCTACCAACGCTGCAAGTCTTGGAACGAGGTCGCATCTCCCCAACGAATTGAGGCGCCGAGGAACCACTCATAGTGGCGACCGCGGTCCACACCGACCCGCTGTCGGCCCAAGAAGGTCG
Source organism: Nocardioides daedukensis (assembly GCF_013408415.1). Classification (NCBI taxonomy): domain Bacteria; kingdom Bacillati; phylum Actinomycetota; class Actinomycetes; order Propionibacteriales; family Nocardioidaceae; genus Nocardioides; species Nocardioides daedukensis. Next base: position 3,278,540 of record NZ_JACCAA010000001.1, on the reverse strand, counting down.
ACTCCAGCAGGCACTGGTTCGCCGGGAAGGAACTTCACACTCGGGGCCGGCGACGCGCATACGCCGATCCAGCCGCTCTGGGCTGCTTCGAACGCCGCCGGACCGGACTCGTCGCGTTCTCCGTCACCAGGGTCGTCCTGGAAGGCCTCGCCCGGCGTAGCGAGGTACCAAGAACTTTGCGCGCTCCTTCTCCTCCGACTGGCTAACACTGCCGCCCCAGCCAACGTCGATTAGATAGGACCTGTTCACTGCGCTCGAGTTTCACAATCGGAATGCCATGCCGCCGCCGAGTTCCGAGCCGCGGACCACCGTTAGTCGACTCACACTCACGCATCCGACTTTCTGTCAATGGCCAGTTTCTCGTCCCCGCTGGTGGCCAAGTAAAAGTCCCCACTCTGCGTTGGTTTCTCAGGTGGTTGTGGTGCGGTTTCCTCCGTTCTGACGGGCTTGTTTCATGCGGTAGGAGTCGCCGTCGGTGACGACTGTGTGGCAGTGGTGCAGGAGCCGGTCGAGCATGCTGACTGCGGTCGTGTGTTCGGGTAGGAACCGGCCCCAGGATTCGAAGGGCCAGTGGCTGACGACGCCAAGTGAGCGGCGTTCGTAGACGGCTGCGATGAACCGGAACAGCAGCTGTGCTCCGGTGTCGTCGAGCGGGGCGAAGCCGAGCTCATCGAGCAGGATGACGTCGTTGCGGAGCAGGGTGTCGAGGGTCTTGCCGACGGAGTTGTCGGCCAGGCTTCGGTAGAGGGTCTCGACGAGGTCGGCGGCGGTGAAGTACCGGACTCGGTGCCCTGCTTCGACTGCGGCGTGGCCGAGTGCGACGAGGACGTGGGACTTCCCTGTCCCAGCGGGGCCGATGAGGCAGACGTTCTCGGCGGCGCGGATCCACTCGAGTGAGGAGAGGTAGTCGAACGTCGCGGCGGGGATCGTGGAGGCGGTGACGTCGAAGCCGTCGAGGGTCTTGGCGACGGGGAATCCGGCGGCCTTCAACCTGGCTTTGGCGTTGGACTCATCGCGCGCGGTTATCTCTGCCTCGACGAGGGTGCGGAGGAACTCCTCGGGCGACCAGCGTTGGGTCTTGGCGGTGACGAGGAGCGCGGGTGCGAGCTGGCGCATCGCGGCCATCTTCAACCGTTTGAGCCCTTCGGTCAGATCGGCCGCAAGCGGCGGTGTCGATGCGGTTACGAGGTCTCACCACCATCGGTGCCGGCGCCGATCTTGTAGGCGTCCAGCGACCTGGTCGGAACGGTCGGCAACGTCAGCACGACGGCGTCGTCGAAGGCCTGCCCGGCGGGTCGTGGTGTGGGTGCCTGCCCGTGGGTGGCGAGGATCGAGCGGATGTCACCGGCACGCCAGCGGCTGAGCTCCACAGCCCGCCCCAACGCTGCGATGAGGGCGTCAGCGCCGTGGGCTGCGCCCAGGTCGAGGACCGTGGCGATCTCGCTGGACAGTTTCGTCACGCCGGCTGCGGCGGCACCGGTCAAGAACGCCTGAGCGACCGGTCCCAGAGAAAGTCCTTCTCTGCCTTCGTTCTGGGCCGCGCGGCACGTGATGGTTTGTCGGGTCGCGGGTGGTCGTAGTGGGCATCGACGATGCTGACCTCACCGGGTGCGACCAGGTCATGTTCGGCGTGGATCTGGCCGGTGACGGGCTCCACGACACGCAACACGGTGTCGTCGACCAGGACGGTCACGACCGTGCCGATCAGCCGGTTCGGGACCGAGTAGCGACCCGATGCGAACCGGACACACGACAGTTTGTCGACCTTCCTCGTCGTGGGCCTGGCACCGAACTCGGCACGCAGCGACGGCAGCTCACCCAGCAGGGGCTGCTCGACTGCGAGCCGCTCGACGGGCACCGCGCAGATCTCCGAATGCGGGTTCGCGTTGACCTCACCACACCACGTCGCAGCAGAGCGGTTGCGCTCCGCCAAGTTGGTCGAGGTGCTGCCGATGAGCGGGACCATCAGGTCGGTCTTGGCGTAGCCGACGAGGGTCTCGACCATCCCTTTCGACTGCGGGTCCGCGGCCTCACAGAAGTCGGGTCGGAACCGGTAGTGGCTGGCGAAGCGGAAGTAGTCCGGGGTCGGCACGACGATGTTCGCGACGACGCCGGCCTTCAAGCAGCCCATTCGGTCGGCCAGGACAACCTTCGGGACCCCACCGAGCTTCTCGAAGCACTCGGCCAGCATCCCCATCGTGGTGGCCGACTTCTCATCGACAGCGAAGCGGACGAACCGGAACCGCGACCACGCCAGAACTGCGCAGAAGACGTGCAGCATCACGCCGTCGACCTTCAACACGCCCCAGTCGATCATCAACGTCTCACCCGGGGTCCACACCGCCGGCCTGCGACCGCGGTGCTCGGCATGGCCGTTTCGCCATGCCTGCTTGGCATCTGCGACCAGACGACGGATGTTCCGTGCCGATCCCGCATACCCCGCAGCGGTCGATTCGGGCAGCAGCCGCTTCGCCGTGATCCGCCCAGTCGTCGCCTCGACACGCTTCGCGACAAGATCGGCGACCTCGTCGTAGTGCCGGACCCGCGGCGCCACGACGGCCCCAGCGGTGCTCGCAGCCCCACTCGCTGCGTTGTGCGCGTCGATGACCCGCTTCACGGTCTTGTGGGTAGTGCCGCACATTTCTGCGGCTCCCCGATAAGTGCCTACCTCTCGATAGGCCGAAATGACGTCCATACGTTCCCTCGCGCTCTTCAATGGAGACTCCTGCGTGGTGGCGGTCGGCTGGCTGGTTACCGCCACCGTCACCACGCAGGACCTCACGGGCTCTCACGACACGACGAAGAGTGGGGACTTTCTACTGGCCACCACTGGGGACCGCTACCTGGCCACCAGTGGGGACTTTTTCATGGCCACGGACACTTTCAATCTCGATCGCACGCACGAACGAATCCAACGAACCTCTTCCGCGTGCTGCGAGCGAGTTCGCGGTCAGGTTAGCCCCGTTCTTTCATGACGCTGCGGACGACGACATCGCTGCGTGAGGTGACTCGATGACGGTGTACGGGTAGGACGCTGGGCCGGCTGGCACGTGCAGGAAGCGGTAGCGCAGTGCTTTGGGCTCGCAGGCGGCGAGTACCGTGGCGTCGCCGGTCAACGCAAGCAGCCGGGTCCACGCGATGAGGTCGGCGGCGACTGCGGTCAACGCGAACCAGGTCTGGTTGATCGCGAACTCCCGCGAAGGGAACCTGCCCATGCCAGTGTCCTTGGCGTGGCGGATGCGGTCCTCGACTCTGGCGTGGGCACGGTGTCGTGCCTCGAGGAACGCAAGTTGGCCGTGCTTCGTGTTGGTGACGAACGCCTGGTAGCGCCAACCGTCGGCCTCTTCGAACGACGACAGTTGTGCGCCTGGATGGGGTCGCTCACGACGGACGATGACGCGCATCCCTGTGGGCCAGGTCCAGCAGACCGGTCAGTTCGGCGACATCGCCTCCTTCATCCACACCGCCGTCGGCATCGGTGGCGGGCGTCCAGATACTTTTCGGGACCAGCTTGATCGCGTCGCGGATCTTCTCGGTGACCGCGAAACCCACGGAGTACTCGAGCTTGCGGCCCCGGACCTTGTCCTGGTCGGTGGCCAGTTCAGCAAGTCGTGCGAGGCTCCGGCGCCATCGGGACGGATCAGCAGATCCCTGCGGTGGGTGCCGGGGACCTGGGCGATCGCATCGGTCAAACACCTCAATGTGATCGGTCGCGGTGTTCGACCCCGCCCGGCCGGTGCGCAGCTTTGCCGCCAGGAACACACTCGTGTTGTCACACCACACGCCGAGCGGGTGGAACCCGAAGGTCCGCTTGAACGTGGGCGCTGCCTGCTCCTTCTCGGAATGGGCGATCACACTCGTGACATCGACATCGAGCAGCACAGTGGCGCCGAGGCCGGTCCCGGCGACCCGACTGGCCGGCACCCCGAACGGCAGTTGGGCCCACACATGACGACGGACCCGTGCTCGTGCGGTGGCGATCTTGTTCAACCGCCCGGGCGTGACTTCGTCCAAGGCGCGCCACACCGTCGGTGGCGACGCGACCGGACCGAGCACGCCGGACTGGTGACGCAGCACATCGATGTCAGCGATCGCCTCACCCCCGTCGGCGAGCATCACCGCAACATCAATCAGGACCCGGCCGCGGTCGTGGAGCGGGGTGAACGACCGGCGTGCCATCGCCTTGGAGAGTTCACTGGTAAGACCAGTCCGGTCAGCCAACAGACGGAGCCCGACGCTGCCCGCGTGGGCCACCACGCCGACACCATCGGCGGACACAGACAAGTCGGCAGACCACGAAGTACGCTTCACCTACGGAGTGAATCGCCCCGGGTCTGATGGAGGCTCTCAATCCTGGGAAGGATGATGAGAGTCATGGCAGCACCGAGGAAGTACAGCGTCGAGCTCCAGCAGCGAGCCACGCGGATGGCGATGGACGCGAGGAAGGACCCGGAGTCGGCGCGTGGGGCGATCAAGCGGGTCGCTGACCAGCTCGGGGTTCACCCCGAGGCGTTGAGAAACTGGGTACGTCAGGGCGAGATCGACGGCGGTGTGCGGCCCGGCACGACCACCGACGATGCGACCAGGCTGGCCGAGCTCGAGCGCGAGGTCCGCGAGCTGCGTCGGGCGAACGAGATCCTGAAGACGAGCGCAGCTTTTTTCGCGGCTGCGGAGCTCGACCGCAGGATCAAGTAGAGGTGCCCACCGCGGTGGTGGTCGACTACATCGACCAGCACCGCGAGGAGTTCGGGGTCGAGCCGATCTGCGCCGTCCTGAAGGACGCCGGCGTCCAGATCGCCCCGAGCACCTACTACGCCGCCAAGACCAGGCCACCGTCCGCACGCGCGGTCCGCGATGCCGAGTTGGTCGTCGACATCAAGACCGCTCACAGGGCGAATCTGGGTGTCTACGGCGTCCGGAAGGTCCACGCCGAGCTCAACCGTGAGGGCGTCAAGGTCGCCCGCTGCACCGTGGAGCGGTTGATGCGAGCCGAGGGCCTGCGCGGGATCCCGCGGGAGAAGACCCGCAAGACCACCATCGGCGACGGAGCGGAGACCGAGCGCCCCGAAGACAAGGTCAACCGGAAGTTCGTCGCCACGGCGCCGAACCAACTGTGGGTGGCCGACCTGACCTACGTCCGCACGCACGCGGGCTGGACCTACGTCGCGTTCGTCCTCGACGTCTTCAGCAGGATGATCGTGGGCTGGCAGGTGTCCACCAGCCTGCGGACCGACTTGGCGTTGGACGCCCTCGACATGGGCCTGTGGGCCCGGCAGCGCGCCGGCCAGGACGTCACCGGCCTGATCCACCACAGCGACAGAGGAGTCCAATATCGAGCGATTCGCTACACCGAGCGGCTCGCAGAAGCCGAGGCCGTCGCATCCGTCGGATCCAAGGGCGACAGCTACGACAACGCGATGGCCGAGGCGCTGAACTCGCTGTTCAAGGCCGAATGCATCCGCAACCCGGTAATGAGGCCCAAGGGCGGCTGGAAGAACGTCGGCGACGTCGAGATCGCCGTTGCCGAATACGTCGACTGGTTCAACCACAGGCGCCTTCACGGCGAGATCGGGCTCGTCCCGCCCGCCGAGTTCGAGGCCAACCACTGGGCGTCACAGCCCGCGAAGCACTACCGTCAGAACCCGGTCCTCACCGAGGTCGGATCCAACTAACCGAGCCTCTACGAAACCCGGGGCGATTCAGAGTGCCTTCCAAGCTGGAGATCTTGAACCGTCGCAAGTCCAAGTTTCCCCTGCTGGGCAGGCACTTCCGTGTTTCTACTCGCCGATCACGCCGCGGCGCGGTGAACGATCCGGGTTAGACAAGTCCAAGTCTTCCCTGTTCAGAGGGCACTTCGGTGTTTCTACGCGCCGATCACGCCCGACCGACGTGAGCGATCCGGGTTAGGAGTGTTTCAACACAGAAATACAGAACAATTCCCACGAGTGCACATGAGGCCCAAAGATGTCTGGCTCGCTGATCCTTTTCAGGCTCCTCCACTCCCGAACGTGATGTCAAAAGCCTCTCTAAGGAACCACGAGTCATGATGAAGGCAGAAATGATCACCGACGCATAGAGTAGGTCAACCTGAATCTTTGGTCGCCAACCCTCCGCCACACCGAAGAAGTACGCCGCCAGTACGCTCACGGTCGCCGTGAAGCCCGTAGCGACTTGAGCCGGTGTAAGAAACTCCCTGGCTCTCCATAACCCAGCTATGAGCAGCATCAGAGCGATGAGATCAAACAATGCCCGAGCGCCTACCGGGTCGAATGACATTAACTCACCCTTCTGGTCATATCAATTCGCGCACAGATGGATACTTTGAGGCAAGAAGAGACATTAATGAGTACACATTTAACCAACGTTTCATACTCCTGGATATATCACGCCCCTTTCGATCCCCAAATACGGCGATGATCGGCTTGTCGATCTTCTTGGAATGCTTTCGAAAAAGTTTGGACAGGCGTCCGAGTGACGAATCCCGGAGCAGGCCGACCGCTGCTTTTGCTGCTTTCTTGTAGGATTTTGCCAGCACGAGAGCAGCAACCTGTCCGAGCCCCAAGACAGTGGAGGCAACTTCGCAAGAAGGACACAGGGGTATGAGACCCGCTGCAGCTGAGGCCTTTCCCAAAATTTTGGCGACCCGCTTCCACGTTTTAGATGAGATTCTCCCGTCTAGCCCGGATCGTTCACGAGCCCGCGGCGTGATCGGCGCGTAGAAACACGGAAGTGCCTGCCCAGCAGGGGAAACTTGGGATTGCGACGTCACAAGATTCTCGAACCGGAAGGCACTCCGTAGGTGAAGCGTACTTCGTGGTCTGCTGGCTTGTCCGTGTCCGCTGATGGTGTCGGCGTAGTGGCCCACGCGGGCAGTGTTGGACTCCGCCTTCTGGCCGACCGGACTGGCCTCACGACGGAGTTGTCGAAGGCGATGACCCGACGCTCGTTCACCCCGGTCCATGACCGCGGCCGAGTCCTGGTCGACGTCGCGATCATGCTCGCCGACGGCGGTGAGGCGATCGCCGACATCGACGTGTTGCGCCACCAGGCTCCAGTCCTCGGCCGTGTCGCGTCGCCACCCACGGTGTGGCGCACCTTGGACGAGGTCACCGGTGGCCGGTTGAAGAAGATCGCGACCGCGCGCGCCCGCGCCCGGCGTCATGTCTGGGCACAACTGCCCGGTGGGTTGCCGGCGTCCCGGGTCGCCGGGACCGACCTCGGCGCGACGGTCGTGCTCGACATCGACGCCACGATCGTGATCGCACACTCCGAGAAAGAGAACGCTTCGCCCACGTTCAAGAAGACCTTCGGGTTCCACCCGCTCGGCGTGTGGTGCGACAACACCAGTGAGTTCCTGGCAGCGCAACTGCGGACCGGGAAAGCCGGATCGAACACCGCCACCGACCACATCACGGTCCTCACCGACGCGATCGCGCAGGTCCCGGCCGCGCATCGCAAGGATCTGCTGATCCGCGCCGACGGCGCCGGGTCCTCCCACAAGCTCCTGGACTGGCTCACCGAACAGAACCGGGTCCGTGGCCGTCGGGTCGAGTACAGCGTCGGGTTCGCGGTCACCGAGAAGATCCGCGAGGCCATCAAGCTCGTCCCGGCCAAGACCTGGACCCCCGCATCCGATGCCGACGGCGGTGTCCGCGAAGGCGGCGACGTCGCTGAACTGACCGGCCTGCTCGACCTCACGGGCTGGCCCGAAGGGATGCGGATCATCGTGCGCCGCGAACGACCCCACCCCGGCGCCCAGCTGTCGTTGTTCGAAGAACGTGACGGGTGGCGCTACCAAGCGATCGCCACCAACACGACCACCGGACAGTTGGCGTTCCTCGAAGCCCGGCATCGTGCCCACGCCCGAGTCGAGGACCGGATCCGGCACGCCAAAGACAGCGGCCTTGGCCGCTTCCCGTCGCGGGAGTTCAAGATCAACCAGGCCTGGCTAGCCACGGTGATGATCGCCGCCGACCTCGTGGCCTGGACCCGTCTGCTTGCCCTGGTCGGCGACGCCGAGGTCCTCGCCACTTGTGAGCCCAAGGCGTTGCGCTACCGGTTCCTCCACGTCCCGGCCCGACTCACCCACGGTGCCCGCCGACGACGGCTGCGGATCCCTGAGTCGTGGCCCTGGGCAGCCGCGATCGTTGCGGTCTTCGCGAACATCGCCGCGATCCCACAACCAGCCTGACCACGCCCGTCCGCCACGAGATCACGACCCGGAGAACCGCAGCCCGGCAGCGCCAGCCGGCACTGCTTCGTACCCGAGCACACACCTCACGGTCACGGCCACCATCACGCGGTCGAGCTCATCACGGCGCCATCCTCATGAAAGACCGGGGCTAGGTCCAGCCCGTTGATTGGATCCGGAGGGTAGATGTAGATGTTGTCGTTGCCGCCGCGGACGGGGTCCATGGACAGGAAGCGCCCGGTGACCGGGTTGTAAAGGCGGGCGCCCATGAGGGTGAGTCCACCGGTGATGCCGACATTTTCGCGGGCGTGGGTGCCGAGCCAGCCATACCGGTCTGGCCTGCTGGTCGTGGGGTCGCGGGGTAGGCCGTATTCGGTGTACTCGGTGTAGGTGGCGATGGTGCCGTCGCCGGTGGCGGGGTCGGTGGTGGCGGTGTCCAGCCCCGAGAAGTTGGTCCACATGATGTGAGAGAACTCGGTCTGGATCTGGTCGGGGTTCATGGTCGCGACTGGTCCACACTCGGTGGTGGTAGGCACTCTCATTCACCCCTCTCACAAGGCGCCGTCGACAACGACGGCTGGGTCGCAATATACGCGGCGTAGCCGATCGGTGTGCGCATCTGAAGGCCTGAGTGAGGCCGCTCGTGGTTGTAGTGCTCGACCCATTGCCCGATCACGACCCGCGCCTCGGCCAGGGAGTGGAAGACCTCGCGATTCAAGAGCTCATCGCGCATCGAGCCGTTGAAGCGTTCGATGAACCCGTTCTGCTGCGGGCTCGCCTTCGCGACCTGGACCGGCGCGACGCCCTGGTCGTCCTTGAGCCAGTTCAGCAAGCTGGCGGCGATGAACTCGCGGCCGTTGTCCGAGCGGATCATCTGCGGCCGGCCGTGATCCTCAAAGATCCGTTCCAGAACGTGGCGGACCTCGGTCGCACCAATCGAGTACCCGACATGAGCACCCACGCAGATGCGGGTGAACTCATCGATCACGTTCAACACCCGCAGCCCGGCCCCCTTTGCGGTGCGCAGGCTCATGAAGTCGTAGGACCACACATGGCCCTGGCTGGTTGCCGGGAGCATCCACAACGAATGGGCGTCAGTGCCCAGTGCCTTCTGCCCTGACGCCTTGGACCGCGGCGGCGGGACCCGAAGCCCCTCTCGGCGCCACAACCGCTCCACGCGTTTGACGTTGACCTCCCAGCCGTCCGCGACGAGCAGTGCGTGGACCCGGCGATACCCGAACCGCGGGTACCGATCAGCGATCTTGTTCATCGCCGCAACCAACCGCTGCTCGAAGTCGGACGGGACCGGGACGTACCGGTTGGACGAGCGATGCTGACCAGTGACTTTGCAGGCGCGACGCTCGGAGACCTTGAACTTACGGACCAAGTGCGTGGTGGCAGCCCGGCGCCGAGCCGGGCTCACCAGTTTCCCTTTTGCAGGTCCTTCAACATCGAGATGTCCAAGGCCTGCTCGGCCACAATCCGCTTCAGACGGGCGTTCTCGGCCTCGAGCGCCTTCAACCGGTGCGCCTCGTCCTCCTTCAACGCCCCGTACTTGGACCGCCACCGATAGAACGTCTGCTCACTGACCTGTAACCGCTTGACCACCTGCGGGATCGTCGACCCCTGCGCCTGAAGCTTCTCCGCCTCGCGCAACTTCGCCACGATCTGCTCAGTAGTGAACCGCTTCGCTGCCGCCATCAAACACCTCCACAAGGACTCTCATAGTTCCGAGCCCTCACACACAAGATGGACCGAAAAACGGGGGGCAGGACAAGTCCCAAATGACTAGAAGAAGCCACCGATTGGACGCCTCGCACCACAGCCCTGTGCCATTGACGATAGTGTGTCTCGCACACTATCGTGTGACGCGTGAACTCCTCCGACGTCCTCGCCACTCACCTGCAGGAGCTGCGGCGCGGCACCGTCGTGATGGCCGCGCTGGCCATCCTCGGCACGCCGACCTATGGCTATGCGCTGCTCGAATCACTCGACCGGGCCGGGTTCGCCGTCGACGGCAACACGCTCTATCCCCTGCTCCGACGCCTCGAGAAGCAGGGACTGCTGGTCAGCGAGTGGAACACCGAGGAGTCACGGCCCCGGAAGTTCTACCGCACCAGTCCCGAGGGTCGCTCGATCCTCGACGACCTGCTCGCCGAGTGGCGCGAGCTCCACCAGTCCATCGAGAAGTTGAGGTAGTCCCATGGCAACCACGCTCACCGAGAAGTATGTCCACGCGGTCACCCGATCCCTCCCCGAGGACCAGCGCCTCGACGTGGCCGACGAGCTCCGCGCCACCATCGCCGACCGGGTCGACAGTCTGGTTCGTGACGAGCAGCGCTCCCCCGACGAGGCAGAGCACGCGGCCATCGCCGAGCTCGACGATCCCGACCGGCTCGCAGCCGAATACACCGGCCGCAGCTTGCACCTGATCGGGCCGGCGAGCTATCCGTCGTACATCCGCCTGATGAAGGCGCTGATGACCACCATCGTGCCGATCGTCGCCGTGGTGGTGCTCGTGACCGCGATCCTCACCGACCGCCCGTTCGGCGCGGTGGTCGGCCACACCGCCTGGACGACGTTCAACGTCGTCGTGCACCTGTTCTTCTGGGTCACCCTGATCTGGGTGCTGGCCGAGCGCGGCTCAGGGCCGGATCAGGTCGAGGAGAGGCTGACGGCGAAGTGGACTCCGGACGACCTCCCCGAGCCGCCCCGTCAGACCCACTTCGCCCTGCCCGACGTCGCCTTCTCGATCGTCGCGCTCACGGCGATGGGCGCGTGGATCGTCGGGCAGCACTTCCTCTCCTGGGTCCACGACACCGCCGACGAGCCCGTGCCGACCCTCGACCCGGGACTGTGGTCGGGCTGGCTCCCGCTGCTCCTGCTCGTGCTGGCGCTGTCCATCGGATTCGAGTTCGCCAAGTTCCGCACCGGCCACTGGACACGACCCCTGCTCGTCGTCAACGCCGCGCTGGGACTCGCCCTCACCGCACCGCTGGTCGTCCTCGCCGCAACCGACCAGCTCCTCAACCCGGCGATCTTCGATGAGCTCGCCCGAGCCGGGACCGAGGTCGATCCCGGTCACGTCAACACGATCGTCATCATCAGCGCGCTCGTGATCCTGGTCTGGGACCTGGTCGCCAGCGTGCGCAGCGCCGCCCTCATCGAGCGCGAGTCACACGACACCGCCGCCGTGTGAGCTCTGACCCGCCGCAGAGGATGGATAGTGTCGGGTCATGAGCGAATCGCTGCTGGACCAGGCCCGCGAGTGGGCGTGCCAGGACCCCGACCCCGCCACCCGCGCCGAGCTCGAGCAGGTGCTCGCGGCCGTGGAGGCCGGTGACGAGGCCGCTGCGAGCGACCTGGCGGACCGCTTCGCGGGCACTCTGGAGTTCGGAACCGCGGGGCTTCGCGGGGCACTCGGTGCGGGTCCCAACCGGATGAACCGGGTCGTCGTGACCCGCGCGGCGGCCGGCCTGGCGGCCTATCTGCGGGTCAACGGGGCGACCGCCGACGACGCCGTCGTGATCGGCTATGACGCCCGGCACAACTCTGACGTCTTCGCCCGCGACACCGCCGAGGTGATGACCGGAGCCGGGCTGCGAGCACTGCTCCTGCCCGGCCAACTGCCCACTCCCCTGCTGGCCTATGCGATCCGCAAGCTCGGCTGCGTGGCCGGCGTGATGGTGACCGCGAGCCACAATCCTCCGCAGGACAACGGCTACAAGGTCTACCTCGGCGACGGGAGCCAGATCGTGTCCCCCGCCGACGTGGAGATCGCCGAGCAGATCACCGCTGTCGGAGCACTTGCCGACGTGCCGCGCGGGGAACCCGGCCAGCAGCTCGACGACGCGATCGTCGACGACTACGTGGCCTCGGTGCTCGGCGTGGTCGGTGACGGACCACGCGCCCTCAAGCTCGTCTACACACCCCTGCACGGCGTCGGGAACGGCACCGTCCTCCGGGTTCTCGACGAGGCCGGATTCCCTGCCCCCGCTGTCGTTTCCGAGCAGCAGGACCCCGACCCCGAGTTCTCCACCGTCGTCTTCCCCAACCCAGAGGAACCGGGGGCGATGGACCTGGCGATGGCACTTGCCTCCGAGGTCGACGCCGACCTGGTCGTCGCCAACGACCCGGACGCAGACCGATGTGCGGCTGCCGTCCCCGGGCCGCACGGCTGGCAGATGCTGCGCGGCGACGAGGTGGGCGCCCTGCTCGGCGATCACCTGCTGCGCAAGGGGAAGCAGGGCATCTATGCCGCCTCGATCGTCTCCTCCTCCCTGCTCGGCAAGCTCGCCCGCGCCGCCGGTCAGCCCTACGTCGACACCCTCACCGGCTTCAAGTGGATCGGCCGCCTGGAGGGGCTGGCCTTCGGCTATGAGGAGGCGCTGGGCTACTGCGTCGACCCCGACCAGGTCAAGGACAAGGACGGGGTCTCGGCACTGTTGCTGCTGTGCGAGGTCGCCGCGAAGACAAAGGCCGAGGGTCGGACTCTCGTGGACCTGCTCGACGACATCGCCGTACGCCACGGCCTGCATGCCACCGACCAGCTCTCGGCCCGGGTCTCGGACCTGGCCGAGATCGGCGCCGCGATGGAACGACTCCGCGCCACTCCCCCGACCGAGCTCGGTGGCTTGGCCGTCGAGTCCGTCGAGGATCTCAGCATCGGTTCGGAGGCGCTGCCACCCACCGACGGGCTGCGCTACCAGCTCGCCGACGGCGCCCGCGTGATCGTGCGTCCGAGCGGGACCGAGCCGAAGATCAAGTGCTATCTCGAGGTCGTCGTACCGGTCGAGGACGCCTCGGCAGGAGAGGGCGTACGCCGAGCTGTCGAGGCCGCCCGGATCGTGGCGGCCGGACGCTTGGACGCCCTGCGGATCGGGATCAAGCAGGCCGCCGGGATCTGAGGATCAGCCCACCACGAGGACGAGCACCACACTGAGCACGAGGAGTCCGGCCAGCAGCGCCAACTCCACCACGGCCGGGGCACGTGTGATCTCGCCCTCGGGTTGCCTCTGTGCCTTGGCGTCGTCGATGACCTGATTGAGCGTCGTCTCCACCAGGTCGGCGAGACTGTTCATCGGGTCCGGCTCGGACGTGCCCCGCTGCACGTTCTGCTTGCGGGTGCGGGTGACCGCCGTCGAGCGAAAGGTCCGCTCGTCGGTGACCACGTTGGTGAACATCGTCACCGCGGCGTACTCCACCCGCACGAGTGGGATCCTGACGTCGCTGAACCCGTTGCGCAGCCGCAGGACGGGCCCCTCAACGATGATCTTGGGGCGCAGGAACATGCACCACAGGAAGACCGCGACCAGGGCGCACCAGGTGAGCACGGCGGCGTCGGCCTGCTCGACGCCGTTGCCCAGCACGGAGACGACGACGAACCCGGTGGCGACGAGTCCCGCCCATGCGATCAGGCGTCCGTTGTTCGGGCCGAACTCGTGGATGGCCTCGGGCGCCATCGTCCCTCCTGCTGTGTTGTCGATAGTGGCCCGATCAACCCTATGCTGGACCGGTGACGACCACCCCCGCCGCTCCCGCCTCAGCGTCGAGTGCAGCCGATTCCGTGTTCGCCGACACCACGTCGTCGAACGCCTCGCTGACACGCTTCCTGCATGGCCTGCCCGGTGTCGACCAGGTCGGCGCGGAATCCCGCGCAGCCTCGCTCGGCACACGTTCGATCAAGACCACTGCCAAGGAGTTCGCGATCGATCTCGCGATCCGCATGGTCGACCTGACCACCCTTGAGGGACAGGACACCGCGGGCAAGGTCCGCGCCCTGGCCAACAAGGCGATGCGTCCGGACCCTGCGGACCCGACGTGTCCGCCCACCGCCGCGGTCTGCGTCTATCCCGACATGGTCGGCATCGCCAAGGAGACCCTCGGCGACAGCGGGGTCAACGTCGCTGCCGTGGCGACCGCCTTCCCCAGCGGCCGCGCCGCCCTGGACATCAAGCTGGCCGACACCCGCGACGCGGTCGAGGCCGGCGCCGACGAGATCGACATGGTCATCGACCGGGGCGCCTTCCTCTCCGGGCGCTACCTCGACGTCTTCGACGAGATCGTCGCAGTCAAGCAGGCCTGCGCCAGGGCCAACGGGGAGAGCGCCCACCTCAAGGTCATCTTCGAGACCGGCGAGCTGCAGACCTACGACAACGTACGTCGTGCCTCGTGGCTGGCGATGATGGCCGGCGGTCACTTCATCAAGACCTCCACCGGCAAGGTGCAGCCTGCTGCCACCCTGCCGGTGACGATGATCATGCTCGAGGCGGTGCGCGACTTCCGTGAGGCGACCGGTGCGATGGTCGGGGTCAAGCCGGCGGGCGGCATCCGGACCACCAAGGACGCGATCAAATATCTCGTGATGGTCAACGAGGTCGCCGGCCAGGACTGGCTCGACCCCGACTGGTTCCGCTTCGGCGCCTCCACGCTGCTCAACGACCTGTTGATGCAGCGCACCAAGATGACCACCGGCCGCTACTCCGGCCCCGACTACTTCACCCTGGACTGAGACGAAGATGGCTACCAAGAAGACCACCGGCACCGCCGTGTCGAAGGCAGCGGCCTTCGACTATGCACCCGCCCCCGAGTCGCGCAGCATCGTCGACATCAAGGCGTCCTACGGCCTGTTCATCAACGGTGAGTTCGTCGACGGCACCGGCACCCGGTTCAAGACGATCAACCCGGCCACCGAAGAGGTCCTGGCTGAGGTCTCCGAGGCCAGCGAGGCCGATGTCGACGCAGCCGTGAAGGCTGCCCGTCGCGCCCACAGCCGCGTCTGGGGCCCGATGCCCGGCAAGGAGCGCGCGAAGTATCTCTACCGCATCGCCCGGATCATCCAGGAGCGCGGGCGCGAGCTCGCCGTCCTCGAGTCGATCGACAACGGCAAGCCGATCAAGGAGTCACGCGACGTCGACGTACCCATCGCCGCTGCGCACTTCTTCTACTACGCCGGGTGGGCCGACAAGCTGGAGTACAGCGGCTACGGCACCCGCAGCCTGGGTGTCGCCGCCCAGGTGATCCCGTGGAACTTCCCGCTGCTGATGCTGGCCTGGAAGATCGCCCCGGCACTGGCTGCCGGCAACACCGTCGTGCTCAAGCCCGCCGAGACCACGCCGCTGACCGCGCTGCTCTTCGCCGAGATCTGCCAGCAGGCCGACCTCCCGGCCGGGGTGGTCAACATCATCACCGGCGCCGGTGAGACCGGCCGGCACCTGGTCGGTCACGACAACGTCGACAAGGTCGCCTTCACCGGCTCCACCGACGTCGGTCGCGCCATTGCCAAGTCCGTGGCCGGCACCGACAAGAAGGTCACCCTCGAGCTCGGCGGCAAGGCCGCCAACATCGTCTTCGACGACGCGCCGATGGACCAGGCGATCGAGGGCATCGTCAACGGCATCTTCTTCAACCAGGGCCACGTCTGCTGCGCCGGCAGCCGTCTGCTCGTGCAGGAGAGCGTGGCCGACGAGGTCCTCGAGCGCCTCAAGCGCCGGATGTCCACCCTGCGCGTGGGCGATCCACTCGACAAGAACACCGACGTGGGCGCGATCAACTCGCAGGCCCAGCTGACCCGGATCAAGGAGCTCGTGGAGGTTGGCGAGCAGGAGGGCGCCGGCCGCTGGTCGCCGGCCTGCGACCTGCCCAGCAACGGATTCTGGTTCGCTCCGACGCTCTTCACCGGCGTCACCCAGGCGCACCGGGTCGCCCGCGAGGAGATCTTCGGCCCGGTGCTCTCGGTGCTGACCTTCCGCACGCCCGCAGAGGCGGTCGAGAAGGCCAACAACACGCCGTACGGCCTCTCGGCCGGGGTCTGGACCGACAAGGGTTCGCGGATCCTCTGGATGGCCGACCAGCTCCGTGCCGGAGTGGTCTGGGCCAACACCTTCAACAAGTTCGACCCGACCAGCCCGTTCGGCGGCTACAAGGAGTCGGGCTACGGCCGCGAGGGCGGCCGCCACGGCCTCGAGGCCTATCTCAAGGGAGCACAGGACTGATGGCCCGCATCGACGTACGCAAGACCTACAAGCTCTACATCGGTGGCGCGTTCCCGCGCTCGGAGTCCGGCTATTCCTATGTGGTCAACGACGCGAAGGGAAAGTTCATGGCCAACGCCTCCCTTGCCTCCCGCAAGGACGCCCGCGACGCCGTGACGGCCGCCCGGAAGGCATTCGGCGGATGGTCCGCGCGCACCGCCTACAACCGCGCGCAGATCCTCTACCGGATCGCGGAGGTCGCCGAGGACCGCCGCCCGCAGTTCGTCGACGCCGTGCAGAAGTCCGAGGGACTGAGCGCTGCTCGGGCGGACAAGGTCGTCGACGAGGCGATCGACCGCCTGGTCTGGTACGCCGGCTGGGCGGACAAGATCGCCCAGGTCACCGGGGGCGCCAACCCGGTCGCCGGTCCCTTCTTCAACCTCTCCTCCCCCGAGCCGACTGGTGTGGTGGCCGTCCTGGCGCCCCAGGAGTCGAGCCTGCTCGGCCTGATCAGCGTCGTCGCCCCGGCCATCGTCGTCGGCAACACCGTCGTCGTGGTCTCGTCCTACGAGCGGCCGTTGCCTGCGGTCACGTTCGCCGAGGTGCTGGCCACCTCCGACGTGCCCGGCGGCGTGGTCAACCTGCTCACCGGCTCCGCGGCCAGCGTCGCGCCGTGGCTGGCCTCGCACATGGACGTCAACGCGATCGACCTCACCGGTGTGGCCGGTGACGCCGACCTGGCCCGCGACCTGGAGGTGGCTGCCGCAGAGAACCTCAAGCGGGTACGCCGTGCTCCCGCGGCCGAGCCGGACTGGTCGCAGGACCCGGGCATCTCGAGGATGACCGACGTCCTCGAGACCAAGACGGTCTGGCACCCGGTCGGGATCTGAGCCTGGCCCAGGGCCCCCAGCAGTGGGGGCCCTGGGCTCACCGGTCGGGGTTCAGCGGGCCAGCAACGCCTTCGAGATCACCTCGAGGATGTCGCGGGGGTCGCGCGCCTCGTAGGCGCCGCCGTTGGTCGCCTCGGCGATCTTCTCCAGCGACTTCATGTCGGCGTCCTCGGAGATCCCGATCGCGATGATCCGCACCGGGCGCTCGGGGTCCGCCTCGTCGCGCAGGGCCTTGAGCAGGTCGGCCTGGCGCATCGATCCCGGGTCGTCGTTGGCCCCGTCGCTGAGCAGCACCACCGCGTTGAAGTAGTCGGGGTCGTAGTCCTTCTGCGCGCTGCGGAAGGCCGCCAGCGTCGTGTCATAGAGGCCGGTGCCGCCGCCTGTCAGGTCCAGCGCCTTGCCCAGCCACGACCGCAAGGTGTCGCGTTGGGTGTCCGAGCCGACCGACTTGTCGAGGCGGCGCAGCGGGACCAGCTCACGATGATCGGTGCCGTCACCCAGGTCGATCGAGAAGAGCCACAGCCCGACGCGAGCGTTGTCGGGGAATGCCTGCAGCGCCGTACCGGCAGCCGACATGGCCAGCTGCATCCGGGTGTTCGCACCAGCCTTGAAGTCCATCGAGCCGGAGGCGTCGACGACGGCCAGCAGACTCGAGGGAACGGTCAGCACGTCCCACATCCGCAGGTCCGCCCGGATCTCGGCGGCGCTCGGTCGTGCCAGCTCGCTCACGTAGCCGATCCCCACCCCGCCCGGCAGGGCCGCGCCGGTCTTGTCACGCAGGTCGTGATCGGCCAGGACGAGTGCACCCTGGGGACGTGAGAGGTAGTCCAGAAACTCCGCAACTGCCGGCGAGTCCCCCGCGTCCGTGCCCGCGGAGACACCGAGGAGCGGATATCGCTGCAGGAACGTGCCGGTCTGCGGCACCACCGCATGCACCCGTCGGTTCGCCCGACGGGCCTCGAGCCAGACCTGCTCGGAGACCGGGACCATCTGCTTGGTGGTCGAGGAGACGGCGGCGAGCCGTTCGGCGACCGGTTGCTGGGCACTGGCTCGCTCGCCGTAGTGCTGGGCGAGCGGGACCAGGCGGGCCTGGACCTCCGCGTCCGAGACCCCCGAGGTCTCCCGCTCGGCGCGAGGGGCGACCAGCGCCATCGCCGAGGCGGAGTCGGCCTGTGGGTCCGCCATGACGACGCGGCCGCTGGAGAGTGCGGCAAACCAGTTGCTCGGGGCGGTGGTCGACGGGCCGCCGGCCAGCACGATCGGCGAGGAGGCCAGGGCCGCGGCGAGCACCTCGGTCTCGATCCCCTCGGCCGCGAGCTGGTCGACCCAGACATCGGAGTCGGGCACCCACAGGGTGGGGCTGTCCTCGTCGGTGGCGAGCAGCTGGGCGAAGACCGTGCTGGACTCCTGGGCCTTGACCGTGATCCGCGAGCACCGGCCCTCCTCGGTCATCGCGGCGGCGACATCCTTCAGCGCGGGCGCAAGCCCGGGCGCGGCCACGATCGTTGCCTCCGGACGGGACGTGCACGCAGCGGCCTCGTCGGAGCTGACCGCTTCACGGGTGATCAGGGCAGCAAGCACCGCGGCCAGGACTACCAGACCGATGACGAGCGGACGTCGACTCGTGGATTCCCGGTCCCGAGCATGATGTCCAGCGCTCATGACGCCTCCCTACGCATGATTGCAAAACCACGTCAGCGTAGTGCACATCGGATGCGGGGGTGCACCACGGATCAGGCAGAATGGCGGGGTGCCTTCCCTCGCCATCATCGTCGCCGGGCCCTCGGGCTCCGGGAAGTCCCGACTGGCCGAGCGGCTGGGACTGCCGGTGCTGCGCCTCGACGACTTCTACAAGGACGGCACCGATCTCTCGCTGCCGTTGATCACCGAAGGCGCGAATGCCGGGCTGGTCGACTGGGACCACCCCGACTCGTGGCTCCCCGAGGAGGCCCTGGCCACGCTGGAGAAGCTGTGTCGCGACGGGAGCGCGGACGTGCCCTGCTATGACATCTCCCGCAGCGCCCACTTCGGCCACAGGATGCTCGACCTGGCCGGCTCCCCGTTGTTCGTGGCCGAGGGGATCTTCGCCCAGGACATCGTCGCGCCGGCCCGGGAGCGGGGCCTGCTCGCCGAGGCCTACTGCATCACCCAGCACCCCCTGCTGACGTTCTGGCGCCGACTGGTCCGCGACCTGCGCGAGCACCGCAAGCCGCCGCTGGTCCTCATCCGGCGCGGTCTCGTGCTGGCCCGCGAGCAGCGCCGCGTGGTCGCCGACGCGGTCGGCAAGGGCTGCCGGACGATGTCCTCCGACCGCGCCCATGCCGAGATCACCCGGCGCCTCGCCCAGGCACGCGCATGATCTCGACGCTTGAGCGTCTCGTCTCCGGGAGCCTGCGGCAACCCGATCGGACCACCTGCGGCGCATCGGTCCTGGTCGCCGCCCGGATGCTCAATGACCCCAACTACGCAGCGCTGGTGGAGGACCCGGCCGCGTTCGAGCGGGAGTCACTGGCGATGCACCGACGTACGACGAGCAGTGTCGACGTCGCCGGTCGGCTGCAGGTCCCGTGGCCCCGGGCCCTGGGCACGCCACCCTGGTCGATCGCACACCAGATGAGCAGCTCCTCCGGCGTGCGCGGTACGACGTACCGCCCCCACCCGATCCTGCCCGGTCGTCGCGAGGGAGCCCTCGCCGCGATCCGTGCCGCGGCCGCCGACGGCCATCGGGTGCCCCTGTTCATCGGCAGCCGGTGGCTACCTCGCCACGTGGTGCTCGTGCTGGACAGCGAGCTGAACTGCTATGAACCCACCAGCGGGCAGGCCCGACAGGCCCGAACCGAGGGCTTCGTCTCCGGCGACCTGGACCTGGCCGGCTGGTCGCAGCCCTGGTTCAGCGTGCTCCCGGTCCCGGCTCGGCCAGTGCCGCATAGCCGGGCTTGATCACCTCGTTGATCAGCGCCAGTCGCTCGTCGAAGGGCAGGAAGGCCGACTTCATCGCGTTGATCGTGAACCACTGCAATTCGTCGAGGCCATAGCCGAACGCCTCGACCAGGGAGCTCATCTCCCGAGTCATCGAGGTGCCGCTCATCAACCGGTTGTCGGTGTTGACCGTGACCCGGAAGCGGAGCGCGGTGAGCAGGCCGATGGGGTGCTCCTCGATCGACGCCGCGGCACCGGTCTGCACGTTGGACCACGGGCACATCTCGAGCGGGATCCGCATGTCGCGGACGTAGGACGCGAGCCGGCCGAGCTTCGCGTTGCCGTCGTCGTCGATGGTGATGTCGTCGATGATCCGCACCCCATGACCGAGCCGCTCGGCACCGCACCACTGGATCGCCTGCCAGATCGAGGGCAGGCCGAACGCCTCGCCGGCGTGGATGGTGAAGTGGGCGTTCTCGCGCTGGAGATATTCGAAGGCGTCGAGGTGCCGGGTGGGCGGATAACCGTCCTCGGCGCCGGCGATGTCGAAGCCGGCAACCCCACGGTCACGCCAGTCGACGGCGAGCCGGGCGATCTCCATCGAACGGGCCTGGTGCCGCATCGCGGTGAGCAGCTGGCGCACGACGATCGGGGTCGTCGCCGCCTGCATCCCCTCTTCGAACCCTGCGCGCACGGCCTCGACCACCTCATCGAGCGTCAAGCCACCCTCGAGGTGCTGTTCGGGCGCATAGCGGATCTCGGCATAGATGACGCCGTCCGCGACCAGGTCCTCGACGCACTCGCGGGCAACCCGGCTGAGTGCCTCGGCGGTCTGCATGACTGCCACCGTGTGGTCGAAGGTCTCCAGGTAGCGCACCAGGGAGCCGGAGTCCGCGGCATCGGCGAACCATCTCCCGAGGTCGGCCGGGTCGTCGACGGGCAGGTCGTGGCGGATCTCGGCGGCCAGCTCGGCCACCGTCTCCGGTCTCACACCTCCGTCCAGGTGGTCGTGCAGGAGGACCTTCGGGACACGGCGTACGACATCTGGGCTCAGCAACACATGTTCATCATGCCAGTCGGTCGCTAGGGTCGAGGACATGCGAGTCTTCACAACATTTGATGAGTTGTCAGAGGCAGCCGGGACCGAGCTGGGCACCAGCGACTGGATCACTGTCGATCAGCGGCGGGTCAATTCCTTCGCGGAGGCCACCGGGGACCACCAGTGGATCCACGTGGACATGGAGCGGGCCAAGCAAGGACCGTTCGGTGGCACCATCGCCCACGGCTACCTGACGCTGTCGTTGATCCCGTGGCTCGGCAGCCAGGTCTTCAAGCTGGCCACCCCCGGTGCCAAGCTGAACTACGGGGTGAACAAGGTCCGCTTCCCGAACCCGTTGCTGGTGGGCAAGCGGATCCGGTTGCACGTCGCGATCGCCGACGTCGTCGACATCCCCAAGGGCAAGCAGCTGACCGTGCGGCACACGGTCGAGATCGAGGACGAGGAGAAGCCCGCCTGCGTGGCCGAGACCGTGGTCCTGCTGCTGCCCTGAGAATGTTGCCCTGAGAATGTTGCCCTGAGCCTCCTGCCCTGAGCCTCCTGCCCCGGGACTCACGACCCCGGCGGAGTCTCGCGAGCCTGCACTGATCCACGCGGGCCCGAACAGAATTTTGCGACAAGTGTGAGGTTTGCCGCGCGCTCGTCGGGGAGACAAGAGCCTGCACGCGGGCGTCGCCCGCAGAGCCGCACTCGCGGCGACACTCCTCTGTCTCGGAAGGTCTATTCGCCATGCGCAAAATCACTCTTGCCCTGCTCACCCTGATGGTGGCCGCGGTGCTCCCCTTCATCACTCAGTCCACGTCCCACGCAGCGTCGTACAAGACGGTCTGCGAGAAGGGCAGCGGAACCTCCTCGGGTCGTTGCTACAAGCAGCGCAGCGCGGTCGTGAAGAAGGTCAGGGTCGTCGACGCGGTGCCGCTGATCAACCGGAGCAGCAAGCGGGTCACGATGACCTGCAACTTCAGTTCGACGATCACCAAGGAGATCACCGCGGGCGGTTCCGCCTCGGTCACCACCTCTGCCGAGGCCTCGTTCATGAAGATCGCCAAGGCGTCAGTCTCGGCGACCTACACCCTTCACGCCAGCGTGCGGATGTCCTCGGCCCAGGCGAAGTCCGCCGGCGGCACGGTGACCCTGAAGCCGGGCGAGAAGGTTGTCTGCCAGCGGATCTACAGCCACGTGGTCTTCTCGGTGCAGCCCTACACCTACAGCGGCACCAAGATCCGCTGGCAGAAGACCCGGAGCGTCACGGTTCCCTCGACGCTGGGTGTGCGGATCGTCGACTGACGCTCCGGCGAAGACACAGCCTGTCACTTCGGCCCGCCGCGAGCGGGCGTCCTGCCTCAGCAGGATGCTCATTCGCGACGGGTCGATGTGCGTTCAGGCCAGGCGGTCGATCACCAAGGGGTCGGGCGAGTACGACGTCGCCTCGTCGCTGCCGGTGGGTG
The DNA here is from genome assembly GCF_013408415.1 of Nocardioides daedukensis. Classification (NCBI taxonomy): domain Bacteria; kingdom Bacillati; phylum Actinomycetota; class Actinomycetes; order Propionibacteriales; family Nocardioidaceae; genus Nocardioides; species Nocardioides daedukensis. Next base: position 3,256,062 of record NZ_JACCAA010000001.1, on the reverse strand, counting down.
CGATGTCGAAGCCGCCCTCCAGGGAGGCGAGCGCCCGGTCGAAGCGCTCCGACTCGTCGGTGAGCAGGGTGAACAGCGGCTGGCCCTCGGTGACCTCGTCACCGGGGCGGGCATGCCAGACGATTCCGGCGCCGGCCTGCACCTCGGCTCCCTGCTTGGCCCGTCCGGCGCCCAGTCGCCACGAGGCCAGGCCCACGGCCATCGCGTCGAGGCGGGTCAGGACACCTGAGCCGGGAGCGTTCACGACGTGCTTCTCGCGTGCCTCGGGCATCGCCGCGTCCGGGTCGCCGTCCTGCGACCGGATCATCTTGCGCCACACGTCCATCGCGGAACCGTCGGTGAGACGGTCCGCCGGGTCGATGTCCGTGACACCGGCGCCGGCGAGCATCTCCCGGGCCAGGGCGACGGTCAGCTCCACGACGTCGGCGGGGCCGCCACCGGCCAGGACCTCGACCGACTCGGCGACCTCGATCGCGTTGCCGGCGGTGAAGCCGAGCGGGGTGGACATGTCGGTGAGCAGCGCGACGGTGTTCACGCCGGCGCCCTTGCCGAGCTCCACCATGGTGGAGGCCAGCTCACGCGCCTTCTCGAGGTCCTTCATGAAGGCACCCGTGCCGACCTTGACGTCGAGGACCAGCGAGCCGGTGCCCTCGGCGATCTTCTTGGACATGATCGAGGACGCGATCAGCGGGATCGCCTCCACGGTGCCGGTGACATCGCGCAGCGCGTAGAGCTTCTTGTCGGCCGGGGCCAGTCCGGAACCGGCCGCGCAGATCACTGCGCCGAGCTCCTCGAGCTGGTCGAGCATCTCCTCGTTGCTCAGCGCGGCCCGCCAGCCGGGGATCGCCTCGAGCTTGTCCAGGGTGCCGCCGGTGTGGCCCAGGCCGCGACCCGACAGCTGCGGGACGGCCACGCCGCACGCGGCGACCAATGGGGCCAGCGGCAGGGTGATCTTGTCACCGACACCGCCTGTCGAGTGCTTGTCGGCGGTCGGGCGGGACAGCGAGGAGAAGTCCATCCGCTCCCCCGAGGCGATCATCGCGTTGGTCCACCGGCCGATCTCGCGGCGGTTCATCCCGTTGAGGAGGATCGCCATCGCCAGCGACGACATCTGTTCGTCGGCCACCTCGCCGCTGGTGTAGTTGGCGATCACCCAGTCGATCTGGCTGTCGCTGAGCTCACCACCGTCACGCTTCGCGGTGATCACTTCGACTGCGTCGTGCTGGTTCACTGTTCCCTCATTCGTTGCTCGTGGGCGGTCGTGGCGACACGTGGTCCAGGTCGTCGGGTCCGAACGGGTCCGGGAGCACCTCATCCATGCGCCGGATGCCGGAGACGGTCAGCAGCAGCAGCTCGCGACCACCGTGCTCGAACAAGAGCTGGCGACAACGCCCGCACGGCATGATCACCTCGCCGGCACCGTTCACGCACACGAAGTGGGTCAGCCGCCCACCGCCGGTGGCGTGCAGGGTGCTGACCAGGCCGCACTCCGCGCACAGTGTCACGCCGTAAGCCGCATTCTCGACGTTGCAGCCGACCACGACCCGCCCGTCCTCGACCATCGCAGCCGCACCGACCCGATAGTTCGAGTACGGCGCGTAGGCGCTGTCGGCGATCCGGGTTGCGGCGTCGATCAGGGGCTGCCAGTCGAAGGCCACGGCTCAGCCCTTCACATAGGGTTCGCCGTCGGCCGCCGGGGGACGTACCCGGCCGATCACGCCAGCCACCGCGATCAGCGTGGCCAGGTAGGGAGCAGCCCCGAGAAGCTCGGTGGGGAACTTGGTCATCACCCCGAACTGGTCCTGGGTGGTGAGCATCAGGCCGAAGAACAGCGCGGCGCAGGTGGCCCCGACCGGGTGCCAGCGACCCATGATCACCGCGGCGAGGGCCATGAAGCCCGCGCCGTTGGAGGCGTTGTTCGTGAATGCTCCGGTCGAGCCGACGGTGAAGAAGACCCCACCCAGCCCGGCGAAGACACCACCCAGCAGCACTGCCGACCAGCGGACCCGGTTGACCCGGATCCCGACGGTGTCGGCTGCCTTCGGGTGCTCCCCGACTGCACGGACCCGCAGGCCCCAGGTGGTGTGGTAAAGCAGGAACCAGACCAGGATGACCGAGACATACATGATGTAGACCAGCACGGTCTGGTTGAACAGCGCCGAGCCGAGGATGGGGATGTCGGCCAGCGCGCCGAGCGGGACCTTCTCCATCGTGACCGGTGCGCTGAGCAGCTGGTTGAGGTCCTTGTTCTCGCCGCTCGACGGGATCTGGCCCAGCAGGAAGTCGGTCAGACCGAGTGCCAAGGCGATCAGCACGACGCCGAGCACGACCTGGTTGACCTGATATTTCAGCGCGAAGACGCCGAGCAGGGCAGCGAACGCGACCCCGGCCAGGATCCCGCCGAGCAGTCCGGCCGCCGAGGAGAACGCCATCGACGAGGCCACGGAGGCGAAGAACGCCCCGGCCAGCAGCTGTGCCTCGATCGCGATGTTGATCACGCCGGCCCGCTCGCAGAGCACCCCGGCCAGGGCACCGAGAACCAGCGGAGTCGCGTAGTTGACGGCCTGCGGGAGGGGGTTGGTGACCACGAACGAGGAGGCCAGGTCGCCGGGCTGATCGGCGAAGTACCAGAAGGTCAGCCCGACATAGAAGCCGAGACCCACCACGACACTGACCAGCGCCGTGGGCCAACCCTTGGGGATCACGTTGAGCAGCGAGCCCAGCATGGCCGCAGCGGCCAGCGCGAAGGTCACCCAGACCACCGCCCGTCCGTTGGCGTCGTGGTTCTGGCTGGGGTCGTAGACGTCGCTGAGCGAGTAGCGCACGGTGGGCTCGTCGATGCTCAGCGCGAACAGCAGCAGGATCACCGCGGCGATCGCGAAGAGCACCACGAGCTTGACCTGGCGTCGCAGGTCGGCCCGGTCCCGGACCCGCGGTGCATCGGGTGCGGTGCGGAGCTCGGTGGAATCGGCCGAGATGCTCATGCGCTCAGTCCCTTCGCTGCAAAGGTCGAATCCTGTTTCTCGTCACGCAACCGGACCAGGTGTCGCACCACGGCAGGCGCCGCGACGAACAGCACGATCAACGACTGCAGCACGAGCGCCAGCTCGGGCGGGGTGGATGCGGTGCTGGCCTGCATCGAGACGCCACCGACCTGCAGGGCGCCGAAGAGCAGGCCTGCCAGCACGGTGCCCAGAGGACTGCCCCGTCCGAGCAGCGCGACGGTGATCGCGTCGAAGCCGATGGTCCCGATCAAGGTGTCGCTGATCTGGGCCTGGTCACCGTTGATCTGCATGGTGGCAGCAAGGCCCGCGAAGGCACCGGCCAGCAGCATCGCGACCGTGTAGACCTTCGCGACGTTCATCCCGGCGGTCTGGGCGGCGTCGGGGTTCGCACCCACCGCCTTGAGCTCGAAGCCGAGGGTGCTGCGCTCGAGGATCCACCACACGAGCATCGCCGCCAACAGGGCGACCACGACTCCGGAGTGGACGCCCAGCAGGGAGGGATAGGTCGCGGAGTCGGCCACCGGCGGCGAGACCCGCTCGTCGGAGCCGGTCACCTGATAGATCTCGCGGGCCAACGCATAGGCCAACGCGAAGCCGGCGACGTGGTTGAGCATGATCGTGGTGATCACCTCGTGCGCGCCGGTCCGGGCCTTGAGCACACCTGCGATCCCGCCATAGATGCCGCCGGCCACCACGCCGGCCACGACCGAGACCAGCAGGTGCAGGCCGATCGGGAGCGAGGTCCAGGTGAAACCGACGTAGCCCGCGGCCAGCGCGCCGGCGATGATCTGTCCCTGCGCGCCGATGTTGAACAGGCCGGCCTTGAAGGCCAGGGCCACGCCCAGGCCTGCGCAGATCAGCGGGGCCGACTTGGCCAGCGTCGCCTGGATCGCGTCGAGCGACCCGATGGAGCCCTTGAGCAGCGAGGTGTAGGAGACCCAGATCGCGTCCCCTGCGCGGGTGAAGGTGTCCCACGGGTAGACCCCGAAGTAGCCGAGCGCGTCGAGGACGTCACTGTTGCTGATCGCGATCAGCACGGCGCCGATGAGCAACGCCAGGATGATGGCCAGCACCGTGGTGACGATGGTGTCCTTGACCGTCGCGGAGAAGATGCCGGTGCCGACGAGCCGGGGCTCGGGACCTGTCCTCTTCTCGGGCTGCCCCGCGGTGCCGGTGGCCCCGTCCTTGCTGGGCTGGTCGCCGGTCATGCCGACTCCTCCGTGGACTGGTGCGCTCCGGCCATCATCAGGCCGATCTCCTCTCGAGGGGTGTCCGGCCCGGCCTCGCCGACGATCCTGCCGTCGAACATCACCAGGATCCGGTCGGCGAGGGCATAGATTTCGTCGAGCTCGGTCGACACGATCACCACCGCGGTGCCGGTGTCCCGCTCCTCGATGATCCGTTTGTGGATGAACTCGATCGAACCCACGTCGACGCCGCGGGTGGGTTGCGAGGCGATCAGCACCTCCAGTGGCCGGGAGAACTCACGGGCCACCACGACCTTCTGCTGGTTGCCACCCGACAGCGAGCCGACCGGCGTCTCCATGGACTCGGTGCGGATGTCGAACTCCTCGATCCGGTGCCGGGCGTTGGCGGTGATCGCGTCGTGGCGCAGCGTGCCGGCGTGCGAGAACTCCGAGCTGCGGTAGAGGTCGAGGACGAGGTTCTCGCGGACGCTGAACTCGCCCACGAAGCCGTCGTGTCCGCGGTCCTCGGGCACGTAGCCGATGCCGGCCTCGAGGCTCTTGCGGGTGCCGTGGCGGGAGATGTCCTCGCCGTTGAGCAGGACCTTGCCGGCGTCGGGCTTGACCAGGCCGAGCAGCGACTTGATCAGCTCGGTCTGTCCGTTGCCCTGCACACCGGCGATCCCGACGACCTCGCCGGCGCGGGCCTCGAACGAGACGTCCTTGACCACCTGGTGGCCGCGCGGGTCGATCACGGTGACCTGGTCGGCCCGGAGCACCACGTCTCCCCCGGTGCGGTTCTCCTTCTCGACGCGGAGCGATACCGACCGGCCGACCATCATCTCGGCCAGCTCGGCCTCGCTGGCCGACGGGTCGGCGGTGCCGACCAGCTTGCCGCGGCGGATGACGCTGATCCGGTCGCCGATCGCCTTGACCTCGCGCAGCTTGTGGGTGATGAAGATGATGGAGGTGCCCTGCTCCTTGAGCCGGCGCATGATCGCCATCAGCTCGTCGATCTCCTGCGGCGTGAGCACGGCGGTCGGCTCATCGAGGATCAGCACCTTGGCCTCGTTCGCCAATGCCTTGAGGATCTCGACCCGCTGCTGCACGCCGACCGGGAGGTCCTCGACCAGGCGGTCCGGGTCGACGGCGAGGTTGAACGCGCTGGAGAGCTCACGCACCCTGGCGGACGCGCGGCGGCGGCTGAGCACCCCCGGCGCGGAGGTCTGCTCACGCCCGAGCATCACGTTCTCGGCCACGGTGAAGACCGGGACCAGCATGAAGTGCTGGTGGACCATCCCGATGCCGGCGGCGATGGCGTCCTTCGGGGTGGCGAAGGTGACCGGCTCACCGTCGATGACGATCTGCCCCGAGGTCGGGTCGAGCAACCCGTAGAGCATGTTCATCAAGGTCGACTTGCCGGCGCCGTTCTCCCCGAGCAGGCAGTGGATCTCACCGGGTTCGATGGTGAGGTCGATGCCGTCGTTGGCGGTGAACGAACCGAACCGCTTGGTCAGGTCCTTGATCTCCAGCTTCATGGATCTCCTCGAGCTGCGGAATGCCTGGCAACACCCTAGAACGCAAGGGCCGGGGCCGGGCGGATGCCCGACCCCGGCCCCCTGCGATCAGTTGACCTTGAGGTCCCCGGAGATGATCTGCTCCTGGAGAGCCTTCAGCTCGTCCTTGACCTTCTGGTCGATCTTGGAGTCGAACTCGTGGAACGGTGCCAGCGAGACGCCCTCGTTGGCCAGGGTGCCCTCGTAGACCTCGTTGGTGAACTTGTCCTCGGCGGAGTCGGTGATCGCCTGCTGCACGGCGACGTCCATGGCCTTGACGACCGAGCTCAGCAGCACGTCGCAGTACTCAGCGGCGGAGACACAACCGTCGGTGTCCACCCAGATGCCCATCACGCCGGCGTCCTTGACGGCCTTGAGCCCGCCGAGACCGGCCGGCCCTGCGACCGGCATGACCACGTCGGCACCCTGACGGATCAGGGTCTTGGCCACGGACTGACCCTTGGACTGGGTCTCGAAGTCGTTGGTGAACGAGCCCTTCTGCTTCGCCTCGTCCCAGCCGATGACCTGGACGTTCGCGTCGTTGTCCTCGTTGTACTTCGCGACGCCCTTGGCGAAGCCGTTCATGAAGATCGTGACGGTCGGGATGTTCATCCCACCAAAGGTGCCGACCTTGCCGGTCTTCGACTGCGAGGCGCCGAGGTAGCCGGCGAGGAACGCAGCCTCGTCGGTCTTGAAGGAGAGACCCTTGACGTTGGCCGGCGCGGTGTTCTTACCGGACTCGTCGATGTAGGTGGAGTCGACGATCGCGTAGTCGACGTCGGGGTTGGCCTTGGCCGACTTGAGGGTCGCGGCTGCGAGCTTGAAGCCGACGGTGGTGATCTGGTTGCAGTCGGCGTTGACCAGCTCCTTGAGGTTGCCGTCATATTCGGCGTCGGAGTTCGACTCGACCTCGGCGGTCTTCAGGCCGTGCTTCTCCTTGGCGTTGACCAGACCGGCGTAGGAGGTCTGGTTGAAGGACTTGTCGTCGAAGCCGCCCGAGTCGGAGACCATGCACGCCTTGAAGTCCGGGTACTGGGTGCCCTTCTCGACCTCGTCGTCGGCCTTGTCCGAGGGTCGCGATCCGCAACTTGCCAGCGTCAGCACGACTGCGCTCGTCACGGCCGCAATGCGTAGGGTCTTCTTCACGACGTCCTCCAGATGTTCTACGTTCGGCGCTCGGGTCCGGGCGCAATCGACGTCACCCTAAGCCCGTGGGGGTGCATTCGAGGACGACCCATCCGAACTGTTACCAGCCGGTGACCTGATCGCTGCTCGACGTCAACCCAAAGCGCCCACGGCGACCTCGGCGAGAAGCGCCGCGGCGATCGCGGTGGCACGCTCGTCGATGCGCAGGTTCCCCTGGTGGAGGTCGTACGTCGGTCCCCCGGGTGTGCGGGTCCCGAGCCGGGCCATCGCGCCGGGAACGTGCTCGAGGTACCACCCGAAGTCCTCGCCGCCGAGGCTCTGCAGCGTCGGCACGACTCCCTCGGGGCCGAGCACCCGCTCGACGGCCCGGGCCAGCACGGTGGTCGCGACGTGGTCGTTGACCACGGGAGGCACCCCGCGTTGATAGGTGATCTCGGCAGTGACGCCGTAGGGCGCGACGATCTGCTCGACCGACTCGCGGACCAGGTCCTCGGCCACGGCCCAGGCACCTGCGTCGAGCATCCGCACGGTTCCGGCCACGTGCCCGGTTGCGGGGATCACGTTGTGGGTGGCGCCGGCGCGGATCATTCCCCACACCACGCTGACCCCGGCGCGGGGATCGAGGCGCCGCGACAGGATCGCGGGCAGCTCGGTGACCAGCTTGCCGAGCGCGAAGGTGAGGTCCTCGGTCAGGTGCGGGCGGGAGGTGTGGCCGCCCTTGCCGATCAGGTGTACGTCGAGGGAGTCGGCCGCGCCGGTCAGTGCGCCTTCGCGCACACCGATCTCACCGACGTCGAGGGTGGGGTCGCAGTGCAGGCAGTAGACCTGGCTCACGCCGTTGAGCGCACCCTGGGCGACCAGCTCAAGGGCGCCTCCGGGCATCACCTCCTCGGCCGGCTGGAAGAGCAGGCGGACCCGGCCGGGGAGCAGCCCTTGGGCGTGCAGCTCAGAGAGCGCCAGCCCGGCGCCGAGCAGGGCCGCGGTGTGCACGTCATGGCCGCAGGCGTGCGCGACTCCGGGGACCGTGGAGCGCCACGGGTCCTCGGTGCGGTCCTCGACCGGGAGCGCATCCAGGTCGCCGCGCAGGGCGATGCACGGTCCGGCGTCCCCCACCTCAGCCAGCAGGCCCGAACGCGGGAGGCGGCGTACCCGAAGCCCTGCCTGCTCGAGGCGGCTCGCGATCATCTCGGTGGTGCGCGCCTCGGTCCAGGAGAGCTCCGGGTGGGCGTGCAGGTCCCGCCGGACCTCGATCAGCTCGGCGGAGCACTTCTCGATGACGTTCGCGATCAGTTCACTGGCTTCCGACATGATCGGTCCAGCCTAGTGGTCGGCGCGGGCGAGCCCGCGAGTGTCCCGCCCCCAGCGGGTCTCAGGACTGGTCGTAGGCCGCAAGGATCCGGTCGGCCGCCTCCGGGGCGGCCATCTCACCGGCGAGGACCGAGCTGCGGACCTCCTCACGCACCGCGGCCACGCCGGGTGAGCGCTTGAGCCGCTCAGCCAGCTCGTCACGGACCAGCGCCCAGGTGAACTCGAGCTGCTGGTCGGCACGCTTGCGGGCGATGCCGTCGGGGCCGAGGCTGTCGCGGTGGCTGATGATCCGGTCCCACACGTCCTCGACGCCGACACCGGTCAGGCCGGAGCAGGTGACGACCGGCGAGGCCCACTCGCCGCGCCCCTGGACCAGGCGCAGGGCTCCGGCCAGCTCGCGGGCAGCGACGCGCGCCTCGGGTTCCCCCGACGTGTGGCCGCCCTGGTCGTCGGCCTTGTTGACCGCGACCACATCGACGATCTCCAGGATGCCCTTCTTGATCCCCTGCAACTGGTCACCCGTGCGCGCCAGGGTCAGGAAGAGGAAGGAGTCGACCATGCCGGCCACGGTGACCTCGGACTGTCCCACGCCCACGGTCTCGACGAGCACGATGTCATAGCCCGCGGCCTCCAGGACCAGCATCGCCTGGGTGGTGGCCCGGGCGACACCGCCCAGGGTGCCTGCCGAGGGTGAGGGCCGGATGTAGGCACCGGGGCTGGCCGAGAGCCGCGACATCCGGGTCTTGTCGCCGAGGACGGATCCGCCGGTGCGGACCGAGGACGGGTCGACGGCGAGCACACCGACCTGGTGGCCCGCATCGACCAGCTGCATCCCCAGCGACTCGATGAAGGTGGACTTCCCGACCCCGGGCACCCCGGAGATCCCGACCCGGACCGCTCCCCCGGCATGCGGGGTGAGCCGGGTCAGCAGCTCGCGGGCGGCCTGGCGGTGGTCGGGCCGCGAGGACTCGACCAGGGTGATCGATCGGGACACCGCGGCGCGCTGGCCGGCCAGGACGCCCTCGACGAGGGCGTCCACGTCGACCTGTCGCCGGGCACTGCCCCGGTCCGGACTGACCGGGTTCTTGGCCGGGCTCTCGGCCGGACTCGTGGCTTGCCCTGCTCGACCAGCCTCGGAGGTCACGACGACAGCTTCTCCAGCAGGTCGATGGCGGACTCCGCGATCACCGTCCCGGGCAGGAACACCGCCGCGGCCCCCATCTGCTTGAGGGTCTCGACGTCATCGGGCGGGATGACCCCGCCGATCACGATCATGATGTCCGGGCGGCCGAGGTCGGCCAGGGCCTGCTTCAACGCGGGAAGCAGGGTGAGGTGGCCGGCCGCGAGCGAGGAGACGCCGACGATGTGCACGTCCGCGTCGACCGCCTGCTGGGCCACCTCCTCGGGGGTGGAGAACAGCGGGCCGACGTCGACGTCGAAGCCGAGGTCGGCAAAGGCGGTGACCACGACCTTCTGGCCACGGTCGTGACCGTCCTGGCCCATCTTGGCGACCAGGATGCGGGGACGGCGCCCTTCCTCCTCCTCGAACTTCTCGGTCGCGGCGAGGACTGCGTCGATGGAGTCGTTGCCCCCCTCGGAGGCTTCGGTGCGGTACACACCGCTGATCGTACGGATCACGGCCTGGTGGCGGCCGTAGACCTTCTCCAGCGCCTCGGAGATCTCACCGACGGTGGCCTTGGCGCGTGCCGCGTCGACGGCCAGCGCGAGCAGGTTGCCGTCCAGTGAGCCCTTGGTGGCGCCGCGCTCGGCGGAGTTGGTGAGGGCCTCGAGGCTACGGTGTACGTCGTCGTCGTTGCGCTCGGCGCGGAGCCGCTCCAGCTTGGCGATCTGCTGGCGGTAGACGTCGTCGTTGTCGACCTTGAGCACGTCGAGCTTGTCCTCGGCGGCCAACCGGTAGGTGTTCACGCCGATCACCCGCTGGGCGCCGGAGTCGATCCGGGCCTGGGTGCGGGCGGCGGCCTCCTCGATGCGCATCTTGGGGATGCCCTGCTCGATCGCGGCGGCCATGCCGCCGGCGGCCTCGGCCTCCTGGATGTGCGCCCAGGCCCGCTCGGCGAGGTCGTGGGTGAGCTTCTCGACGTAGTAGGAACCGGCCCACGGGTCGATGATCTCGGTGGTGCGCGACTCCTGCTGCAGCAGCAGCTGGGTGTTGCGCGCGATCCGGGCCGAGAAGTCGGTCGGCAGCGCGATCGCCTCGTCGAGGGCGTTCGTGTGCAGCGACTGGGTGTGGCCCTGGGTCGCGGCCATCGCCTCGATCGCGGTCCGCTGCACGTTGTTGTAGACGTCCTGGGCGGTCAGCGACCAGCCGGAGGTCTGCGAGTGCGTGCGCAGCGAGAGCGACTTGGGGTTCTGCGGCTCGAACTGGCCCACCAACCGCGCCCACAGGGCACGGGCGGCGCGCATCTTGGCGACCTCCATGAAGAAGTTCATCCCGATCGCCCAGAAGAAGCTCAGGCGCGGGGCGAACTGGTCGATCGTCATCCCGGTGTCCAGGCCGGCCCGGATGTATTCCACGCCGTCGGCCAACGTGTAGGCGAGCTCGAGGTCGTTGGTCGCCCCGGCCTCCTGGATGTGGTAGCCGGAGATCGAGATCGAGTTGAACCGCGGCATCTTCGCCGACGTGTAGCTGAAGATGTCGGAGATGATCCGCATCGACGGCGCCGGCGGATAGATGTAGGTGTTGCGGACCATGAACTCCTTGAGGATGTCGTTCTGGATCGTCCCCGCGAGCTGTTCCGGCTTCACCCCCTGCTCCTCGGCGGCAGCGATGTAGAGCGCGAGCACCGGCAGCACGGCGCCGTTCATCGTCATCGAGACCGACATCTCGTCGAGCGGGATGCCGTCGAAGAGGGTGCGGGTGTCATAGATCGAGTCGATCGCGACACCGGCCATCCCGACGTCGCCGCGCACGCGCGGGTGGTCGGAGTCGTAGCCGCGGTGGGTGGCCAGGTCGAAGGCGACCGAGAGGCCCTTCTGGCCGGCGGCCAGGTTGCGGCGGTAGAAGGCGTTGGACTCCTCGGCGGTGGAGAACCCGGCATATTGACGGATCGTCCACGGCTGGGTGGTGTACATCGTCGGGTAGGGGCCGCGCAGGAACGGGCTCAGGCCCGGCCAGGTGCCCAGGGCGTCGAGGCCCTCGAGGTGCTCGGGCCCGTAGACCGGCAGCACCCCGATGCCCTCGGGGCTCTGCCACGGCTCACCGGTCCCAGCGAGCCCGGCAGCCTCGGCGGGCGCAGTCGAGTCCGGGGAGAGCGGAAGACCAGCGAAGGATTCAGGAATGCTCATGCCAGCTTCTCCCGGGTGGTGTTGAGGAAGGTGAGGGCGTCGACACCGACCGCGGCCGAGTCGTCGACCAGGTCGGCCGGGACCGTCTTGTCGCCCGGCTTGCCGGCCAGGACGACGTGCTCCGCGCCGGCCGCGCGCAGCTTCGCGATCGCGTCGGCGCCCCACTCGGCGTAGGTCTTGTCGGCACCGGCCAGGCAGACCACCGACTGGCCGGCATAGGCCGCGACGAGCTCGTCGGCGTCCTTGGTCGCACCGGCGACCTCGACCGCGACGCCACCTGCGGCGAACAGGTTGGCCGCAAAAGTGGCCCGTGCGGTGTGCGAGGCGATCGGTCCCAGCGTGGCCAGGAAGACCGGAGCCGAGGCGGGCTGGTCACGCAGGGCCTCGAAGGCGGCGCCGTAGCGGCGTACGTCCGTGTTCGGGTGCGGCGCACGCTCGGGCAGCACCTCGGCCAGGTTCGGGAACTCGCTGACGCCGGTGAGGGGGCGCGTGCGGTGCGCGATCTGGTCGTCGCGCTCGGCGACCACCGCATCGATGCGGGACCTCAACGAGCCGTCCTCCAGGGCGACGACGATGCCGCCGACGGCCTCGATGCGATCGAACTCGGCCCAGGCCGCCTTGGCCAGGTCGTCGGTGAGCCGCTCCACGGCATAGGAGCCGCCCGCCGGGTCGACGACCTTGGCGACGTGGGACTCGGAGATCAGCAGCGAGCTGGTGTTGCGCGCGATCCGTCGCGAGAAGGCGTCCGGGACGCCGAGCGCGGAGTCGAAGGGCAGCACCGTGACTGCCTCGGCTCCCCCGACGCCCGCGGCGAACGAGGCGACCGTGGTGCGCAGCATGTTCACGTAGGGGTCGTACTTGCTCATCATCGGTCGCGACGTGACCGCGTGCTGTCGCTGGCCACCGGCCTCGGCCGAGGCACCGGAGAGCTCGGCGACCCGCGACCAGAGGCGGCGAGCGGCGCGGAACTTGGCGATGGTCGGGAACTGCTCGTCGGTCGCGGCATAGCGGAACTCGAGCAGGCCCAGGGCCTCGTCGACGGAGAGGCCGCTGGCCACGAGCCGACGCAGGTAGGCCGCTCCGACGGCCAGGCTGTAGCCGAGCTCCTGGGCATCGGAGGCGCCGAGGTCATGCACCGCGGTGCCGTCGACGACGACAGCCAGGGCGCCGAGCTCGCGGGCGATGGGGGCGACCACGTCGAGCGTCTCGAGCGAGATGGCACCCTCGCCGCGCACCTGCGCGCCGATCGGGTCGGCACCGAGGTTGGTGCCCTCGGCGGGAGTGACTCCGCGGTCGGCGAAGAGTGCGGCCAGGGCCTCGGCTGCGGCGACCGGGTCGCCGGGAGCGTCCAGCACGACCGGCGCGAGGTCGAGGAGTACGCCGTCCAGGGCGGCCGGCAGGTCGCTCGCGGCAACCGTGGCCCCGAGCTCGAGCCACAGCGAGGTGGACCCGTTCTCGAGGTCGGCCAGGACGGCCTCGTTCAGCTCCTTGACCGGCAGACCGTAGAGCGCCGGGCGGATGTCCCAGCCGAGCTCCGGCTTCTCCGCGAGACGGCCGCGGGTGAACGGCGCGGCACCCGGGACGCCGGTCGCGGGCAGCCCGGAGGCCGTGTCCGGCGAACCGATCGGCAGCACGTCGATCCCGTCGAGCGTGGTCCGGGTCAGCTTCTCCCACACCGCCGAGTCGGGTGCGTCGTCGCTGAGCTGACGGGTCTTGCGCAGCACGGCCGCGGTGGCCTTTTCCCAATCCGCGGCGGAGTGCTGGTCCTCGGGACCGGCCAGGCTCAAGGAGTCCTGGGCGGTGTCCGGATCAGGGCCAGAAGTCATGGCTCGCACAATAGGGAAAGCCGCGATCTCGGGCCACTCGATGTGAGATCTCCCATCTGGTGGACACTCGACGACCACAGTTCGTGCACGTGTCACCCGTGCGTCACCCGGCCGCCGCAGCCTTGGGGCATGGATCAACTCCACAGCAGTCCCCGCCGGATCGCGATCGTCACCGAGTCCTTCTATCCGGCCGTCGACGGCACCACGCGCACCAACAAGCAGGTGGTGGACCGGCTGATCACGCTGGGCCACGACGTACGCATCATCGCGCCCGGTCCCGGACTCGCGACCTATCGCAATGCGCCCGTCTCGCGGATCCGTCCCCTCGACAAGCCCGGCCGCCAGGTTCACGCCGCGCTCGCCGATTTCGCTCCCGACCTGGTCCACGTGGCCTCCCCCGGGATCCTCGGCCGCAAGGCCCTCAAGCACGCCCAGCGCCTCGGGGCCGAGACGCTGGTGGTGCAGCAGTCCCCCGTCCAGCCGCTGACCGCGGAGCACTGGCTGCGCAAGGTGCACGCCCGCGCGGACACGGTCGTGGTCACCTGCGACTGGATGCAGCAGCGACTCGACACCCTCGGCGTCGAGGCTCCCGTGTGGCGCCCCGGCGTGGACGTGGCCGCCTGGAACCCCAACCTGCGCGACGACTTCCTGCACGCCTCGTGGTCGCGCTGGAACAAGGAGCGCACACCGCGCGTCGTCGTCGGATTCGTCGGAAGCCTGCACAAGCGCCACGGCGTACGTCGTCTGGTCGAGGTCGCCTCGGTGCCCGGCGTGCGGCTCGTGGTCATCGGCGACGGCCCACAGCGCGGTTGGCTCGAGGAGCGCCTGGGAGACGCCAAGTTCCTCGGCGAGGTCGAGCCGGGTGACCTGGCCACGGCGATGGCCACCCTCGACGTGCTGGTCCACCCCGGTGAGCAGCAGACCTGCGCCCACGCCCTGCGCGAGGCATCGGCCAGCGGCGTACCCGTCGTGGCACCGCGCACCGGCGGCGCCGTCGATGCCGTGCGCAACCTGGAGACGGGACTCCTCCACGACCCTGCTCCGGGAGGCCTGCGCAGTGCGATCGCCAGCATCGTCGCCGACCGGCAGCGCCGGCTCCTCGGCGAGCGGGGCCGTGAGCTGGCCGTGGGACGGAGCTGGGTCGAGGCCTGCGACGAGCTCTTCGCGGACCACTACCGGCTGGCCCACCCGGTGGCCGTCTGAGTCCTTCGTCGCCGCCCGGCGACCCCACAGGTGTCGAGGCGGTCGCGCGTGGGCAGGGTGGCGTCCATGAAGGTTCGTGATCCGCAGGGCAACACCTGGCGCGTGACCCGTCGATGGGTGCCGTGGCGCCGCAGGTTCGGCTCCGACGCATTCGACTGGGCGCCCGACTCGATGTTCGACGACTTCCTCTGGTTCATCCTGGCCATCCCCTTCCTGATCCTCGCGGTCCTCTTCGGCCTCGAGCTGCTGCTCCTGCTGGCCGTGCTGCCGTTCGCGATCCTGGGCCGGATCGCGTTCGGACGGCACTGGACCGTCGAGGCGCGCAAGGGCTTCACGCCCTGGTTCGAGATCGCCGCAGGTGGGTGGGGCGACAGCCGCGACCGGATCGCCCAGCTCGCCGAAGCCATCCAGCGCGGCGAGCTTCCACCACGCACGCTTGGCGACTGAGGCAGGATTCGCGCCATGGGCGGCGCACACTCTCACTCTCACTCCCACGACCTCCCCGACGTCGAGGTCGGGCTCGTGTCGCGGTTCTTCCTGCTGACCGCGCTCGCCCTGGTCGCACTGGCCACGATCATCGGACTGTTCGTGCTGTGGCCCGGGGACGGCGAGAAGCCGACGCCCCCGCAGTACGCCGCTGACGGCACCACCTTCCCGGTCGGCAAGGTGGTCTCGGTGAGCGAGCCGTGCCCGGTGATCGTGGCCGACCCGAACGCCCCGCCGGGCTCGGGCGAGGACTTCCCGGAGCACTGCAACGAGCTGACCGCACAGGTCGGCAAGGACCGCGTCGTCATCCAGGTCCCGCCGTACGTCGCGAAGTCGGGGCTGCAGAAGGGCGACGAGGTGAAGCTGGCCCGGATCGCCGGCGTCGACGGGGCCGAGCCGTCGTGGGGCTGGGTCGGCACCCAGCGCAACGCGCCACTGGGGCTGCTCCTGGTCGCCTTCGTCCTGGTCACCCTGGTGGTGGCACGACTGCGCGGCCTGATGGCGCTGGTCGGCCTGGTCTTCGCGGGCTTCGTGGTGGCGAAGTTCATGCTGCCCGGACTGCTCGAGGGCGGCTCGGGGATCGGGATCGCGCTGGTCGGGTCGAGCGTGATCATGTTCGTGGTGCTCTACCTGACCCATGGCCTCTCGGTGCGGACCAGCACGGCGCTGGCCGGGACCCTGTTCGGGATCGCGATCATCACGGCGATCGGGATGTGGGGGGTCCATGCGGCCCGGCTCAGCGGGGTCAGCGACGACACCAACGAATACCTGATGCTCTATGCGCCGGACCTGAACTACCAGGGGCTGCTCACCTCGGCGGTGATCATCGCCGGGCTCGGCGTGCTGAACGACGTCACGATCACCCAGTCCTCCGCGGTGTGGGAGCTGCGGGCCGCGGCCCCGGAGATGACGCGGCTGCAGCTGTTCATCAGCGGCATGCGGATCGGGCGGGACCACATCGCCTCGACGATCTACACGATCGTGTTCGCCTATGCCGGCACGGCGCTGGCGGTGCTGATGCTCCTCTCGCTCTATGAGCGGCCGCTGCTCGACACCCTGCCGGACGAGAACATCGCCGCCGAGATCATGCGCACCCTGGCCTCCGCGATCGGTCTGGTGCTCGCGGTTCCGGCCACGACGGCGATCGCGGCACTGACCGTGAACGGGCCCCGAAAAGTTGTGACCGGCCAGTAACCGGGCGAATGTCACATCGTCTAAGGCTGACCTTCGCTGCCCACCGCCGACGAATGGGAGTAAGTTGCCCTCCGTGGCAACTCCGACTCTCGTGAAAGGCAGCCGGTCGACGCGATCCACGATCGCGCTGAAGCTCCTCATGGCCGTCACCGGCCTGGTCTTCATCGGCTATGTGCTGCTCCATATGTACGGCAACCTCAAGGTCTTCGCCGGCCAGGAAGCCTTTGATGAGTACGCGCACCACCTGCGCACCTTCGGGGAGCCGATGCTCCCCTACGAAGGTCTGCTGTGGGTGCTCCGCGTGGTGCTCCTGCTGTCCGTGATCGGGCACGCGTACGCCGCCTTCGCACTCTGGGCGCGCGCCTCCAAGGCCCGCACCCAGAAGTACGTCGTGAAGAAGGCCGTGGCCGCGACCCTCTCGTCGAAGATGATGCGCTGGGGTGGTGTCGCGCTGCTGCTCTTCGTGGTCTTCCACCTGCTGCACCTGACCACCCACACCATCAACGTCAACGGGGACCCCGAGTCGCCGTACGAGCGCGTGGTCAGCTCCTTCCAGCCCGAGCAGTGGTGGGTCGCAGTGGTCTACCTGCTCGCGATGATCGCGCTGGCCATGCACCTGCGCCACGGCGTGTGGAGTGCCAGCCAGACCCTCGGCCTCACCAACACCGCCAAGAGCCGCGCGCGGGCAAACTTCGCCGGCGTCTTCCTGGCCGTGGTGATCGCCGGCGGATTCGCGCTGGTCCCGCTGTCCATCCTCACCGGCATCGTTGACTGAAGGCTGATATCCCCATGACTGACACGAACGTGACGAGCGACGCCGCGGGCTTCTTCACCCTCGGCGAACCGATCGCAGACACCAAGGCACCGGCCGACGTCCCCGTCCCCCAGCGGTGGGAAGAGCGCAAGGCCCACGCCAAGCTGGTCAACCCGGCCAACCGTCGCAAGATCAAGGTGATCATCGTCGGGACCGGCCTGGCCGGCGCCGCCGCCGGTGCCACGCTCGGTGAGGCCGGCTACCAGGTGGAGAGCTTCTGCTACCAGGACTCCCCCCGCCGCGCCCACTCGATCGCCGCCCAGGGCGGCATCAACGCCGCAAAGAACTACCGCAACGACGGCGACTCGACCTACCGCCTCTTCTACGACACCGTGAAGGGCGGCGACTTCCGCTCACGGGAGTCCAACTCCTACCGACTGGCCGAGGTCTCGGCGAGCATCATCGACCAGTGCGTCGCGCAGGGCGTTCCGTTCGCGCGCGAGTACGGCGGCCTCCTCGACAACCGGTCCTTCGGTGGCGTGCAGGTCTCCCGCACCTTCTATGCCCGCGGCCAGACCGGCCAGCAGCTGTTGATCGGCGCCTACCAGGCCCTCGAACGCCAGGTCGCAGCCGGCACGGTCACCACCCACACCCGCCACGAGATGCTCGAGCTGATCGTGGTGGACAACGTCGCCAAGGGCATCATCGTCCGCGACATGGTCACCGGCGAGATCGAGACCCACCTCGGTGACGCCGTCGTCCTGGCCACGGGCGGCTACGGCAACGTCTACTTCCTGTCCACCAACGCTATGGGCTCCAACGTCACCGCCGCGTGGCGTGCGCACCGCAAGGGCGCCTACATGGGCAACCCCTGCTACACGCAGATCCACCCGACCTGCATCCCGGTCTCCGGTGAGAACCAGTCGAAGCTGACCCTGATGTCGGAGTCGCTGCGCAACGACGGCCGGATCTGGGTGCCGAAGAAGAAGGAAGACTGCGCCAAGGACCCGCGCGACATCCCGGAGGAGGACCGCGACTACTACCTGGAGCGGATCTACCCGGCGTTCGGCAACCTGGTCCCCCGCGACATCGCCTCGCGTCAGGCGAAGTACATGTGCGACGAGGGCCGCGGTGTCGGTCCCGAGGTCGACGGCGTACGCCGTGGTGTCTACCTCGACTTCGCCGACATCATCGAGCGCGTGGGCCGCGACACCGTCGAGGCCAAGTACGGCAACCTGTTCGACATGTATGCGCAGATCACCGCGGAGAACCCCTACGAGGTCCCGATGCGCGTCTACCCGGCCGTGCACTACGTGATGGGTGGCCTGTGGGTCGACTACGACCTGGAGAGCAACGTCAAGGGCCTGTTCGTGGCCGGTGAGGCCAACTTCTCCGACCAGGGCGCCAACCGCCTCGGTGCCTCGGCACTGATGCAGGGGCTCGCAGACGGCTACTTCGTCCTCCCCTACACGATCGCCAACTACCTGGCTGACAGCCACGAGCGGATCGACGAGTCCCACCCGGCGGTCATCGAGGCCAAGAAGGACGTCGAGGAGCGGATCAACCACTTCCTCACCGTCAACGGCACCCGCTCGGTCGACAGCTACCACAAGGAACTCGGCCACATCATGTGGGAGTACTGCGGCATGGAGCGGACCAAGGAGGGCCTGACTAAGGCCATCGGTCTCATCCGTGAACTGAAGGCCGACTTCTGGAAGAACGTCAAGGTGCTGGGCAGCGCGGAGAGCCTCAACCAGAGCCTCGAGCGGGCCGGCCGTGTGGCCGACTTCTTCGAGCTCGGAGAGCTGATGTGCATCGACGCCCTCAACCGCCGCGAGTCCTGTGGTGGTCACTTCCGTGCCGAGTCCGCGACACCTGATGGTGAAGCGGCCCGCATCGACGAGGAGTTCGCCTACGTCGCTGCCTGGGAGTGGGCCGGCGAGGACGGCCACATGCCGGTCCTCCACCAGGAATCCCTCGCATACGAAGCCATCGAGATGAAGGCACGGAGCTACAAGTGAAGATCACACTCAACATCTGGCGCCAGGCCAACGCCTCGTCCAAGGGCGCGATGCAGAAGTACGACCTCGACGACGTCTCCGAGGACATGTCGTTCCTCGAGATGCTCGACCTCCTCAACGAGAACCTCAACGAGAAGGGCGAGGACCCGGTCGCCTTCGACTCGGACTGCCGCGAGGGCATCTGTGGCACATGCTCCCTCATGATCAACGGTGAGGCGCACGGTCCCGAGGTCACCACCACGTGCCAGCTGCACATGCGGTCGTTCAAGGACGGCGACACGATCACCGTCGAGCCGTGGCGCGCCGAGCCGTTCCCGGTGCTCAAGGACCTGATCGTGGACCGGTCCGCCTTCGACCGGATCATCCAGTCGGGTGGCTACATCTCGGTCAACACCGGATCTGCACCGGAAGCCAACAACCTCCCGGTGGAGAAGGCCAAGGCCGACCGCGCCTTCGACGTCGCCACCTGCATCGGGTGTGGCGCCTGCGTCGCGGCCTGCCCCAACGGCTCCGCCTCGCTGTTCCTCGGCGCGAAGATCACCCACCTCGGCGAGCTCCCCCAGGGCCAGCCCGAGCGGGAGTCCCGCGTGGTCGACATGGTCGCCCAGCACGACCACGAGGGCTTCGGCGGCTGCACCAACATCGGCGAGTGCACGGCGGCCTGCCCCAAGGGCATCCCGCTCGACGTGATCTCGCAGCTGAACAAGGACCTGCGCACCGCGATGCTGCACGGTCGCTGATCCACGCACCACCACAGAGGGCACCCACCGCGTTGGCGGTGGGTGCCCTCAGTGCTTTGCGTGGAGCCGAATGCCTGGGGCCGGCCGGGCTGAGCCGCCGGGGCTGGACGGCTGGGCAGGGGACCAGTCGGGCTCGGCCGGGGGTCGAGTCCGGTTGGGCCGTCAGCGGCGCGAGAGCCGTCGTACGAGCGCCACGAGCCCGAGCATCGCTCCCCCACCTGCCGCGAAGGCGAGCGTGGGTGAGGGCCGGTCTCCGGCTGTCCCGGCAGATGTCTTGGCAGAGCTCGCGCCAGCGGTCGCGCCGTTCTGCCCAGCAGCCGTCGGCGCGGGCGTCGCGGCGGCGACCTTGGCCACGTGGCCGCTCTGCACGCCTGCGCGATGGGCCCGGGCCTCCCGGGAGGTGTGCGCCCAGGCCGCGGCATACATCACCACGCGGGAGAAGTAGTTGATCCACACCACGAGGATGAGCGCGATGCCGAAGGCCTGGAAGGCCGGCTGGGACTTCGTCGAGGCGATCAGCAGCGTGGAGATCTGCTTGAGGATCTCGAAGCCGACCGCGCCGAGGAGCGCCCCCGACCACAGCGACCGCTTCGGCACGTCCGGGTCCGCCAAGAGCCGGAAGATCGCGAAGAACAGCACCATGCTGGCCGCGACGCCCACGAGCACCGAGATCACCATCAGCAGTGGGCTGAGCCCGAGACCGAGCCCGAGCAGCTCCAGGACCTCGCGGGAGAACCGGGAGATCAGGCTGGAGACCGCGACGCTGACGATCATCACCACGCCGATCAGCGCCAGCGAGACCAGGTCGCGGGCCTTGCCGATCACGAAGTTGGGCTGCTCGCGCTGGGGGGTCTCGAACATCACCAGCAGCGCTTCACGCATGCCGGACAACCACCCGAGGCCGGCATAGAGCACACCGGCCAGACCGATGAGCCCGACGGCACCGGCGGCGTCCTGGATGGCCTCCAGGGAGATCTGGCCCTCGTCCTCCCCCACCATGCCCGGCAGCACCGAGCCGAGCGCCTCGGTCAGGTTCTCCTGGGCCTCGGGATAGACCTTGGCCACATAGCCGATCACGAAGAAGCCGAGGGCGAGGATCGGGAAGAACGACAGGAAGGCGAAGTAGGTCACCGCACCTGCCTGGAGGTTTCCCTTGACCGCTCCGTAGTGCTCGTTCATCCGCATCAGGTGGTCGAACCACGCACGCTTGGCGCGCAGTCGGGCCACCTTGAGGCTCAGGCGTTCCTTGAGAGAGGCCACGGTGTCTCACCCTTCCGAGTTGGGTGTGGCGGGCACGTCGGGGGCCGGGACCCCGCTTGGTTCACCGGCAAGTGCGAAGGACCGGCTGATCCGCCAGCCGACCTGTTCGTCATGGACGTAGAGGTGGAACTCGCTCGCCTCGAACTGGCACTCGAAGTCTGCGAGCTCTGAGAAGGCACGGTCCAGCGCCTCGCTGGGCAGGTGGTGCGCAATCGTCACGTGTGGGTGGTAGGGGAAGTCCAGCTCTTGTCCCAGCGGGCCGCTGCGCGCGACGTTGGCCAACTGCTCACACTCGGAGATCCCGCGCACCACACCGACGAAGACCACCGGGGAGACCGGACGGAAGGTGCCGGTGCCCCTCAGGTGGATCTCGAAGCGAGAAGTTCGTTCGGCGACGGCACTGAGGTGGCTCTCGACCGCGTCCATGTCCTCGGCCTCCAAGGGCGGCACGAGCGTGATGTGGGTCGGGATCTTCGTCGCCGACTCGTCACCGATGGACGTCCGGTAATTCTGCAACCGGGTCGCCCATGGCTCGGGAATCGCGATGGATACGCCGATGGTGGACACGTTCAGGACTCTAACGCCCCACGGGGGGAACGAATCCGACCCGGTCATAGACGTCGGCCAGGGTCCGTTCGGCGACCGCGCTAGCCTTCGCCGCGCCGGCAGCGATCACGTCGTTGAGCCGGTCGCGGTCCTCGAGCAGTTCCAGGGTGCGGTTGCGGAAGGGCGTCACGAACTCGACCACGGCCTCGGCCAGGTCCTTCTTGAAGTCGCCGTAGCCCTTGCCGGCGTACTGCTCCTCCAGCGCTGCGACGGGGGTGTCGGTGATCGTGGAGTAGATCGTCAGCAGGTTGGAGACCCCGGGCTTCTCGTCCGCGTCGAAGCGCACCTCGCTGCCGGAGTCGGTGACCGCGGAGCGGATCTTCTTCGCGCTGACCGAGGGCTCGTCGAGCAGGTCGATGATGCCGGCCGGCGAGGAAGCCGACTTCGACATCTTGGCGGTCGGCTCCTGCAGGTCGGTGATCTTCGCCGTCTCCTTGGTGATGAACGGCTCGGGTAGGCGGAAGGTCTTCTTGTAGCGGTGGTTGAACCGCTGCGCCAGGTCGCGGGTGAGCTCGAGGTGCTGTCGCTGGTCCTCGCCCACAGGGACGTATTGCGGCCGGTAGAGCAGGATGTCGGCAGCCATCAGCACCGGGTAGGTGAACAGGCCGACGCTGGCAGCGCCCTCGCCCTGCTTGGCGGACTTGTCCTTGAACTGGGTCATCCGGCGCGCTTCGCCGAAGCCGGTCAGGCACTGGAGCACCCATCCCAGCTGGGCGTGGGCGGGCACGTGGCTCTGCATGAAGATCGCCGACTTCTCGGGGTCGACCCCGGCCGCGATCAGCTGGGCGGCCGCGCGCAGGCAACGGTCCCGCAGCTGCTTGGGGTCCTGCTCGACGGTGATGGCGTGCTGGTCGGCGATGAAGAAGAACGGCTCGAACTCGTCCTGCATGGTGACCCACTGCCGCAGCGCACCCAGATAGTTCCCGAAGTGGAACGAGTCAGCCGTCGGCTGGATTCCGGAGAGGACGCGGGGGCGAGCGGGCGCGGCGGTGGACATGGGCACATTCTTTCACTGCGCCGGGCCCTGTGCTCACCGGGTGCTCTGCTCACCTGATGCGTGCTCACCTGTGCCGGGCTCACCTGTGCCGGGCTCACCGGATCATGCATGCCCACCCCGGGGTGGGGTACCAGATCGACACCGCACCCGACGCGAGGAGTTCTGTGGTGACCTCACTGTGGCTGGACCGCGCCCGACCCATTGCCAGCGACCCGCTGCCGGAGAGCGGCGTCGACGACCTCGTGGTCGGAGCCGGCATCACCGGGCTCACCACCGCACTGCTGCTGGCCCGCGCGGGTCGCCGCGTCGCCGTGGTCGAAGCCCGGTACGTCGGGGCCGTGGCCACCGGCAACACCTCGGCCAAGCTGAGCCTCCTTCAGGGCACGAAGCTCTCCACGCTGCTGCAGCACCAGTCCCACGACGTGGCGGCTGCCTATCTCGACTCAAACCGCGAGGGCCAACAGTGGTTGCTCCGGTTCTGCCGCGACCACGAGGTCCCGGTGCAGTCCCGTGCCGCGGTCACCTTCGCGGCCTCGACCGGCGAGCGTTCGTCGGTGCGAGCCGAGTACGACGCCGCCCGCCGGCTCGGGCTCGACGTGGCCTGGCACGAGCGCCTGGACACCCCCTTCCCCAACCACGGTGCCGTGGTCCTCGACGACCAGGCGCAGTTCGATCCGATGGATGTGCTCCAGGCGTTGGTCGAGCAGCTGCGCAGCCACGGCGGCACGCTGCACCAGGGGGTCCGGCTGACCGGGGTGAGCTGGCTGGGGCGGGCCCGGGCCACGCTGCAGCACACCGCGGGAGCAGAGGCTGCCGCGAACGATGTCCCGTCCAGCTCCGAGCTCGAGGCCGATGAGGTCATCCTGGCGACCGGTGCCCCGGTCCTGGATCGCGGTCTCTACTTCGCCAAGCTTGAGCCGAAGCGCTCCTACGTGCTCTCCTACCGGGCCGCAGGGTCCATCGGCGAGCTCGAGGCGATGTACCTGTCGGCCGGGAGCTCGTCGCGCTCTGTTCGTGACGCACCGGGTGCCCCGGGCGAGGCCGGTCACCTGCTGGTCGGTGGGAGCGGGCACGGAGTCGGGCGGACCGGCTCCGAGCTGGCGCACGTCGAGGAGCTGCGCCGGTGGACCGATCGTCACTTCCCCGGCGCCGTCGAAACCCATGCCTGGTCGGCGCAGGACTACACCTCGCACGACACGGTTCCCTATGTGGGCCTGCTGCCGCGTGGAGCTGGCCGGATCCACGTCGCCACCGGCTTCGACAAGTGGGGCATGACCAACGGGGTGGCCGCGGCACGGAACATCTCCGGGTCGATCCTCGGCCAGCAGGTCCCGTGGGCGCGGACCCTGGGCCGACGGGTGACCCGTCCGCGTGGCGCCGCCCGGATCCTCTCGATGAACGCCCGGGCGGTGGGGGCGAACGCGCTCTCGCTGCTGCGTGCCGAGTCGCGGACCGCTCCGGACGAGCTGCTGCCGGGCACCGGCGAGGTCGGCCGCGCGGGTGTCCTCCCGGTCGGCAGCTCGCGGGTCGAGGGCCAGACCTGCCCGGTGGTGGCGCTGTGCACCCACGTCGGGGGCACCTTGAAGTGGAACGACGCGGAGCAGACCTGGGACTGCCCCTGGCACGGCTCCCGGTTCGCTCCCGACGGCACAGTGCTGGAGGGCCCGGCCACCCAGCCCCTGGTCCGCCGACCGGTCAGCGGGGAGTCGACCAACTGATCGAGCCCTCGGTGTCGCTGAGTGCTGCCGTGCGGTTGTGCAGCAGCCAGGCGGCGACCAGCACGGCGAAGCCGGCGGCGGACAGTCCGGCGCCGACCAGTGCCGGCGAGCGGTAGCCCCACCCGGCAGCGATCACCAGACCACCGAGCCAGGCGCCGAGCGCGTTGGCAGCGTTGAGCGACGCGTGGTTCATCGCCGCACCGAGCGTCTGGGCGTCGCCGGCAACCTCCATCAGCCGCAGCTGCAGATTGACCACGAGCACCGAGCCGAGCGTGGAGATCGCGAAGACGACCGGGATCGCCCACCAGCCGTGCGGAACGACGAGCGCGAAGAGCAGCAGCACCAACCCCATCCCGAGTGCGGAGCCGAGCAGCGTCCCGAAGACGGACCAGTCGGCCAGCTCACCGGCCAGCCAGGTCCCGAACGTCATCCCGAGCCCGAAGGCGAGCAGGAAGATCGGCACCGAGGACTCAGCGAGACCGCCGACGTCGGTCAGTGTCGGGGCGATGTAGGAGTAGACGGCGAACATCCCACCGAAGCCGATCGCACCGGCCAGCAGGGTCAGCCAGACCTGGATCCGGGAGAAGGCGGCGAGCTCGCGTCGCCCGGTCGCCTCGCGGTCGGCGGCGAACGACGGCACGTAGGCCAGGATCATCGCCACGGTGGCGACCCCGAGCACGGCAACCGCGATGTATGCCGAGCGCCAGCCGAGGTTCTGCCCCATCCAGGTGGCTGCCGGGACGCCGATCACGTTCGCGACCGAGAGACCCAGCATGACCAGTGCAACGGCGCGACCCTTCCGACCCGGCGCGGCCATCTCGGCGGCCACCAGCGACGCAACCCCGAAGTAGGCACCGTGCGGCAGCCCGGAGAGGAACCGGGCGAGGGCGAGCAGCTGATAGCTCCCGGCGAGCGCGCTCAGCCCGTTGCCGACGGCGAACGCGACCATCAGGGCGACCAGCAGGGCCCGTCGCGGGAACCTGGCCCCGAGGAAGGCCAGGACGGGTGCGCCGACGACCACGCCCACGGCGTACGCCGAGATCACGTGCCCGCTCCTGGGGATCGACACCGAGACGCCCTCGGCGATCTGCGGCAGCAGCCCCATCGTGACGAACTCGGTGGTGCCGATGGCGAAGCCGCCCATCGCCAGCGCCAGCACGGCGAGGCCGAAGTGCGATCGGGTGGCGTCGCGGGTGGCGGGGGCTGCGGTCGTCATACTCATCCCAGTCTCCAACCTCGGCGCGTATCCGACCTATTCCGTGGCGTCGGGCACGTCGCACGGGTTGCCGTTCCGGTCCTGCAGTGCCTGAGCCGCTGAAATGCCGAACCGGCCCGTCGCGACAGGTGTCGGGACGGACCGGTTCGGTGTGGCTCAGACGCTGAGTGCGTCGATCAGCGCGTTGAGCGTGTCCGAGGGACGCATCACCTTGTCGGCCTTGGCCTGGTCGACCTTGTAGTAGCCGCCCACGTCGGCCGGGCTGCCCTGCACACCGATCAGCTCGGCGTTGATCTTCTCCTCGTTGCTGCGCAGCGCACCCGCGAGCTCCGCGAACGCAGCGGCGAGCTCCGCGTCCTCGGTCTGCTTGGCGAGCTCCTCGGCCCAGAACAGCGCGAGGTAGAAGTGCGAGCCACGGTTGTCGATCGAGCCGACCTTGCGCGCCGGGGACTTGTTCTCGAGGAGGAACGTGCCCGTGGCGCGATCCAGGGTGTCGGCCAGGATCTGCGCCCGCGCGTTGTCGTTGGTCTGCGCGAAGTGCTCGAAGCTGACAGCGAGTGCCAGGAACTCACCGAGGCTGTCCCAACGCAGGTAGTTCTCCTTGACCAGCTGCTGCACGTGCTTGGGCGCAGAGCCGCCGGCGCCGGTCTCGAACAGGCCACCGCCGTTGATCAGCGGGACGACGGAGAGCATCTTGGCGCTGGTGCCGAGCTCGAGGATCGGGAACAGGTCGGTGTTGTAGTCGCGCAGCACGTTGCCGGTCACCGAGATGGTGTCCTGACCCTTGCGGATCCGCTCGACCGAGAACCTGGTCGCCTCGATCGGCGAGAGGATCCGGATGTCGAGGCCGTCGATGTCGTGCTCGGCGAGGTATTCGTTGACCAGCGCGATCAGGTTGGCGTCGTGGGCACGGGTCTCGTCGAGCCAGAACACGGCCGGGGTCTGCGAGGCACGGGCCCGGGTCACTGCGAGCTTGACCCAGTCGCGGATCGGGACGTCCTTGGTCTGGCAGGCACGCCAGATGTCACCGGTCTCGACGTCGTGCTCGATCAGCACCTCGCCGGCCTTGTTGACCACCTGCACCTTGCCGGCCGAGGCCAGCTCGAAGGTCTTGTCGTGCGAGCCGTACTCCTCGGCTGCCTGGGCCATCAGCCCGACGTTGGGCACGGAGCCCATCGTGGTCGGGTCGTAGGCGCCGTTGGCACGGCAGTCCTCGATGACGGCCTGGTAGATGCCGGCGTAGCTGCTGTCGGGGAGGACGGCGAGGGTGTCGGCCTCGTTGCCGTCGGGGCCCCACATGTGACCCGACGTGCGGATCATCGCCGGCATGGAGGCGTCGACGATCACGTCGCTCGGCACGTGCAGGTTGGTGATGCCCTTGTCGGAGTCGACCATCGCCAGGCGGGGACCCTCGGCAATGCCCTTGTCGAACGCGGCCTTGATCTCGGCACCGTTCTCGAGCTTGTCGAGGCCGGCCAGGATGCCACCGAGACCGTCGTTGGCCGAGAGGCCGGCGGCGGCGAGCTGGTCGCCGTACTGCTCGAAGACGTCGGCGAAGAATGCCTTGACGACGTGACCGAAGATGATCGGGTCCGAGACCTTCATCATCGTCGCCTTGAGGTGCACCGAGAACAGGACGTCGTCGGCCTTGGCGCGCTCGATCTGGGCCTTGAGGAACTCCTGCAGCTGGGCCACGTGCATGACCGTGCCGTCGATGACCTCGCCGGCCAGGACCGGGACGGACTCGCGCAGGACGGTGGTGGTGCCGTCCTCGGCGACGTGCTGGATGCGCAGCTCGTCATCGGCCGCGATGATCACCGACTTCTCGTTGTGCCGGAAGTCGCCGTCCTCCATCGTGGCCACGTTGGTCTTGGAGTCCGCGGTCCAGGCACCCATCGAGTGCGGGTTCTTGCGGGCGTAGGCCTTGACCGAGGCGGGGGCGCGGCGGTCCGAGTTGCCCTCACGCAGGACTGGGTTGACGGCCGAGCCCTTGACCTTGTCGTAGCGGGCCCGGATGTCCTTGTCCTCGTCCGAGCGGACCTCGTCGGGATAGTCGGGCAGGGCGTAACCCTGGGCCTGGAGCTCCTTGACCGCGGCCTTGAGCTGCGGGATCGAGGCGCTCACGTTGGGCAGCTTGATGATGTTGGCCTCGGGGGTCTTGGCCAGCGCGCCGAGCTCGGCGAGCGTGTCCTCGACCTGCTGCTCCGCAGGGAGGAGGTCGGTGAACTGGGCCAGGATGCGCGCGGCCAGGGAGATGTCGCGGGTCTCCACGTCCACGCCGGCGGTGGAGGCGTAGGCCGAGATGATCGGGAGGAAGGAGTGAGTCGCCAGCATCGGCGCCTCGTCGGTGTAGGTGTAGAGGATCTTGGCCATGGGTGCGGCATCTCCCTGCTGTCGGGTTCTCATCTGTCTTGACGTCAAGATACCTGACGCCTGTTCCAGGCCCAGCCTCGCACCCGGGTCCTCGCGGGTCCAGAGTCGAGCACCCTGCGTCGTCTAGAGTGCGGTGCGTCCCCTGAACGCCAGGGGTTCACGCCTGCATTGAGGGGTTCTCGGATGACCGACACAGAAGCCGCACACCCGACCACCGCACCACCGACTCTTGCCCAGAAGCTCGGTGCCGAGGCGCTGGGCACCTTCGTCCTCGTCTTCTTCGGCGTCGGCGCTGCGATGTCCATCGACAAGGTCGGCGTCACCGGCGTCGCCCTCGCCTTCGGCATCTCGGTCCTGGTGATGGCCTACGCCGTGGGTCACATCTCCGGTGGGCACTTCAACCCGGCGGTCTCCGTGGGTGCCGCACTGGCTGGCCGAATCGCCTGGGTCCAGGCGGGGATCTATGCCGCCGTCCAGGTGGTCTCGGCCATCGTCGCCGCCGCCGTCCTCTTCCTGATCTACAAGGGCTTCGACGGCTGGGACGCCGAAGGCTCGATGGGGCAGAACAGCTTCGGTGACGACGGCTCCGGCCTGGCGCTCTGGTCGGCGCTGATCGTGGAGATCATCGCGACCGCGCTCTTCCTCTATGCCATCCTCGCCGCGACCGACAAGCGCAACCCCAGTGCCGCAGCCGCCCCTGCAGCCATCGGTCTGGCCCTGACCGGGATCCACCTCGTGCTGATCCCGTTGACCGGCACGTCGGTCAACCCGGCCCGTTCGATCGGCCCCGCCCTCTTCGCCGGCTCCGACGCGATCATCCAGCTGTGGCTCTTCATCGTCGCTCCGCTCGTCGGCGCTGCGATCGCCGGTCTGACCTACGCGCTCATCTTCGGTTCGGACGGCGACCGAGTTCCCGGCTCCGGGCTCAACTTCGGTGGCGGCAACCCGCAGGCGACCGGCTTCGCCGCCGGCTGGGACCCCAACGGCCACCCCGGCCAGCAGGGCGGGTTCGACCCGAACGCCCAGCAGTGGGGCGGCCAGCAGCAGTGGGGCGGTCAGCCCCAGCAGGGTGGTTACGACCCGAACGCACCCCAGCAGTGGGGCGCAGCCCCCGCACCCGACCCGGCGCAGCAGCAGTGGGGCGGCCAGCCCCAGCAGGGCGGCTACGACCCGAACGCCCAGCCGAACGCCCCGCAGCAGTGGGGCGCAGCCCCGGCACCCGACCCGGGTCAGCAGCAGTGGGGCACGCCGGGCCAGGGCCAGGAACAGGGACAGCAGCAGTGGGACACCCCCGAGGGTCCCGACGACGGCTCGCGCACCCAGATCCGCCCGAACGACTGAGGCACCGCGCTCAAGAACGACACCCGGGGCACCACACCCTGGGCACTGGCCGGATGCCGGGGATCATCCCCGGCGTTCGGCCAGTTCCATCTCGCCGAACGCGTTCCCGGACTGCTCAGCCCGCACCAGCCCGACGTCGCGGGCATAGGAGCGGGTCTCGGTGATCCCCGGCAGGACCTGTTGGGCAACGCTCACCGTGACCACGTCCTCGAAGTCACCGGCAGGCACCCGGACCGAGCCAACCAGATCCAGCACCTCGATCCGCCCCACGGGTCTCCCCTTGTCGGACCCGGCAGCGAACCCGTCACCGACTCGTGGCACGGCCGGCATCACCAGACCTGCCTCGGCGCGGCCCACACCGGCCTTCCACGAGGACTGGACCTTGGGCCGGCCGTCCACCAGCGCGGTCACCTCCTGGCCGAAGAGCCAGACGTTCCCCCGGTCGTCAGCGGCATACCAGGACGTGGTCTCGGTCAGCACCTCGTCGGCCGAGCGGACCACCGTCCTGATCGGCGTGGTCGCCACGCCCGCGATCACCAGGTCGTCGTCGAGAACACTCAGCTCGGTCTCGGTGGCCAGGGTCTCCCCCTCGTGCCGGAACAGCGAGACCGACCCGGGCTCGAGCGGGAACCAGTCGTTGGCCCGAGGATCGTCGAAGTCGTGGGTGTCGATCTCGGGTGCAGGGATGACGAGCCCGTCCACCCCGGACGGATCGATCCGCTCCGGGGCCGAGCCACAGCCGGTCAGGACCGCACCGGCGAGGACCGCCGCAAGCGCAAGGGCCGGGACGCGGGTCCGATTCGCAGGCATGGGCTACAGCATCCCATCCACGGAACCCGGACTGCCCGCCGGCCGCTGCCGCTGCTAGCGTCGGAGTCGATCATCCGCTTCCTCGAAGGAGACCCCCGTGAGCACACCGCTCAAGGTTGCCGTCACCGGCGCCGCCGGCCAGATCGGCTACAGCCTGCTCTTCCGTTTGGCCAGTGGCGCCCTGGGCGACCGGCCCATCGAGCTGCGACTGCTCGAGATCACCCCTGCCCTGAAGGCGCTCGAGGGCGTCGTGATGGAGCTCGACGACTGCGCGTTCCCGAACCTGACCGCGGTCGAGATCGGCGACGACGCCGAGAAGATCTTCGACGGCGTCAACCTCGCCCTGCTCGTCGGCGCCCGCCCCCGTGGTCCGGGGATGGAGCGCGGTGACCTGCTCTCGGCCAACGGCGCCATCTTCACCGCCCAGGGCAAGGCACTCAACGCCGCCGCCGCGGACGACGTACGCATCGGTGTCACCGGCAACCCGGCCAACACCAACGCCCTGATCGCGATGACCAACGCCCCCGACATCCCCGACGAGCGGTTCTCGGCGCTGACCCGCCTGGACCACAACCGGGCGATCTCGCAGCTCGCCGCGAAGACCGGTGCCAGCGTCAACGACATCAAGAAGATGACGATCTGGGGCAACCACTCGGCCACCCAGTACCCCGACGTCTTCCACGCCGAGATCGGCGGCAAGAACGCGGCCGAGGTCGTGGGTGACCAGGCCTGGATCGAGAACGACTTCATCCCGACCGTCGCCAAGCGCGGCGCGGCCATCATCGACGCACGCGGTGCCTCCTCGGCCGCGTCGGCCGCCTCGGCGACCTGCGATGCGGCCCGCGACTGGCTGAACGGCTCGGCCGAGGGCGACTGGGTCTCGATGGCCGTTCGCTCCGACGGCTCGTACGGCGTTCCCGAGGGCCTGATCTCCTCCTTCCCCGTCACCACCAAGGACGGCAACTGGGAGATCGTCCAGGGCCTCGAGATCGACGAGTTCTCGCGCGCCCGGATCGACGCCTCCACCGCTGAGCTCGCCGAAGAGCGCACCGCGGTCACCGAGCTCGGTCTGATCTGATCCACCGCGAACGGCCGCCGTCCCCGAGGGGATGGCGGCCGTTCTCGCATTTCGGTCATGCCCGCGTGTGGGGCGCCAGCGTTGCGTTCGGACGAATGACGAACAAATGACGGGCGATCGACGGGGCGATCGGCGTGATCAGCGGATCTGGTCGGGGATCGTGGTCGCCAGCACGATGATCGCGACGCCCATCGCGACCAGGATCGCGGCATCGACGTAGCGGTTGCGCACCTTGAGCATCCCGGTGTTCGCCTCGGGGATCATCAGACGGGCGCCCGCGCCCAGCAGCATCGACACCGCCAGGACGCTCACCCCGACGCGCCACGGCCCGAGTGCGGCCACGACCACGCCGGTCAACGCGCCGGCAAGGACTCCCAGATAGACCAGGCCGCCCAGGGTGCGGGGCTTGGTGACCTCGGTGGCCTTGCGCAGGTCGACCTTGTTCTCGGAGCGGGAGTCGGGCTCCTCTGATCCGGACACGTCAGGCCGACTGGCTCTCGGCGATCGAGACCACGTTGGCCAGCAGCATCGCGCGGGTCATCGGACCCACTCCGCCCGGGTTCGGGGAGACCCAGCCCGCCACGTCCCAGACGTCTGCGGCCACGTCCCCGGCGATCTTGCCGTCGACGCGGGAGACCCCGACGTCGAGCACGGCGGCACCGGGCTTGACCATGTCGCCGGTGATGATGCCCGGCACGCCCGCAGCGGCCACGACGATGTCGGCGCCCTTCACGTGAGCGGCCAGGTCGACGGTGCCGGTGTGGCACAGGGTGACCGTGGCGTTCTCGGAGCGGCGGGTGAGCAGCAGGCCCAGGGGGCGACCAACAGTGACACCGCGACCGATCACGACCACTTCGGCCCCGGCGATCGCGACGTCGTGACGGCGCAGCAGCTCGACGATGCCGTACGGCGTGCACGGCAGCGGCGCCTCGTTGCCGAGCACCAGCCAGCCGAGGTTGGTCGGGTGCAGGCCGTCGGCGTCCTTGGCCGGGTCGATCAGACCGAGCACGCGGTTCTCATCACGCCCACGCGGGAGCGGCAGCTGGACGATGTAGCCGGTGCAGGCAGGGTCCTCGTTGAGGGAGCGGACGGCGTCCTCGATCTCCTCCTGCGAGGCGACCTCGGGCAGGTCGGTCCGGATGGACTCGATCCCGACCTCTGCACAATCCTTGTGCTTGCCGTTGACATACCACCGGCTGCCAGGGTCGTCGCCGACCAGGATCGTGCCCAGCCCCGGGGTGATCCCCTGCTCCTTGAGAGCAGCCACGCGACTGCGCAGCTCCTCCTTGATGGCAGCAGCGGTCGCGGATCCGTCGAGCTTCTGTGCAGTCACGTGGTCATCCTGTCATCTGGGGACGTCGTGCGTCGTGGCGGCGAGCGGCCGCAACGCAGGCCATGGAGTGAAACGTCCCGCATCGGCAACGACCGGCGCGACCGGTGCAGGACGGCCGCGGATCAGTGGGCGAAGTGGCGGGTTCCGGTGAAGTACATCGTCACGCCGGCCTTCTCGGCCGCGGCGATGACCTCCTCGTCGCGGATCGAGCCGCCGGGGGCGACCACCGCGCGCACGCCGGCGTTGAGGAGCACCTCGAGGCCGTCGGCGAACGGGAAGAAGGCGTCCGAGGCAGCGACCGAGCCGGCAGCGCGGTCCCCGGCACGGGAGACGGCCAGTCCGCAGGAGTCGACGCGGTTGACCTGGCCCATGCCGACACCGACGGAGGCGCCGTCGTTGGCGAGCAGGATCGCGTTGGACTTCACCGCGCGGATCGCACGCCAGGCGAACTGCAGGTCGGCCACGGTGGCCTCGTCGGCAGGTGCGCCGGCAACCAGGCGCCACCGCGACGCGTCGTCACCAGTGGTCGAGGTGCTGCCGTCCTTGTTGGTGATCTCACCCGCCGCGTCGATCCCGTCGCGTTCCTGCACCAGGAGCCCGCCGGAGATCGGGCGGAACTCCACCCCACCGGGCAGGGGCGGGTTGGCAACCAGCAGGCGCAGGTTCTTCTTGGCGGTGAGGATGTCGAGCGCGGCACCGTCGAAGCCGGGCGCCACGATGACCTCGGTGAAGATGTCCTTGACCGTCTCGGCCATCTCGGCGGTGACCGGTCGGTTGGTGGCGATGATGCCGCCATAGGCCGAGACCGGGTCGCAGGCGTGCGCCTTGGCGTGCACCGCCGCGATGTTGTCGTCGGGGTTGCCGACCGCGATGCCGCACGGGTTGGCGTGCTTGATGATCGCCACGGTGGGGTTCTCGCCGTGGTCGTAGGCCGCCCGGTAGGCCGCGTCGGCGTCGATGAAGTTGTTGTAGGACATCTCCTTGCCGTGCAGTTGCACACCCTGGGCGACCCCGCCCTCGGGCTGACGGCCGATCCGGTAGACGGCCGCCTTCTGGTGCGGGTTCTCGCCGTAGCGCAGTACGTCGGACTTGGTCCAGGTCGCCGCCATCCAGGGGGCGAAGCCGGAGCCGTCGGAGGTGTCGGTCAGCACGCTGCCCATCCAGGAGGCAACAGCGACGTCATAGGTGGCGGTGTGCACGAATGCCTCGGCAGCCAGCTTCTTGCGCTGCTCGAGGGTGAAGCCACCGGCGGCGACGGCCTCGAGGACCTCGCCGTAGGCGTCCGGGGAGGTCACGATCGCGACCGAGGGGTGGTTCTTGGCCGCGGCGCGGACCATTGACGGGCCGCCGATGTCGATCTGCTCGACGCACTCGTCCGGGGTGGCCCCGGAGAGGACGGTCTGGGTGAACGGGTACAGGTTGGAGACGACCAGGTCGAAAGGCTCCACCTCCAGCTCGGCCAGCTGCTGCACGTGGGAGTCCAGGCGACGGTCGGCGAGGATGCCAGCGTGCACCTTGGGGTGCAGGGTCTTGACCCGGCCGTCGAGGCACTCCGGGAAGCCGGTCAGGTCCTCGACCTTGACCACGGGCAGGCCCAGGTCGGAGATCAGCCGGGCCGAACCGCCGGTGGAGACCAGGGTGACGCCCGCGGCGTGCAGGCCCCGGACCAGTTCCTCCAGTCCCGACTTGTCATAGACGGACACCAGGGCCCGCTTGATCTCGATCCTGTCCACGGGGGCGGCACTCATGATCCGAACCGGACCTTCCTGTTGGTGATGATGATTCCTTCGCGGGCCATCCGGCCCACGTTGTCGACGAGCATGGTGCGCTCGGCGACCTTGATTCGTTCGTGCAGGCTGGCCACGTCGTCGTCGTCCTCGACCGGGACGACTGCCTGGGCGATGATCGGCCCGGTGTCGACTCCGCCGTCGACCACGAAGAGGGTGGCGCCGGTGACCTTCACGCCGTAGGCGAGTGCGTCGGCCGGACCGGACGTGCCGGGGAACGCCGGGCACAGTGCAGGGTGGGTGTTGACGACCCGACCACCGTGGGCCTCGAGGAAGTCCTCGCCGACCAGCTTCATGAAGCCGGCCAGCACGACCACGTCGGGGTCGAAGCGAGACACCGTCTCGGCGAGCGAGCGGTCCCACTTGCCACGGGAGGTGAACTGCTTCACCGAGCGCACGAAGGTGGGGATGCCGGCACGCTCGGCGCGGGCCAGGCCCTCGACGCCCTCACGATCGGCGCCCACCGCAACCACACTCGCGCCGTACGCCGGGTCCTGGCACGCGTCCATCAGCGCCTGCAGGTTGGTGCCTGCGCCGGAGACGAGCACCACGAGACGCTTGGTGCGGGAGGGGGTGACCACGCACGGGAGTTTATCGGCCCCCGTGCCGGTCCCCCGCATCGGTGTCAGCCAGCCAGGTGCCCCCACCGGGGTGCCAGCTCGGACCAGGGGCCCACGCCCGCCACTTCCCCGTCGACCAGAACCACGACCCGGTCCGCGCGGGCCAGCGCAGCCCGCTTCGCGCTCGCGCCGATCACCGTCGCCTGGCGCGCTCGCAGCGCGCTCCACAGCTCGATCTCGGTGCTGGCGTCCAGGGCACTGGACACGTCGTCGGCGAGCACCAGCTCGGCCTCGGTCGCCAGCGCTCGTGCCAGGGCGAGGCGCTGCACCTGTCCACCGGACAGGCGTACGCCGCGGTGCCCGACCAGGGCGCCGGGGCCACCCGCGTCGCTGACGTCGGCTTCCAGCCGGGCGTCGCGCACCGGTTCGTCGAAGGCCCGTTCGTGACCGAGACGGACGTTGTCGGCGAACGTCCCGGAGAGAACCCGGGGCACCTGGGCCACGTGGCTCACGTTGCCCGGGCGCATGAAGGTCTCGGGGTCGGTGACCGGCTCGCCGTTCCAGAGGACTTCACCGCGGTGACCGATGAGCCCGGTCAGCGCCGAGAGCAGGCTCGACTTGCCCGAACCGACCTGTCCGACCAGCAGCACCAGCTCACCGCGCTGGATCTCCAGGTTGACCCCGAACACACCGATCGTGCCGTCGTCGTGGACGGCCGAGAAGTCGCGCAGCTCCAGCGCCCGGAGCCCGACGCGTTGCACCGGCGCCGGGGCCGGGGCGTCGCCGGTGACCAGGTCGACTCCCTCGGGCAGGTGCATCAGGTCGACCCCGCCGGCGAACCGGCTGGCCTCCTGCTGCCAGGCCCGCGTGCCCGGTGCCTCGGTGACCACCATCCCCGCGACCCGGCCGAACCAGTCGAAGCCGGAGACGGCGTTGGCGACGAGCAGGGCGATGGCCAGGCCCCAGACATCGGCGAAGTAGAACGCCCACGCCGCCACCACGCCGCACTGCACCATCAGCATCGGCACACCGTCGAGGAAGGCCTGGACACGGTGCTCGCGCACCGCTGCGTCCACGCGCCCGGAGTCGACCTCGCGCAGATGACGGCGTACGTCGGGAGTGGCCGCGGCCAGCTTCACCGTGCGCACCGATTCGAGCGAGGAGACCAGGGCCCGGCCGAAGCTGGCGCGCGCGGTCGACGCGGCTGCGGCGGAGCGACCGGCGATCGGGCGCCCGAATGCCGAGGCCAACGCCGAGGCGACCAGCACCGCGAGCAGGATCAACCCGGCCAGCCAGGTGCCGGCCAGCAGCGCGGTGACCGCGGCGATGACCATGCCGTTGAAGAAGTCGACCCAGCGGTCGGCGTAGCGGGCGTAGCGGTCCGCATCCATCGAGCGGGCCACCACCTCACCGGCGGGGGTGCGGGGCAGGCGACGTTGCGCGGTCTGCCCGAACAGGATGCTCATTCGGGTGCGCAGCATGACCTCGATCCACCAGCGCGGGTAGCGCCAGAAGGCGTCGGCCAGCATCAACGGGGCGGCCAGCAGGGACGCCGCCAGTGCCAGCACCAGCCAGCTGGGCGTCTCGCCGGCTTGCAGCTCCTCGACGATGCGACCCCAGACCAGACCGGTGACGGCGCCCTGGGCGCCCAGCAGCGAGGCGAACAGGAACAGCGCCGCACCGGCGATGCCCCAGGCGGGGCGCACCAGCAGTGCGCTGGTGATGCCCCGTGCCAGCGACGGGCCGGTGCCCACCTCGGGCAACGACGGCGGGAGTCCGGTACGCCGGGTGCCCCCGACTGCGCCGCCCACGGCGTGGTCAGGAGTCGAGTGCTCCTCGGTCTCCGGCTCGGGCTGGTCCTCCAGCTCCTCCTCGAAGCCATGGTGCGCGCGGCTGGCCAGGAGCAGGTCCCGGAACGGTCCGGGCTCCTCGGCGAGGCGGGAACGAGAGCCCTGCTGCACCACCGTGCCGTGATCGAGCACGGCCACGAGCGGTGCCCGCTCGATCGTGGAGAGCCGGTGCGCGATCAGGATCCCGGTGCGGCCGGTCAGCAACCTGTCCGCGGCGGCGACCACGCGCATCTCGGTGAGCGGGTCCATCCGCGCGGTCGCCTCGTCGAGGACGACCACTCGCACGTCACGCACGAGCAGTCGGGCGAATGCGACCAGCTGCTCCTCCCCCGCGGACAGCGAGGTGCCGCCCGGCCCCAGGGGCGTGTCGAGGCCTTGCGGGAGGCCGGCCACCCAGCCGGTCAGGCCGAGCTCGCGGACGGCTTGCTCGACCACGGTGCGCTCGATGTCGCCGAACAGGGTGATGTTGTCCAGGACGGTCCCGGCGAGGATCTCGGTGCGCTGGGTGACCACCCCCACCGCGGCACGCAGCTCTTGCAGGTCGAGGTCGCGCACATCGACCCCGCCCAGGAACACGCTCTGGCGAGGGGGTTCCACGGCTCGCGAGATCAGCGAGGCGAGGGTCGACTTCCCGGACCCGGTGCGCCCGACCAGGGCGATGGTCGCCCCGCCTGGGACGTGCAGCGTGACGTCGCGCAGGGCGAAGCTGCCCTCCGTGTAGCTGAAGTCGAGTCCACGCAGATCGAGATCAGGCACCGTCCCGGTGGGAACTGGCTGCCCGCCCTTCTGCTCCGGTGGCATCGCGAGCATCTGGCGCAGTCGGATCACTGCACCCAGCCCGGCCTGGAGGTCGGGAAGGTGGTTGGCCAACATGGCGACCTGTCCCACGAACGTGGAGGTGACCAGGAAGAGGGTGACCAGCCTGGCAACGCTGAGCCCGCCCCCGACGGCCAGCGCCACGCCGCTCACCGCGACAGCGACGAGCAGCGCGTGCAGCAGGACTCCGGCTCGCCGCGCCAAGCGGCTCTCCACCTGGACGACCTCGTGGAAACGGGCGTGGACGCGGGCGGAGACGGCGGCGACGCGGGCCACGACGTGCGCCTGGCCGAGGCTGGTGCGCAGGTCGTCGCGACCCGCCACCCCTTCCTCGAGCGCTGCGGCATGGTCCGTCCAGGCCATCTCCTCGATCACCTTGCGACGCGAGATCTCGCCGAGCATCGGGCGGACCACGAACCAGGTCAGTGCGGCCAGGGCCGGGAAGAGCAGCCAGGCGGGCCACCAGGTCACGCCGGCCACGATCCACATCGGCAGCACGCCGAACACGGTCCGCGACATCATCCAGATCTGCCAGCGCGACAGGTTGCCGACCTCGTGGGTGTCGTCGTCGACGCGGTCGAGGATCTCGCCGACTGCCTGCTCACCCAGGGTGGCCAGGGGCTGACCCAACGCGGCGTCGAGCAGGTCCTCGCGCAGTCGGCCCTCGACGCGGTCCGACAGCCCGACCCAGACCACCTTGCCGAAGGTGTCGATCAGGGAGGCGCCGATGACGCAGGCGGCCAGGATCAGCACCAGGTTGCGAGTGGGGTCCTCGGCGAGCTGACCGGCGATCACCGTCCCGGCAGTGGTGCCCAGCGCGGCAATCGCCGAGCAGACCAGCGCCATCACGGCCAGCGGCGAGCGCAGCCGCCGCCAGTCGACGGTGCGCGAGGGGTCCACCTCTGCCCCTGTGGAGAGGGGCGGGGGCTGGTCCTGGCTGGTCTCTGCAAGTGCCTGTGTCATAACCGTTCGACACTACGCTGGAACACCGACGCGGCTCATCCCATTTTCCGTTGCCCCGGTCACGTCCGGCACGGTCTCGCGGTCATCCCAGCCAACGGTCAGCGGGGGCCACCCGTCAGTCGGTGGGGTCGCCCGCCGTACGCCGGTGCCACCAGGTGGCGACGAGCCCACCGATCAGGCCGCCGATCCCGAGCGAGACCATGGCGTGGAAGACGACCTCTCCGGCGAGTGGCCCGACCTCGGCCATCCGGCCCGGGCCGACCGCACCGCCGGCGAGTGCCGCTAGGACCCCCAGGCCCAGGCCGGCCAGGACTCCGCCGACCACCCCGCGCAGGGCTCCCTCGTCCCAGCCGAGGACCGGGTCCTGACGCTGGAAGGCGAACACCGCCACGGCCGCGGTGAGGACCGGCACCACGAGCAGCGCCGGCATCCACCCGGGCGTCGGGCCGTTCTCGGGCAGGGCGGCCAGCATCGGGAACATCGGCACCGGCCCGATGGCCACGGTCGCCGGGGAGACCAGGGTGCCCGTGCCCACGGTGAATCCCGGGCCGAGCAGGAACGAGGCGGAGAAGACCATCGCGTTGGGCACCAGCACCAGCATCACCAAGCAGAAGATGACCCCGTCGCCGAGGTCGAGGTGCAGCTGCGACATCACGCTCATCGCGGCGCCGAGGTCGAGCAGCAGGGAGCCAACGAAGAAGAGCAGCGAGACACCGAGGAACCAGCGCATCACCGACCACGCGGTCAACGCCGTCGCGCGCACGCTCGCGGGTGCCAGGGAGAGCCAGATCGCGGCACGGCCGGACCCGATGGCGATCCCGCCCCCGCCGA
Organism: Nocardioides daedukensis; assembly: GCF_013408415.1. NCBI lineage: Bacteria > Bacillati > Actinomycetota > Actinomycetes > Propionibacteriales > Nocardioidaceae > Nocardioides > Nocardioides daedukensis. The sequence goes on along the minus strand of NZ_JACCAA010000001.1, from coordinate 3,216,794 downwards.
TCAGTGCCGCCAGCGCGAGCGACCACAGCACCACGGCCCCGGTGCTGGGCAAGGTCTCCTGGGTGCCGCTGAGCACCGAGACGAGCACGCCGATCACGACGTACACCGCAGCGAAGAGGCTGGTGGCCACCGGGACCGTCCAGTCCCGCTCGCCATCGGAGAGGGCGTCGGCATCGGGGCCGTGCCCAGCAACCTGTTCCCCGAGGCGCAGTCCGAACTTCCACGTGCTGAGGGCGCACAGCGCGGTGAGCCCGAGGGGTACGGCGGTGACCGCGGCGCCCCGGATCGTCACTCCGGACCCGTGGGCCATCAGCCAGGCCATGCCGCCGGTGCGGAGTGCCTCACGGGGCGCGCCGTGGACGCCGCCGTCCGCGAGGAACCAGCCGATCACCGCGATCACGAGGCAGGCGACAAGGGTCACCCCGGCCGCACAGGCGCCTGCGCCCGTGGCGAGCAGGGCCAGCGGACGGGGCCGGGTCGGGCTGCCGGGAGCCCGGGGAGCCGAAAGGGTTGCAGTCATCTCCCGCCCATCTTCGCCCTGGGCGGCATCGCTGGATGGTTGCACACGCCGCGGGACCGGTTTCCGCATCGTCCGGGCACCCCGTACGGTTGACGGGCCATGCACGATCCCACTGAATTCGACGATCTCTACGCGTCGGTCCGCGACCGCCTGTTGCTGCAGACCTTTGCGCTCACCGGCGACCTCCCTGCGGCCCGGGGTGCGGTCCGTGACGCCTTCGTCGGCGCATGGCACCAATGGCGCAAGGTCTCGAAGCTCGAGGATCCGGGGTCCTGGATCCGACCGCATGCCTGGAGCCTGGCCCAGCGTCGGCACACCGCCCGGATCTGGCATCGCGACAAGAGCCTGGACGAGGACTCGAAGGCGACGCTCGACGCGCTGTCACGCCTCAGCCTCACCCAGCGCAAGGCACTGCTGCTGACCCACCTGAGCTCGGCCAGCATGGACCAGATGGGCCGCGAGCTCGGGCTCACCGATGTGGCTGCGGCCAACGAGCTGCAGCAGGCCACCGCCCAGTTCGCCATCCACCGCGACGTCCCCAGCACGAGTGTCCGGATCCATCTCGAGGGCCTCGGCTCGCACATCGAGGACACCCGCTTCCCGCGTGCCACGATCATCCGTCGGCGCGGCACGACCCGTCGACGTGCCTACACCACGCTCGGCATCGCTGCCTGTGTCGGCGCACTGCTCGGGGCCGGCGCGATCGTGCACAGCACCGGCGGCGCGACCCCGGAGCTCGGCAGTGTCAGCGCCCACGGCGCAGGCGCGTCCGAGACCGAGGCGGAGAAGGAGCAGCAGGTCGAGGAGTCGGAGAGGCACCTCAACGTCGAAGCGATGCTGACGTCCCGGCAGGTCGATGGGGTGTTCGGCTCCGGGCACCGGGTCGGTGCACCGAGCACCTCGGACAACACGAGCGGGGACGGGTTGAACACCGCCTGCCAACGGAGCCGCTTCGCGGACAGGTCGGGCCTGGCCACCCTGGTCCGCACGTTCCCGGTGTCGGGATCTCCCAAGTCCGGAGTCGTGCAGCGCGTCGAGCTCTCCGCCAGCGAGGACGCGGCCAAGAAGGCGTACGCCGCGACCGTGCAGTGGTTCACCGCGTGCGAGGAGGAGCGCGCCCAGCTGATCTCCGCCTATGCGCTCAACGACATGGCCGACCAGGGCACCATGGTCATGCTGAACACCTGGAAGAAGCCTGCCCAGACCTGGACGGTCAGCGTGGTGCGCAGCGGCAACCTGGTCACGACCGTCGCCCGCCGGGTGGCCTCGCGCGAGCGGGAGAGCGTCAAGCCGTTCGTCAAGCTCACCGTCGAGGCCGTGACGTCGGTCTGCAACCACCCGGCCGCCGGCAACTGCCCGGGGGCGAAGCCGGTCGCTCGACGCATGCCCCCACCGTCTCCGGAGGGCTCGCGTGGCCTGCTAGAGGTCATCGACCTGCCTCCGGTCTCCGGCGTCGACAAGCCGTGGGTGGCGACCACCCCGGTGTCAGCCAAGTCCAACGCTGCGGCCACCTCCTGCGACAAGGCCGACTTCAACACCAAGGCCGTGAAGCGCTCCCTCACCCGCAGCTACGTTGTCCCCGAGGCGCGGCTCTCCAGCAGCTTCGGCCTGACCGAGACCTTGGGCGAGTTCGCCACCCCCGCCCCCGCCAAGGCATTCAACCGTTCCCTCGAGGAGCGGATGGCCGCCTGCGAGGACAAGGACGCCGCCGCGACCGTCACCGAGCTCGACCGCGGGTCTGACGAGACGAGCAGCTATCGCATCTGGCGGGTCTCCATCGAGGTCTCCGAGACACGTTCGGTGCACTTCGAGATGGCCTTGGTCCGTCGCGACAACCGCGTCGTACAGCTCGGCTTCGTCCGCGACGGGAACCACGAGATCTCCGACGAGGACTTCCGTGAGCTGACCCTGCGCGCGTCGGCACGCCTGACCAACCTCACGAAGGACTGACCGGGGCGCTCCGGGGCGCACCGCGGCGCAGCGGCGCGTCTGCACGTGCCGTTGAACCGGGCCCCTCTGCAGCGGCACCGCCGCGGCGTGTCCGCGCCCCACGATCGAACGACGAAGGCCCCCACCGAACCGGTGGGGGCCTTCGTGCTGATCAGTTGATCAGAGGGTCTTCAGGACCTCACGCATCAGGTCAGCGGTCTCGGACGGCGTCTTGCCGACCTTGACCCCAGCGGCCTCGAGGGCCTCCTTCTTTGCCTGCGCGGTGCCCGAGGAGCCGGAGACGATGGCGCCGGCGTGGCCCATGGTCTTGCCCTCCGGGGCGGTGAAGCCCGCGACGTAGCCGACGACCGGCTTGGTCACGTGGTCCTTGATGTAGGCAGCTGCCCGCTCCTCGGCGTCTCCGCCGATCTCGCCGATCATCACGATCGCCTTGGTCTCCGGGTCGTTCTCGAAGGCCTCGAGGGCGTCAATGTGCGTGGTGCCGATGATCGGGTCCCCACCAATGCCGATGGCGGTGGTGAAGCCGTGGTCACGCAGCTCGTACATCATCTGGTAGGTCAGCGTGCCCGACTTCGAGACCAGGCCGATCGGACCCTTGCCCGCGATCGTGTGCGGCGTGATACCGGCCAGCGACTCCTCCGGCGAGATGATGCCGGGGCAGTTGGGGCCGATCATCCGAGTCTTCTTGCCGTCGAGGTAGGCGAAGACCTCGGCGCTGTCCTGGACCGGGACGCCCTCGGTGATGACCACGATGAGGGGCATCTCGGCGTCGATGGCCTCGATGCAGGCGGCCTTGGTGAAGGCCGGCGGCACGAAGAGGACCGACACGTCTGCGCCGGTCTCCTTCATCGCCTCTTCGACGGTGCCGTAGACCGGAAGGGTCTCGCCGTTCAGCTCGACGGTGGTGCCTGCCTTGCGAGCGTTGACACCGCCGACGATGTTGGCGCCGGACTGGAGCATCAGGTCGGTGTGCTTGGAGCCCATGCCACCGGTGATGCCCTGGACGATGACCTTGGAGTCCTTGTTGAGATAGATCGTCATAGCTTCTGCGTTCTCCAGTTTCTCAGGCGTTCGCCAGCTCGGCGGCCTTGTCGGCCGCGCCGTCCATGGTGTCGACCAGGGTCACGAGCGGGTGAGCCAGCTCGTCCAGGATCGCGCGACCCTTCTCGACGTTGTTGCCGTCGAGACGAACCACGAGCGGCTTGGTGGCCTTATCACCGAGGAGCTCGAGAGCACCCTTGATGCCGTTGGCGACCTCGTCACAGGCGGTGATGCCGCCGAAGACGTTCACGAAGACGCTCTTGACCTGCTCGTCGTTGAGGATCACGTCGAGACCGTTCGCCATCACCTGGGCGTTGGCGCCGCCACCAATGTCGAGGAAGTTGGCGGGCTTGACGCCGCCATGTCCCTCACCGGCGTAGGCGACCACGTCGAGGGTGCTCATCACGAGGCCCGCGCCGTTGCCGATGATGCCGACCTGGCCGTCGAGCTTGACGTAGTTGAGGCCGAGACCCTTGGCCTTCGCCTCGAGCGGGTCGGCCTCCTCGCGGATCTCGAACTGCTCGTGGTCGGGGTGACGCACCTCGGAGGCGTTGTCGTCGAGCGACACCTTGCCGTCGAGGGCCTCCAGCTTGTCGCCCTCGAGGCGAGCCAGCGGGTTGACCTCGACCAGGGTGGCGTCCTCTTCGACGTACACCTTCCACAGGTCCTGGACCATCTTGATGGCCTGGTCACGCAGCTCGGCGGGGAACTTAGCCTCGTCGACGATCGCGGCGGCCTTCTCCGGGGTCACGCCCTCGAGCGCGTCCACGGGGATCTTCTTGACGGCGTCGGGGTTGGTCTTGGCGACCTCCTCGATCTCCACGCCACCCTCGACCGATGCGATGCACAGGTGCGAGCGGTTGGAGCGGTCGAGCAGGAAGGAGAAGTAGTACTCCTCCACCGGCGGGGTCGCCGGCGTGACCAGCACGCGGTTGACGGTGAGGCCCTTGATCTCCATGCCGAGGATGTTCGAGGCGTGTTCGAACGCCTCGTCCGCGGTCTTGGCCAGCTTCACTCCGCCGGCCTTGCCGCGCCCTCCGGCCTTCACCTGGGCCTTGACGACGGTCACGCCACCCAGCTGCTCAGCAGCGGTCCTGGCTTCTTCGGCGGTCTGGACCACAACACCAAGGGTCGTGGCCACGCCGTGCTTGGCGAAGAGTTCCTTCGCCTGGTACTCCATCAGGTCTGACATCCACCCAGTCCTTTTTCTGTTCGTTACAGTCCGGGGATTCCATTGGGCACACTAGACCTGTATGGCGCAGGGTCACTACCGCGGGTCCTGATCTGGACGTGTGAACGGAATGTGAACTGACCCGCACCGATCGAGAAGATTCAGCGATAACGCTGCGCGATGCCACACAGTTGTCCACAATGGACCGGGTCGGAGTTTGACCGCACACGGGTCGCATCGACTATTGTCTGAGGCTGTTTGTCCCCGAGGTTCAGGATTTCTGTATGGGTAACCACCGAGCTCCCCGTCGTGGAGCGAAGTCCGCGACCCCGGGAACTCCGGTCGGAACCACCCCCGACTCCTCCTCTGCAGGCAAGCGCAGGGCGGTCAAGCACGCCGGTTCGCGTGGGCCCCTCTTCCGCGGACTCCCCTCCGCACCCGTCCTGCTCGGCCTCGCCGCGCTGACCATGTCGGCAACCGGCGCCGTCACGCTGAGCCACAACGGTGTCGCCACCGCTGTCTCCCCCAACCTGCAGCTGACCAGCGCTGCCAACGCCCTGAGCGGCGAGAGCGTCGTCGCCTCCACTTCCGCCAAGGTCCAGCGCAAGCAGGCCGTCTCGCGTGACTCGCGCCGCGACGCCCTGCAGGACGCCTCGACGGAGCGGCTCCAGGAAGCGGCCGAGGCCGTCGCCAAGGAGCGCAACGCAGAGCTGATCAAGCTCGCGAAGTCCGCCGAGAAGCACGCCGCCGTGCTGGAGACCAAGGGCTGGACCCTTCCGCTGGCCGGCTACCGCCTGACCGCCCGCTTCGGACAGTCCAGCGGCCTGTGGGCGCGCAGCCACACCGGCCTCGACTTCGCCGCCCCGAACGGCACGCCGGTCATGTCGGTCACCGGTGGCACCGTGACCTCGGCCGAATATGCCGGCGCCTACGGCAACCAGATCATCATCACCACCGAGGAGGGCGAGGAGCTGTGGTACTGCCACCTGTCGTCCTACTCGGTCTCCGTCGGTGACAAGGTCCGTCCCGGCGAGGTCATCGGCACCGTCGGCAGCACCGGGAACAGCACCGGCCCGCACATGCACCTCGAGGTGCGTCCCGGCGCCGGCGACCCGGTCGACCCCTACCAGGCGCTCATCGCCCACGGCGTCACTCCCTGACGGAGTCCGCCGTCTGCGGATCCGCCCTCAGTGACCCCGAGGGCGCTCGGTCAGCAGTGACCCGACAGCGTCCAGCCCTCAGTGGCTGAACGGCCCGTCGCCTAGAGCCTCTCCACGGGCGCATAGCGCAGCAACAGGCGCTTGACCCCGTCGGAGCCGAAGTCGATCGAGGCGACCGACTTGTCACCGGCTCCCTCGACCGAGACCACGGTGCCCAGTCCGAAGGTGTCGTGGGTGACCCGGTCGCCCGGGTCGAGGCTGGGGATCACCCGCGCCGGTTTCGCCTTCTTGGCGGCGTCGAGGCGCGCGGCCTGGCTGCCGAAGTTGCGGCGTCCGGCTGCCGTCGGCGCACCGAAGTCGATGCCGGACCTGCTCGCGTGGTCGGTGCGACCCCACGAGGTCTGCGCGCCGGCTGTACGGCGCCAGTCGACCAGGGTCGGCGGGATCTCGTCGAGGAAGCGGGACGCGGGGTTGTGCGAGGGAGCGCCCCAGGCCGAGCGCATCACCGCGCGGGAGAGGAAGAGCCGCTCGCGGGCGCGGGTCACGCCGACATAGGCCAGGCGACGCTCCTCCTCGAGCTCGGGCCGGTCCCCCAAGGAACGCATGTGCGGAAAGACCCCGTCCTCCATCCCGGTCAGGAATACGACCGGGAACTCGAGGCCCTTCGCGGTGTGCAGGGTCATCAACGTGACGACTCCCTGCTCCTGCGCGTCCGGCTCGTCGGGGATCTGGTCGGCGTCGGCCACCAGGGCGACCCGCTCGAGGAAGTCGGAGAGATTGGGGGTCACGGTCCCGGCCTCGACGTCGGCAGGGTCCGCCGAGGGGCCGGCGACGGGATCGTCGGAGAACTCACGAGCGACGGCGACCAGCTCGGCGAGGTTCTCCACGCGGGTCTCGTCCTGCGGGTCCTCCGACTCCTCCAGGGAGGTGAGGTAGCCCGAGCGCGCCAGCACCGACTCCAGCACGACGTCGGGACGCTCGCCGGCGTCGACCATCGACTGGAGCTCCTCGATCATCGCCACGAAGCCGTTGATCGCGTTGAGGGAGCGCGTCGCGATGCCGGTGGCCTCCGAAGCCCTGCGCAGCGCCTCGAAGAAGATGATCCCCTCGCGCTCGGCGAAGGCGGAGACCATCGCCTCGGCCCGGTCACCGATGCCCCGCTTGGGGGTGTTGAGGACCCGGCGCAGTGAGATCTCGTCCGCCGGGTTGGCCAGCAGCCGCAGGTAGGCCAGCGCGTCGCGCACCTCACGACGCTCATAGAAGCGCACGCCTCCGACCACCTTGTAGGGCTGGCCGGTGCGGATGAACACCTCCTCGAAGACCCGCGACTGGGCGTTGGTCCGATAGAAGACCGCCACATCACCGGGCCGTACGTCGCCCTCGTCGGTGAGCTTGTCGATCTCCTCCGAGACGAACCGCGCCTCGTCCCGCTCGTCGTCGGCGACATAGCCGACGATGCTCGCGCCCTCACCGGAGTCACTCCACAGCCGCTTCGCCTTGCGTCCCTGGTTGTTGCCGATCACCGCGTTGGCTGCGTTGAGGATGGTCTGGGTGGAGCGGTAGTTCTGCTCGAGGAGGATCGAGGTCGCGTCCGGGAAGTCCTGCTCGAAGTCGAGGATGTTGCGGATGTTGGCGCCACGGAAGGCATAGATCGACTGGTCGGCGTCGCCGACCACCATCAGCTCGGCCGGCTCGACCCGCTCCCCGCTGCTGGTGGCAGCGGGATCGTCGGCGGGGTCCACCTCCATCGAGTGGGCGCAGAGCTGGTGGATCAGCGCGTACTGCGCGTGGTTGGTGTCCTGGTATTCGTCGACGAGCACGTGCCGGAAGCGTCGGCGGTAGACCTCGCGGATGTCCGGGAACGTCGCGAAGAGCTGGACCGTCATCATGATGATGTCGTCGAAGTCGAGGGCGTTCGCGGCCCGCAGGCGGCGCTGGTAGAGCGCGTAGGCGGCGGCGTACTTCTGCTCGAAGCTGTTGCCGCCCTGTGACTCGGACACCGCCTTGGCCGCGTCGTCGGGGTCCTTGAGCTCGTTCTTCTGGTTGGAGACCCAGTTGAGGACTGCGCGGGGCTGATATTTCTTCGGGTCCAGGTCGAGGTCCTGGCAGACCAGGGTCATCAGCCGCTTGGAGTCGGCCGCGTCATAGATCGAGAAGCTGGACTTGAAGCTCGCGCCCTCGGCGTTGAAGGCGGTGATCTCCTTGCGGAGGATCCGCACGCAGGCGGAGTGGAAGGTGGAGACCCACATGATCCGCGCGCGCTTGCCGACCAGGTCCTCGACCCGCTCCTTCATCTCGGCGGCGGCCTTGTTGGTGAAGGTGATCGCCAGGATGGAGCCGGGGTGCGCCTTGCGTTCCTTGATCAGCCAGGCGATCCGCCGGGTCAGCACCCGGGTCTTGCCGGACCCGGCGCCCGCGACCACGAGCAAGGGGCGCCCGGCGTGCACGACAGCAGCACGCTGCGGTTCGTTGAGACCCTCCAGGAGGGCTTCACTGGTGGGGGTCCGCCGTGGCTCGACGGACTCGAGGCCGGGGATCGGAAATGAGGTGCTCATGCTGTGCGCAACCCTACGTCGCGCCGGGGACAGCCCTCACCCAGCGGGGTCCGAGCAGCAGCAGAACCGGCACCGCCAAGGGCTACCAGGGAGACGGCTCAGACGTGGGCCGACGACCAGAAGACCGCAAGGCCGACGTTGAGGACGGCGAGTGCGATCAGGCCGTAGTAGAGACCGTTGGAGATCTTCGGCTTGCGGAGGTTGGCCATCACCAGACCAAGGATCACCAGGCCGACGAGCAGCTTGGCGCCGATCTTGGCGTGGTTCACGTCGCCGTCGCCCGCCTCGAGCACGCCGACCAGCGCGAGGCCGGCGAGGAACGCCGTACCGGCTCCATCACGCATCGCCGAGTTGACGACCTTGTCGACCACGCCCAGCTGGGCGAGCAGCCCACCGAACAGGGCGGCGAAGCCGAGGAGGTGGAGGAAGAGAAGAACGAGGCGGAGGGTGTCCATGACCGGATCCTACGACGTTGTGTCGTAGAACCCGCTCACCACCCCGTCACTTCGCAGCGTCAGTCTTCGAGGCCGCTGCCTTCTTGGCGGGGGCCTTCTTGGTGGCGGTCCTGGTGGCGGCCGGCTTCGCTGCCGAAGCCTTCGTCGCAGTGGTCTTCTTGGCGGTCGACTTCGATGGCGCCGCCTTCTTGGGCACCGCCTTCTTGGTCGCCTCCTTGATCCGCGACGGCTTCTTGGTCGGACGCACCACCAGCACCGGGCAGGGCGCGTAGTGCTGGACCCGCTGTGCGGTGCTGCCCATCAGCACCGTGTCGCTGAGGCCACGGCTGCCGGCCGCGATCACGACCAGCTCCGCGCCGTAGGTCTTCGCGGCCTTGATGATCTCGTTGGCCGGTGATCCGCTGCGGATCCGCTTGTGCACCTTGCCGTGCCAGCCGTCGAAGACCGCGGCCAGGGCGTCGAGCGCGTCCGAGGCAGCCCGCCTCGAGGAGGTGCTCTCCACCATGCTCTCCGCCTGCTTGGAGGAGGACAGGTCGTTGGCGAAGGCGATCGCAGCGAGCGGCCGGATCACCGCGACGATCGAGATCTCGGTGACCTTCTCCGGATCTGCGAACGACTTGAACTTCTTGGCTGCGGTCAGGGACTGCCGAGATCCATCGGTTGCGATGACTACGTGCATGACTCACTCTCCCAAGGTGTTGGACGGGTCCGGGTCGCCACGCTCGGCTCCGCGGGACCGGTCGCGTCGTCCCCAGAACATCTCTGCGAGGAAGAGCACGAGTCCGACACCCAACAGGGCCGCGCAATAGATCAACGATGACGGGTCGTCATAGACAACGTAGACCAGAAGGACCGCGTTGCCGAGCACTCCGAGCACGAGGAGCGCGGTGTTCGCACGGAAGGTCTCCCCCGTCTCGTCCTGGCCGCGCAGCTTCAGGCAGGCCACGATGACGAGCGCATAGATGAACAGGGTGAACACGACGGTGACGCTGGCCAGCTTCTCCAGGTCTGCGGGCGAGAGCAGCAGGCCGGAGATGACCACGGCGGCGAAGATCAGCGCCACCCACGGGCTGCGCCGGCTCTCGTGCACCTTGGCGAAGACACCCGGTACGACGTCCTCGCGGGCCATCCCGTAGAGGATGCGGGACTCGGTGACCACTGCGACCAGGGTGGTGTTCGTGATCGCCACCATCGCAATGATGGCGAACATGATGCCGAGGAACCCGACGTCGACGGGCAGTACGCCGGACTTCACGACCTCGATCAGTGCGACCTTGCCCTCGTCCTGCAGCACCGTCATCGGCAGCACCAGCGCGGCGGTCATCGCGACTGCGACATAGAGGATGCCCGCGGTGATCATGCCGCCGATCAGGGCCCGGGGGAAGTCCTTGGCCGGGTTGACCGTCTCCTCCGCCACGTTGGCAGCGTTCTCGAAGCCGGTCATCGCGAAGAAGGCCAACGCGACTCCCGAGATGACGCCGAGGATCGCGCTGTCCTGGGTCTCGAACTGGGTGAGCACCCCGAAGTCGGCGTTGCCCTCCACGATCGTCCACACCCCGATCACCAGGATGATCAGCAGACCGCCGAGCTCGACGAACGTCATCACCATGTTGGCGACGACCGACTCGGTGATGCCGATGAAGTTCACGACCGTCAGCGCCACCACGAACAGCAGGGTGATCAGCAGCGCCGGGGGCAGGTCCCAGACCTCGTTGAAATATTTCGCGAACCCGAGCGAGAGCGATCCCGCCGCGGCGAAGCTCGCCGAGAGCATGCACACCGTGATCAGGAAGCTGAGCGGCCGGTTCTTGAAGGCCTTGTTCACATAGAGCGCGGCGCCGGCCGCCTGGGGATATTTCGTCACCAGCTCGGCATAGGCCAGACCGGTGATGGTGGCGACGGTGACTCCGACTGCGAACGCGATCCAGAAGGCTCCGCCGACGGCGATCGCGACTGCGCCGATCAGGACGTAGATCCCTGACCCCAGCACGTCGCCGAGGACGTAGAAGTAGAGCAGCCTCCCGGTGATCGAACGCTTCAGCTCGCTCTCGTCCTGGGGGTCGAGCCCCTCGACCGTGCCTGCTTTTCCATCGGCCATGATGCTTGGCCTCGCTTCCCGAGTCAGTGAGCGTGCAGGTGGAACTACCGTTCGTGGCCGGTCCATCGCACCCTGCGCCGGGACTGTTGTCAATCACCTCGCCGGTGGCGACGGTCACTGAAACGCGCGGGGTCAGCTCACAGGAGGCGGCGGTCCGACGCCCAGCGGGTGAGCTCGTGGCGCGAGGAGAGCTGGAGCTTTCGGAGCACCGAGCTCATGTGGGTCTCCACCGTCTTGACGGAGATGAAGAGCTCCTTGGCGACCTCCTTGTAGGCATAGCCACGGGCGATCAGCCGCATCACTTCCCGCTCCCGCTCGGTGAGCCGGTCGAGATCCTCGTCGACCGCGGCGACCTCGATCGAGCCGGCGAAGGCGTCGAGCACGAAGCCGGCGAGTCGGGGTGAGAAGACGGCGTCGCCCTCGGCCACTCGCCTGATCGCGTCGACGAGCTCGGTGCCGGTGATCGTCTTGGTGACATAGCCCCGCGCCCCGCCGCGGATGGTGCCGATCACGTCCTCGGCGGCGTCACTGACGCTGAGCGCCAGGAACCGCGCGTCGACCCCACCGAGCTGGCGCATCACCTCGATGCCGCCGCCGCCGGGCAGGTGCACGTCGAGCAGCACCACGTCCGGCCGGTGCTCCCGGATCGCGGCTACGGCCGTGGGCACGTCCTCGGCCTCCGCGACGATGTCCAGCGCGCCCGGGGCGGCCGCGCCCTGGAGCTCGGCGCGCACCCCGGCACGGAACATGGCGTGGTCATCCACGATGACGACTCGGGTCACGATCTCTCCTCCTGCAACGGCATCTTCAACACCACTTCGGTGCCGACTCCCGCCGTGCTCCTGATCTCGGCGTGTCCGCCGTGGCGCTCCATCCGAGCCACGATGCTGCCACGGACACCGTGTCGGTCCTCGGGCATGGCAGCAGGGTCGAAGCCCACGCCGCGGTCCTTGACGAAGATCTCGACCGCCGAGGGTGACACCTCGGCGTACACGTCGATCTTCGGCGCACCGGCGTGCTTGGCTGCGTTGGTGAGCGCCTCGCGGGTGGCGTGCACGATGGGCGCGACGGTCTCGGGGACCGGGGTGTCGCCCACGGTGACGGTCTCGACGTCGACCCCCCAGGCGTCCTCGATCTCGGCGCTCAGCTCACGCAGCGCGGCGGCGATCGACTCACCGGAGTCGGTCGGCGTGGTGAACAACCAGGCGCGCAGGTCGCGCTCCTGGGAGCGGGCCAACCGCGAGACGACGGCGGGGTCGTGGGAGTTCTTCTGGATCAGGGCAAGTGTCTGGAGCACGGAGTCGTGCAGGTGCGCCGCGACGTCGGCACGCTCCTGGCTGCGCACCCTCTCGGCGCGCTCGTCGACCAGGTCGGAGGCGAGCCGGAAGATCCACGGGCCGAGGGTGATCGCGATCCCGATCACGCCGAGCAGCCCCGCGATCACGATCTCGCGCGCCACCCCGACTCCCCCGCTGGTGAGCGCGAACGTCCCGAGTGCCACGAAGATGAGCGCACCGCCGGCGAAGACTCGCGCGTATGACGCCCAGCCCCCGGCACCGAAGAGCGCACGGAGTGGGTTGATTCGCTCCGAGGAGTCGATCCACCGCTCGCGCTGCGCCTCATCTGCCTGGCGCCAGATCAGGGCTACACCGACGATGCCGATCACCAGCGGCCAGAACAGGGCGCCCCTGCCGAACGCGGTCTCGAACATCAGCACGATCCCGATGCCGAGTGCGCCCAACGCGATGGTGGGACCGATGTCGCCGAGCTTGCGCGCTTCCTGCGGCCGCTTGCCGGTGCGGGTCGCCGACGCGAGCCCCGGCGCCTCGTCACTGAACCGCTCGTCCGTGGGGAGCACCATCCACAGGCCCGCATAGAACGCGATCCCGGCTCCACCCAGGGCGGCGCCGATCATGAAGCCGATCCGCACCCACAGCACCGGCAGGCCGAGATGGCGCGCCAGGCCCGACGCGACGCCGCCCAAGTAGGTGCCGGCGGTGTCGCGGGTCGCCCGTCGGGTTTCGTGGGGTGCGAGCGTGGGTGCAGTGCTTGTCATCGTGACACCAATCGTCACACAGCCAGCGCGACTCAACCATGAGGATCGTCCCTGACCCGACCCCTGAGCCGACCCTGACCCCTGAGCCGCACCCAGGGTGACGAATCAGGGTCTTTCCCGATGGTTTCTGCTCACGCGAGGGACGAAGGTTGAGCCATGACAGAGAACTTCCCTTCCGGCCACGCTGGTCCGGAGCAGCCGGACCCCCGGGGATCGAGCAGCTCGACCGGCGCCTCGACCGGCGCCTCGACTGGCGCCTCGACTGGCACACAGGCGCCTCCTTCCCCCGACGCAGGTCCCCGCGTGGACGGCGAGCAGATGCGTGACCTGGCCCGGCTGCGGCGCAGCACCACCGACAAGCACGTCGCCGGAGTTGCCGGAGGTCTCGGCCGCCATCTCGACGTCGACCCGGTCATCCTCCGCGTCGCATTCGTCGTCCTCACCTTCTTCGGTGGAGCCGGCGTGATCCTCTACATCGCCTGCTGGCTGATCGTTCCCGACGACGACGAGCAGGTCACCTTCCGCCTCGACACCCGGTCGCGGACCGTGGCGTTGTTCGGGGTCGGGATCCTCGCCGCTCTCGCCCTGGTCGGTGACGCCTGGGGACCCGGCTGGTTCCCCTGGCCGCTGCTGATCGTCGGCGTGGTCGCCTGGCTGATCCTGTCGCGCCGAGACCACCGAGCGCACGACTCAACCGCGTCGCACTGGCCGGGAAGCCACATGTGGGGTCGTGAACCTGCCGCACACACCGCACCGCCCGCCCCCGCCGGTGCCACCACACCCCCCTTGCGCACGCCCCACGCCTTCGCCGGGCCGCCCAGCTGGGGTCCCCGGCCCCCGCGCAACCCGCGCAAGCGCGGACCGATCCTGTTCTGGTTCACCCTCGCGCTGACCGCCCTGGCGCTGGGCAGCCTGGGCATCGTCGACATGGCCGGCGCGGACGTCCTCGGGTCGGCATACCCCGCCCTGGCCCTCGGCGTGATCGCGCTGATGCTGATCGTGGGTGCGTTCTACGGACGGGCCGGCGGGCTGATCTTCCTCGGGTTGGTCGCTGCTGTCGCGCTGACGCTCGGCACCGTGGTCGACCGCTGGGACGGCACCCGGATGATCGAGCGTCCCGAGACCGCCTCCGCGGTCCAGGACAGCTATGCCTTCGACGCCGGCGAGCTCGAGCTCGACCTCACCCAGGTCACGGACCTGGCCGAGCTCGATGGCCGCACCATCGACATCGACGTCGACCTCGGTCGGGTCGAGGTGATCGTCCCGGACGAGCTCACCGTCGCGGTCGAGTCCCGAGTCGACGCGGGCGGCGGCATCAGGCTGTTCGGCATGCACCGCGAGGGCTGGGACATCACCTTCGACAGGGTCCACCGCGGCCCCACCGGAGCCCCCACATTGACCATTGACGCCGAGCTCGGCTTCGGCGAGATCGAGGTGAGCACCCGATGAGCACTCCCATCCACGACGACCACTCCGGCCGTCACCCGGTCAACACCGGCCACCTGGTGATGGGCCTGGCGTTCGCCGGACTGGTCGCCATCTGGGCCGTGATCAGCAGCGACCTGGTCGAGAACCACGACATCCGCTGGCTGATGCCCGTCCCCTGGGTGGTCGCCGGTGCCGTGGGCCTCGGGGTCTCGGCGTGGAGCAGCCTGCGCCACAAGCCGGCGTACGACGTCGGCGAAGCGCCGGGCTTCATGCCCCCGGCTGCCGCCGACAACTCGGACTGGAACACCGAATCAAGCACCGAATCAAGCACCGATTGGGGCACCGAGCCCACCCGGACGATCGAGACCGACGACCCGAACCACGAGGAGAACCGATGAGCTCGACCCGCCCACACCACGCCCAGCGGCGAATGATCCGCAGCCGCGACACCCAGATGATCGGCGGGGTCTGCGCCGGGGTGGCGAACTACTTCCACCTCGACACCAACCTGGTCCGCGTCCTCACCGTGATCGGCGCACTGTTCAGCTTCGGCACCGTCGCCGTCGCCTACATCGCCGCCTGGGTCCTGCTGCCCAACGCCTGAGACACAACATCTGAGGCCAAGCCCACGACGTCCTGCGAATCGGAGCTCACGGCTCCGGTTCGCAGGACGTCTGCGTGCTTCAGTTCCAGATCGCTCCTGCCCACTCGGGGTGGTCGATGAACGGGTTCCGGTTGTGCTGGAACTGCTCGAAGATCACGTCGTTGCGACGCTTCTCGAACGTGCTCGGCGGGTCCTGGGCGTTCCACTCCAGGAGCACCGAGATCCTGCCCATGTAGGGGTTCGAGCCGTTGTTGACCAGGTCGTTCGGCTCGAGGTCAGCCCAGCCGTCGCCGCCCTCATAGCGGATCGCCATGTAGAGGATCATCCGCGCGACATCACCCTTGACCGCGTCCGGCGGCTCGAAGGAGTCCGAGTCGGTGGAGCATCCCGAGCACTCGCTCACCGTGCCGCCGCCGTTGTCGAAGTCCTTGTTCCCACGGGTCGAGTTCACCGACACGTCCGTGGGCCGCAGGTGGTGGATGTCGGTGCCGGGACCGGTCGCGGTGCCGAAGTCTCCGTGCGACTTGGCCCAGACGTGCTCGCGGTTCCAGTCGTTCGGGTCCCCGCCGTTGGTGGACTTCGACTGCGAGCGTCCCGAATAGAGCAGGAGGACGTTGCTGGTGTTGTTCGGGTCCTGGTCGGTGAGCTTCAACGCCTCCCACACAGCGCTGTAGCTGAGCTTCGTCTGCGACGAGATGATCGTGTGCAGCTCGTCGCGCAGGTCCTCGCCGGTCTTGCCCAACGCCGAGGCGTAGTAGTCGTCGTGCTCACCATCGCCTGGCTCCGGTTCCGGGTCTGGCTCTGGGTCAGGCGTGGTCCCGGAGAACGCGAACGCACTCGCAGACTTCAACCCAGGATGGGAGAAGTACGCCGTGAGCGCGCCCGTCACGTCGATCTGCTTGCCCTTGAGCGACGGGTTCGAGCGCAATCCCCACTGGGAGCGGAACTCACTGGGCACCTGCACGTAGAGCATCTGCGAGGTGCTGGTCTGTGAGGCGTTGTCCGCGATCGCAATCGCATAGTCGTTGGGATAGGCGGAGGTGATCACCGTGTCGGTTGCCGTCGGCTGACCGACGACGTAGCCGCGCACGGTGGCCGAGCCGCTCTGGTTGCCGATCGCCTGCGACACCGTGATCGGCGTGTCCGCGTTGGCCTGTCCTGCAAGTCCGGGGACCAGGGTGGCCAGGAAGGTGAGGATGACCAGGACCGCAGTCCTGCCCAGCATGGTTCTTTGATGCTGCCCGAGAGTAGTTGTCATTGCAGCACCCTGCCCCGATCGCGCCGGGGCGGCAAGGGTCCTCATCGACGCGCACCCTGCTCGGTCAGCCACTCCTCGCGGGCGATGAGCGCGGTGTCGAGGTGGTCGGAGAAGAGGCCGTCGACGCCGGCCTCGAGGAATGCCTTGGACTCGCTGATCGAGTCACCCTTGGCGTTCGGGTCCTCACCGATGCGGAAGTTGGTGGCCATGAACTGGTTCTCGTCGCGGATCGTCCACACGTGCACGATGAGGTCGGCTACGTGGGCGTCCTCGACGAAGGCCGACGGCTCACCGGTGGCTCCGGCCGCGTCGCGGGGCAGCACGAGGTTCTTGTGCGCGCCGACGCCGTCGGCATAGTCGGCGATCTCGCGGAGACCCTCGGCGGTGGCCAGGTCGGCATACGTCCGGTCATCACCCGCAGCGACCAGGTCGTACGGCGCCCCCGAGGCGTCCATCAGCTGGGCCAGCGGCACCCGGGTCATCGAGTCGAGGTCGCGCAGGTTCTCGGTCTCGAAGGACTGGATGATCACCTTCGACTTCTTCTTGTCCAGTCGGTGCTCACGCAGCTCCTGGACCAGTGGCTCCTCGAGCGAGAGGTCGATGGAGTCGAAGTAGGTCGGGTGCTTGGTCTCCGGGTAGACACCGATCGTGCGGCCGGTCCGCTTCGACTCCCGCTTCACCAGCTCGAGGACCTCCTCGAAGGTCGGGATCTCGTAGCGGCCGTCGTAGCGGGTGTTGTCCACACGCACCTGGGGCAGGCGCTCCTTGGCGCGCAGCGTCTTGAGCTCGTCGAGGGTGAAGTCCTCGGTGAACCAGCCGGTGGTCGCTCGGCCGTCGATCGTCTTGGTGGCCTTGCGGTCAGCGAACTCGGGGTGGTCGGCCACGTCGGTGGTGCCGCTGATCTCGTTCTCGTGACGGGCGACGAGCACCCCGTCCTTGGTGGAGACGAGGTCGGGCTCGACGTAGTCGGCGCCGTGTCGGATCGCCAGTTGATAGGCGGCGAGGGTGTGCTCGGGGCGATAGCCGGAGGCGCCACGGTGGGCGATGATCTGCGGCGTGCCAGCGTCCTTGCCATGCGCCTTGCCAGCTGTCTTGCCGGCCTTGGCGGAGCTGGAGGACACGGCACCGGGATCGGCGGTGGCGGTGCCTGCGGGGACCAGCAGGAGCGAGGCCGCGAGGGCCGATGCAGCCAGGACGAGAGTGGGTCGTGCGGTGGCGAGAGTCTTCCCGAGAGATGTCATGCGTTCAGCGTTGTGGCTCCAGGTTGCCGGGGCTACGCCAACCGGTGAACGTCGGATGACGCGTGGCGCTCGTCGCGCACCTCGAGGACCAGATCGGGGTGGTCGGTGATCAGGCCGTCGACCCCGGCATCGAGGAACGCTCTCGCTTCGGCCGCCAGGTCACCCGGCGCGCCGGCCCCCGCGGAGGTGCGCAGGTTGCGTGGCAGGAAACGGTTCTCGGCGCGCAGCGTCCAGACGTGGACGGTGAGCCAGAGCCGGTGGGCGTCGCGGACGAGGTTCGACGCAGCGCCGATCGAGCCGCTGGGGTCCCGGGGAAGCACCAGGGACTTGTGCGCGCCGATGCCATCGGCATACTCATCGATCCAGGCCAGGCCCTCGGGGGTGCAGAGGTCGCCATAGGTGCGCTGGTCCCGTGCCGCCACGAAGTCGGAGGGCTGCTGGTCGGCGGCCTCGAGCAGCTGGATCAGCTCGACCCGGGTCTGGGAGGCCAGGCGACGCAGGATGGTCGGCTCGAAGCTCATCACCGAGACCCGGGAGCGCGGGTGGTCGACCTCGTGCCGACGCAGGTCGGCAAGCAGGAGCCGGTCGAGCGGCAGGCCGATCGAGTCGAAGTAGGCCGCGTGCTTGAGCTCGAGCAGCACCCCGATCGAGCGGTTGCCACGCACCGACTCGGCGCGGACCATCGCCAGCACCTCGTTGAGCGACGGGATGCCGCACGCTCCGTCGTACGCCGCACTGTCCGGCCGGATCGTCGCCAATCGCTCGCGGGCGGTGAGACTCTTGATCTCCGCCAGGGTGAAGTCCTCGACGAACCAGCCGTTGCGCTCGATGCCGTCGACCATCCTGCTCGTGCGCCGCATCGCGAACTCGCGGTGTGCCTCGATGTCGGTGGTCGCCGAGATCTCCGACTCGTGCCGGGCGACGAGCAGGCCGTCGCTGGTCGGCACCAGGTCGAGCTCGATCGCGTCCGCGCCCATCCTGATCGCGAGCCGATAGGCCTCCAGGGTGTGCTCGGGGCGATAGCCACTCGCACCGCGGTGGGCCACGACCTGGGGAGTCACCACCAGGCTGGGGTGGACCCGGGTGCGGGTGCGAGGCGACACGGCAAGTTCGGTCACGAGGCCAGTCAGGCAGGTGCGTCCGACGCTGCGGTGACGCTCAGGTGAATGGTGAACGGCGATTGTCTGTTCCCCCTGCCGCCCTGCGGGTCACCAACTACGGCAGTTCGCCGACTCGAGCGGCCAGCTGAGCGGTGATCGGCATCCGGGAGTGGCGAACTGCCGTAGATACGCACACCTGCCCGGCTGGCACGATGGGCGTATGCCCGATCTCGACTTGATCCCGGTCCTTGACCGCCTCGACCTACTCGCTGACCCGGTCGCCGCCGCGCTCAAGGCGTGGCCGCACGCCGGCGACGTACGCGTCATGGAGATCGACCCCGAGCTGGCCGATACCGCGGTGATGTCGGAGGCCTATGGCACCGCGATGGAGCAGTCGGTGAACTGCGTGGTCATCAGCGGCAAGCGGTCCGGCGTGGAGCGCATCGCCGCGTGCCTGGTCCGCGCCGACACCCGGGCCGACGTGAACACGGTGGTGAAGAAGCTGCTCGACGTGCGCAAGTGCTCCTTCCACCCGATGGACCGCGCGGTCGAGGAGACCTCCATGGAGTACGGCGGGATCACCCCGATCGGACTCCCTGCCGAGTGGCGGATCCTGGTCGACCCGCGGGCCGTCGAGGTGGACGAAGCGATCATCGGCAGCGGCGTACGCCGTTCCAAGCTGTTCCTGCCCGGCCGGCTGCTGGCAGAGCTCCCGGGTGCAGAGGTGATCGAGGGCCTGGCCGGCTGAGCGGATCATGTCGTGCTGCCAATCAGCACGCGCGCAACTGCACCGCGCCGGCTCGCAACCGACACCACCTACCACCTGGTCGTGGATTGATCGATGGCCCCGGACCCTACTGTCCGATTCGGATTCGCGCCGACCAAAGAACGCGTGTGACGCAGCGCGCAGGGTCCCACACCACCAGCACGCGGAGCCACGGCCCGTGACGGCGGCACATGAGGACGAAGCGGAACGGATCGCAACTTGGAGTGGGGCAACAACTGCCTGTCCGGCTAATTAGGGACACTGCGATTGAATCCCCCCGGCGTGTCCGGAGACTTTCTAGTTTGAGACTCCAGCGTTTGCTGGGGTCCGGTGGTGAGCGTAGTGAGCGGCTTCTGCCTCGACGGGTGTGAGGTCGTCGCAGTACTCGTGGGGTCGGCGGCGGTTGTACCAGTCGACCCATTCAGCGGTGGCGATCTCGAGGTCGTCGAGCCCCTTCCACGGCCGCTGCTTCTTGGCCAGTTCGGTCTTGTAGAGCCCGATGGTCGATTCGGCCAGGGCGTTGTCATAGGACGACCCCACGGCACCTGTCGAGGGCTTGATCCCAGCGGTGTCGAGCTTCTCGGAGTAGGCCACGGACAGGTACTGGACCCCGTGGTCGTGGTGGGCGATCAGACCCGTCAGATCGCGACCTTCACGGCCGCGGGTCCAGATCGCTTGGTCGACCGCGTCGACGACGAACTGGCTGGTCATCGTGGTCGACACCGACCAGCCCAGGATTCGCCGGGCGTAGGCGTCGATGACGAACGCGGTGTAACACCAGCCCGACCATGTCGAGCAGTAGGTGAAGTCCGCAACCCAGAGCCGGCCGGGTGCCAGGGGCCGGAAGTTCCGGTCCACCAGGTCCAGCGGTTTCGGGGTCTTCGGGTCGCTGATCGTGGTCCGCTTGACCTTGCCCCGCACTGCACCTTGCAGACCCATCTCGCGCATCAGCCGCTCCACTGTGCAGCGCGCGATCGGCAGCGCATCGGACGGGCGTTCCCGGTTCAGCGTCAGCCACACCTTCCTCGCGCCGTAGACGCCGTAGTTTGCAGCGTGAATGGTGGCGACCTTCGGCTTCAGGTCCGCATCGCTGACCTCTCGGGCAGTCGGCTTACGGCCGCGGTGCTCGTAGTAGGTCGCGGGGGCGATCTTGGCGCCCAGCTCAGTGAGCTGGGCGCAGATCGACTCGACACCCCATCGCAGACCGCCCTCGTCGCGGTGGCCCGCGACCGAATCGATGTAGGTCACGATCAACGCTGTGGCCGGTCGAGTTCGGCCGCGAAGAAAATCGATGCGCTCTTGAGGATCGCGTTGGCGCGCTTCAGCTCGGCGTTCTCCCGCTTCAACCGCTTCAACTCAGCCGACTCCTCGGTGCTGACACCGGGCCGCTTGCCGCCATCGATCTCAGCTTGGCGGCACCATTTCCGGATCGTCTCTGGCGTCCCGACACCCAGCAGCGTCGCGACCTGCGTCATTGCGGCCCAGTCCGACTCGTGGTCGGGCCGGATCTCGCTGACCATCCGGACCGCCCGCTCACGCAGCTCGGCCGGGTACCTCTTCGACGTACTCCCTGACATGACTCCAACCTTCCCAAGGAACGGAGTCTCCGGACTCGCCGGGGGGATTCAAGTGTTGGTATCGAGTCTGCGGCACACTCAGAAACTGAACTCTACGAGGCGGCCACTCGACTCCAGCGATCACCCGCCGCGGACGATCACGCCCTCACCGCAGTAGAAGGAAGAGCAGACGGATCAGGTCTGAATGTCACCGTGGTGGCGCCGGACGCGAGTAAGTCGACCTCAGACCGGCGCGCACAACTGCAGCACGCCGCGCTCGTCCCGGTTCTCTCAATCAAGGAAGTGACACTCGGCGACCACGCCAGCGTCAAGAACTTCAGTCGAGGCAACGACAGTCCGCCTTGGTACGCCGGAGGCATGCGCGGCAGCAATTGCACGCTAGGTTTCGCGGTGAAAACTGCCACTGACGAGGTACGGCTAATGACCGCCAACCATTGTGGAGGAGCGGTTGGCGGTAACGTGAGGGACGGATCCGGCGACCTTATCGGCACGCTTACAGTGCGCAACAGTGAATGGGATGCCCAACTTATACGTCCCACGAACTATTCCGTTCTCACAGGCTATGGACGCGTCTTTCATGGTAACTGGTATACAACTTCAAGCAGAGCAGTGATCGGATCAACATATCCCATTGTCAATGACTATCTGTGCGTTTCCGGAGCGTTTTCAGGAACGCACTGCAGTCTTCGAGTCACATCAACAAACTTTTCAGGACCATCAGGTCAGGCTGGCGACGGTCCGCGGCTCGTCGTTACAGCCGCCCCAGGTGAATACGCAGGATGCTCTGGTGATTCAGGGGGGCCGATTATCGACCCTTCAGGCACCGCGTCTAGCCACGCCGCTGGGATGGTCATTGGACCGGCAGACCCTTCAATCAACGAACTCGTCACTAGTAACGTGAGAGGCGGCGGCGCAGTCTGCAACAGACAGATCACCTTTTTTCGTCACACCGCCGTTGCAGGCCATTTCAACGTAAACACGATAACCCACTAATAGTGTGGGGGGTGGGATTAGCGCGATCCCACCCCCCACTGCGGCGCCAGCGTCACCGATGGCGCGTCGCGATGTTCGACGGTGAAGGGCACTGAATATCTCTCCGAGAGCAGAGCGTCGACGGACTCGGTGTCCGGGTTCCTCTGGACAACGAACAGTCCCGCGCCCCGGTTCGACACGGTGAGGACCGCGATGTTGACCTCACCTGCCCGTCGGAGTTGCTCCGCATCGGCTGACACCTTGGCCATCGCAGCAGTGAGCTCGGCGCGTGAGTGCTTCGCTGTCCGGAACTCGATGGGGACGGACCCGGCCAGCTCCCTTATGTGCGCGTCGAAGTCGTCGGTGCCTGCCCCGGTGTCGACCCGGTAGACGATGAATCCCTTGCCACCGGGGCCACGTTCGACTCCCGCACAGATTTCGCTGCGTGTCCGTTCGCAATAGGGCCCGACCTTGCCCTGGACGCGGACGCGTGCCTCATCGGCCGGGTCACGCTCGCCCTCCTCGAAGGCTGTCGGCTTCGTTGGGTCAGGGGCGGGAGTGGCCGTGCTGCCCCCGGCCGGGCCTGGCTCATGGCCATCTTCCGCCATCGAGAGGGCCAGCGGCGCCGCGGCCGCGATCAGAGCCGTCAGAGCGGCTGCGCTCCAGCCTGCTCGCCGACGAGCACGGCGGCGCTGCGCGCCGTGCTCGACCGCAGCAAGCAGGTCGGCGGGCGCGTCCATGGACCAGTCGAGCTCGTTCAGCGCCGACCGAAGCTCTCGGTCTTCTGTCCCGGTGTTCATCGACCCGCCTTCACATTCACCGTGGCCGGATGGTCCAGGTGTGAGCGCATCGCCCGTCGAGCGCGAGACAGGTGGCTTGCCACTGTGCCGGGGTTCATGCCGGTCTGCTCGGCGATCTCTTGCACGCTCTGGTCATAGATGTATCGCAGGACGAGAACCACCCGCTGCTTCTCGCTGAGCCGTCGAAGGCCACGGACGAGCTCGTCGCGCAGACCCAGGGCATCGGCGGGTGAGTCGTGGCTGGGCTCAGGGTCAGGACTCCCGATCACCTCGTGACGGCGACGACGCCACAGGCTGATGTTCGTCCGGACCATAGCGCGACATGCATATGCGACCGGATTATCAATCGTCCCCCAGCGTCGCTCCATCTTGATCAACACCTCCTGAACCAGGTCCAAAGCGTCATGACTGTCCGCTGTCAAGGAGTGGGCATACCGCAGCAGGCCAGGGCTCGCATCGACAACGAAGTCCCTGAACGTGGCGCCGGGATCACTCTTCACAACTTGGAGACGCTCCTC
Source organism: Nocardioides daedukensis (assembly GCF_013408415.1). Lineage (NCBI taxonomy): Bacteria > Bacillati > Actinomycetota > Actinomycetes > Propionibacteriales > Nocardioidaceae > Nocardioides > Nocardioides daedukensis. The sequence continues at coordinate 3,193,524 of NZ_JACCAA010000001.1, read as the reverse complement.
GTGACGAGAACATTGCATTTGGATCGAAGTCGATTATCTCGGCGCCAAGAATTCTCTAGGATGAGAGCGCCCTGAGTGGCTCCGTTTTCATTCTCCGTTCCTCAATGCTTGATGGCCCATTTCGCCCACCGTAGCCCTGTCCGGGCGAGTCCTTCGACGGCTTAGACAGGTAGGTCCGGGCGCAGAGGTGATCGAGGGCCTCGCCACCTGAGCGAAACTGATTGGCGGACCCAACCCACGAAAACGTAGCGTGGGCTGGTGCGCAAGCTTCCCTACGACGACCCGGGCGTCGCGGACCACCGGTCCCCCGGCCGCTACCTGTGGTGGCTGGCGAAGGGCCAGTGGCAGACCCTGGCGATGGGGATGGTCTTCGGCATCATCTGGATGGGCTCGCAGGCCGTCATGCCGGCGGTCATCGGCCGGGCCATCGACGAGGGAATCGCCGCACGGGACAGGGACCAGCTGTTCTTCTGGGCCGCGGTGATGTTCGCGATCGGCCTCGTCCAGGCGGCGTCGGGGATCATGCGGCACCGGTTCGCCGTGACCAACTGGCTGGCGGCCGCCTATCGAACCGTCCAGCTGGTCGGCCGACAGGTCTCCCGGCTCGGCGGCGCTCTCCCCCGCAAGGTCTCCACCGGCGAGGTCGTCGCGATCGGCAACAGCGACATCTCCAACCTCGGCCAGGTCATGGACGTCAGCGCGCGCTTCGCGGGCGCCATCGTCTCGTTCTTCCTGGTCTCGATCATCCTGCTCCAGACCAGCGTCACGCTCGGTCTCATCGTGCTGATCGGCGTCCCGGCGCTGATGCTCCTGATCGGGCCGCTGCTCAGGCCGCTCCAGGACCGCAGCGCGAAACAGCGGCACCTGATGGGCGACCTCTCCAACACCGCCAGCGACATCGTCGGCGGTCTCCGTGTGCTGCGTGGCGTCGGCGGCGAGGCGGTCTTCCTGGATCGCTATCGTCGCGAATCCCAGCGCACCCGTCGCGCCGGCGTACGCGTCGCGAAGCTGCAGTCCGTCCTCGACGCACTCCAGGTCCTGCTGCCCGGGGTCTTCGTGGTGATCGTGGTCTGGCTGGGCGCCAGGTTCGCCGTCCGCGGGGAGATCACCGCCGGTGAACTGGTCGCCTTCTACGGCTATGCCGCGTTCCTGATGATCCCGCTGCGCACGGCCACCGAGTATGCCAACAAGCTGATCCGCGGTCGGGTCTCCGCCCGCCGCGTGATCACCGTCCTCGCGCTCGACCCCGACGTGGTCGCGGTGGCCGACCCGGCCCCGCCGCCACCTCCCGGCTCCGAGCTGTACGACGTGCGCACCGGGCTCCGGGTCAAGCCCGGACTGGTGACCGCGATCGTCTCCGACCAGCCCGACGACGCGGTGCTGCTGGCCGACCGGCTGGGCCTCCAGGCGCCCGATCCGGACGACGACGTCGCGCTGGGCGGCACTCCGCTGACGCGTCTCGACCCTGACGTCGTCCGGAAGCGGATTGTCGTCTCCGACACCGCAAGCACGCTCTTCTCCGGGCACCTCGGCGCGCAGCTGGACGTGGCGGGTCGCGGCGAGGAGCAGGTCGCGCGTGCCCTGCACACCGCCAGCGCCGAGGACGTCCTCGATGCGCTCGAGGGCGGGCTGGACGGCGAGGTGGCCGAGCGCGGACGGTCCTTCTCCGGTGGCCAGCGGCAGCGGCTCGTCCTGGCCCGCGCGCTCCTCATCGATCCCGAGATCCTCGTGCTCGTCGAGCCGACGAGCGCAGTCGACGCACACACCGAGTCCCGGATCGCCTCCCGCCTCAGGGAGCACCGTCGTGGCCGCACCACCGTCGTCTCGACCACGAGCCCGCTGATGCTCGACGCGGTCGACGTGGTCGCGTTCCTCGAGGACGGGCGGATCGTCGCGAGCGGCACTCACCGAGAGCTGCTCGACGACTGTCCGGCCTATCGACGCGTCGTGATCCGCGAGGCCGACTTCGAGGCGACCGACCACGAGCCGGAGGCAGTGCGATGAAGCAGTCCCTGCCGGTTGCCGGCTCGCGTGAGGTCCGTGCCTATGCCCTGCAGATCGCCCGCAACCACCCACGGATGCTCTGGCTGGCGCTCGGTCTGCATGCCCTTGCCGCGCTGGCAGGGCTGGCGGCGCCCCGACTCATCGGGCAGCTGGTGGAGGCCGTGGAGAAGGGCACCACCGTCGCGACGGTGGACCGCACCATCGCGCTGCTGGCCGGGTTCCTGCTGGTCCAGGCGATCCTCACCCGCTATGCGCGGTTCATCTCCCAGTCCCTGGGCGAGGAGGTGCTCGCGGAGCTCCGCGAGGACTTCGTCGAGAACACGCTCGCGCTCCCGGTGGGCGTCGTGGAGTCGGCCGGCTCCGGGGACCTGCTCACCCGCACCTCCCGCGATGTCGACCAGCTCGGCTGGTCTGTGCGCTGGGCGCTGCCGGAGTGGACCATCGCCGTGATCACCGCCATTCTCACCTTCGTCGCTGCGCTGTCGGTCGGCTGGTGGGTGGCACTCCCCTGCCTGCTGGGCGTGCCGCCCCTGGTGATCGGACTGCGGTGGTACCTCGCCCGCGCCAAGGAGGGCTACCTGCGCGAGAACGCGTCGTACTCCCAGATCAGCGAGACTCTCACCGAGAGCACCGAGGGCGCCCGCACCATCGAGGCGCTCGGCATCGGGCACGAGCGCGTGGCCGCGCTCGACGCCGACTGTGCGGGGTCCTATGCGGCGGAGCGCTACACGCTGCGGTTGCGGACCGTCTTCTTCCCGAGCATGGAGCTCTCCTACCTGCTGCCGACGGTGGCCACGCTGCTCTTCGGTGGCTGGCTCTACACGCAGGGCTCGGTGAGCCTGGGCGAGGTGACCGCGGCGACGCTCTATGTGCAGATGCTGATCGACCCCGTGGACCGGATCGTCTCGATCCTCGACGAGCTCCAGGTCGGCGGCGCCTCCCTGGCCCGGCTGCTCGGTGTCGCCCAGGTGCCCGACGACCGGGTCGCGACCGGAGCCCAACCGCTGGGCGAGAAGCTCGACGCCCGTGACGTGCACTTCTCCTACGTGGAGGGGCGCGACGTACTCCACGGGATCGACCTGTCCGTGGGTGTCGGGGAGCGGATCGCGATGGTGGGTCCGTCCGGCGCTGGCAAGTCGACGTTGGGCCGGCTGCTGGCGGGCATTCATCCCCCGCGCGCCGGGTCGGTGACCGTCGGTGGGGTCGGGCTGACCGAGCTGCCCCTGGACGACCTGCGCGGCCATGTCGCGCTGGTGACCCAGGAACACCACGTCTTCGCCGGCACCGTCCGGGAAAACATTGCGCTGGCCGCCGCGCACGTCGCGACCGATGAGGAGGTGTGGGCCTCCCTCGCCGCGGTGGATGCCGACAGCTGGGTGCGCGCCTTCCCCGAGGGGTTGCAGGAGAAGGTCGGCTCTGGTGGCCGGGCACTGTCCGCCGCGCAGGCCCAGCAGGTGGCGCTGGCCCGACTGGTCCTGGCCGACCCGCACACCCTGGTCCTCGACGAGGCGACCTCGCTGATCGACCCGCGAGCCGCGCGGCACCTCGAACGGTCCCTGGCCGCGGTCCTGCACGGCCGGACCGTCATCGCCATCGCGCACCGGCTCTTCTCCGCGCACGACGCCGACCGTGTCGCGGTCGTGGAGGACGGGACGATCTCGGAGTTCGGCTCGCACGACGAACTCGTCGCCGCGGGCGGCTCCTATGCCGCGCTGTGGGAGTCGTGGAACGGTGGGAACGACCGCCATGGAGCGCCCAGCGACTGATGGGCCGGGTCCGATCCTGACCGGTGGATCACGCCCCGGAGCATCAGTTCCCCGCAGCCTCCCTGGTGCGCACCGAGGTGTAGCCACGCCAGATCGACCAGGTGCGGTAGTCGGAGCGGAGCAACGGGTTGGCGTCGCGGCTCCAGAGCCTGCCGCCGCGGTAGGAGTAGTAGGTGGTGGTCTGGACCCGCCGGGCGTCCTCGCTGGTCACGTGGGACAGCGTCCACCTGTGCACCCAATAGGTGGTGATCGCTCCGTAGGAGTCCTTCCATCTCACCGGATAGCACCGCTTGGTGTTCTTCGACGGGACGGGACGCGGATAGCGACAGGAGTCGGTGCTGAAGCCGATCAAGGTGCTCCTGCCGTCCGACTTGATGCTGCTGATCAGGATCCTGGGACTGGACGAGACTCCGTCATTGGACGTCTCCGAGTGGTGGGGGTAGTACGCCGGCCGCAGGGTCACCTGCGGCGTCCGCGAGGAGCCCGCGACATAGGGGGTGTGCGTGATCGTCTCCGGCCACATCATCCACGGATACGTGCTTGAGCCCCCGCCAGAGCTGTTGTACATCTTGTGCTTCAGGATCCATCGGTCCGCGGTCCGGTAGGACCCTGAGACGAGGTTCATCGTCTTGACCATGGAGAGCCGCTTTCGGGTGAAGAAAGTCGGCGCGGTCCTGTTGCCGCACCGGGTGGAGGCACAGAGGAACTCGTACGGCGTGTCTCGCCACCTCGTCCTGGTGTAGGGGCACGAGGAGTGCAGGCAGCGGTTCGCGGTGGTGAAGGTGACCCGGTGCCTGGCCGACGTGCGTTGACTGGCCCTCGTGCCATAGTCGATCCGGGAGAGGTGGCCTCCCCGGACGTAGTGCACGCCTCCGCCCTTGGACCCGTTCTTCGCATAGCGGTTGAGCTCGGGGGTGTAGTAATAGCTGATCGTGTTGCCCTTGGCGTCGACCACGTAGTCGAGGTTCCACCGCCAACCCTGGTTGCAGAACGAGGAGGCGAACGTCGACCGGTGGCACTTGTCCCCGGAGTCGTCACCGGCCACGGGCACCCACCACACCGACTTGGTCTCGCCGCGCTTGCCCGGGATCACGGAGTAGCCGAAGTAGTAGCGGACCCCGTTTGGCCGGGTAAGGCGCCAATACTCCTTGTCGTTGTCCTTGTTGCCCGCGGGACCACCTGTCAACCGGACGAACCGACTCCCGTCGTTCGGGCTAAGCCGCCAGGAGTTCGTCGAGAGCTTGACCAGGCGCCTGGCCACACCGTCGACGACGAGGGTGGCGTTGTCGTTCTTCCAGCACAGGTCACGCTTGCCGCGTTGGCCGTCGTCCGCGCAGGTCATGTAGCCGCGCTGGACATAGCTCTCCTTGAGCGAGAACCCCTCGCCCACCGACGACGACTGCAGATTTGTGATCGGGGTCCGTCTGTCGACCACGCTCGAGTCATAGTCGATCGCGACCTTGGGCTGCAGACGACTGCTCGCCGCCGGGACCCGCATCGCATAGGACCAGGCGAAGGACCCGCTCTTGGATCCGCGTGCCCACGTGGAACTCGGTGTCGAGGGCAGCGCGGCGAAGTTGCCCTCGCCGTCATATCTGGAGGCGGTGTTCTGCGTCGGCTCTGCCTGAGCGGTTCCGGTGATGGCGGTGAGGGGAACCGCGAGGAGCCCGCAGGCGAGCGCCACGGACCAGAGTGTCCTGATGAGAGTGGAGCGGCGTGACTTCATGATCTGTGGCATGGGTTCCTCCGAGAAGATGTCTCGCGCAGGTTAGGCCGTTTGACGTGCCCGCAACCCGGTTTTCGCCAGAAGCGTCCGTTTTCGTCCTCCTCACGGGTTCCATGCATACGTGACAACCTTTCGCTGACCTCGCCCTCTCATAACGGTCGAGGAGGACAAATGAGCGAGGCTGTCATGGCGAAGTCAACGGACCGCATGGTCACCCGGGGGCGATGACGCCGAGCCCACTGACTGGATGTCCTCACCAGCGATCGCGGGGTTCGCCTGTCCCGGCGCCGACGACCTGGTTGCACCAGCCCCGAGCTCCCGCTCTGAGCCCTCAGAACTGCCCGAGAAGGCCGTGGCGGCCCGGCTCTGCCCTGCCAGCGCGCGTCAGGACGCGGGACCGAAGGATGCCTTGACGACCAACGTCCTTGTCTTGGTCAGGGCGATCAATTCACTTCCTGCACGGAAGGCCCGTGAGACTTGCGTCGACATGGATGGTCCGCACTTCGACCTGGCCTTCCTGCTGCCGGACGGCACCATTCGGGTGGCACACGGCACCGAAGCGGGCTGCGGCGGCTGGAGGGTGGGGACGGTGGTCCGTGGGAAGCGCGGCACTGCGACCATCGTGGTGAAGCGATTCACTGGTCTTCTCCGTGAGCAGCGCAGCACCATGACCCCGCCCCCAGCCAAGTCGAAGCCGCTCGCCTGCCCACGGGCTGGCAGCATGACCAGGGCGACACTTCTCCGTCCGGCGCTCCCCGTCCGCCTGGCGCACGCAACCCTGTGCGTGACCGTGGGGCCAGCGATTGTCCGCTCGGACCTGACAAGGCAGGAGATGGACATCATCACTGCAGACCTGAACGCCCATGCCGGGATCAGTCAGTTCGACGGACGTTGCCCGCTGAACAGTCGGTCCCGGCGCATCATCGTGGCCGAGACCGACTGGGGCGACCGTTTCGTCATGGAGACCACCTGCGGAACCTGGCTCATCCCGGATGAGTCGTGGTGGGGACCCAATGCAAAGAGCACACATTTGCTGGACGCCATTGCTCGACGTGCACAGTGACGGACGCCCTCTTGCGATCGTGACAGTGATGGTGTCACAGTTGGCGCATCTGAAGACCGCGCCAACTGTGAGGACCATCGATGAAGCTCTCCATGCCCCTGATGTATGCCGGCAACCCGCGTGAGGCAGCCGACCAGGTCGTCGGGCTCGAGTCAGCCGGCCTGGACACGGTGTGGATCGCCGAGGCCTACGGCTTCGACTCCCCCACGCTGATGGGCTACCTCGCTGCGAAGACCGAGACGATCGAGATCGGTGCGGCCATCCTCAACATCTATTCCCGCACCCCGGGCACCCTGATCCAGACCGCGGCCGGTCTCGACAACGTCTCCGGCGGACGCGCCATCATCGGTCTCGGCGCCTCGGGCCCGCAGGTCATCGAGGGCTGGCACGGCCTGCCCTACGCCAAGCCGCTGGGCCGCACCCGCGAGGTGATCGACCTGATGCGCGCCGGACTCCGCCGCGAGAAGCTCGAGTCCGACGGCATCATCAAGCTCCCGCTCTCCAAGGAGAACGGCGCCGTCACCGGCTTGGGCAAGGCACTGAAGATTCTCACCCACCCCGAACGTTCCAGCGTGCCGATCTACATCGCCGGCCTGGGCCAGAAGAGCGTCGAGCAGGCCGCCGAGATCGCCGACGGTTGGCTGCCGTTCCTCTATGCGCCCGAGAAGGCGGCCTCCGTGTGGGGCGACGCCCTGGCGGCGGGCAACGCGAAGCGGTCGGCCGACCTGGCTCCGCTCGAGGTCGTCGCGGGCGGCATGTGCGCCATCGGTGAGGACGTCAAGGGCCTGCTCGACTTCGCCCGCCCGCTCTTCGCCCTCTACATCGGCGGCATGGGAGCGCGCGGCAAGAACTTCTACAACGACCTCGCAGTGCAATACGGCTATGAGGCCGAGGCCAAGGAGATCCAGGACCTCTACCTCGACGGCAAGAAGAAGGAAGCCGAGGCCGCCGTGCCGCTCGAGCTCCTCGAGCTCGCCAACCTGGTCGGTCCTCAGTCCTACGTGAAGGAGCGCATCGAGGCCTTCCGCGAGTCCGGCGTGACCAACCTGCAGATCACCCCGGCCGCCGGGGACGCCCCTGGGTTGGTGCGGCAGGTCAAGGAACTCATCGGATGACCGCGCTCGCCGAGCCCACCCAGGCACCTGGCGCGAACCGGGACGCCGAGCAGTACGGCGTACCCTCGCAGCGCCTGGGCGACTTCATCGCCGAGGCGTCGCTGATGCTGGGAGCCGGCTCCGCGGTGATGTACCAGCTCGCGATGAAGGGCGTCGGGCTCGGCGTGGCCGAGCACAGCACCGCCCTGGTGCGACCGGCCGACCGGCTGCGCACCACCCTGTCCTACGTCTATGTGATGACGATGGGCACCCAGGAGGAGCGCGACGTCGTGAGCCGCCTGGTCAACAAGGCGCACGTGCCGGTGCGGTCCTCCGGTCGCTACACCGCCTTCGACCCGGACCTGCAACTGTGGGTCGCGGTCACCCTGGCGCAGAACACCTGGATCCACGAGCGGGTGTTCGGCAAGTTCGACGCCGCGACGCGTGAGCAGGTCTATCGCGACAGCCAGGTGTTCGGCACCGCGCTGCAGGTCAAGCCGGAGGACTATCCGCAGACCTGGGCGGACTACCAAGCCTACTGGGAGGACGTGCTCGACAACCGCATCGAGCAGGACCCGCTGGTGCAGGCCTATGCGAAGCGACTGCTCAGCCCGGCCGGCATGCCGCTGCACCTCAAGCCCGCCGTGATGGTGCAGGGGCTGCTCACCCGCGGCAACCTCGACCCGCGGGCCCGCGAGGTCCTGGCGCTGCCCTGGTCGAAGCGGGACCAGCGACTCTATGACCTGTTCTGGAAGGCATTCGTGCCCGTCTACCGGGTGCTGCCGACGTGGCTGCGCCAGGCCCACGGACGCTCGGTCCTACGCGATGCCCGTCGCCGCATCCGCGGCAACAAGCACCTGATCTGAGGCGACGCGTGCAGTCGGTGGTCGTTCGCGACCACCGACTGCACATGCGCTGTGTCAGGAGGCGCCGGAGTCGACCTGGGTCCGGAGCAGGGAGCCGGCGATCAGGTCGTTGGCCGTGCGCTGGAACTCGGTGACGACGGCCTCGATGGTCAGCTGGCGCAGTCGGGCCACGGTCGCCTCGAAGGCGCGCGCCTCCTCGGCGGTGTGCTGGCTGCTGCGGAACGGGGCAAGCACCTGCGTGCGCATGATGCTGGTGAGGTCCTTGGCGAGCTCGCCGATGTGCTCGTGGATCGCCTCACCCGCCGCCACCATGCTGCCCGGGGGGATGTCGAGGTCGATCAGGTCCACGCCCACCCGGAAGGCCGGCTGCGGCACGAAGGAGCGACCGGACTTCTCGATCGACCGCATGGCGATCAGGAGATCGATGTCCTTGGCGCTCAGCTTGCGTCCGGCTCGTTCCTCTAGCTTCGACCGGCTGAGCTCCTCGCGGGGCTGCGGACTCCACGGGACCAGCATCGCCCGCTGCAGGACGAGCTCCTCGACCGAGCTGTCCGGGCTCAGAGTGGCCATGTAGCCCTCGATCGCCTGCAGCGTGAACCCGTGGTCCTGGAGTGCGCGCACCATCTCGAGGCGCGACTTGTGCGACTCGTCGTAGTAGGCGATCCGGCCGCGGCGGATCGGAGCAGGCATCAACCCGAGTGTCGCGTAGTAACGGGTCGTGCGCACGGTCATCCCGACCGACATCGCCAACTCGTCGATGGTCATCAGCTCATCGAGCTCCGAGGCCTCAGATTCGCTCATGACTGTAACAGTATTGCTGTCACACCACCTTGGCAAAACTTGCCGCCAACCCTTGACGCGCAGCGGCGCTGGTGTGACGCTTCCGCTGTAACAGTTTTACTGTCATTGTCGGGAAGGAGAGTCATGCCGGTTCCCGCCGCACCCACGCGCGTGCCACGGAACTCGGCCGAAGAGACCCTTCTCGAGGGCTTCAAGGACGGCTTCGGCAGCGGCACGAAGCGGATCCGGGAGACCTGGAAACCACTCGCCGCCTTCGTCTCCCTGCTCCGTCTGGGCGTCCAGATGCTCACCGCCACCGTCCGGACCATCCTCACCAAGAACTTCGCGTTCGAGGAGTTCATCGTCCAGACCTGGTACACGATCCGGGTCTGCACCCTCCCCGCGCTGGCCGTCTCGATGCCCTTCGGCATCATCCTCGCCCTGCAGGTGGGCGTCCTTGCCCAGGAGGTGGGCGCGGTCTCGTTCACCGGGGCCGGCAACACCTTGGCAGTGGTGCGTCAGGCCTCCCCGATGATCACCGCGCTGATGCTGGCCGGCGTCGCCGGCTCGGCCATCTGTGCGGACCTCGGCGCACGCAAGATCCGCGAGGAGCTCGACGCCCTCGAGGTGATGGGCATCTCGATCGTCGACCGGCTCCTGGTCCCCCGGATGCTGGCCACCGTCGTGGTCGCCGTGCTGCTTAACGGCGTGGTCATGTTCTTCACGATCATGACGACACTGTTGGTCAGCGTCGTGCTCCAGGACCTTCCGCCCGGCGCCTACCTGGCCTCGGTGACCACCCTGGCCACGGTGGGCGACCTGTGGCTCTCGCTGGCCAAGGCCGCGATCTTCGGCGTGATGTGCACCGTGGTCGCCGCGTGGAAGGGGATCAACACCAGCAGCGGACCGACCGGTGTCGGCGACTCGGTGACCAGCGCCGTGGTGATGAACTTCATCCTGCTCTTCGCCGCCAACTTCCTGATCTCCCAGGTGCACACCCAGATCGTCGGAGGACCACTCGGATGAGCACGATGATCGGTGGCGGCGTCGACAAGGTCCTCGGCCCAGCAGTCGCCATGGGCGAGCTCGTGGTGCTGTCCTGGCGCGCCCTGCGCGGCATCCCGCTCGCCATCACCCGCTATCGCGGCGAGGTCGGCCGGGTGCTGGCCGAGGTGACCCTGGGATCCGGCATCTTCGTCGTGGGTGGCGGCGTGGTGGGCGTGGTCCTGCTGCTCTCCACCCTGACCGGGACCGAGGTCGGCCTCGAGGGCTACAACGGGCTCGACGTGATCGGGCTGGCACCACTGACCGGCTTCATCTCCGGCTATGCCAACACCCGGGAGCTGGCACCGATCGTCGCCTCCCTCGGGTTCGCAGCCAGGATCGGGTGCGGCTTCACCTCACGCATCGGCGCCATGCGGATCAGCGAGGAGATCGACGCCCTCGAGTCGATGGCGATCCGGCCGATCCCCTATCTGATCAGCACCCGGGTTGTGGCGTCGCTGATCGTGATGATGCCGCTCTTCCTGATCGGCCTGGTCGGGACCTACCTCGCCACCGACTTCATGGTGACCACGTTCTTCGGTCAGTCCTCGGGCACCTACGACCACTACTTCTCCACCTTCGTGGCACCGATCGACGTGGTCTATGCCGGACTCAAGGTGATCGTGCTGACCCTGGTCGTCACCCTGATCCACTGCTACTACGGATTCACCGCGACCGGCGGTCCCGAAGGCGTCGGCCGGGCGACCGGCATGGCCATCCGCTCCAGCATCATCGCCATCACCCTCCTCGACATCGTGCTGACCCTGGTCCTGTGGGGACCGGACCAGCAGGTCCAGATCAGCGGGTGACGGCGATGTCCTCCATCCTCTTCCCGCACACGCGGCTCTCACCGCGGATGCTGCGCATCCGGGTCGCGGCAATCGGTGCGGCCGCCGGCATCCTCCTGCTCGGCCTGATCACCTGGCTCGGCGGCGGCTATCTCGGGATCATCACCAGCGACACCCGCGTCGAGGCGCAGCTGACCACCACCGGCGACTCCTTGGGGGTGAACTCGGACGTCAAGTTCCGCGGGATGCGGGTCGGGCGCGTGCTCGAGGTCCGCACCGGCACCCGACCGAGCGCCCGGATCGTGCTGATGGAGGAGCACGCCGAGATGATCCCCTCCGACGTGGTCGCCCGCGTCCTGCCCGGCACCCTGTTCGGCAACGAGTACGTCGATCTGGTCAGCGAGTCGAAGGACCTCGAGTCGATCGAACCGATCGAAGCGAACTCTGTGATCAAGGCCGACACCTCGGTCGAGACCCTGCGCCTGATGGACACCCTGTCCTCGGCCCAGCGCCTGCTCGTCGCCCTCGACCCGGCCAGCATGGACACCGCGATCTCGCAGCTGGCCCAGGCCCTGGACGGCCGGGGCGCCGACCTGGCCGCCTTCTTCGACGACGCCAACCACCTGCTCGGCACCTTCTCCGAGAACGAGGAGCTGTTCTACGAGGACCTCGAGTTGCTCCACGACAATCTCGGTCTCCTCGAGGAGATCGAGCCACAGCTGGTCGACGCGGTCCACGACTCGCTACCCATCGCCAGGGTGATCGCGAAGGAGAAGAAGACCACCCGCAGCCTGCTGCGCGACACCGCCCGACTGACCAGTTCCCTGGACGGCTTCCTCAACGCACAGAAGATGTCGCTCCCGGCGATCCTGACCAACGTCGCGGCCGTGCTCGAGGTGATGAGCGACGCCGAGCGCCGCTTCGAGGTCTCGCTGGGTGCGCTGCCCAGCGTGCTCGAGAACGGCGCCAACGCGATCAAGGGCAACGCGATCCAGATGGAGGCGGTGATCGGGCTCCAGTTCGCCGAGCCCTACACCTCCGCCGACTGCCCGCGCTATGGCGACCTCGAGGGGAGGAACTGCGAATGAGGCTCCTGCGACGACACGGCGGCGCACTGCTGGGCGTGATCGCCTTCGCCGTCGTCTCCCTGGTCCTGACCGGAATGGTCGCCGGCACCCTGTCCAACACCACCCCGGGCAACACGGTGCGGCTGAGTGCCGAGTTCCGCGACGCGACCGGTGTGGCCGTCGGCGACGACGTACGGATGGCAGGGGTGAAGGTGGGCCGGGTGGTGGGCACCGAGCTGCGCGGCGACCTGGCGGTGGTGACCTTCGACATCGACGAGCGGCAGCCGGTCACCCAGGCCACCCTGGCCGGCATCGACTACCTCAACCTGATGGGACAGCGCTACATCACGCTGGAGCCCGGCGCCCCACGTGAGGACGCTGCCGACCTCTCCGAGGGCGACACCATCCCGGTGGCACAGACCCGCGGCGCGCTCGACCTGACCGCGATGTTCAACGCCTTCAAGCCGCTCTTCGAGACCCTGCGCCCGGCCGACGTCAACGAGCTCGCCGAGAACATCGTCGCCGTCCTGCAGGGACAGGGTGGAACGCTGCAGTCGCTCACCCGACAGACCGCCGAGCTGACCACGACCATCGCCGAACGCGACGAGACGATCGGCCGGGTCCTGGACAACCTGACCATGGTCTCCGAGACCGCCAACAGTCACCGCACCGAGATCGTCGGGCTGATCAAGGAGCTCGGCACCCTGACCAAGGGCCTGGCCGAGGACCGTGAGGTGATCGCGGCTTCCCTCGACGACATCAGCGACCTGTCCACCACCGGATCCGAGCTGCTGCTGGCCACCGCGGACCCGATCCGCCGTGACGTGCACTCGCTGCGCCAGCTGGCCGACTACCTCGCCGGTCAGGACGAGCTCGTGGGCAAGACCCTGGCGCACACCCCGAAGCAGTTCAGCACCTACATCCGCACCCTGGGCTATGGCAGCCACCTCAACGTCTATGTCTGCCGCCTCTACCTCCAGGCAGTCGGCACCCCCAAGGTCGACTCGACGCCCAGCACCAAGCACTCGGAGCGATGCAAGTGAGCGCCCACGCACGTACGTCGACCCTGACCCGGTTGGGCTCGGGGACCCTGAGGCGCAGTGTCGTCCCGCTGGTGATGCTGGTCCTGCTCGCCGGCGTCATCCTGCTCGCGAGGAGCGCCACAGGTTCGGTCGGCTACAGCGCCGAGCTCGCCCACGCCAACGGTCTGCGGGCCGGCGACAAGGTCCGGGTCGCCGGGCTCGACGTCGGCACCGTGGACTCCGTCAGCGCACGCGGCACCACGGTCCATGTCGACTTCTCCCTGGATCGCGATGCACGGCTGACCCGCGACACCGCCACGTCGGTGAAGCTCGCCTCGCTGCTCGGTGAGCGTTACCTCTCGCTCGAGCCGGGCTCGGGCAGCGAGCTCGACCACGGCGGCACCATCGACAAGTCGATGTCGCGCGACTCCTACACGATCGAGGAGTTCACGCTCGACGCGACGCCAAACATCGAGGCGCTCGACCTGGACACCGTGGAGAAGGCGATCGACGTCCTCAGCACCGACCTGGCCAGCGCACCACGCGATGTCCGGGCCGCCCTGGACGGGATGACCGCGCTGTCCACGATCGTGACCGACCGCGACCAGCAGATCGGCCGGCTGCTGTCCTCCACCCAGCAGCTCACTTCCACCGTCCTGGACCAGCAGGACGAGCTGGACACCCTGATGACCGACGCCGGCACCGTGATGGCCATGGTCCGTGAGCGACAGGACGTCCTCGATGCGCTGCTCAAGGACGCCAGCACGTTGGCCAAGGGCATCAAGGAGCTGGCCGTCTCGACCCAGGCCGACCTCGACTCCCTGCTGGTCGACCTGGACACGGTCACCACGACGTTGACCGAGCAGAAGAAGGACCTCGACGAGGTGATCCGCCTGGCCGGCCCGACGATGCGGGTCTACACCAACGGTGCCGGTGACGGGCCGTGGCTCGGCGTCAACGCGCCGTACTTCGTGCTGCCCGACGACTTCTACTGCACCGTGACGCCGAAGGGATGTTCCTGATGCGCGACCGGCTGTCCGCCCTGAAAAGACCCCTGCGGCAGATGACCCTGCCCAAGCTGACCCTGCCCAGAGTGACCCTGCCCAGAGTGGCCGTGGCTGTCGTCCTCGTGACCCTGGTCGCCGCCCTCGCCTGGTGGCGGACCTCAGCCGATGAGCCGATCGTCATCACCGCCGACTTCAAGGACACCACCGGGCTCTACGTCGGCAACGAGGTGGTCTACCTCGGCGTCCCGATCGGTGAGGTGACGTCGATCGAGCCGGGCGGCACCACGATGGAGGTGACCATCGAGATCGCCCCCGACTCCGAGATCCCCGCCGAGGCGGGCGCCACCGTGCTCCAGTCGTCCCTGGTGACCGACCGCTACATCGAGCTCGGCCCGGCCTACACCGGCGGTCCGCAACTGGCGAGCGGGGCCCACATCGAGGCCACGCACACCCGCAGTCCCGCCAACATGGACCAGGTGGTCGCCTCCATCGACGACCTGGTCAATGCGCTGAACTCCACCACTCCCGGAGGCAAGGACGTCGGCGACCTGCTCTCGGTCGCCGCCCGCACGATGGACGGCAACGGCGCCCGCACCCGCGACGCGATGGTGGCCGGCGAGAAGGCACTGCGGACGATCAACAACAACGGCGACGACCTCACCCGGGTGTCGAGCAACCTGGCCACCCTGACCGAGGCGATCAAGGCGCGCGACAAGACGATCCGGGCCTTCTCGAGCGACGTCTCGACCACCAGCACGGTGGTCGCCAAGCAGCGCAAGAGCATCACCTCGACGATCCGGGCCCTGGACTCGCTCACCTCCGTCGTGGACACGTTCGTGTCCAAGAACCGCAAGGTCATCGGCAAGGACCTGGCCAAGTCGCTGGAGATCACCAAGGTGATCCGCAAGCGACAGGACTCCCTCACCGAGGCCTTCGACACCGCCCCCACCCTGGCCGAGAACCTGACCCGCGCCTACGACCAGCGCACCGGACGCCTGCGGGTCCAGTTCAACACCGACACCGGTCCGCTCTCCCCGTCGTTCCGCAACTACTTCTGCAAGCAGCTCAACCTGCCTGCCTGCGACCTCCTGCTCAACGAGGACGGCACCGGGGCACTGGACCCGCTGTTCGATCTCATCGCCGGAGTCATCCCCGGGGACATCCCATGATCCGCCGGATCGCCACAGCGGCGGCGCTCTGCCTGGTCATGGCCGGCGGGGGCTGCTCCTTGAGCCTGCAGGACGTCCCCCTCCCCTCGCTCGTCAGCGGGCCGACCTATGAGGTCGAGGCGGTCTTCGAGAGTGCCCTCAACCTGCCCGTCGACTCGCCCGTGAAGATGGACGGCGCCACCGTCGGCCAGGTGACCTCGGTGAGGGTGGAGGACTACGCGGCACACGTGAAGATGAAGATCATCGAGGACCAACCGCTGCGGGCTGGAGGTCGGGCGGAGATCCGGCTGACCTCGCCGATGGGCACCGCCTTCGTCGAGCTCATCGACGGCAAGGGCGAGAACCTCCCCGAGGGCTCGGTGATCCCGTTGGCCAACACCACGAAGTCACCCGACGTCGCGGACCTGCTCGCGAGCCTCTCGGTGGTCGTCACCGGTGGCAGCTTCGCCGACATCAAGACCATCATCGACGAGGTCAACATCGCCCTCGACCAGAACACCGGTGACGTACGCGAGCTGATGGGGCGCCTCAACAGCGTGGTCACCGGACTCAACGACCACACCGAGCTCTTCGAGAGCAGCCTCGACCGGATCGACACCGTGAGCCAACAGCTGGCCGAGGACACCCCCGGCCTGGTGGATGCGGTCGACGTACTCACCCCGGCGGTCACCGCCATCTCCGGTCAACGCAAGGAGCTCCTCGCTCTGCTGAAGTCCGTCGGCCCGCTGGCGAAGAGCAGCGCCGAGCTGCTCACGTCCACCAAGACCGACCTGGTCAAGGCGCTGCAGGATGCAGGACCCGTGCTGGACGTGCTGGTGCGCAGCCAGGACACGCTGACCAGAAGCTTCCGTGGCCTGATCGCGTTCGGCTCGAAGACCGATGCCGCCTCGCCCGGCGACTTCTCCAACTTCGACCTGACCTTCCTGCTCGACCCGGACGCGCTCAACCCGCTGCCCGGACAGACCACCCCGAAGGACCCCGACGTGCCCGACACCGAGGATCCGCCGGGACTGCCCGACCTGAACCTTCCGGACCTCGGCCTGCCCAGCCTGGACGACTTGCTCAGCTCGTTGCAGGGCCTCGCGACGGGAGGGCGCTGAGATGGGGTACGCCGAAGTCCGCAGGCGGGTGCGCATCGCCCAGATCCTGCTCCTCGCCATCGTGGTGTCCGGCACCTTCTATGTCACCGACATCGTCGTCGGCGGCGGGCTGTTCAGCTCGCCCTACCGGGTCACCGTCGAGCTCGAGGGCGCCGGCGGGCTGCACGGCCAGTCCACGGTGAACTACCGCGGCCAGCAGGTCGGCCAGGTGAAGGAGGTCCGGCTCAGCCCCGACGGGGTGGTGGCCGAGATCGAGATCGACGAAGGCATCAAGGTGCCGATGGACAGCACGTTCAACGTCCGCAACCTGTCCGCCGTCGGTGAGCAATACATCAACATCGAGCCGAACACCGACAAGGGCCCCTACCTCGACGACGGCAGCACGGTGGCCCGCGATCGGACCACGCTGCCGATGCCGATGCCGCAGGTGCTCGCCGACGCCCAGTCACTGATGAAGCGCATCGACATCGAGGACATCGAGACGATCGCCACCGAGGCCGACGCGGCATTCGGTGACGGAGCCGCGGACCTGCGCTCGTTGACGATCGAGATGGAGCAGGCCGTCGACCTGATGCTGACGATCGAGCCGGACATGGTGCGCACGCTGAAGGCGGCGAAGGTGCCGCTGAGCACCGTGAAGGAGCGCGCCGGCGAGCTGCGCACCACCGCGCGGAACCTCCGCGCGATCAGTGCCGAGATCAAGCGGGCGACCCCGGTGGTCGGCCACCTGATCGCCACCGCCGGGCCCGTCGTGGCCGACGTGCACGAGCTGTGGAAGGAGACCGAGCCGGTCCTGACCGACCTGCTTTCCACCGCAGGCCCGCTCGCCAAGATGTCCGCCTCCAGGGTCAAAGGCCTGCGGCACTGGCTGCTCTGGCTGCCCGGGCAGCTCGATGCGATGGCTGGCAGCACCCGTGGCGGCACCGGCCGGGTGCTCCTGGTGCCGAAGGTCCTGAAGAACTGTGACTACGGCATCGACCGCAGGGATCCGCACGTGACCACCCGTCGCACCCCGGACTCGACCGCGAAGTGCAGCTCGACGAATCCGAAGGTGGGCCAGCGCGGGGCGCAGAACGTGCCCATCCCCTGAGCAATCAGAGCCAGCCTCTTGCATACTGACAGTGATACTGTC
Organism: Nocardioides daedukensis; assembly: GCF_013408415.1. Classification (NCBI taxonomy): domain Bacteria; kingdom Bacillati; phylum Actinomycetota; class Actinomycetes; order Propionibacteriales; family Nocardioidaceae; genus Nocardioides; species Nocardioides daedukensis. The sequence goes on along the minus strand of NZ_JACCAA010000001.1, from coordinate 3,175,896 downwards.
ACGGTTGAGCTGTTACCCATGAAAACCCTGAGGAGCCACCAGCAATGAGCACCACCCGCGAGATCTTCGACGCCGAGCACGAAGCCTTCCGCCAGAGCGCACGCACCTTCTTCGAGAAGGAGGTCGCCCCGCACCACGACCAGTGGGAGAAGGACGGCATCGTGCCGCGCGACCTGTGGCTCAAGGCCGGCGAGGCCGGTCTGCTCTGCTTCGACGTCGCCGAGGAGTTCGGCGGCCCGGGCGTCGACGACTTCCGCTACAACGTGATCCTCTCCGAGGAGCAGACCCGCGCAGGCACCAGCGGGCCCGGCTTCTCGGTGCACACCGACATCATCGTTCCCTACCTGTCCAGCCTGGCCAACGAGGAGCAGAAGAAGCGCTGGCTCCCCGGTTGCGTGACCGGTGAGACGATCACCGCCATCGCGATGACCGAGCCGGGCGCAGGCAGCGACCTGCAGGGCATCCGCACCTCGGCAGTCGACAAGGGCGACCACTACGTCCTCAACGGCTCCAAGACCTTCATCTCCAACGGCATCAACGCCGACCTGGTCATCGTCGTCGCCCGCACCAACCCCGATGCCGGCCACCAGGGCATCAGCCTGCTCGTCGTCGAGCGCGGTATGGAGGGCTTCGAGCGCGGTCGCAACCTCGACAAGATCGGCCTGCACGCCCAGGACACCGCCGAGCTCTCCTTCAGCGACGTCATCGTGCCCAAGGAGAACCTGCTCGGCGAGGAGGGCTCCGGCTTCATCTCGCTGATGATGAACCTGCCCCAGGAGCGACTGATCATCGCCGCCCAGGCCGCTGCCGCCTGTGACTACATGGTCGAGATCTGCCTGGACTACGCCAAGACCCGTGAGGCGTTCGGCAAGCCGATCGGCAAGTTCCAGAACACCCGCTTCCTGGTTGCCGAGATGGCCACCGAGGCTCGGATCACCCGCGTCTTCCTGGACGACTGCATCTCCAGGCACATCAAGGGCGAGCTCGACGCCACCGGCGCCTCGATGGCGAAGTACTGGGCGACCGAGCTGCAGAACAAGCTGGTCAACCAGGCCGTCCAGCTCCACGGTGGCTACGGCTACATGATGGAATACCCGGTCGCCAAGGCCTACCTGGACTCCCGCATCTCCACCATCTACGGCGGAACGACCGAGATCCAGAAGGAGATCATCGGTCGCTCGCTCGGTCTCTGACCCGACGACGAGGACCTGGACCACTGCCATGGACTTTGAGCTCCCCGAGACCGCGCTGGCGGTCCGCGACGGCGTCGCCGCCGTCGCGAAGAAGTACGACAACGCCTACTGGTCGAAGTGCGAGGAGGAACACCGCTTCCCCACCGAGGTCTTCACCGACCTCGCCGACGGAGGCTGGTTCGGCATCTCGGTGCCCGAGGAGTACGGCGGCGGTGGCCAGGGCCTCCTCGAGCTTGCGGTGGCCAACGAGACGCTGTGCGCCTCGGGCGGAACCGCGGGCACGTTCTTCTACATCACCACGCCGGGCTTCGGTGCGATGACGCTGACCCGTCACGGCACCGAGGAGCAGAAGCAGGAGATCCTGCCGGGCCTCGCCGCCGGTCGCACCCAGTTCTGCCTGGCGCTGACCGAGCCGGACGCCGGCTCCAACGCCATCGCGATCTCGACGGCAGCCCGACGCGACGGTGACGACTGGTTGATCAAGGGCCAGAAGATCTGGATCTCCAACGTGGAGAACGCCGACTGGATGGTTGCGGTCACCCGCACCATCCCGGCAGCCGACGCGAAGCCACGCACCAACGGCTTCACGCTCTTCCTGATCGACGTCAAGGAGGCCCTGGCCGCAGGGACCCTCTCCTACACGCCGATCCCGAAGATGGGCAGCAACATCCTCAAGTCCAGCCAGGTCTTCTTCGACGACGTGCGGGTCCCGGCGCGCAACGTCATCGGCGAGGTCGACGCCGGGTTCGGGGTGCTCTGGGACGTGCTCAACCCCGAGCGCATCCTGGCCGCGTCCGGTGGTGTCGGCTCGGCCGAGGCAGCCCTCGACGTGGCCGTCGCCTATGCCAAGGAGCGAGAGGTCTTCGGCCGCCAGATCGGCGCGAACCAGGGGCTCCAGTTCCCGCTCGCGCAGATCAAGGCCAAGGCCGAGCTCGGTCGTCTGATGACCTACAAGGCGGCCTGGCTCTTCGACCAGGGCAAGCCGTGCGGCAACGAGGCCAACGTCGCCAAGCTGACCGGCGCCCAGGTGGCGTGGGAAGCAGCCGACCAGGCGTTCCAGACGCTGGGCGGGATGGCCTACTCCAAGGAATATCCGATCGAGCGGATGTTCCGTGACGCCCGGATCGGCAAGAACATCCCGGTCTCGGAACAGCTAGTGCTCGCCCACATCGGCACCCAGATGCTCGGACTGCCGAAGAGCTACTGACCCACCCAACCCCGCCCGACTCGTCGCACACCAGGAGATGCAACCGCCATGACCGACGTGATCACCGCCCGCAACGCGATCGAGGAATCGATCGCCGGCCTCACCCTGGCCACCGCCCTGCAGAGGACCGCCGAGGCATTCGGCGACCAGCCGGCCTACTCCGACAAGGTCGGCATCACCAGCGAGGACGGCTCCGGGTGGCGCACGATCACCTGGCGTGAGGTCCGCGAGTCGTCCCTCGACCTGGCCGCTGGCCTGGTCGAGCTGGGGGTGGAGCCCGGCGACACCGTGGCACTGATGGCCTCGAGCCGGACCGAGCACGTGCTCGCCGACCTCGCGGCCGTGCATGCCGGCGCGACCCCGATGTCGATCTATGCGACCCTCTCTCCCACCCAGATCGAGTACGTCGTGGGCCACGCCGACCCGGCTGTGGTGGTGCTCGAGGGCGCCGACCAGCTCGCTCGCTGGGAGAGCGTGCTCGCCGGCGGCGCGCACAACATCAAGAAGGTCATCGTCATCCACGACGCGGCCACCCCCGAGGGCGAGCTGTTCGGGTCCTGGTCGGCACTGGCGAGCGCGGGCGCGGCGTACCGCTCGGCCAACGCCGTCGAGGTCGACGCCCGCTGGCAGGGGATCTCCCCCAACCAGCCGGTCACGATCCTCTACACCTCCGGCACCACCGGCAACCCCAAGGGCGTCGTGCTCAGTCACGCCAACGTGCTCTACGAGGCAGCCAGCTCGACCACGACGGCCGGCACCGAAACGCCGGGGATCACCATCTCCTACCTGCCGTTCGCGCACATCGCCGAGCGCATCCTCGGCATGTACGTCCCGCAGTTCATGAGCGGCCACGTCCACCTGATCTCCGACCCGTCCCTGCTGGTCGGGGCGCTGGCCGACGTGCGTCCCACGCGCTTCTTCGGAGTCCCGCGGGTGTGGGAGAAGATCCGCACCGGTGTCTCCGCCCGCCTGGCCGCCGAGCCTGACGAGGCCAAGCGCGCCGGCATCGAGCAGGCGATGGCGGTCGGGCTCGAATATGTCGAGGCACTCCAGTTCGGCAACACCCCCTCCCCCGAGCTGACCGCGAAGTTCGAGGCGATGGACGGTGCCGTGCTCGGCCTGCTCCGCGCGCTGCTCGGCCTGGACCGGGTCGAGTGGGCGGCCAGTGCCGCTGCCCCGATGCCCGAGGACGTGGCCCGCTTCTTCGCCGGTCTCGGCATGCGCATCTATGACGTCTACGGGATGACCGAGACCTCGTCGGCGATCACCGCCTGCGGTCCGGACGCGTTCCGCCTCGGCACCGTGGGCCGGCCGCTCGCGGGCATCGAGGTCAAGCTCGCCGAGGACGGCGAGATCCTCTCCCGCGGCCCGGTGACCATGACCGGCTACCACCGCCAGGACGACGCCACTCGCGAGCTCATCGACTCCGACGGCTGGGTCCACACCGGTGACATCGGCGAGCTCGACGAGGACGGCTTCCTCAAGGTGGTGGATCGCAAGAAGGAAATGATCATCACCTCCTCGGGCAAGAACATCGCGCCCTCCAACATCGAGAACTACCTCAAGGAGAGCCCGCTGGTCGGGCACGCGCTGGTCTACGGCGAGGGCCGGCCCTACGTCGTGGCCGTGCTGACCCTGGACCCGGAGATCGCTCCGCTGGTCGCCGCCAAGTTCGGCATCGAGGGCAAGGGGCTGGCCGAGCTGGCCCAGGACCCGCAGATCCTCGCCATGGTCGGCCAGGCCGTCGAGGCCGCCAACGCCCGGCTCTCGCGCCCCGAGCAGGTCAAGACCTGGGAGCTGCTGCCGGCCGAGTGGACCGCGGAGTCCGAGGAGCTCACCCCGACCCTCAAGCTCAAGCGCCGCGTGGTGCACACGAAGTACTCCGACGTGCTCGACGCCCTCTACGGCGGGTGAGCGGAATGACCACGACCATCACCGATGCACCCACCACGGACACCACGACCGTGCGGCCCGCCTGGGTCACCGACGAGCTGCTGGGTTCCTGGTTCGACGTGATCGCGCGCGACCCCGAGGGCACCGAGAGCATCGAGGCGTTCGCGCCATACGACGAGTCGCTCACCGCGACCGTCCCGGCCAGCACCAGTGCCGATGTGAAGGCTGCAGTCGCGGCGGCCCGGCGCGCCCAGCGCACCTGGGACAGCGTGCCGTGGAGCAGTCGTGCCGACGTGGTGCTCCGCTTCCACGACCTGCTCGTCGAGCGTCAGTCCGAGGTGCTCGACCTGATCCAGTGGGAGATGGGCAAGGCCAGGTTCAGCGCCTGGCAGGAGATCCTGCAGGTGGCGACCATCGCCCGTCACTATGCCCGTCACGGACGCCGCTACCTCGCGCCGAACCGGGTGCGCGGTGCCGTCCCGGGGCTGACCAAGGTGCAGGAGGTGCGGGTGCCCAAGGGCGTGATCGGGATGATCTCGCCGTGGAACTATCCGCTCTACCTCGCCGTGGGCGACGTGATCCCGGCGCTGCTGGCTGGCAACGGCGTGGTCAGCAAGGCCGACTCGCAGACCGCCCTGACCCTGCTCTGGACCCGGCGACTGTTCGCCGAGGCCGGCCTGCCCACCGACCTGTGGCAGATCGTGGTCGGTCCGGGGCGCGTGCTCGGCGACGCGCTGATCGACGAGGTCGACCACATCTGCTTCACCGGCTCGACGAAGACCGGCCGCTCGGTCGGCACCCGCGCCGGCCAACGGTTGATCGCCGCCTCGCTGGAGCTCGGTGGCAAGAACCCGCTGATCGTGCGGGCCGATGCCGACGTGGCGAAGGCGGCCGCAGGCACCATCGCCGCGGCGTTCGGCAACACCGGCCAGATGTGCATCCACGTCGAGCGGGTGATCGTGCACGAGGACGTCTTCGACGAGTTCCGTGACGCACTGGTCGCCGGCACCGAGGCACTCGGACTCGGTCAGTCGTTCGACTACTCCGTGGACGTCGGCTCGCTGGCCACCCGTGCCCAGTTCGATGCCGTCGTCGCCCACGTGCAGGACGCCGTCGCCAAGGGCGCAACGGTCCTGACCGGCGGCACCGCTCGCCCGGACCTCGGCCCGTTCGTCTACGAGCCGACCGTGCTCGAGGGCGTCGACGAGTCGATGGAGGTCTGCCTCGAGGAGACCTTCGGCCCGGTCGTCTCGCTCTACAAGGTCTCCTCGGATGACGAGGCGATCGCCAAGGCCAACGAGGGCACCTACGGCCTGTCGGCCAGCATCTGGTCGAAGGACACCGCCAAGGCGTTCCGGTTGGCCGGCAAGGTGCGTGCCGGCTCGGTGAACATCAATGACGGGGCAGCTGCTGCTGCCGGCTCCATCGAGGCCGGCATGGGCGGGATGGGTGACAGCGGCCTGGGTCGACGTCACGGAGCCGAGGGGATCCGCAAGTACACCGAGTCCCAGACCCGCGCGACGCAGCGTCTGGTGCCACTCGGTCCGCCGCCGTCGTTGGGTGTGGAGAAGTTCGTGAACCTGACCAACAAGCAATTGATGGTGCTCAAGCGACTGCGCTTCCGCTGAAACGACCCTCCAGTTCGCTCGGCAGGGGCCGTTGATCCACCAGATCGCAGTTTCTGCACCCAGGCTCAGAGGGGGCTCTTGCCTCGCCTGATCCGGCGGCGCATGAACCACAGGTAGTAGTTGAACGGGAACTGGCGAGCCGCCCTGGGCAGTGCGGAGACAATGCGCCCCGTCGTACGGTTCACCTGGGTGAAGATGCGCTCCCTGCGCGGGGACCACGTCAGGCCGAGCTGTGCGCGCAGCGGCGCGGGCAGGTAGCCGGTGTTCATGAACTCGAGGAACCGGCCGGCCGGCCAGAACCAGGCGGGCATCTGCCGGAACTTCATCAGGTCGACGAGGTAGTCCCGGACCTCGGGGTCGAACTCGGCGTCGAGGCAGGTCTCGATGTAGTCGTCGAACGCGTCGGGGTCGGTGGGCCACCGGTCTGCGGGGACCTGCAGCGTGGTCCCGAACCGTGCCGAGTGGCTGTGGATCAGCGCCCTGGTCGCGTCGTCGAGACCACCTTGGGTGCGGGTGTAGGTGTCGACGTAGCCGTAGTGGAGACAGGCCGCGACCCAGAGCTGGAGGTCACGGTCGAAGGCGTTGTACTTCACCGGGCTGCTCGGTCGCGAGCGGACCTGTCGGTGCACCTCGTCGACGTACCGCCTGTAGTCGGCCCGGTCCTGATCGGTGCCGATCAGGGCGACCGCGATGTAGGTGAGCGTGGTCCGGCCCCGCTTGAACGGGTGCTTGGTCACCGCGCCGCTCTCGACGGGTGACTCGATGACGCCCCAGGCCACGCCCGGGCGGGTGAACTGGAGGACCACGTTGGCGGCTCCGCCGTAGAGGGCCAGGACACCGTGCACGTGCGCGCCGATGTCCCCGGCGTTCTCGGCTGTGGGTTGTGCGGGCGTCATCACGGCCTCCCGATGTCAGTTCTACTGTCTCAGCATTACTGTCATCGTAGTCACATCCGGTCCCCGATCACCACCCTTCGGGCCGCCTGCCCGCGATCGGGACAGGCGAAGTAATCTGCATGGCGTGACCACCGTGACACCGCAAGAGATCCGCCGAGCCCTGGCCCGCGCCGAGCGCGGTGCCGCGCTCGACGAATCCGAGGCCACCGCCCTGCTCGCGGCAAGCGGCGAGCAGCTCGACGCGCTCTGCGCGGTCGCCGCCCGGGTCCGTGATGCCGGCCTGGTGACGGCCGGGCGCGAGGGCGTGGTGACCTACTCGCCCAAGGTGTTCATCCCGGTCACCCACCTCTGCCGCGACACCTGTCACTACTGCACCTTCGTCACCGTCCCCGGCAAGCTGGCCCGTGAGGGCAAGGAGCCCTTCCTCTCACCCGACGAGATCCTCGAGATCGCGGCCAAGGGCGCCGAGATGGGCTGCCTGGAGGCGCTCTTCACCCTCGGTGACCGCCCCGAGGACCGCTGGCCCGAGGCCCGCGAATGGCTCGACTCCCGCGGCTACGACTCGACCATCGCCTACATCCGGGCGATGGCGGTCCGGGTCCTCGAGGAGACCGGGCTGCTGCCGCACCTCAACCCCGGCGTCATGTCGTGGGAGGAGCTGAACCGGCTCAAGCCGGTCTCCCCCTCGATGGGGATGATGCTGGAGACCACCTCGCGCCGCCTGTTCGAGACCAAGGGTCAGGCCCACTACGGCTCCCCCGACAAGGACCCGGCCGTGCGCCTGCAGGTGCTCGAGGACGCCGGCCGACTGTCGATCCCGTTCACCTCGGGCCTGCTGGTCGGCATCGGAGAGACGCTCGAGGAGCGCGCCAACACGATCTTCGCGCTGCGTGCCAACGCGCGCCGCTATGGCGCCCTGCAGGAGGTCATCGTCCAGAACTTCCGCGCCAAGCCGGACACCGCGATGCGGCACACCGACGACCTCGACCTCGACGAATATCGCGCTGCCATCGCCGTCAGCCGGATCGTGCTCGGTCCCAAGATGCGCATCCAGGCACCGCCGAACCTGGTCGACCTCGCCGAATGTACGGCGTTGCTCGGCGTCGGCGTCGACGACTGGGGCGGCGTCTCACCACTCACCCCCGACCACGTGAACCCCGAGCGCCCCTGGCCCTCGCTGGAGCGGCTGCGCGAGATCACGAAGTCCTGCGGCTTCGACCTGCAGGCCCGGCTCACCGTGCACCCCGAATATGTCCGCCAGGGCATCCCGTGGCTCGACCCGCGGATCTCCGGCCACGTCGCGGCGCTGGCAAAGGACGACGGCCTCGCGCGCCCCGGCGTACACCCGGTCGGGCTGCCGTGGCAGGAACCCGACGGCGGCTTCGCGACCGTCGGTGAGGGCACCGGTCGTACCGACCTGCACGCCAGCATCGACACCGAGGGCCGGACCAACGACCGGCGCGACGACTTCAACACCGTCTATGGCGACTGGGACGCGGTCGCCGAGGACGCTGTCGCCACCGGTGGCAGCGTGGGACGTGCGGACTCCGACGGACGCGCCGCGCTCAAGGCGGCCGAGAAGGACCCCGGCAACCTCTCCGACGAGCATGCGCTGACCCTGATGACCGCCGAGGGCGACCTGCTCGATGCGGTCTGCGCCCTTGCCGACAACCTGCGCAAGGAGGTGGTCGGCGACGAGGTGACCTACGTGGTCAACCGGAACATCAACTTCACCAACGTCTGCTACGTCGGCTGCCGGTTCTGCGCGTTCGCGCAGCGCAAGACCGACGCGGACGCCTATTCGCTCTCCCTCGAGGAGGTCGCCGACCGCGCCGAGGAGGCGTGGCGCCTCGGCGCCTCCGAGGTCTGCATGCAGGGCGGGATCGACCCGGAGCTCCCTGGCACCGCCTACTTCGACATCGCTGCCGCGGTGAAGAAGCGCGTGCCCGAGATGCACGTGCACGCCTTCAGCCCGATGGAGATCGTCAACGGCTCCTCTCGCACCGGACTCTCCTTCGAGGACTTCCTGATCAAGGCGCGCGAGTCCGGCCTGGACACGATCCCCGGAACGGCAGCGGAGATCCTCGACGACGAGGTCCGCTGGATCCTGACCAAGGGCAAGCTACCCACCGCCACCTGGATCGACATCGTCTCCACCGCGCACCGCGTGGGCGTCCGGTCCAGCTCGACGATGATGTACGGCCACGTCGACAACCCGCGGCACTGGGTGCAGCACCTGCGGGTCCTTTCCCGGATCCAGGAGCAGAACCTCGAGCAGGGGCACGCCGGCTTCACGGAGTTCGTACCGCTGCCGTTCGTGCACACGTCCTCGCCGATCTATCTCGCCGGCGTGGCCCGCCCCGGTCCGACCCTGCGCGACAACCGTGCGGTCCACGCGATGGCCCGGATCATGCTGCACGGCCGCATCGACAACATCCAGACCTCTTGGGTCAAGCTCGGCGTCGAGGGCACCCAGACGATGCTCAACTCGGGCGCCAACGACCTCGGCGGCACGCTGATGGAGGAGACCATCTCCCGGATGGCCGGCTCGGAGCACGGCTCGGCCAAGACGGTCGAGGAGCTCGTCGAGATGGGTGAGGGCATCGGCCGCCCGGTGCGGGAGCGGACCACGCTCTACGGCTCCCCCGCCCCGCGCTGACCCCAGCGGGGGTGGACCGCCGCGGTCGCTGAGCGGTCGCCGCCGCTCAGGGCTCGAGGACGACCTCGACCTCGAAGTCCTCCGAGTTCTCCAGGTAGAGCGCCACGTGCTCGTCGCCGCCGGCATGGGGATAGCGGTCGGCATACATCTCGTGCCAGCCATGGGCCGACGACTCCGCGCGGATGCGGCCCAGCAGGGCGCGGTCGCTGGTGAGCAGGGCGAGGTGGTTCAGTCCCGGCCGCATCCGGTCGTGGCGTACGTCGGACTGGTCCGGCGAGTGCTCCAGGAAGAGGTAGGTGCCGTCCGGATGCACCCAGGAGCAACCGCTCTCCGTGGCGAGGTCGGCCTCCCAGCCGAGTTCGCCCAGCAGCCACCCCCACTCGGCTTCGGCAACAGCCAGATTGGAGACCCACAGGTCGAGGTGGTGCACGGCGCGTGACATGCGCCCACGTTAGCCCCGGTCAGTGCAGCCGAGCGGCTCACCGGACGGGCCACGCCGTCGGCACGGCGTACGGGCTCGAATTGGCCAGGTCAGGCTCGGGCTGGAAGAATGGCGGAGTTCAGGAGGGGAGTATTCCCCCGCAGCAGTGTCGTCAATACGGCAGATCCCTCGGGGTCCACCCGGCGCTGTTGGTCCGGGATGACCACGCCGACGGTGTGATCGCCCGGGCGGAAGAGACCTCCGGAGTACAGTCCGGTTGTCGCACTTCCCATTGTGCGCCAACGTCACGCCACTCCGGAGGAGAGAAGTTTCTTGGGTGCAATCTTGGGCGATTCCGTCGCCAGCCCGCTGATCTGGGGCATCACCGTCATCGTGGCCATCGCCGTCTTCACCGTCGACCTGGCCATCATCGGCCGTCGACCGCACGAGCCCTCCATGAAGGAGGTCAGCACCCACCTCGCGTTCTTCGTCGGGTCGGCGGTCGTCTTCGGCCTCGCCCTGTGGGCCTTCGCCGAGCCGCACGAGCTCTCCAAGAGCCCCGGTCCGGAGTTCTTCGCCGGCTGGCTGACCGAATATGCGTTGTCGATCGACAACCTGTTCATCTTCATCATCATCATGGCCAGCTTCAACGTGCCCCGCGAGTTCCAGCAGAAGGCACTGATGATCGGCATCGTGCTGGCGCTGATCATGCGCGCGATCTTCATCTTCCTCGGCGCTGCCGCGATCAACCAGTTCAGCTGGGTCTTCTACATCTTCGGTGCGTTCCTGCTCTGGACGGCGTGGAAGCAGGCGCGGGACCACAACGACGACGACGAGGCGCCGGAGGAGAACAAGCTCGCGAAGTTCGCCCGCACCCACCTGCCCTCGACCACGGAGTGGCACGGCACCAAGCTGACGATCAAGGAGAACGGCAAGCGCCTGATCACGCCGATGTTCCTGGTGATCCTGGCGCTGGGCACGACCGACCTGCTCTTCGCGCTCGACTCGATCCCGGCGATCTACGGCATCACGAAGGACCCCTACCTGGTCTTCACCGCGAACCTGTTCGCGCTGATGGGTCTGCGTCAGCTCTACTTCCTGATCGGTGGGCTGCTGCAGCGGCTCATCTACCTGGCCTACGGCATCGCTTTCCTGCTCGCCTTCATCGGCGTCAAGCTGATCCTGCACGCCATGCACGAGAACGAGCTGCCGTTCATCAACGGCGGCGAGCACATCAAGTGGGCCCCGGAGATCCCGATCTGGCTGTCCCTGACGGTCATCGTCGGCACCCTGGCCATCACCGCCGCCGCCAGCCTCTATGTCTCGAACAAGCGGGACAAGGAGAACGCCGAGTCCGCCTGAGCGCGACCCGGCAGTTGTTGACGCCTTCAGACGCCGACCCGGCAGTTGTTGACGCCCTTGCGCGTCAACAACTGCCGGGTCGAGGTGTTTCTGGGTCAACAACTGCCGGGTCGGCGTGGGTTCAGGAGACGAGGTCCTGATAGTCGGGGTGCTTGTCGATCCAGCCCTTGATGAACGGGCACTGCGGCACCACCTTGGTCCCTCCCTCGGCGCGCACGGCGTCGAGACCGAACCGGGCCAGCGCCGAGCCGACGCCCTGCCCCTCGAGGTCGACGACTGTATGGGTGAAGGTGATCAGGCCGGGCTCGCGCTCATACTCCGCATAGCCGGCAGCCTCGCCGTCCACGGTGGCCTCGAAGCGGTGCTCTTCCTCGTTGTTCGTGATGTCGAGAGTCATGCCTTCCAGCATGCCACGGGATACGTCGTGCCCTGTCGGGTCAGCCTGTGGGTTCGCCCAGTCGATTCAGCTGCTCGCACCGACGTCTACTTCGCACCTGTGACATCAACCCGGAGGCCGTCCGGGTTCGATGGACCGCCTTCACAGACGACATCGGTGACTGGTTGGGCGTCCCCGTCGAGAACGTAGGTGGCCTTCACGCACCAGCCTTGGTCTTGCTGCAATGCGGTCGCGCGAAGGATCTTCGCTCCGGTGCCGCACAGAGTGCCGGTGATCCCGACCTCGGAACGCACGTTGACCACTGCGCAAACGGCAGCGCCTGTCGGCTCCGGCGGTTCGATGTTGTCGTCTGGGACGATCTGGGCCTGGCCCGCCTCCAGCAGAGGATCACACGGCCCGACCTGAATGTCCGCGTCCTTCAGCTTCGTCACGGTGTCGGCGTCAGGACACGGCGGTGCGACCTCTCCCGGCTGACCGACGCTGGCTCTCCCGACCTCCTCGAGCGTCATCCCCGGCGTGTAGTGGTCCGTAGCCGTCACGGGTTCGTCACCACCGGACGAAGATGTCGCGACGGCAGCCCCGGCCAATCCACCCACAACCATCAAAGTGAGGATCGGTGCCAGGTGTGCGCGGCGCGTGCGAATCATTGGTCCCCCAAGGCTGGTCGTTCATGAAGCATGATTCAGAACCGCTTCCGAGGTTTTTGAGGCTCTGAATCAGAATCCTTCCGCCTCCCCCCCGTCAACGAAATGACCTTCTGTCACGATTCCCTACGAGCCGCCCAGTCGACCAGCTCGCGTGCCGGGCCTCGGGGTGGCTGTGCTCCCCCCGTCCAGACCGCGTGCAGGCGGCGGGACAGGTCGAGGCCGCTGACAGCGACCCGCACGAGGCGCCCACTGGCGACGTCGTTGCGCACGGCGTACGAGCTCAGCGCCGCGGGCCCTGCCCCCGCTGCCACCGCGGCGATCACCGCTGCGGTGCTCGAGAGCTCGAGGACCGGCGGAGCCATCGACCGGCTGGCAAGGGCGCGCTCCAGCACCGTCCGGGTGCCTGAACCCTCCTCGCGGATGACGAGCGGCGTGGCGGCCAGGGCCGAGGCAGTGACCCGGCGCGGTGACCGCTGCGCCCACGGGTGGTCGCGACCGACCACCACGACGAGCGAGTCGACCGCGATCAACCGGTGGCGCAGACCCTCGGGCGGCTCTGGCCCCTCGACGAACCCCAGGTCCACGAGCCCGCCACGGACCAATCCCGCCACCCGCTCGCTGTTCGTCGCGGTCATCGTGAAGTCCGTCGGCGGCTGACCCACGTCAACCTGGCGAGAGCGCACAGCCACCAGCCAGGACGGCAGGAGATATTCGGCGATTGTCAGGCTCGCCGCGATCGAGAGGTGCGCCAGCCGGTCCTGCTTGAGTGCGGCCAGGCCGGCGTCGAGCTGCTCGGCGGCATCCATCACCGCCCGTGCCCACTGCACGACCAGGTCGCCGTGCTGGGTGAGCACCGAACCCTTGGTCGTCCGGGTGAGCAGAGGTGAGCCGATCAGGGATTCCATCGTGCGGACCCGGGAGGAGGCGGCCTGCTGGCTGATGCCGAGCTCGGCCGCCGCGCTGCTGAGGCTGCCGGTCCGCGCGACCAGGACCAGCAGCTCGAGGCCACGCAGATCGGGGACATGGGTGCTCAACACCCCACAACCTTATCTTGTGGCCACACAACAACGTTGTCGTTCCGCATCCTGTGCGAACACGGGACGCTTGCAGCATGACCCTCCGTGTAGCCATCGTGGGTGGCGGCCCCGCCGGCATCTACGCCGCCGACATCCTCGCCAAGTCCGATGCCGACGTATCGATCGACATCCTCGAGCGCCTGCCCGCGCCGTTCGGCCTGGTCCGCTATGGCGTGGCCCCGGACCACCCGCGGATCAAGGAGATCGTCAAGGCGCTGCAGCGGGTGCTCGCTCGCTCCGAGGTCCGCTTCCTGGGCAACGTGGAGTTCGGTGTCGACGTGAAGCTCGACGACCTGCGCTCCTTCTATGACGCCGTCATCGTGGCGACCGGCGCGATGGCCGACCGCGACCTCGGCATCCCCGGCGAGGAGCTGCCCGGGTCATGGGGCGCAGCCGACTTCGTGAGCTGGTACGACGGCCACCCCGACGTTCCCCGCACCTGGCCGCTGGACGCCGCGTCGGTCGCCGTCGTCGGCGTCGGCAACGTCGCCCTGGACGTCGCCCGGGTGCTGGCCAAGAAGGGCGAGGAGATGCTCCCCACCGATGTTCCGGCCAACGTCTACGAGGGTCTGGTCGCCAAGACCACGACGGACGTGCACGTCTTCGCCCGCCGCGGACCGGCGTACGCGAAGTTCTCGCCCCTTGAACTCCGCGAGCTGGCACACTCCCCGAACGTCGACGTGATCGTGCACCCCGAGGGCTTCGAGGTGGACGAGCACAGCATGGAGCACATCGAGAAGAACAAGCAGGCCAAGATGGTGCTCAACACCCTGTCCAACTGGGTGGGTCGTGAGCCGGCCGGAAAGCCGCACCGGATCCACCTGCACTTCCTCGAGCAGCCCGTGGCGATCACCGGTGGCGACCGGGTCGAAGGCTTCCGCACCGAGCGGACCCGCCTGGTCGGCGACGGCTCGGTCGAGGGCACCGGCGAGATCACCGATTGGGACGTCCAGGCGGTCTATCGCGCCGTCGGATATCGCAGCACCGAGCTGCCCGACTTCCCCTTCGACGAGCGCGCTGCCGTGATCCCGAACGACGAGGGTCGCGTGCTGGACCTCGACGGCACCCCGATCGCCGGCACCTACGTGACCGGCTGGATCAAGCGCGGGCCGGTGGGCCTGATCGGGCACACCAAGAGCGACGCCGCGCAGACCGTCGAGCACCTGCTCGCCGAGACCGCCGAGACCGCCCTGGAGCGGGAGCCGCAGGCGGTCAGCGACTACTTCGCCGAGCGTGGCGTGGACGTCGTCGAGTTCGCCCACTGGGAGAACCTCGACCGCCACGAGATCGCCCTCGGCGAGGCCGAGGGCCGCACCCGGATCAAGGTCGTCGAGCGCGAGGACATGCTGCGGGCCTCCCGCTGACACGCCGTTCCCGCTTCACCCCTCCGCCGACCCGTCGCTTGTTGACGTTCTGACCTCGTCAGGGCGTCAACAAGTGCCGGGTCGGCGGTGGTTTTGAAGAGGTACGTCGGCAACGTTCAAGCTAGTGCTGGTCTGAACCCTGGGCCGAAGACTGGTCCAACCGCTTGCGCTGGCGGGTGGCCAGGACATCCACGGCCACCAGGGCGAGCAGTCCGCTGAGGATCTTGTCCACCAGCGAGGCCAAGAGGTTGGTGGAGAAGACCGCGACGACCAGCGAAGAGCCACGATCCCGCAATGCAACGACGAGGTTGTCAGAACCGTGGCCGGAGCGACCACCCTCGAAGACAATCAGGATCACGATCGTTGCCAACACGGTGCAGACGAACCCCACCAGGCAACACAGCAGGAGATACCGCGCGATGGTGCGTACCCGGCCGGATCGGACCCCATATCCCCAGAGCAGGGCACCGGCGACGTTGACCACCGCGAAGTACGCCGCTTCATGGCCAGTCTGCGGGATGACGGTGAAGCTGGTCGCCAGACCCACCAGCGCACCGTGCCAGGGCCCAAGGAGCACGGCGGCGATGGCGGTGCCGATCATGTCGAGATAGAGCACGAACGGCAGGAGCTGGGTGAGCAGGTTGCCGGTCTGGTTGATCACCAGGCAGAGCACCATCAGTGCCACCGCGCTCATTCCGACGATCGGCGAGAGCAACTGCGAGCCGGGCAGGAACAGTCGAGGGCCGGTCGGTCCGGCTGGTCCGGGCACGGGCTCGCCGCCAGAAGCCTCCGCAGCATCGCGGGTCAGTTGCCCCGCAGCCTCACCCGACGACTCCGGGCGCGGCTCAACGAGCGGAACCGACAGGTCGGAGCCTCCCCGATGAAGCTTCTCGACAGCACGCTGCCACCGCTCGATCCCGGCGGCGTCCACCCCGAGGGCCTGGACCACCTCGAGCAGCAGATCGGTGTCGATCCGGCGGCGACCGAGCCGGAACAGGTCATAGATGGTGGTTCGGGCGACCCGAGCCTCGAACTCCGGGATCCCACGAGCGACCCGAGCCCGAGCCACGCGGGCGGCCACCTCGGCGTACGCCGGATTCCCGGCGGCCGCCCGCCACTCCTGCAGCGAGGCAACCAGACCGTCGACGGGCGTACGGGCTCCGTCGGGCAAACCCCCGGGATCGGTCTCCACGACTACCGCTACCCATGCCTTCCCACTTGTCGACCACAGAGTTACAGGGTCCCTGATCGCACGCGGAAATTCAGCCGATTGGTGCAAAGACCAATCGCTCGGAGCGTAGTCTGCGCAACAGGTCGGCACGCTCCCCCGCAACCACACACGCCGGGATCGCACCTTCAGACTCAACGGTCAACGATGGCGAGTGGCGCCCGGTCAAGGAACCACACCCCTGGCGTCCGCAGCCGCTCACGTGGTCGCCTGAGCCAGACGCCCGACCACGGTACCGTCGAGCGTCTCTCTGACTCTCGACGGTGCTCACCGGGACTCAACGGCCCCGTCGAGGCGTCACTCCCACTCGATGGTGCCCGGCGGCTTCGAGGTCACGTCCAGCGTGACCCGGTTGACCTCGGACACCTCGTTGGTGATCCGTGTCGAGATCTTCTCGAGCACCTCGAACGGCAGTCGCGCCCAGTCCGCGGTCATCGCGTCCTCGGAGGTCACCGGACGAAGCACGATCGGGTGGCCATAGGTGCGGCCGTCGCCCTGGACGCCGACGGAGCGGACGTCGGCGAGCAGCACGACCGGCATCTGCCAGACCTCGCGGTCCAGGCCGGCGCGGGTCAGCTCCTCGCGGGCGATGAAGTCGGCCTCGCGCAGGATGTCCAGACGCTCCTTGGTCACCTCACCGATGATCCGGATGCCCAGACCGGGGCCCGGGAACGGCTGGCGCCAGACCATCGTCGAGGGCAGGCCGAGCTGTTCGCCGACGGCACGGACCTCGTCCTTGAACAGGGTGCGCAACGGCTCGACGAGCTCGAAGTTGAGGTCATCGGGCAGCCCGCCGACGTTGTGGTGCGACTTGATCGTCGAGGTGCCGGCGCCGCCCCCGGACTCCACTACGTCCGGATAGAGCGTGCCCTGGACGAGGTATGCCGTGTCGCCGCGCTCCTCGGGGCTCAGCGACCCGAAGACGCGGACCTCTGCTGCCTCGAAGGTGCGGATGAACTCGTGACCGATGATCTTGCGCTTCTGCTCGGGCTCGGAGACTCCCGCCAGGGCGGTGAGGAACTGGTCCTCGGCGTCGACCACGTCCAGCGCGTCGAATACCTCCTCGAAGTCACGACGTACCTGCGCGGTCTCGCCCTTGCGCATCATCCCGTGATCGACATAGACGCAGGTCAGACGGTCCCCGATCGCCCGCTGCACCAGCGCAGCAGCAACGGCGGAGTCGACACCGCCGGAGAGGGCACAGATGGCGCGGCCGTCACCGACCTGCTCCTTGATCCGCTCGACCTGCTCGTCGACCACGTTGACCATGGTCCAGGTCTGGCGGCAGCCGGCGATGTCGTGCAGGAAGTGCTCGAGGGTGGCCTGGCCGTGCTCGGAGTGCATGACCTCGGGGTGCCACTGGACGCCGGCGAGCTTGCGCTCGAGGTCCTCGAAGGCGGCAACCGGGGTGACGTCGGTGGAGGCCAGCACGTCGAAGCCAGCAGGCGCGGCGGTCACCGAGTCACCGTGGGACATCCACACCCGGTGCTCGGCAGGGATGTCGGACAGGAGCGTGCCCGGGGCGCTGACCCGGACCGGCGTACGGCCGTATTCGCGTGCACCCGTCGGGGAGACCTCCCCGCCCAGGCCCTTGGCCATCAGCTGGAAGCCGTAGCACATGCCGAAGACCGGGACGCCGGCCGTGAAGACCTCGTCAGAGATGCCCGGAGCACCGTCGGCATAGACCGAGGACGGGCCACCGGACAGGATGATCGCCTTCGGGTTCCGGGCCAGCATCTCCTCGATCGGCATCGTGTGCGGCACCAGCTCGGAGTAGACCCGCGCCTCACGCACCCGTCGGGCGATGAGCTGGGCGTATTGCGCTCCGAAGTCGACGACGAGGACCAGGTCGTGATCGGTCTTGGGCAGGGTCACGAAAGAGCCTTTCGGGCGGGTACGACGGCGTGTGAGAAGTCTAGACGTGAGCCGGCCGCCTCCCGCGTTCAGCGTCTGGAAACGCATCAGGGCCCGACCGGGGAGGGAGGGTGGTCGGGCCCTGATCGTCCATGCAACTGCTGGACAGTGCTTGGACATGGGGCCCGACGTGGGAGGGAGCAAGACTGTCGGGCCCACTCACCACAACGAGTCCCCGAGAGGCGGGTTATGGGCCGAAACGGCCTATTTCCCTTTAATTTTCGACCGATCCCTCAGGCGCCATGGGTCACGCCCACGATCGGCAGCCGCAACGCTCCCGGCGCCGATTCGGGGACCACCGGCGAGGTCGGCTGAACGGGCTCGATCCGGACATAGTCGCTGCCCAGCTCGGGGCGGGCGTCGGCCTCGCCCTTGTTCGGCCAGAAGGACATCGCCCGCTCCGCCTGCGCGGTGATCGTCAGCGACGGGTTCACACCCAGGTTCGCCGAGATCGCCGAGCCGTCGGCGATGTGCAGGCCGGGATAGTTGTAGATCCGCTGGTAGGCGTCGACCACCCCGGTCTCGGGCGAGTCGCCGATCGTGCAGCCACCGATGAAGTGCGCGGTGAGCGGCGCGTTGAACGGCTCCCCCACGTTGCCACCGGGAGTGCCGCCCATGACCTCGGCCATCCGGCGTACGGCGTCGTAGGCGACCGGGATGTAGGTCGGGTTGGGCTCACCGTGACCCTGCTCCGAGCTCATCACCCACCCGAAGGGCGTCTTCTTGCCGATGGTCGTGATCGAGTTGTCCAGGGTCTGCATGACCAGCGCGATCACGGTCCGCTCCGACCAGTGCTTCATGTCGTAGAGGTCCAGCGCGTTCTTGCGCTGGGTCCACAGCTCCTTGAGCCAGGTCCGCCACCGCGGCTCGGTGCCGGTGTCGTCGGCCAGCACCGTCTGCATCAGCGCCATCGCGTTGCTGCCCTTGCCGTAGCGCACGGGCTCGATGTGGGTGTGCTCGTCGGGGTGCCACGAGGAGGTGATCGCCACGCCCTCGGTGAAGTCGGTCGAGGTGTCGGGGGCCAGCGCGCCCAGGATCGCCTCGGAATTGGTCCGGGTGAGCACGCCGAGGCGGTCGGAGACCTTCGGCAGGCTGCCCTCGCCCTTGAGCTTGTGCAGCAGCTTTTGGGTGCCCAGCGCCGCGGCCGCGAAGATCACCTGGTCGGCGGTGAAGGTCTTGACCGCCGTACGCCGCGACAGCTTCGCCTTGGTCCAGCGGGCCGTGATCTCATAGCCGCCCTCTACGCGGGGACGGACGTCGGTGACGGTGGTCAGCGGGTGCACCTCGGCGCCCGCCTCCTCGGCCAAGTAGAGGTAGTTCTTGACCAGGGTGTTCTTGGCGTTGTGCCGGCACCCGGTCATGCACTCACCACAGTTGCGGCACGGGTTCCGGTCCGGGCCCTGCCCACCGAAGTAGGGGTCCTCGACCTTCTGCGACGGGTCCTGGCCGGGCCCACCGAAGAAGACGCCCACCGGGGTCGGGTGGAAGGTGTCGCCCCGGCCCATCTGCTCGGCAACCTTCTGCATGACCTCGTCCGAGGGCGTACGCAGCGGGTTCTCGACCACGCCCAGCATCCGCTTGGCCTGGTCGTAGTAGGGCGCCAGCTCGGCCTTCCAGTCGGTGATGTGCGCCCAGGACTTGTCTCGGTAGAACGCGTCCAGCGGCTCGTAGAGCGTGTTCGCATAGACCAGCGAGCCGCCACCCACCCCGGCACCGGCCAGGATCAGGCAGTCCTTGACCATGTCGATGCGCTGGATGCCGTACATCCCGGCAGCCGGCGCGTAGATGTACTTCTTGAGGTCGAAGGACGTGTTGGGCAGGTCCTTGTCCTCGAACCGGGCTCCGGCCTCCAGCACGGCCACCTTGTAGCCCTTCTCGGTCAGCCGCAGCGCGGAGACCGAGCCTCCGAAGCCGGAGCCGATGACGAGTACGTCGTAGTGCCCGGCGTGGTTGCCAGCATGCTTGCCTGCGCTCATGCCCGTCCCAGCTTCTTCATCACCCGCGCGCTGAGCGTGAGCACGTTCGCGAACCGCTCGTTCGACACGCCCACCGGCGGTCGGAAGCCCCAGACCCGCTGGGTGCCGACGGCCTGCGCTTCGGTGTAGCGGTGGATGCCCTCGGCCCCCTGGCGCCGGCCCATGCCGGACTCGAGCATGCCGCCCATCGGTGCGTCCACGCTGGCGAACGTCGCGCCGAAGCCCTCGTTGATGTTGACCGTGCCGCACTTGATCTCACGGGCGATCGCACGTGCCCGGGTGCCGTCCTGGCTATAGATCGAGGCGTTCAGGCCGTAGGGGCCCTCGTTCGCCTTGGCGATGGCCTGGGTCTCGTCGTGGAAGCGGTAGACCGAGATCACCGGACCGAAGGTCTCGTTCCCGAAGCAGGTCATCTCCTCGGTGACGCCCTCGAGGATGGTCGGCTCGTAGAAGTAGGGACCGAGGTCGGGGCGCGCCTTGCCGCCGGCGAGGACCTTCGCGCCCTTGGCCACGGCGTCCTCGACGTGGGCGGTGACGGTGTCGAGCTGGTCCTGGGAGATCAGCGAGCCGACGTCGGTGGTCCACTCGTGGCCGGGCCCGAGGACGAGCGCCTCGGTGCGGGCCACGAACCGCTCGACGAACCGGTCATAGATCTGGTCGGCGACCAGCATCCGCTCGGTGGAGACGCAGAGCTGGCCGGCGTTGGAGAACGCAGCCCTGGTGGCCCCCTCGGCGGCCTTCTCGATGGCGGCGTCGCGGAGGATCAGGATCGGGTTCTTGCCGCCGAGCTCGAGCGAGCAACCGATCAGCCGCTCGGCGCAGCCGGCAGCGACCTTCTTGCCGGTTGCGGTGGAGCCGGTGAAGCAGATGTAGTCGGCCTTGTTGATCACGCTGGTGCCGACCCGGGACCCGGGGCCGGACACGACGCCCCACAGGTCCTTCGGGAAGCCGGCCTCCTCCAGGATCTGGGCGCCGATCAGGGCGGTGAGCACGGTCTGACTGTCGGGCTTGATGACGACCGCGTTGCCGGCGGCCAGGGCCGGCAGGCCGTCGCACAGGGCCATCGTGAAGGGGTAGTTCCACGGCGCGATGATGCCGACGACACCCTTCGGCACCCGGTTCAGGTCGACCCGCGTGGCGCCCGGGATGATCCCGGCGAGGCGCTTGGGGTCGAGGTGCTTGTGGGCGGTGCGCGCGTAGTAACGAGCGGTCAGCGCCACGTGGTAGACCTCGAGGTAGGCGTCCTTGCGGGCCTTGCCCGACTCCCAGACGGCCAGGTCGACGATCTCCTGCTCGCGGTCGAGGACCAGGTCGTGCAGGCGCAGCATGACCTCCGCGCGGTGGTCGAGCGACGTACGTGCCCATGCCTGCTGGGCCCGGCGTGCCCGGGCGAACGCCTCGACCACGTCGGCCTCGCTGGACTGCGGGATGTGGGCGAGCGGCTGGTTGTTGATCGGCGACACCGAGAGCTTCGTCTCGCCCGAGGTGGAGACGATCCGGTCGGTCAGCGCCGCGACGTAGTCAGGCTCGAGCGCATAGGAGGCGCTCGGGTCGTGCTCGGGGTCGTGCGGTCCGCTGGTGAGGGGGTCCGGCTGCGGCGTCTGGTGGCTCATGTGGCGAGCCTAGGTGACCCCCGTCTCCTTTTCCTACCCCTCAGTAACGATTGAGACGCTTTACACACAGTCTTGTGTTGTAAACGCCCGATCCGAAGGTGCCAATCAGACGGGCCAGTCACACAATGTCGATCAAACGGGCCGATCAAACGATGTCCTTGACCTGCACCCTCGCCTCGTCCGCCTCCTGGTCGGTGAGCTTGAGCTGGCTCTGCCGTTCGGCCTCCACCCTGCGCAGGTAGTGATCGACCTCCTCGTCACGCCGCGCAGCGTCCCAGCCCAGCTCCGCTGCCATCAGGTCCGCGGTGGCGCCCGCAGCCTCCGCACCCCGGTCGAAGAACTCGATGGAGATCCGGGTACGCCGGGTGAGCACGTCGTCGAGGTGCTGGGCGCCCTCGTGGCTCACCGCATAGACGACCTCGGCCGCCAGGTAGTCCTCGGCGCCGGCCAGAGGCTCACCCAGCTCCGGGCGCTGCTCGACCAGGCCCAGCAGGTCGTCGACGAGACCGCCGTAGCGACCGAGCAGATGATCGATGCGCGCCACGTGCAGGCCCGAGCGCCGAGCGAGCAGCACGCGTTGGTTGGAGCGGGTCTCGAACCCGTCGGCGCCGACCAGCGGCACCCGGTCGGTGATCGACTCGCGCACGGTCTGGTTGGCGGTGGTCCTCAGCGAGTGCGCCGCCGCCTCGATCGCGTCGCGCGCCATCACTCTGTACGTCGTGAGCTTGCCGCCGGCGATCATCACCAGGCCCGGCACCGGTGTGACGACGGTGTGCTCGCGGGAGATCCGCGAGGTCGGCTCCGACTCCCCCTTGAGCAGCGGGCGCAGTCCGGCGTACACGCCCTCGACGTCCTCGTGGTCGAGCGGCTCGCGCAGGATCGTGTTCACCTGGCCGAGCAGGTAGTCGATGTCGGCCCGGCTCGCGGCCGGGTGCGCCTTGTCCAGGTCCCAAGCCGTGTCGGTGGTGCCGATGACCCAGTGCCGCCCCCACGGGATCACGAACAGCACGGACTTCTCGGTCTTGGTGATGAACCCCGCTTCGGAGCGGATCCGGTCGCGAGGCACGACGAGGTGGATCCCCTTGCTGGCCTGGACATGCAGCGACCCGCGACCGCCGACCATCTCCTGGATCTCGTCGGTCCAGACACCCGCCGCGTTCACCACCACCCGGGCGCGGACCTCGAACTCACGCTCGGTCTCCAGGTCGCGCGCCCGCACGCCGACGACCCGCTCGCCCTCGCGGAGGAAGCCGATCACCTTGGTCCGGGTCGCGACGTGGGCGCCGTGCGTGGCCGCCGTGCGGGCAATGTTCATCACCAGCCGGGCATCGTCGACCTGGCAGTCGTAGTAGCGGATCGCGCCGGTCAGCGCCTCGGTCTTCAGGTCCGGGGCGATCCGGGCGACCTGACGACGGAAGAGGTGCTTGTGCTTGGGCACGCCCATCTCATATTTCCCAGCCATCGCCATCGCGTCATAGAGGACCAGGCCGGCTCCGACATAGGGGCGGTCGATCGTCCGGGTCAGCGGATAGAGGAAGGGCACCGGTCGGACCAGGTGCGGCGCCAGCCGGGTGAGCAGCAGGCCACGCTCCTCGAGGGCCTCCTTGACCAGCCCGAAGTCGAACATCTCCAGGTAGCGCAGCCCACCGTGGATCAGCTTGCTGCTGCGGCTCGAGGTCCCCGAGGCGAAGTCACGTTGCTCGATCAGCCCGGTGGAGAGTCCGCGGGTCACCGAGTCCAGCGCGGTTCCGGCACCTACCACGCCACCGCCGACGACCAGGACATCGAGCTCACCGCCGTGATCCGTGGTGGCGACCAGGGCGCGCAGGGAATCGGCGCGGAACTGTGGGCTGAGGGCGCTCGGCTGGCTCATGCGGCCAGTGTGTCAGGCCCGCCTGAGCGGCGGCTGGTTCAGGCGCGGACGCGCTGGCCCAGCGAGGTACGCCGATCCGCCAGCATCGGGTGGGCCTCGCGCGTCGCGGCGACCAGGTCGGGATCGAGATCGGCCACGACCACGCCTTCCTCGGTGCCCAGGCTGGTCAGGGTGTGGCCCTCGGGATCATGGATCGCCGACCCACCGATGAAGTCGACCGGCCCGCACGTCCCGGTCAGCGCGGACAGGACGACATACATCCCGTTGTCGAGGGCACGCGCCGGGTAGTAGAGGTCGCGCCGGTGCTCCCCGCCGGGGAAGTAGGCGGCGCTGTTGAGATAGCCGACCGCGCCGTCGAGCGCGGCAGCCCTGGCGTGCTCGGGGAAGCACCCGTCATAGCAGATGCTCAACCCGAGCTCGAGGCCGTCGACGACGATCGAGGCGCCGTGGTCGCCGGCAGTGAAGTGGTCGTTCTCGTAGCCGGAGAGGTGCTGCTTGTCGTAGGGCGCGCCTACCTCACCCCCGGGTCGGATCACCAACGAGGACAGGGTCCTGGCGGACCGGCGCTGCAGCGGGGTGCAGACCACCACGACGATGTCGCCGCTGCTCGACGCCGTGCGCAGCGACTCCAGCCATGCTCCGTCCAGGTCGTCCTCGTGCGGGACGGGTCCCGCGAAGGCGGCCTCCGAGTAGCCGGTGAGGAAGGCCTCCGGCAGCACGACCACGCGCGCTCCGGAGCGTGCCGCCTCAGCGACCAGCTCGGCGGCCCGGGCCACGTTGGCGGCCAGGTCACCCTCGACCGAGGCTGCCTGCGCAGCCGCCACGCGGACCGCCGTCATCAGCCGACGACGATCTCGACTCGCTGGAACTCCTTGAGCTCGGTGTAGCCGGTGGTGGCCATCGAGCGCTTGAGCGCGCCGATCAGGTTCATCGTGCCGTCGGCGACTCGGGACGGGCCGAAGAGGATCTCCTCGAGCGAACCGATCTTGCCGAACTCGACGCGTTCACCGCGCGGCAGCAGGGGGTGCCAGGCCTCGGCGCCCCAGTGGAAGCCACGGCCCGGCGCCTCGTCGGCACGGGCGAACGGCGAGCCGACCATCACTGCGTCGGCGCCGCAGGCGATCGCCTTCGAGACGTCTCCGGAGCGACCGATCGAACCGTCGGCGATCACGTGGACGTAGCGACCACCCGACTCGTCGAGGTAGTCGCGGCGGGCGGCGGCGACGTCGGCGACAGCGGAGGCCATCGGCACCGCAACTCCGAGCACGGTGCGGGTGGTGTGTGCGGCTCCCCCACCGAACCCGACCAGTACGCCGGCAGCACCGGTGCGCATCAGGTGCAGGGCCGCCTGGTAGGTCGCGCAACCGCCGACGATCACCGGGACGTCGAGCTCGTAGATGAACTCCTTGAGGTTCAGCGGCTCGGCCTGGCTGGAGACGTGCTCGGCCGAGACCGTGGTCCCGCGGATCACGAACATGTCGACACCGGCGTCGACCACCGTCTTGGCGAACTCCTTGGTGCGCTGGGGCGAGAGCGAACCGGCAACGGTCACCCCGGCCTCACGCATCTGCTTGAGCCGCTCGGTGATCAGCTCGGCCTTGACCGGCTCCGCATAGATCTCCTGCATCCGACGGGTCGCCTCGATGCCGCGCAGGGCGGCGACCTCGTCCAGCAGCGGCGAGGGGTCGTCGTACCGGGTCCAGAGGCCTTCGAGATCGATCACCCCGAGTCCACCGAACTTGCCCAGGGCGATGGCGGTCTCCGGCGACATCACCGAGTCCATCGGCGCGGCAAGCACCGGGAGATCGAAGCGGTAGGCATCGATCTGCCAGGCCACGCTCACCTCTTCGGGGTCGCGGGTACGCCGGGAGGGCACGATGGCGATGTCGTCGAAGGAGTATGCGCGCCTGGCGCGCTTGGCCTTGCCGATCTCGATCTCAGTCACCCCGACAGCCTATCGGCCGCGCCGCGGATCAGCGCAGCGAGCCGATGAAGGGGTAGACCCGGATGCACGGGACCGGCGTGGACTCGGCTGGCGCCAGCGCGTTGGACACGAAGTGCCAGGTCCGCGAGCTGAACCCGATCGAGATGTGCTCGGACTGGTCCTGGGCGCATCCGTCCTGGAGCAGGATGTTGGTGACGTTGTCGCCCTCGAGGAACTGGTTCGCATAGGGAGTGGCGATCTCGTCGTGCTTCGACACGATGGTCGTGTAGTGCGGACCGGGTCGGGTGTCACCGTCTGCATAGACCCGCTCGGCGAGCTCGGATCCGGCAACCTGCTGCCCGAAGGCGGGCAGGAGCGCGCGCAGGATCGGCTGGGCGAGCGGCCCGAGGGTGTCCGCGCGGAGCAGGCCGCTGCCGTCGGTGCCGTGGTTGCCGGGCGCGATCGCGACGAAGCGGTCAACCTTCTCGGCGCCACCGAGGAAGTTGAGGTAGTAGTGCGGGGTCATCCCGCCGCCCTGGGACCAGCCGATCAGGTCGACCTTGTCCACGCCGTACTCGGCGCGGACCTCGTCGACGTACGCCGCGAGTTCCTCGGCGGACTTCTCGATGTCACCGATCGCCTGGATCGGGAACTGGTCCACCCCGGTGATGTTGCCGTAGTTGAAGCTGCGCACGCAGAAGCCTTGGTTGGTCAGGTAGGGCGAGCCGGCGACCCACTCCCAGCCGGAGCCGGTGGTGAAGTTGACCAGGATGACCGGACGCGGGCGCTCCTCGGTCAGCTTGCAGTCGGGGTCGTTTGCGCCGGCGGGCACCCATCCGGGGACCAAGGTGCGGGCCAGTCCCCCGAACAGCAGGGTGCCGGTGTTCCAGACCACCGGCAGGTCGGCCTGATCCGTGGCGGCCTGCTCGGTGGCGGCTCGATCCGAGCCGTCGTTGGTCGGTTCCGCCTGGGCGGGTGACATCACCGGGGCAGCGACGAGCACCAGTCCGAGCAGTGCTGAAACCCCCCTGTGGATCCAGCGTGTGGAAGTGGTGCTCATCGGGTTCTCCTCAACGGCGTACGGGTGGGCTTCTTGATGGCAAGTTTCTTGGTGCCGGGTTTCTTGGATGCAGGGCCGGCCAGCACCCGGCCGATGGCCCGGCTGATCGGGTCCTGCGGGTGGCCGGCGATCCGGGCGAACGCGGCGCGACGGGGCGGGAGCTCGCCGAGCGGGCCGGGCAGCAGGCGGATCGCCCACCGCAACACGAATGCCAGCTGACGATGCCGCCGCAGGGTGCGCGGGGTGAGCTCGGGCAGGCCCAGGACGGTGCGGACCCGGCCGGGCAGCAGCACGCTGTTGAAGGCGAACAGGTGCGCCCGGGCCGGGGCCGGGACCTGCGCGCGCAGGTGGGCCATGATCCGGCGCGAGTCGTCCGAGGCGGCGAGCGCGTCCGGCGGCCCGTTGCGCACATAGGCGTCCCAGGCATCGTGATCGACGGGAAGCAGGTCGGCCGGGATCGCGAAGCACCCCGCGAGCTCGCAGGTCTCGCGGTAGTACTGCTCGCGCTCCTGGTCGGTGAGCTCGCCGACCAGGACCTGGTAGGTCTGCAACCGCACCCACCACATCGTGGCGTGCACCCAGAGCAGCACGTTGCCCTCGTTGGCGACGTACTCCTCGCCCGAGGCGTAGCGCCCTTCGTCGGCCCGGGCCGCGCCGCGGATCCGCTCGTGGATGGTGAAGAGTGCACGCGACGTACGGACGACCAGGTCGCGGTCGCCGAAGACCAGGTTGGTCAGCATCGAATAGGTCTGGTGGGCGCGGGCGTGCGGGTCCGCGAAGATCGTCGAGTGGTCCGCGATGCCGTTGGCGATCACCGGGTGTGCCACGTCCATGAAGGCGGCCTGGGTGATGCCGAGCCCATAGACGAGCGTGGAGGCGTTCACCTTCCAGATCATCGATCCGGGTCCGAAGATTCCGGCGACCGGATCGGCACTGGCCCGGGTGTGGCCCAGGGAGCTCCGGAAGTCGTCCCGGGTCACCGGACGGGACTGGACCTCGTCGGGGATCTGTGGGAGCGGGCCGGGCACGAACAAGACAGTAGGGGCTTTTCGGGCCGCCTGCAACAAATCTCAGGATGTTGCATGGGCGACTAGACTCGCACCATGTCCTCCGCCACCGCCGCGCTCGCCCGTGCCCGGGAGACCTTCGCCCGCGGCGAACGGGTCGAGATGGGACCGTTGGCCGACTCGCTCGAGGTCAACCGGGTCACCCTCTATCGCTGGGTCGGCAACCGTGAGGACCTGCTCGCCGAGCTGCTCTGGGAGCGGATGAAACGCGGACTGGACCGGCTGGACGCACGGGTACGACGCGCAGGCAGCACCGGCGCGGACCGACTCACCCAGGTCATCCTGGGCTTCTTCGCGGCAGCCGGGCACGGTTCCCCCGAGCGCGCGTTCGTCGACCGGGAACCTGCCCTGGCGATGCGGGTGATGACCGCAGGGCCCGTGCACGACCGGCTGATCGCGTGGTTCACCGCCGCGATCGAGGAGGAGGCCACCGCCGGCACCGTCGCACCACTGCACCCGCCGGCCCAGATCGCCGACATCGTGGTCCGCTCCGGGGAGGCGGTGTTCTGGTTCGACCGGGCCAGCGGTCGCGGGATCGACCGCGACAACCTGATCGTCATCCTGAGCGCACTGTGCCCCGCGACCGCACCTCAGTGAGTCAGTCGGCGCGCAGGGCGCCGGGTCAGCGGTTGTAGTTCGGCGCCTCGACCGTCATCTGGATGTCGTGCGGGTGGCTCTCCTTGAGGGAGGCCGAGGTGATCCGCACGAATTGGCCCTTCTCCTGGAGCTCGGGCACCGTGCGGGCGCCGATGTAGAACATCGACTGGCTCAGCCCACCGATCAGCTGGTGCGCGACGGCCGCCAGCGGACCGCGGTAGGCGACCTGGCCCTCGACACCCTCGGGGACGATCCTGTCGTCGCTGGTGACCTCGGCCTGGAAGTAGCGGTCCTTGGAGTAGGACTTCTTGCCCCGGCTGGACATCGCACCGAGCGAGCCCATCCCGCGATAGGCCTTGTACTGCTTGCCGTTGAGGAAGACCAGCTCACCCGGCGACTCCTCGCACCCGGCCAGCAGCGAGCCCAGCATGACCGTGTCGGCGCCGGCGACCAGCGCCTTGGCGATGTCACCGGACTGCTGGAGACCACCATCGGCGATGACGGGCACGCCGGCCGGCTTGCAGGCCAGCGAGGCCTCGTAGACGGCCGTGACCTGGGGTACGCCGGCGCCGGTGACCACGCGCGTCGTACAGATCGAGCCGGGACCGAAGCCGACTTTGACCGCGTCGGCGCCGGCGTCCACGAACGCCTGTGCGCCGGCCCGGGTGGCGACGTTGCCGCCGATCACCTGGACGTGCTTGGTGGCCGGGTCCGACTTGAGGCGTCGGACCATGTCGAGCAGCATCGTGACGTGACCGTGGGCGGTGTCGGCGACGAGCACGTCGACCCCTGCCTCGATCAGCGTGGTGGCCCGCTCCCAGGCGTCGCCGAAGTAGCCGATCGCAGCGCCGACCATCAGTCGACCGTCGGCGTCGTTGGACGCATTGGGGAACTGCTCGGACTTCACGAAGTCCTTGACCGTGATCAGGCCACCGAGGCGGCCGTCCTCGTCGACGAGCGGGAGCCGCTCACGCTTGTTCTGGCGCAGCAGGGCGGTGGCGTCCTCGCGGGAGATCCCGACCGGGCCGGTGAACAGCGGGTGCGTGGTCATCACTTCGGAGACCTTGGTGGTGGCCCACTCCGCGACCGGGGTGAAGCGCAGGTCGCGGTTGGTGATGACGCCGAGCAGGACGTTGCTGGGGTCGACCACGGGCAGGCCGGAGACCCGGTAGTCACCGCAGATCCGGTCGAGCTCCTCGAGCGTCGCGTCGGGTCCGATCGTGACCGGGTTGGAGATGATCCCGGTCTGGGTCCGCTTGACGAGGTCGACCTGGTAGGCCTGGTCCTCGAGCGACAGGTTGCGGTGCAGCACGCCGATGCCGCCCTCGCGTGCCATCGCGATCGCCATCCGTGACTCGGTGACGGTGTCCATGGCCGCGGAGATCAGCGGCGTCTTCAGCGAGATCTCGCGAGTCAGCCGCGACGTGGTGTCGATGTCAGAGGGCGCGAGGTCCGAATGACCCGGCAGCAACAGCACGTCGTCGTAGGTCAGACCAAGGGCAGCGAACTTGTCAGGGAGCTCCACTCCCCCATCCTAACGAGGCACTCACATCGGGGCCGGAGCGGGCTTGAGGTCACCAACCGGGATCCGGACGGTGAGCACGTCGGACGACATCCGGATCCGCGTCTTGAGTCCCGCCGCGAGCACCATCGGCAGCACCGCCTGGTTGTTCACCTCGGTGCTGAGCAGGATCTCGCCGGTCCCCTTCGCGTTGGCCACGCGACCGATCTCGACCAGGAGCTTGGTGCCGATCCCTCGACGGCGCCATGCAGGGTCGACCCGCAGGATCACTGGTGCTGCCTCGTCCATCCCGTCCGCAGGGCCGAGCTTTGCGACCCCGACCACGATGTCCGCGACCACGGCGGTGACGAAGTCCTCGTTCACCACGTAGTCCGGTAGGGCGCCGTGGCCCAGTCGCCGGCTCGGCCCGGCCGCCAGGACGGCGGGCTGTGCCCGGGCCCGGTCCAACACGTCGGTGACCAGGTCGGCCAGGGCGGAGCCACGGGCGTGCTCGGTGGCGGTGAAGGGCGCGGTACGACGCACCTGCACGTGGACGTCGCCGACCTTCATCTCCATCACGTCCTGCACCTGGGCCAACGCGCCCGGCACCGGCTCGGCCTCGGCGTCGAAGAGACGCGCGGCCACCTCGGGGAACGAGGCCGGCTGGGCCAGGATCGTGCGCGCGGCCTGGACATAGCGGGACGGCTGGTCGGCCAGCGCGGCCTCGGTGCACCGCGCCCCGCTGACCGATCGACCACCGGAGCTCTCGACGATCTCCGCGATCTCGGCCATCCCCCAGCCATCGGGGCAGCGCAGCACGAGCTCGTCGGTGACCGACTCGATGCCGGGGAAGATCTGCAGGCCGAGGATGTTCACCCCCGCGTCGCCACAGTTCCGGGCCAGGACGGCCAGCGAACCCGGCCGGTCGGACAACGTCATCCGCACTCGCCACAACATGGTGATCCCACTTTCCACTTGGTCGTACGCCGCCTTGCAGCGCACCGTCGTCGTGCTCCTTGTCGAGCATGACCCGGGCAGGTTGCCCCGGTGCTGCGGGCACGTTTCCAACGTGAAACATCTGGAGTGAGAAGGTGTCTGCCATGACAGGACGGGTCCAACGCGTGCGTGCCCGGATCGCGGCGATGGGAACCACCCGGTTCGTGCTCGTCTGTGCCGTCGCCGCGGTGCTGCTGCACTTCCCCGGCCTGCTCTGGCCGCTGCGGCCCGACGAGGCCGGGTTCACCCTGGTCGGACGGCACTGGGACCCGGAGCCGGAGAGCCTGTACGGGCCCTACTGGGTGGACCGTCCTCCACCGCTGATCCTGATCTACCGGTTGTCCGACCTGGTCGGTGGTCCCTACTTCCTGCGGATCGTCGCGGCCGTGGGTTGTGCCGCACTGGTCGCGATGGCCGCTCGGTGCGGACACCTGCTCGGCGGGGCCCGTGCCGCCAGGTGGGCTGCCGTCACCGCGACGGCACTGACCAGCACGACCCTGATCGACCCGGTCTCAGCGAAGGGTGAGGTGCTCGGCATCCCGTTCGTGATGGCGAGCATCTGGCTGGCCATGGAAGCCCTGCGCGTGCTTGAGCGCTCGCGGTGGTCCGCGACCGCGCTCGCCTTCGTCGCGGGGATGCTCGGCGCGATGGCCATGGGCCTGAAGCAGAACATGGTCACCGGGCTGGCCTTCGGCGGATTCCTGCTGCTCACCTCAGCGATCCGCCGCGAGATCACCTGGCCCTCGTTCGGACGCTTGGCGAGCGCCGCCCTGCTGGGCGCCGCCATCCCCTTCGCGGTGGTGATCGGCTGGTGCCTCGCGGTGGGGGTCGAGCTCGACGTGCTCTGGTACTCGGTCTATGGCTTCCGCTCCGATGCCATCGGCGTGATCTCGGACCAGGTGCTGGGCCGGTCGAAGTGGCGAGCCCTGATCCTCGGGCTCTACTTCCTGCTCACCGGCATGGCCCTGATCGTGGCCTGGTTGGCGATCAACGCTCGCTCGGCCTGGCAGCGCCACCCGTCGGTGACCGTGGCGACGCTGGCCATCATCGTCATCGACCTGACCAGCATGATCCTCGGCGGCAGCTTCTGGCGTCCCTACCTGCACCTGCTCACCCCCGGCGTCGTCCTGGCCACGGCGCTGCTGGCGGGCAGCGGGGGCCGCACGCTGGCCTGGACCCGACGACTCACGGCGTACGCCGTCGCCTCGGCCGCCGTGGCCCTGGTCGTCTGGTGCACCCAGAACCAGTTCGCCGGCACCTCACCGGAGGCCGAGCTCACCGGCGAGGCGATCGGTGCCTCCTCGAGACCGAGCGACACGATCGTCATCCACGGTGGACGTTCCGACATCGTGATGGCGTCCGGGCTGACGTCGCCCTACACCTATCTGTGGAGCCTGCCGATGCGCACCCTGGACCCGGACCGGGCCGAGATGGTGGCACTGCTGCGCAGTGACGACCGGCCGACCTGGTTCGTCGAGTGGGTCGATCGCGACCACTGGAGCACCGAAGGGCTGCACGACTTCAACGCCGCACTGGAGATCTTCTACGAGCAGCGTGGTGTGGGCTGCCACGACGAGCCGATCTATCTGCGGCGCGACGTGGAACGACCGGCCCTCGAGTTCGAGTGCGGCACGAACTGGCGCTACTGGTCGCGTCGCTGAAGCGCTCGAGACCCGCTGCACATGTGCAGAACGGCCCGCAACGCTCTCGCGTTGCGGGCCGTTCAGTGCTTCAGCCGTGGATCAGTGACCGTGCCCGTGGCCGTGACCGGCCGCGGATGCGTCGTCGTCTTCCACAGGCTTCTCGACGATCAGCGTCTCGGTCGTCAGCAGCATCGCTGCGATCGAGGTCGCGTTGACCAGCGCGGAGCGGGTCACCTTGACCGGGTCGAGGACGCCCTGGGCAACCAGGTCGCCGTACTCGCCGGTGGCGGCGTTGTAGCCGTTGCCGACGCCCAGCTCGCGGACCTTGGAGGTCACGACGTAGCCGTTCTCGCCACCGTTCTCGGCGATCCAGCGCAGCGGCTCGTCGGCGGCCTTGCGGACCACGCGAACACCCACTGCCTCGTCACCGACGAGGTCGAGGTCGTTGTCCAGCACGGAGACGGCGTGGATCAGTGCCGAGCCACCGCCGGGGACGATGCCCTCTTCGATCGCGGCGCGGGTCGCGGAGACAGCGTCCTCGATGCGGTGCTTCTTCTCCTTGAGCTCCACCTCGGTGGCCGCGCCGACCTTGATCACGCAGACGCCGCCGGCCAGCTTCGCGAGGCGCTCCTGGAGCTTCTCGCGGTCCCAGTCGGAGTCGCTGTTCTCGATCTCGGCCTTGATCTGGCTGACCCGACCCTCGACCTCGGATGCGTCGCCCGCACCGTCGACGATGGTCGTGTTGTCCTTGGTGACCACGACGCGACGGGCCTGCCCGAGCACCTCGAGGCCGACCTGGTCCAGCTTGAGACCGATCTCCGGTGCGATCACCTGGCCACCGGTGAGGGTGGCGATGTCCTGGAGCATGGCCTTGCGACGGTCACCGAAGGCAGGCGCCTTGACGGCAACCGCGTTGAAGGTGCCCTTGATCTTGTTGACGACCAGCGTCGACAGCGCCTCGCCCTCGACGTCCTCAGCGAGGATGAAGAGGGGCTTGCCGGTCGCGATGACCTTCTCCAGCAGCGGGAGCATCTCGGCGATCGCCGAGATCTTGCCCTGGTGCAGCAGGATGTAGGGGTCGTCCAGGACGGCTTCCATGCGCTCCGCGTCGGTCACGAAGTACTGCGACAGGTAGCCCTTGTCGAACTGCATGCCCTCGGTGAAGTCGAGCTCGGTGCCCATGGTGTTGGACTCCTCGACGGTGATGACACCGTCCTTGCCGACCTTGTCGAAGGCCTGCGCAAGCAGGTCACCGATGTGGCTGTCGCGGCTCGAGATGGTGGCCACCGACGCCATGTCCTCGACCGACTCGACCTCGCGGGCGGCCTCGAGGAGCGCCTCGCCGACGGCAGCGGCCGCGGCGTCCATGCCCCGCTTGAGGCCCATCGGGTTCACGCCGGCAGCAACCGCGCGCAGACCCTCGTGGACCATCGCCTGGGCGAGCACGGTGGCGGTGGTGGTGCCGTCACCGGCGATGTCGTTGGTCTTGGTGGCAACTTCCTTGGTCAGCTGCGCACCCAGGTTCTCGAACGGGTCGTCGAGCTCGACCTCGCGGGCCACGGTCACACCATCGTTGGTGATGGTGGGCGCGCCCCACTTCTTGTCCAGCACGACGTAGCGGCCCTTGGGGCCCAGCGTCACCTTGACCGCGTTGGCCAGGGCGTCGACGCCCCGCTCCAACGCGCGGCGCGCGTTCTCATCGAACTCAAGAATCTTCGGCATGTGTTTCTCCTCAAAAGAGTTCGGGTCGAGTGCTCAGCGGGGTGCCGGGGCATCCACGCGAGCACTCGACCCGTGGGAAATCAGGAAACGACGATGGCGAGGACGTCGCGGGCGTTCAGGATCAGGTACTCGTCGCCGCCGTACTTGACCTCGGTGCCGCCGTACTTGCTGTAGATGACCTTGTCACCCACGGCGATGTCCATGGGAACGCGCTCGTCGCCGTCCTCGTTGAAGCGGCCGGGGCCAACAGCCACGACCTCGCCCTCCTGGGGCTTCTCCTTGGCGGTGTCGGGGATGACCAGGCCAGATGCCGTGGTCTGCTCCGCCTCGACCTGCTTGACGATGATGCGGTCCTCGAGAGGCTTGATGTTGACCGACACGTGTCGACCTCCACTTTCTCCACTTGGTGATTCAGGGGACAGGAGGAACCCTCTCAACGGGGCCCTCCGGGAAGTTTGAGCCTGCAGGTGAGCACGCCGTCGCGGGGGTCGTGCTCGGTGCAAGCGCTGGCACCCTCATGGTGCGAGTGCCAGAACAGACGTTAGCACTCACCTGAAGTGAGTGCCAGAGTCGGGATCAGGATCGACCCGGTGTCATGGTCTTCAGGGAGCCGCTGACCCTGACCTTCGCGGGCGATCCCTCACCACTGATCAAGGTGCCAAGATAGGTCCGGGTGAGCACCAGCTCCGCGGGATCGGGACCGAGGACGAAGACATACGTGCCCCGGGCAAAAAAATTGGCCTCGTCGGGCCGGAGCACCGCCACCGGCTGCTCGCCAGCCAAGGTGATCGACCGTTTCGCCGAAAGCTCGTAGTGGCCCCAGTCCCCGTCCTCACCCTGCGTGTCGAGCGCGGTCGGGAACCGGTCCAGCACCGTCAGCTCCAACCAGGTGTCGCCCTCGTCCTCGACCCAACCGAGTTCGGGGAGGTAGGGCGTCGCCTGTGACGACTCGATCGTGCAGGAGAACTCGTCAGGGCGCCGAGCCCCCTTCGCCGAGGTGAACGCACAGACCCGTTGCTCGAGCTGGGCGGTTCGGCCCGGACTCTCGTAGAGCGGAGCCGCGACCCCCGGATCGACGTCGCCCTCCTCGACGTCGACGACCTGCACGACACCGTCGTACTCCACCTCGACAGTGAGGTCGTCGGCCTTGCCCTGCACCGCAACGAAGAAGTCGCGGCGCCCAGCGAGCAGTTGCCCGTCAGCGTCGGCCATCGGCAGCACATAGCGGTGGTCGTCGGACACCAGGGTGAACCGGGGAAGGACGGAGCCGGAGAAGTTGCGGGCAGTGACGACCCACGAGACCGGCACGAACCTGTTGCCCCACCCCGCTCGCTCGTCGTCCACCGGATAGCCGCTCTGCTCGCTGCCGTCGATGCTGCGGGTGGGCTCACCGACGATGATGTCCACCGCGCGGCCGCCCGGCAGCAGCACTTGAGCATTGCGCCCGGATGCCGGGGTCGACGCCTCGAAGAGCTCCCCCGGTCGCGCAGCGTTGGCTGCGGTGACGAACCAGAGCGCCACCCCCACCAGGACCGCGATCACCACCGCGCCGATCACGATCGTCCGGCGCCTCACAGGCTTGCCTTCTCGATGAGGGTCGCGGTGCCCTTGCCGGTGAAGCTCAACGGCGGGCTGCCGCGCTCGGCGGTGAAGGTGACCTCGACGGCGAGCTCGTGCTCGGCGGCATCCGGGACCTCGAAGACAAGCAGGCGACTTCGCGCGCCCCTGTCGCCCTCGGTGTCGGGCTGGTCCTCCAGGACGGCCACGGGAGACTCCTTGTCGAGGGTCGTTGCC
The DNA here is from genome assembly GCF_013408415.1 of Nocardioides daedukensis. NCBI lineage: Bacteria > Bacillati > Actinomycetota > Actinomycetes > Propionibacteriales > Nocardioidaceae > Nocardioides > Nocardioides daedukensis. The sequence goes on along the minus strand of NZ_JACCAA010000001.1, from coordinate 3,140,245 downwards.
CCCGGCTCGTCAGTCAGTGCGCGCTCATCGCGCAGCATGGCTGCGTCCGTGCGCACCTCGACCACGACGAACTCGTTGCCCGGTGCGGCCCACCCGATGCCGGGGACATGGGGCAACCCTGACTCGAAGTCGACGAAGCAGTGCATGTAGTTGTCGCTCATCAGGTCGTCGTTGAGGTCGTGGCAGGTCGCATCGCGCGTCTCCACGGGCACCCGACTGTAGGCGGAGGCGACACTCGGCGCGACCTTCCCGGTCCGGGGATCGACGGTCTGGGTCAACCCGTCGAAGGCCACCTCGATCATGAACGTCTCACCGGCGGCAACCGGCACCCATGCCGCGACCTTCCAGCCGGAGTCGTCGGTCTCCTTGAGCGTCGTGCGCTCGCCATCGCGGACCACGCTCACGGTGACCGGCTTCTTGTCCGACTCGGCCCGGTGGTTCCTCAACAGACTCGGCCGCGGCTGGCCGAGCCCGCGGTCCAGCTGCCAGGCAACGCCGTGCAGCTCTTCACCCTCGGCCGCTCTGAGGGACTCGCCGGAGTCGGTGAGCACTCCGTCCACCGAGGACCGCCCTTTGGTGATCACCATGCGCAGCCGGCCGGTCGGCAGCCAGACCTCGGCACGGACCCCGGAGAGGTCAGCCGTCCTGGCGGCCGGGGTGACGACGCCCGGCTCCAACCTCTCCTCTCCACTGCAGGCCACGAGGAGAGCGAGCAGGAGGGCACACGAGACGAGTGGCCACGGGGCGGGAATGCGCATGGGGGTCCTTCTACCTTCCTGGATGAGGTCCCAAACCGGCCGTGGGCGAGGATGGGGGCATGGAGCTCGAGACGTTCGAATGGCTGCTGACCGACGCCGGGCAACGCCTGCTCGAGTCCGCCACCCACGCCTATGTGGATCACGCCGGCGATCCGGTCCGCTCGGCCGCAGCCGTGCGCAAGATCGAACCCGATCCGGACCGCTCCGCTGCCGCCCTGACCCAGGTTGGTCTCCGGGCACGCGGGGTGGCGAAGTTCGGCGAGGACTCGCTGCGGATGTACTTCACGCCGGACGCGCTCGAGCAGTCCACCCGCGCCCGCGTCGCCACGCATCGAGCCAGCCGACTCGCCGCAGCCGCCCCCTCCAGCGTCATCGATGTCGGCTGCGGCATCGGGGGTGACCTGATCGCCTTCGCCCGCGCCGGGCTGACCGTCGCCGGCGTTGATCTCGATCCGGTGCGCGTGGCGATGGCCGCCGCCAACCTGGCCGTGCTCGGCCTTGCGGGTGCAGCGCAGGTCGCCGACGGGACGTCCCTGGACCTGTCGGCCTTCGGTGCTGTCTTCGCCGACCCGGCCCGGCGCGGCGCCCGTGGGCGGGTCTTCGACATCGAGGACTGGACTCCGCCGTGGTCCTTCGTGCAGTCGCTCCTCACCCGTCCGTCAGTCGTGAAGGTCGCCCCGGGCATCGGGCACGACCTCATCCCGGAAGGCGTCGAGGCCGAATGGGTCAGCGAGGCCGGCGAGGTCAAGGAGGCCGCACTCTGGTCGTCATACCTGGCCACTGCCCGGCGCCGCGCGACTGTCATCGGCGACGGTGGACTGGCCACCCTGACCGAGGAGGACGACCCGTACGACGGTCGCGAACGGCCGGTGCGCGAGCTCGGGGAGTTCCTCTACGAGCCCGACGGCGCGGTGATCCGGGCAGGTCTGGTGACCGCGGTTGCCGCCGGCGTCGACGGTGGACTGCTCGATGAGCACATCGCCTACGTCACCGCCGATGCGTCCTTCCGTACGCCGTTCGCGCGCGGCTATCGCGTCCTCGAGACGCTCCCCTATCGCGAGAAGCCACTGAGGGCGGCGTTGCGCGAGCGTGGGATCGGCAAGCTGACGATCAAGAAGCGCGGCGTCGAGGTGGTGCCGGAGCTGCTGCGCAAGAAGCTCTCACTCAGCGGCGAGCAGGAGGCCACGCTGGTGATGACCCGCGTGAGGGGCGAAGGCACTGCCCTGTTGGTACAGCCGTTCTGAGCAGCTCAGCGCAGCTCGAGCTCCATCTCGTGCTTGAAGAGGTGGGAGACCGATGACCCGTCGATGCCGGTGGCATCAAAGCGACGTGACATGACGAATGTGACTGCATCCCGGTCAGTCACCTCGAAGACGAGTCGGCGACCGGGGCCGTCGTCATTCTCGGCAGTCAACCGCTCGCCCTGCCAGGTGAGCACAGCCACCGGCGCCTTGCCATCAATGGTGAAGGTCGGCTCACCTTCCTTGACCGTCGATTCGCTCCACTCGGCATCGTCCCTCGCACGGAAGTGGCCGCCGCTCGGGACGATGGTGCGGATCACCAGGAACTGATCGCCGGGAGCCGGCCACGGACCGGCGTCCGGAAGACCCACCCACGGGACCGGGCCAAGCGCCGACACCCGGCAGTCGACGCCGCTGAACGCCACCTGCGCGTTGACGTTGGTCTCCGTGGCCTCGGGACACTCCAGGTCATTCAGGACCGGGATCTCACCCCGATAGACGTCGCCCTCGTGATCGGTCCGGATCTCGTCGTAGGGGTCGACCTGGAACTCGCGGCCGTCCACCTCGGCCACCAGCCTGACCTCGTCGGGATCCTCGGGGATCACCAGGATCCAGGACCGTTGCTCGGTCAGGTCCAGTTCATAGGTGCGACCGTCCACGTCCATCGTGAAACTCGGTTCCTCCGACCCCTCGCCGAGCATCCACACGTCGCCGGGGACCTTTTGTCGCTCCATGCTCACCGCCAGGAATGCCGTGCCGTCCGCTGCCTCCTCGGAGACGTCCTGGTTGGCCAGCGGCAGCGACTCGCTCGCCTCGGCCTTCGGCGCGCTGACAGTGAACTGGAACCGGTCCTTGGGGAGGTTGACCAACACCGGATAACCCTCGGCGCGGCCGTTCGCCACGAAGATCTCGCCGATCTTGGCGTCTCGGCCGGAATCGGCGAAGGGCCCTGCTGAGCAGCCGGTCAGCAGGGCCGCCACGACGAATGCCGCCAGGGCAAGGTGTGCGCGCATGACTGACTCCTACCCCTGTGCGCCGCTTCTACTCCACGCGACGCAGTGTCGAGGGACGAATCCCGGGCTTCGAAAACTTCTCAGAAACTTTTCCGGATGCCTGTGAATACGGGGCTTTTGAGGGTCTAGTTGTCAGTGCTGCCTGATTGAGTTCTAGTCATGAACAACACCGCAGCCGCCACCACGTTCGGGGTCGAGGACCTCGACGGTGCGGCGCTGTGTTCAGAGGTCTCCGGGCTCTCGCGAGACGCGCTCGCAATCGCGGCACGGCGCTACGCGGTGGCCCACCAGTGGTGCATCACCCACCCGCCCCTCGAAGAGGGTGAGGCTGCCACCTTCGGTGACGTCAGGCTGCCGGGCCTGTCCGGATGCGACTCCCGGGTCGGCGGCGAAGGAACACCCGGCGTAGCGGTCTTCGCCGTCGAGGCCTACGCCGCCACCGCAGGCCTGTCCACCGGAACCGCGGCACAGATCCTCTCCGACGCCCTCGACCTACAGCACCGCCTGCCACGCACCTGGGCCCGAGTCGTAGCCCTGGAGCTGCCGGCTTGGACCGCCGCCCAGATCGCCCGCGACACCACCCGGCTCTCCCACAACTGCGTCAACTGGATCGACCACCAGCTCGACCACCGCGGCTACCGCCCCAAGGCCGTCGACGAGACCACCCGACAAGCCATCGCCACCTTCCACCCCGAACTGATGAAGAAGCCCGAGACCGGCAAGGACGACTGGGACGTACGGGTTAACCACGACGCCGGCTACGCGCCCGGCACCTCACGACTGGACGCGATCGGGGACAGCCTCGACCTGGAGAAGTTCAGCCAGCTGATCAACGACGAAGCCACCACCCTCGGTCGCCTGGGCGACCCCGACACCCACGCCCAACGCAAAGCCAAAGCACTCGGCGTCATCGCCGACCGGCACGCCACATGCCAGGACACCCTCGACCTCACCGGCAGCGACGACTTGGACGCTCCGGCCGGGCGAGGAACGAGGCCCGCGACTCCCGAGGACTGCCCAGCCGACTACACCAAGAACTCGGTCCTGGACGCGATGGCCGCTGCCCGAGCCGCAGCCGAGGCAGGGGCTGGCACTGGCGACACCAGCGGCCCCACCCTGGCCGACGTGCTCGCCGACGCACAAGCCACCGCAGAAGCTGCCTTCGACGCCGCGACCGCAGCCCGCGCCGCCTCCGTGGCGGCCGGATTCGGCGACCCGATCCACCCCACCACCGGCGCACCGCTCCCCGCGACCCGGTCCTACGTCACCGCCAAGCTCCACCTCCACTTCACCCTCGCCGACATCATCCGCACCCTGCGCGGCGACCTCGACCCCGACACGAAAGTGGTCGACGCCGGCAGGCTCGGAGCCCAGCTCCTGAGCCTCGTCCAGGACTGGCTGTCCCGGCTCGGATCAAACGCCCGGATCACACCCGTGATCGACCTGACCGAGACCTGGGCCGTCGACCAGCACGACCCACCCGACCGAATGCGCGAACAGGTCCAGCTCCGCGACCAACACTGCGTCTTCCCCTACTGCACCATCACCGCCAACCGCACCGACCTCGACCACATCGACGCCTACGACCCCCACGGTCCACCCGGGCAGACCAACCCCGACAACCTCGCCTGCCTGTGCAGGAGCCACCACCGGATGAAAACCTTCGCCGGCTGGACCTACCGGCGCGAACCCGACGGGTCCTACCACTGGACCGACCCCTACGAACAGCGATGGCGCGTCACCCCCGGACAAGGCACCACCCCACTCGACCCAGCTGACGACGACGCGCTCGACCAGGCCGCCTGACGCCTGACGTTCATCGCGCCCGACATGCGCAGGCGCCTTGTCGGCGACCGCTCCAGGGCCCGCACCGCAGCTCCACCCGAGGTGGCTGGGCCCTACGGCGCGCACAACATCCGCGCCCCGCACCACCGGGAGGCCAGGTTCCGCGCCGGAAGGCTCAACGGACGGCCCGTGTTACCCGCTCGACCGAGCGAGGTGTCAGCAGCCAGTACGGGCAACACCACTGACTGCGACGGGCAGCTTGCCTGGCGCCGTGGCCTTCCCCGTGAGCACGCCGACCAGCGCCTTCATCGCTCCCGGCGTGTCCCCATAGGTCGCGATTCTCACCGGCGCCGAGGAACGGCCCAAGACATAGGGAGAGTCGGTGGCGACCACGATGTCGGCGCCTGCGGGAACATCTGCGCCGAACCCGACCAGGGCGACTCTCTTGCCACGGCCCAACGGGACACCGGCCGCGCGGGCGGCGGACTGCAGGCGCGTCACCCGGTCGGGCGATCCGGTGACGTGGATCCCTTCCGGCACGAGGTTTCCGCTGCAGGGCCCGGCAACCACCGTGACGGCCGCCGCGGACAGGGCCTGCGACGACTTGGCCTGGCTGCCCGCATCGGCCGGCTGCGACCGCTGGGCTGCCTGGTGGATCAGGTGGGCCAACGCACGCGTCGCGGCCTCCTCCAGTCGTGACCTCTTGAGCTCCCCGGACTTCACCGCTGCCACGATCCCGTCCCGGGCGGCGCGAACGTCAGCGGGCATCAACAGCACGTCGGCGCCGGCCTGCAATGACCTGACCGCTGCCTTGGCGGCGCCGTACTCCTCCTGGACCGCGGCCATGTCGAGGGCGTCGGTGATCACCAACCCGTCAAAGCCCATCTGATGACGAAGCAGCCCGGTGATCACCTTCTTCGACAGGCTCGAGGGCGTCCCGGGGTCCACGGCTCGTACGTCGATGTGCCCCACCATGATGGCGGGGACCCGGATGTCGACCGCGTCCTGGAACGGAACCAGGTCCGTGTTGGTCAACGCTGCGCGCGAACGCACCTGCACCGGCAGCTCCTCGTGGCTGTCCGCAGGCACGGAGCCGTGTCCGGGGAAGTGCTTGAGCACCGGCATCACTCCGGCCGAGCTGATCCCGTCGGCGGCGGCGATCACGTGTGTTGCCACCAGCCGGGGATCCGAGCCCGCCGAGCGCGATCCGATGGTCGGGTCGTCGGCTCCGGTGGTGACGTCGGCCGAGGGCGCGAAGACTGTCGTGAAGCCGAGGCCGGCCAGCTCTCGCGCGCTGCCCCGGGCCGCTGCCCTGGTCAGGGCGGGTCGATCCGCGGCACCGGCCGACATGAAGGCGGGGAACCGGGTGGCGCCACGCTTCACCCGCTCGACCACGCCGCCCTCCTGGTCGACGCCGATCATCAACGGACGGTCCACCGAAGTGCGAAGGTCCCGGTTGACCGCCGCGATCTGGTCAGTCGACTGCACGTTGTCGTCGAAGACGATCACCCCACCCAGGTGCAGCGAGGAGACGAGCTCGGAGGGCGACCCGGTGCCGCCGTAGCGCGCGACGATCACCTGCCCGGCGAGCTCGGCCAGGCCGAGCTTCGCCACCATCGCACGAGCCTTGGACCGGGCTTCGGGGCCCGGGTTCAGGCTCGCAGCCGGGCCGGGGGCGATGGTGGGCGTGTCACCGACGCGTACGTCGCTGGAGTCGGCGGACCCGCTGTCCGCGGGCTCTGTGGGGCTCGGGTCGCCCGAGCATCCGGTCGCGACCAGCGCGAGGCCGAGCGCACCGACCACACTGCGACGGAGCAACGAGGAGGACACAGTGCTCAAGGATGCCTCACGACGGAAGATCCATCGTGTGGCCGCCCTTGGCGAGGATGTCGCGCTCGGTGGCGGCGACGATCCCGAACAGGACCGAGTTGTCACCGACCCGGACCCGTCGGGGCACGACATGTCGGGTCGCTCGGACACCGGCGGTCACGGCCCGGAACGCGGCCTCGTGCGCCGGCGTCCAGCTCATCGCGTAGAGCTCGCGAACCTGCGCGGGAAGCGTCCCCCTCACCACCAGGTTGGTGCCCACGATCCCGACCCGCATGTGGCGCGGGACCGGCATGTCCTCGGCGATCGCCAGGCCGACCACGCGCGCCTCCTCGGTCAGGTGGAGCTGCGAGGGCTCGAGCCGGGCGGCCAGCCACTCGTCGAACTCGCGGGCACTCGAGGGAGCGACGGAGCGTGGCATCCCGAACAGCTCACCGAACCGCACCCACTCGGCCCAGAGCTCCTCGCGCTCGTCCGCGTCGAGCGGCCGCACCAGGGTCTCGAAGCAGACCCGCGACGAATCGGCGAGCATCGCCATCGTCCACAGCATCAGCTCCGGGTCGAACGCGTCGTACGGTGTGCCCTTGGGATAGTTCCCCTCGTCGCGCGCCAGCTCACCGGAGACCCTGGTGTGCATGGAGTGCACACCGTGCAGCACCCGGTCGGCCTGCTTCCTCGAGCCGAAGAAGATCGTCTCGAATGCCGCCGCCGTGCTGGACAGCCGCTGGAACGGCTTCTCCTTCGCTCGGGTGGAGTCGGAGGTGCCGACGTAGGGAACCGGATGGGTCGCGCCGATGATCAACGCCCGCTGGCCGTAGGTCTGTCCCACCTGCCGCTGCTCCTGCACATGGCGCAGCAGCGAGCCGGGCGGAAAGTAGCCATCCGTCGTGGCCTCGGACATCGGGTGACTCCTTCACGTCGGGCGGGGTCGGCTGGGGTGCGGGATCAACCGAGGTTGGCCTTCTCGGCCCCGATGGTGGTGTCGTCACCGTGCCCGGTGTGCACCACGGTCTCGTCGGGCAGCGCGAACAGCTTCGCCCTGATCGATGCCTCGATCGTGGGCCGGTCGGAAAACGACCGACCGGTGGCACCCGGACCGCCGTTGAAGAGCGTGTCGCCGGTGAAGACCGCGCCGAGCGACTCGACGTACACGCACACGGCGCCGGGGGCGTGGCCCGGCGTGTGCAGGATGCGCAGGGTGGCGCCGCCGACCTCGAGCTCCTGGCCGTCGGCCAGGTCGAGGTCCCACAGCTCGTCGGTGTGCGTCAGCTCCCACAGGGGCCTGTCGTCGGGGTGCAGCAGGATCGGGGCGGGTACGGCGTTGCGCAGCGCCGGCGCCACCCGCACGTGGTCGTCGTGGGCGTGGGTGCACAGGATCGCCTTCAGCGTGCGGTCCCCGATCACGGCACGGATCGCGTCCACGTCGTGCGGGGCGTCGATGACGATGCACTCGGTGTCGTCGCCGATCACCCAGATGTTGTTGTCCACCTCGTGAGTCTCGCCGTCGAGGGAGAAGGTCCCCGAGACGACGGCGTGGTCGATCCGCGCGGTCATCAGTTGCCCCCGTCCATGAGAACCACCGAGCGCAGTACGTCACCCGAGTGCATCTTGTCGAAGGCGGCCTCGATGTCCTCGATGCCGATCTCCTCCGAGACGAACGCGTCCAGGTCGAGCCGGCCCTGGGTGTAGAGGTCGACGAGCATCGGGAAGTCGCGGCTGGGCAGGCAGTCGCCGTACCAGCTGGACTTCAGTGCACCACCGCGACCGAACACGTCGATCAGCGGCAGGTCCGGCAGCTTCATGTCCGGGGTGGGCACGCCGACCAGGACCACGGTGCCGGCCAGGTCGCGGGCGTAGAACGCCTGCTTCCACGTCTCCGGACGACCGACCGCCTCGATCACGACGTCGGCTCCGTCGGCGCCGGGGTAGGTCTCTGCGGCGATCCGGGCGATCTCCTCGACCGGATCGGTCTTGGAGGAGTCGACGGTGTGGGTGGCGCCCATCTTCTTGGCCACCTCGAGCTTCTTGGCGTCGATGTCGACGGCGATGATCGGGCTGGCACCGGCGAGCGCGGACCCGGCGATGGCGGCGACGCCGACGCCTCCGCAGCCGATCACGGCAACGGACTTGCCGCGGGTGACCGCACCGGTGTTGATCGCGGCACCGATGCCGGCCATCACGCCGCATCCGAGCAGGCCGACCGCTGCCGGGCGGGCCTCGGGGTCGACCTTGGTGCACTGGCCCGCGGCGACCAGGGTCTTCTCCGCGAAGGCTCCGATGCCCAGGGCCGGGGAGAGCTCGGTCCCGTCCTCGAGGGTCATCTTCTGCGTCGCGTTGTGCGTGTTGAAGCAGTAGTGCAGGTCTCCGCGCTTGCACGCGCGGCACTCACCGCACACGGCGCGCCAGTTCAGGACGACGAAGTCGCCGGGGGCGACGCCGGTGACGTCCGGCCCGACGGCCTCCACGATGCCGGCCGCCTCGTGGCCGAGCAGGAAGGGGAACTCGTCGTTGATCCCGCCCTCGCGGTAGTGCAGGTCGGTGTGGCAGACCCCGCAGGCCTGGATCTTCACGACCGCCTCGCCCGGACCGGGATCGGGGACGTTGATGGTCACCACTTCGACCGGAGCGCCCTTTGCCTTGGCGACCACTGCTCTGACCTGCTGCACGGTTCCTCCTGCTCGTCGGCTGCCAGCGTCGCTGGCTTCGAGATCAGGCTATCGGCCCACCCGTCACGAGTGAGGGCGAGCATGCAACCTCCACGCTGGTCAACGCGTCTTGGGGTGGACGAGGATGGGCGGTGGAAGATGCAGGCGGCGACTCAGGCGGGCTCGACGACGATGGCAGCAGGACGGGGTTCGGCCAAGGACGCCGAGTTCAGTGCGTGGATGTCTGCGCGCCAACCCGCGCTGCTGCGGACGGCATACCTGCTGTGCGGTGAGCACCACGGCGCCGAGGACCTGGTCCAGGTCACCCTGGCGAAGGTCTACCTGAACTGGACGAAGGTCCACACCCGCGAGGCGATCGACGGCTATGCCCGGCGGATCCTGGTCAACGAGCACAACTCGTTGTGGCGCAGGGCGTTCAAGAAGCGCGAGACCCTCAGCGCCGAGATGCCCGAGTGGATCGCGACCCGTGACGTGTACGACGAGGGGCGCGGGTCGGCGCTGTGGGAGCTGGTCCAGACGCTCCCGCCCAAGCAGCGCGCGGCCGTGGTGCTTCGCTACTACGAAGAGCTCAGTGAGGCCGAGACCGCCGACGTGCTCGGCTGCAGTGTCGGCAACGTGAAGTCCCAGACCAGCAGGGCGCTGGCGACCTTGCGGGCCAACGCCCCAGCACATCAATTGAACCGGACCGATCACCTCGGGGAGGAGGAACGATGAACAACCAGGACGACGACGTGACCCGGTCACTGGCCAGGTCCTTGGGCACCGAGTTCCACCACCGGGCCGACCGGATCACCGAGGGACCTATCAGCCTCGACGCGGTCAAGACCAGGGCAGGCACGATTCGTCGGCGCCGGGCAGTGACGGCCGGCGTGGCCGCCTTGGCGGCGGTGGCGATCATCGCTCCCCTCGGCATGTTCGCCGCCGGGGCCTTGGACACGGCGGACTCCGAACCCCCGGTGGCCACGAGCTCGCCCAGCCCCTCCACGACGGACGGGACCTCCCCGACACCCACGCAGGCACCGGCGAGACCCGACAGCCCAGTGGTCATCGATCTCGACGCGCCCCAGGGCGCGGACCCGAAGCTCGACTACGTCGACGCGCAGACACTCCACCGCGCGGACGGTTCGACGGTGGAACTCGAGCGGGCCTACGAGTACGTCGTCCGGGCCGGCGACGAGTACGTCGCTGCTTGGCCCACCCAGAGCGAGGAGGGCAACCAGATCGACATCCTCGACGAGAAGGGCGAGGTCGTCGAGACCTCCAACTCCGGTAGCCGCCCGGTGAGCTCAGCCGACGGCACGGTCGCCGCCTGGATCGACATCGACGGGGTGATCCAGACCCGCGGGAACGGGGTCACCACACAGATGGCCGAGCTCGACCACCCTGCCCACATCCCGTTCGCGATCAGCGGATCCGGGGACTGCAGGGACACCGAGGACAGCCAAGGGTGTGCCGTCTACTTCCAACCCAACGGCGAGGGCGACATACCGGGCCAGGTGGCCTTCTCGAACGGTGAGGTGGCCAGCCCGGCAGGTGAGTTGCAGAGCGTCCTCGACGTGGACAAGGACGGTCGACTGGCCGGCACGTTCAGCTCGTCGTACGCCGACCCGACGGTCCCGCTCATCAGCGCAGTCTTCGACGTGAGGACGAACACCGAGGTCGTGCGATTCGACGAGATGGCGTTCGACATGACCAGTGCCGGGTTCTCCCCGGACGGGAACCACGTCGTCGGCCGTCGACAGAGCAAGGACCCTGCCCTTCCCTCGCAGCTGGAGGTGCTCGACATCAACACCGGCGAGACGGCACTGGAGATCGACACCGAGGAATCACTGCCGGATGAGATCAACCTGCTCGACACCCACTGGGAGGACGACAGCCACCTCCTGGTGCGGGTCAACCACGCCGGCGGGGACGTGCCGACGTACTCCCTCTTCCGGGTCGGCCTCGACGGGACCGTGGAAAGCGTCCTCGAGCAGGATTACCAGAACGGGACGATGACCACGCCCTGGATCTTCGTCGACTGACCACTGACCCGCAGCTTCCACGCGGTGGGCTGGCAGGTCAGCCGAGGGGCGACGAGACGACGGTCCCGACCGGCTGCGAGGAGTCCGCCGGGAAGTCCAGCGACGAGGGGCCGTGGCCGCGGGCCACGATCTCGGAGCCGAGCGCGGCGATCATCGCCCCGTTGTCGGTGCACAGGCTGCGCTTGGGCACCCGCAGCTCGATGCCCTTGGCGCTGGCCCGTTCCTCGGCCAGGACACGCAGGCGTGAGTTGGCCGCGACGCCCCCACTGATCACCAGGTGCTCGATGCCGGACTCCACGCAGGCGTCGATCGCCTTGCGGGTGAGTACGTCGACCACGGCTTCCTGGAAGCTGGCCGCCACGTCGTTGATCGGGACGTCCTCCCCGGCTCGTTGCCGGGCCTCGACCCACCTGGCGACCGCGGTCTTGAGCCCGGAGAAGGAGAAGTCGAAGCGGTGCCGCTCGAGGTCCTTGCGGGAGGTGAGTCCGCGCGGGAAGTCGATCGCGACCGAGTTGCCCGACGCAGCGGCGGCGTCGATCACCGGGCCGCCGGGATAGGAGAGCCCGAGAAGCCGGGCGACCTTGTCGTAGGCCTCCCCTGCCGCGTCGTCGATGGTGGCGCCCAGGGAGACGATGTCGGAGCTGATGTCGTTGACCCGGAGCAGGTTGGAGTGTCCGCCGCTGACCAGCAGCGCGAGCGTCGGCTCGGGCAGCGCGCCGTGCTCGAGCTGGTCGACCGCGACGTGGCCGGCGAGGTGGTTGACGCCGTAGATCGGCTTGTCCAGGGCGAATGCCAACGCCTTGGCCGCGCCGACGCCGACCATCAGCGCGCCGGCCAGGCCGGGTCCGCTGGTCACCGCGATGGCGTCCACGTCGTGCAGCTTCACCGAGGCGCGCTCGCAGGCTAGCTCGATCATCGGCACGATCGACTCCAGGTGCGCGCGCGAGGCGATCTCGGGGACCACTCCGCCGTAGGGCGCGTGCTGCTCCATCGAGCTGGCGACCGCGTCCGCGAGCAGGGTGTGGCCGCGGACGATGCCGACCCCGGTCTCGTCACAGGACGACTCGATCCCGAGGACCAGTGGCTGGTGGGCGGACTGGTTCATGCGTTGCTCCAGTTGCACGACGGACCGAGCGAGCGCTTCATCACGATCGCGTCGGAGCCGTCCTTGTAGTAGCGCTCTCGGACGTCGATCTGGGTGAACCCGGTGGCCGCATAGAACCCGAGACCCTCGCGGTTGAGGGAGGAGACCTCCAGCAACATCCGGTCCACGGACTCCTCCTTGGCGGCATCGACGAGGTGCTCCAGGAGCAGGCCGGCGATGCCCTCGCGGTGCCGCTGCGGGTGTACGCCGATCCGCACCAGGTCGGCGATGTCGCCACTGGTCATCGTGATCGCGTAGCCGACCACCTCGGGCTCACCATCGCTGTCGTCCTCCAGCACCACGAAGGTCCGCCCCGGGCGCTCCAGCTCGTCGAGCAGGCTCTCCTCGTCCCAGGCCTCGGCACCGAAGAGCTCGTCGTCGAGCTCGGCAACGGTCTCCAGATCGGTCGCCTTGGCCGGACGGATCGAATTGGGCCCGATCACGAGACTGCCTTCGGACGCGACGGCATCACGGCGTCGGGACGACGCAGGTAGAGCGGGTCCGGATCGAGCAGCTCGGCACGCTCCTCGACCACTGCCCGGCCGAGCCAGCCGGCACCGGGCCGGGTCGGGCCGACTCCGTTCGGGAACGAGTCGGGATAGAGCTGGGCACCCTCGCCAACGACCGGCAGTTCACTTGCCACGTCGGCCGGACGGTCGACGGAGGGTTCGCTGGTGCGAGCGCCGTCCTCGTCATAGGAGGCCCAGTAGACCTCCTTGCGGCGCGCATCAGTGGCGACCAGGAACGGTCCGTCGACGGCGCCGGTCACGACCGCCTCGACGGCGAGCGCGTCGAGCGAGCACACGCCGTACACCGGGACCTCCAGGACCATCGCAAGGGTCCGCGCGGTGGCGAGGCCGACCCGCAGGCCGGTGAACGGACCGGGCCCGACCCCGACCGCAACGGCGGTGATGTCGATCCGGTCGGCGCCCGCGTCGGCGAGCACCCCGGCGATCATCGGCGCCAGCTGCTCGGCGTGCTTCATCAGGTGCTCGCTGCGGCGTTCGGCGACCACCGTTCCAGCGTCGTCGAGCAGGGCGACGGTCACCTGCGGGGAGGCAGTGTCAAGGGCAAGGAGCACGGAAAGAGATTAGCGCCCGGGCACCGAACGGGGCCCATCTGGCTCCCCGCTGATCGCCCTTCCACCCACCACCAGGTGTCGCAGCATCCCTGCCGCGACCAGGATCCAGGCCACGATCGCGACCCACACCCAGGCCTCACCGATCGATGCGACCAACGGCAGGTGGTCGGCGCGGCCCAAGGACATGCTGGCCACGGCATACATCCCGAGCGGGAAGATGATGCTCCACAGGGTGGGCTCATAGCGCAGCGGCACCCGGCGCAGCCCGTGCCGCCAGAAGCCGGCGGCGAAGAGCACCGGCAGCAGCCAGGTGGCGAAGCACCAGAAGACGACCGACAGCCCCGCCACCAGCCCGCGGATCGCGTCGACCATCGGCGTCGAGCCCATCTCCACGATGTTCGCTCCGGCCACGACGGTGATCGCGATCGCGCCCATGGAGACCCAGTAGGGCGGGTCGAACTCCTCGGGGGCCAGCGGATAGAGCATCAGCCGCAGGGAGACGAAGACCGCCGAGGCGGCATAAGTGACCACGCCCACCGACCAGGCCAACACCGCCAGGACCGCGAGCTCGTGCGCGTCGTGGACGGCGGACAGGGTCGCCGCGACAAGCGCCACCGACTGGCTGGCGACCACCCAGATGAACCAGGTGCCGTTGGCCCTCAGCACCACCGGCCGCTCCTCGCGGCCCATCACCGCGCTCCACGGCACGATGTAGCCCAGCAGCAACCAGACCACGCCTCCCACAGCCAGGGCGACCGCGGTGACGGCGTACCACCCCTCCATGCCGGCTCGGGCGCCGAGCACGTTGGTGCCGGCGACGAAGGTGAAAAAACCGAAGGCCCGCTTCGGGTCCCGGAAGTCCGCCAGCATCAGGCTGCCGAAGGCGACGGCTCGCCACCCGGTCAGCACGACGAGCACGACATAACCCACCACGCCGGTGGCCAGGAACGCGTGCGAGAGCAGTTCCTGGCCCTGCAGCTGCAGCGCGACGGAGATGATCCCGGAGGCCATCACGAACGCGAAGTAGCCCGGGCTCAGCGCCGCGACGCCGCGGGTCAGTCGCGGCGCCCCGCTCAGGTCAGGGTGTGCCATGGGGTGTCCAGCCATCGTTTCCCGATCGGGCGTACGACGACCTGCCGGACGTCGGTGTCCTCGACAGAACTGACATCGCCCAGGGTCCGGACGATGTCGATCTCGAGACGGTCGTCGGCCAGCCCCTCGGCCAGGCCGGCGCCCCACTCCACGACCGTCACTGCCTCGGCGAGGGTCATCTCCAGGTCGAGGTCGTCGATCTCGTCGATGGACCCGAGCCGGTAGGCGTCGGCATGCACCAGCGCCGGGCCACCCACCAGCGAGGGGTGGACCCGGGCGATGATGAAGGTCGGCGAGGTGACCTCGCCACGGACCTGCAGACCGGCGCCGATGCCCTTGGTGAAGGTGGTCTTGCCGGCACCGAGGTCGCCGGTGAGGATCAACAGGTCACCGGCTCGGAGCAGGGCGGCGAGTCGCTGACCGAACGTGTGCGCAGCCTCGGGAGTGGGCAGCTCGAGCCTGATCGGGAAGACCTTCACCATGTGCAGCGTCTCGCCCTCGCGACCGGCTTGGACGAAGCCGTTGTGGTCCCAGAACGCGACGGAGGCGGGCAGCTCGACACGAGCCACCACACGGAGCGCGGTGATCCCCAGGGAGAGGGCATGTTCCTCGGCCGCGCGCACCAGGTCACCGGCCACCCCGGACCCCTGTGCCGTGGGGACCACCCCGAAGCGGCGCAGGACCAAGGTGTCGCCCTCGCGACGGAAGATCAGCGAACCGAGCGCGACGCCGTCCTCGGTGAGCAGCAGGCCACCGTCGGTGGCCAGCGCCGTGGCGACGGACTCGAGCGTCTCGAGCAGCGCGGGAGCAGGTGGGTCCAGCGGTGGCCGGGCACCGAACGCTGCCTGGATCACGCCAAGGACGTCGGCTGCTGCCTCGGGCCCGACGACAGTCGTGGTGCGGCTCATCCGGCGGGATCCCGCCAGTGCTCGTCCGCGGCAGCGATCAGCTCGTCGAGTGCCTTGTTGACCTCGATGTGCCGCTCCATGATCACCATGTGACCCGCGCCCTCGCACTCCACGAGAGTCGAGTGGGGCAGCAGCGAGTGCATCTTGCGGCTGTGTCCCACCGAGGTCAGTCGGTCGGCGGTGCCGCAGAGGATCGTGGTGGGGATCCGGTCGAGCGCGTTGAGCACGGCGAACTTGTCGAGCGAGTCGAAGCCGGGGAAGAACTCGGCGAGCACGTCGAACGGGGTACTGGCGAGCATCTGGTCGACGAACTTCACGTATTCGCCGGGGACGTCGCTGCCGAAGGCGAAACGGTCGGTCGCCACGATGGCGAAGTCCTTGCTCAGGCGACGTACGCCCTCGACCATCCGGGCGCCCTTGGAGAGGCCCAGGATGGTGCGGCTGAGCATCTGGCCCCCGAACCCCTTGGGCAGCATCGGCAGGAGCACGTGGTGGGGCTTGAGGCCACCGGCCGTCGTGGCCATCAGGGCCACGCCGACGATCCGGTCGCCGAAGAGCTCGGGGTGTGCCTCGGCCAGCGCGATGATCGACATCCCGCCCATCGAGTGGCCGACCAGGACGACCGGCCCTTCGGGGACCACTTGGGCAAGGACCTCACGCAGGTCGACGCCCAGCTGCTCGATGGTGGCGTTCTCCGCCTGGGATCGGCCCGAACGGCCGTGGGAGCGCTGGTCGTAGTAGACCGCGCGGATCAGCCCGCGATAGCCGGCGCGCTGGAAGTGCCAGCAGTCCAGGTTCAGCGCATAGCCGTGCACGAACACCAGGGTGGGGGCGCCCTCGGGACCACCCTCGGCTTCGTCGATCTCGACGTGCAGCGGTACGCCGTCCTCCGCCACGACGGTGTGGCTCGGGGAGTGCAGCGACCCCAGCTCGATGTGCTCGCCGCTCCCTCGCCGGGCGATGACGGCGCGGCGGCGGGCGACGTCGACGGCTCCACCGACCACGGCCACACCTGCGGCGCCCGCGGCGATCTGGAAGATCCTCTTGGCGATGCTCACGACGCTCCGGCCTCCGAGTCGACGTGGCGCCGGGACAGGCGTCCGCCGATCTGGGTGACGATCTCGTAGTTGATCGTGCCGACCACCTCGGCCCAGTCCTGCGCGGTCACGGCACCGTCGTGGCCGGTCCCGAAGAGCTCGACAACCTCACCGGGGGTCGCGTGGTCGTCTCCGAGGTCGATGACGAACTGGTCCATGCACAGGGTGCCGCGGATCGGGCGGCGCTTGCCGTTGAACCAGACTTCGGCGCGGTTGGAGGCCGCGCGGGGCAGGCCCTCGCCATAGCCGGCCGGCACCAGTCCGAGCGTGGTCTCCTGCTCGGCAGTCCAGCGATGGCCGTAGGAGACCGATTCGCCGGCCGCGAGTCGCTTGACCAACGAGAGTCGTGCCTGCAGGGTCATCGCGGGCACCAGTCCCAGGTCCTCGGTCACGCCGGGCGCGGGGTCGAGGCCATAGCTGGCGATTCCGCAGCGGACCATGTCGAAGTGGACGCTGGGCCGCAGCACGCTGGCGGCGCTGTTGGCGAGGTGACGCACCTCGGGGGTGAGGCCGGTCTCCTCGACGACGGCCAGCGCATCGCGGAAGACCTGCTCCTGGCGGTCGTTGGCCGGATGCTCGGGCTCGTCGGCGCAGGCGAGGTGGGACCAGATCCCGGTGACCCGGACGTGTCCGGCCTGCTCGGCGTCGCGTGCGGCCGTGGTCAAGGCTGGCCAGTCGACCGAGGTGCACCCGCTGCGGGAGAGTCCGGTGTCGATCTTGAGCTGCACCCGGGCAGTGGTTCCCTGCTGCTCGGCTGCACGGGCGATCTCGCGGAGCTGATCGAGCGAGGAGGCGGTGACGTCGATGTCGCGCTCGATGGCGGAGGCGTAGTCCTCGCCCGGGACGCCGAGCCAGCACAGGACGCGGCCCCGGTCGTGGCCGTCGCGCAGCGCCACGGCCTCGTCGATGGTCGCCACGCCGATCCAGTCAGCGCCTGCCTCGCGGGCAGCCCGGGCCACCTCGTGCATGCCGTGGCCGTAGCCGTCAGCCTTGACCACCGTCATCATCTTCGGGCCGGAGCGGTCGGCGGCGCGGGTCAGTTCTCGGAGACGACGGACGTTGTGACGGATGGCGGCCAGGTCGACCACGATCTCGGCTCGAGCCCCTTGTTCGGGGCTTGTGGGTCGCGCGGACATGCCTGCGATTCTTGCATCCCCGGACTCCGGTCCGGCGACGCGGCACGTCGTGCAGGTTCGGGTCCCCCTGTGCCACGATCACCCGGATCAGCGTGTACGTCGGGCCTTCACGATCAGCCGGTGACGACTCGGCGTACCGCATCACCGATCGCGGCGGCGACGTCTCCGGCCGTGATCGGTCCCCCGCCGGAGGCCAGGGTCGCCGCGGCGCCGTGCAGCCAAGCGCCCAGGGCGGCCGCATCGTGCAGGCCCAGGCCGACCTGGTCGCCGCTTGCCACGATCGAGCCGATCAGCCCGGCGAGCACGTCCCCTGCGCCCGCTGTCGCCAGCCACGGGGTGCCGGTGGTGTTGACCCAAACGTGAGGACCGGGCGCCGACGACGAGCCGGGCCTGGCGATCAGGGTGCGCCTGCCCTTGAGCAGCACCACGGCGTCGAAGTGGGCGGCCGCCTCACGCACCCAGTGCAGTGGCCGACTCTCGATCTCGTCGCGCTCGACGTCCAGCATCCGCGCCAGCTCGCCGGCGTGCGGGGTCAGGATCAGGCGCGGCATGCCGGGACGGACGTGCACCAGCGCATCGGCGTCGACCACGACGGGCACGCCGTCGGCCAACGCCTCGTCGAGCTCACGGCCGGCCTCGTCGCCGGAGCCGCACCCGACGACCCAGGCATTCACCCGCCCTCCACCGGCGACCACCTCCGGGTGCGCGGCGCGCACCTGGTCGGTGAGTCCGTCGGGACCGACGTAGCGAACCATCCCGGCCAGGCCGCTCGAGGCACCCGCGGTGGACAGCAGGCCCGCGCCCGGGTAGCCGCCACCGGTGCGCAGCCCCACGACGCCGCGGGTGTACTTGTGCGAGTGGTGCGACGGCACGGGCAGCAGCCGCGACACGTCGGTGGTCCCGAGGGCGCCGACATCGGCGGTGGGAAGGTCGAGTCCGATGTCGACCAGGGTGACCACACCGCAGTGCGCCGCAGCCGGATCGATGAGATGGCACGGCTTGTGCGTCCCGAAGGTCACCGTCAGGTCGGCGGTGACGTGCGCTCCCGCCAGCTCACCTGAGTCCACGCCGACACCGCTGGGCACGTCGACCGCGACGACCGGAACCCCCTCGAGCTCGGCCAGGAGGGCAACCGCGTCGGGCCGCAGGCCGGGACGCCCACCGATCCCGACGATGCCGTCCACGACCAGGTCGACGGTGCCCCGGGCCGAGAAGTCTGCCGCGGGGCATGAGGTGCCCCCGGCACGGTGCAGCGCCGCGAGACCGGCCGGATGGGCATCGGGTGAGAGGAGCACGGCTGTGACTCCGGCACCGCGCCGGGCCAGCAGCGCGCCGGCGAAGAGTGCGTCGCCACCGTTGTCGCCCGAGCCCACGAGGAGCACGATCCGGCGCCCCCGGGCACCACCCAGGAAGTCGATGATCGCCGTGGCCAGGCCGGACGCGGCGCGGGCCATCAGCGCGCCGTCAGGGAGTGCGGCGAGGAGCCTGACCTCCGCGGCCCGGACCTGATCGACCCTGTGAGCGCTGCGCATCGGTGATCACGCCTCGATGACGACGTACGCCGTGGCTATCCCGCCGTCGTGCGAGAGCGAGAGGTGGATCGAGCTGAACCCGGCGGCCTCACAGGCCGCGAGGACTGTGCCGGTGACCTGGAAGCGCGGTCGCCCGGACTCCTCCTTGACCACCTCGGCGTCGTGCCAGCCCAGACCTGGCGGGGCACCGAGCGCCTTGGCGATCGCCTCCTTGGCCGCGAACCTGGCCGCCAGGGACTGGTTCGACAGGGCGGCCTCGGCAGGGGTGAAGAGCCGGTCGCGCAGGTTGGGCGTGCGCTCCATCGTCTCGACGAAGCGCGCAACGTCGACGACGTCGATCCCCACCCCGACGATCACCTGGCGCTCACTCCACGGTGACGGACTTGGCCAGGTTGCGCGGCTGGTCGACGTCGTTGCCCATGGCAGTGGCCAGCTCGCAGGCGAACAGCTGGAGCGGGACCGCTGCGACGAGCGGCTGGAGCAGGACCGGCACCTTGGGCAGCGTGATCAGCTTGTCGGCGTAGGGAAGGATCTTCTCGTCGCCCTCCTCGGCCAGGCAGATCGTGTGCGCGCCGCGGGCGCGCACCTCCTGGATGCCGGAGATCATCTTCTCGTGGAGCTGGTCGCGTCCGCGCGGCGGAACCACGCAGAGCACGGGCAGCCCCTCGGCGATCAGCGCGATCGGGCCGTGCTTCAGCTCGCCGGCCGCGAAGCCCTCGGCGTGGATGTAGGCGAGCTCCTTCAGCTTCAGTGCACCCTCGAGGGCCACCGGATAGCCGGCGTGGCGCCCGAGGAAGAGGACCGACTTGGTCTCCTTGTGGCTGCGGGCCAGCTCGTAGATCTCCTCGGCACTCTCGAGCACCTTCTCGATGTGCGCCGGCATCGCTTCCAGGTGGTCCATCCACTCGTTGATCTCGTCGCCGTAGCGGGTGCCCTTGACCTGCGCGAGGTAGAGCGCGAGCAGATAGCAGGCGACCAGCTGGGTCAGGAACCCCTTGGTCGAGGCGACGCCGATCTCGGGACCGGCGTGGGTGTAGATCACCGCGTCGGACTCGCGCGGGATGGTCGAGCCGTTGGTGTTGCAGATCGCCAGCACCTTCGACTTCTGCACGCGGGCGTGCCGGATCGCCTGGAGGGTGTCCGCGGTCTCGCCGGACTGGCTGATCGCCACGACCAGGGTCTCGCGGGTCAGGATCGGGTCGCGGTAGCGGAACTCGGAGGCGAGCTCGACCTCGACGGGGATCCGGCACCAGTGCTCGATCGCATATTTCGCGACCATGCCGGCATAGAAGGAGGTGCCGCAGGCGATGATGATGATCTTATCGATGTCGCGCAGCTCGTCGTCGGACAGTCGCACCTCGTCGAGCTGCAGCAGGCCCTCGGCGGTACGTCGTCCCAGCAGCGAGTCCGCGACGGCGCGGGGCTGCTCGAAGATCTCCTTGCGCATGAACCAGTCGTGGCCGTCCTTCTCCGCAGCGGAGAGGTCCCAGTCGACGTGGTAGCGGGTGCCCTCGGCCGGGGAGCCGTCGAAGCCGGTGACCTCGACGCCCTCGCGGGTGATCGTGACGACCTGGTCCTGGCCGAGCTCGAGCGCGTCGCGGGTGTGCTCGATGAACGCGGAGACGTCCGAGCCGAGGAAGTTCTCACCCTCACCGATGCCGACGACCAGCGGGCTGTTGCGGCGCGCGGCCACCACCCGGTCGGGGTCCTGGGCGTCGACGGCGACCAGGGTGAAGGCGCCCTCGAACTGCTGGCAGGCCCGCTGCATGGCCGTGGTCAGGTCGACGCCCTTGCCGAGCTCGCGCTCGAGCAGGTGGGCGGCGACCTCGGTGTCGGTCTCGGAGAGCAGCTCGTGGCCCTCGGCCTCGAGCTCGGCGCGGAGCTCGGCGAAGTTCTCGATGATGCCGTTGTGCACCAGGGCAAGGCGCTGTTCCCCGCCGAGGTGGGGGTGCGCGTTGCGGTCGTTGGGGGCACCGTGGGTGGCCCAGCGGGTGTGCCCGATGCCGATGGTCGAGGCGGGGAGCGGGTGCTCGTCGATGGCCTTGTCGAGGTTGGCCAGCTTGCCGGCGCGCTTGTCGGAGGCGATGGAACCGTCGTTCACCAGGGCGATGCCGGCCGAGTCGTATCCGCGGTATTCGAGTCGTCGCAATCCCTCGATCACGACACCCTGAGCCTGCTTGCTACCGACGTAGCCGACGATTCCACACATGCGCCGAAGTGTATCCGTCCGAGCCCACACTCATGGCAACTGCAAGAATGCCGATCATGTCTTTGCCCGCTGGCTCTGAGAGCCGCGACCATGGCCGTGAGGTCTCGCCCTACATCGAGCTCGCTCGAGACGCCTGGGCAGCTCTTGCCGAGTCCACGCACCAGCCGTTGAGCAACACCGAGATCGAGCGGGTCCGCGGGCTCGGCGACGAGCTCGACCTGGACGAGGTCCAGCAGGTCTATCTCCCGCTCTCGCGCCTGCTGAGCCTCTATGTCGAGGCCGCGGGCCGGTTGCACCGCCGCCAGCAGGCCTTCCTGGACTTCCCCACTCCCCCGCGTACGCCGTTCGTGATCGGGCTGGCCGGGTCGGTCGCGGTGGGCAAGTCGACCACCGCCCGGGTGCTGCAGCAGATGCTCGCGCACTGGCCCGAGCACCCCTCGGTGTCCTTGGTCACCACGGACGGATTCCTGTTCCCGAACGCCGAGCTCGAGCGGCGTGGCCTGCTCGATCGCAAGGGGTTCCCGGAGTCCTATGACCGCAAGGCGCTGCTCCGGTTCGTGGTGGACATCAAGTCCGGCAAGGACGAGGTGGAGGCCCCGATCTACTCCCACGTCGACTACGACGTCGTGCCCGACCGCAAGATCGTGGTGCAGAGTCCGGACATCGTGATCGTGGAGGGCCTCAACGTCCTGCAGCCGGCCCGGGTGCGCGAGGACGGCAAGACCGGTCTGGCAGTCAGCGACTTCTTCGACTTCTCGGTCTATGTCGACGCCGCGACCAGCGACATCGAGCGCTGGTACGTCGAGCGCTTCCTGCGGCTGCGCGAGACCTCGTTCCGTGACCCGTCGAGCTATCACTCGAAATATGCCGACCTCACCGTCGAAGAGGCCACCGTCGAGGCGAAGCGGATCTGGAACAGCATCAACGGCCCGAACCTGAACGCCAACGTGCTCCCGACCCGCTCACGCGCAAACCTGGTGCTGCGCAAGGACCGGGACCACTCCGTGCGCTATGTGCGGCTCCGCAAGCTCTGAGCGACTCACTCGCCCAGCGCCAGCGACTTCCAGATCCCGCGCCACGCCCGCTCGGACAGCGCGTGCGGCACCCCGAGGTGGCGGGCCTGGACCAGGGTGACCACCCGGCCGTCGCGCTCGAGGCAGGTCACCAGCATCTCGGCTGTCCTGCCCGCGCACCCTGCTTCGAAGACCGACATGTCGAAGCGCACCGAGGCCTGCACGGCCGCTGAGCCGTCGGCCAGGGTGACCGCGGAGACCTGGCGCTGGCTCATCGGCGCGATCCGTCCCCGGTCGTTGGTGGCATAGCCGCGGGCCCAGGACTCCAGCTCCCGCACGGCCACCTCGCGAGCGCGTCCTCGCTCGGGGTCTGCGACGACCACCCAGGCGCCGGCGATCGGGGTACCGTCCTCGGTGCAGTCGTTGCCGAACCACCTCGCCGCGCCGGTGCCGGTGACCTTCGGCCGTCCGTGCGAGCCGGGGAAGGCGACGTCGTCTCCCGCCGGGCTGATCACCCAGTCGTGGCCGCCGGGCACGGCGTACGTCGTGGGCAGTCCGGCATCGATCGCCTCCGCCACCACAGGTTTCCAGTCGGCGTGCCCGGAGGCCGAGGCCGTGACCGGGGCAGTCTCTTGGAATCCCACTACGCCTGCGGTGCTGGCTGCAGTCAGGGCGAGCACCACGCTGGCCGCACCCAGGATCCGGGTGAGGCTGCGCAGCGAGGGGATCGGCGCACGACTCATGCAACCGAGCCTAGGACGCTCGGATGGTGGGTGCGACCGAGCTCAGCGGTGCCTGTGGAGAGACCGGTGGAGCGGCTCGTTCAGCCGAGCGCGAGGCGCTCGCGCACGACCGAGGCGAGGTCCTCGGCGACCCGAGCGGCCTGCTCGCTCGTCGGCGCCTCGACCATCACCCGGACCAGGGCCTCGGTGCCGGAGGGACGCAGGAGCACGCGTCCGTCCTCGCCCAGCTCGGCCTCGGCCTCGGCGACCGCAGCCGCGAGGACGGGGTCCTCGTCCGCGCGGGACTTGTCGACGTCGGGGACGTTGACCAGCACCTGCGGCAGCCGGGTCATCACGGCCGCCAGGTCGCCGAGCGACTTCCCGGTCGTGGCCATCCGCTCGAGGACGTGCAGGGCGGTGAGGATGCCGTCACCGGTGGTGGCGTGCTCGGACATGATCACGTGGCCGGACTGCTCGCCGCCGAGGCCGTAGCCGCCGGCCTTCATCGCCTCGAGGACGTAGCGGTCGCCGACCTTCGTCTGGCGAACCTTCACACCGTTGGCCTTCAGCGCCTGGACGAAGCCGAGGTTGCTCATCACGGTCGCGACGACCACGTCGTTGGGGAGCTTGCCGGCGTCGCGCAGCGACAGGCCGAGGATGGCCAGGATCTGGTCACCGTCGACCACCTCGCCAGCCGCGTCGACGGCCAGGCAGCGGTCCGAGTCGCCGTCGAGGCCGAAGCCTGCGTCGGCACCGTGCTCGAGCACCGCGCGCTGCAGGTTGCCCAGGTGGGTGGACCCGCAGTTGTCGTTGATGTTGAGTCCGTCGGGGTCTGCGTGGATCGCGATCACCTCGGCGCCGGCATCGCGCAGCGCCTTCGGGCCGGCCTGCCAGGCCGCTCCCTCGGCGCAGTCGAGGACGACCTTGAGGCCCTCGAGCGGGCGCGACACGGTGCTGGTCAGGTGCGCGGCATAGTCGTCGACCGCCGCTGCATAGGTGGAGACCCGGCCGACGTCGCCACCGGTCGGGCGTTCCCACGGCTCGCGCAGGCGCTGCTCGATCGCGATCTCGATCGCGTCGTCGAGCTTCACGCCGCCGCGGGCGAGGAACTTGATGCCGTTGTCGGGCATCGGGTTGTGCGAGGCGCTCAGCATCACGCCGAGGTCGGCGTCGAGCGAGGCGGTCAGGAAGGCGACGCCCGGCGTGGGCAGGACCCCGAGCAGGAGTACGTCGACCCCTGCCGAGGCCAGTCCGGCCACGACCGCTGCCTCGAGGAACTGCCCGGAGATCCGGGTGTCGCGTCCGACCACCGCCACGGGGCGGTGTCCGGAGAACTCACCCCGGTCTGCCAGGACGTGCGCTGCAGCAACGGACAGGTCCAGAGCCAGCTCGGCGGTGAGTTGTCCGTTGGCGAGGCCACGGACTCCGTCGGTGCCGAACAGATTCTTTGCCATGTAGTCGCTCCTGGGTCGCGTGATGAGGTTCGTGGGCAGGTAGGGGCGGAAATGAAGGAAGGCGGCCCGGGACGGGCCGCCTTCCGACGATAGCGGTGCCGGTCACCCGGCGCGCAGGATCAGCGCTTGGAGAACTGGGGCGCCTTGCGGGCCTTCTTGAGACCAGCCTTCTTGCGCTCGATGACGCGGGCGTCACGGGTGAGCAGGCCGGCCTTCTTCAGCGACGGGCGGTTGGCCTCGACGTCGATGGCGTTGAGGGCACGGGCCACACCGAGGCGCAGCGCACCGGCCTGGCCGGTGATGCCGCCGCCGTGGATGCGGGCGATGACGTCGAAGCGACCCTCGAGCTCGAGGTTCGCGAACGGCTCGTTGACAACCTGCTGGTGCAGCTTGTTCGGGAAGTAGTCGTCCAGCTCGCGGCCGTTGACGGTCCAGTTGCCGGTGCCGGGGACGAGGCGCACTCGCGCGACGGCCTCCTTGCGACGGCCGGTGGCGTTCGCCGGGGCGATGGTGGCCGGCTTGAGGGGCGCGTCAGCGGACGGAGCGGACTCCGAGCTGTAGGCGATGCCCTCTTCGTTGGTCTCGAAGGTCTCTTCGACCTCGGCGGTGTTTTCGTTCTCGCTCACGTTGATTTCCTTGTCTGCAATCACTGGGAGATCTGCGTGATCTCGAACGGGGTGGCCTGCTGGGCCGCGTGCGGGTGCTCAGGGCCGGAGTAGACCTTGAGCTTCTTCAGCATCTGGCGGCCCAGGCGGTTCTTGGGGAGCATGCCCCAGACGGCCTTCTCGATGGCCTTGCGGGCGTCCTTCTCGAGGAGCTCACCGATGGGGGTCGAGGAGAGACCACCCGGGTAGCCCGAGTGGCGGTAGGCCAGCTTGGTGGTCTTCTTGTTGCCGGAGAGGGCGACCTTCTCGGCGTTGACGATGATCACGAAGTCACCCATGTCCATGTGCGGAGCAAAGGTAGGCTTGTGCTTGCCACGCAGGAGGTTCGCGGTCTGGACGGCGAGTCGACCCAGGACGACGTCCTGGGCATCGATGACGAGCCATTCGCGCTGGATGTCAGCGGGCTTGGGGCTGTAAGTACGCAACTTGAGTTGCTCCACTTCAGTTCGTTGGGCCCGACCAGGGATGCCTGGGCGGGTGGTGGTGCTGACGTCTTCTGACGAACACTGCCCGGTTCCACTTCGTCCGGGTCTGCACCCTTGCGGGCGCGGCAGGAGACGCGACTGTCAAGAATAGGGTTCGGCCGTCGACGAGGTCAAAACGAGCCGTGCGCCCCACCAGCAGCGGTGTTCGACGCGTCCGTCTCGGGTACTGGTCAGTAACGCGGGGATGGACGACCCCACGTGGTGTCCCGAGACACAACCGAATAGGTTGGGGACCGACACATATACGAGAGTCCACGACACTCTTTCACGACAGGAGCCGACGTGACCGACGTACCGGCCGTCACAGCTGACAACCAGTCCCTCACGATCAGGGACAACCGCACGGGCAGTGAGTACGACGTACCGATCGTCGACGGCACCATCAAGGCCGCCGACCTCGGCAAGATCCGCACCGACGACGAGACCCCCGGCCTCGCCGTCTACGACCCCGGATTCGTCAACACCGCGTCCTGCCGCAGCTCAGTCACCTACATCGACGGTGACAAGGGAATCCTCGAATACCGCGGCTACCCGATCGAGCAGCTCGCCGAGAAGTCGAACTTCCTCGAGGTCGCCTACCTGCTGATCCACGGCGCCCTGCCCACCAAGGCGGAATACGACGCCTGGGAGCACGAGATCACCTACCACACGTTCGTGCACGAGAACGTGAAGTCGTTCATGCACGGCTTCCGCTACGACGCACACCCGATGGGCATGCTGATGGCTTCGGTGGGCGCGCTCTCGACGTTCTATCCCGACGCGCGCAACATCGATGACCCGGCCAACCGGCACATGCAGATCGTCCGGATGATCGCCAAGATGCCCACCCTCGGCGCATGGTCGTTCCGTCACGCGCAGGGCAAGCCGTTCGTCTATCCCGACAACGACCTGGGCTACACCGCCAACTTCCTCTCGATGCTCTTCAAGATGAGCGAGAAGAAGTTCGAGGCCGACGAGCGCCTGGTCAAGGCCCTCGACGTCCTGTTCATCCTGCACGCCGACCACGAGCAGAACGCCTCGACCAACGCGGTGCGCTCGGTGGGCTCGACCCAGGTCGACCCCTACTCGGCCGTCTCGGCCGGCGTCGGCGCCCTCTTCGGCCCGCTGCACGGTGGGGCCAACGAGGCCGTGCTGCGGATGCTGCGGCGGATCGGCTCGAAGGAGAACATCCCCGCCTTCATCGACGGCGTGAAGGACGGCAACGAGCGCCTGATGGGCTTCGGCCACCGGGTCTACAAGAACTACGACCCGCGCGCCAAGATCATCAAGAAGTCCGCCGAGGACGTCTTCGAGGTCACCGGGACCAACCCGCTGCTCGAGATCGCACTCGAGCTCGAGAAGATCGCCCTCGAGGACGAATACTTCGTCAAGCGGAAGCTCTACCCCAACGTGGACTTCTACTCGGGCCTGATCTACGAGGCCTTCCAGTTCCCGCCGGAGATGTTCACCGTCCTCTTCGCGATCGGCCGTACGCCGGGCTGGCTTGCCCAGTGGCTCGAGCTGGTCCAGGACAAGGAGCAGAAGATCGCTCGTCCGAAGCAGATCTACACCGGCGAGCGCAAGCTCGACTTCGTCGCGTCCAGCGAGCGCTGGGCCTGACCTCACCGGCACCAGCAGGGCCCCGACGCCACGGCGTCGGGGCCCTGTCGCATTTCTACGGCGTCCTGCGGGGGTCGTGTGAGGTCGTGAGCAGAAGGTTCCGGAGCCTTCACCGATCAGAAACCCCCACCCGGGTGTCCGCTTCCTAGCGTGGTCGGACCATTCCACCCCGCTCCAGGAGGTCCGATGACCCCGCACCAGGTGCACCTCGTCCAGTCCACGTTCGAGCTGGTCCTGCCGATCGCCGACGACGCCGCGATCATCTTCTACGACGACCTCTTCACCCGAGCCCCCGAGCTGCGCAGCCTGTTCGCCGAGGACATGACCGAGCAGCGCGTCAAGCTGATGAAGACCTTGGGGGTCGCGGTCAACGCCTTGGCGGACTGGGAGTCGGTGGCACCCACCGTGGCCGAGCTGGGCGCGAAGCACGCCGGCCACGGCGCCCGGGCCGAGGACTATGCCACCGTCGGGGCGGCGCTCCTGCAGACGCTGGCCACCGGCCTGGGCGAGACGTTCACCGACGAGGTGGCGGCGGCCTGGGCCGAGTACTTCGAGGTCGTCGCCTCGACGATGCTCGCCGGGCAGCGCGCGGCTGCCTGACTCACGGCGTACGTCGTGCCCGGTCCTCCCCGTGACCCGACTGGCGACCCGACTGGCGACCCATCTTGTGACCCGTCTCAGTCGGTCCCGGCGACCTGGTCGGCCGTGATCTTCTCCACCGGGGTGTCACCCGCACCGAGCGCGACCAGCGACCGGTGCAGCACCGGCGAGAGCGAGCGCGCATAGCTCGCGGTGATGTGGCTGCCCTGGCGATAGATCAGGGTGTCGTCGATGACGGCCGGGCACTCCTCGCCGCCCGCCGGGCAGATCCAGTCGTTGAGGTCGATGTAGTCGACGCCGGTCTCGTCGCGCAGGTCCTCGAGGGGCTCGGTGCCCTGTCCGAGCTTGTTCCCCTCGATCGGGAACCCGCACTCGAGGTAGTCGTCCGGGTTCTTGGCGACGCAGTCATAGACCTTCTGCTCCGGCGGCGTCGGGTTGTCGGCCAGCAGGATGACCTGGGTGCCGAGCTTCTCCAGTGCCGTCACGGCCTCGGTCATGCCGGTCTGCAGCTCCCCGATCGGACCGGTGCCCTGGGAGATGATCGCGAAGTCGGGTGCGCCGTTCTTCTCGAAGTGCTTGATGACGTTGCGGCCGAACGCGCTGCAGTCGTCCTTGGGGCCGGCGAAGGTGAAGGAGCAGGCCGACTTCAGGTAGAGGTCCAGCTTCCATTCCTCGCGCATCGCGATGTCCTCGAGCGCCGGGAACCACTGGCCCATCTTGGAGTCACCGAGCATGGCCATGGTCTTGGCGCCCTTGCGGTCGCCATAGACGCACTCCTCGTGGACCGTCTCGTCGTCCGGCTTCACCTGGCAGTCGTCGGCGTAGTAGGCCGGGATGTCCTGGATGGCCACGGCCGGGTCCGGCGTCACCTCGCCGGAGGTGGTGTAGAACTTCTCGGGCTCGTCGGTGACCTGCCACTTCTTGGCGGACTGGTCCTGGATCAGGACGGTCGCCCCGGCCACCGGGGCGTCGAGGTCCAGCTCCGGGACGGTCGAGTTGATCATCGCGGCCGCTGCGAACGAGGTCGCCATCATCGCGCCACCGACGGCCAGCGCCACACCGGCGCGGCGGGCCATCACCGGGTGGAAGCGGACCGGGTCCTCGATCAGGTGGCGCGAGCCCAGGGCCAGGACGATCGAGAGGGCACCGATGCCGAGCTTGGCGACCAGGCCGATCTCGGGCCACTGGACCGCAGCCAGCACCAGCAGCGGCCAGTGCCACAGATAGACCGAGTAGGAGATACCGCCCAGCCAGGTCATCGGGCGCAGGCTGAGCAGGCGTCCCACCACGGTGTCCTCGGTGCGGCACCCGGCGCCGATGATGAGCGCGGCCCCCACCGTCGGAACGAGTGCCCAGGCACTCGGCCACGGGGTGGTGGAGTCCAGGAAGAACGTGCCGTAGACGATCAGCGCCAGTCCGGCAGCGGCCATGATGTTCGCGGCTCGAGCGGTGATCCCGACGCGGAGTCGCACCACCGCGAACGCCAGCAGCGAGCCGATGGCCAGCTCCCAGACGCGGGTGGTGGTGAAGAAGTAGGCCTTGGCCGGGTTGGCCGCGGTGAAGTAGACCGAGTAGGCCAGCGACGCCGCGGCAACCACGCCGATGGTGCCGAACAGCAGCGGCTTGGCGCGCACGCCCAGACGCCGGGCGACGAACAGGCCGAGCATGATCATCAGCGGCCAGATGACGTAGTACTGCTCCTCGACCGAGAGCGACCAGTAGTGCTGCAGCGGCGAGACCGCGGCGTCCTCGGCCAGGTAGTCCACGGCACGGAAGGCGAGCGCCCAGTTGACGACGTACGCCGTCGCCGAGGCGACGTCCGTGGCCAGGTCACCGTGCGAGGACTCCGGCATCACCAGCCAGCCGGCGATCGCGGTGAAGATCAGCACCACGGTCGCTGCCGGCAGCAGTCGACGAGCACGCCGGGCATAGAACGACAGGATGCTGATCCGCCCGGTCTTCTCCCCCTCGCGAATCAGCAGCGCCGTGATCAGGAATCCACTGATCACGAAGAAGATGTCGACACCGATGAATCCGCCGCTGACCGCGGGCACGCCGATGTGGTAGAGCAGCACCGTACCGACGGCGATGGCCCGGAGGCCCTCGATGTCGCCGCGGAGTTTTGCTGCAGGCGCCGGCTTCTGCTTCGTGGGAGTGGTCAAGATGGCCTTTCTCGATGCCATGACCACCAGGTCACGACGGATGTCCGCAGTGGATACTAAGCGACACGACCCAACCCGGCGAAGTCCTGAAGCCCCGCCTCGCGGCCGATAGATTGGCCGCATGTCGTCGCGCAACGTCCTCGTTCCCATGTTCAACCACTCCCCGTGGGGCGGGCTCCACGAGAACATCTGGTACGCCGCCCGCGGCATGAAGGCCTACGGCTGGAACGTCACGGTCGCCTGCCGTCCCGGTCCCCTGGTCGACAAGCTGACCGCGGAGCAGATCGACGTCCACGTGATCGAGGACTGGGACGACCGCGACGGCGACGTCGAGGCGCTCTCCCAGCGTGAGTGGGAGGTCATCCACTCCCACACCGGCCGCTCCCGGGTGCTGGGTCGCGCCGTGCGCTCAGCCACCGGCGCCCGCCTGGTCAACACGTTCCACGGCTATCACGTGAGCCGCGACCGGGTGCACGACTGGGCCGGTGTGGCGAGCGCCCTGATCGGCGTGAGCCGTTCGCACGCCCGGATGATCGAGGACGCCGACCGGGTGGACCCGACGAAGGTCTACACGATCCCCAACGGGGTCCGCGACGAGCTCTTCGACCAGCCGATGCGCTCCCTGGACGACAAGCTCGCCGACGGTCCGGGGCAGATCCTGGTCGCGTCCCGGTTGGGGCCGGACAAGACCGCCCTGCTCGAGTGCGTGGACAAGGTCACCGACGCGCTGGTCGAGCACGACCGCGAGTGGGTGATCCGGATCGCCGGCGACGGTGACATCTCCGAGCAGGTCCGCGACTTCATCGGGGTGCAGGCGGCCAAGTCTCCGCGGCTCCGCTTCGAGATGACCGGCTGGGTGGAGTCGGAGGAGATCCCGGTGCTGATGCGCGACGCGGTGCTCACGGTGGCGTCGGGACGCGGCGCGATGCAGAGCCTGGCCGTCGGTACGCCGACCGTGGCGTTCGGGTCCCAGGGCGTCTACGGCCTCCAGCGCGGCCAGAACCTGCGGATCGGGCTGTGGGGCAACTTCGGTGGGCACCCGCTGGGCGACATGGCGGTCAGCGATGTCACGGCCGACACCGCGGCGACCCTGGCCAAGAAGAGCACCTACGGCTTCGTGCAGACCAAGGGTCGGGCCGCCGCCTCCTCGTTCCTGCGCCAGTCGGACGTGGACCGGGCCCTGGACGCCGTCTATCGGCTGTGAGCCCGGGCCGCTCCACCCGGCCTCACCTGGTACGCTGCACCCTGCCCTCGTCCCACACCGGGCCGGGCGACTCATAGACCGACCCGTCCGCGCCATAGACGAGGAACCGGTCGAAGCCGCGGGCGAACCAGCGGTCATGGGTCACCGCGAGCACCGTCCCCTCGAACGCGCTCAGCCCCTCCTCGAGGGCCTCGGCGGACTGGACGTCGAGGTTGTCGGTCGGCTCGTCGAGCAACAGCAGGGTGGCCCCCGAGAGCTCCAGCAGCAGGATCTGGAACCTGGCCTGCTGGCCACCGGAGAGGGACTCGAACTTCTGGTCCGCGGCATGTGCCAGCTCATAGCGGTCCAGCACCCGCGATGCCTGCTCGCGTCCCATCCCGTCGCGCCCCCGACCGTCCGCCTGCTTGTCGCCGCGGTGCAGGATCTCCACCAGGGTGCGGCCCAGCAGCTCGGGGTGCTCGTGGGTCTGTACGAACCAGCCCGGGCGGACCCGTGCCCCGAGCCGAGCGATCCCGGTGTGCTGCACCGGCGCGGTCACCGCGTCCCCCACCGGCAGGTGCTCGATGTCGGGGTCGGAGCCGCCGGCGGCGAGCAGGCGCAGGAAGTGTGACTTGCCCGAACCGTTCGAGCCGAGGACGGCGACCCGCTCGCCGTACCAGACCTCGAGGTCGAAGGGCTGCATCAGACCGCTGAGCTCGAGGCCCTCGCAGATCACCGCGCGCTTGCCGGTGCGACCGCCCTTGAGTCGCATCGAGACCTGTTGCTCGCGGGGCTGCTCGGTCGGCGGGCCGGCCTCCTCGAACTTGCGCAACCTGGTCTGGGCAGCGCGGTATTGCGACGACATCCCGTCGTTGTACTCGGACTTGATCTTCAACCGCAGGACGAGTGCCTTGATCTTGGCGTGCTCCTCGTCCCACCGCTTGCGCAGCTCCTCGAAGCGGGCGAACCGGTCGGTGCGTGCCTGGTGGTAGGAGGAGAAGCCGCCCGGGTGCGTCCACACCCGGTTGCCGCCACCGGAGGCGCCGAGCTCCACGGTGACCACCCGGGTCGCGGTGTTGTCGAGCAGCTCGCGGTCGTGGGAGATGAACAGGATCGTCTTGGCGGACTCGTTGATCCGCTGCTCGAGCCAGATCTTGCCGGGCACGTCCAAGAAGTTGTCCGGCTCGTCGAGGAGCAGGACCTCCTCCGGTCCGCGCAGGAGGTATTCCAGCACCAGTCGCTTCTGCTCACCGCCGGAGAGGGTGGCGAGCTGGCGATACTTGGCCCGGTCGTAGGAGACGCCGAGGCCGGCCATCGTGCAGACGTCCCAGATCACCTCGATGTCGTAGCCGCCGGCGTCGGAGAACTCGGCGAGCGCACTCGCGTAGGCCATCTGGTGCTTCTCGTCGTCGACCTCCATCAGCGCGAGCTCGCACCGGTCGACCTCCGCGGCGGTACGACGTACGCGTGCGGGCGCCACGGAGAGCAGCAGGTCGGCGACCGTGGGGTCCTCCCCCAGGCCGGCGCCGACCATCTGCCGCATCACGCCCAGACCGCCGGTGCGGGTGACCACGCCGGCGTGCGGCTTCAGCTCGCCGGTGACGATGCGCAGCAGGGTGGTCTTGCCGGCGCCGTTGGCGCCGACCAGGGCGACCTTCGCACCCTCACCGACCCGGAACGAGACTTCGTCGAGAAGGACCCTGCCGTCCGGCAGCTCATAGCGCACTGAGGCGACATCCACATGACCCACGGCGTGATTGTGCCCCGCGCAGGCACCACGGCGCCAACGCATTGATTCCGTCTCCGCGCCGCTCCAGGTCCCGCTGCACGGCGCCCCGCTGACACGATTCGGTGATCCCCGCCTACAATCCGTCCATGTCGAATCGGCTCTACGCTGGCCTGCGGGCGCCCCTGCCGGTCAGGCAGCGGAGCACACGTCCCGCTGCCCGGGCCGTGGCGATGGGGCTGTTCGGCATCGCGCTCACCGCCTGGGTGGTGGCCTTCGGGGTCCCCAGCGACACCGTCCAGATCTTCATCTGGCTCTGGTTCGCCACGATCGCCTGGAACGTCGGTGAGCAGCCGCGCTACCACCTGGGCTTCCTGCGCGACTGGTGGTTGCCGATGGCGCTGCTGGTCTTCTACTTCTACAGCCGCGGTGTGGCCGACGAGCTCTTCGCGATGCCGGTCCACTACATGATGCCGATCGAGGTCGATCGGGCCATGTTCGGCGGCGAGCTGCCCTCGGCCTGGCTGCAGGAGCAGATGTGCGGCTCCCCGTGCGAACGTGGCAGCGAGCCGCGCTGGTACGACCTGGTGCTGGCCGTCGTCTACACCTCGCACTTCGTGGTGGGCCTGACCATCGCCGTGGTCCTGTGGTTGCGCAACCGGGTCGAGTGGAAGCGCTGGATGCGTCGCTATGTCGCGGCGAACCTGGCCGCCCTGGTCGTCTATGTCCTCTATCCGATGGCACCGCCGTGGCTGGCCAGCAAGGAGGGCCGCCTCGACACCGAGGTCCTGCGGATCACCGCCCGCGGCTGGGACGAGGTCGGGCTGGGCAGGTTCCACCTGATCCTCACCGGGGTCGGCAACCCGGTCGCAGCGATGCCGTCACTGCACTTCGGCATCTCGTTGCTGATCGGTGCCTATGGCATCTGGCGACTGCGTTCGGCCTGGAAGTGGCTGCTCGCCGTCTATCCGGCCGCGATGGGCCTGGGGTTGGTCTACTTCGGGGAGCACTACGTCGTCGACCTGATCGGCGGCGGGGTGCTGGTCGCCGTGGTGATGATCGGCAGCTTCTGGTGGGAGCGTTCGCGCGGCGACTGAGCCGACGCCGCGTCTGCTCAACCGCGTCTGGTCTCCAGGATCCGGAATCCCTTGTGACTGGCCAGGCGGGTCGTCGGCCAGCCCTGCTCGCCCAGCCACCGCTGCAGCGAGTCGGCACCGAGGAACTTGCCGACCACCATCACCGCGCGTCCGCCCGGAGCGAGCCGGGGCAGCCAGGTGAGCAGCAGCTCGTGCAGGGCCTCCTTGCCGATCCGGATCGGGGGGTTGGACCAGATCTCGTCGAAGACCATGTCCGAGGGGACCTGGTCGGGCGTGCAGGCCACGAAGCGGCCAGAGACGCCCAGCGCCTTCGCGTTCTCGTTGGCCAGCAGGATCGCGCGCTCGTTGACCTCCACACCGGTCACCGAGGAGAGCGGCACCGCCGCGGCGATGGCCAGGCCGATCGGGCCATAGCCGCACCCGAGGTCCAGGAAGCGGCCCTGGGCGGGTGCCTCGAGCTCGCGGAACAGGATCGCGGTGGCGTGGTCGAGGTGTCCCCGGCTGAACACGCCGGCACCACTGGTCAGCCTCAGCTCGTGGCCCCAGGCCTCGGTGGTGAAGTCCTCCCGCTCGAACTCGACCTTCGGGTCCGCGGAGAAGTAGTGGTCCTGGTCCTCATCCATCAGCAGGCTCCTTCGTGAGCTCTCTCTTGTTGCGGGCCCGTTCGGCCTGGCGTACCAGCTCGATGCCGTCGGGATAGCCGACCTCCTCCAGGGTCAGGCCGTGGGCCTGCATGACGGTCAGCGACGAGTCGCGACGCAGCGCCTCCATGATCTCGCTCGCCCAGCTGACCGGCCTGCGCCCGTCACCGATGGCGATCAGGCAACCGGTCAGCGAGCGGACCATGTTGTGGCAGAACGCGTCGGCCCGGACCGTCAGCTCGGCCAGTCCGTGCTCCGATCGGCTCCAGTGCAGGTCGAGCAGGGTGCGGATGGTGGTGGCTCCCTCCCGGGCCCTGCAGAACGAGGCGAAGTCGTGGAAGCCCACCAGCTGCTCTGCCGCGCGGTTCATCTTGTCGATGTCCAGGCGGCGCGACCAGACCAGGACGTGGCTGCGCAGCAGCGGGTCGACCAGCTCGGGGGAATCGGCCACGCGGTAGGTGTAGCGGCGCCAGATCGCGGAGTAGCGGGCGTCGAACCCGGGCGGGGCCAGGCTCGCACGGCGTACCCGCACGTCGAGCGGAAGGATGCCGTTGACGCGACGGGCGAGGGCGTCCAGGGGCGGGTCCTGGGAGCGGCCGGCGGATCGGGTGATCGCCTCGTCGTCCACGTCCAGGTGAAGCACCTGCCCGCGCGCGTGGACGCCAGCGTCCGTACGTCCCGCGCAGGTGACCCGTGCTTCGGGAAGACGGAGCGCGACGGCCAGGGCCCGCTCGGTCTCCTCCTGCACGGTGCGAAGGCCCGGCTGGAGGGCCCAGCCCTTGAAGTCGGTGCCGTCGTAGGAGAGGTCGATCCGGATGCGCACGGTCGTCAATCCTGCCACCTCGCACTCGCTCACGTGGGCGCAGGTCACCCACCTGGTCTGCGGGTCGACGGCTGCCCTGTGGAGAACTCGGCGTACTGTCGTCGGCCGGTGGAAGCCTTGCCCGTACTGATGCCGTGCTGATGGCGGGCTGATGGCGGGCCGACGAGGGCCGGCAAGGCGAGACCACCCCTGGAGGATGAGATGACCGCAGACCCGACCGCACCGGTGCTGGCGAAGATCCGCAAGCTGCTGGCCAAGGCCGAGGACCAAGCCGCGACGCAGGAGGAGGCGGAGCTCTACACCGCCAAGGCAGCCCAGCTGATCGCCGACTACGGCATCGACGCGGCCCTGCTGGCGGCGTCGGTCCCCGGGTCCGACGTCGTCGGCGACCGGATCGTGGTGCTCGACGCTCCGTTCGGCAAGGACAAGGCCGAGCTGTTGGCCGAGGTGGCGGTGCTGTTGCGGTGCCGTGCGGTGATGCGCAGGGAGCGGGTCGACGGAGCCACCACGCACTCGATCCACCTCTTCGGCCACGAGTCCGACCTGGCTCGGACCGATCTGCTCTTCACCAGCCTGCTGATGCAGGCCAGCACCTGGCTCGCGCGGACCCCGGTCCCGGCCGGGGAGCACAAGGCTGCCTTCCGCAGGTCCTGGCTGGCCGGGTTTCGGATCGCGATCTCGAGACGACTCGCGCAGGCAGAGTCTGACGCGCAGCGCGAGGCCAGCGCCCGTACGTCGTCGAGCGGGGTGTCGACGAGCCTGGTCCTGGCGGACCGCTCGGCACTGGTCGTCGACGCGATGACCACGGCCTATCCTCGCCTGTCCACGGCTCGTGCGCGCTCGCTGTCGGGCTCGGGGATGCCCGGCGGCTATGCAGCCGGCCAGCGGGCCGACCTGGGCGGCACCCGGTTGCGGGGCGCCAAGCGCCAGCTCACTCGGTGAGCTGCAGCGGTTCGGATCCGCTCGGGTGGGACCAACGCACGAGGGCCCGTCACCTGACGTGCAGGTGACGGGCCCTCGAGGGGCGGATCAGGAGATCACTCGGACTTGGTGTCCTCGGTCTCGGCCGGAGCCTCAGCGGTCTCGGTGGCCGGAGCCTCGGTGGCCTCGGTCTCGGTGGCCTCGGTCTCGGTGGCCTCGGTCTCAGTGGCCTCGGTCTCCTCGACCGGGGTCTCCTCGACCGGAGCGGCCGGGGCAGCAGCTGCCTCGGTCTTCTTGGCCGACGGAGCCTTGGGGCTGTAGGCCTCGGTGACGAGCTCGATGACCGCCATCGGCGCGTTGTCGCCCTTGCGGGGGCCGATCTTGGTGATCCGGGTGTAGCCGCCGGGACGCTCCGCGAAGGTGGGGGCGATCTCGGTGAAGAGAGTGTGCACGACACCCTTGTCGCGGATGGTCTTGAGGACCTCGCGGCGGTTGTGCAGGTCACCCTTCTTGGCCTTGGTGATCAGCTTCTCCGCGACCGGACGCAGCACACGCGCCTTGGCCTCGGTGGTGGTGATGGCACCGTGCTCGAACAGGGCCGTGGCCAGGTTCGAGAGGATCAGGCGCTGGTGGGCAGCACTTCCGCCGAGGCGGGTGCCCTTCTTGGGAGTAGGCATTGTTCTCTCTCAGTTCTCTCCGGCCGTGTCAGGTACCGGAGTAGATGGGGATCGTTCATGAGGTGAAGCGTGAAACCTGTGGATCGGCACTGAAAGCTGTGCCCGGCTGAGCCGCGGTGGCCGCCAGCGGACCGTGGTCCGTGACGGCCAACCGCGTGCTCAGACCAGTGCGATCAGTACTGCTCGTCCTCGACGAAGGTGTCGTCGTCATCGTCCGAGTAGTTCGCCAGGGCGGTGGCCGGGTCGAAACCGGGTGCGCTGTCCTTGAGGGACAGACCCATCTCGACCAGCTTCGCCTTGACCTCGTCGATCGACTTCGAACCGAAGTTCCGGATGTCGAGCAGGTCCTGCTCCGAGCGCGAGATGAGCTCACCCACGGTGTGGATGCCCTCACGCTTGAGGCAGTTGTAGGACCGGACCGTCAGCTGCAGGTCCTCGACCGGGAGGGCGAGGTCGGCAGCAAGCTGCTCGTCGACCGGCGACGGGCCGATGTCGATGCCCTCGGCCTCGACGTTCAGCTCGCGAGCCAGGCCGAAGAGCTCGACCAGGGTCTTGCCCGCCGAGGCGATCGCGTCACGAGGACGGATCGACGGCTTGGTCTCCACGTCGATGACCAGCTTGTCGAAGTCCGTACGCTGCTCGACACGGGTGGCTTCGACCTTGTAGGTCACCTTGAGGACGGGCGAGTAGATCGAGTCGACCGGCATCCGGCCGATCTCGTTGTCCGCACCCTTGTTCTGCACCGCGCTGACATAACCGCGGCCCCGCTCGACGACGAGCTCCATGTCGAGCTTGCCCTTGTCGGACAGGGTGGCGATCTTCAGGTCGGGGTTGTGCACCTCGACACCGGCCGGAGCCTGGATGTCTGCGGCGGTGACGTCACCGGCACCGGCCTTGTGGAGGTACATGGTGACCGGCTCGTCGTGCTCGGAGGAGACGACGAGGTTCTTGAGGTTGAGGATCACCTCGGTGATGTCTTCCTTGACGCCCTCGACGGTCGAGAACTCGTGGAGGACGCTGTCCACCTTGATGCTCGTGACCGAGGCGCCCGGGATGGAGCTGAGCAGGGTGCGACGCAGGGAGTTGCCGAGCGTGTAGCCGAAGCCGGGCTCCAGCGGCTCGATGACGAACCGCGAACGGAACTCGTCGACGGATTCTTCCGACAGGGTCGGGCGCTGAGCGATAAGCACTGATTCTTTCCTTTCCGGGCCCACCCACTATTTGACGGGCCCGAACTGCAGTGGCGAAAGGGAGGGGGTGTTACTTCTTCGAGTAGAACTCGACGATCAGCTGCTCCTGGACGGGAACGTCGATCTGCGCCCGGATGGGGAGCTGGTGAACCAGGACCCGCATGCGGTTCGGCAGGGCCTCGAGCCACGCCGGGACAACACGCTCGGCGTGGGTCTCACGAGCCACGATGAACGGGGTCATCTCGAGCGACTTCTCGCGAACGTCGATGACGTCGTGCGCGGAAACCTGGAAGGACGGGATGTCGACCTTCTTGCCGTTGACCTTGAAGTGGCCGTGCACGACGAGCTGACGGGCGTGGCGACGCGTGCGGGCGAACCCGGCACGGTAGACCACGTTGTCGAGGCGGCACTCAAGCAGCTGCAACAGGTTGTCACCGGTCTTGCCGGCGCGACGCGATGCCTCGACGTAGTAGTTGTGGAACTGCTTCTCGAGGATGCCGTAGGAGATGCGCGCCTTCTGCTTCTCGTGAAGCTGAGTGCGGTACTCGCTCTCCTTGACACGTGCGCGACCGTGCTGGCCGGGCGGGTAGGGACGACGCTCGAATGCCTGGTCGCCTCCGACGAGGTCGACACCGAGGCGGCGCGACTTCCGGGTCATGGGGCCGGTGTAACGGGCCATTTCTCAAAGTCTCCTTGTTCTCGGTGCGGATCAGACGCGGCGGCGCTTGGGCGGCCGGCATCCGTTGTGCGGGGCGGGCGTGACGTCCTGGATGGTGCCGACCTCGAGGCCGATCGCACCCAGGGACCGAATCGCCGTCTCGCGACCCGAACCCGGGCCCTTGACGAAGACGTCGATCTTCTTCATGCCGTGGTCCATCGCACGACGACCAGCGGCCTCGGCCGCCATCTGTGCCGCGAACGGGGTGGACTTGCGCGAGCCCTTGAAGCCGACGGTGCCGGCCGAGGCCCACGAGATCACTGCGCCGGTGGGGTCGGTGATCGTGACGATGGTGTTGTTGAACGTGCTCTTGATGTGGGCTTCGCCCTGAGCGATGTTCTTCTTCTCCTTGCGGCGCACCTTCTTGGCGCCAGCCGCGGTGCGGCTCTTGGGAGGCATTCAATATCTCCTGAAAGTTACTGGTCTGGATGAGTGGGAAGTCCGAGAACTGCCGCTGGTGAACGACCCGGGCGTCGAGGTGCCTGCAGCGCAGAGCACTCGTCGGTGAGGGCCGGGGACCGGCGTCAGATCACTTGGTCTTCTTCTTGCCGGCAACCGTGCGCTTCGGACCCTTGCGGGTGCGAGCGTTGGTCTTGGTGCGCTGGCCGCGGACCGGAAGGCCCATGCGGTGGCGGCGACCCTGGTAGCTGCCGATCTCGATCTTGCGGCGGATGTCTGCCTGGACCTCACGGCGGAGGTCACCCTCGATCTTGAAGTTGGCTTCGATCTCGTCGCGGAGCTTGACCAGCTCTTCGTCGCCCAGCTCGTGGACGCGGAGGTTCGGGTTGACCCCGGTGGCTTCCAGCAGCTGCTGGGAGCGGGTACGGCCGATGCCGTAGATGTAGGTGAGTGCGATCTCGATGCGCTTGTCACGCGGGAGGTCAACACCAACAAGGCGTGCCATGTGATGGCCCTTTCTGTGAGGGGCGCATGCCCCTCGGTTGTTCACAGAGGTTTCGGTCGTGTCGCACCCTGGCTTTTGTCAGGCCCCGGCCGTCTGCCCCGGGGGTGGTTCGGCCCTGTGGGCCTAAGCGATCACGTTGTTGTATTCAGTTGTGGATGCAGCTGGGGCTGGATCAGCCCTGGCGCTGCTTGTGGCGCGGGTTCTCGCAGATGACCATGACTCGGCCGTGGCGACGGATCACCTTGCACTTGTCACACATCTTGCCGACGCTCGGCTTGACCTTCACGAGGATGGTCCTTTCACGTTGTTTTCGGCTGTTACTTGTAGCGGTAGACGATCCGGCCTCGAGTGAGGTCGTACGGCGAGAGTTCCACCACTACGCGGTCCTCGGGGAGGATCCGGATGTAGTGCTGGCGCATCTTGCCGCTGATGTGCGCGAGCACCTTGTGTCCGTTGCTCAGCTCCACGCGGAACATTGCATTGGGAAGGGCCTCCGTAATGGTGCCCTCGAGCTCGATCACGCCCTCTTTCTTCGGCATGTCCTCCACAATCTGTTGGAACGGATAGGTCTACCGTGTGATGCACCGCGACCGCCGGCCCGTGTTGCACCGCTTGTCTCGGGTGGCCCGGGAACCTCTCCCCCGAGCGTGAGCCCGGAGAGAGTGGACCTCGTGAAGCCGCCCGTGGATCCTCAATCCCGGCATACCGGCCACCAGGGTGACCAGCACGTCCGGACAGCCGCGAGGCGCCACGAAACAGACCCACGTTGGGCCGACGCACAAGTCTAGTGCGAAGTGTGCCGAGGCCCTAATCGCCCAGGGCTCAACCGAGCGAGTCGGCGAGCAGCTCCAGGGTCGCGTCCCGGTTCGGGGACTCCTGGGGCGCGGTCCCGGCATAAGCACCAGCGACGGGGTGGATCATCACTTCGTCGACAGCGTACGTCGCGGCCAGGCGGGCCACCTCATCGGCAGCACCGGAGGGATCGCCGATCACCCAGCGGCTGCGCATCGCGTTCAGCATGCCGGGGTCGAGGTCGGCGACGGCGACCTCGGCCTCCTCGATCAACAACTGCGGCCCGAGCGGGCGCCCGGTGCGCAGGTTGGTCATCATGTGCAGGTTCGGCAGCGCCATCCGATGCGCCTCC
This sequence comes from Nocardioides daedukensis, assembly GCF_013408415.1. Classification (NCBI taxonomy): domain Bacteria; kingdom Bacillati; phylum Actinomycetota; class Actinomycetes; order Propionibacteriales; family Nocardioidaceae; genus Nocardioides; species Nocardioides daedukensis. The sequence goes on along the minus strand of NZ_JACCAA010000001.1, from coordinate 3,099,008 downwards.
TGGGCGGTGGGCGCGACCACCGCGTTGACGGTGAGGAAGGTGCGGGGCGCGTCCAGGACGTCGGAGGGCTTGAAGTTGCGGCGGTAGAGCTCGAGTGCGTCCGCGGTGCCCTGGCCGGAGAAGTGGTGCGCGAAGACGTAGGGCAGGCCCTGCTCGGCAGCCAGGCGCGCGGAGTAGTCCGAGGAACCGAGCAACCAGACCTGCGCGGTCGAGGTCGCGTTCGGGGTCGCCTTGAGCTCGTGGGTGCGGCCGGCGACGGAGAGGCCGACACCGGCCCGGTCCATCATCGCCACGATGTTGTCCACATATTCGGGGAACCGGGTGACCGCGTCCTCGCCCACGCCCCCGGCTCCGTGCCGCAGCGCATAGCTGGTGACCGGGTCGGTGCCCGGGGCCCTGCCGATGCCGAGGTCGATCCGACCCGGGAAGGCCGCCTCGAGCAGGGCGAACTGCTCGGCAACCACCAGCGGGGCGTGGTTGGGCAGCATCACTCCTCCGGAACCGACCCGGATCCGTTCGGTCGACGCCGCCAGCATCCCGATCAGCACCGGCGGGTTGGTGGCCGCCACGGCCGGCATGTTGTGGTGCTCGGCGACCCAGTAGCGGCGATAGTCGCGCCGATCGGCCAGCTGCGCGAGGTGTCGGGAGGCCGTGATGGCCTGTCCCGTGGTCTGGTCGGTGCGCACCGGCACCAGGTCGAGGACGGACAGGGCGGGGGCAGAGGAACTCACGTCGGTATCAACCCCTTGCACTCCCCCACTATTCCGTCGGCAAAGTCACCGGGTACCCGGTGACTTTGCCCCGGGCACATGGCCAAGTGCGGCCGCGGTGGGAGCGTTGAGCGCCGCGCTCAGTGGCGCGGGGTGGCGCTGCGCCGTACCAGCCAGAAGGCTGCGGCCAGGATCACCGCTGTCAGCAGGCCCAGCATCGACATGTTCACCATCCACTGCCCCACGGACTGGTCATAGAGCGCGTCGAGGGTGACCTCGCTCTGGTCGGGCAGTGAGCGCTTGGCCTTGTCCAGGTCGGTGACCGAGGCCGTGGCCGAGAAGGCCCAGCGCGCGGGGGCCAGCCAGGCGAGCTGTTCGAGCACCGCACGACCGGCGACCGGGACCAGCGCACCGCAGAGCACGAGCTGGACCATCACCAGGCCGACCAGGGCCGGCATCGTCTGCTCGTTCGAGGTCACCAGCGCGGAGACCGCCAGGCCCAGCACGGCCATGGTGAACGAGAGTCCGCCGATGGCGAGCGCGATCTCGAAGGTGCCCATTCCCAGGGCGCCACCGCCGTCGGGACCCGGCAGGCCCACGGTGGCCAACCAGGTGACCAGCACGCCCTGGAGGAAACAGGCCGTGCCGAGGACGACGACCTTGCTGAGCAGATAGATGCCCGGGGAGAGCCCGACCGCATATTCACGCTGGAAGATCGGGCGCTCCCCCACCAGCTCGCGGATCGTGACCGCGGTCCCCATCAGCGCGGCGGCCATGATCAGGATGGTCAGTCGGGTCAACGCCTCCTGATGGTCCATCACCCCCGCGTCGTTGACGGTCCGGGCGATGCCCAGGCCGTCGGAGCCGGGCACGACCCGGCTCAGCCCACCGAGCACCAGGGGCAATAGCAGGAGCATCGTCAGCAGCAGCCGGTCCGAGACCGTGACGGCCAGGTTGCGGCGTACGAGCGTCAAGAACTGGCGGCTCATCGACTGCAGCGGCGGCTGGCTCAGCGGCGCGTTCATCGCCGGCAACCGGCCGGTCTCCACCGGGGCGGGCGGTGCCGGGATCCGATGCCACAGGTCGGGCTCGTCGAGCAGGTCGAAGACCTGGGGATAGTCGCGGCACCCGAAGTGCTCGAGCACCCCGTCCGGAGGCCCGAAGTAGGCGCGACGCCCACCGGGGGCCAGGACCAACACGTTGTCGCACACGTCGAGTGCGAGCACCGAGTGGGTTACCACCATGACCACTCGGCCCTCGTCGGCCAGGTGACGCAACTGATGCATCACGTCGCGGTCCAGGCCCGGGTCGAGGCCCGAGGTCGGCTCGTCGAGGAAGAGCAGCGGTGGAGCGGTGAGCAGCTCGGTGGCGATCGAGACGCGCTTCTTCTGCCCACCGGAGAGCTGGGTGCCGATCCGGTTGTCGATCTGTCGTTCGAGCTGCATCTGCGACACGACGTGCTGCACCCGCTGGCCGCGCTCCGCGGACGTGGTGTCCGGAGGGAGCCGCAGCATCGCCGCATAGGAGAGTCCCTGGCGCACGCTCAGCTGCGGGTGCTGGATGTCGGACTGCGGAACCAGACCGATCTGGAACCGGAGCTGCTCGTAGTGGGTGTAGAGGTCGGTCCCCTGCCAGATCACCTGTCCGTGGGTGGCCGGGCTGCTGCCGGTCAGCGCTCCGAGCAGGGTCGACTTGCCTGCACCGGACGGTCCGATCACCGCGGTGAGCGACGACGGCTCGAGCTCGAAGGTCATGTTCTCGAGCAGTCGCTTGCCGGTCTTGGTGACCGTGGTGAGGTTCTCCGCGAACAGGGTGAGGTCGGTCCGGGTCGCTTTCGACGCGAGGTTGCTTCCGGTCCAGGTGAAGGTCTGGTTGCCGAAGATGACCTCGTCGCCGGGCGCGAGCGCCGTGCTTCCCTGCAGGCGGCGGCCGTTGACGTAGGTGCCGTTGAAGCTGTCCAGGTCGCGCAGGATCGGGACCGCCGCCATCGCGATCGTCGCGTGCTGTCGCGAGACGAGCGGGTCGTCCAGGATGACCTCGCAGGTGCGGGACCGGCCGATGGTCACCAGACCGTCGCTGTTGCGATCATCCGGGAGCACGGTGTGCCCGTCGGCGAGGTGACCCGGCGGGGGCAAGGGGGTCGAACCGGTGCCTGTCGGACGCCACGCCTGTCCTGGCACGGGCGCTGCCCAGGCTCCGCCTCCTGCGCGGAACGGCTGGGTGGGGCCGACCTCGGCTGCCGGAGCCGGGATCGGGGTGGGACCGGTGTGGCGCGCCGGCGCCGGGGCGGGACTGGCCTGGGGCACTGGCGCTGAGGAGGGCGACGAGGGGTAAGGCGAGGGGGCCGGCGACTGGGCCGACGACTGGGGCGGCGGCATCGAGCCCAGGTCCACGGGAGCGGGCTGGTCCGGTGCGGGGCTGCTCGCCCACGGCGCAGGTTCCGAAGCAGGGGGTCCCGCAGGAGGAGTGCCGGGTAGGACGGGCGGGGGCATCTCGGAGAGGGGTACGCCGGCGCCCGATGACTGTGCCGGCGCCTGTGACTGTGCCTGCGGCTGGGGGTCCGATCCACCGCTGCCACTACCGCTGCTGACCACCTCGACGGTGATGCTCGGCCCACCCTGCCCACCGATGGTCACGATCACCGGGTGGTCGGGGCTGATCGCTTCCTGGGTGAGTGCGCGGGGCCCGATGAACGTGCCGTTCGTGGAGCCGAGGTCGACCAGGACCCAACCCTGCGGCGTACGCCGGAACTCGGCGTGCCTGCGCGAGACGTCCGGGTGGGGCAGCGAGATCGGGGCGTGCGCGTCACGTCCGATGGTGACCACGGAGTCGAGGAACTCACGCGAGCTGCCTTGGACAGTCACCCGCAGCGCGGTGGGTGCGACCCCGTTGTGGCCCATCGTGGACATGTGTTCCTCGCCTGGTCGTGGTTGGCCTCGACGCCACTACGTTAGACGACGCTCAGCGTCCGCCGAATGCTGCGCCCAGTTCGGCCAGCTTTGCCTCGCCACCGTCGAGCGCGGTCAGGATCCACGGCCCGTCGGGGGTCAGGGTGAAGGTGTTCTCGAAGTGCGCGGCCCAGCTCTGGTCAGCGGTGACGATGGTCCAGTCGTCGTCGAGGACCTCCGTGCGCTTCGTGCCGAGCGTGACCATCGGCTCCACGGCGAGTGCCATCCCTCGGACCAGCTTGGGGCCACGACCGGCGCGGCCGAAGTTGGGCACGTCCGGCGGCTGGTGCATCTCGGTCCCGATGCCGTGCCCGGTGAAGTCCTCGAGGATCCCGTAGTCGCCCTGCGAGCGTACGTAGGACTCGACGGCGTGGGAGATGTCGCCGACCCGGCCGCCGAGCCTGGCGGCGGCGAACCCGCGCCACATCGACTCCTCGGTGACCCGCATCAGCTCGCGGACGTCCTCGGGCACCTCACCGACGGCAACGGTGATCGCGGCATCCCCGTGCCAACCGTCGACGATGGCGCCACAGTCGATGGAGATGATGTCGCCGTCGCCGAGCACCTGCTCGCCGGGGATCCCGTGCACGACCTGGTCGTTGACCGAGGCACAGATGCTGGCCGGGAACGGCGGGTCGCCGTACCCCTTGAAGGAGGGGACGCCACCACCGGAGCGGATGTTGTCCTCGGCAATGGCGTCGAGCTCACCGGTGGTGATGCCGGCCCGCACCGAGGTACGGAGCAGCTCCAGCGTCTCGCCGACCAGGAGGCCGGCGACACGCATCTTCTCGATCTGCTCGGGGGTCTTGACCTGGATCCCGCGGCTGGAGAACACGAGGCCTCAGCCGGCTCGGTTCTCGAGGGCGTCGAAGACTCGGTGCGTCACGGCGTCGATCTCGCCCATTCCGTCGACCTCGGTGACCAGTCCACGCTCGCCGTAGACCTCGATCAGAGGCGCGGTCTCCTCGGTGTAGACCTCCTGGCGGCGACGGATGACGTCCTCGGTGTCGTCGGCGCGACCCTCGGTGTGAGCGCGCTGCAGGAGGCGGGAGACCAGCTCGTCCTGGTCGGCGGTCAGCACCACGACTGCATCGAGCGAGACATCGGTGGCGGCCAGCATGCCGTCGAGCTCGGTGACCTGGGCCAGGGTCCGCGGATATCCGTCGAGCAGGAAGCCGGGCTTGGCGTCGTCCTCGGCGAGGCGGTCGCGCACCATCGCGTTGGTGACCTCGTCCGGGACGTATTCGCCCGCGTCCATGTAGCGCTTGGCCTCGACCCCGAGCGGGGTCTCCCCGGCCACGTTGGCCCGGAAGATGTCACCGGTGGAGATGGCAGGGATGCCGAAGTGATTCGCGATCACCTTGGCCTGGGTGCCCTTGCCGGCACCGGGAGGGCCCATCAGGATGATGCGCATTCCTTTGGAGTTGGTCGTCATCAGCGGAGGAATCCTTCATAGTTGCGCTGCTGCAGCTGGCTCTCGATCTGCTTCACCGTGTCGAGCGCAACGCCAACCATGATCAGGATGGACGTGCCGCCGAACGGGAAGTTCTGGCTGGCGTTGATCACCGCGAAGGCGATCAGCGGAACGAGCGAGATCAGACCGAGGTAGAGGGCGCCCGGGAAGGTGATCCGGGACAGGACGTAGGACAGGTAGTCCTCAGTCGGCTTGCCAGCCCGGATCCCGGGGATGAAGCCGCCGTACTTCTTCATGTTGTCCGCCACCTCATGGGTGTCGAACGTGATGGAGACGTAGAAGTAGGTGAAGAAGATGATCAGCAGGAAGTAGATCGCCATGTAGAGCGGGTGGCTGCCGTCGACCAGGTAGGTGTTGATGAAGTCCAGCCACTTGGGCTGCGGATCGCGGTTGGCGTTGAACTGCACTGCCATGGCGGGCAGGTACATCAGGGACGAGGCGAAGATGACCGGGATGATGCCGGCCTGGTTCACCTTGAGCGGGATGTACGTCGAGCTGCCGCCGAACATCTTGCGCCCGACCATGCGGCGCGCATATTGCACGGGGATGCGTCGCTGTGCCTGCTCGATGAAGATGACCGCGGCCACGAGGGCGAGTCCGACGATCATCACGATGGCGAAGGTGAGCCAGCCCTGACCGCGCTGGACCGACCACAGCGCGCCCGGGAAGGTGGCGACGACCTGGACGAAGATCAGGATCGACATACCGTTGCCGACGCCGCGGTCGGTGATCAGCTCACCGAGCCACATGATGACCACGGTGCCTGCGGTCATGGTCAGCACCATGACCAGGAACGTGCTGATGCTCTTCTCGTTGTGCAGCAGGGGCAGTTCACAGCCCTGGAGCAGCTGGCGCGAACGGGCCAGCGCCACGATGCCGGTGCCCTGCAGGAGGGCGAGCGCAAGAGTGAGGTAGCGGGTGTACTGGGTGATCTTCGTCTGCCCGGCCTGGCCCTCCTTCTTCAGCGCTTCGAGCCGTGGGATGACCACGACGAGCAGCTGCAGGATGATGGAGGCGGTGATGTAGGGCATGATCCCCAGCGCGAAGACCGTCAGCTGGAGCAGCGCGCCACCGGAGAACAGGTTGATCAGGTTGTAGACACTGTTGTTCTCGACCTGGTCGATGCAGGTCTGCACGTTGGCAGTGTGCACACCCGGGGCAGGGAACTGGGATCCGAACCGGAAGACGACGATGATCCCGAGAACGAACAGCAGCTTCTTGCGCAGATCTGGTGTCCGGAAAGCGTTGGCGAACGCGCCTAGCACGTGGTCCTCTTTCTCAAGCTGGGGCAGGTCGCCGGCCGTTGGGCCCGGGCGAGAACTCGGGGAAGCCTAACAGGGGCTCCATGGAACGGCGTGTGGAGACAGCACGAGGGGCGCAGGATGAATATCCGCGCCCCTCGCACTGGCTGTGCCACAGGCCGATCAGAGCACCGTTACGGTGCCGCCGGCGGCCTCAATCTTTTCCTTGGCCGACGCCGAGACGGCATTGGCGGTGACCTGGACGGCGACGGTGATGTCGCCCTGGCCCAGGACCTTGACAGGCTTGCTGTCGCGAACCGCGCCCTTGGCCACGAGGTTCTCGACGGTGACGGTGCCACCCTCGGGGAACAGCTCGTTGATCCGGTCCAGGTTCACGACCTGGAACTCGACCTTGAACGGGTTCTTGAAGCCCTTGAGCTTCGGCAGGCGCATGTGCAGGGGCATCTGGCCACCCTCGAAGGCAACCGGAACCTGGTAGCGCGCCTTGGTGCCCTTGGTACCGCGACCGGCAGTCTTGCCCTTGGAGCCCTCACCGCGACCCACGCGGGTCTTGGCAGTCTTGGCACCGGGGGCCGGACGCAAGTGATGCAGCTTGAGCGTCATGTCAGTTCACTTCCTCAACCGTAACGAGGTGACGGACGGTGTGGACCATCCCACGAATCTCGGGACGGTCCTCCTTCACGACCACGTCGCCGATCCGCTTGAGGCCCAGCGAGCGAAGGGTCTCGCGCTGGTTGGCCTTGCAGCCGATCGTGGACTTCTTCTGCTCGACCTTGAGCTGGGCCATTACTGGGCCACCTCCGCCCGCGCCTTGAGCAGGGCGGCCGGGGCCACCTGCTCCACGGTCAGGCCACGGCGAGCGGCAACCGACTCGGGCTCCTCCAGCATGCGCAGCGCCTCAACAGTGGCGTGCACGATGTTGATCTGGTTCGAGGAACCGAGCGACTTGCTCAGCACGTCGTGGATGCCGGCGCACTCGAGCACCGCACGCACCGGTCCACCGGCAATGACACCGGTACCGGGAGCAGCAGGACGCAGCATCACGATGCCGGCCGCCTTCTCCCCCTGGACGGGGTGCGGGATGGTGCCCTGGACACGGGGGACCTTGAAGAAGGACTTCTTGGCCTCCTCGACGCCCTTGGCGATCGCGGCGGGAACTTCCTTGGCCTTGCCGTAGCCGACACCAACCATGCCTTCGCCATCTCCGACGATCACGAGGGCGGTGAAGCTGAAGCGACGACCACCCTTGACCACCTTGGCGACACGGTTGATCGCAACGACGCGCTCGACGTACGCGGTCTTGTCGGCCTGCTGGCCGCCACGACCGTCGCGTCCACGGCGGTCTCCGCCGCCCTGGCGCTCACCACCGGCGCGCTGTCCGCGCTGGGGTCCGCTCATGAGAACTACCTCTTCTCTTTCTTGCTTGTCTTTGCGATCAGAACGTCAGGCCGCCCTCGCGGGCGCCATCGGCAAGGGCCGCGATACGGCCGTGGTACTTGTTGCCGGCGCGGTCGAAGACCACGCCCTCGACGCCAGCTGCCTTGGCGCGCTCGGCGACGAGCTCGCCGACCTTCTTCGCCTTGGCAGTCTTGTCGCCATCGAAACCACGCAGGTCGGTCTCCATGGTGGAGGCCGAGGCGAGCGTCTTGCCGACCAGGTCGTCGACGACCTGGACGCTGATGTGCTTGGAGGATCGGGTCACGACCAAGCGCGGACGCTCGTTCGTGCCACTGATCTTCTTGCGACCACGAACCTGGCGACGCAGACGCGATGCGACGCGGGCCGAGGTGTGCTTGCGGTTCTTGAGTGAGATCGCCATGGTCACTTACCAGCCTTTCCGACCTTGCGGCGGATGTGCTCACCCGCGTAGCGAACGCCCTTGCCCTTGTAGGGCTCGGGCTTGCGCAGCTTGCGGATGTTGGCCGCGACCTCACCCACGAGCTGCTTGTCGATGCCGACGACGCCAAGCTTGGTCGGACCCTCGACGGTGAAGCTGATGCCCTCGGGCGCGTTGAACGTGATCGAGTGCGAGTAGCCGAGCTGGAACTCGAGCTGGTTCGGGCCCTTGGACAGGACTCGATAACCGACGCCGACGATTTCCAGCTTCTTCTCGTAGCCGTCGGTGACACCGACGACCATGTTGTTGATGAGCGTGCGGGTCAGTCCGTGGAGCGAGCGGCTCTCGCGCTCGTCGTTGGGACGCTTGACCTCGAGCACGCCGTCCTCCGAGCGCTCGACGACGATCGGTGCAGCAACAGTGTGGCTAAGGGTGCCCTTGGGCCCCTTGACCGTCACCAGGTTCTGCTCGATCTTGACGTCGACACCCGAGGGGACCGTGATGGGGAGCTTGCCAATGCGCGACATGCTTCGTACCTCTACCTTTCCTTGGTCTCGGGTCTCGACTACCAGACGTAGGCGAGGACTTCCCCACCCACGCCCTTCTGGTTTGCCTGGCGGTCGGTGAGCAGGCCCTGGCTCGTCGAGATGATCGCGACGCCGAGGCCACCGAGCACGCGGGGAAGGCCCGTGTGCTTTGCGTAGACCCGCAGGCCGGGCTTGCTGATCCGGCGAACGCCCGCGATGGAGCGCTCCCGGTTGCGGCCGTACTTGAGGGTGATCGTGAGGGTCTTGCCGACAGCCGCCTCGCCGGCGTCGTCGGTGTTGTCCTTCACGTCGTAAGCCGTGATGTAGCCCTCCTGCTGGAGGATCTCGGCGACGCCTGCCTTGAGCTTGCTGTAAGGCATGGCGACCGAGTCGTGGTACGCCTGGTTGGCGTTGCGCAGACGAGTGAGCATGTCTGCGATCGGGTCAGTCATCGTCATGGCCGAATGGCCCTTTCTCCACCGTGGTTTCGCTCCCGCATCTCGGGAGGACCTTCAGCGATCATTTGATGTTCGGTGGTCGGGGCGGAGGAGGTCCGCCGCCCCAACCGAATTCAGGACGTGGAGGCAATCACCAAGAGGACTTGGTGACACCCGGAAGCTCACCGCGGTGAGCCATCTCCCGCAGGCAGATCCGGCACAGGCCGAACTTGCGGTAGACGGCCTTCGGGCGGCCGCAGCGCTGGCAGCGGGTGTAGCCGCGGACAGCGAACTTCGGCTTGCGGGCAGCCTTGACCTTGAGGGCGGTCTTCGCCATGTCAGTTGCCTTCCTTGAACGGGAAGCCGAGCTGCTTGAGCAGCGCGCGACCCTCTTCGTCAGTGGTGGCCGTGGTCACGACAGTGATGTCCATGCCTCGCGACCGGTCGATCTTGTCCTGGTCGATCTCGTGGAACATGACCTGCTCGGTGAGACCGAAGGTGTAGTTGCCACGACCGTCGAACTGGTTGCCGTTCAGGCCGCGGAAGTCGCGGATGCGGGGCAGGGCCAGGGACAGCAGGCGGTCAAGGAACTCCCACATCCGGTCGCCACGCAGCGTGACGTGCGCACCGATCGGCATGCCCTCACGCAGCTTGAACTGCGCGATGGACTTGCGGGCCTTGGTGACCTGGGGCTTCTGACCGGTGATGCCGGTGAGGTCGCGGATGGCGCCCTCGATCAGCTTCGAGTCACGAGCCGCCTCGCCGACGCCCATGTTGACGACGATCTTGGTCAGGCCGGGAACCTGCATGACGTTCTTGATGTCGAACTCGGACTGCAGCGCGGGGAGGATCTCCTCGCGGTAGCGCGCCTTGAGGCGCGGCATGCTGTTGGTCTGGGTCTCAGTCATGTCAGATGTCCTTACCGGTCTTGCGCGAGACGCGGACGCTGCGCTGCACGGTGTAGGTCGAACCGTCGGCGCGGGTCTTGGTGGCCTCTTCGCGACGGAAGCCGACGCGGGTGACGCCCTCGCCGTCGACCAGCATCACGTTGGAGACGTGGATCGGAGCCTCCGTGGTGACGATGCCGCCGGTGTTGCCGCCGCCCTGGTTGACGACCTTCTCGTGCTTCTTCACACGGTTCACGCCCTCGACGATGACGCGCTGGTCGTCGATCAGAACGGAGATGACCTTGCCCTCTGCGCCCTTGTCCTTGCCAGCGATCACCTTGACGGTGTCGCCCTTCTTGATGTTGAACGCCTTGCTTCGCTTAGTCATCACAGCACCTCCGGTGCGAGCGAGATGATCTTCATGAACTTCTTCTCGCGCAGCTCACGGCCGACGGGACCGAAGATGCGGGTGCCCCGCGGCTCTCCGTCGGTCTTGAGGATTACGGCGGCGTTCTCGTCGAAGCTGATGTAGGAGCCGTCCTGACGACGACGCTCCTTCTTCGTGCGTACGACGACGGCCTTGACGACGTCACCCTTCTTGACGTTGCCGCCGGGGATGGCGTCCTTGACGGTGGCAACGATGACGTCGCCGATACCGGCGTAGCGCCGACCCGAGCCACCGAGAACACGGATGCAAAGGATTTCCTTCGCACCGGTGTTGTCGGCGACCTTGAGTCGCGACTCCTGCTGGATCATCGGGTTTTCTCCTGAATGTCGTGCCGGTTCTCAGCGCCCATCCCGAGACGTACGGGGCGTGAGCCTTGCCGAACTGATATTTGCCGAACTTGAATCTGTGGTGGTGACCCCGCCGGTGGGCTGGGTCTCCAGGTCACTTGGCCTTTTCGAGGACCTCGACGAGGCGCCAGCGCTTGGTGGCAGAGAGCGGACGGGTCTCCATGATCAGGACCCGGTCGCCGATGCCGCACTCGTTCTGCTCGTCGTGCACCTTGAGCTTGCTGTTGCGGCGCATGACCTTGCCGTAGAGGGCGTGCTTGACACGGTCCTCGACAGTCACGACGACGGTCTTGTCCATCTTGTCGCTGACGACGATGCCTTCGCGGACCTTGCGGGCCGCGCGCTCGTTCGTGGTTGCGGTCTGGTCGCTCATGCGGCGCCACCATCCTTCTCAGTGCCGGGCTCCACTCGAATGCCGAGCTCGCGCTCACGCACAATCGTGTAGATCCGGGCGATGTCCTTCTTGACCAGGCGCAGGCGCCCGTTGCTCTCAAGCTGGCCGGTGGCCGCCTGGAAGCGGAGGTTGAACAGCTCTTCCTTCGCCTCACGAAGCTTGGCCTCGAGGTCGGCGTTGGTCAGCTGGTCGAGTTCAAAGGCGGCACTTGTAGTGGTGCTCATCAGAATTCACCTGCCTCACGCGAGATGAAGCGGCACTTCATGGGGAGCTTGTGCGCTGCAAGGCGCATGGCCTCGCGAGCAACTTCCTCATCCACGCCGGAAAGTTCGAACATGACGCGGCCGGGCTTGACGTTCGCCACCCACCACTCGGGGGAACCCTTACCGGAACCCATGCGGGTCTCGGCAGGCTTCTTGGTCAGCGGACGGTCGGGGTAGATGTTGATCCACACCTTTCCGCCACGCTTCATGTGACGAGTCATGGCGATACGAGCCGACTCGATCTGGCGGTTGGTCACGTAGTGACCCTCGATGGCCTGGAGGCCGAACTCACCGAAGTTGAGGCTCGTGCCACCCTTGGCCGCACCGGTCCGCTTGGGGTGGTGCTGCTTGCGGTGCTTGACGCGACGGGGCATCAACATGGCTCAGGCCTCCCCAGTGGTCGTAGCGGTCGGGGCAGCGGGAGCTGCCTCGGTTGCCTCGGCCTTGGGGGCCTCGGCGGAACGGTCGGAGCGGTTCGGGCGGTCACCGCGCGAGCCACGGCCCGGACGGTCCGAACGGCCACCGCGGGCGCCACGGCCCGGAGCACCGGCACGGGCAGCAGCCTGCGCCTCGCGCTCGGCACGGGTGCCGGCGACCTCGCCCTTGTAGATCCAGACCTTCACGCCGATGCGGCCGAAGGTCGTGCGGGCCTCGTAGAAGCCGTAGTCGATGTCGGCGCGGAGGGTGTGCAGCGGCACGCGACCCTCGCGGTAGAACTCGGTGCGCGACATCTCGGCGCCGTTGAGGCGGCCCGAGCACTGGATCCGGATGCCCTTGGCACCGGAACGCATCGAGGTCTGGATCGCCTTGCGCATCGCACGACGGAACTGGACACGGCCGGAGAGCTGCTCAGCAACACCCTGGGCAACGAGCTGGGCATCGATCTCGGGGTTCTTGACCTCGAGGATGTTCAGCTGGACCTGCTTGCCGGTGAGCTTCTCCAGCTCGCCACGGATGCGGTCGGCCTCGGCGCCGCGGCGACCGATGACGATGCCCGGGCGTGCGGTGTGGATGTCGACCCGGACGCGGTCACGCGTCCGCTCGATCTCCACCTTGGAGATGCCGGCCCGCTCCATGCCCTTGGACAGGAGCTTGCGGATCTGAACGTCTTCTCCGACGTACGACTTGTACAGCTTGTCGGCGTACCAACGGCTCTTGTGGTCCGTTGAGATGCCGAGGCGGAAGCCGTTCGGGTTGATTTTCTGCCCCATCAGGCAGTCCGTCCCTTCTTCACGGTCTTCTGTGCAGCGACATCCGCCGGCTGCACAACAAGGGTGATGTGGCTGGTGCGCTTGTTGATCCGGGTGGCCCGGCCCTGCGCACGGGGGCGCCAACGCTTCATGGTCGGGCCCTCGTCCACGGTCGCAGCCGAGACGACCAGCGAACCGGCCTCCAGACCTTCGGTGGTGACGGCGTTCGCCACGGCGCTCTCGAGGACCTTGAAGATGGTCTCGGAAGCAGCCTGGGGGGCGAACTGCAGCAGGGCCAGTGCGTCCTCGACGGGCAGACCGCGGACCATGTCAACGACACGGCGGGCCTTCATCGGGGTGATCCGCACGAAGCGTGCGCTGGCGAAGGAGCCGGCCTGGTCGCCGAGCAGCGACTGGCGACGGGCGCTGGTGCGATTGCGCTCTGTGACACTCATCGACGACGTCCCTTCCGGTCTTCCTTCACGTGCCCGCGGTAGGTGCGGGTGGGGGCAAATTCACCGAGTTTGTGGCCGACCATCGAGTCGGTCACGAAGACGGGAACGTGCTTGCGACCGTCGTGCACGGCGATGGTGTGACCGATCATGTCGGGCACGATCATCGACCGGCGCGACCAGGTCTTGATGACGTTGTGCGAGCCCTTCTCGTTCTCGGCGTCCACCTTCTTCTGAAGGTGATCGTCGATGAAGGGGCCCTTCTTCAGGCTACGAGGCATGTCGGTTACTTCCTACCCTTGCCGGACTTGCGGCGACGAATGATCTGGGAGTCAGAGGACTTGCGCTTGCGCGTGCGACCCTCGGGCTTGCCCCAGGGGGACACCGGGTGGCGACCACCGGATGTCTTGCCCTCACCACCACCGTGCGGGTGGTCAACGGGGTTCATCACGACGCCGCGGACGGTCGGGCGCTTGCCCTTCCAGCGCATACGGCCGGCCTTGCCCCAGTTGATGTTGGACTGCTCGGCGTTGCCGACCTCACCGATCGAGGCGCGGCAGCGGACGTCAACGAAGCGCATCTCGCCGGACGGCAGGCGCAGCGTTGCACGCGAGCCTTCCTTGGCGACCAGCTGCGCGGAGTTGCCGGCCGAACGGGCCATCTTGGCGCCACCGCCGGGGCGGAGCTCCACGCAGTGGATCGTCGTACCGACGGGGATGTTGCGCAGCGGCAGGTTGTTGCCGGTCTTGATGTCGGCGTTGGGGCCGGCCTCGACCACGGTGCCCTGCGTCAGACCCTTGGGCGCGATGATGTAGCGCTTCTCGCCGTCGGCGTAGTGCAGCAGTGCGATGCGCGCGGTGCGGTTGGGGTCGTACTCGATGTGAGCGACCTTGGCCGGGACACCGTCCTTGTCGTAGCGACGGAAGTCGATGATCCGGTAGGCGCGCTTGTGACCGCCACCCTGGTGCCGGGTGGTGATCCGGCCCTGGTTGTTGCGGCCGCCCTTCTTGGGCAGCGGGCGGGTCAGCGACTTCTCCGGCGTCGTCCGAGTCACCTCGACGAAGTCGGCGACCGACGAGCCGCGACGGCCCGGCGTGGTCGGCTTGTACTTGCGGATAGCCATTACTCTCTCAGTCCTCTGCTAGGAAGCCGGTCAGGAGACCGGACCCCCGAAGATGTCGATGCGGTGGCCCTCAGCGAGGCTGACGATCGCACGCTTGGTGTTGGCGCGCTTGCCCATGCCAAAACGCGTACGACGCGTCTTGCCCTGGCGGTTGATCGTGTTGACCGAGGTGACCTTGACGTCGAACACCTTCTCGACCGCGATCTTGATCTCGGTCTTGTTGGCGTCCGGGCGAACGATGAAGGTGTACTTGTTCGCGTCGAGGAGCGCGTAGCTCTTCTCGGAGACGACCGGTGCGATCAGGATGTCGCGGGGGTCCTTGTTCAGGGTGCTCACTTGTCAGCCTCCTCGGTGGCCGCAGCCTTGACCGACTTGCCCTTGGCGGGGCCTGCAACCAGGGCGTCGAAGGCGCCCTTGGAGAAGACCACGTCGTCGGAGAGCAGGACGTCGTAGGTGTTCAGCTGGTCGACGGCGATGATGTGCACGTTCGGCGCGTTGCGCAGCGAGAGCCAGGTGATGTTGTCACCGCGCTCGAGCACGACCAGGAAGCGACGACGCTCCGACAGACCGGCCAGCGTGGCGAGAGCCGTCTTGGTGGACGGCGCCTCACCGGCGACCAGCGAGTCGACCACGTGGACGCGGTCGTTGCGGGCCCGGTCGGACAGCGCGCCCTTGAGGGCGGCAGCCTTCATCTTCTTGGGGGTGCGCTGGTCGTAGTCACGCGGCTGCGGGCCGTGGACGACGCCACCGCCGGCGAACTGCGGTGCGCGGGTCGAGCCCTGACGGGCGCGGCCGGTGCCCTTCTGCTTGTAGGGCTTGCGACCACCACCGCGCACGTCGGCGCGGGTCTTGGTGGAGTGCGTGCCCTGGCGAGCAGCGGCCTGCTGGGCCACGACGACCTGGTGCATGACGGCGACGCTGACGTCGACGTTGAAGATCTCGGCGGGGAGATCAACCTTGACGGTGGCGCTCACTTGACGGCCTCCTTCTTCACTGCCGTGCGGAGAACCACGACACCGCCCTTGGGGCCGGGAACGGCACCCTTGAGCAGGACGAGGCCCTTCTCGACGTCGACGGCGTGGACCGTGACGTTCTGCGTGGTGATGGTGTCGCCACCCATGCGACCCGCCATGCGCATGCCCTTGAAGACACGGCCGGGGGTGGCGCAGGCGCCGATGGAACCGGGCTTGCGGTGGTTGCGGTGCGCACCGTGCGAGGCGCCCACACCGTGGAAGCCGTGGCGCTTCATGACACCGGCGTAGCCCTTGCCCTTGCTGGTGCCCGTGACGTCGATCTCGTCGCCGGCGGCGAACACGTCGGGGGCCAGCTCCTGGCCCACCGAGTAGGACGCCGCGTCAGCGGTGCGGATCTCGATCACGTGGCGGCGCGGGGTGACCCCGGCCTTCTGGAAGTGACCGGCCTGCGGCTTGGTCACCTTGCGGCCCTCGATCTCGCCGAACCCGATCTGGATGGCGTTGTAGCCATCGGTCTCGGGGGCGCGGACCTGGGTGATCACGTTGGTGCCAGCGGCAACGACGGTGACGGGGACGATCTTGTTGTTCTCGTCCCAGGTCTGCGTCATGCCGATCTTGGTGCCGACCAGACCCTTGATGTTGTGTTCGTAAGTCATCTCTTCGCGTCTCCCTCGTCGACCTAGAGCTTGATCTCGATGTCGACACCGGCAGGCAGGTCGAGGCGCATCAGCGAGTCGACCGTCTTCGGCGTGGGGTCAATGATGTCGATGAGGCGCTTGTGGGTGCGCATCTCGAAGTGCTCGCGGGAGTCCTTGTACTTGTGCGGCGAGCGAATGACGCAGTAGACGTTCTTCTCGGTCGGCAGCGGCACAGGGCCGGCGACCTTCGCACCAGTGCTCGTCACGGTGTCAACGATCTTCCGCGCCGAGGTGTCAATCACCTCGTGGTCATAGGCCTTGAGCCTGATGCGGATCTTCTGTCCCGCCATAGGTCTCTCTCGTCCTTATCTCTAGTACCTGGTTGTGTGGTACCGCGTGCAGTCTGTCCCGACACGGCTCCGGGTGAAGCCGTACCGCCCGTACTCCACCGCCTCCGCCGACCCCCGCGGTCGGGCGTGTCGTGCATGCTGCACGGCACAGGACCGGGATCTTGCGGTGTTCTTGCTGGGGCGCCCGACGGGTTTGTCGGGCTGATCGGGTCCCTGTCATCAGTGCGACGCACGCCAACCACTGATTTCACGAACAGGAAACGCGATTCAGTGGTCAAGTTTGTCCGCACTCCAACGACCCGCTGGAGCAACCGGACTATCTTGGCAGAGATGACCGCGTGTTACCAAATCGGATGGCCCGAGGGCCTCACAACACTCCGAAGAACACTCCGGTCATGCCCTCTTCGAGGGCGTCTCCACCAGTCCGGAGCCACCAGTAGACCACGGCTGGGGCGTCGTCACCCAGTCGGGGAGGCGCGAGGGCCCCGCGGTCAGCGGCGACGATAGAGGAGGTCGACCGGGTCGCGACCCTCGGCCACGCCGCGGCGCTCGAACCGGGTCACCGGACGCTCGGCCCAGCGCTCCACGACGCCGCCCTCGAGCGCGGGCTCGGCATCGAGGACCTCGATCATCTGCTCGGCATAGTCGGCCCAGTCGGTGGCCAGTCGCCACACTCCCCCGGGCGCAAGACGGCTGGCGACCAGCGCAGCGAAGTCCGGGTTCACCAAGCGGCGCTTGTGGTGCTTCTTCTTGTGCCACGGGTCCGGGAAGAAGGTCCACAGCTCGGCGAGCTCGCCGGCTCCGACCAGGTGCTCCATCGACCAGACGGCGTCCACGCTGCACATCCGCACGTTGCTGACGTCGAGCTCACCCAGGCGCCCCACGGCCTCGGCCACCCCCGGACGCCACACTTCGAAGCCGACGACGTTGTACGACGTACGCCCGGCCGCCAAGGGCGCGGTCGCCTCCCCCACCCCGCAGCCGATCTCGATGATCAGCGGCTGCTCGGTTGCGAACTGCCCGGACAGGCTGAAGCCCGGCTGGTCGACTTCGTCGTCGGCGATGACGTAGCGCTCGGCGTGAGCGTCCCACGCACTCTGCTGCTTGGCGGTGAAGCGGCTGCCGCGTCGCGAGTAGGTGAGCACCTCGCGGATCCGGCGACCGTCCTCGGTCAGCTTGTGGTGGGGGCGCGCGGGACGAGACTGGTTCATGGCCGGCCAATCCTAGCGACCGTCGGGTCAGGCGATGACTCCGGCCGCACGTGCCGGCTCGGCGTACTTCGCTGCCAGCGAGGCGATCGTCTCGTGGGCGTTGAGGCCACTGGGGTTCGGCACCACCCACAGCCTGGCACCTGAGAGGCCACCGGGCTGCTCGCCGGCCAGCGCCTTGGGCACGGAGAAGGCCGTGCGGTACGCCGTGATCCCGGCGATGGCGACCACCTTCGGTCGATGCCTGGCGACGAACGCAGCCAGCTCCTGGCCGCCCCTGCGCAGCTCCTCGCGGTCGAGCTCGTCGGCACGGGCGGTTGCCCGGCGGACCAGGTTGGTGATCCCGATCCCGCGAGCCAGCACTGCGGCCCGCTGCTGGTCCGACATACCGGTGCCCGGGTTGATCGGGTCGGTGAGGATGCCGGCGGCGTACAGCGCGGGGTAGAAGCGGTTGGCCGGGTGCGCGAAGTGGGTCTGGGTGGCCGCGGTCCAGAGCCCGGGGTTGATCCCGACGAAGACGAGCCGCAGGTCTGGCCCTACCAGATCGGGCACCCCGGCGTCTCGGAAACTCTCGAGCTCGGCACGGCTGAAGCGGGTCACGGGCCCCATCATGCCGACCACCCGGAAATGGGCTCCCGAGGGATGCACTCCCCCAGGCAATGCACTGAGCCCCGACTCCCTTGCGGGAGCCGGGGCCCTGTGTGATGAAGCGTTAGATCACTTGGTGATCTTGGTGACGCGACCGGCACCAACGGTGCGGCCACCTTCGCGGATTGCGAAGCGGAGGCCGTCCTCCATGGCGATGGGCTGGATCAGCTCAACGATCATTTCGGTGTTGTCGCCGGGCATGACCATCTCGGTGCCCTCGGGCAGCGTGACGACGCCGGTGACGTCCGTGGTCCGGAAGTAGAACTGCGGACGGTAGTTGTTGAAGAACGGCGTGTGACGGCCACCCTCCTCCTTCGAGAGGATGTAGACAGACGCCTCGAAGTTGGTGTGCGGGGTGGTGGTGCCGGGCTTGATGACAACCATGCCGCGCTCGATGTCCTCGCGCTTGGTTCCACGCAGGAGCAGACCGACGTTCTCGCCGGCCTGGCCCTCGTCGAGCAGCTTGCGGAACATCTCGACACCGGTGACGGTGCTCTTCTGCGCGGTCTCGCGGATGCCGATGATCTCGACTTCCTCGTTCACCTTGACGATGCCACGCTCGATACGACCGGTGATGACGGTTCCACGACCGGTGATCGTGAAGACATCCTCGACGGGCATGAGGAACGGCTTGTCCGTCTCGCGCTCCGGGGTGGGGATGTAGTCGTCAACGGCCTGCATGAGCTCGGCAACCGAGTCGCCCCACTTGGCGTCGCCCTCGAGGGCCGGGAATGCTGCAACCCGAACCACGGGGATGTCGTCGCCCGGGAACTCGTACTCGGAGAGGAGCTCGCGCACCTCCATCTCGACGAGCTCGATGAGCTCCTCGTCGTCGACCATGTCGCACTTGTTGAGCGCCACGACCAGGGCCGGCACGCCGACCTGGCGGGCGAGCAGCACGTGCTCACGCGTCTGCGGCATCGGGCCGTCGGTGGCGGCAACCACGAGGATCGCGCCGTCCATCTGCGCAGCACCGGTGATCATGTTCTTGATGTAGTCCGCGTGACCGGGGCAGTCGACGTGCGCGTAGTGGCGGGCCTCAGTCTGGTACTCGACGTGTGAGATCGAGATCGTGATGCCGCGCTGGCGCTCTTCCGGAGCCTTGTCGATCATGTCGAAGGCCGAGGCCTCGTTCAGGTCCGGAAACTTGTCGTGCATCACCTTGGTGATCGCCGCGGTCAAGGTGGTCTTGCCGTGGTCGATGTGACCGATGGTGCCGATGTTGATGTGCGGCTTGGTCCGCTCGAACTTCGCCTTAGCCACTGTGGGCTCCTCCTGGGTTGTGTGTTTCTTGACTCGTGATGTGGTGGTTGGTACTGCGCCGAGGGTCCGGCCGGGTAGTCAGGTGACTACTCGCCCCGAACCTTCTTGACGATCTCGTCGGCGACGTTCGTGGGAACCTCGGCGTACGAGTCGAACTCCATCGAGTACGACGCCTGCCCGGAGGTCTTGGACCTCAGGTCGCCAACGTACCCGAACATCTCTGAAAGCGGCACGAGCGCGTTGACGACCATGTCGCCGTGACGCTCTTCCTGTGCCTGGATCTGGCCACGGCGCGAGTTGATGTCGCCGATGACCGTCCCGAGGAAGCTCTCGGGGGTGGTGACCTCGACCGCGAACATCGGCTCGAGGAGCACGGGCTTCGCCATCCGGGCGGCCTCCTTGAAGGCCTGGTTCCCGGCAAGCTTGAACGCGAGCTCCGACGAGTCGACGTCGTGGTAGGCGCCGTCCTCGAGGGTGAACTTGACGTCCACCATCGGGTAGCCGGCGAGGACGCCGAACTCCATGGCGGCCTGGCCGCCCTGGTCGACCGAGGGGATGTACTCGCGCGGCACGCGGCCACCCGAGACATTGTTCACGAACTCGTAGCCGGCACCAGTGCCGGTCTCCGGGTCGATGTTGGGGCCGAGCGAGATGACGACCTTTGCGAACTGACCCGAACCACCGGTCTGCTTCTTGTGCGTGTAGCTGTGGTTCGTGACGTCCTTGCGGATGGTCTCGCGGTAGGCGACCTGCGGCTTGCCGACGGTTGCCTCGACCTTGAACTCGCGCTTCATCCGGTCGACGAGGATGTCGAGGTGAAGCTCGCCCATGCCGGCGATGATGGTCTGGCCGGTCTCTTCGTCCGTCTTGACGGTGAAGGTGGGGTCCTCGTCGGAGAGGCGCTGGATCGCGGTGCCCAGCTTCTCCTGGTCGGACTTCGTCTTCGGCTCGATGGCGACCTCGATCACCGGGGCCGGGAACGACATCGACTCCAGGACGACGGGGTTCTGCTGGTCGCAGATCGTGTGACCGGTCTTGGTGTCCTTGAGACCCATCACGGCGACGATCTGGCCGGCGCCCACCGACGCGATCTCCTCACGCTTGTTGGCGTGCATCTGGTAGACCTTGCCGATTCGCTCCTTGCGGCCGTTGACCGAGTTGAGCACGGTCGAGCCGGCCTCGAGCTTGCCGGAGTAGACGCGCACATAGATCAGCTTGCCCAGGTGCGGGTCGGTCGCGATCTTGTAGGCGAGTCCGGAGAAGGGCTCGTTGTCGGAGGGCTGGCGGACGACGACCTCTTCCTCGTCGTTGACCGCGTGGCCCTGGATGCCATCGATGTCGAGCGGCGAGGGCATGTACTTCACCACGGCGTCGAGCAGGGGCTGAACACCCTTGTTCTTGAACGCGGTGCCGAGGAGGACAGGGTTCAGCTTGTCGGCGAGCGTCGCGCGACGGATGGCCGCCTCGAGCTCCTCGACGGTGAACTCGCCCTCTTCGAGGTACTTCTCCATGATCTCGTCGTCAGCCTCGGAGAGCGTCTCGAGAAGCTTCACGCGCCACTCGTCGGCCTGCTCCTGCAGCTCGGCCGGGATGGCCTCGATCTCGTAGTCCTCACCGATCGTGGTCTCGCCACGCCAGGTCAGGGCACGCATGCCGACCAGGTCGACGACACCGAGGAAGTCGCCCTCGGCACCGATCGGGATCTGCAGGACCAGCGGGGTGGAGTTCAACCGGTCGAACATCATGTCGACACAGTTGAAGAAGTCCGCACCGGTGCGGTCCATCTTGTTGACGAAGCACATGCGGGGAACGGCGTACTTGTTGGCCTGGCGCCACACCGTCATGGTCTGGGGCTCGACACCGGCAACACCGTCGAACACTGCGACAGCACCGTCGAGGACGCGGAGCGAACGCTCCACCTCCGCGGTGAAGTCCACGTGGCCCGGGGTGTCAATGATGTTGATCTGGTGATCCTTCCACCAGCAGGTGGTCGCAGCAGAGGTGATCGTGATGCCACGCTCCTGCTCCTGCTCCATCCAGTCCATCGTCGCCGAACCCTCGTGGGTGTCGCCGATCTTGTAGTTGATGCCTGTGTAGAACAGGATCCGCTCGGTGGTGGTGGTCTTGCCGGCGTCGATGTGCGCCATGATGCCGATGTTGCGGACCACGTTCAGGTCCGTCGTGATGTCGACAGCCACTTAAGTGATGTCCCCTCGAATGGTGGTGAAAGGTTCTGGTCCGCAGATGACTTGAGCCGTGTGGGCCCAGATCACCAGCGGTAGTGGGCGAAGGCCTTGTTCGACTCGGCCATCTTGTGAGTGTCTTCGCGCTTCTTCACAGCGGCACCAAGGCCGTTGCTGGCGTCGAGGATCTCGTTCATCAGGCGCTCGGCCATCGTCTTCTCACGACGGGCCGCGGCGTAGCCGACCAGCCAGCGCAGCGCGAGCGTGGTGCCGCGGGTGCCCTTGACCTCGATCGGGACCTGGTAGGTGGCGCCGCCGACGCGGCGGGACTTGACCTCGATGGCCGGCTTCACGTTGTCGAGCGCACGCTTGAGCGTGACGACCGGGTCGGTGCCGGTCTTCTCGCGGCAGCCCTCGAGGGCGGTGTAGACGATCCGCTGGGCAACCTGCTTCTTGCCGTCCTGGAGCACCTTGCTGACCAACTGGGAGACGACCGGCGACCCGTAAACGGGGTCGACATCGATCGGGCGCTTCGGCGCGGGACCCTTGCGCGGCATATCAGCTCTTCTCCTTCTTGGCGCCGTAGCGGCTGCGGGCCTGCTTACGGTTCTTCACACCCTGGGTGTCGAGCGAACCGCGAATGATCTTGTAACGAACACCGGGGAGGTCCTTCACGCGACCGCCGCGGACGAGCACGATGGAGTGCTCCTGGAGGTTGTGACCAACGCCCGGGATGTACGCCGTGACCTCGACGCCGCTCGACAGGCGCACGCGGGCGACCTTGCGGAGGGCGGAGTTCGGCTTCTTCGGGGTGGTGGTGTAGACGCGGGTGCACACACCGCGTCGCTGGGGCGAACCCTTGAGGGCAGGCGTCTTGCTCTTGGACACCTTGTCCTGGCGGCCCTTGCGGACCAACTGCTGAATGGTGGGCACCTTGGTGGTTCCCCTTCTTTTCTACTCTCAGGACCAGGCGATCTGCCTGGAACGATGGAATCTCATGAGCTTCCGCTCATCGGTCTGGGTGGTGCTTCGCAACCGAGGTCACGCTGCCCCCGCGGTCGGGCGTGTCGCCTTGGTCAACGACACGCTTTCGCGGGAAGATCACTTTCGAGCACGCGCAACGGCCGGGTTGTCCCAGACACGGGGGATCACGTTACTCGGTGCATGTTCGGGGGTCAAAATGGCCCGTTCCCGCAACGTGCGCGCCTTCTCCATCCGGACGTACGTCGCGGCCCCGAGGGCGGTGCCACCGATGACCAGCAGTCCCCCGACGACCAGGGTCCAGCGGGCTCCGGCGATCTCTCCGATCCAGCCGATCACCGGCGCGCCCAGCGGGGTCCCGCCCATCACGATGGTCATGTAGAGCGCCATCACCCGGCCGCGCATCATCGGGTCGGACTCGAGCTGCATCACGGCGTTGGCGGAGTTGAGCAGGGTGATCGTCGAGAAGCCGATCAGCGGGCTGAACGCCGCGAACACGACGTACGACGGCAGCAGTCCGGCGACGATCTCGGCCAGGCCGAAGCCGACTCCGGCAATGACCAGCAGGCGCAGTCGGACCCGTGGGCGGCGCGCGGCCATCAGGGCTCCGGCCAGCGAGCCGATCGCCATCGTGGAGCCGAGCAGGCCGAACTCGCTGGCGCCCTTGCCGAAGACTTCGGTGGCCATCAGCGCCGAGGTGATCTGGAAGTTCATCCCGAAGGTGCCGGCGAAGAAGACGATGATCAGGATCATCACCATCTTGGGCTGGCCGGCGACGTAGCGGACACCGTCGCGCAGCATGCCCGGCCCACGCGGCGCCGGCTTCGAGGGGTGCAGCAGGGTGGCGTCCATCGCCCGGAGCTGCCAGATCACTGCGCCGTAGGAGACCGCGTTGACCAGGATCACCCAGCCGGTGGCCCAGACCCCACCGCCCAGTGCGCCGATCATCAACCCGGCGAGACCCGGGCCCAGGATCCGGGCCATGTTGAAGGTCGCCGAGTTGAGGCCGACCGCGTTGGTGAGGTCATCGGCATCGACCAGCTCGGACACGAAGGACTGGCGGGCGGGCGCGTCGAAGGCCGCCGCGACACCGAAGATGAGCGCGATCGCATAGACGTGCCACACCTGGACCACGCCGAGGACGGTGATCAGGCCGAGCATCAGCGACGAGATGCCCATCGCCGCCTGGGTGATCTGCAGCAACCGCCGCTTGGGGAGTCGGTCGGCGATCAGGCCGGCGTACGGCGAGAGCAGCAGGACCGGCAGGAACTGGAGCCCGGTGGTGATGCCCAGGGCGGTGCCGCTGCCGGTGAGCACCAGGACCAGCCAGTCCTGGGCGATGCGCTGCATCCAGGTGCCGACGTTGGACACCAGGCTGCCGGCGGCGTACTTCCGGTAGTTCGGGTTGTGCAGGGAACGGAACGTGGGACTCAAACCTGGGTCAGTCCTCCTCGGCAAGTCGTTGCAGGATCGGGGCGGCGGCACGCAGCGTGGCGCGTTCCTCGGTGGTCAGGTGTGTCAGCCGGCGGGCCAGCCAGGCGTCGCGGCGGGCGCGATCGGCACGCAGGGTGTCGCGGCCCTGGTCGGTGAGGGCGACGACGACCTGGCGGCCGTCCGTCTCGTGCGGGCGGCGCTCGACGAACCCGCTCTCCTCGAGGCTGTTCACCGTGCGCGTCATCGACGGGGGCTGCACCCTCTCGAAGCGGGCGAGCTCACCGATGGTCGACTCGCCGTGACGGTTCAGGCAGCCCAGCACCGCCATCGTGCCGATGCTCAGCCGATTGTCCGGGGACCGCTCCCCCGCAAGCCGGCGGCGCAGGCGCATCACCGAGAGGCGGAGCTCGGAGGCCAGGCCTGCGTCGGTGCGGGCGACCTTCTCTGTCGAGGGCATGTCCTTAGCATAGGTCATTACCCTTGCTAAACAAATTCACGAAGAAGAACCGCCGAGCCGGCGGTTGTTGACAACCGAGGTTGGTCAACAACTGCCGGCTCGGCGGTTGAGAGAGGGGGAAGGGTCAGTTCACCCAGGAGCTGATCGGGCTGTAGGCGAAGTAGACGACGAACAGGATCGCCACCACCCACATCAGCGGGTGGATCTCGCGGACCTTGCCGACCACCAGCTTGATCAGGACGAAGGCCAGGAACCCGGCCCCGATGCCCACCGAGATGGAGTAGGCGAACGGCATCAGGACGATCGTCAGGAACGCCGGCAGGGCGATCTCCGGGTCACGCCAGTCGATGTCCGCGACCTGCTGCATCATCAGGAAACCGACCAGGACGAGCGCCGGTACGGCGGCCTCGGACGGGATCGCAGCCACCAGCGGCGTGAAGACCGTCGCGACCAGGAAGAGCAGACCGGTCACGATCGAGGCGAGCCCGGTGCGTGCGCCCTCGCCCACACCGGAGGCCGACTCGATGTAGGAGGTGTTGGACGACACCCCGCCCGCACCACCGGCGATGGCGGCGACGGAGTCGACGATGAGGATCCGCTGGGTGTTCGGCGGGATGCCCTCCTCGTCGTTGAGGCCGGCTTCGGCACCGATGGCGGTCATCGTGCCCATGGTGTCGAAGAAGTCGGCCAGCAGCAGCGTGAAGATCAGCAGCAGGGCGGCCAGGACGCCACCCTCGATGCTCGAGAAGGCGCCGAACAGGTTGAACTCACCCAGGGTCGAGAAGTCCGGTGCCTCGAAGATCCCGCCGTCGAGCTTGGGGACGCTCAGCGCCCAGCCGCCGGGGTTCGTGGCGCCCGCCTTGCCCAGGTTGCCCACTGCCTCGACCACGACGGCCAGGACGGAGGCGGCGATGATGCCGATCAGGATGGCGCCGCGCACCTTGCGGACCCACAGCGCCACCATCAGGACCAGGCCCAGGACGAAGACCAGGACCGGCCAGCCCGACAGGTGCCCGTCGGCACCCAGCTGGACCGGGACGCTGGTGTCGAAGGCATCCGGGATCCGGGTGACGAAGCGCGCGTCGACCAGGCCGACGAGCGCGATGAAGAGCCCGATCCCGACGGAGATCGCGACCTTCAGCTGCTGCGGGACTGCGTGGAAGACCGCCTTGCGGAAGCCGGTGAGGACCAGCAGCAGGATCACGATGCCCTCGAGCACCACCAGGCCCATGGCGTCTGCCCAGGTGGACTGGCGCGCGATGGTCTGCGCCACGAAGACGTTGAGCCCCAGGCCGGTGGCCAGGGCCAGCGGGAAGTTGGCCGCAGCGCCCATCGTGATCGTCAGCAGCCCCGCGATCAGGGCGGTGGCGGCGGCGATGGCCGGCACCCCTGCTCCCTGCACCGTGCCGCCCCCAAGGAACTGGCCCTCGGAGTCCGGGACGTAGCCGAGGATCAACGGGTTCAGCACGATGATGTAGGCCATGGTCAAGAACGTGACCAGGCCTCCACGGATCTCACGGCCGACTGTCGAGCCACGCTCGGAGATCTTGAAGAAGGAGTCCAGTCCGCTCGAGCGGACCGTTGACGATTGATTGTTCACGGAGCGCATGTTCCCAGATCACCGACCATCCCTGCGACCGGGTCCACGTAGAGGTCGCTCCGGGTGTGGTCTAGGTTTCGTGGTGTGCAGCCCCAGGAAGAGCCCGTCACCCACGAGATCGGCAAGCGCACCTACATCGTTGCGCCGGTCGAGCCGCTGGACGTGGACGGCGTACGCACCCTCGAGGTCGGCACCGGCCTGTGGCTGCTCGGCTTCATCGCACTGCTGCCGTTCTATGGCAGCCTGCAGGACGACGGGCGCCTGTGGTGGCTGTGGAGCTGCTTGGCCGGGTTCGGCCTGGGCCTGTTCGGCCTGGAGTTCTGTCGTCGGCGACGTGCCCGACGTACCGGCTCCGACGACTGACCGATCAGGACCGCGGCGCGGAACCGGTCAGAACGACTCGAAGTCGTCCAGCGCGACGGTGTCGAAGACGTGGTCCGGCAGCGGGATCGGCTTCTGCTTCTTGGTCAGCTGGGCCTCGGAGTGTGCACCGCAACCGTGGTTGAAGGTCACCACCCGACCGTCGTCGTTGGCGCTGCCGTTCGCGCAGACACCGAAGGTCTGCGACAACGGTCCGGCGAGGCGGACCAGGAACGCACAGTTGTAGCAGTGGTCCGGCGCTGACTGGGCGATCGGCGCCTCGGGGCCACCGTCGCCGTCGTACCAGCGCTGGGCTGCGTCGTTGATCCCCTCGATGGACAGGGTGCGGACCCGACCCAGACCGAGATCGTCGGCGACCTGGCGGATCTGCGCGATGTCCTGGCTCGAGAGCGGGTCGATCCCGTCGTCGCCGACGAGGTAGGTCGGCACGACGCGCGGGTCGTCCTCCTCCAGCGGCAACAGGTCACCGGGCGAGAGGTCGCCGGGCTTGATCCGGTCCTTGTAGGGCACCCACGGCGGCGCGGTGATGGCGTCGGGACCGGGGATCAGCACGATCTCGTCGACGGTGATCTCGGCCCGATCGGCCGCGCTGGTCACGGTGACGGCCCAGCGCCAGCCGGCATAACCGGCCAGGCGGGAGTCGAAGAGGTGGGTGACCACTCGCTCGCCCTCGGTGCGTGCCTCGAGGTGGGAACCGATGGCCGCCGGAGCGATCTCGGACTCGAGCGCGCGACGGGCATCCGCGACGGCGTCGACCAGGACGGCGTCGGAGTTCAGGTGCGTTGTGGGAGTCACGGGTGGGATTGTGTCCCATCGCGGCCCCCACTGTCTTGTCGGGTTGGCATAATCGCCTCCACGGGACGGCTCGGCGTTCCGGAGACGGACCCAGGGAGGGACCCAACGTGGTGTCAGGGGGAACAGGCAGGATGGCACCATGAGTCAGCCGCCGACCGATCCGCACGGTCAACCCCGCTCCTTCGGCGAGGAGTCGGCGGGCGGCGAGGGCGAGCCCACGTCGTACGACGCCTCCCCCGGCCACACTCCGGGCGAGAACGCGGTCCGCTTCGCCAAGGCCGGCGCGACCGGTGTGAAGGCGGTGGCCCGCGGCACCGCCCGGGCCAGCAAGGCAACCGTGCGGGCAGCCCGCAGGGCCTCGCACGCCGACGGCGCCGGCGACTCCGGCCTCTCGCGGCTGATCGAGCTGCACGCCTTCAACGCCGCGGCCGACGCCGCCGTGGCGATCTCGCTCGCCGGCACCCTCTTCTTCCAGGTGCCGACCGGCGAGGCACGCGGTCAGGTCGCACTCTTCCTGGCGATGACCATGCTCCCGTTCGCGATCGTGGCACCCCTGATCGGCCCGTTCCTGGACAGGTTCAGCCACGGGCGCCGCTGGGCGATCGGCTCGACTATGGCGATCCGCGCCTTCCTGTGCTGGGTGCTGGCCGGAGCGGTGGTCACCAACTCGACCTGGCTGTTCCCCGCAGCGCTCGGCGTGCTGGTCTCCTCCAAGGCCTACGGCATCACCAAAGCGGCGGCCGCACCACGCCTCGTCCCCGAGGGCGTCACCCTGGTCAAGGCCAACGCACGCCTCGGCCTGGCCGGCGTGGTGGGCGCAGCCGTGTCGGCCCCGATCGCCGGGCTCGCCGCGACCTTCGGTCCCGAGTGGTCCCTGCGCTATGCCTTCCTGGTCTTCATCGCGGCCACGATCCTGGCGATCCTGCTGCCCAGGAAGGTCGACTCGGCGGCGGGCGAGGTGCACCTCGAGCTGATGCCCGGACCGTCGGCTCGGACCAACCCGAAGAAGCAGAGCCTGCGGGTCCCGTCGGCTGTCGCCTTCGCCCTGCGTGCCAACTGCGGGCCGCGGTTCCTCTCCGGCTTCCTCACCATGTTCATGGCGTTCCTGCTCCGGGAGAATCCGATCCCCGGCTGGGAGGACAAGCCCGAGCTGCTGCTCGGGGTGGTGATCGGTGCGGCCGGACTGGGAAACACCCTCGGCATCGCGCTGGCCTCGGTGCTCAGACGACTCAACCCCGCGATCACCGTGGTGCTGGTGCTGGTGGCAGATGCGGCCATGTGCCTGGTCGCAGCGCTGTTCTACGGGCTGATACCGCTTGCCGCCCTCGGTCTCACGGCAGGACTCTGCCAGTCCCTGGGCAAGCTGTCGCTGGACTCCACGATCCAGACCCACGTGCACGAACGGGTGCAGACCAGTGCCTTCGCCCGCTCCGACACGATGATCCAGCTCGCCTGGGTGGTCGGCGGCTTCGTCGGCATCGTAATGCCGCTGAATCCGCGGCTCGGCCTGGGCATCGGCTTCGCCTGCCTGGCCGCCTGGACCCTCTTCGTGCTGATCACCCGACCGGGGCGACGAGACTCCCGACCGACGCCAGAGGCCCCGCCGGTCGTTCCCGGCGAGGCCTACTGATTCCTACTGATTCGGCGGCTGGCCGAGCGCTCGGACTAATTGAACCGTGATCGGTCCGCTCAGGACTCGAGCTCGTTGGCGAGCGCGCGCAGCAGCTTGGCGGTCGGGGCCGCGGTCTTCGCCTCGGGGTGGCGACCACGGCGATAGGTCTCCCCCACGTTGTCGAGGAGCCGGATCAGGTCCTCGACGATGGCGACCATCTCCTCGGGCTTCTTGCGCTGTGCCTTCGACTGGTTGCGCGAGACGGAGGCCGGGGCGTCGAGCACCCGGACCTGCAGGGCCTGGTCGCCCTTGCGGCCCTGGGCGATGCCGAACTCCACCCGGGTGCCGGCCTTGAGGGCACCGGTGCCCTCGGGAAGGGCCTCGGCGCGCACGTAGACGTCAGGTCCCTCGGGTTGCGAAAGGAACCCGAAACCCTTCTCGGCGTCGTACCACTTCACCTTGCCAACAGGCATCGGCCTGACCTCTTCCATGCTCGTGCACTCGTCCGCGGGGCTCCGCGGCAGCAAAGCCTACGACTGCGGCTCACCGTTGGGCCAATGGGAATGCAACAGGTGGGACACACCTGGGGATCCGGGCGTACGACGTGGGTGGCGCGGCAGCATGGAACGGTGCCGATCGGGGTCGGAATTGGGTCGAAACCGGCCACGCGATCGGGTCACCTGTGAGAACCTAGGGCCCGTCACCGCGACGGCAGTGGCGCCCGGACCCGCGTCCGGTGCGCTCGGGGGCCTGTGGATGGTGAATTGAAAGGCGTCCGCATCGCTGTCACCATTGATGCTTTCGCTGTGACACATGAGATCTATTGGGGTTGTTGATGAAGCGAGGACTGATCGGCTGCGCGCTCGGCGCTGCGCTGATCCTCCCTGCCCTGTCCACCCTGCCCGCGACTGCCGACCAGGCGGCGCCCGGCGAGAACCTCTACATCCTGACCACGCAGGCCCCCGGCACTGCCGGCTATGACGGACCACTGAGCACGGCCGACTATCGCAGGTCCTTGGTCGCCGAGCAGGACGCCACGCTGGCGTCGCTCGGAATCGACCAGCCGGTCTATCGCTGGACCACCGCCCTGAGCGGTGTGGCCGTCGAGCTCGACACCGGCGACGCCATCCGCGCCTCGAGGATCGCGGGCTGGAGCATAGAGAAGGACACCGTCCGCTCGCTGGCCGGCGCCTCGAGCGACCCGACCTCCGCGCCCACGGGCAGCGCCTCGACAGCAAGCGCGTCCGCTGGTCGGGGCACCGTGATCGGGTTCGTCGACACCGGCATCTCCCCCGACTCCCCGGCCTTCGCCTCCACCTCGTCACTGGGTGAACAGCCCAGCCGTTTCCGTGGCCCCTGCCAGGCCGGCGAGGGATGGACCGCCCGCGACTGCGACGACAAGGTCAGCGGCGCTCGTTGGTTCGTGAAGGGCTTCGGCGAGGACCAGCTCCGTTCCGGCGCCTCCCTGTCCCCGCGCGACGACCACGGTCACGGCACCCAGGTCGCCTCGGTTGCCGCAGGAAACGCCGACGTCACCGCGCTGGCCGGCAACGAGAACCTCGGCACCTTCTCCGGCACCGCCCCCGGTGCCCGGATCGCTGCCTACAAGGCCTGCTGGACCGCACCGGACCCCGCCGACGACGGCTGTTCGACTGCCGACGTCGTGAGCGCCGTGGATCGCGCCGTGCGCGACCGCGTGGACGTCCTCAACCTCTCCATCGCCGGCGAGCAGGGCTTCGACGTCGTCGACCGCGCCACGCTCGGCGCAGCCGAGGCCGACATCGTGGTCACTGCGGCCGCGGGCAACACCGACGAACCGACCGGCAACGAGCAACCGTGGATGACCACCGTGGGCGCAGCCTCGGGTCGCGACCTCGGCGGTCAGTTGCAGCTGCCCGACGGATCGGCGATCACCGGTGTGCTCACCTCCCCCACACTTCCTCGCGCGGCGCACGTGGTCCGGGCCGCGGACGCGCCTGCACCAGGTCACACCCGCAAGCAGGCTCGCCTGTGCGCCCCCGGCTCCCTCGACGCGGCCAAGGTCGACGGCCGGATCGTGATCTGCGAGCGCGGCACCAACGCGAAGGTCAGCAAGTCCTATGCGGTCGAGCTGGCCGACGGTGTCGCGATGGTCCTGGTCAACGGAGCCGATGATACCTTGGGCGCCGACTTCCACTCGGTCCCGACGCTGCACGTCTCCGCCGAGGAGGGCAAGGAGCTGCTCGACGCTCTGCGGGACGACAAGCGCATGTCCCTGAGCATGACTCGAGCCCCCGGCACCCTCCCCGCGGGCCAGGTCCTGGACAACTCCTCGTCCGGTCTCGAGACCGGCACCGCTCTCAAGCCTGACCTGGTCGCCGATGGTTTCGGTGTCCTCGCCGCCAACTCACCCCTCGCCGGCAACCGCAAGTGGCAGCTGCTCAACGGCACCTCCGCGGCCGCAGCCCAGGTCAGCGGCCTGGCTGCCAGGGTGCGGGCGCGCCACAGGGACTGGTCCGCCGCGCAGGTCCGCTCCGCGCTGGCCACCTCGGCCGAGCCCGCCGCCGACGGTGCAGGGGTCCACCGGCAGGGCGCCGGCATCGCCGATGACGACGCCACCCGGCCCGGGCTGGTCCTCGACGTCGACCCCGCGGGGTTCCGGGCCGCCCTCGACAAGTCCGCGTCCCCGGACCTGGCCGACTACAGCCGGATCAACGTGGCGTCCGTCCAGGTCCCCGAGGCCACGTGGAACAGCCGGGTCCTCACCCGCACGGTCACCAACGTGGGCACCTCCAACATGTACTTCTCCTCCAGCGCGACCGGGTTCCGCCACCACGCGGTGACGGTCAGCCCCGCCGCCCTGAAGATCCCGCCGGGCGCGAGCCGTGAGATCAAGATCCGGATCCCGGCGCGCAAGACGGTGAAGCCCGACAGCGGCGTCGTCACCTGGCGTGGCGCGAACGGTACGTCGCTGCGCATCCCGGTCGCCATCACTCGCTGACCGCTCGCGGAGACGACCGCCGGGGGTACGGCGTACCGCCCCGCACGCCCGGCACGTGCAGGCCAGCACGTGCAGCCAGCACTTCCTGCACGCCTGGCCCAGCGTGTCCGGCCAGGCCAGACCAGTCCGCGCGACGTACGGCGCTGCGCCCCACACGTGACATCGGGTCCGTGGCGCTTGGGGCGAAATCACCGACGCCGGTGTGCAGCTGGGCTGCGCACCGGCGTCGGTCAGGAAAGGTTCGCCGAGTCAGGCATCACGCTTGTTGAAGGCGACCAGGCTGCCGATCATCAGGACCACCACGAAGCCACCGAAGACGATCAACCCGCCGCCTGCGCTGAGCGGGTTGTCGAACAGGTCGAGGTTGCGCTGGAACCCGTCCCCGGAATCGTCGATGCCGAAGTTCTGGATGATCCGTCCACCCGCGTTGAACGGCAGGAACCGGGTCGCATCCGTCACGCCGTCGTTGGTCATCAGGCCACCGAAGATCAACGCGATCAGCTTCACCATCGTCTCGATGCCCAGCGGCCAGAGATAGAGCAGCACCAGCGAGAACGTCTGGTGACGGATCAGCACCGTCGCGCTCATCACCAGCCAGGTCAGCAGCACCGTGTAGACGACCCGCTTGAGCAGCGCCAACAACAGCGCACCGATGTCGTACTGGAAGTCGAGGCCGCCGAACCAGATCAGCGTGAAGATCAGCGACAGCACGCAGCTCGCGATCACCGCCACCGCCACGAAGCCGGCGATGGTGATGTACTTCGCTGCCCACACCGCGGTCCGGTTGGGCACCGCAGTCAGGGTCGCGCGCATCATCCCGTGGCGATATTCGTGACCCCACGAGAGGATGCCGAGCACCGCGACGGCATAGGCCATCAGGTAGAAGACCGGGTCCACGTTGGAGAACTGGGTCATCCCGGCCTCGAGGAAGAAGCGCGACCAGTCCTCGTTGACCTCCCCGGTGAGCTCACTGGGCGTGAAGATCCGGATCATCATCGCGACCAGGAACGTGAAGCCGGCACCGACCGTGATCGCCAGTCCGGTGATCCACCAGGTCGAGCGCAGGGTGATCAGGCGCGTCCACTCATACCTCAGCGCGGCGATCATGCCTGGCCTCCATTGTTGCCGGGACCCTGCGGGCCGTGGGGGAAGTTCGGGGGCGGGCCCTGCTGGGGCTGCTGCTGGGGCGGTGGGCCCCAACCGGGAGGCGGCTGCTGCCCCGGCGGCGGGCCGGCCTGGCCGGGCGCGCCGTACATCGGACCTGCTTGGCCGGGAGGCGGACCTGCGTGGCCCGGAGCGCCGTACGGCCCGGGGCCGCCCGGCCCGTAGCCGGGACCGCCCTGGCCGGGCTGGGGTCCGCGGGGTGCCTGCTGGTGGGCCTGGTATTCCTCGCTGCCACCGGTCAGCTCCAGGAAGGCATCCTCGAGCGAGGCCTCCATCGTGGCCAGCTCGTGGATCCGGATCTTGTTCTCGAAGGCCATGTCGCCGAGCACGTCGCTGGGCAGGCCGACCACGCTCAGCTCGCCCTCACCGACGAGGTTGACCGAGCCGTTGCCGGCCAGCTTGGCCCCGATCAGGGCGGCCAGCTCGGAGGCCTGGGGGGTGCGGACGCGCACGTGGTTGGCGCTGGACTGCGCGGTGAACGCCTCGACCGGGCCGTTGGCGATCATCCGGCCACGGCCGATCACGACCAGCTCGTCGGCCATCAACGCCATCTCGCTGAGCAGGTGGCTGGAGACGAAGACCGAGCGGCCCTCGGAGGCCAGCGACTTGAGCAGGTCCCGCATCCAGCGGATGCCCTGCGGGTCGAGGCCGTTGGCGGGCTCGTCGAGGATCAGCGTGTGCGGGTCGCCGAGCAGTGCTGCTGCCAGTCCGAGCCGCTGCCCCATGCCGAGGGAGAAGGTCGAGGGGTGCTTGTTCGTGACGTCGCTGAGCCCGACGATGCTGAGCACCTCGTCGACTCGCGAGTCCGGGATCCGGTTGGGCGAGGCCAGCATCCGCAGGTGGTTGCGCGCGCTGCGGGTGGGGTGGAACGGCTTCGCCTCCAGCAGCGCACCGACGTGGCGCATCGGCTCGGCGAGGGTCACGAAGTCCTGGCCGTCGAAGAGGCAGGTGCCCTCTCCGCGGTCGAGCCCGAGCATGAGCCGCATCGTGGTCGACTTGCCCGACCCGTTGGGGCCGAGGAATCCGGTCACGGTGCCCGGACGTACGTCGAAGGACAGGTTGGAGACCGCGGTCTTGCCCTTGTACTGCTTGCCGAGCCCGCGGGCCTGGATCACTGCCATCGGTCAATCTCCTTCTGGAGGTCGATCATGAGCCTTCTCTGGTCACGTTCATTGAGCGGTCCCCGAACACGACCCGGTCGCCGTCCACCAGTGTGGTGGGCCGACCGGGCGCCAGCTCTCGGGACACGCCCTTGCGCACGAGGACCGAGCCATTGGTCGAGCCACGGTCGGTGACGACCAGGGCTCCGTCCGAGGCCAGGTGGAACTGCGCGTGGGTCTTCGAGATCGACATGTTCGAGGACTGCAGCGGTATGGCGTGCCGCACCGGCTCCCCGGGACGTGCCACGGGAGCGCGACCCACGATGCCGAGTCCCTCGACCACGAAGCTCTCACCCGAGTCGAAGGTGACCCGCCAGGTCATCGATGTCGCGGGACCGGTGTGCCGCCCGGCCATCGCCGGCCGGGCCTGCGTGCGCTGGGCGGGGTCGGGACCGGCAGGCGGAGCCGGCGGGGCGACCCGGCGGCCGGGCGCCTGTGGCGGGGTCTGCTGGTCCTGCCCGAACTGCTGGCTGGACTGCTGGTTGGGCTGCTGGCCGGGATGCTGGTTGGGCTGCTGGTTGGGGGCTCCCCCTTGGAACGCACCCGTGCCGGGCGGGGTCTGCTGCGAGGCCTGCTGCGGCGTCTGCGGGGCCGGACCGCTCGGGGCCGAGGGTGGGGGTCCCCAGCTGCGGCCCGTCGATGGGGGTTGCTGAGCCGGTGGCTGCTGGGCCGGTGGCTGCTGCGGCTGTTGTACCGGCTGCTGGGCCGGTGGCTGCGGGGCAAAGCCCTGCTGTTGGACGGGCCAGGGTCCCGGCTGCACCGGAACCTGTCCGGGTGCGGGTGCCGGGCCAGTCGCGGGCCCCCAGCCCGGTGCCTGCTGCTGATTCGGGCGCGGAGGTGTGCCCTGCTGGCCCATTCCCTGCTGACTGACTCCCTGCTGACTGGGCCCCTGCTGGCCGGGCTGGTTCGCGGGCGCGGACGGCGTACCGCCCGGGATCCGCACCTGGGATCCGGTGCCCGGGGAGGGTGCCGGGACCACGGGAGCGGCCGGGGCGCGCACCGGCATCAGCTTCATCGCGGTCAGGTTGACCACGTGCCGTGGCCGGTCCTCGGCCTCAGCCTCGATCACTGGCCGCGGGCGGGTGTCGATCACGATGGAACGGGTGACGTGGTCGTGCCAGCCGCGGCGCTCCCGGGTCCGGTCCTCGACTGCGGTCCACGCCAGCGTGGCCACCCCGAGACCGAACATCGGCAGCGAGCCGATGCCGACGATGAGAGAGCGCAGCATCGAGCGTGGGACGCCGATCGGCTCCCCGCCCTGGGGATCGACGACCTTGAGTCCGCGCATTGCCTTGCCAGGAGTACGGCCGGTGAGCCCGGTCTGCACCGCGAAGACGAGGCTGACCACGAGCACGCAGCCCACGATCAGGCCGATGCCGGGCCAGGGCTTGTCCTCGCGGAAGAAGAACCACCATGCTCCGGCGACGGCCGCGCCGAAGAGCGACCACGCGATGGCGCGGTCGATCGCGAACGCCTGGAACCGGCGCTCGGGCTCGGCGACCACCGCGGTCGGAGGAGGTTGGCTCATCGGGTGTTCCGGATCCCTCAGACGTTGGTGACCTGGATGGTCACCCCGTCACCCAGGTCGATGACGGCGCCGGGCAGCAGCTGTACGGCGATGCCGGGCTGGAGGTCCTCCGGGGAGAAACCGGGCTGGGTCAGCACGGTGCCGTTGGTCGACCCCATGTCGGTCACGATCGCGGAGCCGTGGTCGGCGCCGGAGCCGGGACGGACCTCGAGGTGCGTGGAGGAGATCTCCTGGTTCGGGCTGGTCACCGTGACCAGGCGAGGCTGGTCGGTCGAGGTGAAGCGTCGTGCCTCGGGAGCGCGACCGACCAGGACGGCACGGTCGACGTCGACGACCTCGCCGTCGGAGAAGGTCAGCCGGGCCACTGGCTGGGCGGTGACGCTCGGGGCCTGCGGCTGGCCGGGAATGCCGGGGTGCTGGCGTACGAACTGGTCGGGGTCGACCGACCCGGCGACGGTGTGCCCGTCGTGCTCGGCCTCGCCGGCATCCGACGAGTCGCCCCAGGCAGGTGCCTCGGACTGCTGCTCACCCCAGGCCGGAGCCGGGGCCTGTCCCCACGCGGGAGCGGCCTGCTGCTGCTCACCCCACGCCGGCGCGGCGGGGGCCGCTTGCTGCTCACCCCAGGCGGGTGCCGCGGGGGCGTCCTGGGCCGGCGGCTCCCAGATCGGGGGCTCGACGTGCTCGCCACCGGGGGCGAACGGGTTGCTCGGCGCCTCGGCGTTCTGTGCCGGTTGCTCACCGGTCTGCTCACCCCACGCTGGGGCCTGGGCCGGCTGCTCGCCCCACGCAGGTGCTTCCGCCGGAGCCTCCGCAGCCGGGGACTCACCGGTGGCTGCGTCACCACCGATCGAGGAAGCCACGGGAGCCACCGACTGGCCCCAGATCGGGGCGTCGTACTGTCCGGCGCCCTCGTCGATCGGGTCGGTGAGCGGGTCACCCTGGATGCCGGACGGCCCCTCGGCGGGCGCGGCGTCTGCGGCCTCGTCCTCGACGACGGGAATGTCGAGGACTGTTGCCTCGATGTCGTCCTCGGCAGGGGGTACGTCGTCTGCGGCGGCCTCGCCGGCAACGTCGTCGTCGGTGTCCACGGCAACGTCGTCAGCGGCGATGTCTTCCGCGGCACCTTCCTCGTCAGCCGCGTGCTCGTCAGCGGCCTGCTCGTCAGCAACGTCCACGTCAGCAGCGGCGGGGACCGGGTCCTCGTCGACCTGCTGCTCGGCAGCGACCTCCTCCGACAGCGCCTCCCCCTCGGCCTCTGCGGAGTCGTCGGCCAGGCCCGGCACGACGGCCAGACCGGCAACGTCGGCTGCCTCGTCCTCGACCGGCTCGGCGACCGGCTCCGCGTAGGGCGGCTGGTCGACGCGCGAGGCACGGACCAGGCCACCGAGGATCCCGTAGTCGACTCCGTCCTCGGAGTCCTCCAGGAGGAGCTGCAGGGACGTCACGTCGGAGAACGCACGCTCGACCCAGGTGGCAGCAGCGCCGCCGTCGACCTCGACGACCTCACCGCCCTCCCGGATCACCGAGGCGCGCGCGGCGCCGCGCAGGACGATGCGGGTCGGGTCCTCGGCGGTGCTGACCAGCACGAAGCCGGGCAGCGTCCGCAGCCCGGTGGCGATCAGCGCGTCGAGGAGCTCGTCGAAGCCTGCACCGGCGTCGACCAGCTCCCAGAGCCCGGCGACCCTCGACTTCTCGCTCTCGGGGAGCAGCACACTGGCGTGCTCGCCGAAGATGGCATACCAGCCACCGGGGCGGTAGGAACGGATGGCGTTCTGGTTCAGCTCAGTCACGGGAGTGCTCCCAATTTCTCTTCCAGGCTCACAGGTTCGGTGCGCGCACCGACCTCGGCCGCGGTCTCGGTCAATCCCACCACATCGACCACGATCGCCGTGGCGTTGTCCTCGCCACCCGCGGCAACCGCGGCTCGGACCAGCTCCTCGGCGGCATCGCGGGGGTCCTTGGTGGAGGAGACGATCGCCTCGATCGTCTCGTCGTCGATCATGCCGCTGACACCGTCCGAGCACAGCACGAGCCGCTCGGCGGAGGTCAACGGCAGCACGAAGAAGTCGGGGGCGCGCAGCACGGGCCCGCCCAGGGCACGGGTGATCACGTGCCGCTCGGGGTGGACGGCCGCGGCCTCGGAGTCGATCTCGCCCTTGTCGACGAGCTCCTGGACGAGGGAGTGATCCACCGAGACCTGGTCGAGCCGTCCGTCGTGCAGCTTGTAGATCCGCGAGTCACCGAGGTTGGCCAGGAGCCACTTGGCTCCCTCCTCGTCCTCGCAGAGCAGAGCAGCTGCGACGGTGGTGCCCGCATACCACTGCGCCTCGCCCTCGCCTCGGTTCTCGTCACCGTAGTCCTGGATCCGGCGCTGGGACTCAGCCAGCGCCTCCACGACGACCTCGGGCGCGTTGGCGCTGTCATAACCCTCGTGCGCGAGACGCCCGAACTCCTCCACGGCGATCGCGCTGGCCACCTCGCCGCCGTGGTGTCCGCCCATCCCGTCGGCGACGACGAAGACCGGTGACGAGGCGAAATAGGAGTCCTCATTGTGCGAGCGGACCCGACCGGTGTCCGTGGCCGCACCGCAATCCAGGTGAACCACGTCGATCCGCCTCCTCATAGTTCGGGCACTCCGCACTGGCGCGCGCCGACACAGTGCACACACGACACTAGTAGCGTGAAGAGGATGGTCGAAAACTTCCGGTCCCTCGCGGACCAACTACGCGCATGGCCCGAGGAGCGTCTCGTGCAGCTCCTGCACGCCCGCCCGGACCTGGCCACGCCTGCTCCTCACGACTCATCCCAACTTGCCTCCCGGGCGGCGACGAGGGCCTCGGTGCTGCGCGCCCTCGACCGATTGACCCAGGCCGAGCTCTCGACACTTCATGCCCTCGTGGGTGGCGCTGAAACACCGGATCCCGATTCGATCGCGTTGGGCCGGTTGATGGACCTCGCCCTGGTGTGGGAGTCGTCGAGCGGACCGCGCCTGCTGAGCGTGGTCGCCGAACTGTTGGCGCCTGCTGCGGCCACCGAGGAGCCCGCAGCGATGCCCGAGCTGGTCACCGGCGAGCGCGACGAGGCGATGGTCTCGCGAGCGGCCGCAGGGGCAGCGTTCGACGTCGTACGCCGGGTGGACCTGGTCCTGGACACCTGGGGCAACCATCCGCCGACGGTCCTGCGCACCGGCGGGCTGTCCGTGCGCGACCTGCGCGTCACCGCGACCCTGCTCCATGTCGACGAGCGCACCGCCGGATTCCTGGTCGAGCTGGCCGCCTCGGCCGGGCTCCTGGCCACGGCCTCGCCCGGCGACCTGAGCGAGTCCTGGATGCCGACCGACGCCTATGACTCCTGGCACCGCGCCTCGGCGGCAGAGCGGTGGACCACCCTGTGCCGGGCATGGCTGGGCAGTGCCCGGGTCAGCGCCCTGATCGGCGCCAAGGACTCCGCCGGCCGGGCGTTCAACGCGCTCGCTCCCGGCCTGGTCGACGTGCACATGATCGACACCCGCAGGCTCGCGCTGACCCAGCTGGCCACACTGGAACCCGGCGTCGTCCTGGCCTCGGGCACCGGAGTGCCTTCCGTGGTCGCGCGCGCCACCTGGCTGCGCCCCCGCCGCCCCGCCACCCAGGCCCGCCTGGTCGCCTGGTCGATCGAGGAAGCCACCCTGCTCGGCGTGATGGGCCTCGGCGGGCTCTCCGACTTCGGCCGCGCCCTGGTCGCCGGCGACGACCCGACACCCCTGCTCGACCCGCTGCTGCCCGAACCCCTGGACCACATCCTGATCCAGGGCGACCTGACGGCGATCGCGCCAGGCCCGCTCGAGTCCGCGCTGGCGGTGAAGCTGCAACAGCTCGCCGACGTGGAGTCCCGCGGCGGGGCGACGGTCTACCGGTTCTCGTCCTCGTCGGTACGCCGTGCCCTCGACGTCGGGTGGTCGGCGCACGAGCTCCACGAGTTCCTCTCCTCGGTCTCCCGCACCGAGGTGCCCCAACCGCTGACCTATCTGGTCGATGACACGGCGCGCACCTTCGGAACGCTCAGGGTGGGCTATGCGGAGGCGTTCATCCGCACCGATGACGCCGCCGAGCTGGAAGCCCTGCTGCGTGCCCGCGGCGCTGCCTCCCTCGGGCTGCGCCGGATCGCCCCGACGGTCCTGATCAGCACCACCCCGATCGACATCCTCCTGCCCCGGCTGCGCGACCTCGGTGCGGCTCCGGTGGTGGAGGCCCAGGACGGCACCGTGCACGTCGCCCGTCCCGACGTGCACCGCGCCCGCACCCCGAAGGCCCGAGCGGCCGGGCGCGACGCGGCCCGGGAGATGGCCCAGGTGACGCATGCCGTCAGCGCGATCCGCGCCGGCGACCGGGCCCGCGACGCCCGGCCAGAGGAGCGGGTGGCCACCACCCCTGCGGACTCACTTGCCCTGCTCAGGCAGGCGATCGAGGCCGGCGGAAGCGTGTGGATCAGCTATCTCGACAGCCACGGGACGGCCACCGAGCGCGTCGTCGACCCGGTACGGATCGAGGGCGGCCAACTGACGGCGTACGACCATCGCAGTGAGGACCAGCGCACCTTCGCCATCCACCGGCTCAACGCGGTCCGGGCCCTGGCCAGCTGACCGCTGCGCAGCGGCGTACGACGAACGCGGCGTGGCCCCGTCGCAGCCCTCTGTCTGCGCGGAGGTTCCTGACCGCGGCACCCGCGCGTGCACGCCATCCGTAGACTCGTGGCATGGACGTCGTTGGATATGCCGAGGCCGCAGCCGGTCTGCTGAACGCAGACCTGGCCGATGCCGATGCGCTGATCGACTTCCTCGAGGGCCGCGAGTGGCTGCACCGCCAGATCGTCGACAAGGACATCCCCGCGCTGCGAAAGTTTCAGACGCAGTTGCGGCCCGTCTTCGAGGCAGCCGAGAACGACGACCCGCAGGGGACGGTCAACGGGCTCAACGCGCTCATGGAGCGGCACCCGATCACGCCCCGGATCTTCGAGCACGCGCCGGGCAAGCTTCAGCTGCACGTGGCCAACAAGGCCTCGACCGTCTCCGACCTGATCATCTCCGAGTCGTTGCTCGGGCTGGCCAACCTGGTCTGCGACCTGGGCGCCGCGCGCCTGGGGATCTGCTCGGCCGCCAAGTGCGATCGCGTCTATGTGGACACCTCGCCCAACCGTTCGCGCCGCTACTGCTCGGACCGGTGCTCCTCGCGTGCCAACGTCGCCGCCTACCGGGCCCGGCAGCGGGCCGCGGCCACGGGCTGAGCGCGCGACAGCCCCACAGGAGGACGTCTCGGGGAGCGATCCGTAGGCTTGCCGGGTGAATGGCCCGCTGATCGTCCAGTCCGACAAGACCCTCCTGCTCGAGATCGACCACGAGGATGCGGCCGAGTGCCGCAAGGCGATCGCGCCCTTTGCGGAGCTCGAGCGCTCCCCCGAGCACGTGCACACCTATCGGCTCACTCCGCTGGGCCTGTGGAACGCGCGCGCTGCCGGCCACGACGCCGAGCAGGTCGTCGACGTCCTGTTGAAGTACTCCCGCTATCCGGTGCCGCACTCGCTGCTGGTCGACGTCGCCGAGACGATGTCCCGGTTCGGGCGGCTGCGACTGGAGAAGCACCCCGTCCACGGACTCGTACTGGCCTCCAACGACCGTCCCGTGCTCGAGGAGGTGCTGCGCGCCAAGAAGATCAAGGGAATGATCGGCGACCGGATCGACTCCGACACCGTGGCCGTGCACGGCTCCGAGCGCGGCAACCTCAAGCAGGCGCTGCTCAAGCTGGGCTGGCCGGCCGAGGACTATGCGGGCTATGTCGACGGCGAGGCACACCCGATCTCCCTCGCCGAGGACGGCTGGGAGCTGCGTCCCTACCAGTCCGAGGCAGCCGAGTCCTTCTGGCACGGCGGCTCCGGGGTCGTCGTACTCCCCTGTGGCGCCGGCAAGACCATCGTCGGCGCCGCGGCCATGGGCCACGCCCAGGCCACCACCCTGATCCTGGTCACCAACACCGTCTCCGCGCGGCAGTGGAAGAACGAGCTGATCAAGCGGACCTCGCTGACCGAGGACGAGATCGGCGAGTACTCCGGCGCGATGAAGGAGATCCGACCGGTCACCATCGCGACGTACCAGGTGCTCACGCTGAAGCGGAAGGGCGCCTATCCGCACCTCGAGCTCCTCGACGCCCGCGACTGGGGCCTCATCGTCTATGACGAGGTGCACCTGCTGCCCGCGCCGATCTTCCGGATGACCGCCGACCTGCAGGCGCGGCGCCGGCTCGGCCTGACCGCGACGCTGGTGCGCGAGGACGGCCGCGAGGGCGACGTGTTCTCGCTGATCGGCCCCAAGCGCTATGACGCCCCGTGGAAGGACATCGAGTCGCAGGGCTGGATCGCGCCTGCCGACTGTGTCGAGGTGCGGGTGACCCTGCCATCCTCGGAGCGGCTGGCCTATGCCACCGCGGAGCCCGAGGAGCGCTATCGGTTGGCCGCGTGCACCCACCACAAGATCGACGTCGTACGCCGTCTGGTGGCGCAGCACAAGGGTCAGCCCACGCTGGTGATCGGGCAGTACATCGACCAGCTCGACGAGCTCGCCGCCGCGCTCGATGCACCGGTGATCAAGGGCGAGACCTCGGTGAAGGAGCGTCAGCGGCTCTTCGAGGAGTTCCGTTCGGGTCAGCTCGACCTGCTCGTGGTCTCCAAGGTCGCGAACTTCTCCATCGACCTGCCCTCTGCCGAGGTCGCGATCCAGGTCTCCGGGTCCTTCGGCTCACGGCAGGAGGAGGCGCAGCGTTTGGGTCGCCTGCTGCGCCCGAAGTCGGAGGGAAAGTCGGCGCACTTCTACACGATCGTCTCGCGCGACACGGTCGACGCGGACTTCGCGCAGAACCGGCAGCGGTTCCTTGCCGAGCAGGGCTACGCCTATCGGATCATCGACGAGGACGACCTCTGATCGCACCGATGTGTCGTCTGTAGGCTCGCCCGGTGACCCCGTACGACGCCCCCGTGGCGCACCCCGCGCGCAAGCGACCCCGCCGAGGCCTGCTGATCCTGATCGTGGGTGTCGCCCTCGTGCTGCTCGGAGCCGCCGCCGTGGTGTTCGTCCTCCTCGATCGCGACTCGGACCACCCCGACGAGTGGGACTCCCGGGTGGCCGACCTGATCCCGATCGTGGAGAAGGAGCGTGGCCTGGAGTTCGAGCACCCGGTCCACGTCGACTTCCGTTCCGAGAAGGACTTCCGCAAGGACATGACCGCCGATGAGGGCGATCTGACCCAGGAGGACAAGGACGAGCTCGACCAGACCTCCGGGCTGCTGCGTGCGTTGGGCCTGCTGAAGAGCGACGTCGACCTGTTCAAGGAGATGAACGCGCTCACCGGCGACGGAACCCTGGGGTTCTACTCCTTCGAGGACAAGCGGATCCGGGTGCGCGGCGACAAGATGACGCCGGCGGTCACCAAGACCCTGGTGCACGAGCTGACCCACGCCCTGCAGGACCAGCACTTCGACCTCGGCAAGAAGTTCGATGAGCTGGACGAGGACAAGGAGGGCACCGCCGCGGCCGTCTATCGCGGGCTCGTCGAGGGTGACGCCTCCCGGATCGAGTCGGCATACGTCGCCTCCTTGCCGGCCAAGGAACAGGAGTCCCTGCAGAAGTCCCAGGAGACCGATCAGGGCGAGATGCTCAAGAAGCTGGACAAGATCCCGCAGATCCTCGTGGTCCTGATGAGCACGCCGTACGCCCTCGGGCAGCCGCTGGTCACCTTGGCGGCCGCCGAGGAGGGCAACAAGTCCGTCGACAAGATGTTCGGTGACCCGCCGAGCACCGAGGAGCACCTGCTCGACCCGTGGACGTGGGTCAACGACCAGGAGCCGGCGATCAAGGTCGACGAGCCCAAGGTCCCCACGGGCGAGAAGGAGTTCGACTCCGGTGAGTTCGGCGCGCTCTTCCTCTACCTGGTGCTCGCCGAGCACCTTCCGCTCACCGACGCGCTCGAGGCCGCTGACGGTTGGGGCGGTGACCACTACGTCGCGTTCGAGAAGGACGACAAGACCTGCATCACCTCCGACTTCATCGGTGACTCCGACAAGGACACCGCCGAGATCGACTCGGCGCTGACCAGCTGGAGCAAGGCGCTTCCGGACGGTGCTGCGCAGGTGACCAGGAATGGCAAGACGGTGCGGCTCGAGTCCTGCGACTCCGGTGACGACTCGCGCCTGGGCTCGGACTCCTCCCAGGAGGCTCTGCAGCTGGTCACCGTGCGGTCCTCGCTCGGCGCCCAGCTGCTGCAGTCGGGCGCTCCGGCAGCGATGGCGCAGTGCTACTCGGCTGCCCTGGCCACCGAGTACTCCGTCGAGCAGCTGACCGACCCCGAGTTCGGCGTCGGAGATCCCGAGGTGATGGGGCGGATCCAGGAGCTGGCAACCACCTGCCAGTAACTCCCCTCGCTCCACGCCACCCCCCGCTCTCGCTGACCCGTCGTGAATTCACGTTCTGAGCGGGGCAGACGGGGTGAATTCACGACGGGTCGGCGCAGGGGGTGGCCCGCAGACGGTGAATTCGCGACGGGTCAGCGCAAGGTGGGGCCCGCGGAATGTGAATTCACGACGGGTCGGGGTCAGGAGTCGAGGAGGAGTCGCCAGGAGCGCACGTGCCCGGCGTCGACATAGGCCTTGTACGACGCACCCGGGCGCACCTGCCGACCGACGTGCACCTGGCGCACCCCCGCCCGCGCCAACCACGGCACGTGCTCGGGCAGCAGTCCGTGCCCGGGCAGCATCAGGGCGGCACTCTCCGGCGAGGCCTGGGCCTGGGCGAGCAGGTCCTCATAGCCGTGCGAGAGACCCTGCGGCGAACCGGAGGCGAGTACGGCGTCCAGCCCCGGGATGCCGTGCAGCCGGCGCCAGGCCCGACGCGAGTCGAGGCACGCATCGACGGCCTCGTGGAACGTCCACGGGATTCCGGTGATCGCCTCGGCCAGGGCCGTGCAGGTGCCGGTGTCGACCTCGAGATCGGAGTCGAGGAAGCCGAACGCGACCCCCTCCGCACCCAGAGCGACGTATTCCTGGGCCAGCCCGACCAGTCGGGTGAACTCGCCACCGGTCGTGGTCCAGGAGTCGTTGAGCCGGAGCATCACCCGCACCG
Source organism: Nocardioides daedukensis (assembly GCF_013408415.1). Lineage (NCBI taxonomy): Bacteria > Bacillati > Actinomycetota > Actinomycetes > Propionibacteriales > Nocardioidaceae > Nocardioides > Nocardioides daedukensis. The sequence goes on along the minus strand of NZ_JACCAA010000001.1, from coordinate 3,054,211 downwards.
GCAGGTCGCTCTCGCGCAGCAGCGCCGAGGCCTCGGTCAGGTCGGGCGACATGCCTTTGGCGCCGGTGAGCAGCAGCCGGTCCGCGCCACCCTCCTGGGCACCGAACACGTCGCGCGGGCCGTGGACCGCGATCTCGAGCAGCAGGCTCATGGTCGAACCCTATGTGCAGCCCGCGCCCGGACACGGCATTCCGCACACAGCATTCCGAGCACGGCCTTCCGGGCACTGCATTCCAAGCCAGCATCCGCTCAACACGAGCCGCGATCGATCAGCGATCCTCGAACTGCGCCCAGAGCGTGTAGCGGTCCGAGCGATACAGGGTGCGCGAGACGCCGAGGGTCTTGTCGTCCCTGACCGCGCGACGACTCACCCGCAGCGCCGCCGACCCGACCGGTACGTCGAGGACGGCGGCGTCCTCGGCACCGAAGAGCTCGGCGCTGATCGCGTCCTCGGCCCAGGTCGGTCGCAGACCACGTTGCGCGAGTGCGTCGTACAGGCTCTCCGGCAGCCCCGTCTCCAGGAAGCCGGGCACCAGGACCTCACTGAGCCAGGTGTTCTCGACCGCGATCGGTACGCCGTCCGCGGTGCGGACCCTGCGCCAGCGCAGGACCGCGTCGCCCTCGGTCAGCCCGAGCGCGCGGGCCACGCCCGGGCCCGCCTTCTCGCGGCGTGCCACGAGCGTGCGCGAACCGGGCTCGAGGCCGCGTGCTCCCATCTCATCGGTGAAGCCGCGCAGCTGCCCCACGTGCGCCCGGGGCTCGGCCACGAACGTTCCCTTGCCGCGCACCCGCACCAGCAGGCCCTCGGCGACCAGCGACTCGATCGCTTGGCGGACCGTCATTCGGGCCACCCCGAAGCGGGACACCAGGTGACGCTCGGACGGCGCGGGCGCACCGATCGGACGATCGGCGATGAACTCGCGCAAGTAGTCGCGCACGACTACGTGCTTCAGCGTCGTTGTACGCCGATCCCCCACGGATCCTGTCACGGGAAAAGTGTAGGGATCTCGAGGGCCGGCGGTCCGCGGTTCTGCGAATCCGCCCGCGGTGACTACTCGGTCGCGATCGCCGTCAGCACGTCCAATCGGGCCGCACGCCGGGCCGGGAAGACCGCGGCCAGCACACCGAGCACGGCCGAGCCGATCACGAACCCGGCGAGCAGTCCCCACGGGATCGACAGCTCGGTGAGGCCCTGGTCGGTCAGCGCCTTGACCAGGGTGGACCCGAAGATCACACCCATCACCAGCCCGAGCACCGCGCCGAACACGGCAACGACGACCGATTCGAGCCGGATCATCGTGCGCAGCTGGCGTCGCCCGAGACCGACCGCCCGGAGCAGCCCGACCTCGCGGGTCCGCTCGATGACGGAGAGGCTGAGCGTGTTGACCACGCCCAGGATGGCAATCACCACCGAGAGGCCGAGCAGACCATAGATCATGTAGAGGAACTGGTTGATCTGCGCCTTCTGCTCCTCGGCGAAACCTTCCGGGTCCTTCACGGTGACCGTGGGCAGCTCGTCGGTGATCGCCTCGATGTCCTTGCGGACCGCGTCGTTGTCGGCATTGTCGGCGAGGTTCACGAAGACCATCGCGTCAAGCGGGACCTGGCCGCCCTTCTCCAGGGTGTCCGGGGAGACGATGAAGTCACCCGGGACTCCCCCGGCCGCGAAGATCACCGCCACCTCCAGCTCCTGGGCGCCGGCCTGGAAGGTCATCGGGAAGCTCTTGCCGACCCGATAGCCGTACTTCTCTGCCTGGTTCTCGCTGACGGCCACCTTGCCGGGCCCCAGGTCGGAGACCGACCCGTCGATGACCTCGAGGTTGAAGGCGCTGGCCATGTCCTTGGGATCGATCCCGAGCACGAACGCCGACCCGTTGCCGATCTCCGGATAACCGGTGCGCATCGAGGTGACGCCCTCGACGCCGTCGACCTTGCGCACCTGGGCGGCGATGTCGGGCGAGAACGGCTGGCCGACGACGTTCGAGATCACGAACTGGGAGGTCAGCGTCTCCTTGATGGCCTCGTCGGTGCTGGCCGAGGCCGACGCACCGAAGATCGACATCATCGACATCAGGGCCAGCCCGATCATCAGCGCGCTGGCGGTGGCCGCCGTACGTCGTGGGTTGCGCAGCGTGTTCTGTGCGGCGAGGTTGCCCACTGTGCCGAAGAGCCGGCGATAGATGACGCCGAACAGGTTGAGCAGCGGCCGCCCGAGGATCGCGCTCATCAGGGAGACACCGACCAGGACCAGCAGTGCACCGAGACCGATCAGGGAGAGGCCGAGGCTGCCCTCGCCCATGAACCCGAAGACCATCGAGGCGGCGCCGGCCAGCACCAGCACGGTGCCGACCACCAGGCGCCGGCGCAGGGTCGACTCCGGCATCGCCACGTCGTCACGCAACGCGGCCATCGGCGGGATCCGCGAGGCCCGGATCGCCGGGGTCACCGCGGCGACGGCGGTGACGACCAGGCCCACGGCGTAGGCCCAGAAGATCGTGGACGGCGAGATCGAGAAGACCGCCGAGCCGAGGTCGAGCCCGAACGTCGCGAAGAGCTCGCGCAGCCCCATCGCGAGGAGATAGCCCAGTCCCAGGCCGAAGGTGGAGCCGACCACCCCGACCGCGAGCGCCTCGGCGATCACCGAGCGGTTGACCTGCTTGCGGGATGCGCCCAGTGCCCTCAGCAGCGCGAGCTCACGGCTGCGCTGCGCGATCAGGATCGAGAAGGTGTTGATGATCAGGAAGATCCCGACGACCAGGGAGACCCCGGCGAAGACCAGCAGGAAGGTGGTCAGGAAGCCCATGATCTCGTCCAGGCTGGCCTTGTTCTTCTCGACGTACTCGTCGCCGGTCCACGCCTTGACGCCCTCGGGCAGCACCGCCTGGGCCCGGTCGGCCAGCTCGCGCTGGCTCACCCCGTCCTCGGCGTTGAGCGAGATCGCGTTGTAGGCGTCCTTGCCGTCGAGGAAGAGGTCCTGCATGTACGTCGCCTCGAGCAGAGAGAGCGTGGCGCCGTTGGTGCCGCCGGCGCCGAACTCCACCAGACCCACGAGCTCGGCCTCGACCTTGGGGGGCGTGGCGCCGGTGACCAGGGTGACGGTGTCACCGATCTCGTAGCCGGCCTTGTCGGCGGTGTCGACGTCGAGCGCCACCTGCTTCGGTCCGTCGGGCATCCGGCCCCGGTCGACGGTGAGGATCGGCTTGCCGGTCATCGACCGGGCCGAGGTGGGGTTGAAGGCGAGTCCGGGCGGGCCGTTGCCACCGATCACCTTGCCCTTCGTGTCGAGCACGAAGACCGACTGGAGCGAGATCATCGGGTGCACCGACTCGACGCCCTCGAGCTGCTCCAGCTCGGCGACCACGGAGGCCGGGATCGTGCGGTTGTCCTGGGCGGAGTCGAAGTCCCCTGCCCCGTCGTAGGCGATCTCGACGTCCGCGGTGGAGCCCTCGATGATGTCGTCGAACGTGCCGCCCATGGCGTCGGTGAAGATCAGCGTCCCGGCCACGAACGCGACGCCTAGGACGATCGCGAAGCCGGAGAGCGCGAGCCGGACCTTGCGGGCAAGCAGGTTGCGCCAGGTCACCTTCCACATGGCGCTCAGCCTCGCGCTGACCGCGGGGCGGCGGCATCGGAGGATGCCGGCCCTGTGGGCACAGGTGCCTCGTTCGCGAGCTCCTGCATCTTGGCCAGGATCTGGTCGCGGTCGGGGTTGCGCAGCTCGTCGACGATCTTGCCGTCGGCGAGGAAGACGACGCGGTCGGTCCAGGCGGCGGCGACCGGGTCGTGGGTGACCATGACGATGGTCTGTCCGTGCTCGTCGACGCTGCTGCGGAGCAGTTGCAGCACCTCGGCACCCGAGCGGGAGTCGAGGTTGCCGGTCGGCTCGTCGGCGAACACGATGCTCGGGCGGCTGACCAGGGCGCGGGCGACGGCGACGCGCTGCTGCTGGCCTCCGGAGAGCTCGTTGGGCTTGTGCGCCAGTCGCGAGCCGAGGTCGACGGTGGCGATCACCTGGTCGAACCACGCGCGGTCCGGCTTCTTCCCCGCGATCGAGATCGGCAGGGTGATGTTCTCCTCCGCGGTCAGCGTGGGGACCAGGTTGAAGGACTGGAAGACGAAGCCGATCTCGTCGCGGCGCAGCCGGGTCAGCGCCTTGTCGTTCATCCCGGACAGCTGGTGCTCGCCGATCTGGACCGACCCACTGTCGGCGCGGTCGAGGGCTGCGCAGCAGTGCATCAGGGTGGACTTTCCGGACCCGCTGGGGCCCATCACGGCGGTGAACTCGCCGGCGTGGATGTCGAGGGTGACGTCGTCGAGGGCCCGGACCTCGGCCTGCCCCACGCCGTAGGTCTTGACCAGGTTCTGCACCCGGGCTGCCGGCGCGGCCGTCCCGGTCGATGCGCGAGTTGTCATGGCGACAAACCTAGGCGATCCGGACCGGTGCGGGGCAAGTGCTTTGCCACCGGTTCCGGGGCGACTCAGGGTGAACCCCGACACCGGCAATATTGATCGAACGCGTGTTCGATCAACTGCTAGGCTGTCGCACATGAGCGTGCAGTTCCAGGCAAGCCTCTTCGATGCCGCACAGACCACGACGCCGGCGCTGACCGGCCTGGCGAGCACCCGGCGTACGCCGCTGTCCGCCGGCGCGTGGATCGACATCCGGCCGAACTGGGTGAGCGGTGCCGACGACGTCTTCGCCGCCCTGGTCGACGACGTGCCATGGCGCGCCGAGCAACGCCAGATGTGGGACAAGGTGGTCGACGTCCCGCGACTCGTGCACACCTACATGCCCGGCGACCCGCTCCCCCACGCCCTGCTCGACGACGCGCGCGACGCGCTCTCGGACCACTACGCCGACGAGCTGGGCGAACCGTTCGTGTCAGCTGGATGCTGCTACTACCGCGATGGCCGTGACTCGGTGGCCTGGCACGGTGACGACCTGGGTCGCGGACGGCACCAGGACACCATGGTCGCGATCGTCTCCTTCGGCGATCCGCGACGGCTCCAGCTGCGCCCGCGCGGCGGCGGGACGTCGGTCTCGTTCACGATGGGCCACGGCGACCTGCTGGTGATGGGCGGATCGTGCCAGCGCACCTGGGAGCACGCCGTGCCGAAGACCGCGCACGCCGGTCCCCGGATCTCGGTGCAGTTCCGGCCGCGCAACGTCTTCTGAGCGACAGGCCTGGTTGCGAAGTCAGTCGCGACAGCAGCGACAGCAACGGCGACGCCTGCGGATCCAGACCACCACGGCCAGCACGCCCAGGCCCGCGGCGATCTGCTTGCCGTAGGACTTGAGCAGGATCGGGAGCACGGTCGCCCCCAGGTCGAGCGCCTGATCGGGGGCGGGCGGGGCGGACGAGCCAGCACCCGACGAGCCCGAGGCGGCCGGTGGCGAGGTGGACGAGCCAGCGGCTGACGAGCCCGGGGCAGCCGCGGACGGCACCGGTCCCGGCCCGGAGGCCGACGAAGGACCGGAGTCCGGATCACCTCCCGGCGCGACCGACGCAGGCGCACCGGTGGGCACCGATGCCGGCCCGGCATCGACATCCGCCTCGCCAGCACCGCCGACCTTCGTCTTCAGGCACTCGACGAACTGACCGAGCAGCTTGTCGCTGATGTCCTGGATCACGCCGCGCCCGAACTGGGCGGGCTTGCCGGTGATGTTGAGGTCGGTCACCACCGTCACCCGGGTCTCCGCATCACTGACGGCGACCATCGTGGCAACGACGTCGGCCCCGGCTGTCCCGTTGCCACGCTTGTCCTTGCCCTTCGCGGTGATCTTCATGACGTGGGCGGCTTCGTCCTTCTCGGTGAAGCTGCCGGTGCCGTTGTAGACCAGGGCGATCGGCCCCAGCTTCACCTTGCAGCTGCCTGTGAAGGTGTCGCCCTCGATCGAGGTGACCGTCGCCCCCGGGAAGCACCCGGCCACCGACTCGAGGTCGTTGAAGGCCAGCCAGGTCTCGTCGATCGAGGCCGGCACGGTGAACTCGTGGGTCAGGTCCACGGCTCAGCCTCCGATCGCGGCGAGCACCGCGCGACGGGTGAGCACGACGGCGAGGTGCCGGCGATAGTCGGCGTCCCCGTTGAGGTCCGAGGGCGGGTTGGTGCCCTCCGCGACGCCCGCAACGGCACGGCGTACGGCGTCCTCGGTCGCCGGCTGACCTGCCAGCGCCGACTCCACCCCCTGCGCCCGCAGCGGCACCGACCCCATGTTGGTCAGCCCGATGCGCGCCTCGGCGATCGTGTCGCCCTCGGTGCGCACCGTCGCGGCCACGGCAACGATGGGCCACTGGTGGACCACCCGGACGAACTTCTCGTAGTGCGCACCCCAGCCGGTGTGCTTCGGGATCCGGACCGCGGTGAGGATCTCGTCGTCACCGATCGCGGTGGTCATGAAGTCCTCGAAGAAGTCGGCCGCAGCGACCGTACGCTCCCCGCCGGCCCCGGTGATCACGAACTCGGCCTGCAACGCGAGTGCCGGCGCCCCCAGGTCGCCGGCCGGGTCGGCGTGGGCCAACGCACCGCCGAACGTGCCGCGGTGTCGGATCTGGGCGTCGGCGAGGTGCTCGACCGCCCGCTGGATGAGGTTCGCGTGCTCGGCGATCAGCGGATCCGTGCGTACGTCGGCATGCGTGGTCATCGCGCCGACGACCAGGGAGTCGCCCTCGTCGCGCACGCCGCGCAGGCTCTCGATGCGACCGAGGTCGATCACCCACTCCGGCGCGTTGAGCCGCATCCGCAGCACCGGCAGCAGGCTCTGGCCGCCGGCGATGATCTTGGCCTCGTCACCGTGCTCGGCGAGCGCCGCCAGGGCCTCCTCCAGGGTGGCCGGGGCCAGGTAGTCGAACTGGGCCGGGATCATGAGTCTGCTCCGTCCGTGCGGTCAGCGGTGCCCTGGTTCCCGGACGCGGGATCGAAGTGCGGCGCGGCCGCCTCCGTGGTCGGTTCGCCACCACCCCCACCGGAGTCGTGGATCGCGCGCCAGACGCGTTCGGGAGTGCACGGCATCTGGATGTCGTTGATGCCGAAGTGGCGAATGGCGTCGACCACGGCGTTGACCACGGCCGGGGTCGAGGCGATGGTGCCGGCCTCGCCCACGCCCTTGGTGCCGAGCGTGTTCGTGGTGGCCGGCGTGGTGGTGTGGTCCACGTCGAAGCTGATCGTGTCCGCCGCGGTGGGGACCAGGTAGTCCACGAAGGACGCCGAGACCAAGGTGCCGGACTCGTCGTAGACCGCCTCCTCCCAGAGCGCTTGGGCGATTCCCTGGACCAGCCCGCCGTGCACCTGACCGGCGACGATCAGCGGGTTGATCACGTTGCCGATGTCGTCGACGCAGGTGTACTTGCGCATCTTCACCGCACCGGTCTCGGTGTCGATCTCCACCGCACACAGGTGAGTGCCGTGGGGATAGTTGAAGTTCACCGGGTCGAAGGTGGCATCGCTGTCCAGCGACGGCTCGACACCATCGGGCAGGTTGTGGGCCGCGAAGGTCGCCAGGGCGATCTCGCCGATCCCCATCCCCTGGTCGGTGCCACGCACGGTGAACCGTCCGCCCGCGAAGTCGAGGTCGTCCGCAGACGCCTCGAGCAGGTGGGCCGCGATCGGCTTCGCCTTCTCGACCACCTTGTCCGCGGCCCGGACCAGTGCCTCACCGCCGACCACCAGCGACCTGGAGCCATAGGTGTCCAGGCCCTTCGGCGTCACCTGGGTGTCGCCGTGCAGCACCTCGACGTCCTCGAACGGCACTCCGAGCCGGTCGGCGACGATCTGGCTGAACGCGGTTTCGTGCCCCTGACCGTGCGCCGAGGCGCCGGTGAGCACCTCCACCTTGCCGGTGGGCAGCATCCGTACGCTCGCGTGCTCCCAGCCGCCGGCGCCGTAGTCGAGCGAGCCGAGCACCCGCGAGGGCGCCAATCCGCACATCTCGGTGAACGTCGAGACCCCGATGCCCAGCTGGACCGGGTCCTTGGCCTCGCGGCGCCGCGCCTGCTCCGCACGCAGCTCGTCATAGCCGAAGTGCTCCTTGGCCAGCGCGGTGGCCGCCTCGTAGTTGCCGGAGTCATATTCGAGCCCGGCCACCGAGGTGAACGGGAACTCCTCGTGCTTGATCCAGTTCTTCTCCCGGATCTCGAGGGGGTCGACGCCGAGCTCGACGGCCAGCTCGGTCATCATCCGCTCGATGGCGAACGTCGCCTCCGGACGTCCGGCACCGCGATAGGCATCCGTCCAGGCCTTGTTGGTGAGCACCGTCTGGACCTGGAAGCGATAGCTGGGGAACTTGTAGATCGCGTTGTACATGAACGCGCCCAGCACCGGTACGCCGCCGCCGATCAGCGCCACGTGCGAGCCGAGGTCGGCGAGCAGGTCGACCTTGAACCCGGTGACCGTGCCGTCCTTCTCGGCCGAGAGGGTCAGCCGCTGCCACTGGTCGCGCCCGTGGTGGGCCGCCATCATCGACTCCGAGCGGGTCTCGGTGAACTTCACCGGCTTGCCCAGGCGCCGAGCCATCACCATCGCGATGAACTCCTCGGGAGTGGTCTGCAGCTTGCCGCCGAACCCACCTCCGACATCCGGGGCGATCACGCGCACCTTGGACTCCGAGACGCCCAGGACCGCGGCGAGCAGGAACCGCAGGATGTGCGGGACCTGGGTGGCCGACCACATCGTGATCTGCTCACCGGTCGGGTCCACCACCACGGAACGGGGCTCCATGAAGGCGGGGATCAACCGTTGCTGGCGATATTCGCGCTCGATGACGATGCCGTCCTGGCGGGCCTTGGCGATCGCCTCCTCGACGTTGCCGCCGGTGCCCGCGTCGGCGGAGTCGAAGACCCACAGCGCCGACTTGTTCGTGCCCAGGTCGGGGTGTGCCAGCACTGTGTCCTCGGCCGACTCCTTGAGGTCGAGTGCTGCCGGGAGCTCCTCGTAGTCGACGTCGACCAGCTCGGCCGCGTCGCGGGCAGCGGCCGCACTGCGTGCCACCACGACAGCGACGATCTCGCCGGCGAAGGTGGCCCGGTCGATCGCGACCGGCGGGTGCGCAGGGGTGACCTGGTCGGGGGTGATCGGCCACGCGTTCGGCAGGCTGCCCTGTTCCTCGGCGATGTCCTTGCCGGTGATCACGGCGACCACGTTGGGCGCGGCCTTCGCCTCGGTGGTGTCGATCGAGGTGATCCTGGCGTGCGCGAACGGGCTGCGCACCATGCTCATGTGCAACATCCCGGGCAGGGTCAGGTTGTCGGTCCAGCGGGTGCGGCCGGTGATCAGCCGCTGGTCCTCCTTGCGGCGCCGATCCTTGCCGATCTCCGCTGCCGGCTGCTCGGTGACGGTCATGACCCGACCTCCTGGCCCGACGCCGTCTGCACGGCGCGCACGATGTTGTGGTAGCCGGTGCAGCGGCACAGGTTGCCCTCGAGCCCCAACCGGATCTCGTCCTCGGACGGCTTGGGGTTGTCGTTGAGCAGGTCGATGGACTGCATGATCATGCCGGGGGTGCAGAACCCGCACTGCAGTGCATGGCACTCGTGGAACGCGGCCTGCATCGGGTGCAGCTCACCATCCTTGGCGAGCCCCTCGACGGTGGTCACCTCGTGTCCGTCGGCCTGGACGGCCAGCACGTTGCACGACTTCACGCTCCGGCCGTCGAGGTGCACCGTGCAGGCGCCGCAGTTGCTGGTGTCGCAGCCGATCACGGTGCCGGTCTTGCCGACCTTCTCCCGGAGGTAGTGCACCAGCAGCATGCGGGGTTCGACGTCGTCGGACACCGTGGCCCCGTCGACGGTCATCTGGATCTTGGTCATGTGATCTCCCTGGAACGCTCTGCGGAGGGGGTGACCCAGCTCACACTAGGAGCCGCTGGTTGGGCAAAGGTTGGCCCTGCGCGCAGGGACACACAGGGGACACACCGGGGGCAGTGCGGGGACACTGCGGAGACACACCGGGGGCACTGCGGCGCTCAGCGGGAGTTGCGCGCGGCGGCCAGCTTCCCCTTGAGCAGCGGCAGGGCTGAGTGCGCCGGAGCGGTGGCGAGTGCGGCCACCGCGCGCTCCAGCACGGCCACGTCGTGCGGCACCAGCTCGTGGTAGCGCAGGACCGCGTCGGGCTGGGGATCGACGAGCAGCGCCTCGCGCACCGCCACCGCGACGTAGTCGGCCAACTCGGTCAGCGCCGGCGAGTTGGTGCCCGGCAGGAGGTCGCCCCCATAGCCGTCGACGGCCGCCGCCACCTGACCGGCGCGCACCATTGCCAGCACGTGCTCGACGTCGGTCGCGACCGGCATCAACAATCGGTAGGGCCGCGAGCCGAGCTGGCCCCCCAGTGCAGCTCGCAGGTGGGAGACCTCCGCCTTGAGGGTGGAGAAGGTGATTGCCTGGTCGCCGTAGAGCAGCGCATGCAGCTGGTCGAGCGAGAGCCCGGCAGGGTGCAACGCCAGCAAGGAGAGGATCTCGGTCTGGCGCCGGTTCAGCAGGAGCCGCTGCCCGTCCAGGCGCACCTCGGCGGTGCCGAGCAGGGTCAGCACCAGTCCCGGGTCGCTGGTCTCCTCGATCGCGGAGGGGTGGTGGGCCGATCGAGGCATCGCCGACTCGATCAAGCGGGCCATCACCCGTGCGGTGGCCAGCCCGATCGGGTGGCTGCGGTCCCAGGTCGTGGACAGGTCGATCACCCCGAGCTTGCGCCCGCTGTGCGGGTCGAAGACAGGAGCGGCCCAGCACACCCAGTTGTGCACGATCGGGGCGTAGTGCTCGGCACTGAAGACCATCGCCGGCCGACCGAGGCGGTTGGCCAGGTCGAGCGCGTTGGTCCCGACCGACTGGTCGTCCCAGCGGCCGCCGGGCACGAAGTTCACCGATTCGGCCTTGCTGCGCATCACCCGACCGCCGCAGGTCCACAACACCCGGGTCTCGGAGTCGGTCACCGCGAGCACGAGGTCCCCGTCCTCGGCAGTACGACGTAGGTCGTCCTCGACCCGCTCGACCGCGACCTGCAGCGGTGAGTCACACCAGATCGATCGAGTCTCGCCCTCGTCGGCCAACGGCGCTTGGGGAACATCGGGACGCACCGTCGCCTCGGAGCGGGTCCAGCTGGTCAGGATCTCGGGACGCACCTGCGGTGCCGCACGGTCGCCCTGCTCGACGAAGCTGGTCCACGCGCGCATCGTCTGCAGTCGACGTGCCTCCAGCTTGCTGCGCACCATCAGGCTCCTGTCCTGCACGCCCGGCGCCCTGGCGGGCTGCGGGCCCGATACGCCACGAAGATACACCGCGGTGTGGCGCCCGTCACTCCCCGTGGATGCGCCCCTCGGTCGCCGCCAGCGGCTCGCCCGAACCGCCCCACCGGCGGGCGATGATCTCGGCAGCCACGCTGATCGCGGTCTCCTCCGGAGTGCGCGCCCCGAGGTCGAGGCCGATCGGGCTCGACAACCGGGCGAGCTCGGCCTCGGTGAGCCCGGCCTCGCGCAGTCGGTCGAGCCGGTCGTCGTGGGTACGTCGTGAGCCCATCGCCCCGATGTAGGCCACGTCGTCGATGCGCAGCGCGACCTCGAGCAGGGGTACGTCGAACTTCGGGTCGTGGGTGAGCACGCAGAGCACGGTCCGAGGGTCGATCCGCCCGGCCTCCTGCTCGGCGGCGAGGTAGCGGTGCGGCCAGTCGACCACCACCTCGTCGGCGTGCGGGAAGCGAGTGTTGGTGGCGAAGACGGGCCGGGCGTCGCACACGGTGACGTGGTAGCCGAGGAAGCTCCCGACCCGGGCCACTGCCGCGGCGAAGTCGATGGCGCCGAAGACCAGCATCCGGGGCTTGGGGGCGAAGGCCCAGACGAAGACCCGCATCCCCTCCCCGCGCCGTTCGCCGTCGGGTCCGTAGGTCAATGCCTCGCTGTGCCCCAGGGCGAGCAGGCCGAGCGCGTCGTCGCGGACCGCGGCGTCGGCGCGCGCGCTGCCCAGTGAGCCCTCGACCTGGCATGCCTGCCCGGCGGTGGGCCCAGCAGTGACCCCGACATCAGATCCGGCATCGGGCACGGCATCCGAACCGAGATCCGTCCCCGCCGGCGCACGGACGACCATCCGGCGTCCCACCCAAGCCGGGTCGGGGTGCTCGGCGACCGTCGCCACGGCCACCGGGTGACCCGCGTCGAGGTCGGCCGCGATGGCCTCCAGCTCCGGCCAGGTCTCCCGGTTCACCGTCTCGACATAGACGTCCAGGATGCCGCCACAGGTCAGGCCGACCGCGAAGGCGTCGTCGTCGGAGATGCCATAGCGCTGCAGCACGGGCTCCCGGCGTTCCACCACCTCCTGGGCGAGCTCATAGACCGCACCCTCCACGCAGCCTCCGGAGACGGACCCGACCGCCGTACCGTCGGGACCGACCAGCATCGAGGCTCCGGGCGGTCGCGGGGCGGAGCGGAAGGTCGCGATGACCGTGCCCATCCCGACGCTCTCCCCGGCCCGCCACCAGGCGAGCAGCTCGGGCAGCACCTCACGCATCCGCGATCACCTCCACGAGTTCAGCGTAGGTCGCCAGTGAATGACCGGCCAGGAACTCATCGATGTGGGGCAGGGCAGCGACCACGCCCTGCTGGAGGGGCAGGTAGCCCTCCTTGCCACGGTGCGGGTTCACCCAGACCACCCGGTGCGCGAGTCGGTGCAGGCGCGCCATCTGCTCCCCCAGCAGGGCGGCGTCCCCACGTTCCCAGCCGTCACTGAAGACCACTGCCACAGCACCGCGGACCAGCCCACGTGCTCCCCACCGATCGAGGAAGACCTGCAGCACCTCACCCAGTCGGGTGCCACCGGACCAGTCGGGCACGGCTCGACCTGCGGCGAGCAGGGCCCGCTCGGGGTCGCGCTGCGCCAGCGCACTCCTCAGGTGGGTCAGCCGGGTGCCGATGGTGAACACCTCGACCTCACGGCGGGCGCCGGCCGCGGCTGCAGCGAGCACGAATCGGTGGGCAAGGCGCAGCAACGGGTCGGCGTACCCGCTCATCGAGCCGGAGACGTCGATGAGCAGTACGACGCGGCGATGCCGGCGCCCCCGACGGCGCCAGGCGAGGTCGGCGGGCTCCCCCATCCGGCGCAGGCTGTTGCGCAACGTCCGCGCGGCGTCCACCCTTCCGCGGTGCCACGGCCGCTGCCGGGGGGTACGACGTTGCGGCAGGCGCGGGCGCAGGGCACCGAAGAGAGCCGCCAGCAGTGCGCGTTCCGAGGCGGTCAGGGTGGCCAGGTCGCGGTGCCGCAGGACTTCGGCGGCGCTGGCCGCGGCGCGCACTGGATCACCCTCCTCGCTGGCGCTGCCGCCGGCGTCGTCCTCCATCAGGCCGGTGTCGAACGGCCGCACGGCCGTGGCCGGTGCGGGCGACGGCAGTGAGCCGCGCTCGGTGAACCAGGCATGGAATACCTGGTCATAGCGCTCCAGGTCGTCGGGGCCCGAGCAGAGGGTGGCCTGTCCCGCCCAGTAGGTGGCGCGCGGATCGCCGATCCCGACCAGGGCCGCGGCGGCGGCGAACTCCCGGGCCCGGTCCTGGGTGACGCCCACTCCGGCCGCGCGCAGCGCCCGGGCGAACCCGAGCAGGATCTCCTCGGCGCTGTGCGGTGCTCCGGCGCTCGACGTCACGGGCTGCTACCCCGCCAGCATCCGGTCGAGGGCATGGCGGACCCGCTCGCCGTCCTCGCGATATTTCACCAGGGCGCCCAAGGTGCGCGACGCGGTCTCGAGGTCGAGCTCGGTGGTCCCGAGTGCGTGCAGGGCTCTCGCCCAGTCCAGGGTCTCGGCCACACCCGGCACCTTGAGCAGGTCGTCGCGGGCGCGGAGCTGCTGCACGACGGTGGTGATCTGGCGGGCCAGGTCGGCGCTGACCTCCGGGGCCCTCGAGCGCAGGATCTCGACCTCGCGCTCCAGGCCGGGGTGGTCGATCCAGTGGTAGAGGCAGCGGCGCTTGAGCGCGTCGTGGAGCTCACGCGTCCGGTTGGAGGTGAGCACCACGATCGGCGGGGTGGTGGCCTTCACGGTGCCGATCTCCGGGATCGTCACCTGATAGGTGGAGAGCACCTCGAGCAGGAACGCCTCGAACTCGTCGTCGGCGCGGTCGACCTCGTCGACCAGCAGCACCGCGGGGCTCTGTCGCAGCGCGGCCAGGACCGGGCGTGCCAGCAGGAAACGCTCGTCGAACAGGCCCCGCTCGGCTTCGGCGGCGTCGGTGTTGCCGGTGGCCTCGAGCGCACGCAGGTGCAGGATCTGGCGCGGGAAGTCCCAGTCATAGAGGGCCTGAGTCGAGTCGATGCCCTCATAGCACTGCAGCCGGATCAGGGGCAGGTCGAGCGACTCGGCGATCGCCTCGGCGAGCGCGGTCTTCCCGGTGCCGGGCTCTCCCTCGAGCAGCACGGGGCGCTGCATCCGCAGGGCCAGGAAGACGACGGTGGCCAGGGACTCGTCGCAGACGTAGCCCGTGCCGGCGAGCAGCTCCTCGATGCGACCCACGTCGTCCGGACTGTTCAAGGCGGCCATGTCGGCGACCCTACCCAGCACGACGTTGGTCCGCGGTTGGGCCGAGGCCCGGATTGTCAGGCCAGTGTCGACGGCCCAGTGTCGACGGTCCCCAACTGAGGACACTGCACACCGAGTGGGCCGACCCCCGTCCGGTCCGCTCGGTCTGCGGCGTCCTCAGCGGGAGTCCACGTCCCGGCCGGTCGCCAGGTCCGCACACTCGATCAGCTCGACCTCGTGCGCGGACAGGTAGTCGCGCGCGCCGCGGTCCCCGCGGGCTGCGTCGATCACTCCGTCCCAGTGCCCGCGGCCGAGCAGGACGGGATGGCCGGGGACAGCGTCGTACGCCGCTCGGCGCAAGGTGGTGCGCGTGAACGGGGCGGCGAGCACCCGGCGTACCACCTCGGGGCCGACGTCCGGAAGGTCGACCAGGCTGACCAGCGCAGCGTCTCCGCCGGCCAGCGCCGCCAGTCCCGTACGCAGCGAGGCGCCCATGCCCTGGGCCCAGTCGGCTGCCTCGACGATGGCGACATCGGTGCCGTCGAGGAGCTCACGCGCCCGGTCGGCGGCGGCCCCGAGGACCACGGTGACCTGGTCGCAGCCACCGTCCTCGAGCACGCCGATGCTGCGCAGGAGCCAGTCGTCGACCAGCGCCTTCGGGGTCCCCATCCGGCGCCCTGCACCGGCGGCGAGCAACAGTCCGTGCACCCTCACCCGAGCCACTCTAGGACGCGCGCTGCTGCAGCCCCGGCACCGTCACGGCCAGCGCTCCGGCCGTTCAGCAGCGGGCACACCTCACAGGGGTGCCAGGCCGGTGACCACCCAGTCGCCTCGAACGAGCTCGGCAGTGATCGACAGCTGTGCCGCGGAGACACTCGCCTCGTCGTCGGCAGCACGCTTGCTGGTCTGGTCGAGGAAGACCAGCAGCTTCGCCTTGGACGAGCTCAGCTCCTTGACCGCGGACGCGGTGACCTGTGCCGAGAGCACCAGCTCCTGCCCGGCTGCCTTCTCGCGCAGCGAGGCGACGAGGGTGTCGTACTCCTTGCGCGCCTCACCCGCGAGCTTGTCGTCGGCGACCTGCTCGGAGCGGCCCGGGTCGGCGAAGTCATAGCTGAGCACACCCACCAGGGTCGCCGCGACCGAGGTCTGCACCTGTGAGGTCAGGTCCTTGTCCACGACGGCGAGGTTCTCCGACGGTGAGGTCTGCTCGCCCCGGCTGAGCACGAAGGCGCCGAGGCCGATCAGGACCATCGCGGCTGCGAGCAGCAGGATGCCGTGCTTGCGAAGGATCGTCATGACAGCTTCACCGCCACCTGCTGCAGGTTCTCCAGCTTCCACTCACCGTCGACGCGGACCAGGTCCGCGGCGAACCGGTTGCGCTTCAGGCTCGGCTCCGAGCCCTTGTCCAGGTCGTCCTGCACGGTGATCTCTACCGCTGCGATCACCGATGCGGTGTCCTCGGTGACGTCGAGGACGGCGGCGTCCACGACCTTCCCGGCGGTGATCTTCTTCGCGTCGGCCAGGCCCTCGCGCTCGGCCTCGGAGATCGCGACCGTCTGGTCGTGGAGCAGACCGGTGGTGGCTTCCTCCCACGCGGCCAGCCCGTCGTCGACCTGGCGATAGTCCATCGTGTTCATCGTCGTGATGTGACGGTGCGCCGCGATCAGCGCCGAGTCGCGAGCAGCGTCCAGGGGGTTCGCGGTGTCGTCATCGGCGGCGAGGAGGGCGAAGAGCCCGGCACACATCGCCAGCACGCCGATCGCCAGGGCGATCCACTCGTGGGTGCCGAGCCGGCGACCACCCGTCGGCGTCGCCGGCTCGACCTCTTCCTCCACCAAGGGGAGGGGATGGGAGGAAGTCTCGTCATCGGCGTCCGTTTCCATGGCGCCGATCCTGTCATCTGTGCGAGTTGATCTCGTCATCTCAAGCCTCACTGGTCTCCTCCGAGCAGGTCGGAGAGCTCGCTGGCCACGCGCACGCTGCGCGGTCCGCGCACGTTGGCGCCGCTGGACGGGTCGAGCGTGCAGCCCGCCTGGGTGTTGAACGGCTTGCCCGGATTGGACTTGAGGCCCTGGCGGACCTCGGTCCCCCCATAGCCGGAGGTGCACGGCAACGGGTCGAAGTAGGTCTGCACCAGACCCAGGTTCAGGCCCTGGGAGTTGGTCACCGCATAACCCGCGGAGATCGCATCGGGCAGCCGGATCAGGGCATCCTCGACACCGTCGGAGTTGATCCCGAAGATCTGCGCGGTGGTGACCAGGTTGGCCATCAGCTCACCGAGCGGCCCACCCACGTCGTGCATCAACGTGCTGACCTCACGCGCAGCTGCCGGGGTGTGCTTGATCAGGCTCCGCAGCGGCTGGTCGGTCTCGGCAAGCGTCGTGGCCAGCGTCTTCAGGTCCGAGCTGTAGGCCCGCATGCTCGCGGCCGCCTCGTGCTGGGTCTCGAGCACCTGGGTCGAGGACTCGATCAGGGACTTGGTGACCAGGAAGTTGCGATCCGCGATCTCGGCGAACTCGCTCGAGGTCTCCACCAGCCTGGGGATGTGCCCCGATGCACCTCTGGAGAGCTCGTAGGTCTCGTCGATCACCGTGGACAGGGCGTCCTTGGGAACCGACTCGACGAAGTCGTAGCCGGAGCGCAGCAGCTCGTCGATCGGCGGGGGCAGGGAGTCGGCGTCGCCGACGATCCGGTCGCCGTCCGCGAGGGTTGCCTCGTCGCCGCCGGACTCGCTGCGCAGGTCGAGGTATTGCTCACCGATCGCCGACCTGTTCGCCACTCGCGCGGTGACGTCGGCCGGGATGGCGGGTGCGTCCGAGTCGATCCGGATCACCAGCTCGGTGCCCGCCGAGGTCGCGCGCAGGTCCTTGACCCGGCCCACGGGCACCCCTCGATAGGTCACCTCGCCGTTCTTGAACGCACCGCCCGCCTCGGGCAGCTCGACGGTCACGTCGTACGAGGCGCGGAACGGGTCCAGCCCGACGTAGCGGGCGCTGAGCCAGGTCGTCGCGCCGAGCGCGATGATCACGAAGAGCACCAGCTGGATGCGTATGCGTGCGGTGATCATCGCTCATCACGTCCGTTCTGGGTGGGTGCGGGTGCCGTCGGGGAGGAACTCGCGCTGCCCTGCGGAGCGGCAGGAGCCGTCGTCGAGGTGCTGTCCGAGGGCTTGGGGCTGGCACCGCCGGAGGACGGCGTCGCGCTGGGCTTCTCGGACGGCTTCACGCTCGGCTTGCTCGAGGGTGAGGTCGAGGGCGACGGCACGGTGAGTGACGACTCGATCATCCCCGGAGCCGGCGAGCTGGTCGGCGGCAACAACGTCGGAGCCGGTATGGCGCCCCGCCGCATCGAGGTCCCCGGGATGGCAGCCGTCGGCTGGGGCCAGGTGCAGCCCTTCACCTTGCAGTCATTGGGCAGCGTGCGGAAGTTCGTGGTGATGAAGACGTTGAGGTAGTCGCCCTTGATCGCGCCCAGCACCGAGTCCGGGAACGGGTAGGTGAGCAACATCTGCAGTGAGTTGGGCAGGTCGCTGCCGGCCTTGGCCAGCTGCTCGAGGATCGGCGCCAGCACCTTGAAGTCCGCGACGATGTCGTCCTGCGCGGCATCCAGCGTCGAGACGGTGACGGTGGAGAGCTTGTCCAACGAGGAGAGCATCGCGGTCAGCTGGGCACGTTGGTCGACGATGACCTTCATCCCGGGGCTCAGCTCCGTGAGCGCGGTGGAGATCTTCTCCTTGTCACCCTCGAGGGTCTCGGACAGGTCGGCCAGCCCGTCGATCGCGGCCGTGATCGAGCCCTTGCGGCTCTCCAGGCCGGTGACGAACTCCTCCATCTGGCCCAGGAACGCCTTGATCTCGCCGGGTCGACCGGTCGAGACGTTCTGGAGCTCCCGGGAGATCTCCTGGAACTGGGCGATGCCGCCACCGTTGAGGACCAGGGACAGTGCACCGAGCACCTGCTCGACCTCGGCGGCCTGCGAGGTCTGGGCCAGTCCCAGGTTGTCCCCGTCCGTCAGCGACGGACCTCCCGGGGATGCCACCGGCCGGACCAACTCGACGTACTTCTCGCCGAGCAGCGAGGTCTGCCTCAGCCGCGCCGAGGTCCCACCGGGCAGGTCGACGTCGTCGTTGACCTTCAGCTCGACGTGGGCACTGTGGCCGTCGTCGTTGAGGGTGATCTTGGAGACCCGGCCGACCGGGACGTTGTCGACCTTCACCGTCGACTGCGGCACCAGGTCGAGGGCGTCCTCGAAGTCCGCACTGATCGAGATCGGGTCGTCACCGAGGTCGGCGCCACCCGGGAGCGGCATCTCATAGACACCACCACCGAGGAGTCCACAGCTGCTCAGGGCCAGAATGCCGGCACCGAGTCCTGCGGTGCTGAACAGGCGTCTCATCGTTCGCCTCCTGTGGCGGGCAGCAGCGCCGGCGGCGCGTCGGGGGACGTGCGGGCGTTGAGCCCGTCACGGGACCAGATGGTCAGCTCGTTGAGGTTGCCTCGCCCGTCCAGGGTGTTGCCGCCCTCGTCATAGGTGTTGAGGAAGTTCTGCAGCAGCAGCGGGATCAGTCGCACCGACTCCTCCAGCGAGGTCTTCTGCTTGACCAGCACCTCGGTGGGGGCGATCAGCTGGTCCACGCTGGTCTTGAGGTTTCCTCGGTTGTCACGGATGAAGTCGTCGAGGATGACCATCGCGTCGGCCAGGTTGGTCACCGCGGAGGCCAGCTCGTCCCGATCGTCGGCGAGGTAGCCCGCGACGGTGGCGAACTGCTTGTTCGCCAGGGCGACGGTGCCGTCGTTGGCGAGCAGCATCTCGGAGAACGTGTCGAGGTTCTCGACCACCGAGAAGAAGTCCCCGCCGGTGTCGCTCAACGTCGCGGTCGCCTTGCTGAACTCCTCGAGCATGACGTTGAGGTTGCGCCCCTGCCCGTCGAGGTTGTCGGCGGCGACCTGGAGCAGGTCGGAGAGCGCGCCGTTCTTGTTGGCGCCCTCGGGCCCGAGCTTGGTGCTGACGTCCAGCAGGCTCTCGTAGAGCTGGTCGATCTCGACCGGCACGGCGGTCCGCTCGGCGGCAAGCACGGTTCCCGAGGCCAGCTTGGCGCCACCGTCATAAGCCTTGGTCAGCTGCACGAACCGGTCGCTGACCAGGGTGGGTGCAACCAGGACCGCGCCGGTGTCGGCAGCGACCTGCTGGCCCGGGTCGAGCTCCATGGTGACCCGGACGTGGTCGTCCTTGGGCTCCACCTTGGTGACCGTGCCGACCGGGACGCCGAGGATCTGTACGTCGGATCCCGGGTAGAGCCCGACCGTCGAGTCGAAGAGCGCCACGACCTCGGTGCGGTCCTCGTCGAGGATCCACCGGTTGATGGCGAAGGCGGCTGCGGCGATCACCAGGAGGGCCGCCAGTGCGGCCAGGAGTCGGCGACTCATCGTCCGCCACCCTTCTTCGGAGAGCAGTTCCGTTCGGCGTCGTTCTCCAGCACCGGGGCGCCGGAGGCGTCGAAGAGACCGCAGATGTAGGAGTCGATCCAGTGGCCGTTGCCGGTGGCAGAGGTCAGCACCCGGTAGTAGGGCCCGAGCTTCTTCAGCGCCGAGTCGAGGTTCTTCTGGTTGTCGGTGAGGATCCGCGAGACCACGTCCAGCTTCGCCAGCGCGGGCTTGAGCGTCTTCTCGTTGTCGGTGACCAGGCCCTCGAGCTGGGTGGCCAGGCTGGCGGTCCCGGTGAGCATGTCGTGCACGGCCTCACGCCGTTGCTCAAGCTCGCCGAGCAGGTCCGAGCCGTCGGTGATCACCTTGGCGAACTCCTCGTTGCGCTCGGCCAGCGTCGTGGTCACCGTGTCTGCCTCCTCGAGGAGGTCGGCCAGCTCGGTGTCCCGGGACGAGATCGTCCGCGACAGGCTGGTCAGCCCGGTGACGATGGCCTGCACCGACTCCGGCGTCTCCTTGAAGGTGTCGGAGAGGACCTCGAAGCTGGTCTCCAGCTGCTCGGTGTCGATCTCGTCGACGTTGCTGGAGAGGTCGGAGAACGCGGCGTTGACGTCATAGGGCACCGACGTGTTCGCCATCGGGATGGCGCCTTCCAGGTCATCGCGCCCTAGCGGGTCGACGGCGAGGTACTTCTGGCCGAGCAGGGTCTTCACCTTGACGGCTGCCGTGCTCTGGTCGCCGATCCTGACGTCCTTGACCCGGAACTGGACCTTGACCACCGCGCCCTCGAGGCGCACCTCGGTGACCTCACCGACCTTGACGCCGGCGACCCGTACCTCGTTGCCGGCACGAATCCCGCCTGCTTCGGCGAAGTTGGCGGTGTAGGTGTCCCCGCGCAGCCCGGGCATCGAGCTGGCGTTGAAGGTGGCCAGGAAGACCAGCACCATGGCCGCGAGCCCGACGAGGGCGATGACGACCTTGTTCCGTTCCGCGAACGCTGTGCGATAGCGCGTCATCACAAGCACCTTTCTGCGATCGGCTTGACCCCGAGTTCGCCCATGTAGCCCTCGGGCATGGGGATCCGGCCATCGATCGAGCAGACATAGAAGTTGAGCCACGAGCCATAGCTGGCCACTCGGCCCAGCCGGTCCAGCTTGGTGGGCAGGGTGGCGAGGAAGTCGTCGATGACCTCCTCCGAGTCGGCCAGGTTCCCCGACAGGTCACCCAGCGCGGCGATGGAGCCCTTCAGCGGCGCCCGCCCCTCCTCGAGCAGGTCGGCCACGCTGACGGTCAGGTCTCCGAGCCCCTCGAGCGTTCCGCCGATCACCTTGCGGTCCTCGGCGAGGCCGCTGACCAGCTGCTGGAGCGTGGTGATGGTGGTGTCGAGCTGGTCGGACGGGTTGCTGATCGTGGTCAGGACCGTGTTGAGGTTGGTGATCAGCTCACCGATCACCTGGTCCTTCTCGGCGATCGCGGAGGTCAGGCTGGCGGTGTTGGACAGCAGCCCGTCCACCGTGGCGCCCTCGCCCTGGAAGACCGCGATGATCTGCGCACTGAGGTCGTTGACGTCCTCGGGGTCGAGGAACTTGAACAGCGGCTGGAACCCGTTGAACAGGACCGTCAGGTCGAGGGCCGGCGTGGTGTCGGCGAGCTCGAAGGTGTGACCCGGCTCGAGGGTGGTGCCTTCTCGTTGCGGCAGCTCGATGTTGAGGTAGCGCTGTCCCACCACGTTGCGGAACCGGAGCTCGGCGCTGGTCCCCTCGGTCAGGTCGACGTCGCGCGAGACCGTGAAGGTGACCTCGGCGAGGCGATCCTTGGCGACCTCGACACCGGTGACGGTGCCGACCTTCACCCCCGAGACGCGTACGTCGTCGCCCTCGTTGAGGCTGGTCGCGTCGCTGAACAGGGCGCGGTACTCGGTCTTCGCGCCGCTGGAGCTGTTGCGGATGGTCCCCGCCAGCACCGTGGTGGCCAGGACGGTGACCACGACGAAGACGATGCTCTTGACGACCGTGGCAGTGAAGCGAAGGTCTCGTTTCTTGCTCATCGCAGTTCCACCTTCGTGTTGCGCAGCGTGGGACCGACCAGGAGGCTGCCCCATTCGGGGAAGTCGGCCGGGGCCATCCCCAGCGTCGGCGCCATCAGCTCGGCGACCAGCTGGTTCTCGGCCGGGGAGTTCGCGTCACCGAGTCCGTTGACCACCGTGCGGGTGAGCCTCTGGTCCAGCAGGTTGCTGGCCGGAGGTGCGATGGTCGCCGGCTCCCCTGCGCCCGGGGCGCTGCGTCGGGCCTGACCGGTCACGTAGGGGCAACGGGTCTTGCCGTTCGTGCTGTAGCGCGGCGCATCCTTGCCGGCCAGGTACTTGCCGCGGGACTCGACCACGTTGAGACGCACGTGGATGCCCGGCTCGTCGCTGCCCTTGCCCAGGGTGCGGTCCATCACCGGGATGAACGTGCGCACCGCCTTGAAGATGCACGGGAACTGACCGGCGTAGGGCCGCACTGCCTCGAGCGCGGCCCGGGACTCCTCCGAGAGCACGATGATCGTGTCCTGGTTCTTCGCCACGAAGCCACGGGTGGAGTCGGCGGCGGTGATGACGTTGGTGAAGACGTCACCGAAGTTGTCCTGCTCCTCGACCAGGGTCGCCGACGTGGTGCTCATCGTGTCCAGGGCCTCCAGCAGGTCCGGCGCCATCGCGTCGAAGTCGTTCGCCACCAGGGCGAGCTTCTCGATGCCCTCGGTCATCTGGGGCACCAGTGGATTGAGCTTCTCCAGATAGGCGCCCCACTGGGTGATCGAGTCACCGATCGCGGTCCCCTGCCCGCGCAGCATCGCAGCCAGCTCCCCCAGGGCAGCGGTGAGCTTGCCCGGCTCGATGCTCTGCAGCACCGGCAGCAGCTGGTCGAAGAGCTCCTGGAGCTCGACGGCCTCGGCCGAGCCGTCCTGGTTGATGCTGTCACCGGCCTCGAGGCCAGCCGAGGTGGCACCGTCTGCCGGCGGCACGAGGACGACGTACCGCTCACCGAAGAGGGTCTTGGGCAGCAGGCGTGCGGTGGTCTCGACGGGCAGCGCCTCAGCGGTGTCCGGGTCGAGGGCCAGGGTGAGGCGGGCGCCGGTGGAGGTGTTGTCGATCGCGGTCACCCGCCCGACCGGTACGCCGTTGAGCTTCACGTCGGAGCCCTTCTGCAGCGCGTTGCCCACGGCGCCCGTCTCCAGGCTGACCTCGACGGTGTCGTCGAAGGCCTTGTTGAAGGTCATCAGGGCGACTGCGACCAGGGCCAGGGCGAGTGCGACCGACGCGAGCCCGAGGAACACGTCGACGACCTTGTAGGGGCGCTTCATCCGGCGATCCTCACTGTTGTGCTAGTGCCCCACATCGCCATCGAGAGCACCAGGTCGAGGACGGCGACGCTGACGATGGAGCGGCGTACGGCGGTGCCGACGGCCATCCCGACTCCGGACGGGCCGCCCTTGGCGGTGAAGCCCAGTCGGCAGTGGATCAGGATGATCATCACCGAGAAGATCATCACCTTCACGAACGACAGCAGGATGTCGATCGGGGGCAGGAACAGGTGGAAGTAGTGGTCATAGGTGCCCGCGGACTGGCCGTAGAACAGCACCGTGATCATCCGCGATCCGGCATATGAGGTGAGCAGCCCGATCGTGTAGAGCGGCAGGATCGCGATGAAGCCGGCGATCACCCGGGTGGTGACCAAGTAGGGCACGCTCGGCACCGCCATCACGGTCAGCGCGTCGACCTCCTCGTTGATCTGCATGGCGCCGAGCTGGGCGGTGAAGCCGGAGCCGACGGTGGCAGACAGGGCCAGTGCAGCGACCAGCGGCGCGATCTCGCGGGTGTTGAAGTAGGCCGAGATGAACCCGTTGAGGGTCGAGGTGCCGATCTGGTCCAGGGCCGCATAGCCCTGCATGCCGACGACGCTGCCGACGAAGAGGGTCATCCCGAGCATCACGCCGATGGTGCCGCCGATGACGGCGAGCGCACCGGAGCCGAAGCTCACCTCGGAGAGCAACCGGAGCACGTCGCGGGGATAGCGCTTGAGCGTGGCCGGGATCCAGCCGAGCACCTTCGCGTGGAAGCGCAGGTCGGCGCCGGCGTTGGCAATCGGCGCCAGGACGCGGTCATACCAACGGCTGCCGCGAGGTTCGGGCAACGGCGTACGACGTCGTGAGCCACCCCGCTGGTTGAGCTGGTCGCTGGGCGACTGTCTCGGAACCGAGGTCATCTCAGGCCCCCTTTCCGGGGAAGAGCTGGAGATAGAGCGTGGTGATCACGAAGTTGACGAAGAAGAGCAGCAGGAAGGTGATCACCACGGACTGGTTGACCGCATCGCCCACGCCCTTGGGACCGGGCGCCGTGTTGAGCCCGCGATAGCAGGCGATGACGCCGGCGAGGAAGCCGAAGATGACGGCCTTGATCTCGCCGACCCAGAGGTCCTCGATCTGCGCGAGTGCGGTGAAGCTGGCCAGGTAGGCACCCGGGGTCCCGCCCTGGACGACGACGTTGAAGAAATACCCACCCAGTACGCCGACCACGGAGACCAGTCCGTTGAGGAGTGCGGCTGCGGCCATGCAGGCCAGCACCCTGGGCACGACGAGCCGTTGCACGGGTGAGATCCCGATGACCCGCAGGGCGTCGATCTCGTCGCGGATACGCCGTGAGCCGATCTCCGCACAGATCGCGGCACCACCTGCCCCGGCGATGACCAGGGTGGTGACGATCGGTGCGGCCTGTTGCACGACGGCGAGCACGCTGGCTGCTCCGGTGAAGGACTGTGCTCCGATCTGGACGGTGAGCGTGCCGAGTTGCAGCGCGATCACTGCCCCGAAGGGAATCGCCACGAGCAGGGCGGGGAGCCATGAGATGCTGACGACGAACCAAAACTGCTCGATTGCCTCCTTCAGCGCGAAGGGCCGCTTGAAGCTGAGGCTGACGGTGTCCATGCCCAGGGCGAACAGGTCGCCGGTGGCGCGGAGCGCACGGGTGAGTGGGTTGGGCCGGGGAACTGGTGGGACTCGGTGCCGATCCTCGTCGTCGGCGACGTAGAGGTGGCTCCCGCCCTGGGTAACTCGTTCACGATGCCGCATGCCGCCGGCCCGGACCGCTCCCGAGTGCGGCACCAGCTGGCGGGGCAGCACTTCGATGGCGCGGGCGCCCGAGTGTCGCGTCATCACCGAGGTGCCACCGTCGGGGCCCGCAACGTAGTCGTCGTAGCCGGCCGGGTCGTTGCGACCGTGGTCGGTCTCCTCGCTCATCCCGATCGGTCCCATCGGGTCGCCGCTCATGAACTGGGAGACCACCGGGTGATCGGTGAGTAGGAACTCCTCGCGCGGGCCGAACATGACCAGCTCTCGGCGATAGAGCATGCCGAGGTTGTCGGGCAGGGTGCGGGCCAGCTCGATGTTGTGGGTGACCACGAGCATGGTGGCATCGGTGGCGGTGTTGACCTCGACCAGGAGCTGGGCGAGGTTGGACGTGCGGACCGGGTCAAGGCCGGAGTCGGGCTCATCGATGAGGATGATCTCGGGGTTGGTGACCATGGCGCGGGCCAGGCCGGCGCGCTTCTTCATGCCGCCCGAGATCTCCCCGGGGAGCTTGTGCTCGGTGCCAAGGAGGCCGACCAGGTCGAGCTTCTCGAAGACGATGTCGCGGATCTGCGCCTCGCTGAGCCTGGTGTGCTCACGCAGCGGGAACGCGACGTTGTCATAGACGTTCATCGACCCGAACAGTGCACCGTCCTGGAACAGCACGCCGAACTTCTTGCGCAGGGCCAGTCGCCTCGACTCCTTCGCGGTCACCATGTCGACGCCGTCGATCAGGATGGAGCCGGCTTCGGGATCGATCAGCCCCATCACCGACTTGAGGAAGACCGACTTGCCGGTGCCGGATGGCCCGAGCAGGGCAGTGATCTCCCCCGGGGGCAACGTCATGGTGACGTCCTGCCAGATGTTCTGGCGACCGAAGCTCTTGGTGAGGCCGGTGACTTCGACTGTTCCGCCCATGCTTGCTCCCTCGTGGAATCGGGGTGAACCCGGTCGGGTTCGTGATGACGTGACTGAAGCTGGAGATGAAGTAGTGCAGGCGTGCTGGTCCTCCGGGCCACGGGCCCGATGGCCCTGTGCCGTGGACCCAGGCAGGTTGATCAGGGACGTGTCGGCAGAGGGACCTCGTGGTCATCGCAGGGGTAGAACAGGTACCAACCCCAGCACGACATGGTTCCGCTCTGTCTCTGGATGGTCTTGTTCTCCGGCGAGGAGGACATCCCCGAGATCAGGGCGCTCAGGTCCTCGGCGCCTGCACCGCAGCCCACGAACTGAGGCATCGATGAGTTGCCGACCATCTTGCCGCCGTTGATCGACGTGTAGAACTCGCTCGTGTGCCAGGTGTTCAGTTCGGGCTCGGGATGGATCGGGTTGGGCGGCATCTCGCTCGTGTAGCCGCGCCCGTCGAGGACGACTTCGATGTTCTCGGCCGTGCGGCAGTTCTCGCCCAGCGGGATCGGCACACCGTCGACGGTCATGTCAGAGATCCGCGCCTGAAGCTCACCGGTGATGGTCGAGTCCTCGAACTTGAACACGTACCCGGGGAGCACTGTCTGGTCAGTCTTGGAGTAGAGCGGCATCGGAAGGTCCTCCGCGTCGCGCGGCTGACTCAGGTGGACGGTGAAGGACGCCGGGATCACTCCGAACGCTACGGTGCGCACGCGGATCGGCGCGAAGTAGCCGTAGGGGGCCGGCGCCCCTTCCGGGGAGACCACGTAGGCAAAGTTCTCCATCACCTGGTTGACAGGGTCCGAACTGACCAGCGACTGAGCAGCGATGATGGTCTTGGGGATCTGGAACCATTGCTTGGCCATCGCGATCTCCTGTGCGCCGGAGACCGACAGCCCGAGCCACAGCGCGCCACCGTCGGTCGGCTCCCTCAGCTTGGGCAGGCCGGGCCAAGTGGGATCCTCCTCCGCAGCGACCTGCGGGGACAGGAACAGGCCCAGGAGCAGGAGCACGACGCTCAGCGCGGCGGCACGGAATCGGTTAGGCATGATCATGAACATGGGACCTGGCCCGAGCACTGTCAATCGATGTGGGGCGCTGCCCGGCACGAGTGCTTCGAAGTTGTCACCGGGGTGACAACTTCGGTCTCCGAGGGCCCCCGGTCGCGGGATACCCTTGCCGTCCATCGCCAGTCCCGGGTGCAATCAGTCGAACAAACTTGTGTCGTGGTCTTCTGGAGCATATGAGCGTGACGGGTCGAGGGGTCAGTGCACTCCCGATCGTCGGGCTCGGCAACCGGACGGGTCCCGGATCCTCCGCGGCGCACGACGAGCCGACGATGACGAGTGAGGGAAGGCCCTGAAGGTGAGACTGTGACCGGCGCGGCAGCCAAGGACGCCGCCTCCCGCGGAGACGCGGCGGGAGACGTGGTCCCCCAAGCCCTCAACCTGCCCGGCTCGGCCGTGTGGATGCTGAAGAGCCTCGAGACCCAGGTACGACCGGTTGCCGAGCGGATCGCCCACAAGATCCAGACCTCGACCAGTGCTCCCGACGAGCCGCGCGACGTGAGTCTGCACCAGCTGATCCTCACCGCCACCCACAACGCGATGCGACTGTTCCTCGACCGCGCCCTCGACCGGCCGACGTCCCCCTCCCTGGTCGACGACCACTTCCGCAGGCTGGGCTATCGGCAGGCGGCACGCGGTCGCAACCACGAGGTGATCGACGGCGCCGTGGCGATCGCGCTCTCCGAGGTCTGGGACGAGCTGCGCGTGCGTGCCGCGGAGAACGAGCTGTCCGCCAGTGCCCTCAACTCGCTGAGTGAGGCCTTGACCGGTTTCGTGGCACACCTCGAGGGTCAGGTGCGGATCGGCTTCGCCACCGGCTCAGCCGAGCGCGACCAGGACCAGGGCGTGGCACGGGCCCGCCTCCTGGATCATCTCCTGGCCGGTGCGGACGACGACGAGATCGAGACCCAGGCAGCCATCGCCCAGTGGCCCGTGCCTGCCCTGGTCACCGTGCTCGCCGTACAACCGGCTGCCGGCGCCGCGCTCGAGGCCGCCATGGCCGGGCCTGACGCCCTGGCCCGGACCGGTCGCTCACCGATGGTCGTCCTCTGCGCCTCCGAGCGCGCGGCAGCAGTGATCGACGCCCTGAAGGCACTCTCACCGGCGCCTCGGGTGGTGGCCTGCTGGCCCGTGCCGGCCGCCGACGTGCCGTCGGCCTGGGTGTGGGTCAACCGGGCCCTGGCGCTGGTCGATGCAGGCATCATCCCGGCCCGCCCGGTGATCGAGTGCCTACGGCATCGCTCGGAGATCTGGTTGCACGCCGAGCCAGTGCTCCGGCGCCAGCTGGCCCAGGAGCTTCTCGAGCCGCTCTTCAACGAAACCCCGAACTCGCGCGACATCCTCTCCGAGACGCTGCTGGTCTGGCTCGAGACACGCGACAGTGCGCCGGCCATCGCCGCCCGCCTGGGCGTCCACCCACAGACCGTGCGCTATCGCTGGAAGAGGATCAACGAGCTCTTCGGCGAGGACCTGCACGATCCGGAGTTCGTGCTGCAGATGACGATGCTGCTCAAGGCCAGCGTCCCGATGTGGATCGCCGGCGACCAGAGTGACTTCGAGCGCTTCCGGGCCAACGAGGGCGGATGACCATGACCGTCCTGCTCGTCCTGCTCGGCCTCCTCCTGTTGGCCGGGATCGGCGAACTCGCCCCCCGTTTCCTCGCCTCCCGCTGGGCATCCGCCCGGGGAGTCGACCTCGGCACGACTCGCGCCCGGCGCGCCGCTCACCGAATCGACTCCGTGCTCCTCGACGCCGTCGGAACCGTCACCGACGGCGAGCTCGATGTGATCGGCCTGGACCCGGTGGAGCCCGAGCACGAACAGAACCTGCGTTGGTTCGCCGGCGCGCTGGCCCACGCCCTGCCCGACCCGGTCGGGCGTGCCGTGGCGCAACTGGCCGCACGCGGACGGTTGAGCAACGTCGAGATCCGCGCAGAAGGCATCGCCGGGTCCGTCGACAGGCACCCGGTGCGAGTAGGGCACCCGGACTGGATCGGCGTCGAGGACACCGGCGGCCTCGGCCACCGGGTCGCGGTCGAGGTCGATCAACGGCTTCTTGGCCGGATCACCGTCGCGGCCAGCGTGCGTGACGACGCTGCGGACGCCGTACGCCGCCTTGTAGACCTCGGCATCGAGAGCTTCCTGGTCGCCGACGAGCCCAGCCGCGACACCGACCGTCTCGCCGATGCGGCCGGCATCGCGTCGCGCTGGGGTGCGACCGCGCCGGAGAAGCGCGGCCGACTGGTGGCCGAACTGCAGGAGCAGGGCCGGGTGATCGCCATGGTCGGTCCCAGCGCACCCCAACCCGAGGCGCACGCCCAGGCAGACCTCAGCGTCGGCGACGGCCCCGAGGCCGACCTCACCATGCGCGACCTCGACGTCTCGCTGGTCGCAGACACGTTCACGCTGCTCCGCTCGTTGCGCCGGGTCCTGGCGGCCAACCGGGTGATCGCACTGGTGACCGTGCTGCTCGCCCTGCCACTGACCCTGCTCGCGACACTGCCCTGGTCAGTCCCGGCTGGTCTCCTCGGCGGCGGGCTGGTGATGGTCGTCGTGGCCACGACTGCGACCACTCCACCGGTAAGGCGGGCAACCACGCCCGACGCACAATGAGAGAGTGACCGACCAACTCCTCTCTGCCCGCGCCACCGTGATGCGCGATCTCGAGGCCACCGGAATCGCCTCCGCCGAGATCGTCTCCCTCCTCGAGGACGCCGTCTCCGAGCGTCGATGGTGGGCCGAGCAGTGGCCCCAGGGCGCGGTGTACGTCGGCGGCCTGGTCGCCCAGGACGTGCAGGACGCGCTCCTGGAGAAGGTCGGGCGCTGGCCGCTGTGCACGCAGTGCGAGGACGACGACACCCACCCGCTCTACATCCAGCCCGAGCTGGGTGGCCCCGACCCGCACTGGGTCTGCGAGCACTCCGGGACCGTCATCGCCCCGCTGGGCGGGCTCGACGGGCGCGGTTCAGACGCTGGGTGAGGCGCTCGGGGACTCGAAGAGACCTTGGTATTCCTCAGGGATGAGCGAGCGCCACTCCTCGGGGATCAGCGAGGCGAGGTCGTCGGGGATGACTCCCTCGAGGGCCGAGGGGAGCTCGGAGGGCAGCAGGTCACGCAGCTCGGAGGGAAGGTCCTCGGGGCCGAGCGACCTCAGCCCCTCAGGAACGGTCTCGGGCAGGAACGCCACGAGCCCCTTGACGATGTCGGTGCCACACGCGGTGCCGACGTACGTCACGAGCGCGTTGACCGACGCCCGGTCGGCCTCGGGAAGCGCACGGTAGGCCTCCACCATCGCCTTGGGGTCGTTCAGCTTGGCGGAGTTGTCGATGATCACTTGGACGCCGTCCTTGGCGTCCTGCGGCATCTCGGCCGGTACGCCGTCCGCCATCAGGTCGGTGAGCGGGTCCGTGCCGCTCTTCTTGTCGTGCATGCTGAAGATCTCGACGATGTTGTCGCAGAAGTCCTGCTCGGTGATCGCGGAGCTCTGCTCCGGCGCTGGAGTGCCCGAGCCGGAAGTGGTCGGCGTCGGCTCGGCGGAGGTGGCGTCGATCTGGGTGTTCTTGTCCCCACAACCGCCGACGAGGACCATCAGGAGCAGTGGAGCAACCGCGAGTGACTTGCGCATGGATTGAGTGTAGGTCGGTGCCCCCAACGTTCGCCGGGCTTCGAACCAGGACCTTCCGGGATACGGATTGGCTGGTTTTCGAGCCCAGAACAGCCAATCCGTATCCCGGAACGCCGAACGGCCCCGGGCAGTCGCCCGAGGCCGTTCAGTTGTGGTGCGGTGGATCAGAAGTCCCTCTTCATCGGACTTCTTCCCCTTCACTCCTCAGGCACTCCCGCTCGTTCCTCGCGGGGCGCCCTCGTCGCTCCGGATCAGAAGTCCATGCCACCCATGCCGCCCATGCCACCGGTCGGGTCGCCCATCGGGGCGGCCTTCTCCGGCTTGTCGGCAATGACAGCCTCGGTGGTGAGGAACAGGGCCGCGATGGAGGCCGCGTTCTGCAGGGCAGAGCGGGTCACCTTGGCCGGGTCGATGATGCCGGCGGCGATCATGTCGACGTACTCACCGGTCGCGGCGTTGAGGCCGTGACCCGAGGTGAGGTTGCGGACCTTCTCCGACACGACGCCGCCTTCGAGGCCGGCGTTGATGGCGATCTGCTTGAGCGGGGCCTCGGTCGCGACGCGAACGATGTTCGCACCGGTGGCCTCGTCACCCTCGAGCTCGAGCTTGTCGAACGCGGTGGCGGCAGCCTGAACCAGCGCCACGCCACCTCCGGCGACGATGCCCTCCTCGACGGCGGCCTTCGCGTTGCGAACGGCGTCCTCGATGCGGTGCTTGCGCTCCTTGAGCTCGACCTCGGTGGCCGCGCCGACCTTGATCACTGCAACGCCACCGGCCAGCTTGGCCAGGCGCTCCTGCAGCTTCTCGCGGTCGTAGTCGGAGTCCGACTTCTCGATCTCGGCACGGATCTGGTTGACCCGACCCTCGATCTGGGCCTGGTCGCCAGCGCCCTCGACGATGGTGGTCTCGTCCTTGGTGATGACGACCTTGCGGGCCTGGCCGAGCAGCTCGATGCCGGTCGACTCGAGCTTCAGGCCGACCTCCTCGGAGATGACCTGGCCACCGGTCAGGATCGCGATGTCCTGCAGCATGGCCTTGCGGCGGTCACCGAAGCCCGGAGCCTTGACGGCGACGGACTTGAAGGTGCCACGGATCTTGTTCACGACCAGGGTCGAGAGGGCCTCACCGTCGACGTCCTCGGCGAGGATGACGAGCGGCTTGCCGGACTGCATGACCTTCTCGAGGACCGGCAGCAGGTCCTTGACGTTGGAGATCTTCTGGTTCGCGATCAGGACGTAGGCGTCCTCGAGAACCGTCTCCATGCGCTCGGGGTCGGTCACGAAGTAGGCCGAGATGTAGCCCTTGTCGAACCGCATGCCCTCGGTCAGCTCGAGGTCGATCCCGAAGGTGTTCGACTCCTCGACGGTGATGACACCTTCCTTGCCGACCTTGTCCATCGCCTCGGCGATGGCGTCACCGACGGTGGTGTCGCCACCGGCGGAGATCGTGGCGGCAGAGGCGATCTGCTCCTTGGTCTCGATGTCCTTGGCCATCGAGAGCAGCTGCTCGGAGACGGACGCCACGGCGGCCTCGATGCCCCGCTTGAGGCCCATCGGGTTCGCACCCGCGGCCACGTTGCGGAGGCCCTCGCGGACCATCGCCTGGGCGAGCACGGTCGCCGTGGTGGTGCCGTCGCCAGCGACGTCGTCAGTCTTCTTGGCGACCTCCTTGACGAGCTCGGCACCGATCTTCTCGTAGGGGTCCTCGAGCTCGATCTCCTTGGCGATCGAGACACCGTCATTGGTGATCGTGGGGGCGCCCCACTTCTTCTCCAGGACGACGTTGCGGCCCTTGGGACCAAGCGTCACCTTGACGGCGTCGGCGAGGGTGTTCATGCCCCGCTCGAGACCGCGGCGCGCCTCTTCATTGAAAGCAATCAGCTTCGGCATAACTCCTGCGATTCCTTGATGCTAAGAGTTTGGACGGAGTCGGAGAGCTGCCCGCGACGGACGATCCGGCTGACCCGACGGACCCTTCCCGCCGACGCTTCGGACCTCAACTCACCGGTCCCGTTGTTGTCACTCTCATGTCGAGAGTGCCAGCCTCATGTTTAGCACTCGACCCCTGAGAGTGCAAGCCGTTCAGGCCAGTCGGGCAACGACCAGGTCGGCGAACGGGGCGGCGTTGGCGGGCCTCACGTCGAGATAGAGGCCGGGCTCGATCAGCTCGACCTCGCTGACCGCCAAGGTGCCGTCGGCCAACCGCATCATGTCGACCCGGGCATAGTCGAGTGGCACGCCGACGATCTCGGCGGCCGCCCGCACCGCACGCCCGGCGAGAGCGGCGTGCTCCTCGGCCACGGCCACCGCGCGCGATGCCCCGCCGAACTGCTCGTGCACCCGGATCTCGCCACCTGAGGGAAGCTTGTGCACCTGGGCGACGACCTCGCCATCGATCACGAAGACACTCGTCTCACCCTCGGTGCGGACCGAGCCCACCAGCGGTTGCACGATCCACGGTCCGGCGGTCAGCCCGGCAAGACGGTGGTCATCGGTGCTCTCGGCGACCACCACGCCCAGGCCCGCAGCCCCCACTCGCGACTTCACCACGACGCTGCCGTAGTCCTCGATCGCCTCACTCAGTCCGGCGACCAGGCCGGCGTCGTCCAGGAGCTTGGTGGGAACGACGTCCACGTGCGCGGCCAGCTCGATCAGGTAGGACTTGTCCGCGTTCCATGCGAACACCTCCGCGCCGTTGAGCATCCCGCCCGCCCGGTCCACCTCCCGGGCCCAGGCAAGGAACTCCTCGAGCCGGCGGTGGTAGTCCCAGGTGGCCCGCACGCAGACCAGGTCGGCCGATGCCCAGTCGACCTCGGGGTCGTCCCAGCTCACCCAACGCGCGGTGACGCCCCGCTCGGCCAGCGCCCTGACGAGGACCTCACCTCCCGGCTCACCGTCGGGCAGGAGGGAGAAGCTGGCGAGGAGTACGTCGGTCACGTGGCCGAGCCTACTGCCGGGCAATGTTCCCGGCGGCGCATCACCCGGGTGCTTACCGGGGTGCCCCGGGCCCGGTGTCGGGCGCACCCGTCATGAAGGTCGGCAGTGCGGTGCGGGCCTCCTCGACCAGGTCCCAGCCACGACCACCGAGCGAGACCACCGAGACCGGGAAGATGCCCAGGTTCTCCCGGTCGATGTGCTCGGAGAGGTCGCGGAGCAGCTCCCGGAGCCGGTCGTCGAACTCGGGTGACGCAGGGTCGACGTCCTCGATCGCACCGTCGAGATCACGATGCTCCCCTTCTAGCAGGTCCACCTCGTCGACGAAGTCGCCCTGCTCGCGCATCGCGGCGAAGATGCCGATTTCCTCGCGCCGGGTGTGCACCTCGAGGTGACCGGCCAGTCGGCGTACCAGCTCCATCGCGCCGGCGCGGTCGCCGGTGGCCAGTGCTCGCCGGATCGCGTGGGCGTCCTCGAGCAGCGCGTAGTGCTCGTCCATCAGCTCCGCGATCGGCGGCACTCCGCGACAGCCGCAGTGTTCACACATGCCCGGGCTCACTCATTCGGGCTCACTCATTTCGGTCACTCATTCCGGCTCACCAACCGCGTGGCGTGACCCGCGCTCCCGACCGCTTCTGGTCGCGTGAGCGATAGACGATGTAGGGCCGGGTCAGGTAACCCAGCGGCGCGCTGAACACGTGGACCAGTCGGGTGAAGGGCCACAGCGCGAAGAGCAACATCGCCGCCATCCCGTGGATCTGGAAACCGAGCGGCGCCTCACCCATCAGGGCGGGGTGCAGGTCGAAGCGGAAGATGCCGCGGAACCAGACCGAGACGCCCTCGCGGTAGTTGTAGTGTCCGCCAAGGTTGAGGATTCCCCCGGCAATCGTGTTCCAGATACCCAACAGAATCACCACGGCCAAGACGGCGTACATGACCTTGTCCATCACCGTGGTCGCCGAGAAGACGGGGCCGACCGTGCGTCGTCGATAGACCAGGATCGCCAGACCGACGAGGGTGGCGGCACCGGCCAGCACACCACCGCCGACGGCGAACGCGTGGTAGATCTCGTCACTGATCCCGACCGCGTCGGTCCACGACTGCGGAATGCCGAGTCCCATCACGTGGCCGAAGAAGACTCCGATCATGCCGAAGTGGAAGAGCGGCGAACCCAGCCGCAACAACCGCGACTCATAGAGCTGTGAGGAGCGCGTGGTCCAACCGAACTTGTCATAGGTGTAGCGCCACACGTGGCCGAGCACGAACGTGGTCAGGCAGACATACGGAATGACCACCCACAGCAGTGTGTCCATCGTCCCTGCTTCCATCTCAGGCTCCCCTCACTGTCGGCATCGGCAGGTCGACGGCTCCAGCAGCCGTGCGCTCCATCAACTTGGCGTCGAAGGCAGGCGTGCCATAGGGGGTCAGGCCAACCTCCTCCTTCGGTGGCCCGGCGGCGACCAGGCGGCGTACGGCGTCCTGCTCGTCCCCGGCCAGTTGGGGCAGGGTCTCGGCGACCGCGTCGAGCAGCGGACCCCACGGCGATCCGGTGTTGCGCAGGTGGAGCCGGAGGACCTCGAAGCCGGCCCGGTGGTCGAGCAGCAGGTTCCGGCCGGACTCGAGGTCGACCGTGGCTGCGAACTCCAGCACCACGCACAGGTGGTCGGGCAGCTCGCCCGGATCGAGGTCGACGCCCGCGGCCTGGAAGGTCTCCTGGAACCGGAGCAGCGCCATGCCGCGCTGGCGGGTGTCCCCGTGCACGAAGTAGGTCAGGAACAGGTTCCCGCGGCGACGGGTGTCGAAGGTCTCGACATAGTCGGCGCGCAGCTCCTCCAGCCCGGTGGCGGCACGGTGGGCGAGGAACTCCTCGAGCGGAGCACGCAACCGCGCCGGCAACCGGGGCACCACCTCCATGACGGACCCGATGTCGTCGGCCGGGTAGTCCAGCAGCAGCGAGACGCACTGCCAGGTCGCCCGGACCGCGTCGTCATCGAGGCGGGCGTCGCGCCGCCAGAACTTCATGGCTGGTTCTCCTCGCGTGGCGGGAAGAGCCCGTCGGGCGCCCCCTTGCCGTCCCAGTTGAGCAGGTTGACCCGGCTGCCCTTGTCCGGTGGCGCCGCGACCGAGTCACTGGTCTGGCGGGCCTGGAGGACCGCGAAGTTCTCCACCGCCACCGGCACCACCTGGCCGCCGGAGCCCTCACCGAACGGACCGGAGCCGCCCATGCCGGGGCCCCCGTCGAAGTCGAGCGAGCACTCGGTGGCGAGTTCCTCGAGGGAGTGCGCCTGCTCGACGTGAGCGGCCGGGATGACGTAGCGCTCGTCGTACTTTGCGAGCGCGAGGAGGCGATACATGTCATACATCTCCTCCTCGGTCATGCCGACGGCCTCGGGGATGCTGGCGTTCGGTTCGCGGCCCATGTTGATGTCTCGCATGTAGGAGCGCATCGCGGCCAGCTTCTTGAGCACCCGGTCCACGATCACCGTGTCCCCCGCGGTGAAGAGCTCGGCGAGGTATTCGACCGGGATCCGCAACGCGTCGATGGCGGCGAACAGGTTGGTGTCGTCCTCCGCGTCCTCGCCGGTCTCGCGGACCACGTCGATGACCGGGGAGAGCGGCGGGATGTACCAGACCATCGGCATCGTGCGATATTCCGGGTGCAGCGGGAGCGCCACCTTGAACACGTTGATCAGCGCATGGATCGGTGACTTCTGGGCCGCCTCGATCCAGTCGTGCGGGATGCCGTCGCGCTCGGCGGCCTTGATCACCTCGGGGTCGTTCGGGTCGAGGAGGACCGAGCGCTGCGCCTCGTAGAGATCCTTGTCGTCCTCGGTCGAGGCAGCCTCGAGCACCGCGTCCGCGTCGTAGAGCACGAGGCCGAGGTAGCGCAGTCGGCCGACGCACGTCTCCGAGCAGACGGTCGGCAGGCCGACCTCGATCCGCGGGTAGCAGAACGTGCACTTCTCGGCCTTGCCGGTGCGGTGGTTGAAGTAGATCTTCTTGTAGGGGCAGCCCGAGATGCACATCCGCCAACCGCGGCACTTGTCCTGGTCGACCAGGACGATGCCGTCCTCACTGCGCTTGTAGATCGCGCCGCTGGGGCAGGAGGCAGCGCACGAGGGGTTGAGGCAGTGCTCACAGATCCGCGGCAGGTAGAACATGAACGTGTCCTCGAGTGAGCGCTTCACCTCACTCGACACCTTGCCCAGGCTCTCCTTCTGCAGGATCGGGTCGTTGGCGTAGACCGCCTCCGAACCACCCAGGTTGTCGTCCCAGTTGGCCGACCAGGTGATCTTCATCGTCTTGCCGCTGATCAGCGACCGCGGCCGCGCTACCGGGGTGTGCTCCTGGGCCGGGGCATCGGTGAGCGTGGCGTAGTCATAGGTCCACGGCTCGTAGTAGTCGTCGATCGAGGGCATCTTCGGGTTGGAGAAGATGGTGAAGAGCTTCTTGGTCCGGCCACCTGCCTTGAGGGTGAGCTTGCCGCGCTTGTTGAGCTTCCAGCCGCCCTTCCAGGTCTCCTGGTCCTCATAGCGCCGCGGGTAGCCCTGGCCGGGCCGGGTCTCGACATTGTTGAACCACACGTATTCGGTGCCGGCCCGGTTCGTCCAGGCCTGCTTGCACGTCACCGAGCAGGTGTGACACCCGATGCACTTGTCGAGGTTCATCACCATCGCCATCTGGGCCATGACCTTCATCAGTACTGAACCTCCTGCGACCGCTTGCGGATCACGGTCACCTCGTCACGCTGGTTGCCGGTCGGGCCGATGTAGTTGAACGCCCACGTCAATTGGGCGTAGCCACCGATCAGGTGGCTGGGCTTGATCAACAATCGGGTCAGGGAGTTGTGGATGCCGCCACGCTTGCCGGACGTCTCGGTGATCGGCACGTCGATCAACCTGTCCTGTGCGTGGTGCATGTAGACGGTGCCCTCCGGCATTCGGTGGGAGACGATGGCGCGGGCAGCCACGACACCGTTGCGGTTGACCGCCTCGATCCAGTCGTTGTCCTTGACCCCGACCTTGGCGGCGTCCGCCTCGCTCATCCAGATGTTCTGCCCACCACGCGAAAGCGAGAGCATGAACAGGTTGTCCTGGTACTCGGAGTGGATCGACCACTTGTTGTGCGGGGTCAGGTAGCGCACCGTCACCCCCTCGACCCGCGGACCGGTGCCGTCGGAGACGTCACCGATCGTCGGTTCGTCGAAGAGCGCCGCCATGTTCAACGGTGGTCGATAGACCGGGAGTCCCTCGCCCAGCTCGAGCATCCAGTCATGGTCGAGGTAGAAGTGCTGGCGCCCGGTGAGCGTGTGGAAGGGCTTGAGCCGCTCGATGTTGACGGTGAACGGCGAGTAGCGACGCCCACCCGACTCGGAGCCGGACCACTCCGGTGAGGTGATCACCGGAGTCGGGGCCGCCTGGGTGTCGGCGAAGGTGACCTGCTTGCCCTCGTGCTCGGCG
The DNA here is from genome assembly GCF_013408415.1 of Nocardioides daedukensis. Lineage (NCBI taxonomy): Bacteria > Bacillati > Actinomycetota > Actinomycetes > Propionibacteriales > Nocardioidaceae > Nocardioides > Nocardioides daedukensis. The sequence goes on along the minus strand of NZ_JACCAA010000001.1, from coordinate 3,016,214 downwards.
GCGAGGTCGTGCAGCATCTTGCCGACCCGCTTCTCGAGCTGCTTGAAACCCTCCGTGGCGAGGTGTCCGTTGGTGGTGCCGGACATCGCCAGGATCGCCTCGCACATGTGTACGTCGCTGACCAGCGCCGGGCGTCCGGCGCCCGGCCCGCTGCGCACTGCACCGTTCTTGCGGGCAAGGTATTCCAGGGGCTTGGTCAGGTCGAAGGTGATTCCCTTGGTGGTGGCGCCGAGCTTGCTGGCCAACGGACCCAGCGAGGTCATCTTGGAGTAGATCGCGCCGTAGTCGCGTTCCACCTCGACCAGCTTCGGCATGGTCACGCCGGGCACCGGCTCGCACTCACCCGCACGCCAGTCACGGACCACCCCATGGGGGTTGGCCATCGCGTCGGGAGTGTCGTGCGAGAGCGGCACCGCCACCACGTCACGACGTACGCCGAGTCGCTCGGCCGCGAGCTCGCTGAACTTCGCCGCGATCGTCTTCCAGATCTCCCAGTCGGTGCGCGTCTGCCAAGGCGGCGCGATCGCCGGGTTGAACGAGTTCACGAACGGGTGCATGTCCGTGGTCGACAGGTCGTGCTTCTCATACCAAGTGGCAGCGGGCAGCACGACGTCGGAGAAGAGTGTGGTGGAGGTCTGCCGGAAGTCGAGTGTCAGCAGCAGGTCGAGCTTTCCCTCGGGCGCCTTCTCCTTCCAGACCACGTCACGCGGCCGCACCGCCTCGGGCGTCTCCTCGGCGCGCACCGAGGAGTCGGTGCCGAGCAGGTGCTTGAGGAAGTATTCGTTGCCCTTCGAGGACGAGCCGAGCAGGTTCGCACGCCAGATCGAGAGGATCCGCGGGAAGTTCTCCGGCGCATCTGGGTCCTCCCCTGCGAAGCCGAGGCGACCTTCCTTCAGTTCGGAGACGATGTGGTCGGCGACCGCCTTGCCTGCGGCCTCGGCCTCATCGGTGATCTCGAGTGGGTTGCGGTCGAAGGTCGGGAACGACGGCGACCAGCCCATCCGGGCAGTCTTCGCGATCACGTCGGCCGTGGAGAGTCCGGCCAGCTGGCCCTGGCCCGTCGTGGCCGAGAGCGTGTCCGCGCCGAACTGGTCGTAGCGGAACTGGTCGGTGTGCAGGTACCAGTAGGCGGTCTGGTTCATGTTGCGCGGCGGACGGCTCCAGTCCAGGGCGTTGGCGACCTGGTTGTAGCCGGTGAGCGGACGGACCTTCTCCTGACCCACGTAGTGCGCCCAACCACCTCCGTTGACGCCCTGGCAACCGGTCAGCGTGGTGAGGGTGAGGAACGCGCGATAGATCGTGTCGGAGTGGAACCAGTGGTTGGTCCCGGCGCCCATCAGGATCATCGAGCGACCCTTGGAGTCCTCTGCGTTCTGTGCGAACTCGCGGCCCACCCTGGCCGCAGCCTTGGCCGGCACGCCGGTGATCGACTCCTGCCACTCCGGTGTGTAGTCGGCGAACTGGGCGATCATCATCTCGAAGACGGTGGTGACCAGGTGGCCCCCGACCCGCCGTGCGTTCACGGTGGCCATCGTGTGGGTCGGCGTACCGTCGATCTCGCCGAATCGGGGCAACTCGACCTCGATTTGTTCGGTGCCCTCGCCCTCGAGTCGCAACGCCGGGTCGACGCCGTCGAGGTCGAGGTTCCACTTGCCCTCACCGTCCGGGCCGTAGCGGTGGCCCAGCGAACCGTTGGGCACGACCGGCTCACCGGTCGCTGAGTCGAGCAGGACCGTGCGGAAGGCTGCGTTCTCCTGGCCGGACTGCTCCACCAGGTCCTCGGCGGTGAGGAACTTGCCGGGCCGTGCACCGTCGGGCCCTTCCTCGATCTTCACCAGGAACGGCAGGTCGGTGTACTTCTTCACGTAGTCGGTGAAGTAGGGCACCTGTCGCTCGAGGAAGAACTCCTTGAGGATCACGTGGCCCATCGACAGTGCCAGCGCGGCATCGGTGCCCGGGTTCACCGCCAGCCAGTCATCGGCGAACTTCACGTTGTCGGCATAGTCCGGTGAGACCGCGACGACCTTCTGTCCGCGATAACGGGCCTCGGTCATCCAGTGGGCGTCGGGGGTGCGGGTGACCGGGACGTTGGAACCCCACATCACCAGGTAGCCGGCGTCCCACCAGTCCCCCGACTCCGGCACGTCCGTCTGGTCGCCGAAGACCTGCGGGGAGGCGACCGGCAGGTCGGCGTACCAGTCGTAGAAGCTCAGCATCGAGCCACCGATCAGGTGCATGAAGCGCGCGCCCGAGGCGTGGGAGACCATGGACATCGCGGGAATCGGCGAGAAGCCCGCGACCCGGTCCGGGCCCCATTCCTTGATCGTGTGCACGTGGGCCGCGGCGACGATCTCGACCGCTTCCTCCCAGCTCGCGCGGACCAGTCCACCCTTGCCACGGGCCTTCTTGTAGGCCGCGGCGCGCTGCGGGTTCTCCACGATGTGCGCCCACGCCTTGACCGGGTCACCACCGTGCTGTGACTTGGCCTCACGGAACATCTGCAGAAGCGTGCCGCGGACATAGGGATAGCGGACCCGGGTCGGTGAGTAGGTGTACCAGGAGAAGGCCGCACCCCGCGGGCAACCGCGGGGCTCGTACTCCGGACGGTCGGCACCGGTCGAGGGATAGTCGGTCTGCTGCGTCTCCCAGGTGATGATCCCGTTCTTGACGTAGACCTTCCACGAACACGATCCCGTGCAGTTCACACCGTGCGTCGAGCGGACCACCTTGTCGTGGCTCCAACGATCACGATAGAAGCTGTCGGAGTCACGGCCACCCGACAGCTGCAGCGTGCGCCGGTCCGAGCTCACCTTTCCCTTGGTGAAGAATCTTCGCGTTCCGACCAGTGCATTGGTCAGGGCGTCGTCGAGTCCGGGCTCAGCGGTCACTTGCTGCCTCCTGCTTGGTTCGCTTCACGACGGTCATGGTCAGGACAAGAGTGAGCAGTGCCGTGCCGGCGAGCAGGAAGAGCCCGATGGCATAGGAGTCCGTGCGGCCATAGATGTAGCCCATCAACAACGGGGGCACGAACCCGCCCAGGCCACCGGCGGCACCGACCAGGCCGGTCACTCCACCGACCTTGGCCGGATCGGTGGCTTGGGCGATGAGGCCGAAGGTCGCACCGCTGCCGGCGCCGAGGGCTGCTGCCATCAGCAGGAACGCCGTGGTGCCGCGGATGTCGAGTGGAGGATGGGTGGCGGCGACTGCGGCGCACACCGTGACGAGTGCGAAGCAGACGGCCAGGACGTGGATCGCGTCGAACCGGTCGCACAGGATGCCGCCGACGGTGCGCATGATCACGGCGACCACGACGAAGCCGGCCATCCGGGCGCTCGCGTCGGAGGCCGCGAGACCGTGTCCAGTCTTCAGATAGGCCGGCAGATAGACGGAGAAGGCGACGTACCCGCCGAAGGAGACCGCATAGAGGATGCCCGCCTGCCAAGTGATCGGGAGCATCGCGTTGGACTTCAGCCGCGAAGCCAGGCTCGTGGTCGGCACCTGCCGTCCCGGGGCATCGCGCATGAACAACCAGGCCACCACGGCATAGACGGCCAGCATCGCCGCAGTGATCAGGAACGGCGCCCGCTGTCCCAGTCCGTCCCAGATCTGCACCGTGGTGAGGGCACTGATCGCGGTGCCACCCATCCCGGCCCCGAAGACGCCGGTGGCCATGCCCCGCTTCTCCGGGGGGAACCACGCGTTCACGAACGGTACGCCGATCGCGAAGGTGGTCCCACCGATGCCGAGGAAGAAGCCCCCGACCAGGATCAGCGAGAACGAGTCAAGGGCGAAGAACGCCAGGAAGAGCACCGGAAGCACCGTGATCAGCGAGACGAGCGGGAACATCACCCGCCCGCCATACCTGTCGGTCAGTGCCCCGACGAAGATCCGGCCGATGGAACCGACCAGGACCGGGACGGCCACCATCAGCGCGACGTCGGATTCCGTGAGCTGTCCGACCTGACCCGTGTCGCGGAATTTCGGTCCCAACGGGCTGAGCAGTGCCCAGGCCCAGAAGTTCACCGCGAAACCCAGTGTTGCCAGGATCAGCATCAGCATGGGTGATCCCACACGAACTTCAGTGTTCGGCAACTTGGTCGAGCTCAATGCCATCGGTCCTCCAGGTCGGGCACGGTGTTGCTGGCACCACATTGGCACAGTCGTCGGGATCGTGCAGGGACTCAGCTGTCCCGACGTGTCAGAAGCAGCCGCCAGGCGTCCGGTCCTCGTTGCAGGTAGTCCACCTCGAAGACTCCGGGCTGGCGACCCTCGAGTTGACGCAGCAAGGGGAGCGGGTCGTGCGGCGCGACCAGGACCATCGACCTGCCCGGCCGGACCGCGTCCAGGGCACCGAACACCGTCGCGTGCCGGATCGCGTGCGGCACGGCACGGGCGTCGAGCTCGGGGTGAGCGGAGACGTCGCGCTCGCCGCAGCCGCACTCACCGGGCGCGTGCACCGGGTGACCGTAGCCGTCATCGGTGTCCTTCTCGGTCTTCTCGCCAGCCGCTGCGAAGCGCGCCTCGAGCTCGTCGAGCAGCTCGCGCAACGACGTGCTCGGCTCGCGCACCAGGAGCGGGACGAGCTGGTCGTTCACCTTGGTCAGGTGCGCGGTGAACAGGTGGCGCAGCGCCGAGGCGGCGAGCGCGGTGTCGATCGCGTCGTCCGACTGGGCGATCGTCTCGACGAGGTCACCGATGATCCGGTGCTCGACCACCATCGCCTCCACCAGGAGCCGACCTTCGGGGAGGTCTCCGCCAGCGCGGCACAGCGTCGCCTCGGCGGCCATGGCGTGCGGGACCAGGACGTCGCGGCACCAGCGGTGCAACCCGATCCGGGCCTCCTCGGCCGGGTCGTGCGCCGCGGTGCGGGCGGCAGTGGCGACCAGCTCGGTCTTGAGGCCGAGGGTCGCGTCCATCTCGGCGTGGTGTCGAACGATCAGCTCGGCAGCCTTCGCATCCGCTTGCGTTGAAGCCAGGACCAGATTTTCCATGGCCGTTCCCTTCGATGCGGACCGCCCGACTGGCGGTCGATGCCTCATATTAACTACACTTAGGTCCGTGGAAAATAATCGGCGTCTCGGCCCTCGGCCCCGCTCCCCCCGTCGCCCCATGTCGCCCTCGCGACGAGGCATCCTCGAGCAGCTGCGCGGCCAGCCCGAACCGACGACTCTCGCGGCTCTCGTGAGACTCTCGGGCCTGCACACCAACACCGTGCGCGAGCACCTCGACGCGCTCGTCGCCGACGGCCTGGTCCGCCGCGATCGCGCACTGCCCTCGGGCAGGGGCAGGCCGGCCTGGCTCTACGAGACGACCGGCGAGGAGGCGGCCACCGGCGAGTACGCCGCCCTCGCCTCCGTGCTCGCTGCCTCCTTGGCCGCGAACAGCGACGACCCCGCCCGCGCCGGCACCGAGGCCGGGATCGCCTGGGGCCGACGTCTGGCCCGGGACCGAGGAGCCACCGAGTCCTCCGGCGCCGTCGCCCGGGAGGAGATGGTGCGCCTGCTCGGCGACCTCGGCTTCGCGCCGGAGGCCGACGCGGAGACTCCCGACCTGTTGCACCTCACCCGCTGCCCCCTGCTCGAGGCGGCACACCAGCATCCCGAGGTGGTCTGCGGAGTGCACCTGGGCATCATCGAGGGCGCCTACGCCGAGCACGGCGTACGGGCGAACGGGACCGAGCTGGTCCCGTTCGCCGAGCCGGGTGCCTGCCTGCTCACGTTGCCGGTGCCCACTGCCGAGTGATCCCGTCCCCACAGCGCCGGCAGGTCACTGGATAGGTCGTTGGGGAGTCACCGGCGCATGGTGGCCCAACGGGGACTCCTCGGTGACACCGAGCGCGACGAGCACCGACGGCAGGATCGCCTTGGCCGTGCGCTTGTAGCCGGTCGACGAGGGATGGAAGCGGTCCAGGCTGAACATCTCGTCCGGGTTCGTGATGAAGAACGGACCGACCACGGTGGACAGCGAGACGGCGTACGCCCCCTGCTCCAGCGCCGCGGCCTGCTGCGCCGACGCGAGCTGCCTCGACGCTCGTGAGCCCAGTGCGCGCAACGGCTGCGGCACCGGGCGGAGCATGCCCAGGTCCGGGCAGGTGCCGACCACCACGGCCGCGCCGCGCTCGGCCAGCGCCACGATCGCCTCGGTGAGCTGGCGGACCGAGTCGGCGACCGGGATCCGGTGGGTGACGTCGTTGCCGCCGACGATCACCACCGCGACGTCGGGACGGTACGACGGCGGCAGGGACTCGATCTGGCCGGCGAGTGCGCTGCTCTCCGAGCCGACGACGGCAACACTCCTGAGCCGGACCGAGCGCTCGGTGGCCTTGGCGACATACTTCGCGAGCCGGGCACCGAGGGTGTGACTGGGCAGGTCGGCGCCGAGTCCTGCCGCGATCGAGTCGCCGAGCATCAGCAGGTCCACCTCGGACCCGAAGCGCTTCTTGTAGACCCGGTCGGCCTGCAGCGCCTGTTCCCCGAGCGGCTTGCCGATCACCGCGCGCGCCTTGGCTGCCTGGCGCGAGAGGAGGTGCCGTGAGCCGATCACGAATCCCGCCGCTCCGGCGATGCCCGCCGCCGTCACGATCGCCCCGCCACCGGGCCTGCTCCTCGACATCGCACCCTCTCTCCTCGGCGTCCACGCGTGCGGATCCGCCCACGCTCCGTTGAACCATCCGCACGTGACGAGGCGGCCAATCGCGGATGGCGCGGGCGTGAAGACTCCCCGCGGACGGGCTCGGGGATCCATTGATCGGGAAACGCTGGACGAGAACACGTTCTAGGGGCGATCCTGTGCGTGTGACCCAGAACACTGCCACCACCGCCGCCCGCCCGATCAACGTCGCCGATGTCCTCGAGGCGATGGCCGACTCGATTCCTGAGCGCGTCGCCGTCAAGACGATCGATGACGAGTTCACCTTTGCGCAGATCGATGAGCGATCCACCCGCTTGGCCAACCACCTCATCTCCATCGGGGTCAAGCCGGGTGACCACGTGGCCGTGCACTCGATGAACCGGATCGAGTGGGTCGACGCCTTCTATGGCGTGATGAAGGCCCGCGCCGTGCCGATCAACATCAACTTCAAGTACCTCCACGACGAGCTGGCCTACCTCTACGACAACGCCGACTGCGTGGCCGCGATCGTGGCGCCGGACTACGTGGACGCCGTACGCGCGCTCGACCTTCCGCAGCTGCGCACCCTGATCGTGCTCGGCGACGAGTACGACGCCGCCCTGGCCGCGGCGTCGCCGGAGCGTCAGATCGCCGGTCGGTCGGCCGACGACCTCTACGTGATCTACACCGGTGGCACCACCGGCAGCCCCAAGGGCGTGGTCTGGCGCCAGGAGGACATCCTTCGGGCGGCGCTGAACGCCAGCCGGTTCGGCGCGCCCTTCGACTCGGTCGAGCAGCTGGCGGCCGAGGCCGCCGCCAACGAGAACCCGATGACGCTGCTCGCCGGCGGCCCGATGATGCACGGCGGCAGCCAGTGGATCCTGGGCAACGGGCACGTGGCCGGCTTCTCCGTCGCGCTCTACACCGAGCCGCACTTCGAGGCCGACAAGATCCTCGACCTCGTACAGAAGGCGCAGGTGGTCTCGCTGACGTTCCTCGGCGACGCGATGGGCCGTCCGGTCGCAGAGGCGATCCTTGCCGAGCCGGATCGGTGGGACCTGTCCTCACTGATGGCCGTCTCCAACGGCGCCGCTCCCCTCTCCGAGGGCGTGCGCGAGGAGATCCGTCGAGCGCTCCCGGGCCGATTCATCCTGGACTCCTATGGCGCCTCCGAGTCCGGCGCGACCGGCTCGGCGATGGACGACGGCACCGGCGGACCACTGGGCGCGCCGAAGTTCGGGGTCGGCCCGGACGTGGAGGTGTTCACCCCCGACCTCAAGCCGGCCGCGGTCGGCGAGGACGGGATGCTCGGGCGTTCCGGCGCGGTGCCGTTGGGCTACTACAAGGACGAGGTGAAGTCCGCCGCAACGTTCAAGGTCATCGACGGGGTCCGTTGGTCGATCCCCGGCGACTTCGCCCGGCGCGAGGAGGACGGCTCTGTCACCGTGCTGGGCCGCGGATCGGTCTGCATCAACACCGGCGGCGAGAAGGTCCACCCCGAGGAGGTCGAGGCGGTCCTGCTGCGTCACGAGGACGTCTTCGACGCTGTGGTCGTCGGCACCGACCACGAGCGGTGGGGCCAGCAGGTGACTGCCCTGGTCCAGCGCCGTGAGGACTCGACGGTCACCGAGGACGACCTGCGCGCCCACTGCCGGTCGCTGATCTCCAACTACAAGGTCCCCAAGACGATCTTCTTCGTGCCTGAGGTGCCGCGCACTCCGGTCAGCAAGGTGGACTACCCGGCCAGCAGCAAGCTGGCCAAGGAACTCCTCACCTGATCCCCCGACCCGGCAGTTGTTGACACCCGCACCCCACCGAGTCGGCAGTTGTTGACACCCGCACTCCGCCGACCCGGCAGTTGTTGACGCCCAATCCGTCAACAACTGACGGGTCGGCGATCGATATGCGGGGGTAGCCCTCGCTGCGGCGTCAACAACTGCCGGGTCGGCGAGTTCTACTCTGCGCCGGCGACGACGTGGACGCTCGGCTCATGGGTGACCGGGAAGTTCACCGAGGCCGCGATGAAGCAGTTCTCGCTGGCCTCTCGATGGATGGCCAACGCGGTCTCGACCTGGTCGGCGGAGGCAACGGTGACCTGCGGACGCAGTACGACGCTTGTGAAATGACCGCCCTGGCCTGAGGTCACCATCGCGCCGACGGGCGAGTCGTCGTACGCCGTCACCACGACGCCGTGCTGCACCGCCGAGTGCAGGTAGGACAGCAGGTGGCACTGCGCCAGAGCCGCCAGCAGCAGCTCCTCGGGATTCCACCGGGACGCGTCACCACGGAAGGTCGGGTCCGCCGAGCCCGCCAGGTCGGGCTTGCCCGCGGCCCTCAGCAGCACCTCACGGCCGTAGTCGCGATAGCCGCTGGTGCCGGTGCCGCGATTGCCCTGCCAACTCAGGTCGAGCACATAGGTGTGATCCATGGCCCCATCCTCACCCACCGGGCCACTCGTGCGGTCTGTGGACGGCTCGCCCCTGCACGCCGTGTCCAGCCACAGGGACCCCGCGTCACAGGGGCAGGGGTCAGTGCGCGGGAACCACCATCGGCGTGCCGGTCACCGGATCGGGAACCACGACGCACTCCATCCCGAACACCTCCTCCACCAACGGTGCGGTGACCACCTCGGCCGGCCGACCCGAGGCCACGATCCGGCCGGCGCGCATGGCCACGACGTGGTCGGCGAAACGGCAGGCCTGGTTCAGGTCGTGCAGCACGACGACCACCGTGCGACCCTCCTCGACCTGGCGCCGGAGCAGGCGGAGCAGGTCATATTGGTGAGCGATGTCGAGAAAGGTGGTCGGCTCGTCGAGCAACAGATAGGGCGTCTGCTGGGCCAGCACCATCGCGATCCAGACCCGTTGCCGCTGGCCGCCCGAGAGTTCGGCCAGCGGCCGGTCGGCAATGTCAGCCACCCCTGCGGACTGCATTGCCGACGCGACCGCCTCCTCGTCCGCAGGAGTCCACGCACCGAGCAGCCCCTGGTGCGCGAAGCGCCCGCGCCGCACGAGGCCTGCGACGCGGATCCCCTCCGGACTGACCGTGGACTGCGGCAGGAAGCCCAGCTCCCGGGCGATCTCCTTGCCCTTCCACGACGTGATCGGCCGCTGGTCGAGCTCGACGTTCCCGGTTCGGGCCGGCTGGAGCCGCACCAGGGATCGCAGCAGCGTCGACTTCCCGCAGGCGTTGGGCCCGACGATGGCGGTGAAGGCGCCGTCCGGCAGCTCCAGGTCGAGGCCCTCCACGACCAGGCGGTCGCCATAGCCCAGGCTCAGTTCGCGTGCACGCAGGCGGTTCATCGGCGGATCTCCTTCGTCAGCAACCACAACAGGTAGAGGCCACCCACCCCGGTGGTCACCACCCCCACGGGCAGCATGGTCGGTGCCAGGAGCCACTGGGCCAGCAGGTCCGAGCCGGTGAGCAGGAAGGCGCCGGTGAGCGCCGCAGGCAGAAGTGGTACGCCGGCCGCAGCCGTCAGGCGGCGCCCGATCTGGGGCGCCGAGAGGGCGATGAAGACGATCGGGCCGGCGACGCCGGTGACGGTCGCCGAGAGGCCGACGCCGATCAGCACCAGCAGGATCCTCAGCCGGCCCAGGCCGACCCCGGAGGAGATCGCCAGCTCGTCCCCCAGGGCTGCCTGGTGCATCGGCCGCGACAGCAGCGTCAGGAGGAGGGCGAGCACCACGATGATCGTCACCGGGCCGTCGATGTCCACCCAGTCCAGGCCGTTGAGCGAGCCCGCCTGCCAGACACTGGCCGAGATCGCCACGTCGAGCTCGGCACGCAGGATGATCCACGAGTTCACGGCGGTGAGGACCGCCTGGACCCCGATGCCGATCACGATCAGCCGGAGTCCGGAGAAACCGGCGCCGGCGGAGAGCGCATAGACCACCAACGCAGCGATCAGGCCCCCGCAGATGGCGGCCAGCGTGATCGAGGCCTCGGTGGCGACGGTCATCGTGAAGACCAGCAGCACACCGGTGTAGGCGCCCGCGTCGAGGCCGATGATGTCGGGGGCTCCGAGCGGGTTGCGGGTGATGTTCTGGAAGATCGCGCCCGCCAGGCCCAGGGCTGCGCCGAAGAAGATCGCGGCCACGATGCGTGGCATCCGCCACTGGGTCACCGAGACCTGGATCGGCCCCTCTCCGCGCAGGGCCGCGAGTACGTCCGAGGGTCGATCCCAGCCGCTGCCATAGCAGAGCGAGGCCATCGCGGCGATGAGCGAGAACACGAGCAGGACAAGGCAGACCACGGATGTGCGCACGTCGACGCGCAACGAGCGACCGGTGCCGAGCGGCAGTGACAGCGAACTCACACGCCCACCGCCCCGTGCCGGCGTACGACCCAGATCAGGACCGGTCCCCCGATGACCGCGGTGAGGATGGCCACCGGCACCTCGCCGGTCTCCAGCAGGACGCGGGAGAGGATGTCGGCGACGATCATCAGCAGCGGTCCGACGATCAGGCACAGCGCCATCAGCCAGGTGATGGAGCCCTGCGCGACACGGCGTACGACGTGGGGGACGATCAGGCCCACGAACATGATCGGTCCGGCAACCGCCGTTGCCGTAGCGGCCAGGACCGTGGCCACCAGGAGGGTCAGCACCCGGATCTGGGCGACGGAGACGCCGAGCCCGTGGGCCACGTCGTCACCGAGCATCACGGCGCTCAACGCAGGGCCGAGCAGGAGGGCTGCGCCGAGCGCGACGAGCAGCACGACGCACGGGACGAGCAGAGGCGCCTGCTCCCGGCCGGCCAGGGATCCCACCGACCAGAACCGATAGACGTCGAAGGTCTCGGGGTCCATCAGCCGGATCCCGATCGAGAATCCGGCCAGCACCGCCGTCAGGGCGACCCCGGCCAGCACCAGGCGGAGCGGGTCCGCCCCGCCGACGGCCTGGACGGCGAAGGCGGCGAGCGTCGCACCGGCGAACGCGACGACCAGGATGACTGCCTGGCCGGAAGCATCGAAGAACTGGGTGGCCACCACGACCGCGAACGAGGCGCCCGCGGTGACACCCAGCAGGCCGGGCTCTGCCAGGGCGTTCCGGGTCAGTGTCTGCACCAGTGCGCCCGAGAGCGCGAGCGCAGCCCCGACCAACACCGCGAGCATCGCCCGTGGCACCCGCACGGTGCGCACGGTGATGTGGGCGTTGTCGGTGGGGTCAGGCGCGAGGAGGGCCCGCAGCGACTCGGCAACGCCGACATCGCCCTTCCCCACGGTCAGGCTGAGCAGCAGAGCTGCGACGAGGAGCGCGAGCCCGCCGACCAGGGCAAGGGTCGGGACCCGGTGGGGCGTCGTGATCACTCGTCGTGACGGTGGTCGTGGTCGTCGTGGTCAGTGTCGTGCTCGTGGTCGTGGTCGTGGTCGTGCTCGTGGTCCTGGTCATGGTCCGGGGCACCCTCGTCCTCGTGGTCGAGCTCGACCGCGCCCCGCTTCCAGTAGCCAGTGACCAGCGAGTCGATCCCGCGTTCCTTGGACCAGCGGCGCAACGGCTTGATGTCACCGGCCTCTCCGGCGGCGAAGAGGAACACGTCGCTGGCGTCGCGACCACCGAGATCGAGCTCGGCGACCGTGTCTGCCAGCTGCGATCCACCTGCGCGACAGAGCCATTCGATGCTCACGCCGGCCCGCACTGCGAGTGGGTAGGCCGTCTCCTCGTCGTGGTCGTGGTCGACCACGACCTGGACCGTCACACCGCGCTCCTCGAGCCAGTCAGCCTCGTCCAGCCACCGGGCGAACGCCGGCAGTGCCGTGGTGTCGAGCGCGAAGACGTAGTGGCCGTAGGTGTTCGGGAAGGCCAGTGACCCGGGCGGCCCAGCCAGCACCACGTCCTCGCCGGGCTGCACGCCGACGGCCCAGTCCGAGGCAAGCCCGCCGGGGTGCAGCACTATGTCGAGGTCGAGCTCCCCGATGGCCGGATCGTGGCGCCGGATGGTGTATTTCCGCATCGGCGGCATCGGCTGGTGCCAGTCGAGCATGAGTCGCTCGGGGTTGTACGTCGGGTCGTTGCGCGTGCCGTCCCCGAGCGGGAAGACCACCCCCACGTGGTCGTCGCACGCGTGGGAGTGCAGATGCGCGATCTCCGGGCCGGACAGGGTCAACCGCAGCATCCGCGGGGTGACCTCGGTGCGCGAGACCACCCGAACGGTGCGGATCCCGACCGGATAGGGCACCCGGACGGTGCCGCGCCCACCGGACTGGTGGGCGCGGACCAGTGGTCCGGGGTTGGCGCGGTCCTGGGTCACTTGAGCTCGTCGGCGAAGGCCTTGGCAAAGGCCTTGTCGATGGCGTCGAGGGTGATCAGGGCCGACTCGTAGGTCGCCGCCTCGCTGAACTGGACCGGGATCACGTGACCGGCCTTTACCGCGGGCAGGTTCTTCCACAGCTTCGAGTCGAGGACATATTGCACCTCGGGTGAGATCTTGCCGTCCGTGCCGAGGGTGTAGGTGATGTAGTCGGCGTCCGCAAAGGTCTCGGGCACCTCCTCGATCGAAGAATATTCGCTGACCTGGGCTGCGCCGCCGTCACTGGCGTCCTTGACCTTGCCGTAGTAGGTGACGCCGAGGTCGCCCACGATGTGGGTGCCGTAGGAGCCACCGAACTCGCGCTGGAACTCACCAGCACCCACGTCCCCGTAGGCTCCGAGGTGGGCGAAGTCGAGACCCTCGACGCCCTCTGCATATTTCGCCTTCAGCTCGTCGGCCTTGGCATAGTAGGTCGCCTTCTGCTCCTCGAAGTTGGTGAGCACGCCCGCAGCCTCGGCCTGGCGGCCTCCGAGTTTCTTCCAGTCATCGGGCAGGGAGGGACCGAGCACCACGACGGGGGCGATCTTCTCCAAGCGGTCCATGTTCACATCGCCCAGGACCGGCAGTGGGACACCGAGGATGATCACGTCGGGGTCGACCTTTTCGACGGCCTCGTAGTTCATCGTGTCCGCGGTCTCGCCCATGATCTTCTCGGTCTTCTCATAGGTCGCGAGGTCCTCCTCGGACATCATCGCGGTGCCGCGGCCCCACTCCGAGATCCCGACCAGGGGCGCGTCCGCCTCCAGGAGCACCGGGACCGCATAGCCTGTGGCGATCACGCGGTCGGGGTTCTTGGGGATCTCCACCTCGCCGTTGTCGGCGCTGAAGGTGACCGTCTCACCGGAGGCCTCTGCCTCGCTCTCCCCTGCCCAGCAACTGCTCAGGGCAAGGGCGAGGGTGGCGGCGGCGGCCGCGGCAGTGGCGCGGCGGAGGGTGGAGCGTGAACGCATGGCGGTGTTCCTTCGTGTTCTGGGAGTACGACGACCGGGGCGGCCGTGACTCCTGCCCGAGCGCGGGCAGAGTGGTTCGCAGGACGGGATCCCCCCACGTCCGACGCTAGGTGAGGCTACCCTTAGTGGACGTTGTCGCTGTGTCGTGAAGGAGTCAGATGGTGTCGCCGAGAGGACAGGCCCGGTCCCTGTCGGTCCCGCGCACTGCGACGTCTTCGGGCGAGATCGCGATCGAGGAGTTCGGCTATGGCCTCGGTCCCCCGACCGGGATCCTGGTCCTTCGCTATCCCGCGAGCTCCACGGTGCCGGACTTCCCCGAGGATCGCGACGACTTCCTGCACCAGGTGTTCTGGTCGCCCGACGGGGTCCTGATGGTCAGGCGAGGCACCACCTCACGGTTCCTGGCGCCCACCGAGATGCTCTGGCTCCGGCGCGGCGTCGTGGCGGAGGTGCGGGGCCTGGGCGTGCAGACCATCCTGCGCACGTGCGTGCGGCAGGCTCCGAGCGGACTGACGGATCTCAACGCGGCCGTCCTCGCCCCGGGCGAGGAGGCCCGCGCGACCCTGCTCTCGCTGGCCCGCCCCGGCATCAGCGAGGCGGAGGGTCTACGAGCGCGAGTCGCGATTCTCGATGCGCTCGCGGCCTGCCCGGCCGGAGAGATCGAGCACGCAGGGTCCTGGCAGTCGCCGGCCCACTCGGTGGCCAGGTCCTTGCTTGCGGATCCGGCGGACTGCACCGGCCTGGCCGACTGGGCAGCTCGCCTGCACGTCAGCACCAAGACCCTGCAACGCGACATCGAGCGCGAGTTCGATGCGTCGTTCACCGCCCTGCGCACCCGGATCCGGCTCAAGGCGGCCGCGGCCCTCCTGCACGGCCACTCGGTCACCGAGACCGCTCACCTCGTCGGCTATTCCAGCGCGTCCTCGTTCGTGGCGGCATTCACCCGCGAGTTCGGTGAGACTCCGGGACGGTTCGCCCAGCACCTCGCGGCCAGTTGAGTCGCGCGGTTGCAGTCCTCATGCCCCTCGGGACCTGGGACGAACGCGGCGAGCACCTGCCTAGTCGTAGCGCCGGAGCGCCCGGGAATGCGAAGCGCCGCCCACCCGGTCCGGGTGAGCGGCGCTCGAAGGTCGAGATCAGCAACCGCCGGCGACGGCAGGAATCACTGACACCTGCGCGCCGTTCGGGGTCGGGGTGTCGAGGTTGTCGAGGAAGCGGACGTCCTCGTTGCCGACGTAGACGTTGACGAAGCGACGCAGCGCACCGTTGTCGTCGAGGATGCGCGCCTTGATGCCGGCGTGGTTGGCGTCGAGGTCGTCGAGGACCGCCGACAGGGTCTCGCCCTGGGCGCTCACCTCGGACTCACCACCGGTGTAGGTGCGCAGGATCGTGGGGATGCGGACGGAGACGCTCATGGGATTCCTTTGCTGCGGTGATCAGATGATTTTGGCGGCGACGAAGGCGTCGTACGACGGCGCGATCGTGGCCCGGGCACCGACCCGGTCAGAGATCGCGTCGAGGGTCTTGAGTCCGTGGCCGGTGTTGATCACCACAGTCTCGAGCGAGGTGTCGAGCTGACCCGTCTCGACGAGCTTCTTGAGCACGCCGACCGTGGTGCCGCCGGCGGTCTCGGTGAAGACACCCTCGGTGCGGGCCAACAGCACGATCGCGTCGCGGACCTGGTCGTCGGTGACGTCCTCGACCGCACCACCGGTGCGGTTGCAGACGTCGAGCACATAGATGCCGTCGGCGGGGTTGCCGATCGCGAGCGACTTGGCGATGGTGTCGGGCTTGACCGGGCGGATCGCGTCGACCCCGGCCTTGAACGCCGCCGAGACCGGCGAGCAGCCCTCAGCCTGGGCACCGAACACGCGGTAGGGCTTGTCCTCGACGAGGCCGAGCTTGATCAGCTCCTGGAAGGCCTTGTCGACCTTGGTCAGCTGGGAACCCGAGGCGACCGGGATGACGATCTGGTCGGGCAGGCGCCAGCCGAGCTGCTCGGCGATCTCATAGCCCAGGGTCTTGGATCCCTCGGCGTAGTAGGGGCGGACGTTGACGTTCACGAACGCCCATCCGTCCTCCTCGCCGGCGATCTCGGAGGCGAGCTTGTTCACGTCGTCGTAGTTGCCCTCGACCGCGATCAGGTTCTCGGTGTAGATCGCGGAGTTGACCTGCTTGGGCTGCTCGAGGTTGCTCGGGATGAAGACCACGGTCTTGATGCCGGCCCGGGCACCGGCTGCGGCGACGGCGTTGGCCAGGTTGCCGGTGGAGGGGCAG
Source organism: Nocardioides daedukensis (assembly GCF_013408415.1). Taxonomy (NCBI): domain Bacteria; kingdom Bacillati; phylum Actinomycetota; class Actinomycetes; order Propionibacteriales; family Nocardioidaceae; genus Nocardioides; species Nocardioides daedukensis. The sequence goes on along the minus strand of NZ_JACCAA010000001.1, from coordinate 3,000,067 downwards.
GCGAAGACCTTCGCGTCGAGCTCGCGGGCGGCACTCAGGGCGCAGGCGACCACGCGGTCCTTGAAGGAGTTGGTCGGGTTGGTCGAGTCGTCCTTGACCCACAGGTTGTCGATGCCCAGCTCGCGGCCCAGGTTGTTGGCCTTCAGCAGCCGGGTGAATCCGGGCTCCATGTTGGGGCTCTGCTCGATGTCGCTGGGCACCGGGAGCAGCGCCTTGTAGCGCCAGATGTTGCGGGGCCCGGCCTCGATCTCCGCCTTCGTGACCTCGGGGAAGTCGTAGGCGATCTCCAGGGGGCCGAAGCACTCCGGACACGCATAGTGCGGACCGAGCTCGATCTGGTGGCCGCACTCGCGGCACGAGAGTGCCGTGGCGTGCCCGAAGGCGCCGTCTCGCAGGGTCTTCTTGGCCTCTACGGTTGCTGCGCTCATGAGTCCTCCTTCTCATCTTCCCCGCGTCGTATCTCGCCGTGGGCCGGAATTAGCACCGTTTCCACGACTGGTCCGACGGGCGGATCAGGGGACTCGTGGCGGTTGCCGGGACTTCACTGGGCCGTTCCCTCAGTCCCTCTCGATGAGCTGATCGCCACACTACGCAGCGCGTCTCACGATGTGCACATCACGTCCGCGATCTGGACACCTCGATCTGGGGCACCTGCGCACCAGGAGGCGATGTGGTTGGCTTGCCGTCATGGAGTTCATCTCCGCCGAGGCCGAGAACCGGTACGCCGCCCTGGTGCGGGCACTCGCCGAGTCGGTCATCGGTCTCGACATGGACGGCACCCTCTCCCCGATCGTGGAGGACCCGACCCAAGCCCGCATCCACGCCGACGCGCCCGAGGTCCTCGTCGCTCTGGCCGAGGTGGTCAAGGCGATCGCGATCATCACCGGACGCCCGGCTCGCCAGGCCTTGGCCCTCGGCGGGTTGGACGCGGTCGGCGAAGCGATCGGTGAGCACGGCAAGGAGCTGCACGTCTTCGGGCAGTACGGCAACGAGCGCTGGTCCTCCACCTCGCGCCGGATCATCTCCCCGCGGCCGCCTCGCGGCCTGGGCAATTTCCTGCGCTCACTCCCCTCGACGCTGCGGCGCGCAGACGCCTTCGACGCCTTTGTCGAGGAGAAGGGCCTGGCCGTCGCCATCCACACCCGGCGCCTACCCGATGCCGAGGCGGCATTCGAACGTCTCAGCAAGCCGCTGGCCGATCTGGCTGCCGCCAACGACCTCACCGTCGAGCCCGGGCGCAGCGTGATCGAGGTCCGCGCACCGGGAACGAACAAGGGCGATGCGGTTCGGAGGGTCGCCCGCGAGCAGCAGGCCGGTGGCTTCCTGTTCGCCGGTGACGACCTGGGCGACGTGGAGGCGTTCGCCGCCGTCGGAGAGCTCCGGGACGCGGGTATGCCGACCCTGCTGGTCTGCTCGTCCTCGTCAGAACAGGGCGCGCTGCGCGACCTGGCCGACATCGCCGTCGACGGGCCGGACGGCGTACTCGACCTGCTGCGTCAGCTCACCGCCGACGCCGCCGACACCCGCCTCTGACCAATAGGCACTTGTTGCGCGTCCAACCTGCACTTGTTGCGCGTCCAACCTGCAGTTATGGCGCGTTGAACCTGCACTTCTTGTCCGATGCCACCGCAACAACTGCAGGCTCAACCATCAACAACTGCCAGTTCGACGCGCAACAATCGCCGGCTCGCGCCACAACAACTGCCAGTTCGACGCGCAAGAACTGCCGGTTCGCGCGACAACAACTGCAGGTTCGCGGTCAGGATCCGTAGTCGGCGGTGAGGATCACCGTGAGCCGGTCGCCACGCATCGGGTCGACGGCGGGCACAGTGCGCTCGATGCCGAGGTCCTTGGCCAGCAACTTGGCGGCGTCCTTGAGACGCGAGGGGTAGTAGACCGTGGCGGAGGGGATGTTGCCGCCGACCCAGTTGTCCGTGGCGACGACCTGCCAGCCCACGTCTGTGGCCTTGGTGGCGGTGCTGCCGGCCAGACCCTTGACTGCGGTCTTGTTGTAGATCTCGACGTAGACCTTGTCCCGCTCGACCGCAGCCTTCTTCTTCGGCTTCGGCTTGGGGGTCGGCGCGATCGTCGCGGTCGGACTCGGGGTCTCGGACGTGGCCGGCTGCGAGACGGTCGACATCTCGCGGTCGGGGCTGTCGTTGTTGGTCGCCACGAAGGCGATGCCGGCCATCGCCACCGCGACGATGCTCAGGATCACCAGCGGCGAGGGGAAGGCGACGCCTCGCTCATCCCTGGCGCGCTTCACGGACTGGCTGGACACGGCTCAGACCTCGAAGCCGAGGCGACGAGCAGAACGCTGGCGCTGCCGGGCAGCACGCAACCGGCGCAGCCGGCGCACCAGCAACGGGTCGGCGGCGAGGGCCTCGGGGCTGTCGATCAGGGCGTTGAGCACCTGGTAGTAACGGGTCGAGGACATGTCGAACTTCTCGCGCACGGCCTGTTCCTTGGCGCCGGCATATTTCCACCACTGGCGCTCGAACTCGAGGATCTCGGCATCGCGCTCGGAGAGGGAGGTGCCCTCGACCTCTTCGTGGTTGAACGATTCTGCGGCGTCCATGCGCGTCGACCCTCCCATGCTGTGGATGCCCCGTCGGGCACTCGCCCCCATGGTAGACGCTGAATCACACGCATGTCATTCGATCCTCGGCGAGTCTCCAGTCCATGCGCGCGCCCCGCGGACGGCGCCGGGACTCGACCCGCAGCCGCCGACACGCATGAGGCCTGTTCTGGACACACGCGCCAACCCCCGCGAAGATCATCGCGGGAGGGAGTAAGGCGCCCTGCGTCACCGCCTCGAGAGGAACATCTTGTGAACGAGCACGCCCGACTGCGGCAACAACTCACTGCCATCGATCGCTTTGCCGGTTTGTCCGATGCCGAGATCACGGCCATCGTGGACAACGGCACCCCGGTGAACGTGCCGGCCAACTGGTCCCTGATCTGGGAGAAGACCCCGGCAGACAAGGCCTACATCATCCTCGAGGGCGACGTGGTCGTACGGCGTCGCGGCGAGGAGATCGCCCGGCTCGGCCCCGGCGACACCGTGGGCGAGACCGCCATCGTGGCCAACAAGCTGCGCAACGCCAGCGTCGTGTCCGTGACGCCGCTGAAGGTGCTCCACTTCACCAGCGAGGCGGTCCAGCAGCTCCTGGCCGAGGTGCCGACCTTCCGCACCGCTCTGGAGAAGACCGCCGACGAGCGCTTGGGCAGCACCGGCCCGGCATGAGCCACCCGGCATGAACGGCCGGTATGGCGGCCCAGCATGATCGGCCAGACATGAGCGACGCCGAGACCGAGGACGAGGATTCCGCACGCCCGCGGATCTCGCTCGAGCCCGAGGTCTTCGGCGCGCTCGAGGCGACCCTGCTCGGGCAGGCGCCTCATCTGACTCGGCCCGAGGTGATCGAGCGGGCCGGGGTGACCTATGAGCGAGCCCACGAGCTGTGGCTCTCCCTGGGCTTCTCACCACCAGCCTCCGACGAGCAGGTGATGTTCACCGACGCCGATGTCGAGGCGGTGAAGGTGCTGGGCACCCTGGTGGAGAGCGGCCTGGTCGACTCGGAGCTGGAGTTCGCGCTGACCCGCAGCATGGGCCGCAGCTTCGCTCGCTTGGCCGAGTGGGAGATCGGCGAGGTTGCCGGCCGCCTGGTCGACCCGGGCCGGGTGCTCGACATGGAGCAGCTCGACGCCATCATCGCGGCCACGATGCCGCACATCGAGCAGCTGCAGAACTATGTCTGGCGCCGGCACCTGGCCAGCGCCGCCGGCCGGTTGCTGCTCAACGCGTCCAACGAGGAGTCCACCGAGATGGCCGTGGGCTTCGCGGACGTCGTCGGCTACACCCGACGTACCCGCAGCCTCAGCGCCGCCGAGCTCGCCGAGCTGGTCGAGCGGTTCGAGTCGACCGTCACCTCGGTGATCTCCGACAACGGTGGGCGGATCATCAAGACGATCGGCGACGAGGTCCTCTTCGTCTGCGACGACCCACACTCGGCAGCCCGGATCGCGATGATCCTCTCCGACGCCCACCAGGCCGGCACGGACTTCCCGCAGGTACGGATCGGGCTCGCCCACGGCCGGGTGCTGAGTCGCCTCGGCGACGTCTTCGGCGAGGTGGTCAACGTCGCCGCCCGGCTCACCTCGATCGCTCGCCCCGGACGGGTGCTGGTCGATCGCTCCCTTGCCGACGCGGTGCGCGACCACGACGAGGAGTTCCGGGTACGTCGTGCCCCCAGCCGCTCCGTCAGGGGCTACAACCGCCTGGAGGCCTGGGCCCTCAAGCCGCCGAAGAAGCCGTCACGCAAGACCGAGCGCAAGGCCGAGCGGCAGCCCGCCGACGACGAGTGAGCGGCGTACCTGAGTTTCATCCCTCGAACGGGTCACCGGGAATGGCTTAGGGTTCAACGCGTGACCACACAAGGCTCCGCAGACCTCGTGATCGTGGCCAACCGCCTGCCCGTCGACAGGGTCACGCTGTCCGACGGCAGCCGTCGCTGGCGCCGCTCCCCCGGCGGTCTGGTCTCCGCGCTCGAGCCGGTGATGCGCAGCAACGACGGCGCGTGGATCGGCTGGACCGGGGTGGCCGACGACGAGACCGATCCCTTCGTGGACGACGGCCTCTGGCTGGTCCCGGTGCCGTTGAGCGCCGGGGAGATCGAGGAGTTCTACGAGGGATTTTCGAACGCGACACTGTGGCCGCTCTACCACGACGTGGTCGCGAAGCCGGAGTTCCACCGTGAGTGGTGGGACGCCTACGTGCGGGTCAACCGTCGCTTCGCCGAGAAGGCCGCCGAGATCGCCGCGAAGGACGCGATGGTCTGGGTGCACGACTACCAGCTGCAGCTGGTGCCGCAGATGCTCCGCGAGCTCCGCCCGGACCTGCGGATCGGCTTCTTCCTGCACATCCCGTTCCCGCCCACCGAGCTGTTCGGCCAGATGCCGTGGCGTCGCCAGATCCTCGAGGGTCTGCTCGGCGCCGACGTGGTCGGCTTCCAGCTCTCCGGCGCGGCCCAGAACTTCGTCCGCCTGGTCCGCCAGCGGGTCGGGCACAAGACCCACCGCGACATGGTCTACCTGCCTGACGGCCGCACCGTGCAGGCGATGGCGTTCCCGATCTCGATCGACACCGACGGCTTCGAGGAGCTCGCCCGCTCCGAGTCGGTCACCGAGCGGGCCGCGCAGATCCGCTCCGCGCTCGGCGACCCGGAGCTCGTCCTGCTGGGTATCGACCGACTCGACTACACCAAGGGCATCTATCCGCGGCTGAGGGCGTGGTCCGAGCTCGTCGCGGACGGGGACTTCAGCGTCAAGGACAGCGTCTTCGTCCAGGTGGCGACGCCGAGCCGCGAGCGGGTCGAGCAATATCGCATCCTGCGCGACGACATCGACCGCCTGGTCGGGCGGATCAACGGCGACCTCGGCCGACTCGGCTCGCCGGCCATCGCCTACATGCACTCCTCGTTCCCGCGCCACGAGATGGCAGCTCTCTATCGCGCCGCCGACATCATGGTCGTCACGCCGTTCCGCGACGGGATGAACCTGGTCGCCAAGGAGTACGTCGCCTGCCGCTATGACAACGACGGCGCGCTGGTGCTCTCCGAGTTCGCCGGTGCCGCCAACGAACTGCGCCAGGCCTGGCTGATCAACCCCTACGACATCAACGGGATGAAGGACGCCATCGTCGAGGCCGCGCGTGCCGAGCCGAAGGAGATCACCCGACGGATGAAGGCGATGCGCAAGCAGGTCCGGGAGAACGACGTCGCGTCGTGGGCGAACCGGTTCCTCGAGGAGCTCGAGGCAGCGCGACCGTCGCACTCGAAGAAGCTGCGGCCGGTGCGCTGACTCGACGGCTCGCCCGGGTCAGGACCTGTGCGACTCGTCCAGCTGTGGCGACATCAGGGCGGAGACCTGCTCGGCCAGAGCAGGGCCGAGTCGGCCCCATCCCGGCTGGTATCCATATTGCTCGCCCAGGCTTTGCCGGGTGCGGGTGCCGGAGACCAGGTCGATGTCCTCGACCGTGATCATCCCCGGGTGCGGTACGCCGATCGCCTCGGAGACCTTGATCAGGTCGCGACGCAGCGACTTGATGTAGTTGTGGCAGCGCACCGCCTTGGACTCCGGGTCGAGGCCACGCTGCAGCCACGCGTTCTGGGTCGCGACACCGGTCGGGCAGTGATCGGTGTGGCACTTCTGGGCCTGGATGCAGCCGATCGACAGCATCGCCTCGCGGCCGACGTTGATCATGTCCAATCCCAGCGCGAAGGCGACGAGCGCGTTCTCCGGGATGCCGAGCTTGCCCGCGCCCCAGAACGTGACGTCGTCGCTCAGGCCTGCGGCGGCGAACCGCTTGTAGACCTCGGAGAACCCGATCCGGAACGGATAGGCGACGGTGTCGCTGAAGACCAGCGGCGCCGCCCCGGTGCCGCCCTCGCCACCGTCGATGTTGACGAAGTCGACGCCACGGCCGCGGTCGGCGGCCATCTTGGCGACCAGCTGGTCCCACACCTCGAAGTCGCCGACGGCCGACTTCACCCCCACCGGGAGACCCGTCTCCGCGGCGATCATCTCGGCGAAGTCCAGCATCGAGTCCACGTCGTTGAAGGCCGTGTGCCGCGAGGGGCTGGCGCAGTCCACGCCCTCCTCGATGCCACGGATCTCCGCGATCTCCGGCGTCACCTTGGCGCCGGGGAGCATCCCACCCAGGCCGGGCTTTGCGCCCTGGGAGAGCTTGATCTCGATCGCCCGCACGGGAGCGCCTGCGACCAGGTCCTTGAGCCGCTCGATGTCGAAGGCCCCGGCCCTGTCCCGGCAGCCGAAGTAGGCTGTCCCGATCTGGAACACGATGTCCCCGCCCTGGCGGTGGTACGACGACAGCGCGCCCTCGCCGGTGTTCTGCAGGCAGCCCGCCAGCTGGGCGCCCTTGTTCAGGGCGGAGATCGCGTTTCCGCCCAGGGAACCGAAGCTCATCCCGGACACGTTGATCACCGATGCCGGGCGGAACTTCTTCGCCCGGTCGCGCGGCCCGCCGAGCACCTTGGCCGACGGCAGGAGGACCTCTTCGTCGGTGTGGCGACGGGTGTCTGCGTCGAACTGCGCGAAGGTGCGGTGCTTGACGATGGGATAGCCGACCACGTTCTCCACGTCGTTGTCGGTCCCGAATCCGAAGTAGTTGTTCTCCAGCTTGGAGGAGGCATAGACCCAGCTGCGCTGGTCCCGGCTGAACGGTCGCTCCTCGTCGTTGCTGGTCACGATGTATTGGCGCAGCTCGGGCCCGATCGTCTCGAGCCAGTAGCGGGCGCGACCCACGAGGGGGAAGTTCCTACGGATGGCGTGTGTCTTCTGGGTGACGTCGATGGCGGCGGCCGCACCCATGGCGGCCGCACCGGCGGCAAGAACTGGCTTCCACTTCATGCCATGTGTCTATCGACATGGGGCGCATAAGTCGAGTCTCCGGTACTTTTCGGACATGGACCTGATTCCGAAGCCCGACCAGGTCGTCTCTGCCGCCGGGAACGTCGCCCACAAGATGTTCTACGGCGGGGTCGCCGACCTGCGCAAGATGCCGCGCACCCTGATCGACGAGGGCATGCTGCGGCAGGTCTATCACTATCGGCCCGCCGGCACCACGAAGACGACCGGTGATCCGGTCCTGCTGGTCACTCCGCTCGCCGCGCCGTCGATCTGCTTCGACCTGCGCCGTGGCTGTTCACTGGTGGAGCACCTGGTGACGCAGGGCCGCTCGACGTACCTCGTGGAGTATGGCGAGGTCTCCTTCCGCGACCGCAACCTGGGCATGGAGCACTGGATCGACGAGGTGATGCCGGAGGCGATCCGGGCCACGTCGGCACACGCGGGCGGGCGGCCCGTGCACGTGATCGGCTGGAGCCTGGGCGGGATCTTCATGACCCTGGCCGCGGCCGACAACGCCGACCTGCCGATCGCCTCGATGACCATCATCGGGTCGCCGTTCGATGTCGCCAAGGTGCCGCTGGTGGCGCCGCTGCGTCCGTTGGTGAGGTTCGCCGACGGGCCGATGTTCGGTGGCATCACCAAGAGCGGTCGGGGTCCGGTCCAGCGCGTCTACCAGGTCATGGGTGGCGCGCCGAAGCCGTTGGTGCGGTGGGCCTTCCAGCTCTCGGCCGCGCAGAAGCTGATCTCCAAGCCGATGGTGAAGCTGCAGAACCTCGACGACACCGACTTCCTGGCCCAGCTCGAGGCCGTCGACAACTTCACCGCGAACATGATCGCCTATCCGGGGCGGACGTTCGGGCAGCTCTATCACCGGTTCTTCAAGACCAACGACCTGAAGTATGGCTACTTCGAGTTCGGGGATCGTCGCATCGAGATCGCGAACATCGACAAGCCGGTGCTGGTCTTCGGTGGCGAGACCGACGGCATCGCTCCCGTAGCCTGTGTGCAGGCAGTTGTTCCCCTACTCACCGGGTCCCCCGAAGTGCGCTTCGAGGTGGTTCCAGGAGGTCACCTAGGCATGCTCACCGGACGATCGGCACGTGAGACCACGTGGAAGTTCATCGATTCCTGGATCTCGAAGTGGTCGAGCGATCGCCCCGAGGCTGCCGATGAGCCGGCCGCTCCGGCGAAGAAGGCCCCCGCGAAGTCCGCGGCAAAGAAGACGCCCGCCAAGAAGGCCACCGCCAAGAAGACTGCGGCGAAGAAGGCGAAGCCCGGCGCCCGGGATGCCGCGTCGATCGGTTCGTCGCCGACACGGCGCTATGGCTCGGGCAGCTCACGCTCCCTCGCCAAGTAGCCCCGACCAGACAGCACGGCCTGCAGACGAGCAGGTTGACTCAGAGGCGCTGCGCCATCGCGGCGCATGCCTCGAGCCACGCGTTGCGGGTCTTCTCCGACAGCTGGCCGTACTGGATCACCGAGCCCGCCACCAGGGCCGGGTCATAGGGAATCCGGAAGACCGCTGAGGTCCGCTTGGAGTAGACCTCGACGAGGTCCTTGGCCAACTGGGCGTCGACCTTCTCCGAGGGGTCGGCCAGCACGGTCACGGTCTTCTCCCGGATGTGCTGGTGACCCGCATCGACCAACGCGTCGAGCATCCAGAGCCCCGAATATCCGGTGTCCTCGCGCACCGTGCAGGTGACCACGATCAGGTCGGCGGTCTGCGCCGCGGCGAGCCAGTTCTCGGCACGCAGGTTGTTGCCGGTGTCGACCAGGATCAGGTGGTAGAACCGCTCGAGCAGCCGGTGCACTGCCCCGAAGTCATCGGCCTTGATCGTGCCGGTGACGTCCGCACGCTCGTCCGAGGCGAGCACGTCGAAGTGTGCGTCGCCCTGGGAGCGGACGAAGGCACCGAGATCGCCGATCCGCGACTCGTAGACGTCCTGGAACTTCTCGAGGTCGTCGAGCAGCTCGCGCGTGGTGTTCTGGTGGTTGGCCCGCTCGCCACGAATGCCGAGCGTGCCGCGGGTCTCGTTGTTGTCCCACGCCACCACTCCGCCGCCGCGCACGGTGCCGAACGTGTAGCCGGCCGCGAGCACGCTGGTGGTCTTGGCCGCTCCACCCTTGGGGTTGGCGAACACGATGGTGCGGGGACCGTCGAAGGAACGCTGTACGGCGGCGCGCGACTCGCGCCAGCTGCGTTCGGCCTTGCCCATCTGGAGCTTGATCAGGCCGAAGCTGGCCTTGCGCAGGAATCCACGCCAGCCCCACGTCGCCGGACCGACGTCCATGCTCTGGTGCCGGTTCAGCAGGAAGTCCTGAGCCGTGGGGACCCGCTCCGGGACGCCTGGCTGTGAGTGTGGCTGGCCGGAAAGTGACTGGCCCGCAAGTGACTGGTCGGAGTGTGCTTGGGCGGGGTGCTGCTGACCCTGGCCGTACGCCGGCTGGCCCGGGCCCTGCGCGGCGAAGTGCTGGCCCTGCTGTTGCTGCTGACCCTGTGAGTACGGGCTCTGCTGATACTGAGCCGGCTGCTGCTGGCCCGTCTGCTGCTGCCCCTGCTGGTACTGAGCTGCCTGGTGCTGACCCTGCGGTTGGCCCTGCGGTTGGTCCTGAGGTTGGCCCTGCTGCGGGCCAGACTGGGTGACGGGAGCGTGCTGCTGCGGCGACGCCTGGCCCGGCTGCTGACCGAACTGCCCGCCCTGCGCGGGTGCCGGAGAACCACCCGGGGCGCCCGGCGGTCCCCACGACTGCTGAGACTGCTGCTGCCCCTGCTGCGGGGCCCATCCCTGTTGCTGGCCAGGCACAGGACCCTGCTGATGACTCTGCTGCTGAGCACCCTGGTGCGCCTGGTTGTAGTGGGTGTGCTCGCTCGGGTCGGACGCACCCGCCTCGCCGTCGAGGTCACCAAGGCCCAACGGATCGGCCGGGTCGACATCCGGCTCCGTCCCGAGTGGCGTCGGCTGGATCTCCCAGCGTGGGCCGTGGCTTCCGGGATTCGTGGGCGATCCGTCCGTCATTGGTTTCCTCCGAGACTTTGAGCCGGCGCGGGACCCCGCACCCTGCAGAGAACAGCTCATCCGCATGCATTGTTGCACCAGCAGCGTTGCCCGCATCCCGGCCACGCAAACCCCCTACGAGGCCCCGATGCATGGCATAGGCTCCGGCCATGTCCGAGCCCCTGACCCGCGGCGTACGCCTGGGCTATGCCACCGGCTCGGTCGCGACGGGCGCTTTCGGCACCGTCCCCGGCCTGATGCTGCTGCCGTTCCTGACCGACAACCTCGGCATCGGCGCCCTCTACGCCGGGATGATCGTGCTGCTGCCGAAGGCCTGGGACGTCATCCTCAACCCGATCGCCGGACGGATCAGCGACCGCACCGTCGATCCCCGCGGGCCACGACGCCCGTGGCTGCTGCGCGGCGGGCTCTCGTTGGCCGTGGCCTTCGCGCTGCTCTTCGCCGGCCCCTCCCTGGGGCCGGGTCTCGACGCGGCCTGGGTGCTGTTCTGGTTCCTGGCCTGCGCCACGGCATACGCCTTCTTCCAGGTCCCCTACGTCGCCATGCCGGCCGAGATCACCGACTCCTACGACGAGCGCACCCGGCTGATGTCGTGGCGGGTGGCGATCCTGGCCTTCACGATCATGCTGGCCGGCGCCTCGGCACCCGCGATCCGCGACGCGATCGGCGGACGCGACGGCTATCGGGTGATGGGCCTGATCATGGCCGTGCTGATCACCCTGGGCGTGATCGGCACCTACTTCGGCACCCGCTCCGCGCCGCACACCGAGGTCGCCCCGGGCACAGGCTCTCTCGGCGACCAGCTGCGGATCGTCAGCAGGGCAAGGGACTTCCGGCTGCTGCTGACCACCTTCGTGCTCCAGGCACTCGCCACCGGCTGCATGCTGGCCGGCGTCGACTACGTCGCCGGCGACGTGCTCGGCAAGCAGGGCACCGCGACCATCCTGTTCGTCTGCTTCGTCGGGCCGGCACTCCTGCTCACCCCGCTGTGGGCGCGGGTGGGGGTGCTGATCGGCAAGAAGAAGGGGTACGTCGCCTCCTCGCTCGTGCTGGCCGGTGGCGCCGCCCTGACCGTGATCGCCCGGGACGCCCCGAACTGGGCGGTCTTCGCCGCGGTCGGCCTGATCGGCGTCGGCTATGCCGGTGCCCAGGTCTTCCCGCTGGCGATGCTGCCGGACGCGGCGGCCGCCGACGCGGCCCGCACCGGCGAGAACCGGGTGGGCGTGTTCACCGGCGTGTGGACCGCGGGCGAGACCCTCGGTCTCGCGCTGGGTCCGGGCCTGTTCGCGCTGATGCTCACCCTCGGCGACTACCAGTCCTCGACCACCGGCGGCACCGACCAGCCGGAGTCCGCGGTCACCGCGATCGTCCTGGGCTTCTCGCTCGTGCCCGCGGCGATCGTGCTGGCCTCCCTGTGGTGGCTCTCCCGCTATTCGCTCACCTCGTCCCCCGACCCCGCCCCCGAAGCCGAGGACCTGCCCGCATGAACGACGTACTCGCCCGACTCCGCTCGCTGCAGGCAACCGACCTGCCCGTGCACGGGGGACGCACCCTGGCCTATGTCTATGACTCGGGGCTCACCGACGTCGACGAGGTCGCCCGCACCGCGGTGGCGGCGTACGCCGGCTCGAACGGCCTGGACCCCACCGCCTTCCCCTCACTGTTGACGATGGAGAACGAGCTGGTCGGTTTCGCCGCCAACCTGCTCGACGGCCCCGAGACGATGGTCGGCACCGTCAGCTCGGGCGGCACCGAGTCGGTGCTGCTGGCGGTGCAGGGCGCCCGCGACGCGCACCCCGAGGTCGCGAAGCCGAACATCGTCGTGCCCTCGACGATCCATGCCGCGTTCTTCAAGGCCGCGCACTACTTCGGTGTCGAGGCGCGCGTGGTCCCGGTCGGTCCCGACTTCCGTGCCGACGTGGCCGGCATGAGTGCTGCCATCGACTCCTCGACCGTCCTGGTGGCGGCCAGCGCACCGTCCTATGCGCACGGCGTGGTGGACCCGATCACCGAGATCGCCGCGGTCGCTGCGGCGCGCGGGGTGCGCTGCCACGTCGACGCCTGTATCGGCGGGTGGGTGCTGCCGTATGCCGCCCGCCTCGGCCGCTCCGTTCCGGCCTGGACGTTCGCGGTCGAGGGGGTCACCAGCATCTCGGTCGACCTGCACAAATATGGCTACACCCCCAAGGGCGTCTCCCTGCTCCTGCACCGGACCCCGGCGCTGCGTCGGCCGCAATATTTCGCGCACGCCGACTGGCCCGGCTACACGATGCTGAACTCGACGATGCAGTCGACCAAGTCCGGGGGCCCGCTGGCCGCTGCCTGGGCGGTGGTGTCCACGATCGGCGACGAGGGCTACTCCAAGCTGAGCGACGAGGTCTTCCAAGCGGTCGACGAGATCGTGGCCGGCATCGAGCAGATCCCGGAGCTCTCCGTGGTCGCACAGCCGGACTCCACCCTGATCGCACTGGGCACCAGCGAAGCCTGCGACCCGTTCACGATCTGCGACGAGATGGCCGCCGCCGGGTGGTTCGTCCAGCCACAGATGGCCTTCGGCGGCTCGCCCGCCACGATCCACCTGTCGGTCTCCGCGGCGACGCTGCCCCATGTTGAGGAGTTCCTTGCCGCGTTGGGCTCCGCCGTCTCGGCCGCCGTCGCTTCCGGCCCGGTCCGGGTGGACGCGGAGGTGGTCGCCTTCATCGAGTCGCTGGACCCGGATGCACTGAGCGACGACGACTTCGACGGCCTGCTGGCCGCCTCCGGCCTGGTCGGCGCCTCCGACGACGGCGAGCTGGAGCTGCCCACGAGGATGGCCGAGGTCAACGCGATGCTCGACGTGGCCTCGCCCCGGATGCGTGAGGCGCTGCTGATCGCGTTCCTGGACCGACTGCAACGCCCCACCCGCTGATCGCCACGGCGCTCGCGGGCAGGATCACTGGCGGGCAGGATCAGGCGAGCGACCAGTCGACGGGACCGGCGCCCTGGCCGGCCAGCAACTGGTTGACCCGGGAGAACGGCCTCGACCCGAAGAACCCGCGCGATGCCGACAGCGGCGACGGGTGCGCGGAGGCCACCCACGGCACGGATCCCAGCATCGGCTTGAGCGTCTGCGCGTGATTGCCCCACAGCACGGCCACCAGCGGTGAGTCACGGCGTACCAGCGCCTCGATCGCACATTCGGTCACCTGCTCCCACCCCCGGCCGCGGTGCGAGGCGGGCTCGCCGGGTCGCACGGTGAGGACACGGTTGAGCAGCATCACGCCCTGGTCGGCCCACGCGCTCAGGTCGCCGTGCGGCGCCCGGGGCAGGCCCAGGTCGGTCTCCAGCTCGGCATAGATGTTGGCCAGGCTGCGCGGGATCGGGCGTACGTCGGGTGCCACCGCGAAGCTGAGCCCGATCGGGTGCCCGGGGGTCGGGTAGGGATCCTGGCCGACGATGAGGACCTTGACGTCGGCCAGTGGCCGCTGGAACGCTCGCAGGACCGATTCACCATGTGGCAGATAGCCGCGCCCGGCGGCGATCTCCTCGCGAAGGAACACCCCCATCCGCTCGATCTGCTCATCGACCGGGGACAGCGCCTCGGCCCAGTCGGGGGCGACGATGCCCTTCTCCAGCAGTCCGGACAGCGCGCTCATGGCCCAGACCATAGCCACACTCCCGCGTCACTCCGGCAGCACAGTGGAATAAAGTTGAACCTTAAACTATTATGGTGACATGACTACGAAGATGCCGGCCCTCTACATCGGCCACGGTGCCCCGCCCTTGCTCGATGACCCGGTCTGGTCGGGCCAGCTCGCCGCATGGGCCAGGGACCTCCCCCGCCCCAAGGCGATCCTGATCGTCAGCGCCCACTGGGAATCGGCTCCGGTCAGCCTGACCGCTTCCGGCGCCCCGCTCGTCTATGACTTCGGCGGCTTCGCCCCGAAGTACTACAAGATGACCTACGAGACCCCCGACGCCTCGGCGCTCGCCAAGCGCGTGGCCGCGATGATGCCCCAGGGCGAGCCGGTGCACCAGCACCGCAGCCGCGGCCTGGACCACGGCGCCTGGGTGCCGCTGAAGATCATGTATCCCGACGCCGACATCCCGGTGCTGCAGATGTCGCTGCCGACCGAGGACCCATACAAGTTGCTCAAGCTCGGCGAGCGTCTGCGCCCGCTGCGCGACGAGGGCGTGATGATCATCGGCTCCGGCTTCCTCACCCACGGCCTGCCCTTCCTCAAGGACTGGTCGATCGAGGCCAAGGCGCCGGGCTGGTCCAAGGACTTCGACCTGTGGGCCGGCGAGGCGATGAACCGGGGCGACGTGGACGAGCTGGCGGCATACAAGTCGAAGGCGCCCGGCATGCCCTATGCTCACCCGACCGTGGAGCACTACATCCCGCTCTTCATCACCCTCGGTGCCGCGGACAAGGCCGACAAGCCGGGCGACCAGAAGATCGACGGCTACTGGATGGGTCTCTCGAAGAGGTCCTGGCAGGTCGCCTGACCCCTTCCGAGGGCTGCGACGCACGCTGCAAAGCCGGTTCGCGAACGCACCAGCGTTCGCGAACCGATCAGCGGATGCCGAGCTTGCGCATCACCCGCAGGCCGATGATCTGCTGCTTGACGTTGTCCTCGAACGGCACGCCCTCGGGGGCGCCCATCACCTGCTTCTTGAGGATGCCGACGTTCTGGCAGTCGGTGTACTTCAACAGGCCCTGGTCACCGTGACGAGCTCCGACGCCGGACTGCTTGACGCCCCCGGACGGAGTGCCCTTGGAGGCATAGGCCGTGGCCAGGATGTCGTTGATGTTCACGTTGCCGGACTGGATGCGGCGCCCGACCCGGATCGCGTTGTCGAGGTCACCGCCCCAGACCGAGGCGTTGAGGCCGTAGTCGGTGTCGTTGGCGAGCGCGACGGCCTCGTCCTCGGTCGAGAAGCGGTGCAGGGCGACGACCGGGCCGAAGGTCTCCCCCACGCCGGCGAGCATGTCCTTGGTGACGCCTTCGAGGATGGTCGGCGCGAAGAACGCCGGACCGGCCTCGGGCAGCTCACGGCCACCGGTGAGCACCTTGGCGCCCTTGGCGATCGCGTCCTCGACGTGGGAGGCGACCCGGTTCTTGTGGTCCACGGAGACCAGTGAGCCGACCTCCGGCTCGAAGTCGTAGGCCGCGCCGACCTTGAGCGCCTCTGCGGCCGCGACGAAGCGGTCGCGGAAGGTGTCATAGATCGAGTCGTGGATGTACATCCGCTCGATGTGCATGCAGATCTGGCCGGTGTTGCCGAAGGCACCGAAGATCGCGCCCTTGACCACGTCGTCGAGGTTGGCGTCGGGGAGGACGATCATCGGGTTCTTGCCGCCCAGCTCGAGGCAGCAGCCGATCAGGTTGCGCCCGGCGCGCTCGCCGATCACCCGGCCGGTGTTGGTGGAGCCGGTGAACATCACGTAGTTGGCGTTGTCGATCAGGGTCGGCCCGACGTCGGGTCCCTCACCGCAGACCACCTGGACCAGGCCCTTGGGCAGGCCGGCCTTCTCCATCAGCTCGATGCCGTAGAGCGGCGAGAGCGCAGTCTTGTTGTCCGGCTTGACCACGACCCCGTTGCCGGCGATCAGGGCCGGGATGGAGTCGGAGATGCCGGTGGCGAACGGGAAGTTCCACGGGGCGATGATCCCGACGACGCCCTTGGGCTGCCGGGTCTCGAGCGAGGACGACACCACCGGCACGGGGCCGGCGTGCTTCTTGTCGGCCAGGACCTTCGGTGCCCGCTTGATGTAGTAGCCGGCGACCATCGGGATGTCGAGGGTCTCCTCGAACGCCATCCGACGAGCCTTGCCGGACTCGACCTGGATCAGGTCGACGATCGTCTCGTTGTGCTTGAGCACCAGCGAGTGAAACTTCTTGAAGACCTTCAGCCGCTTCTTCAGCGGCCACTGGGCCCACTCCTGCTGCGCCTTGCGCGAGGTCTCGAAGGCACGCTCGATGTCCTCGGGGGTGGACTGCGGGAGCTCGACGAGGACCTCGCCGGTGTAGACCTCGGTCAGCTTCCAGGTGCCACCCGAGGTGGACGGGACCCGGGAGACGAGCCGGTTGAGGAACTCGTCGGTGACCGATGCGGGACGCTTGATGCTCATGCCAGCTCCTCCAGGATGATCTGTCCGGCCTTGTCGCCGATCATCATCGACGGGGCGTTGGTGTTGCCGCCGGAGATGCTCGGCATGATCGAGGCATCCGCGACCCGCAGGCCGTCGACGCCACGGACCTTGAGGTCTGGGCCGACGACGGCGCGCTCGTCCACGCCCATCCGGCAGGTGCCCACCGGGTGGTAGACCGTGGTGACGCGTCGCAGCGCCTCCTCGCGCAGCTTGTCCCCGGTGTAGGCCAGGCCGGGCTCGTACTCCTCCTGGACGTGCTTGGAGATCGCCGGGTTGGCCATGATCGAGCGGATCATCTCGACGCCCTCGAGCAGCACCTTGAGGTCATCGGGCTCGGAGAGCACGTTGGGGTCGATCAGGGGTGCAGCCAGCGGGTCGCTCGAGGCCAGGCGCAGCGTGCCGCGCGAGCGCGGGCGGATCAGCGTGGAGAAGACCGAGAGCGAGGGGCGTTTGTCCGGGCTGAGCCGCACCGACTCGTCCTGGAAGGGCGGGTAGGACCACGGGATCGCGAAGAGCTGCAGGTCCGGGGTGATCCCGTCGGAGAACGAGGTGTGGGCGAAACCGCCGGCCTCGAAGACCGAGTGCGCCATGAACGTGGCGCCGGGCTTGAGCCGGTCCTTGATGATGCCGGAGCCGAAGTGCAGCGCGTGGCTCTTGTGGGGCGAGTTGTCCACGGCGTACGTCATCGGGATGAAGAGGTGGTCGCTGAGGTTGTCGCCCACCGGGAGGTCCGCGCGCACCTTGATGCCGAGCTTCTGCAGGTCGTCCGCGTGGCCGACGCCCGAGAGCATCAGGATCTGCGGCGAGCCGAAGGCACCTGCGGAGAGGACCACCTCGCGGCCGGCGCGGATCAGTCGGTGCTGGCCCTTGTCGTCGATCACCTCGACGCCGATCGCGCGGCCGTCCTCGATCACCACTCGCGAGACCGTGCCGTGCATCTGGATCTCGAGGGTCGGGTTCTTGCGCGCCACCAGGTAGGCGTAGGACGACGAGTAGCGGATGCCGCCGGTGGTGTTCTCCTGGATGGTGTGCATGCCGACCTGCTCGGCACCGTTGTAGTCCTCGTTGACGCCGATGCCGAGTTCGGACGCGCCGGCCTCGATGAACGTCTTCGAGGCGTCGCAGATGTGCGGGTTCTCCAAGACCTTGACCGGGCCACCCTTGCCGCGATATTCGCTGTCGGGGCCCTGCCAGTCCTCCATCCGCTTGTAGGTCTTCAGGACGTCGTCATAGCCCCAGCCCTTGTTGCCCTCGGCCTCCCACGAGTCGAAGTTCTCCTTGTTGCCGCGGACATAGATCATCCCGTTGACCGAGCCCGAGCCGCCCATCACGCGACCACGGGGCGCGCTGAGCCGGCGTCCCCCGGCGTGCTCCTGCGGCTGGTGGCGGTAGCCCCAGTCGAACTTCTTCTTCAGCTTCGGCTCGCTGTGAATCATCGTGATCATGCCGGGACGGCGGAACATGATCGAGGAGTCCTTGCCACCGGCCTCGATCAGGATCACCGAGTGGCCGGCCTCCGCCAGTCGCCCGGCCACGGCACAGCCTGCCGAGCCCGCACCGACAACTACATAGTCGGCTTCACTGGAGTAGGGCTTCTTCGCCATGTGCGTCTACCTCGTCTGATCGGGCTCGGGTTGTCGTCGTGTGGCGCGGCCCACACGAAGAGCACTGTAACAAGTTCTAGTTTGGTCCGGAAGAGGAAACCGACCGTCGGTATGTGGTGATCGTTTACGACCGTCTCGCAGGGCATCACCAGCCCGATGACCGTCCGAACCAGTCCATCGAGGACTCCACGGATCTGCGCAAGTGACACACTGAGCGGGTGAAGTTCCTCTCCATCCAGTCATCGGTCGCCTATGGCCACGTCGGCAACTCCGCCGCCGTCTTCCCGCTCCAGCGACTCGGCCACGAGGTGTGGCCGGTGTTCACCGTCCACTTCTCCAATCACACCGGGTATGGCGCTTGGCGCGGGCCGTTGCTGGCTGCCAGCGACGTGCGCGACGTGATCACCGGCATCGCCGAACGCGGCGTCCTGGACCAGGTCGACGTGGTCCTCTCCGGCTATCAGGGCGGCGACGAGATCGGCGACGTGATCCTTGACGCGGTCGCCAAGGTCAAAGCCGCCAACCCCAACGCGATCTATGCCTGCGACCCGGTGATGGGCAACGCCAAGAGCGGTTGCTTCGTGCACCCCGCCATCCCGGACCTGCTCCGTGACCGGGTGGTCCCCAAGGCCGACCTGATCACCCCGAACCAGTTCGAGCTCGGCTTCCTCACCGGCACCGAGCCGCGCACCCTCGACGAGACCCTGGCCTCTGCTGACCTGGCCCGCGCGATGGGTCCGCGCACGATCCTGGTCACCAGCGTCGAGCAGCCCGACGCCCCGGCGGACACGATCGAGATGCTCGCCGTGACCGACGACGGCGCCTGGCTGGTGCAGACGCCGCGCCTGCCGCTCAAGGCGAACGGGTCCGGCGACCTGACCGCGGCCCTGTTCACCGCCCGATTGCTCTCCAGCGGCGACCCCGCGCAGGCGTTGAGTGAGACGGCGGCGTCCGTGCTCGGCGTACTCCAGAGGACGATCGACTCCGGTGAGCGCGAGCTGCAGATCGTCCTCGGACAGGACGCGATCGCGCATCCGTCGGCGGAGTTCGTCGCCCGCAAGGTCCGCTGAGCCCCAGCTCTGGACAGCCCAGTCTCGGCTCCATCGACGACCGATCAAAAAAGCGTGGAGCCGGTGACAGGAGTCGAACCCGCGACATCCTCATTACAAGTGAGGCGCTCTACCAACTGAGCTACACCGGCGCGCCATCAAGGACGGCGGACTCATGTTAGTGGTCGGGCGCTTCACAGCCGAAACACCCTCGCGCCACACTGGTGCCATGGACCTCCTGGACCAGCCCCACCACGACGGATCGACGACGTACGTCGGCAACCCGACGCCTGCGCCCGGCGACCTGGTCACCGTGCGCGCCCGCACCGGCGCGCACGACCCGGTCGTGAAGGCATGGGTGCGCACGACCACGGACGCCGAGCCGATCTTCCTGGAGTGCACGCGCACCGAAGGCAGCGATACCGGTGATGGTGCGACCTGGTGGCAGACCCAGGTCCCGATGCACAACCCGACGATGAACTATCGCTTCCTGCTGCTCGGCGAGGACGGCTCGCAGCGCTGGCTGACCGGCGCGGGCACGTTCGAGCACGACGTACCGGACGCGTTCGACTTCACCCTCACCTGGCACGAACCAGCACCCGAGTGGTCCCGCGCCGGGGTCGTCTACCAGATCTTCCCCGACCGCTTCGCCAGGTCGACCCAGACCGAGGAGCGCGAGACCCCGGGCTGGGCGACGCCGGCGGCGTGGGACGACGAGGTCGTCTTCGAGGGCTCCGACCCACGCACGCCCCTGCAGTTCTTCGGCGGTGACCTCGACGGCATCACCGAGCACCTCGACCACATCGAGCGAGTCGGCGCGGACATCGTCTACACGACACCGGTCTTCCCGGGTGAGTCCAACCACCGCTACAACGCCTCCACCTTCGAGGGTGTCGACCCGCTGCTGGGCGGCGACGAGGCCTACGCGCGGCTCGCGCACGCGGTCCACGAACGCGGCTGGCACATCCTCGGCGACCTGACCACCAACCACACCGGCGACACCCACGAGTGGTTCCAGCGATCGGCCGCCGACCCCGATGACCCGCACCGGGACTGGTACTTCTTCAATCCGGACGGCAGCTATGCCACCTGGATGGGCCACCACACCCTGCCCAAGCTCAACCACGCCAACGAGGGGTTGCGCGCCGCCTTCACCGACGGCCCGGACTCGGTGGTGGGCCGGTGGCTGCAACAGCCGTTCTCCCTGGACGGTTGGCGGATCGACGTCGCCAACATGACCGGACGCCTCGGCGCCCAGGACATCAACCACGAGGTCGCCCGTCGGGTGCGGCGTACGGTGGCCGACCTCAACCCCGAGGGCCTGGTCCTCGGCGAGCACAACCACGACGCCACCGGTGACGTGCCGGGCGACGGCTGGCACGGGATCATGAACTACTCCGGCTTCTCGTGGCCGGTCTGGGAGTGGCTGCGCGCCGACGACTCGGCCGCCCGCAGCTTCGGCACGCCGGTCCCGATCGCGCAGCGCACCGGCCCGCAGGTGGTGGCCAGCATGCGTCAGTGGCTCGGCAGTTATGGCTGGCGCACGTTCTGCTCGTCGTGGAACATCCTCGGCTCCCACGACAGCGCCCGGATCCGCACCATCGCCGGATCCGCCGAGCGGCATCGGGTCGCTGCGGCGTTGCAGTTCACCCTGCCCGGCGTGCCGATGATCTTCGCCGGGGACGAGATCGGCCTGGAGGGCGTGCTCGGTGAGGACTCCCGCCGGCCGATGCCGTGGTCCGAGGCGGCCGACTGGGACACCGTGACCCTCGACTTCTATGGCGCCCTGGCCGCGCTGCGCCGCGAGCACCCGGCACTGCGCGACGGCAGTCTGCGCTGGGCGCACGTGTCGGACGACGCGTTGGCCTTCGTCCGCGAGCACCCCTCGGGTGACGTCCTGGTGGCCGTACGCCGGGGCGCGGGGCCGGCGTACCGGCTCGGCGTCGATGTGCGTGAGGTGCTGCTCGCCGACGGACACCCGACCCCATCACCGGGGCCGTTGCAGGTCCCGGCCGGCGACGGGCCGGGTGTGCTGGTGCTCAGCCTGGCCTGAGTCGTGCGGCCCACAGCGTGAGCGAGAGCGACGATCGACTCAGGGCGTGATGGTCGGCGACGGGGCCGGGGACTCCTCGTCGGCGCCCTCGTCCTCGGGTTCCTCGGGCGGCGCCTGGTAGTCGAGCTCGGTCCACTCCCCCACCTCGAAGCCACCGTTGGTCTGCAACGTGACCACCTGGATCCCCACCGGACGCTCGTCGCGATAGGTGATCAGGCTGATGTCGGCAGCACGGCGCAGCTTGCTGCCCACCGCCACGGCGTACGCCGCGCCACCACTCGTGCCGTTGCGGAACCGGTAGCCAACCTCGCCGTTGCTGCCCTCGAACGGCGTCGGTCCCGACACCACGTGCACGTGCCCGGCGACCACCAGGTCGGTGCAGCCCCGCGCCAGCGCCTGGTCGGCCATGTTCATGTCGTGGACCAGCAGGGTGTTGACCCGCTCGTCGCCGTCGCAGATCTCATCGGCGATGATGGTGGAGAGCTCCTCGACAGAGAGTCCCTTCTGGTCGCGCCAGTTGCCCAACCCGCTCGAGCGGGGGTCGTCCCACGAGGCCAGGTTGCCGATCGGGCCCGCGTCGATCACCCCGTTGGTGGCCGTGGTCCAACCCCGGTCGGCCAGGTATTGGCCGACGAAGCCACCGTGGTCGTGGTTGCCCTGCACCGAATAGCGCGCATAGTCGTCCTCGTCGAAGGCCTCGTTGAGGGAGTCGAGGGAGAAGGCCTCCCAGCTGGAACCGGTCGAGGTGTCGTCACCGGCGTCCAGGATCACCGAGGCACCGGCCCTGTCGCCGATCGCGCGGGCGACCGGATCCATCCCGATGTTGTCGTGCCGGTCCGAGACCAGCACCGCGACGGTCTCGTCCTCGGCGGGCTCACGCAGCTCGAGCTCGTCGACGTTGTCCTTCGCCTCGGCATAGAAGGTGCTGCTCTTGTCATAGGTGTCGATCGCGCTGAGCACCAGGCGTCGGGTGCCGGAGGCAGCGAGCGTTCCCTGGATCTCGATGTCGCGGGCCTCGGACGGGATCACCACGCCCGGCAGGTAGTCCGGCAGGCTCATCCACTCGGACCGGTCGACCACGACGGCGTCGTCGCCGAGCCACGACTTCTGGGTGAGTACGACGACCAGTCCGCTCGCCACGACCACTGCGACTCCGGCTCGGCCCACCCGCGTCAACCGCGTGGTCCCGAAGAGCTGGCGCCTGCGGGTCTTGCCGATCAGCAGCCACACGCCGATCGGCACGATCGCGACCACGCCCCCGCGCAGCGCGGACTCGAGGGCCATCGCGACCAGGGCATCGGTGACGATCTTGATCTGGGCGTCCGGCTGGCTGGCGATGAACGCATAACGCTCGACCGCCTCCTCGATGGTCCCGGCCTCGGTCTTGCCCAGGACGATGTCGACGCCGAGCGGAGCCCGCGCCTCACGTCGTACGTTCGGGAGGAAGGGGCCGGTGCGGATCGTGACGTGGTTGCCGAGCGCGGGACTGACCATCGCGTCGTGGCTGGCCACGGTGACCGACTTCTCCGCGTTGAGGAAGAGCCCGAAGGAGACCGGAACCGCCATCGCCAGCCAGGCAAGGAAATAGACACCGACGCGGAGTGCGGTCTTCTTCTTCTCCGTCATCGCGCCAACCTTGTCATGCTGGGTGCATGGGCGACTCAGGCGCCCGCGCGGGCCTGCGCGATCGCATAGAGCGCAACCGAGGCTGCCACTCCGGCGTTGAGGGACTCGAGGTTGTTGGCCATCGGGATCGAAACCAGCTGGTCGCAGGTCTCGGCGACGAGTCGGCCCAGGCCCTTGCCCTCGGATCCGACCACGACCACGAGCGGACCGGTGGCCAGGTCGAGGTCGGGCAGGCCCACCTCGCCCTCGGCCGCGAGGCCGACGACCATGCAGCCCGCGGCCTGGTAGGCCTTGAGCTGGCGGACCAGGTTGACGGTCTGCGCGACGGGGAGGCGCACGGCAGCGCCTGCCGAGGTCTTCCACGCGGATGCGGTCATCCCTGCGGCGCGACGCTCGGGGATCAGCACGCCGTGCGCGCCGAAGCCCGAGGCGGAGCGGACCACGGCACCGAGGTTGCGCGGGTCGGTGATCGAGTCGAGCGCGACGATCAGCACCGGCTCGGAGTTCGCGGCCGCGGCGTCCATGAAGTCATCGGGGTGGGCATATTCGTAGGCCGGGATCCGGGCGGCCAGGCCCTGGTGGACGGCGCCGCCGGTGAGCCGGTCGAGCTCGACCCGGGAGACCTCCATCAGCGGAATGCTGGCGTCGGCAGCGAGCGCGAACGCCTCGCGGAGCCGACCGTCGCGCTCGGTGCCCTCGACGACATAGATCGCGGTCGCGGGCATCTCGCCGCGCAGTGCCTCCACGACGGAGTTGCGCCCGGCGATCCACTCGGCCTCGCTGCCCTTGTTCACCCGACGCTTGGGGCGGGCCGCGGCGGACTTGTCGACCTTGTTGCGCTGCTTGTAGACCTTGTGGTTGGGCCGTTCGGTCGCCTTCGGGGTCGGGCCCTTGCCCTCGAGCCCGCGCTTGACGCGACCGCCGGAGCCGGCTGTCGGGTTGCCCTTCCCGGTCTTCTTGATCGCGCCCTTGCGCTGTGAGTTGCCGGCCATCAGTTGTTTCCCTCTCCCAGAGACCACTTCGGACCACTCGGGGTGTCCTCGATCTCGATTCCAGCCGCCTTGATCCGATCCCGGATCGCGTCGGCTGCTGCATAGTCCTTGTCGGCGCGTGCCTGGTTGCGCTGCTCGAGCAGCCCGGTCACCAGTACGTCGATCGCCTGTTCGTGGCGGGAGGCGTCGCTCCCGCCGGTGCTGCTGAAGTCGTCGGGGTGCAGGCCGAGCACGTCGAGCATGGCCAGCACCTGCGCCAGGTTGGCGCCGAGTCGTGCGGTGTCATCGAGCACCTTGTTGCCCTCGCGCACGGTGTTGTGCAGCACGGCGACCGCTGCCGGCGTGCCCAGGTCCTCGTCCATCGCCGCGGCGAAGTCGGGCGGCACCGTGGCGGCGAGGCCGCTGGCGGCGACCCGCTCCGGCATCTCGCCGAGCGCCTTCCTCGCGCGCTCGACGTACGCCATGATCCGGCGGAAGCCGACCGCTGCCTCCTCCAGCGCCGCGAAGCTGAACTCGACGTTGGAGCGGTAGTGCGCTGCGACCATGTAGAAGCGCAGCTCGGCCGCGGACACCCGCTCGAGCACGTTGGGCACCAGCAGCGAGTTGCCCAGCGACTTGCTCATCTTCTCGCCTGCGGTGGTGATCCAGGCGTTGTGCATCCAGTACGCCGCGAAGTCGCGGCCGGCGGCACGCGCCTGGGCCTGCTCGTTCTCGTGGTGCGGGAAGCGGAGGTCGAGCCCGCCGCCATGGATGTCGAAGGCGGGACCGAGATATTTGCCGGCCATGGCCGAGCACTCGATGTGCCAGCCCGGGCGTCCGCGTCCCCACGGCGAGGGCCAGGCGGCGGTGTCGGGCTCGCCGGCCTTCTGGCCCTTCCAGAGGGCGAAGTCGCGCGGGTCGCGCTTGCCGCGCGGATCGGCGTCCGCAGCGGCCTCCATGTCGTCCAGCTTCTGGCCGGAGAGCTCGCCGTAGGCGGCCCAGGAACGGACGTCGAAATAGACGTCGCCCGATCCGTCGCCGGCCGGATAGGCGTGGCCCCGCTCGATCAGCTCGGTGATCAGCTCGACCATCTCGGGGATGTGACCGGTCGCGGCCGGCTCATAGGTCGGCGCGGCGACGTTGAGCGCGTCGTAGGCGGCCGTGAGCTCGCGGGACATGTCGTAGGCGAGGTTGTACCAGGGCCGGTCCTGCTCGGCGGACTTGATCAGGATCTTGTCGTCGATGTCGGTGATGTTGCGGATGAACGTCACCTCGAAACCGGTCGCCCGCAGCCAGCGCTGGAGGACGTCGAAGTTCACCCCGGACCGGATGTGACCGACGTGCGGCTCCGACTGCACCGTGAGGCCACAGACATAGAGGCTGGCCTTCCCCTCCTCAAGGGGCGTGAAGTCGCGCACTTCACGGGTCGCGGTGTCATAGATCCTCAAGGTCACGCCCGCAATCCTAGTGGCGGGCGAGCGCTGGACCGATTTCGCGCGGGGTCAGGCGCCGTAGCCCCCGTCGACGTCCAGCTTCTGCCCCGAGATGAACCCGGCAGCCCCCGAGGCCAGGAAGCAGACCGCCTCGGCGATGTCTCGAGCGGTGCCGAACGTCCGCAGCGGGATGTTGCCGCGGGTGATCTCCAGGGCTTCGGGACTCAGGTCGCCGGAGTCGATCAGCCGCTCGGCCATCCCCTCACTGAGCATGCCGGGGCCGACTGCGTTGACCCGCACCCCGAATCGGCCCTCCTCGGCAGCGAGCCCGCGGACCAGAGCCTCGACCGCGCCCTTGGGTCCGGCGGAGAGCCCGTCGCGGACCGGGTAGCGGGTCGTGGCCGCGGTGGTGACCGCGACGATCGAGCCACGGCTGGCGCGCAGGTGGGCCAGCGCGGGGTGGACGACGTTGAAGAAGCCGGAGGCGTCGGCCTGCAGCTGCTCGGCCATCTGCGTCGGCGTCACCCGGGACAGGTGCACCATCGGCACGTGCGGTCCGGCGGCGTGGACCAGGGTGTGCACCCCGTCGAACTGGGCGGCCACCTCGTCCAGCACCCGCGAGCAGGCCTCGGGGTCGGAGACGTCGAGGCGGTGGGCCGCGGAGCGCGCACCGAGGGCTTCGACGGCCGCCGCGGTCGCCATACCGCCGTCGGCATTGCCGCGATAGGTGACTGCGACGTTGCTGCCACGTTCGGCGAGGAGCGTGGCGATGGCCGCGCCGATGCCGCCGCTACCGCCGACGACGAGGGCGACGCCCTGTGTGGGAAAGGTCATTTCGCGTTGAATCCGATCTCGTGCCAGCCGGTCGCGCCATCGGGTACGACGTCGGCGCGGGCCCCAGTCTGCACCGTGCCGTCGGCGCCGATCGCCCGGACCCGCACATCGTGGTCGCCCTCGGCGACGTCGACCTCGGCGCGCCACTGCACCCAGGTGTCCTTGTTCGGCACGCCACCGAGGCGGACGTCCTGCCAGTCGCCGCCGTCGAGGGAGATCTGTACGCCGTCGATGCCGGTGTGCTGCGACCAGGCATGGCCGCCGATGACCACCGACCCCGCCTCGACGTCCTTGCCGTTGTGGGGCACGTCGATCCGGGAGGCGATCTTGACCGGCCCGCGCTCCGACCAGCCCTTGCCGGTCCAGTAGGCCTCAATCTCGTCGAACCGGGTGACCTCGAGATCGATCACCCACTTGCAGGCCGAGACATAGCCGTAGAGGCCCGGCACGATCGTGCGTACCGGGAAGCCGTGATCGATCGGCAGCGGGTCGCCGTTCATCGCGACCGCCAACATCGCGTGGCGTGCAGGGTCGGTGAGCGCGTCCAACGGGGTGCCGCAGGTCCAGCCGTCGTGCGATGTCTGCAGGACCGCGTCGGCGTCCGGGTGGCAGCCGGCGCGCTCGAGCAGGTCGGCCAGCAGCACGCCGCTCCACCAGGCGTTGCCGATCAGGTTGCCGCCGACCTGGTTCGAGACGCAGTTCAGCGTGATCCAGCGCTCGGTGAGCTGGGCCTCGATCAGGTCCTGATAGCTCAGCACCATCTCGCGCTCGACCATCCCGTGGATGCGTATCGACCAGGAGTCGGGCTGGATCGCGGGCACGATCACGGCGGTGTGGATCTGGTAGAACTCGTCGTTCGGTGTCTGCCACGTGGGCATGCCCGGAACCTGCACCGACACGTTGTCGGGCCGGCTCGGCAGGGTGACCGGCAGGCGCAGCAGCTGGCGGGCCTTCTCGACCTCGCGGCGCTTGCCGCCGACGAACGAGCCGAGGTAGCCGATCCCCACGGTGAGCACGCCGATGATCACCGACTTGTGCACGAAGCCGCGGCGGGTGTGCCAGTCGGAGGGGGTCTCGGATGACTGCTGGCTGCGGTCCTCGAGGAGCAGGGCGTCGGTGAGGAACGAGAGCACCACCACCCAGGTCACCACCCCGGCGGCCACGGGCACCACGTCGCGCGCTGTCGCGTCGTGACGGGTCAGCACCGCGCCGAGGGCCATCAGACCCATCGCCGCGAAGACCAGGACCGGCGCCCACCAGTTGCGGCGTGCCAGCTGGCCGGCGGTGACGGACAGGATCATCATCACCGTGAAGATGCCGATCACCAGGATCGGCTTGTCGTTGGTGCCGAGATTGTCGATCGCGCCCGCGATCAGCGTGCCGGGGACGACCTCGATGATCGTCTCGGCGACCGACACGATCGGCGAGGACCTCAAGGTCAGGACCATGGCTGCGGCATGGCTGACCGCCAGGCCGGCGAGCCCGGCGATGATCCCGGCTCCGGCCCACGCTGCGCGAGGTGTGCTCATTGCTCCATCGTGTCAGGCATGATCACGTGGTGACTTCTTCTCCCCTCGCAGGCATCCCCCGAATCGGCATCGGCACCGACGTGCACCGCTTCGCGGTCGGGCGTCCGATGATGCTTGCCGGGCTGGCCTGGCCGGACGAGCCCGCCGGTCTCGAGGGGCACTCGGACGCGGACGTAGCCGCGCACGCCGCCTGTGATGCCCTGCTGTCCGCGGCCGGGCTCGGTGACCTCGGCACCAACTTCGGCACCGCCGAGCCGCAGTGGTCCGGCGCCTCGGGCACCGCCCTGCTCGGCGAGACCTGCCACAGGGTGCTGGCCGCGGGGTTCGTCATCGGCAACGTCGCGATCCAGGTGATCGGCAATCGACCGCGGCTCGGCTCACGCCGTGGCGAGGCCGAGGCCGTGCTGGCCGGGGTCGTAGGGGCGCCGGTGTCCCTGTCCGCCACCACCACCGACGGACTGGGGCTGACCGGACGCAGCGAGGGCGTGGCTGCGATCGCGACAGCGATCGTCTGGGCCCGCGAGGCCTGACTCTTTTCCGCCGAACCTGCAGTTGTTGCGCGTCGAACCTGCACTTGTTGTGGCGCGAACCTGCAGTTCTTGCGGCTTGAGCCTGCAGTTGTTGCGGGCGTCCCAGACTCAAGGGCTGACTTCTCGGGTGTCAACAACTGACGGCTCGACGTTGATAACTGACCGCTCGGTCGTCAACAACTGCCTGCTCGGCGAACAACAACTGCAGGTTCGGACATCAACAACTGACGGTTCGACGCGCAACAACTGCCGGTTCGCGACACAAGACATGCAGGTTCGCGGCGGCCAGATAGCGGCGGGCGACCAGTTCCGCGACCAGCGGGTCCGGGCCGATCACACCGGAGACCAGGCGTGCGCCGGCCTCACCCGCGCGGATCAGGGTCTGCTTGTGGAAGTGACCTGTGGCCAGGAGGTATGGCGCCACCGCCACTGGGCCATCCTGCCTCGCCTCGGCGATCACCTCCTCCAACCCCGACCCGGGGCCGGTCAGCGTCGCCAGCCGTACCGGGGCGTCCCAGCGCCGGTCGAGCAGGTGGGCAGCCTCAGTCAGGTCCGCCATCGCGGCCGGGTCGTTGGACCCAGCGGCACTGAGCACCACCGGCTCACCAGGTCGAGCACCGGCGCCGAGCAGACGACGTACCAGCACCTCCGCGAGCAGCGGGTGCGGCCCGAGCGGACCCGCCAGCACCACCGGATGCGGTGCGCGCGCCAACGAGGCCGGCAGGTCGTGGCGGGCATGGTGGCCGGTGGAGAGCAGCAGCGGTACGACGATCGCCGGGCCCGGTTCCTCGGCCAGTACGTCGGCGAGCAGCGGCCGGCAGAGCTCGACGTACGACGTGTGGGCGGGCACCCCGAGCCGCCGACCGGCCAGACCGGTGACGGCACGAGCAACCCGGTTGCCCACCGCGACCCGCGTGCCGTGGGCGACCGTCACCAGCCGCGGACGGTTCATCCCACGGCCAATCGATAGCCGCGCTTGACCACGGTCTGCACCACCGTCGTGCCCAGCGCCGCACGCAGTCGGGCGACGGCCATCTCGACGGCATGTTCGGAGGAGGCCTGACCGGTGGGAAGCGCGGCGAGCAGCTCGCGACGCGGGACCACGTGGCCCGGGTTGACCACCAGGGCGCTGAGGACGGCCAGCGGTGCCGGCGAGAGATGCACCGCGACACCGTCGAGCAGCACCACGTCCCCGTGCAGAAGCAGCGCATGTCCGGCGACCTCGATCGCCAGGCCGTCCCGGCGCAACGGGAGCTCGGACTCGAGCTGCTTGATCATCGCCGCCGTGCGTGAGCGCTCGGGCGAGATGGTCGGCACGCCCCACATCTCAAAGGCTGCTGCGGTGACCGGGCCGACGCAGGAGGCAACCACATCGGCCTGGAAGGCGGCCACGACGTCGTCGCGCCGACCCACGACCGCGGCGATGTCCATCAGCGCGGCCACGGCGGGCGCGGAGGTGAAGGTGACCGCGTCGAGCTTGTGGTCCGCGATCAGCTCGACCATCCGGAACAGCGGCGCGGGGTCGGCTGCGCCCTCGATCCGATAGACCGTCACCACGTCCACCTCGGCCCCTTGCCGACGCAGCGCGTGCGCGACGTTGGAGAGCGACTGGCCGTGCTCCTGGACCACGATCCGCAAGCCGGCCAGGTCCCTGCCACGCAGGTGGGCGAGCACGTCCTCGAAGCACTCCGACTCCGGCGCCCACAGCTCGCGCAGCCCGGCGCGACGCAGGGCGCCGACCGACTTGGGGCCACGGGCCAGGATCTCGGCGCCGGCAAGGTGCTCGAGCAGCTCGACACCCAGGTCCCACTCCTCCGCAGCCCCGAACCAGGCCTTGATGCCCACCCCGGTGGTCGCGATGAACATGTCGACCGGGCGGGCCAGCACGTCGAGGGTGGCGCTGCGCAGCTGATCGGCGTCGATCGTCCCGATGTCGCCCGACAGCGCGGGCGCCCACTCGACCTGTCCCCCGCGCCGCTCGATGAGCGCACACTGCTCGGCAGCCTTCCGCGCCGCGGTGACTCCGATCCGGAACCCGTCGAGTGGCAGCGGGGTCATGCCGAGTCCTCCAGCGAAAGCCTCGGTCCGACCTGGACCACACCGTCCACGATCCGCACCTCGTAGGACGGCACCGAAACCTGCTCGTCGTCGAGGCACTGGCCGGTGCGCAGGTCGAAGGCGTGCTTGTGCATGGGCGAGGCCACGAACGGCACGTCGCCCCGGGTCCCGACGATCCCACGCGAGAGGACGCTCGCCTTGGCGAACGGGTCGTAGTTTCCCAGTGCGAACACCTCGTCGTCGTGGGTCCGGAAGATCGCGACCGCCTGGCCGTGCACCAACGCCGTCACTCCCCTCTCCACCTCGAGTGCGGTGAATGGACAGATCTTCTCCCAATCCTCCATCACTTCACTCCTGCCGTCGAAGGCGCGCCGACCGGGATCGTCGTACCCAGGCTGACCGGTCCACCTGCCATCGCCGGAACCATCGGACCGCGCTCGGTGTCGGCGAAGCTGATGTTGGGGTCCGGGACGCCGGGGGCATTGACGAACGAGACGAAGCGGGACAGCTTCTCCTCGTCCTCGATGGTCGCCTTCCACTCGTCGAAGTAGGTCTCGACGTGGCGGGCCATCTCCGCCTCGAGCTCGGCCCCCAGGCCCAGGGCGTCGTCGACGACGATCTCGCGGACCCGGTCCAGGCCACCGTCGATGGTGCCCAGCCAGGTGGAGGTGCGCTGGAGCCGGTCGGCGGTGCGGATGTAGTACATCAGGAACCGGTCGAGATAGCGGACCAGATCCTCGCCGGAGACGTCGGAGACGAGCAGTTGCGCGTGCGCCGGGATGGCACCGCCGTTGCCGCAGACATAGAGGTTCCAGCCCTTCTCGGTGGCGATCACCCCGAAGTCCTTGCCCCGTGCCTCCGCACACTCGCGGGCACACCCGGAGACGCCGCCCTTGAGCTTGTGCGGGCTGCGCAGGCCGCGATAGCGCAGCTCCAGGTCGATCGCCATCTGGACCGAGTCCTGTACGCCGTAGCGGCACCAGGTCGATCCCACGCAGGACTTCACCGTCCGCAGCGACTTGCCATAGGCGTGGCCGGACTCGAAGCCGGCGTCGACCAGGCGCTTCCAGATCTTCGGCAGCTCCTCCATCCGGGCACCGAAGAGGTCGATCCGCTGACCGCCGGTGATCTTGGTGTAGAGGTTGAAGTCGCGGGCCACCTCACCGATCACGATCAGCTTGTCCGGGGTGATCTCGCCGCCGGGGATGCGCGGCACCACCGAATAGGTGCCGTTGCGCTGGATGTTGGCCAGGTAGGCGTCGTTGGTGTCCTGCAGGTTCGCAGTCGTCGGGTCGAGCACGTGCCCGTTGAACTGGCTGGCCAGGATGCTGGCGACCGCGGGCTTGCAGATGTCGCATCCGCGGCCACGTCCGTGAGCGGTGACGATATCGTCGAAGCGCTGGAAGCCGTGGATCGCGATGACGTCGAAGAGCTCCTGGCGGGTCAGGTCGAAGTGCTCGCAGATGCCCTTGTTCACCACGGCGCCGGAGGCCTCGAGGCGTTCGGCGAGCAGGTTCTTCACGATCGGCACGCACGAGCCGCACACGGTGCCGGCCTTGGTGCAGGACTTCACGCAGGGCAGGTCGGCGCAGCCCTTGTCGTCGATGGTCGCGCAGATCGAGCCCTTGGTGATGTTGTTGCACGAGCAGACGACGGCCTCGTCGGGCATGCCGATCTTGGCGGCACCGCCACCGGCGCGGGCTGCGGGCAGGATCAGCTCCTCCGGGTTCTCCGGGAGCGTCATCCCCGAGGAGACCATCGGGCGCAGGATCCCGTATGCCGATGCGTCCCCGACCAGGACGCCGCCGAGGAGCACGAAACCACCCTCGGGCTCGTCCCGCTCGAGGACGACGAGCTTCTTGTAGACGCCGCCCACTGCGTCGGCGAAGACCAGCTCGAGGGCACCCGGGGTGGTCGCGAACGCGTCCCCGAACGAGGCCACGTCGACGCCGAGCAGCTTCAGCTTGGTGGACATGTCCGCACCCTCGAAGGCCGCCGCACTCCCGGCGCTGACCAGGTGGTCGGCCACGATCTCGGCCATCTGGTAGCCGGGGGCCACCAGGCCGTACATCTTCCCGGCCGGCGCCGCGCACTCGCCGATCGCGTAGATCGCCGGATCGCTGGTCTGGAGTCGCTCGTTGACCAGGACGCCGCCGCGCTCGGCGACCTCGATGCCGCAGTCGCGGGCGAGCTGGTCGCGGGGCCGAATGCCGGCGGAGAAGATCACCAGGTCGACGTCGAGCGGGGTGTCGTTGTCCTTGAACTTGAGGCCGCTGACCTTGCCGCCGGTCCCGTCGGAGTCGTCGCCGACGATCCGCTCGGTCAGCACCGAGGTGTGTACGCCGAGCCCGAGGTTCTCGATGTGCCGCTTGAGCGTGGCGCCACCGGCATCGTCGACCTGCACCGCCATCAGGCGAGGTGCCATCTCGACGACGTGGGCCTCGATCCCCAGCTGGTGCAGGGCATTGGCGGCTTCCAGGCCGAGCAGGCCACCACCGATGACGACACCCGCCTTGGCGCTCTTCGCTGCCTCGCGGATCGCCTCGAGGTCCTCGATCGTGCGATAGACGAAGACGTTGTCGAGGTCCTTGCCGGGCACCGGCGGCACGAAGGGCGCCGCCCCGGTGGCCATCACGGCGACGTCGAAGCCGATCACCTCGCCGGTGCCGAGGCTGACGGTGCGGGCGTCACGATCGATCGCGGTGACCGCGGTGTCGAGGACCAGCCGCACCCGCGGGTCGTCGTACTCGCCCTCGGGGAGGAAGGAGAGCTGCTCGGCGCCGACCTCGAAGAAGCTGGTCAGCGCGACCCGGTCGTACGCCGCCCGCGGCTCCTCGCCGACCACCACGATGTCGAAGCGTTCGGTGACGCCACGCTCGACGGAGGCCTGGACGAAGCGGTGACCGACCATGCCGTTCCCGATCACGACGAGGGTCTTGCGTGTGCTCATTGCGAGGTCCTTCCCATTCAGCCTTGCGCTGTGGAAAGAAACCTATGAGCCCCGTGTTGTCTCCCCGTTTCTGTTTGTTTCGGGGAGGAAAACCCTTGCTCACCAACGCGCGGGGTCGCCCCTGTCGTCGCTTGGCCTCGCCCGGCTCAGGAGACGGGTTGGGCCCTCGGCGCACCGAGCAGCTGCTCGACCACCGAGCGGCAACCACCACAACCGGTGGTGGCGCGGGTGGCGCCACGCACCTCGTCGAGCGACGCGCACGCTCGGATCCGGCCGGCACTGACGCCCGCACAGGCACAGACCTCGGCCTCGTCCGGCAGCTCGGCGGCCTGCTCGTCGCTGGCCCGTTCGGCCATCAGCAGCTCACCCGGCTCGTTCGCGCCGAGGATCGTGCGCCGATCGTGCAGCTGGGTGATCAGGCCGACCCGGGACAGGTCGCCGACCAGGGCGGCGGCGACAATGACGCCGCCCTGGACGACGAGCTTGCGGTGGGTGCCGGCGATCGGGTTCGTCACCTCGACCACCTCCCCATCGGTGCGCTCCGGCTCCCCGAGGACGGCAACCTCGAGGTCGGAGGCACGCAGGCGAGCCACGGAGCGTGACCCGTCATAGGTCTCCTCCGAGCCGGTCAACAGCTCGGCGAGCACGGCGGCCTGCTCCCATGCGGGCGGGACGAACCCGGTGGTCCTGCCACCGAACTCCGCACAGTCGCCGATGGCATGGATCCGCGGATCGGTGATCGAGGCGAGCGTCGAGTCCACGACGACACCACGCCGGCAGTAGAGACCCGCACCGCGGGCCAACGCCGTCGACGGCCGCCCGCCCGCGGTCAGCACGATCAGGTCGGCGTCCAGGGTGTAGCCGTTGTCGAGTCGCAGCCCGTCGTCGGTCAGCCGCACGGCTCGGGCGCCGGTGTAGACGGCGGTGCCGAGCTTCTTCAAGCCCCGCTTGAGGATCGAGCCTCCGCGTTCGTCGAGCTGGGTCGAGAGCAGGTGGTCGGTTCCCTCGACGATCTCGGTGTCCACGCCGCGCACGCTCAGCGCCCGGGCAACCTGGATGCCGAGCAGTCCTCCCCCGACCACGACCGCCCGGCGCGCGCTGGGCAGTGTCTCGAGGAGCCGATCGCAGTCGGCCAGGCTTCGGAACGCGTGCACCTTGGGGTGCAGCTGTCCGTCCATCTGCACCAGGCCACGGATCGGCGGCAGCGTCGGGATCGCGCCGGTCGCCAGCACCAGCTTGTCGAAGCAGATCACCGTCCCGTCCACCAGCATCACGTCCGAGCGCTCACGGTCGATGCCCAGCACGCGACTGCCCAGGCGCAGGTCCACGCCCACCGAGGCATGCCACCCGGCCGAACGCATCGTCAGCGCCTCACGCGTGTGCGTCCCCTCCAGGACCGCGGAGAGCAGGATCCGGTTGTACGCCGGCACCTCCTCGTCACCGAGAACGGTGATCTGGCCTTGGTAGCGGCGAGCGATGAGCCTTTCGACAAGCCTGGTCGCCGCCATCCCGTTCCCGATGATCACCAACCGTTCGGAGGTCGTCATACGAGCCCCCCGGGTGCTTGGGATGTGAATTCGCGACGGGTCGGCGGGGGTTGGGGCGTGAACTCACGACGGGTCGGCGGGGGTTGGGAGGTGAATTCGCGACGGGTGGACGCGGGTTGGACCTGCACGGCGCACGCCTTGAACTCGGGCATCCGCGACGCCGGGTCGAGCGCGTCGTTGGTGAGCAGGTTGGCGCCGACCCAGTGGAACGGTACGAAGACGGTGTCCGGGCGGATCGTGCTCACCACCCGCGCGGGAGCCACCATCGAGCCGCGCCGGGTGGTCAGCCGCAGCGGCTCCCCGTCGATCACGCCACACCGCCCGGCCAGCATCGGGTGCAGCTCCACGAACGGCCCGTCGTCGGGCAGGTCGCGGATCCGTCGGGTCTGCGCGCCGGACTGGTAGTGCGCGAGCACCCGCCCGGTGGTCAGCACCACCGGGAACTGCTCGTCCGGTTGCTCGACGGCCCCACGGTGCTCGACCACATGGAACCTGGCCCGACCGTCGTCGTGGAAGAAGGAGTCGGCGAACATCCGCTCGGTGCCGGGGTGATCGAGTGTCGGGCACGGCCAGAACACACCGTTCTCCGCACGGATCCGGTCGTAGGTGATCCCGGCATAGTCGGCCTTGCCACCGGACGAGGCGCGCCCCAGCTCGGCGAAGATCTCCTCGGGGTCGGTGGAGAAGTCCACCGGCGCCGCGAGCCGGGTCGCCAGCTCGCCCAGGATGTCCAGGTCGCTGCGCACGCCCTCGGGCGGGCTGATCGCGCGTTGCCGCAGGATCACTCGCCCCTCCAGGTTGGTCATCGTCCCGGTCTCCTCGGACCACTGGGTGATCGGCAGTACGACGTCCGCGCGTGCGGCGGTCTCGGACAGCACGATGTCGGCGACGACCAGCAGGTCGAGGGAATCGATCCGCTCGGAGACGAACCGCGCATTGGGCGCGGAGACGATGATGTTGGAGGCGAAGACCAGCAGCGCCTTGATGCCGTCGGGTTCACCGAGTGACGCCAGCAGCTCATAGGCCGATTTCCCCTTGCCAGGAAGGGCATCCGGCTCGACGCCCCACACCGCGGCGACGTGGGCGCGCGCCGCAGGGTCGTCGATCATCCGATAGCCGGGCAGCTGGTCGGCCTTCTGCCCGTGCTCGCGTCCGCCCTGTCCGTTGCCCTGTCCGGTCAGGCAGCCGTAGCCGCCGTACGCCTTGCCGCACTGGCCGAGCGCCAGGGCGAGGTTGATCCAGCCCAGGACGGTGTCGGATCCCGACGCGTGCTGCTCGGCGCCGCGCGCGGTCAGGATGATCACTCGCTCGGCGCCGCCGACCAGGGCGGCCAGGTCGCGGAGCTCCGAGGCGGCCACACCGCTGACCCGTTCGCCGCGCTCGGGCCACCAGGTCGCCACGGACTCGCGGACCACCTCGAACCCCGTCGTACGGTCGCGGACGTAGTCCGAATCCACGTCCCCGTTGGCGATCACTTGGTGCAGCACCGACTGCGCGACGGCCAGGTCGGTGCCGGGGACCGGCTGGATGTGGACGTCGGCGAGCTCGGCAGTGGGGGTACGCCGTGGGTCGACCACGACGACCTTCCCACCGCGCTCGCGCAACGCGGCCAGGTGCCGTGCGGCCGGCGGCATCGTCTCGGCCAGGTTGGAGCCGACCAGGACCAGTACGTCGGTCTGCTCGATGTCGGCCAGCGGGAACGGCAGGCCGCGGTCGACGCCGAACGCCCTGGTCCCGGCGGACGCGGCGGACGACATGCACCAGCGGCCGTTGTAGTCGATCTGGCTGGTGCCCAACGCCACCCGGGCGAACTTCCCGAGCTGGTAGGCCTTCTCGTTGGTCAGTCCCCCGCCACCGAAGACGCCGATCGAGTCCGCGCCCTCTGCGGCGCGCAGGGCGACCAGGCGGGAGCCGATGAAGTCCAGCGCCTGCTCCCACGACACCGGCTCGAGCTCGCCGGAGACGCTCGAGCGCAGCAGCGGTGAGGTCAGTCGTTCGCGGTGTCCACGCAGTCCGGTCGAGGTCCAGCCCTTGCGGCACATGGCTCCGGCGTTGACCGGGAACTCCGCCCACTCGCTCACCTCGAGGGGGCCACGCCCGCGGGGGCCGGTTCCGCTCAGCTGCATGCCGCACTGCAGCGAGCAGTAGGGGCAGTGGGTCTGGTTCACTGGTCGGGTCGCTGGTTGGGTCACGGGCTCAGATCCCCGCACCGGCAAGGCTCGGCACCCGACCGGCCAGGAACGAACGCCGGGTGTAGAAGAACCAGGTCACGGTCAGGCAGACACCGTAGAAGCAGGTGAACACGAGGAACGCGCCCTTGACCGCGGCCACCGGGTCCTCGACCCAGGGGGCACCGAAGGTCATCGGGATCAGGAAGCCGCCGATCGCGCCGATCGATCCGGCGATGCCGATCACCGCCGAGGACTGCTTGGTCGCACCCGAGACCGCGGCGAGGCGCTCCGGGCTGCCCGCGGCCGTCGAGTCCACCGCCCGCTTGCTCCAGATCAGCGGGATCATTCGGTACGTCGACCCGTTCCCGATGCCGGTGGCAGCGAAGACGAAGAGGAAGAAGCCGAGGAACCACGGGAACCAGGACTGGTTCTGCTGCGCGATCGCCGCCGATGCGGTCGGGTTCGGGGTCAGCTGGGAGAGCGTCCACAGGACGGCCAGGGTGCCGACGATCATCGCGACGAACGTCCAGAAGGTGACCCGCGCGCCGCCGTACTTGTCGGCCAGCCAGCCACCGAACGGCCGGGCCACGGAGCCGACCAGGGCACCGAGGAATGCGTAGTGGGCGAAGTTGATCCCGGCGCCGGCGCCGTCAGCGGTGGGCACCCAGAAGTTGAGCTTGATCAGCAGCGGCATCGCCGCGGAGTAGCCGATGAACGAGCCGAAGGTGCCGATGTAGAGGAACGACATCACCCACGTGTGCTTGTGCCTGAGCACGGCGAGCTGCTCGCGGGGACGCGACCGGGCCATCGACAGGTTGTTCATGAACTTCCAGGCACAGACCGCGCCGAGCAGGGCGAGGGCCGCATAGAGATAGCCCACCCGCTCCAGCGCGATGCCGCTCCCGGAGGCCTTGATCAGGCCGAACGCGCCCGCGCCGCCGACGATGATCGGCAGGAAGAACTGGATGATCGCGACGCCGAGGTTGCCGCCGGCCGCGTTGAGCCCGAGCGCCGTGCCCTTCTTCCGTGCGGGATAGAAGAAGTTGATGTTGGCCATCGACGAGGCGAAGTTGCCGCCGCCGAGGCCTGCGGTGGCCGCGATCAGGAGGAAGACCCAGTAGGGCGTCCCGGGTCGCTGCACGAAGACCGCGAAGAGCAGTGTCGGGACCAGCAGCATCGAGGCACTCACCACGGTCCAGTTGCGGCCACCGAACTTCGGCACCGCGAAGGTGTAGGGCAACCGGATCAGCGAGCCGACCAGGTTGGGCACCGCGATCAGGATGAACAGCTGGGAGGTGCTGAAGTCGAAGCCCACCTTGACCAGGAGGGCGGCGCTCACGCTCCAGAGCAGCCAGACGGAGAAGCCGAGGTGCTCGGAGAAGATCGACCAGACCAGGTTGCGCCTGGCAACCCGGTTGCCGCCGCTCTCCCAGAACGACTCGTCCTCCGGGCGCCAGTCGTCGATGGTGACTCCGCCGGGAGTGAATCCCCCTCGGCCCGGCAGCTCGCCGCCCGGGGTGGCCGCGGATGCGTCGTACGTCGTCTCGGTGCTCACGGGTGGACTCCTCGATCTGTGGGAACACCTCAGACCGTAGGTAGCGCAGATTTCATGAATCGCCTGGTTTGTTACACGCAGATGTCAACATGTCCTCACCGCCTCACGGCGCGCTCGCACCGCGAAATGCAGGAGCCCCCGCCGGGCGTACCGGCGGGGGCTTCCTGATCGTTGCGTCGAGTGCGACCTCAGCTGGCGAGGACCTCATCGAGGATGGCTTCCGCCTTGTCCTCGTTGGTCTTCTCGGCCAGTGCCAGCTCGGAGACGAGGATCTGGCGAGCCTTCGCCAGCATCCGCTTCTCACCGGCAGAGAGGCCACGGTCACGCTCACGGCGCCACAGGTCGCGGACGACCTCGGCCACCTTCATCACATCACCCGAGTGCAGCTTCTCAAGGTTCGCCTTGTAGCGACGCGACCAGTTCGTCGGCTCCTCGACGTGCGCGGCACGGAGGACGTCGAACACGCGGTCGAGTCCCTCCTTGTCCACGACGTCGCGAACCCCGACCAGGTCGAGGTTGCAGGCAGGGACTCGAACAACGAGGTCCTGCTGTGCGACGATGCGGAGAACCAGGTATTCCCTGTCTTCTCCCTTGATGGTGCGCGTCTCGATGTCCTCGATGACCGCTGCTCCGTGATTTGGGTAAACAACCGTTTCGCCGACGGTAAATGTCATGTGCCAAGTACCCCTTCCTAGGTGACCAGTCTAACACGGCCAGCGGAGTGCTCTTTCCACGTTTGCGCAGGTCAGGTGGCAAATGCAGGCTTGACAGAACCTTGACGCTTGTGGTGGGCAACGGTTCTCAGCGCTCCGTGGGGCCCGGTGCGCGTTCGTCCGGACTCGGAGAAGTCGGCATGGAATGACCACATCGGTGCCCTGTCTGGTCAATACTTCCGCCTATGCCTGCGAAGAAGTACAAGCCCGTTCGTCAGGTGCGCGGTGACAACCCGCGCCTGCTCGACGACGCCCCGTTCGACATCGGTCGATCCCTGCCCATCGCATTGTGGCGCGCGGCTCACCTGCGCCACGGCGTCCTGGTCACGCTGGCCCTGGCCGTGGGCGCTGCGCTGGCAGGTCGCAGCGGACGCGAGATCGCACTCGTCGCGGTCACAGTGCTGGTCGGACAGGTCCTGCTCGGGTGGCACAACGACCTGGTCGACGCCAAGCGCGACCGGCTGCACGGACGCACGAACAAGCCCGTGGCCGAGGGTTATCTGGACAGGAGCACCCTCACCTTTGCCATCGCCTGCGGCGTCCTACTGGTGATCCCGCTGTCCATCGCCAACGGTCTCGCCGCCGGCATCGCCCATCTCGCCATCCTCGCGGTCGCGATGATCACCAACGCGGGCTTGCTGCGACGTACCCGCTTCTCGTTCGTGCCCTGGGCCCTGACCTTCGGCGCCTTCCCCACCTTCCTGTCGTGGGGCGGCTGGGGCCGCGACGACGCCGGCGACCCGCCCACGGTGGCGATCACCATCACCGCCGCCCTGATCGGCATCGGCGTGCACCTGATCCGTTCCCTGCCGGGCCTGGTCGACGACAACAAGGACGGCAGCTCCAGCCTCCCGCTCAAGATCGCGCTCAAGACCGGAGCGCCCAAGCTGATGCTGATCTCGATCGTCTGGTTGGTCGTGAGTGGGGCTCTGCTCATCGTGGCAGCCCTCACCTCCGGGCTCGCCCGTTGAACGATATGGTGTGATCCGCATGCCGCGGTCCGGTCAGAGACGGTCCGCCGACGACAACGAAGGCTCACAGATGCTGCTTCGCACCCGAATCGCCCGCGCCACCGCCATCGGCGCGCTCGTGCTCGCTGCCCCGGCACTCTCCTCCTGCAGCTTTGCGACGGACAAGGTCTACACGCCTGCCCCCGGCGCGAACGACCGCAGCGAGCGGGTCGACGTACTCAACGCTGTCATCGTGGCGACCAAGGACGGCTCCGGCACCCTGGTCACCAGCCTGGTGAACAACGACTCGGTTGCGGTCGGCGAGAAGGCCGGCAGCGCGGACAAGAAGCTGACCGAGGTCTCCGGTGACGTGACCGCCGAGCTCAGTGAGCCGATCCTGGTGCGCGCCGGTGACTACACCCGCATCGCCACCCTCGAGGAGAAGCCGCTCCCCGAGCGCGAGGGCCGCGACGTCGCCGGCATCAAGGTCACCGGCGACTTCAAGGCCGGCGACTTCGTCAAGGTCACCTTCACCTTCGACGAGGGCGACCCGGTCACCCTCGACGTACCGGTCGTCAACAACAACGGCCACTGGGCCGGCCAGGACGGCGAGAAGCTGACCCCGACCGACAACCACGCCACCGACCCGGGCGTCGCCAAGGACGAGGACGGCGGACACAGCGACGCCGAGGGCGAAGAGTCGCACTGATGGCGTACACGCTGATCCTGCTCCGCCACGGCGAGAGCGAGTGGAACGCGAAGAACCTGTTCACCGGCTGGGTGGACGTGGCCCTCACCGAGAAGGGCCGCGGCGAAGCCGTACGCGGCGGTGAGCAGCTCAAGGCTGCCGGCCTGCTGCCCGACGTCGTGCACACCTCGCTGCAGCGCCGCGCGATCAACACCGCCGCGATGGCCCTCGACGCCGCCGACCGGCACTGGATCCCGGTGAAGCGCTCCTGGCGCCTCAACGAGCGTCACTACGGCGCACTGCAGGGCAAGGACAAGAAGCAGACCCTGGCCGAGTTCGGCGAGGAGCAGTTCATGACCTGGCGCCGCTCCTTCGACACTCCGCCGCCGCCACTGGACGACTCCTCGGAGTTCTCCCAGGCCGACGACCCGCGCTACGCCGACCTCGGCGACGAGCGCCCGCGCACCGAGTGCCTCAAGGACGTCATCGCGCGCCTGCTCCCCTACTGGGACGCCGACATCACGCCCGACCTGCGTGCGGGCAAGACCGTGCTGGTCGCCGCCCACGGCAACAGCCTCCGCGCGATCGTGAAGCACCTGGACGGCATCAGCGACGAGGACATCGCCGGGCTCAACATTCCCACCGGGATGCCCCTGGTCTACCGCCTCGACGACCACCTGAAGCCGACCGTGCGCGGTGGCGAGTACCTCGACCCCGAGGCCGCCGCAGCCGCTGCTGCCGCTGTTGCCAACCAGGGTCGCTGAGGCTTCAGCTCCGGGCCAACTGATGGGTTGGGCGCCTCGTCGCGCGCAACTGATGCGTTGGGCGCTCGGTCCCGCGCTAACTGATGGGTTCGGTCGCCCGCGTCGAGTAACTGATGCCTTGGGCGCCCCAGACGGCCGATTTCGACGACCAACCCATCAGTTGGTCGGCTCCGCGCGCCGACAGCGCCTCGAACCCCTTGGCGCCCGTCTAACTGATGCCTTGGGACCCAGCCCCGCACAAACTGATGGGTTCGGTCGCTCGCCTCGCGTAACTGATGCCTTGGGCGCTCCAAAGAGCCGATTTCGACGACCAACCCATCAGTTAGGCGCCGCCTTCGCGACCCCCACCGACCAACCCATCAGTTGGGCACCCAAGGCCCTCAGAGCGTCTCGGACTCCCTGACCCGTATGCCGGCCTCGGGCGAGAGCACGGCGTCGAGCAGCACCGCAGCGACCCGATCCACGTGCACGGGCCGATAGCGCGCGGGCACCAGCGGACCGATCACCGCGCTGGCCTCCACCAGCCGGTCACCGAGCCCGTTCTTCCGGGTCCGTTCACCGCCGACGAGTCCCGAGGGCCGCACGACGGTCACGGACTCGAAGCCCACACGGCGTACCGACTCCTCCACCTCGCCCTTGAGCCGCAGGTAGAACGTGCGCGAAGCCGGGTTGGCGCCCAGCGAGGAGACCAGCGCACAGGTCGTCGCGCCAGCTTCTCGGGCCAGCTCCGCGACCCGCACCACGATGTCGTGGTCGATCCGGCGATAGGCCTCACGGGTCTCGGCGTCGCGGCGCGTGGTGCCGAGTGCACACACCACCGCGTCGACCGGCGGGACCGTGTCCAGCGTGTCGAAGTCGACCACCCGAGCATCGAGCTTGGGGTGCTCGGGCAGCGGGCGACGACCCAGCGCGAACACCCGGTCCACGCGCTCGTCCGCGAGGGCAGCGGCCAATGTGCGGGAACCGACCGCGCCGGTCGCGCCGATGATCAGTAGTGAGGTCACGTCTGCAGGGTAGGCCCGCGACCCACGAACGGGATGCGGCAGGCTCGGTCGGCTGTTAGGTTCGACCCCTCGGGGAGATGGACCAGGGCACGGAATGGGAGAAAACGTGTCCAGCACTCTCGCGCCCCGCGCCGCCCCCTTCGCCCGTGCCCTGCGCGACGCGGTCGAGGCCAGCGGACTGGGCCTGGAGAACATCGCTGCTCGACTCCGCGAGCGCGACGTCGAGGTCAGCATCGCCACCCTGAGCTATTGGCAGAGCGGCAACCGCGTGCCCGGGCGCAAGAGCTCGCAGGTCGTCGTCGCCCACCTCGAGAGCGTGCTCGGCCTGCCGCCGCGCAGCCTGCGGGTGCTCGTGCCCGCACCCCGACCACGCGGGCCGATCCGCGAGGAGAGCGGCGCGCTGGTGCCGCTGTTCGCCGAGCGCGAGGCCGTCCGCCGGATCGCCGAGCGGGTGCAGCAACCGAGCTCGGGCCGGTTCCTCAACCGGATCAGCCAGCACGACGTGGTCCGCCTCGACGCGGCGCACCGGATCGAGTCGGTGCGCACCCGCACCGTCGCCCGAGCGGACGCGGACGGACTGACCACCCTGGGTGTGACCCAGTTCTTCGAGGACCGCACCGCCGGTACGCCGCAGCTCACCGTCCACTCCGGCGCCGAGATCGTCGAGCGCCACATGGATGCAGGACACCGGGTGCTGGGCACCTCGCTGCGCTTCGCCCGGCCGCTCGACCGCGGCGACACCGTGGTGCTGGACTACGAGATGACCTCGAACGGCCCGGGGCCCCGGGACACGTCGTACGACGCCAGCTGTGCCCGGCCGATCCGCGAATATGTCGTGGAGGTCCACTTCCCGACCTCGCACCTGCCCGTCTGGGTCGAAGCCTACGGCCGGCCGAACCTCGGGCACGGCGAGCAGTGGCGACACCGGATCTCGGTCGACAACCTGGGCCACGCACACAGCGTGGTGCTGGACTGCGCGCCCGGAACGACCGGCATCGCGTGGTCCCATGCCACGCCGGTCGTCAAAAGTTAACGACGCCCAATCCCTTGAATCCACGGGGCCTCTGACCGGATCGTCGTGGACGTTGGTGCCGCCGGGCACCGACCCGGTGCTCCTGGCACCGTTCTCGGGAAAGAAGGATCAATGAGTCAGAACCCATTGTCGCGCCGCCGCCGCATCCTGGTGGCCACGACCACGATCGCACTACTCGGACTGGCGCAGACCGCGCACGCCGACGATCACGGAGACGACGTCAAGCCTCCCCAACGGGACTCGCAGTCGAGCAATCAGGCCAAGACCCGCAACTCGGCCAAGCAGATCAGCCCCGCCGAGCGCAGGCAGCTGGTCTCCGAGGCGAAGTCGAAGCAGTCCGCGACCGCCAAGCAACTCAAGCTGCCCTCCGCGCAGGGCTTGGTCGCCAAGGACGTCCAGGTCGACGGCGGCGGTGCCCAGCACACCCGCTACGACCGCACCTACAAGGGCCTGCGGGTCCTCGGCGGTGACGTCCTGGTGCACACCGACGACAAGGGCGCGGTTGCCGACGTACAGCACGCCTCACGCAAGGACGTGCGGGTCGCGAGCACCAAGGCCCGGATCAGCAAGAAGACGGCCGAACTCGCCGGGGCCCGTGCGGCCGACTACCCGGTGCGGTCGAAGAAGGCCGAGCTCATCGTGTTCGCCGGCAAGGACGGCGACGTCCTGGCCTGGGACACCGTGGTCAAGGGCATCCGCAAGGATCAGACCCCCAGCCGCATGCACGTGATCGTGGACGCCACCACCGGCAAGGCCCTGGCCCAGTGGGACGAGATCCACAA
Source organism: Nocardioides daedukensis (assembly GCF_013408415.1). Classification (NCBI taxonomy): domain Bacteria; kingdom Bacillati; phylum Actinomycetota; class Actinomycetes; order Propionibacteriales; family Nocardioidaceae; genus Nocardioides; species Nocardioides daedukensis. The sequence goes on along the minus strand of NZ_JACCAA010000001.1, from coordinate 2,955,639 downwards.
CGCCAGCGGTGAGGGCATCTTCGTCGGCACCGTCCAGATCGACACCAAGGCCGTCTCCGGTGGCTACGAGATGACCGACACCGTGCGCGGCAACGGGACCACCATCGACATGAACAACGCACAGTCCGGCGGCTCGGTGATGACCGACTCCGACAACGCCTGGGGCGACGGCACGATGGGCGACCCGCACTCCGCCGGCGTCGACGCGCACTACGGCGCCGCGCAGACCTGGGACTACTTCCTGGACCGGCACGACCGGCACGGCATCTTCGACGACGGCCAGGGCGTGCCGTCGCGGGTGCACTACGGCAACAACTACGTCAACGCCTTCTGGGACGGTCAGCAGATGACCTACGGCGACGGGGAGAACAACCAGAACCCGCTCACCGAGCTCGACGTCGCGGGCCACGAGATGAGCCACGGTGTCACCGAGGCCACCGCCGGACTCGTCTACTACGGCGATGCCGGTGGTCTCAACGAGTCGACCAGCGACATCTTCGGCACCTCGGTCGAGTTCAACGCCGGCAACGCCGACGACGTCGGCGACTACCTGGTCGGCGAGGAGATCGACATCAACGGCAACGGCACGCCGCTGCGCTACATGGACAAGCCGTCGCGCGACGGTTCCAGCTATGACTGCTGGACCTCCTCGATGGGCAGCGCCGATCCGCACTACACCTCGGGCCCGGGCAACCACTTCTTCTATCTCGCCTCCGAGGGTTCGGGCGCCAAAACGATCAACGGTGTCGACTACAACAGCCCGACCTGCGACAGCTCCACCGTCGAGGGCATCGGGCGAGCGAGCGTCGAGCAGATCTGGTACCGCGCGCTGTCGACGTACATGACGTCCACGACCACCTATCCCGAGGCCCGTGACGCCACGGTCCGCGCGGCGGTCGACCTCTATGGCGCCGAGAGCGCCGAGTGCGCCGGCATCGAGTCGGCCTGGGACGGCGTCGCGGTTCCGCAGAACGACTTCACCTGCACCAACAGCGGCGGCACCGACCCCGAGGAGCCGCCCACCGGCGCCTGCGAGGATCTCTCCTCCACGGAGAGCGGAAGGTTGGCACGCAGCGGGTCCTACGGCTATGAGCCGGGCAGCCAGGGCTACTACACCAGCAGCGCCTCGGGCACCCACGCCGCCTGCATCGACGGTCCCGCCGGCACCGACTTCGACCTCTATCTGGAGAAGTGGAACGGCACCGCGTGGACCAGGGTGGCCGCGTCGACCTCGTCCGGGTCACACGAGGAGATCAGGTATGACGGCAGCTCAGGGTCCTATTCCTACGTGGTGCAGTCCTACTCCGGATCGGGCAGCTACACGATGCGGTTCAGCAAGCCCTGACCCGTCGCGTTGAGCTGAGCACGTCGGTACGCCGGCCCGCACCCGCGGGTCGGCGTACTGCTGTGTCTGAGCGCTCTCAGCGCTCGGCCTCACCGGTGACCACGAAGACCACCCGGCGGGCGACCGAGACGGCGTGGTCGGCGATCCGCTCGTAGTAACGGCCGAGCAGCGCCAGGTCCACTGCGGCCTCGATGCTGTGGGTCCACTCCTGGGCGAACAGCTGGCGGAAGGTCTCGCGGCGCAGCGCATCCATCTCCTCGTCGTCGCCGACCAGGTCGCGGGCGGCCTCGACATCGCGGGTGGCGATCACCTCGGCGACCTTCCCGCTCATCGCCTCGGCGATCTCGGCCATCTTCTTGATCGTCGGCTCGGCCTGTTCCGGCACCGCACGCTGCGGCACCCGCAGCCGGGCGATCTTGGCGACGTGCACCGAGAGGTCGCCCATCCGCTCAAGCTCGGCGACCATCCGCAGCGCAGCGACAATCGTGCGCAGGTCACCGGCCACCGGTTGCTGGAGGCTGAGCAGCTCGAAGGCCTTCTCCTCGACGTGCTCCCGGGCCTGATCGATCTCCACATCGGCACTGATCACGGACTCCGCGGTCTCGACGTCCCCGGTCAGCAGGGACTCGGTGGCCCCGGACACGGCGATACGGACCTTGCCGGCGATCGCGGCGAGGTCGGCGAACACGGACTCCAACTCATCAACAAAGGCTTCACGCATGTGCTCGAGCCTAGGTCGCACTCAAGTACCCGGTCCACGGCTGGAGTGAACGCGACGTGAACAGTCGGTGCTCACATGTCCGTGGGAGAACGATGAGGCGAAGTCTGCGTACGATCAGCCCGTGACGACATCGCAGACGATCCTGTTTGCGCTTCTCGCGGGCCTGCTGGTCGCCGGCGTCCTGTTGGCCTTCCTGGTGAGCGAGCGAGAGCAGAAGCGGGTGCCGGAGACCGAGGAGCCCGCGGTCCCCACCGGCGTGGCCACCGTCCTGTCGGTCCTGCGTTCCAGCGGTGTGGTCGTCGACGACGATGACATGGTGCTCAAGGCCTCGGCACCGGCGTACGCCCTGGGTCTGGTCCAGGGCAACACCCTGGTCGACGCAGAGCTCATCGAGATGGTGCACGGCGTACGCCGTGACGGGCAGATCCGCGAGGTCGAGCTCGAGATCCAGCGACTCCCGGGGACCCCGGCTAGGCACGTCTCCGTCCGCGTCGCACCCCTTGGCGTAAGGCTGATCCTGATCCTGGTCGAGGACCGCACCCGGGAGAAGCGGGTCGAGGCGGTCCGCCGCGACTTCGTCGCCAACGTCAGCCACGAGCTCAAGACCCCGATCGGCGCGATCCGTCTGCTCTCCGAGGCGGTCCAGGCTGCATCGGACGACCCCGAGGCGGTGGAGAGGTTCGCCGGACGGATGCTGCTCGAGAGCGAGCGGCTCACCGTCCTGGTGCAGCAGATCATCGAGCTCTCCAGGCTCCAGACCGACGACCCCCTCGACGAGCCGGTCACGGTGCCGATCGGCCCGCTGGTCGCGGCTGCGCTGGACACCGTGAAGATCGACGCCCAGGCGCGCCACATCGAGGTCACGGCCTCCGGCGACGCGGACCTCGATGCTCACGGAAGCTCCAAGCAGCTCTTGATCGCGATCACCAACCTGGTCGCCAACGCGGTGAGCTACTCGCCCGACAGATCTCGCGTCGCGGTCACCACCCGAGCCAACGAGGACACCATCGAGATCGCGGTGACCGACCAAGGCATCGGCATCCCTCCCGAGGAGATCGACCGGATCTTCGAGAGGTTCTATCGGGTTGATCCAGCCCGGCACCGGTCCACCGGTGGCACCGGCCTCGGCCTGTCCATCGTCAAGCACGTCGCGGCCACCCACGGTGGAGACATCCGCGTATGGTCCGTCGAAGGGCAGGGTTCGACATTCACCCTGGTCCTTCCCAGGAAGAAGGAGACACATCCGTGACCCGGGTACTCGTCGTTGAGGACGAAGAGAGTTACAGCGACGCCTTGGCGTACATGCTGCGCAAGGAGGGCTTCGAGGTCGCCATCGCCAACAACGGCAACGACGCCCTCACCGAGTTCGACCGGTCCGGGGCGGACATCGTGCTGCTCGACCTGATGCTTCCCGGCATCCCGGGGACCGAGGTGTGCCGACAGATCCGGCAGACCTCGAGCGTCCCGGTGATCATGGTCAGCGCGAAGGACGACGAGGTCGACAAGGTGGTCGGGCTCGAGCTCGGCGCCGACGACTACGTCACCAAGCCGTACTCCCCCCGTGAGCTGGTCGCCCGGATCAGGGCCGTCCTGCGCCGCGGGACCGAGCCGGACCTGGCTCCGGCGACGCTGGAAGCAGGACCGGTCCGGATGGACGTCGAGCGGCACGTCGTGACCGTCGACGGCCACGAACAGCGGCTGCCGCTCAAGGAGTTCGAACTCCTCGAGATGTTCCTGCGCAACCCCGGGCGGGTGCTCACCCGCGGCCAGCTGATCGACCGGGTCTGGGGCTCTGACTACGTCGGCGACACCAAGACCCTCGACGTACACGTGAAGCGCTTGCGCGCCAAGCTGGAGCCGGACCCGGGCGAGCCGAAGTTCCTGGTCACCGTCCGCGGCCTGGGCTACAAGCTCGACCTGTGAGGGACGTGCGGCCGGTCGGTGCTTGCGCGCAACGCAACAACTGACGGTTCGCGGCGCACAACAACTGACGGCTCGACGCACCACAAGTGCAGGTTCGGCGCGCAACAACTGCAGGTTCGCGGATGGCTGGATACCGCGCTCGGCTGTCCGAAAACCGCTGGGCACGGGCGTACGTCGTTCCCTAGGGTCGGTGGGTGACGACAACGACGGCGGAACCCACCGCCCTGACCCGCACCTGGCTCCCCGTCGCCGCAGGAGCCTTTACGCTCGTCTGCTGGGCCTCGGCCTTCGTGGCGATCCGCCACCTCGGGCACGAAGTGACCCCCGGCGCCCTGACCATCGCCCGGTTGGGCATCGCCTCGATCGTGCTCGGCCTGATCGTGGCCCGCCGACCCCGGATCTGGCCGAACCGGCGCGAGTGGCCGCTGCTCGTGCTGTGCGGGGTGATGTGGTTCGGGATCTACAACCTGGCGCTCAACGAGGCCGAGCGACGCATCGACGCCGGCACCGCGGCGATGCTCATCCAGATCGGCCCGGTGCTCACCCTGTTCCTCGCCTCGATCTTCCTCGGCGAGCGGCTCACCCGCTGGGTGCTGATCGGCATCGCGATCGGCTTCTCCGGCGTCGCGATCATCGGCCTGGCCTCGAGCAACTCGGGATCTCAGGACGTGCTCGGCGTCGCGTTGACCGTCCTGGCCGCGATCACCTATGCGATCGGGGTGGTCTCGCAGAAGCCGCTGACCCGGCGCCTGCACCCGTTCACGATCACCTTCCTGGCCTGCGTGATCGGGCTGCTCACCGCGACCCCGTTCACCGGCGAGTTCATCGACCTGGTCCAGCACGGCAGCGGCTCGTCGTGGCTGTGGCTGGTCTATCTCGGGGTCTTCCCGACGGCGATGGCGTTCAGCACCTGGGCCTATGCGCTCAGCCACATGGACGCGGGCAAGCTGTCGATCACGACCTTCCTGGTGCCGGTGCTGGCCATCCTGCTCTCCGCGTTCTTCCTCTCCGAGACCCCGCCCGGGCTGGCGTACGTCGGGGGCGCACTGTGCGTGGTCGGCGTCCTGATCTCGCGACGCAAGGTCGCCTCGCCAGAGGTGATCGAGGAGGTTCCGGCGCGCTGAACAGGGTCGCGCCGGGCCGCGGTCGGGCCACCGGACCGGCCCTGATGAGCACCGGAAAGCAGTTCTTCCCAACAGCCCCGCAAGTCACTCCAGTCACTTAGAATGCTGCGCATGGCCACCTCGCTCGTCCCCGGTTCCGACGTCTCGCTCCGCACTCGCCTCAGCCGCGGCCTGGCCGCAGGCTGCGCGCTCGCGGTGGGGCTCGTCGTACTCGCACCGACGACGCCTGCGAGCGCTGCGACGGCCAAGCCCCGGATCACGCACCTGACCTCGGTGGCCGACTTCAACGCCGGCACCAAGCAGGGCGTCAGCGTCGGCAGCGACGGCAGCATCCGCATCGCCAGCACGCCGCGCGGCACCACGTCCTACCGCGACCCCTACGGCAACGGCACCTCGAAGCGATTCGACTACGGTCGCTGGATCTCCCCGTGGGTGAGCACCGGGATGGATGCCAAGAACATGATCCTGTCCTGGAACGCGAAGACCTCGGGCTCGACCCTGCTCCGCTTCCACGTGCGCACCAAGTCGGGCTGGCGGACCAGCTCTTGGGACGAGATCGCGGCCTGGGGCGCCTCGACCTCCTCGACCCACCGGCACTCGGGTTCGGCGCAGAGCGACGACCTGAACACGCTGCTCACCGACACCCTGACCGCCAACGACGGCCACGCGATCAACAGGTGGCAGGTCCAGGTCACCCTCTATCGCGCGGCAGGCACCAGCGTCACCCCGACCGTGACCGCGCTGAGCGGCGTGGCCTCGCCCTATGCCAAGCGCTACCCGACCTCGGCCAGCCGGACCACGATGACCCAGACCGTCGAGCTCAAGGTGCCCCGCCACTCCCAGATGATCCACCGGGGCCACGAGCCGCAGTGGGGCGGCGGCGGCGAAGCCTGGTGCTCGCCGACCTCGACCTCGATGGTGCTGCGCTACTGGAAGGCCGGCCCGACCTCGGGTGCCTATGCCTGGAGCGGCGAGACCGACGGTCACGTGGACCACGCGGCCCGCTACACCTATGACCACACCTACCGCGGCAACGGCAACTGGCCGTTCAACACCGCGTATGCCGCGCACTACAACGTGCCCGGGTTCGTCACCCGGCTGTGGAGCCTGACCGACGTCGAGAAGTTCATCAAGGCCGGGATCCCGGTGGTCGTCTCGGTCGCGTTCAAGAAGGGCCAGCTCACCGGCGCCCCGATCTCCTCGACCAACGGTCACCTGATGGTGATCACCGGCATCTCCGCCGGCGGTCGGGTGATCGCCAACGACCCCGCTGCCCCCTCGAACTGGAGCGTGCGCCGGGTCTATGACCGCCGACAGTTCGAGAAGGTCTGGCTCAACGGCTCCGGCGGTATCGCCTATGTCATCGCGCCCGAGTCGAAGGCGCTCCCGGCCTCGACCGGTCGCTGGTGACCACACCCCGACCCGGCACTTGTTGACGCCAACTCCCGTCGACCCGGCACTTGTTGACGCCCCACCGGTGTCAACAAGTGCCGACTCGGCGTCAGAACGTGTCAACAACTGACGGCTCGGCGAGAAAACGCACAAACTGACGGGTCGGGGTGGCAACAACTGACGGGTCGGCGCTGCACTGACTGACCTGCTCGGGTCAGGACTCCTCGTCGGCCTCGAGCCAACCCCGGAACGCCTCGAGGTTCTTGGTCGACTCACCCCGCGAGATACGCCACTCCCACTCCTTGCGGATCGAGGTCGCGAAGCCGAGCTCGAGGATCGTGTTGAACGACTCGTCGGCCGTGGTCAGCACCGTGCCGAGCAGCTGGTCGAGGTGGGCGACGGCACTGAACGGCAGCCGCGCGTCGAGATAGATGTCGCCGTGCCGATCCACCGCGAAGGCGACCCCGAAGAGCCGCAGGTTCTTCTCCAGCAGCCAGCGGAAGACCCCCTCGTGGTTCTCGTCGGGGTTGCGGCACACGAACGCGTGGATGCCCAGGGCGTGCTCACCGACGTCGACGCGGACCGGCGTCTGCAACTTCTTCTCCCCCGGCAACGCGAAGGAGAACATCCCGGCCTCGGTCTCCTCGAACTCGATCTCGTTCTCGTTCAGCCAGGTCCGGATCGTCTCCCGGTGCTGGGCGTTCGCTTCAGCGTGCTGCGACATCCTGGTCCTTCCTCATCATGAAAGCGGCCTGCCGGTAGACGTCCAGGGTGCGGTCCGCCGTCCGGTCCCAGGAGAAGTTGTGGGCCTGTTCGAGCGCGCCGGCGGCAAGATGCTCGCGCAGCTGCGGGTCGCGGATGATCTTGCGCAGGGAGATCGCCCAGTCGGTCGGGTCGTGGCCCTCGACCAGGAGGCCGGAGTGCCCGTCGCGCACGACCGTCGGGAGGCCACCGACCGCGGCAGCCACCACCGGGGTGCCGGTGGCCTGGGCCTCCACCGCGACCAGGCCGAACGACTCGTTGTACGACGGCACCGCGACCAACGTGGCCGCGGCACACCAGTCCGCCAGCAGCGACTGCGCCACCGGCGGCACGAAGCGGACGACGTCGTCGAGGCCGAGCTCGTGAGCCAGGTCGGCCAGGGACTCGGGGTGCTCCAGCCCGGACCCGGACGGCCCACCGACGATGGGGACCACGAGGTTGTGCCGCAGCTCGGGGTCCTCGGCGAGGAGTACGGCGACCGCGCGCAGCAGCACGTCGGGTGCCTTCAGCGGCTGCAGCCGTCCCGCGAAGAGCAGGACGTGCGCGTCCTCGCGCAGCCCGAGCCGGCCCCGTGCTCCCGGACGCGGGGTGAATACGTCGAGGTCCACACCCGGATGCACCACCTCGACGCGGCTGGGCTCGGCACCATAGAGGTCGATCAGCTGGGTGGCCTCGAGCGAGGTGTTGGCGATCAGCATGTCGGCAGCCTCGACGACCTGCTCCTCGCCCAGCACGCGCGCGGCCGGCTCGGGGGTGTCCCCGGCGGCCAGCGCTGCGTTCTTCACCTTGGCCATCGTGTGCATGGAGTGGACCAGGGGAACGCCCCAGCGGTCACGGGCCAGCGCACCGACCTGTCCCGAGAGCCAGTAGTGCGAGTGCACCGCGTCGTAGTGGCCCGGCAGGTGACCGGCCTCGGCACGCATCACCTCACGGGCGAAGACGCACAGCTGGGCCGGGAGCTCGGCCTTGGAGAGTCCTTCGAACGGACCGGCGTGGACGTGGCGGACCAGGACCCGGTCACCGACCTCGACCAGCTGCGGCAGGCTCGAGGAGGTCGCCCGGGTGAAGATGTCGACGTCGATCCCGCGCCGTGCCAGCCGCTTGGCCAGCTCGATCACATAGACGTTCATCCCGCCGGCATCACCGGTGCCGGGCTGGTCCAGCGGGGAGGTGTGCAGACTGATCATCGCGATCCTGCTCATTGCCACCTCCTCGAGTGCTCGTCGGTGGAACAAACCGGCGTCGGAGCCCCGATTATTCCCCCGGCGCCCAGCGCCGTCGGCACAGGTGTCGGCTCAGCTCGAGTGGGCGCCGCGGGGACGGGCCTCACGGTCGTGCTCGGCCACGATCCTGCCGACGCCGACCAGACCCACCGCGATGGCCACCACTCCCACGCCCAGGTCGGCCAGCTCGTGGTCGATCGCATCCCGCAGGGTCACCCACACCGCGGCCACCAGTGCCACCACCCCGACCGCGACGACGGCTTGGAGCCACTTGGGCGCGGTGGGCACCAGCTCGAGCGCCAGGCCCAGTCCGGCGATGGCCAGGAACGCGGCAGCGACCCAGGACAGGACGTCGCCCGACGAGGAGCCGACCAGGTGCCGAACCACGAGGCACACTCCGCCCAGGACTCCAGCGGTGTAAGCGGTGGCGCGCAACGGATCGACCTCATTCTCGTGACGGGACTGATCCTCCAGTCTGCCGGTCATCCGGGTCCGGCACAATCGAGTCCATGACCACCGCCTCGCAGCGCACTGCCGTCGTCACCGGAGCATCCAGCGGAATCGGGGCCGCCACCGCGCGCGCCCTGGCAGCACAGGGATTCCGCGTCATCTGTGCCGCCCGTCGGGCCGAGCGCCTCCAGGAGCTGGCCACCGAGATCGGCGGCGTCGCGGTGACCTGCGACGTGACCGACCCAGACTCCGTCGCTCAGCTCGCGGCCGCGGCGGGCGACGTCGTACATGTCGTGGTCAACAACGCCGGCGGCGCCTACGGGGTGGACCCGGTCGAGACCGCGGACGCGGCCCAGTGGAAGCAGATGTATGACGTGAACGTGGTGGGCATCCTGCACACCACCCAGGCCCTGCTCCCGGCCCTGCGTGCCAGCCAGGACGGCCTGATCGTGAACGTCGGCTCGACCGCGGGACGCACGCCCTATGAGACCGGCGCCGGCTATGTCGCCGCCAAGCACGGCACCAAGGTGGTCACCCAGACCCTGCGCCTCGAGCTGGTCGGCGAACCGATCCGGATCAGTGAGGTCGCGCCCGGGATGGTGCACACCCCGGAGTTCTCCCTGGTCCGCTTCGACGGCGACCAGGACAAGGCCGACGCGGTCTATGCCGGCGTCCCCGACCCGCTCGTCGCCGAGGACGTGGCCGATGCGATCGCCTGGATCGCGACCCGTCCGGCGCACGTGAACATCGACGAGCTGGTGATCAAGCCGCGCGCGCAGGCCGCGCAGCACAAGGTCCACCGGGTCACCTGAGTCGACGCGCCACGCCACCTAGTGAACACGAGTGGCAAGAAATCCAGACTCGGGAGAGACTTCGGCTGTGCAGACGATCGGACTCATCGGTGGCATGAGCTGGGAAAGCAGTGCCGCCTACTACCAGCAGCTCAATCAGGGTGCCGAGAAGCGACTCGGTGGCTACTCCTCCGCGAAGACGGTGATGGCGTCGGTGAACTTCGCCGAGGTCACCGAGCTCGGCCAGCGCGAGGACTGGGACGGCGTCGCCGACATCCTGGCCGAGGCCGCTCGCGGCGTGGAGAAGGCCGGTGCCGACTTCCTGATGCTCTGCACGACCACGTTCCACCGGGTCGCCGAGCAGGTCGAGGCCGCCGTCGACATCCCGCTGCTCCACCTGGCCGACGTGATCGCCGGCGAGGCCAAGGCCAACCGGGTCGAGAAGCTCGCCCTGATCGGCACCAAGTTCGCGATGTCGCGCACCTTCTTCACCGAGCGGATCGCCTCGCACGGCATCGAGGTGATCGTGCCGGACGCCGAGAAGCACGACCGGATCAACTCGGTGATCTATGACGAGCTGGTCCACGGGCGCGTGCTCGACCCGTCGCGGCGCCGGATGGTCGAGCTCATCGACGGGCTCTGGGACCGGGGCGCGCAGGGCGTCATCCTGGGCTGCACCGAGCTGGAGCTGCTCGTCGAGCAGGCCGATGTCGAGGTCCCGCTCTTCCCGTGCACCACGTTGCACGTGAACGCCGCGCTCGACCGCGCTCTCGGCTGACCGCTCGAATCAGGGCGCGAGGTCGAAGCCGGGGACATACTCCTCGAGCAACGACCGGAACGGCACCGTCGCCTCGAGCTGGCAGAGCACGCCGAAGCCGCCGAGCCAGACCCGGTGGATCAGCATGTATTCCGGCGGGAGGTTCAGCTTGAACGCCCGCGAGACGTTCTCCTGCGTGGGCGTGGCCACCCGGACGGTCTGGCTGCGCAGCCATTCGCGGCTGAAGGTGAACAGTTCCGTGCGTCCGGCGTCGAGGAACGCGCCGAGGTAGTCCTGCAGGTCCTCGGGCGCGAACTCCACCTTCGCCAGCAGGAAGCCCTGTTCGCGCAGGCCGGCAACCACGGCCTCCCAGTCGTCGTGCATCGCACTGGAGAGCAGCTCGCCCAGCGGACGCGGGAAGCCGTCGGGCAGCCGCGCCACGGCGCCGTAGTCCACGACGCCGAGCCGGCCGTCGGCCAGGATCCGGAAGTTGCCCGGGTGCGGATCGGCGTGCAGGAGACCGGTGCGGGTCGGTCCCGCCACCAGGAACCGGGCGTAGAGCCGGCCGAAGTGGTCGCGCTGCTCGGGCGTTCCTTCCTTGATCACCTGCGCCAGGGAGGACTCGCTCTCCATCCACGAGGTGACCAGCACCCGCGGCGAGTTGCCGAGCACCCTGGGTACGACGAAGTCCTCATCGTCCGCGAACTCGGCGGCGAAGACCATCTGGTTCGAGGCCTCGAGGGTGTAGTCGAGCTCCTCCTCCATCCGGGCCTCGACCTCGGCGAGCAGAGGCTTGATGTCGATGCCGGGCGCGAGCACCGTGAACATCCGCGCCATCCGGCCGAGCTGCTTGATGTCGGAGTGCAACGCCTTGGCGGCGCCGGGATATTGCACCTTCACCGCCACCTCGGTGCCGTCCGACCAGACGGCACGGTGCACCTGTCCGATCGAGGCGGAGGCCACCGGCGTGGTGTCGAAGGAGGTGAACATCGAACGCCAGTCCGACCCGAGGTCCTCGGTGAGCACCTGCTCGAGCATTCGCTGCGACATCGGCGGAGCGGAGTCCTGGAGCTTGGTCAACGCATCGCGGTAGGGACCGATCAGCTCGTCCGGCAGCGCGGACTCGAAGATGCTCATCGCCTGGCCGAACTTCATCGCGCCGCCCTTGAGCTCGCCGAGGACGGAGAAGATCTGGTCGGCGGTGCGCTGCTGCACCTCGGTCATCACCGCTGCGGCGGGGCGTCCCACCAGGCGCTTGCCGACTCCCAGCGTGGTCCGGCCGGCATAGGCGGCCGGCAGGGTCGCGAGCCGCACGGTCCGCCCGAGTGCGGACTTGCGCATCCTTCGATCTGCGGCCTCGTCGCTCATGAGGCCGAGGTTAGCCGCCGCACCCTCATTGCGGCCGGTGGTTGTCCGTGTTGCCGGGAGTGCTTCAGGCCTCGACGCCGTGCTCGAGCACCAGGGTGGCCAGTCGCTGCAGGTCCGAGGTGAGCTGGTGCTCGGCGCAGACCATGGTGTGCTCACCCACGCTGAAGGCATAGGTGAACATGTCGGGGTGGCGGCGACCGGGTGGGATCGGGTCGAAGGAGAGCCGCTCGACGAGGGACTGGACCTCGGCAACGACGTCGTCGTCGTACGCCGCGGAGGGGTCCAAACTGACCTGCCGGGTCACCGGGCGACCGATGAAGCCGCCGGTACGTCGTACCTCCACGTGCTCGCTCATCCACCCAGTGTGTCGCACCCGGCAACGGTTTCAGTTTCAGTGCAGCCACGCCGCACCCGTAGGATGGATCGGCCTGCGACACCGCGGGCCGCACCCCACACGAAAGCACACGGCCACCGCATGTCAGCCAGCCCCGAATCAGCCAGGACGAAGCGCACCGACCTTCGCAACGTCGCAATCGTTGCCCACGTCGACCATGGCAAGACCACCTTGGTCGACGCCATGCTCCACCAGGCCGGCGCGTTCACCGAGCACCAGGCCGAGGGTGTCAACGAGCGCGCCATGGACTCCGGCGAGCTCGAGCGCGAGAAGGGCATCACCATTCTCGCGAAGAACACCGCCGTCCACTACGCCGGTCCGGCTGCCGGTGGCGAGCCGATGGTCATCAACATCATCGACACCCCCGGCCACGCCGACTTCGGTGGCGAGGTCGAGCGTGGTCTGTCGATGGTCGACGGCATCGTGCTCCTCGTCGACGCTTCCGAGGGCCCGCTCCCCCAGACCCGGTTCGTGCTGCGCAAGGCGCTCAACGCCGACATGCCGGTGATCCTCGTGGTCAACAAGACCGACCGCAGCGACGCTCGGATCGACGAGGTCGTCGACGAGTCCTACGAGCTGTTCATGGACCTGCTCGACGACTCGCACAGCCAGGACGCGCTCGACTTCCCGGTCGTCTTCGCCTCCGGCAAGGCTGGCGTCGCCTCGCTCACCAAGCCCGAGAACGGCACCCTGCCCGAGGGCGACAGCCTCGAGCCGCTGTTCCGGACGATCCTCGAGACGATCCCCGCCCCGGAGTACGACGAGGGCGCACCGCTCCAGGCCCACGTCACGAACCTCGACTCCTCGCCGTTCCTCGGTCGCCTCGCGCTGGTGCGCGTGCACCAGGGCGTGCTGAAGAAGGGCCAGAACGTGGCCTGGATGCGACGCAACGGCGACGTCAAGAACGTCCGCATCACCGAGCTCCTGGTCACCGAGGGCCTCGAGCGCAAGCCTGGCGAGTCCGCCGGCCCCGGTGACATCGTCGCCATCGCCGGCATCCCGGAGATCACCATCGGCGAGACCCTGGCCGACTCGGAGAACCCGATCGCGCTGCCGCTGATCCACGTCGACGACCCGGCCATCTCGATGACCATCGGGACCAACACCTCGCCGCTCGTGGGCCGTGGCCCCTCGAAGAACACCAAGGTCACCGCGCGCCTGGTCAAGGACCGTCTCGACGCCGAGCTGATCGGCAACGTCTCGCTCCGCGTGCTGCCCACCGAGCGTCCCGACGCCTGGGAGGTGCAGGGCCGCGGCGAGCTGGCGCTGGCCATCCTGGTCGAGCAGATGCGTCGCGAGGGCTTCGAGCTCACCGTCGGCAAGCCGCAGGTGGTCACCAAGGAGATCAACGGCAAGGTCCACGAGCCCGTGGAGCGCCTGACCATCGACGCGCCGGAGGAATACCTCGGCACGATCACCGAGCTCCTGGCCACCCGCAAGGGCCGCATGGAGACGATGACCAACCACGGCACCGGCTGGGTCCGGATGGAGTTCCTCGTCCCCGCCCGTGGCCTGATCGGCTTCCGCACCGAGTTCCTCACCGACACCCGCGGCACCGGCATCGCGCACCACATCTCCGAGGGCTACGAGCCGTGGGCCGGCGAGATCCGCAGCCGCAACTCCGGCTCGCTGGTGGCCGACCGCTCCGGCGCGGCCACGGCCTATGCGATGACCTCGCTCCAGGAGCGCGGCACGATGTTCCTGGAGCCGACCACGGAGGTCTACGAGGGCATGATCGTCGGCGAGAACTCGCGCGCCGACGACATGGACGTGAACATCACCAAGGAGAAGCAGCAGACCAACATCCGGTCCGCCACCTCGGACAACTTCGAGAAGCTGATCCCGCCGAAGAAGCTCTCCCTCGAGCAGTGCCTCGAGTTCTGCCGCGACGACGAGTGCGTCGAGGTCACACCCGACTCGGTGCGCATCCGCAAGGTGGTCCTGGACGCGAACGCACGCGCCAAGACCGCCTCCCAGGCGCGCAAGGCGAACAAGAGCTGATCAAGTTCCGACACACAGAGCCGCCGTCCCGGTTGGGACGGCGGCTCTGTTCATTTGGTTCAGTGCGTGGCGTCAGTTGGCCTGCTTGTACGCCGCCCGGCTCAGGCCGGCGATGCGGGTGGCCGGAACCTTGTTCTCCGACACCGTGGTGACTATGACGACGATGCGGTTCTTGCGAATCACCGAATAGGTGAGGTGCATCGGGCCGTCCGCGTCACCGGTGTTGATCCGCATGCCGACCCGCTCGTTGCCGATCGTGCCGATGTTGAGCGCGGAGTTGGTGATCTTGGTGCCTCCGTCGGTGTACGACGGGCACTTCTTGAGGTGGTTGCGGAAGCCTGCCACGAGCTTCTTGGCCGACGTGGTGCTGCTCATCTCGAGTGCGTCGATCACGATCCACGGCTTCTGGGTGCTGCTCATCCAGTCGTTCGTGTAGGTCGGGGTGTAGTTGGCCTCCACGCCGGTCTTGCTCGAGTAGGTCTTCGAGCTGCGGCAGTAGGCGCCCGGTCCGTAGATGCCGGAGATCCTGGTCGCGGAGCGCTTGGAGTGCTTGTAGCCGGTGAAGTACTTCGCCACCGTGGACGTGGAGGGCGTGTCCACGCTGGTGATGGCCGCCTGCGCGGGGCTGGCGATCAGGCTGGCAACGAGGCTGGCGAGCAGCGCCAGCAGGGTCACGGCAACGAGGGACGAGAGGGGACGTGCGCGATTCACGGTTGTGGCTCCTTGACGAGGGGTGTCTACGGGCGCGGCGAGTGCTCTGCCTCGGGGGATGGGGAACAGCTGACGGTCTCGGACCGCCGGGGGGTCACTTCAGGGGCACTGCGGAGGTGACTTGGGGGTCACTTGGCCTTGGCGACGGCGAGGCGGGTCAGTCGGGTGAGCCGGTCCTGGGAGATCTTGTCCTCGGCGGAGGTCACCACGATGCTCACCACCCGGCCCTGGCGGACGCCGGTGTAGGTGAGGAAGCCGCCGAAGTCTTGGCCGCCGGCCTGCATGCGCATGCTGATCCGCTCGTCACCGATCCGGCCGACCTTGAGATAGCCGGTCCTGACGTAGACCCCTTCGGCACGGTAGGAGGTGCACTTCTTCGCGTGTGCACGCAACGAGCTGATCACCGCGGAGGCCTGCTTGGTCGTCGAGAACTCATAGGCCGAGACCGAGAGGAGGGGACGGCTGACCGTCCCCCAGGTCTCGAAGTCCGCGAAGTAGCGGGGACCGTAGAGCACCGACATCGCTGACTTGGCCTTGAACTCCTTCTCGCCGGCGCACCACACGCCCGGGACCGTGAAACGTCGCTCCTCGTCGAGCATCCGAGTGGTCTTGGCGAGACCTGGGAAGACCTTCCCGATCTCGTAGGCCTTCGGGACGTCATGGTTGGAGACCAACGCCTGGCCGGGCGATGCCACCAGGGTGGCCAGCATGGTGGCCACGATGGCGATCAGAAGGGTGGGAAGGCGCTTCACGTCTGGGGGTCTCCTCAAGGGTTCACGAGTGCGAATCGTCATCCTCGACCACCCGGCAGGTGGCTGTCCTGACAATGGTCAAAACAGTGCCCGACACCACGCCCAGCGCCAGGCCCACAGGTCGTGCCGACGAGTCAGTGGGTGGTCGTCTGGACCAGGCTGGTCACCGCAGCCAGGCTCAGGCCCACCAGGATCACCCGGCGGAAGGTCTGCTCGCTGAGCCGGTGGAAGATCCGGTCCCCGATCGCCCAGCCCAGGGGTATGCCGAGGCAGCCGGCGGCCATCGCGATCACGACCTGCTGGCTGAAGAGTCCGGCCAGCGCGAACGCGCACAGGGCGAGCAGGTCCTGCACGGTGAAGACCGTCTGGAGGGTCGCTCGGGTGCTGCGCGCGGACCCGCCGACACCGTGCACGGCGAGCACGAGTGGTGGGCCGTTCATCCCGGTCGAGGTGAGCAGCGCACCGCTCATCATCCCCGCGACCCAGTGCATGCCGGGCGAGTCCGGCACCTTCACGCGACAGGCCAGCGCCGCCACCGTCACCAACACCAGGATCCCGATGCCGATACCGAGGGCGCGTTCACTGACCAGCAGGAGGGTGGCGAGTCCGAGCGGCATGCCAAGCACACCGGCCAGGACCAGGCGCCGACCCACCGGCACCATCACGTGCGCACGCTCCCGGCGCCACGCCGTACCCGAGATGACGAGGCTGACGCCGGTCGCCGTGACCACCGCCGGGACAGGGTCCATCACCATCACCAGCAGCGGTATGGCGAGCAGTGCGGACCCGAATCCGCTGACCGCTTGGGCGAGCGCGGCGAGGACGAAGATGGCTGCCGCAGCCAGGGCCAGCGTCAACAGGTCACCCATGCCGGCGGCACGCGCACATCGCTGGGGTCATCCGCTCAGGCCAGCCGCTGCCACGGGGCGGCTGCCTCGAGCTGTCCGGCGAGGGAGAGCAGCAGGCCCTCCTGGCCCAGGTCGGCACCGAGCTGGACACCGACCGGGAGACCCAGTCCGTCGGTGCCCATCGGCAGCGAGATCGCCGGCATCCCGGTGGCATTGAAGACCTGGGTCCACGCCGCATAGGTGCCTGCTCGTGTGTACATCGCCTCGGGGTTGGTCGGGTCCAGCACGCCGAGCTCGGGCGGCGACGCGGCGAGCGTCGGCGTCAGGATCACGTCGTACTCGGCGAAGAGGCGGCCGAACTGCCACCCGGCCTGCTGGCAGGCAACCAGTGCAGCGGTGAGCTGGGTGGCCGGCAGCGCCGAGTAGTGCTCGAACAGGATCCGGCTGAACGGCTCGAGGTCGTCGTCCGCGAGCTCGCGACCCAGCTGGGCAAGTCGTGCCTGCACGCTCGCAGCGAACGCCACCCCCATCAGGGGCGCGGTCTGGGTCTGGAGTCCGGCGGCGTCGTGGGGCACCGGGACCGGGACCACGGTGTGGCCGAGCGACTCGCACAGCTTCGCGGTCTGCTCGACCACCTCGACGATGTCGGCCTGGGTCTGGACGGCGCTCTCACCGAGGCTGGTGGCGACAGCGATCCGGAGCGGGCGCGGGGGTGTCGCGGCGTGCTCGGTGAACGACATCGACGGTTCCTGGATGCCGATCACCGTGCCGAGCACCCGGCTGGCGGAGATGTCGAGCAGGACCGCGCTGTCGCGCACCGACGTGGTCACCGCGTGGTGCACGGAGGCCGGCGCACTCAGCGTGGAGGGGACCGGGAAGCTGCTCACCCGACCTCGGCTGGGCTTGAGCCCGACCAGACCGTTGATCGAGGCCGGGATCCGGATCGAGCCCCCACCGTCACTGGCGTGTGCCACCGGCACCATCCCGGCAGCGACGGCGGCCGCGGAGCCACCGCTCGAGCCGCCGGCGGACCGGTCGAGGTTGCGAGGATTGCGGGTCGGACCGTGCAGTGCCGGCTCGGTGCTCGGGCTCAACCCGAACTCGGGACTGTTGCTCATCCCGAGGACCACCATCCCGGCCCGCTTGTAGCGGGCGACCAGCTCGGCGTCATCGGCCGGCATGTTCTCGGCGAAGAGTCGACTGCCATGCGTGCTGGGCAGTCCCTTGACTGCCATGTTCAGGTCCTTGATCAGGACCGGGACGCCCGTCAGCGGCCCCTGCGGAAGTCCGGCGTCGACCTCGGCCAGCGCCTCCTCGAAGCGGGTCGCGACCACCGCATTGAACTCTGGGTTCATCTGCTCGATCCGGGCGATGGCGGTCTCCACGAGCTCGCGCGCGCTGACCTCGCCCTCACGGACCATGGCAGCCATTCCGGTCGCGTCCGTGTCGGGCAGGCGGGTTGCTGAATCAGTCATGGAACCCACGCTAGGAGTGCGACGTGGATCACCACTGTCGATGTCCCGGAGAACGGACCAGCCGGGACACAGGTCACCACGCGACCTGATTGGCGCGACCTCCCGGTGAGTGGGATGCACCCTAATGGGACATAGCGGGTGCGTCCACTCTGTGACGGCAGACACAACCAGGGTGATCTCGGAGCACCGGTACCAAGTGGAGGACACAGTGAACACACGCATCACCACCCGCATGCGATGGGCGGGGCTACTGGCTACGACGGCCCTGGTCGCCAGCGGATGTGCCTCGAGCGCCGACAACGACTCGAAGGACAAGTCGGACGGCGGCATCGACTACACCACCCGCATGATGAACGTCTCCGAGCCGAAGGGCGAGCCGGTCAAGGGCGGCACCCTTCGCGTCGCGGAGTACTCCGAGGCACGCGGCTTCAACCCGACCCAGACCTACCCGACCGGTTCCACGGGCGGCAACATCCTCGCCGCGCTCTACGACACCCTGGTCCGTTACAACGGTGAGAAGAACGCCTACGAACCGCAGCTCGCCGAGTCGCTCGAGTCCAGCGACGATGTGACCTGGACGATCAAGCTCCGCGACGGCGTGAAGTTCACCGACGGCACTCCGCTGGACGCCGAGGCCGTCGTCGGCAGCCTCAACTACTACGTGAACAGCTATGGCCTCAACGCCACCCTGCTCAAGCAGGAGATCAAGTCGATCAAGGCCACGGACGACCTGACCGTCACGATCACGCTGAACCACGCATGGCCCACGTTCGCGAACATGTTCACCACCGGTCCCGGCATGATCATGGCTCCCGCCGCCTATGCCAACCCGGACCCGGCTGCCTTCAAGCCGATCGGTGCCGGCCCGTTCAAGTTCGAGAGCTATGCCCCGGCCGAGAAGACCGTGGTCGTCGCCAACGAGGACTACTTCGACGGCCGCCCGAACCTCGACAAGATCGAGTTCGTGCTGCTCGGCGCCGACGCCACGGCCTATGACTCCTTCAAGTCCGGCGGGATCGACGTGGCCTACCTGCGTGGAACCGAGGTCGTCGACGAGGCGATCACCGACGGCGTCCCCGGCATGGTCAACCACACCGGCTCGGCCAACAACCTGTGGATCAACGCGGTCAAGGGTCGCCCGGGTGAGGACAAGCGCGTCCGCCAGGCGATCGCGCTCGCCTTCGACCCGGAGATCTATCTCGAGCGCACCGCCAACGGTGGCGGCAACCCGACCAAGCTGCTCCTCGGCGAGAGCTCGATCTGGTCTCCCGGAGTCGAGGAGCCCGAGGTTGACCAGAAGGCCGCGAAGAAGTTGCTCGAGGAAGCCAAGGCCGACGGCTACGACGGCAAGATCAGCATCATCGCCCGCTCCGAGCAGGCCTCCCAGGCCGGCGCGGTCGCCATCCAGGCGATGCTCGAGGCCGTCGGTTTCGACGTCGAACTGGATCTGGTCCAGAACGTCGCGGACCAGACCCAGAAGATCTACATCGACAAGGACTTCGACATCGCCGCCGCCGCGATCTCAGTGCACGAGGAGGGCGTCTACAGCCGCATCGCCACTGCCCTCGGCACCGGGTCCCCAACCAACGGTGGTGGCTACTCCAGCCCGGAGATGGACGCCTTGATTCAGGAGCTCCAGGGCAAGAAGACGCCTGAGGACGCGAAGGACGTGCTGACCAGGATCGAGGCGCTCTACGCCGAGGACGTCCCGGCCGTCACGATCAGCTCCGGCGCGATGGTCGACATCTGGCAGAAGAACGTCCACGGCATCAAGGGCACCGGCGAGACCATCGTCCTGTTCGACGACGCCTGGATCGAGAAGAAGTGATCGATCGGGTCAGCTGACCCGAACCGAAGAGCCCGGTCCCCTTTCGGGGGGCCGGGCTCTTGTGCTTTCCCCAAGACCTGCTGAGCAGGTTCCTCATCCAGTGATGCTCTGGATGGTAGACAGGATCTCAAGCATTGCCTCACGATCCTTGGGTTCTGATTCCCGCCATCGGGCAACGACAATCACGTTTGCTTCAGGCACCTGCGCTGCAACACTGCACAAGGCCGGGAGGCTTTCTTTACACGCGGGAAACCCGCTTCTGACAGCGATTCCGTGCGCGTTGGTCGCAGGTTCCATGCCCCGAAACCGTCCTGCATAGAACCTGGCTGTCGGTGAATCCAAGGAGTCAACGATCACCTGTGGGGTGTAGCGGTCAAGGCATGGATCGGCTGGGGGCGTTGTGAAGAAGGTCGCCGAGGAGTCGGCACACGCGACCGGGTCAGAAGACCACGCTTCAGGAAGCTCCATCGCGTAGCCCGGAGCGATTTCTGTAACCCCTGGGGCATTGGGGTCGCCGGCGACCGGGGAGCGTTCCTGATCGTTGATGGCGGACCATCCGAGAGGTGCGGCTACCAGGACCGCGAGAGACGCAGCCACGAAACAACCGGCAACGGTCCACGCCTTGCGACGAGATTCGCGCCGAGCTTGGCTGAGGAGTTCCTGAAAGGTGGCTGACGGGGCACTGGTCGAGTTTCGGAGCGAGCCCTCCAAGGCGTCTGCGAAATCATCCATGATGATCGGTTCCTTTCCAGTCTTGTAACCCTGGGCCTGGCGAGGGCATCAGTCGCGCAAGTTGGTCGCGGGCGCGTAGTAGCCGATTCTTGACGGCTGATGGGGTCGTCCCGAGGGAGTTTGCGGTCTCCTGGATGGACAGGTCGCACAGGTAGTGCAGGACGACTGCCTCTCTCTGCTCCCGGGACAGATGTCGCACCAACTGCTCCAGGTCCAGTCGCTGGCTTGGATCCTGCGGTACTGCAGGCTCTGTGTCGATGTCGACTGAGGGAGCAGTGCGCTGGCGGGTCAGATTTCGCCTGCGGGTGAGTGCCAGGCGTGTGGCCACCAGGCGAATCCACGCTTCGGGGGAATCGTAACGATTGATGTGGCCCCATCGCTTGAGCATCCGAACGAATGCCTCTTGTGCAATATCTTCGGCGTCGTCTCGAGAGCCTGTGAACACGTAGAGCATGGCTATGAGGCGTGGTATGACGGCCAAGTAGAATTCTTCGGCTCGTTGCTCTTCCTGCGGGGATAGCCTCACACCACTTAACACTCCTCAGGGGTACTCCAGGTCTCGCGACCCGTGGGACTAGTTTGACCCCCACCCCCACGGCGTACGGCGTCTCCCACGCGGCACGGTCCCGTGACGGGCACCTTGAGTCGCGGATGACCCAGAACGCCTACACCCCAGCGCCCCTGTGACGGGGACGCTGGGGTGCAGGTCGTGAAGCAGGCTCAGACGATGCCGGTGGCCACGTTGTGGCAGGCGATGAAGTGCCCCTGCCCGACCTCACGCAGCTGCGGCTCCTCGGCGGCACACTGCTCAGTGGCCAGCGGGCAGCGGGTCCGGAACCGGCAGCCCGAGGGCGGGTTGAGCGGCGAGGGCAGCTCCGTGGTGGCCGCCGAGCGAGGCTTCTCCTCGACCAGGTCACCAGCGACCGGGTCGTCGGAGGAGAACGCCTGCTCACCACCGGGGATCGAGGCGATCAGGGTCCGGGTGTAGGGGTGCAACGCACGCGTCTGCATCCCCTGGGACGGCAGCACCTCGCAGGTCTTGCCGAGGTAGAGCACCATTACCCGGTCGCTGATGTTCTTGACCACGGAGACGTCGTGGGCGATGAAGATCATCGACAGGTCGTACTTCTCCTTGGTCCTCTCCAGCAGGTTCAGGATCTGGGCCTGGACCGACACGTCGAGCGCGGAGACCGGCTCGTCGCAGATCAGCACGTCGGGGTTCATCATCAGGGCACGAGCGATGCACACCCGCTGGCACTGACCTCCCGAGAGCTCGTGCGGTCGACGGTCCCAGACCGCGTCCGGGTCGAGACCGACCGCAGTCAGCGTCTCCCTGATCGAGGCGTCCATGTCGTCGCCGTCATATCCCCAGATCGCCAGGCCCTCGGCGACCAGGTCACGGACCCGACGGCGAGGGTTCAGCGACGAGACCGGGTCCTGCATGATCATCTGCATCCGCGAACGAGCCTTGCGAAGTGGCTTGATCTTCAGGCCGGTCAGCTCGTGGTCGAGCAGCCGGACGGTCCCGGAAGTCGGCGACGGCTCCTGCATGATCGCCCGGCCGGCGCTGGACTTGCCGCAGCCGGACTCACCGAGGATGCCCAGGGTCTCCCCCGGCAGCAGGTCGATGTTCATTCCCGAGACGGCGTGCACCTTCTGCCCGCGTCCGACCGGGAACTCGACCACCATCTGGTCGACCGAGAGCACCGGGTCGGACTCGGGACGCATGTGCGCCACTCCACTGCCTGCCATGTCAGGACACCTCTTCGTGGGCGGAACCGGGGGCGGGGACCAGGACCTCGGACCCTGCGGGGACGAGCGGGAAGTGGCAGGCCGCAAGGTGCTGCTGGCCGGAACCGTCCCCGTGCTCGAGCAGCTCGGGCGACTCCTCACGACACAGGTCCACCGCGAGCCGGCAACGCGGCGCGAAACGGCAACCCGGCGGCGGGATGAGCATGTTGGGCGGCGTGCCCTCGATGGCGCGCAGCACGGTGTGCGGCTCGTCGGAGATCCGCGGGATCGAGGCCAGCAGCGCCTCGGCGTAGGGGTGCACGGGCGAGTTGAAGACGCGGGAGGTCTTCGAGGTCTCGACGGTGCGCCCGGCGTACATCACTGCCACCCGGTCGGTGCGTCCCTCGACAGCGCCGAGGTCGTGGCTGACCAGGATCGTGGCCATGTTGCGCTCGCTGGCGAGCGTGGCCAGCAGGTCGAGGATCTGCTTCTGCACGGTGACGTCGAGCGCCGTCGTGGGCTCGTCGGCGATCAGCAGCTTGGGGTCGCAGGCGAGTGCCATCGCGATCACCACGCGTTGGCGCATGCCGCCGGAGAGCTCGTGCGGATATTGCTTCATCCGACGTGCGGGCTCCGGGATGAAGACCTGGCGCAGCAGGTCGATGGCCCGCTCGTTGGCCTCCTTGGCGCCGACCTTCAGGTGCAGCCGCAGGGTCTCGGTGAGGTGCGTGCCCACCTTCTTCACCGGGTTCAGCGAGGTCATCGGGTCCTGGAAGACCATCGCCACCTCGGGGCCCCACAGCTTGCGGCGGTCCCGGGGCTTCATGGCGTGTACGTCGTGCCCGTTGATGGACACCCGACCCGTCACCTCGGTGGTCGGACCGTTCGAGATCAGGCCCATCGCGGTGCGTCCGAAGACGGACTTGCCGGAGCCGGACTCGCCGACGATGCCGACGGTCTCACCGGCGGCGACGCGCAGCGAGACACCGTCCACGGCACGGACCGGTCCGCGGGGCGTGAGGAATGTCGTGCGGAGGTCGTCGACCTCGAGCACGGGAGCACCCTTGGTGCTCACCTGGTTCGGATCACTCACAGCTTGGCACTCCTCGTGTCCCACTTCTTCTGGGCCTTCTCGCCCAGGAGGTTGAAGGCGAAGACGGTCAGGAACAGGAACACACCGGGCACCAGCACGATGTGCGGGTAGTCCTCCATCACGCCACCCTCACCCTCGGAGATCATGTTGCCCCAGGTCGGGTCGGGCTGCTGGATGCCCAGCCCGAGGAAGCTCAGCGAGGCCTCGGCCACGATGAGCACGGAGATCATCACCACGGCCATCGAGAAGACCGGGAACACGACGTTGGGCACGAGCTCGCGGACCATGACGCGCATCCGGTTGGCCCCCATCAGTCGGGCGGCCATCACGAACTCGCGCTGGGCGAAGGAGATCGTGTTGGCCCGGGCCAGGCGCACCATGCCGGGGATCGTCAGCAGGGACAGGGCCAGTGCCATGTTCCTGACGCTCGGGTCGAGGAAGGTGCTCAGGGCGATCAGCAGGATCAGCGGCGGCACCGCGAGCAACGCGTTGGTCAGGATGCCGATCGCGCTGTCGACTCCCTTGCGGAAGTAGCCGGCGACGACGCCGACCGCTCCGCCGACCACGGTGCCGATGGCGACCGCGAGCAGCGAGATCATCAGCGAGGTGCGGGCTCCGTGGATCGCACGTGAAAGCAGGTCGAGGCCCTGGTTGTTGGTGCCGAGCGGGTTCTCGCTCAGCAGCTTCGGCGGCACGTTGGTCTCGTTCATCAGCGACTTGGCGACGTCGTTGTGCTCGCCGAGTGGCAGGAACGGGGCCAGGATCGCCAGCGCGATGATCAGCACCAGCCAGACCATGCTGGCACCGAAGAGCAGGTCGACGCGCTCGCCGCGGATGGCCTCGATGAGACGGTTCGTGCCCTGGAAGACGAGCACGATGCCGATCAGCACCATCGCGGCCTTGGCGGCCAGGACCAGTGACGGCGTACTCCAGCCGAAGATGAGCAGCGCGAGGCCGGCGATCAGCAGCGCGCCACCGACGAGGAGCGTCTTGGTGCGGTTGGCCTTCGCGGTTCGGGAGCTATGCATGAACACGGCGCGTCCTCGGGTCGATGTAGCCGTAGGAGAGGTCGATGGTGGCGTTCACCGCGACATAGACGATCGCGATGATCAGCACGGCGCCCTGCACCATCGGGTAGTCACCCTGGTTGGCGGCGGTGACCACCATCGAGCCCATGCCGGGCAGGGCGAAGAGGTATTCGACGATCACGGTGCTGCCGATCAGTCGGCCCAGGCTGATGCCGAGCAGGGTGATCAGCGAGAACGACGAGGGGCGCAGCGCGTCGGTGAACATGATCCGCCACGGCGGCATGCCCTTCGCCCGCGCGGAGAGGATGAAGTCCTCGTTGAGGGTCATGATCAGGTCGTTGCGCAAGATGCGGGTGAACAGTGCCAGCTCGGTCAGGGCGATCACGACTGCCGGCAGGATCGCGTGGTGCAGGTTGCCCACCGGGTCCTCGCCGATCCGCACCCACTGTGCGCGGGGGAACCAGCCGAGCCCGTTGGCGAAGATCATGATCAGCAGCAGGCCCATCAGGAACGAGGGCACCGAGAGGATCCCGAACATCGAGCCGGAGATGATCCGGTCGATGACGCCGCCGGCGTTCGCGGCCGACCACATCGCCAGCGGGACGGAGATGACGACGGCGAGGACGAGGCCCATCACCGCGAGCTGGACGCTGACCGGGAGCGCCGCGACGATCCGGTCGGTGACCTCGCTCTGCGGCGGGACCAGGGAGCTGCCCAGGTCGCCGGTGACCGCGGAGCTGAGCCAGTCCCAGTAGCGGACCAGCAGCGGGTCGTTGAGGCCGAGCTCCTGGCGGAGGTCGGCGTAGTCCGACGGCGGGTGTCCCTCTCCGAGGATCGCCACCGCCGGGTCGCCCGGCATCAGGGTGACCATGGCGAAGACGCCGAAGCTGACCACCAGCAGCACGGCGAGGAGCTCGCCGGCGCGGATGAGGATCTTGCTCATCGGCCGCCCTCTACAACAGAGGGACCGCGCACCACGAGGAGCATGGGCGTCCTTTCACAGAGACTGGATTCGAAGAAGGCTAGGTCTGTGGCCCGGGCCACAATCGGGCAACTCCCACTGACCGGAACCGTTGGTTCCGGCAAGGGTTCTGCCCGGTTCAGCGGGTCGCTGTGAGCAGCCGGCCGAGGTCGGCCAGGGCCGCCGACGAACCACCGAGGGTGTTGGCGATCTGGCGTCCCCACAGGAAGTGCCGGTGCACCGGGTAGTCCACGTCGACGCCGATTCCGCCGTGCAGGTGCTGGGTGCGGTGGACCACGTCGAGACCGGCCTGGTTGCACCACCACTTCGCGGTGAGTACGGCGCTGGTGGTCGCTGCTGCCACCCCGTTCGAGGCACCGTCGGCGGCGTCGGCGGGCCGGAGGGACTCCAGTCCCTGCCACAGGGTCGACCGCATCGCGTCGACGTCGATCCAGCAGTCGGCCAGCTGGTGGGCGACGGCCTGGAAGGTGGCCAGCGGGCGGCCGAACTGCTCGCGTCCGGACAGGTAGGTCGCGGCCAGGCGCATGGCGCCGTCGGCCACGCCGACCTGGATCGCGGCCAGGGCGAGGGTCGCGTGCGCGATCAGCTCGGCCAGCGGCACCGGCACGAGCTCGGCCGGCGCGTCGGTGAGGACCAGGTTGGCGGCGAGGTCGTGGGTGGTGGTGATCGACTGCTCCCACTCGACGCCCTCGGCGTCGGTGGCCACCAGGTAGACCGCGGGGCCCTCAGGACCGGTTGCCGCGACCAGGACGCCGCTGGCGCCGGCCGGGGTCGGTACGGCGGCCTTGGTGCCGGTGAGCAGCCACCGTTCGCCGTCGGCGCGGGCCTGGGTCAGCGGAGCCTGCGCGGTGGCCGGTGCGAACTCCTCGAGTGCCACGGTGAGGCGATCCGCGCCCGAGGCCAGGCCGGGCAGCAGCGCCTGCTGGGAGTCGGTGCCGTGCTGGGTCAGCGCGAGTGCGGCCACCCCTGCGGACCACAAGGGGACCGGGGCAACGGTGCGGCCCTGCTCCTCGAGCACGACGCACAGGGCGTCCAGGCCGAGCCCGGCGCCGTCGGCGTCCTCGCCGACGACCAGACCCAGCAGTCCGGCCTGGCCGAGCGCCTGCCAGAGCTGGTCATCGGTGCGCGTCTCGGAGGTCTCGACCTCGCGGATGCGCTCCGGGCGGGCCAGGTCGGTGAAGATCGTGCGGGCCAGGTCGGCCAGCGAGACGAGGTCCTCGTCGAGCGAGAAGTCCATCAGTGGGTCCCTTCCGGAGTGTTCATCAGTGCCGGGTTGCTCGGTGCCGCGTTGATCAGGGCCGCGTTGACCAGGGCCGCGTTGATCAGTGCCGCGTTGCTCGGTGCCGTGCTCATCGGCGTCCTCGCGGCAGGCCCAGGCCACCGGTGGCGACCATGTCGCGCAGCACCTCGTTGACCCCGCCACCGAAGGTGTTCACGATGCCTTGGCGCGAGATCTGCTCGAGCTGGCCGTGCAGCACCGCACCCGGGCTACCGGCACGCAGGCGCCCGGCGGAGCCGACGATCTGGGACAGGGTGCGCTGCACGTCGATGTGGGTCTCGGTGCCATAGGTCTTGGCGGCGCCCGCGGTCTCGCCGGAGAGGGTGCCGGCGGTGACCTGGCTGGTCAGCTTCCAGTTCATCAACCGCATCGCCTCGAGCTTGGCGTGCGTGCGGGCGAACTCGGCCTGCACCCACGGCTGCTCTGCGACGCCGTTCTCCTTCGCCCAGGCCAGGACGTCCTCCCACAGCTGGATCATCCGACCGCCGAGGGCGGCCAGCGCGACCCGCTCGTGGTTGAGCTGGGCGGTGATCAGCGACCAGCCTCCGTTCAGCTCCCCCACCACGTTGCTCAGCGGCACCCTGATGTCGGAGTAGTAGGTCGCGGTGACCATCATTCCGCCGACCGCATGGATCGGGCTCCACGAGAAGCCGGGGTCGTCGCACGGGACGATCACGATGGTGATCCCCTTGTGCTTCGGGGCGTCGAGGTCGGTGCGGACCGCCAACCAGACGTGGTCGGCGGTGTTGCCGCCGGTGGTGAAGATCTTGGCGCCGTTGACGACCAGGTGGTCACCGTCGACGACTCCGCGGGTGCCCAGGGCGGCGAGGTCGGTGCCTGCCTCCGGCTCGGTGTAGCCGATCGCGAAGACCTCGTCACCGGTCAGGATCCTGGGGAGGTACTCCTTCTTCTGCGCGTCGGTGCCGAACTTCATCAGGGTCGGACCGACGGTGTTGACGGTCACCAGTGGGAACGGCACACCGGCCCGCTGGATCTCGTCGTAGAAGATGAACTGCTCCTCCTCCGAGAGCCCACGCCCGCCGTACTCCTCGGGCCAGCCCACGCCCAGCCAGCCGTCGCGACCGAGCATCTTCACGACCTCGCGGAAGCGCGGGCCACCGGCGCCGGCCTCGCCGACTGCGCGGCGCTCGTCATCGGGCAGCAGGTTGGCGAAGTACTCACGCAGCTCGACACGCAGTGCCTGCTGGGACGGGGTCTCGCGAAGATCCACGGGTTCTCCAGGGGTTCGATGGTCACGCCGCGTCGACGGCGTACCGGATCAGTGTGGTGTCAGGGCAGGAAGCGGCGTCGACCATTGGCGTCGAACTCCGCGATCAGGGCGTGCTTGTCGTCCTCGGTCATCAGCGAGTACGTCGGCTCGCCGCGGCCGACCCAGGCATAGACAGGGTCGGTGGTGCGCCAGCCGTCGAGCTGGATCTCCTTCTTGCGCAGCTTGTTCGAGCCGGTGCTGGGCAGCGCGTGCGAGACCCGGACGAAGCGCGGCGCGCCCTTGGTGCCGAGGTCCGTCTGCTGGGCCAGGAAGGCGCCGAGGTCGAGGTCCTCGAACCTGGTCGTCTCGGGGATCTCGATGGCGGCCATCACCTGGTCGCCGGCCCGCGGGTCGGGCACCGCGAACGCGGCTGCGAGCAGGATCCCCTCGTGGCGGCGCAGGACGCGCTCGGTCAGCAGGGCGGAGATGTTCTCCGAGTCGACCCGGATCCAGTCACCGGAGCGGCCGGCGAAGTAGATCAGCCCGTCCTTGTCGATGAAGCCGAGGTCGCCGGTCCAGAACCAGCCGTGGCGGACCCGCTCGGCGTCTGCCTCGGGGTTCTTCCAGTAGCCCTCGAACGCGGCAGCGCCGGTGGTGTTGACCATTTCGCCGACCGCGACCTCTGCGTTGAGCACCCGGCCGTGCTCGTCGAGCTCTGCGACCGCGCACTGCTCGCGCGTCTCCGGGTTCACGATCCGTACGCCGTCGTGCGCGGGGCGACCGAGTGCGCTGGTCGGCGCGTCCGGGTCGAGGGCGACCATCCCGGCGCCCTCGCTGGAGCCGTAGCTCTCGAGCAGCGTGGCGCCGAAGCGCTCCTTGAACCGGGACCGGTCCTCGGGCGAGGCCTCGGTGCCGAAGCCGTGGGTCAGGTGGGTGTCCGCGTCGTCGTCGCGGGCCGGGGTGCCGAGGACGTAGCCGATCGCCTTGCCGACGTAGGTGAAGTAGGTCGCGCGGTAGGCACGGCACTCGTCGATGAACCGGGAGGCGGAGAACTTGCGGGTCAACGCGACGGTGCCGCCGACGGTGAGCGTCGGCGCCCACAGGCCCATCACCGCGTTGCCGTGGAAGAGCGGCATCGAGCAGTAGGAGATGTCCTTGCGGGTGATGTCATATTTCGCGGTGTTCTGGTAGCCGAGGCCGACCAGTCGTCCCTGGCCGACGCGGGCCGCCTTGGAGGCGCCGGTCGTGCCGCTGGTGAAGAGCAGCAGCAGCTGCGTGCTCGCGTCGATCTCCGGTTTGCGGGTCGGCTCGACACGGTGTGCGGCCACCTGGGCGTCGTACGTCGTGTCGTCGATGCGCAGGAAGCGCTCGGGTGCGACGCCGATGTCCAGACCGTCGAGCAACTGCTCGCCGGCTGCGTCAGTGACGACGAGCTGGAGCTCGGTGTGCCGCACCTCCTGCTCGAGGTATTCACCACTGCGGGTGCTGTTGATGCCGACGATCGTGGCCCCGGCCAGTGCCCCGGCGCCGAGCCAGAAGATGAACTCGGGGTGGTTCTCGAGCAGCACCCCGATGTGGAACGGCTTCGCGGGGTCACGCAGCGCCTCGGCCCAGGCGGCGCGCGCGGCCGACTCGCGGACCACCTCGTCCCAGGTCCAGGACCGGTCGCCGTCGAGCAGGCCGGGGTGCTCGTCGCCCAGGCGCGCCAGGAGCAGGTCGGCGATCGTCTCGAGCCGTTCCTCCTGCGGCAGCTGCGGGCGGCTGACCGGTTCCTTGCGGGTCATCGACGTCATGTCCGGAAACCTAGGGCGTCGGGGGCCCGGGCTCGCCCCCACTTCCACTCATCGGGAGCCGCGAGCCTGCAATTGTTGCTGCGCGAACCTGCAGTTCTTACGCGTCGAACCGGCAGTTGTTGCTGGCCGAACCTGCAGTTGTTGCGCGTCGAGCCTGCAGTTGTTGCGGTCGCGACTCAGCCGAAGAACGCTTGGCCACCGTCGAGCGGGATCGTGGCGCCGGACAGGTAGGACATCTCCGGGCTGACCAGGGCCGCCACCGCGCGACCGATGTCGGCGACCGGGTCACCGATCCGCTTGAGCGGGATGCTGGCCACGAACTCTTCCGCCTCCTGCGGGTTCGCTTCGGCCCAACCGGCCAGGGCGGGCGTGAGGGCGTGCGGCGCGATCGAGTTCACCCGGATGTTGTCGCCGCCCCACTCGACCGCGGCGGTGCGGGTCAGCGAGCGCAGCGCCGTCTTGGCCGCGGCATAGGCGCCGTAGTTGGTCCCGTCCCAGCGCACCATCGCCGAGGTGACCAGGTTGACGATCGACCCTCCGCCACGAGCCACCAGGTGCGGGTGGGCGGCGACCATGAAGTTGAAGGCCGCGAAGGGGGCGCTGCGGAAGCCGCGCTGGAACTTCTTCGCGTCCATTGAGAGCAGCGGGCCGAGCGAACCGAAGTAGGCGTTGTTGACCAGGATGTCGAGGCTGCCGAACTCCTCGGCCACCCGGTCGACGAGTCCCGGCACGTTCTCCTCGTCCGTCACGTCCAGCTCGTAGGCCCGCGCCGTCACCCCGAGCTCGCTCAGCTCGGCGCACACGTCCTCGACCTTCGACAGCGTGCGGCCCACGGCGGCGATGTCGGCGCCGCGCTCGGCGAGGGCGATCGCGATGCCCCGGCCAACGCCTTGTCCAGCACCGGTGATCAGGGCAGTGTGGCCCTTCAGAGTCGTCATGGCGTCATCGTTGC
Organism: Nocardioides daedukensis; assembly: GCF_013408415.1. Lineage (NCBI taxonomy): Bacteria > Bacillati > Actinomycetota > Actinomycetes > Propionibacteriales > Nocardioidaceae > Nocardioides > Nocardioides daedukensis. Next base: position 2,924,974 of record NZ_JACCAA010000001.1, on the reverse strand, counting down.
CATCCTCGCCGGGGTGGGTCCCGGCCCGGTCCCGTTCACTGGGAGAGCGGTGATCAACGACACTGCGCCCCACGCAGACTGGCCATTCACCAGATCGCACCGCCGGACCCAGGAGCTCCACCCATGACCCAGACCATCGACCCGATGGCCGCGTACGCCGCACTCGTGGGACCGGACGGTCCGTTCGAGATGGTCGTCGAGGACGTCCGCGGAGTCCAGCTTCCCATCTATCGCAACCGTCGCCGTGCCCTGCACGAGCTGCTGGCCGAGTCGCTGCAGCATGGCGACCGCACCTACATCGCCACCGCCGACAGGTCGATCACGTTCACCGAGCACGCCGCCAACGTCTCGTCGCTGGCCAAGGCGCTCGCCGAGGACCACGGCATCACCAAGGGCGACCGGGTCATCATCGATGCCGCCAACACCATCGAGTGGATCGAGACGTTCTGGGCCGTCGCATCTCTCGGTGCGATCACCGTCGCCTTCAACGCCTGGTGGGCCCCGCGCGAGATCGAGCACGCCCTGGCGCTCACCACGCCCAAGCTGGCCATCGCCGACGCGAAGCGAGCCGCCGACCTGGCCGCGTTCGACGTACCCGTGCTCAACCTGGAGTCCGACATCCCGCGGCTGCGCACCGCACACCCTGACGCGCCGCTCCCCTCGGCTGACGTCGCCGAGGACGATCCGGCCTGCATCATTTTCACCTCCGGCACCTCCGGCGCGCCCAAGGGCGCGACCCACTCGCACCGCAACCTGCTCGCGGTCGTGGAATATCACCGGATGAACGACGCGCTGATCGCGGCGTTCGGCAACCCGATGGACCCGCGGGACCGCTCCTACTTGATGGTCTCGCCGTTGTTCCACATCGCCAGCCTGCACAACCTCGCGATCCCGCGCCTGGCCACCGGCTCCAAGGTCGCGCTGCACACCGGCGCCTTCGACGTCGAGCGGATCTATGCGCTGATCGAGCAGGAGAAGGTGACCAACTGGGGCGCCGTCCCGACGATGACCTCCCGGATGTTGGCGGCCGACGTCGCCGACAAGTACGACCTCAGCTCGTTGACCGCGTTCTCGCTCGCGTCCGCACCCTCCTCCGAGGCGTTGAAGCAGAAGCTGCGCGAGAACCTCCCCTTCGCCACCGCCCTCGTGGACTCCTACGGCCTGACCGAGACCTCGACCGGTGTCTCGGCGGCCACCCCGATCGACCTCGCCGAGGCTCCGGGCACGGTGGGACGGCCGACGTACGGCGTGCAGGTCGAGATCCGCGACCCGCTCGGCCGGCCGCTGCCCGTGGGCGAGGAGGGCGAGGTCTGCGTGCGCAGCTGCTACAACATGCTCGGCTACTGGGAGAACCCGGAGGCGACGGAGTCCTCGATCCGCGAGGACCTGTGGCTGCACACCGGTGACCTGGGTGCGCTCGACGAGCAGGGCCGGCTGCGGTTGAGCTCGCGTCGCTCCGACCTGATCATCCGCGGCGGCGAGAACGTCTATCCCGTCGAGGTCGAGCACGCCCTGGCCGAGCACCCCGACGTCGTCGAGTGCATGGTGTACGGCGTCGCGAGCGAGGATCTCGGCCAAGAGGTCCTGGCCGTCGTGGTGCACGGAGCCACGGTCCCCTCCGAGGAGTCGCTGGCCGAGTTCCTGCGCGGACAGCTCGCCTACTACAAGGTTCCCGCCCACTGGCGCCTGACCACCGAGCCGCTCCCGCGCAATGCCACCGGCAAGGTGAATCGCGCGCAGGTCGCCGCAGGGTGATCTGCCTGCGGGTGCGCCTGCGGGTGCGCGTGCGCAACTGATGCTTTGGGGAACCGGCATCTGGGCAACTGATGCCCTGGGAGCCGGTTCCTGCGTTACTGATGCCTTGGGGATCTGCGTCTGCAGCAACTGATGCCTTGGGGGCTGGGTCCGAACCAACTGATGCTTTGGGAGCCGAATCAGGCTGAAAACACCGCCCAAACCATCAGTTAATCGTCCGGCGCCGCCCAACCCATCAGTTACGCAAGCGGCGCCCACCAACCCATCAGTTACGCAAGCGGCGCCCGCCAACCCATCAGTTAGGACGGGAGCGGGCGCCGAGCGCAGGGCAGCAGAGAGTCAGCGAGGCCGCGGGACCTGCTTGTTGATGAAGAGCCCCTCGGCCGAGACACACGGCTCGCCGTCGACGGAGATCACTCCCTCGGTCCAGATCTTGCGACCCTCGACCTTCATCTGTCGCCCGGTGATCTCGAGCTCCTGGAAGAGCGGGGTGGGGCGGTGGTAGTTGAGGGTCAGCCGTGCCGTCATCCCCGACGTACCGGCCCAGGCGTTCGAGACGCCGAGCACGTGGTCGAGCAGCATCGCGGAGACTCCGCCGTGCACGTGGCCGGGCGGGCCCTGGTAGGGCAGGCCGAGTGTGACGACTCCACCGATCGATCCGTCCTCGCGTCCGGCGAGGTGCAACGGCGGAGCGATCGCGTTCTCGGCACCGGTGATCGGGTCGTGGCGGGTGACGCCCTCGCCGGACCACATGTCGACCAGGCGGTCATCGACCGGGCCGTTGTGCTCGTCGAGGTGGTCGGCGATCGCGTTGAGCTGCGCCGCGACCGCGCCCATCTCGGCCGAGGTGCGGTCACCGGCGTGCAGCAGCGCGCTGATCACCCGCCGGGTGGCGGCCACGGCACTGTCGACACCCTCGTTCTTGGGAATCGCGGTCAGCACCTCCAGCTTCCGGGTCTCCCCCGGCACCAGCTCTGGCTTCTCGCTCATGCTCACTTCCGTTCCGGTGCGGGATCGCGCGGCAGTCCGAGGATGCGCTCTCCGATGATGTTCAGCTGTACGTCGGTCGTGCCGCCGGCGATCGTCAGCGCGCGGCTGCTCAGGAACCACCAGGTCGCGCTGCGCTCGGTCGGGTCGACGGTGAGCGAGTCGGCTCCTTGGAACTCCATCAGCGTCTGCCAGGTCGCCTGGATCGTCTCCGCGCTGGCCAGCTTGGCCACGCTCGACTCCGCTCCGGGCTCGAGTCCGGAGATGGAGCGGATCGTCTGGCGCAGACCGAGCAGCCCGCCGGCCTGGGCATCGGCGAGCAGTCGACCGAGCCTGGCCAGCTGTGCCGGCGAGCTGCGGTCGACGTGCTCGAAGAGGAGCTCCTGGGTGCCGGTGGCCGAGTTGCTGGTCATGTGCACCCGCTCGTTGGCCAGGGTGGTGATCGCCAAGCGCCAGCCCTCACCGGGCTTGCCGACCAGCATCTCGTCGGGGATGAACACGTCGTCGAGGAAGACCTCGTTGAAGTGCGCTCCCCCGGTCAGCTCGCGCAGCGGCCGGATGTCGATGCCGGGCGTGGTCATGTCGAGCACGAAGTAGGAAATGCCCTTGTGCTTGGCCGCCTCGCGATCCGTGCGTGCCAGCAGGATGGCGTAGTCGGAGCCGGCGGCGCCGGAGGTCCACACCTTCTGACCGTTGATCCGCCAACCTCCGTCGACCTTCTCCGCCCTGGTGGTCAGCGCGGCGAGGTCGGAGCCGGCGCCGGGCTCGGAGAACATCTGGCACCAGGTGATGTCACCGCGCAGGGACGGCGGGACAAGGCGCTGCTGGATCGACTCGTCGCCGTGCGCGAGCAGGGTCGGGACGGCCCAGTTGCCGATGATCATGTCGTGCGGCACGAGGTCGCGCTTGGCCAGCTCCTCGGCGATCACCACCTGGGTGACGGCGTCGGCGGCCTTGCCCCACGGCGCCGGGAAGTGCGGCGCGGTGTAGCCCAGGTTGGCCAGTTGGGCGACCGCGTCGCCGCTGCCTTGGATCGGGTCCAGCTCGGCGGAGATCCGCGCACGGATCTCCTCTGCCTCGGGCGGCAGCTCGAGGCTCAGCGGTCGTCGCGTCCCGGCCAGGGAGAGCTCCGCGACGCGCACCTCCCAGGTGTCGCTGGCGCCGAGCAGGATCGAGCTGGTCAGGGCACGGCGCAGCGCGAAACCGGCCAGGTGCTCCCAGGTGTAACCGATGCCGCCGAGAGTGTTGATCAGCTCCTTCACCACGACCAGCGTCGTGGGCACCGAGGTGGCCGCGGCCATCGCGGCGGTCAGCGTGGCCTGCCTGACCGACTCCGGGCCGGCGGCCCGTGCGGAATCGGCGGCGCGGGCAGCGTCCCAGGCGCAGGCACGGACCTGTTCGGTGCGCACGAGCATCCGGGCGACACGGTGCTTGACGCCTTGGAACTGGCCGATCCGTCGGCCGAACTGCTCCCGCGTGCCGGCGTAGTCGGCGGCGGTCGCGGTGGCCCAGTCGGCGATGCCGGCGGACTCGGCACCCAGCACGACGGCGGCCAGGTCGAGGGGCCGCTGCGCGACGATGTCGAGTACGTCGTCGCGCGGCACCTCCAGTCCGTTCGTCCGCACCGTCGCGAGACGCCGGGTCAGGTCGTGGCTGTGCTCGTTGACGACCTCTACCTGCGAGCGCTCAACGACCACCCAGGCCGTCGACCCGTCGGTGGCCACCGGCAGCAGGAACAGGTCGGCGAGCTGGCCGCCGATGATCGCGGTGCTCGTGCCCTCGACGCGCAGGGCGCCGTCGGCCAAGGGGGTGCCGACCAGGGCGGTCCGTTCTCCGGAGAGGTCGAGCGCGCCGATCGACGTACCGTCGGCGAGCCCGGCGAGGAACCGGGTGTGCCCGGCCGCGTCGAGCACGGCGGAGGCGAGCACGGTCGGCACCAGCGGACCGGGCACGAGCAGGCGCCCGGCCTCCTCGAGTACGACGGCCAGCTCGTTGAGACCGAAGCCGGCACCGCCGTGCTCCTCGGCCAGGTGCAGGCCGAGCAGACCGTTCTGGGCCAGGGTCGGCCACCAGGTCGGAAGCAGTTCCTCCTTGGCCTCCACGGCCTCGCGGACGACGTCCTCGCTGATGTGGCGACGGAGCAGGCCGCGGACCGAGTCGCGCAGGTGCTCCAGGTCCTCGCCCAGGCCGATCGCGCCCAGGCCCTTCTCGGTCAGGCTGGTCTCAGACATGTTCAGATCCGCTCGATGATCGTGGCGGTCGCGTGTGCACCGCCGGCGCACATGGTGACCAGTGCAGTGGACTTGTCCGCGCGCTCCATCTCCTCCACCGCCTGGGCGATGAGCCGGGAACCGGTGGAGCCGACGGCGTGACCGAGTGCGATCGCGCCCCCGTTGACGTTGACCTTGTCCATGTCGGCGTCGTGGGTCTTGGCCCAGGAAAGTACGACGGAGGCGAAGGCCTCGTTGATCTCGACCAGGTCGATGTCGCCGAGCTTCATCCCGGACTTCTCCAGGACGTGGGTGGTGGCCGCGATGGGGCCGTCGAGGTGGAAGTAGGGGTCCGACCCGATCATGCCCGAGGCGACGATCCGGGCACGCGGACGCAGGCCGTCGGCCTCGGCGCGCTCACGGTTCATCAGCAGCACCGCGGCCGCGCCGTCGCTGATCTGCGACGAGTTGCCGGCGGTGTGGATGCCGTCGGGGACGACCGGGTTCAGCTTGGCCAGGTTCTCCGCGGTGGTCTCGCGCAGGCCCTGGTCGCGGTCGACCAGGCGAGTCTCACCTGTGTCCACGAGGGATCCGTCCTCCTGCTTGGCCATCACCGGGGCGGTGACGGGCACGAGGATGTTGTCGAACCGGCCCTCGGCCCACGCCTGTGCTCCACGCTGCTGGGAGACCAGCCCGAGGTGGTCGGCCGCCTCACGGGTGATGCCATACTTCGCGGCGATCCGCTCCGCAGCAGTGAACTGGTCAGGCATGTCCAGGGTGAAGTCATCGGGCATCGGCATCCCGGTCCCGGGGGCGAGTGCGGCGCCGAGGGACACCCGGCTCATCGCCTCGACCCCACAGCCGATGCCGGCGTCGATCTGGCCGCTGGCGATCAGCCCGGCGATCATGTGCACTGCCTGCTGGGAGGATCCGCACGCACAGTCGATGCTGGTGCACGCGGTCCTCCAGGGCAGCCCGGCCGCCAGCCACGCGTTGCGGGTGACGTTGTTCGACTGCTCACCTGCCTGGGTGACACAGCCGCCGACCACCTGCCCGATCGAGCCGGGGTCGATCCCATTGCGGGTCAGCAGCCCGCTCTGCGCGGCCCCGAGGATCCGGGTCGGGTGCAGGCCCGAGAGCCATCCGTTGCGACGGCCCACCGGGGTGCGCACGGCGTCGACGATCACTGCTTCGGGCATGGTTCCTCCTGTTGTCCAACGGTGCCGCTCACAGTGCCTCGTCTACGGCGTGGCCGCGCTGAGGTCTCCCACTCAGTGGCCGCGAGCGGCCGTTGCCCGGCGCGGCAACGACGCGTTCGGGAGCCACCACATGGCCGATGCCTGCCACCCGTTCCCGGGGGCAGGCATCGGCGGCAGACCTGGCGAGGCAGCTGACGGCTCGCGGGGTCAGTTGAGGTTCTGCACCCCGGTGGTGTCGAGCTCGGCGACCGAGTACGCCGCGTAGGTCTGGTGCGGCGAACGGCCCTCGAAGTGGCTGCCCAGCTTGGCGGCCAGCTCGTCGGTGGAGAATACGCCCGAGTCTGCGGTGAACTTCTGCTCGACCTTCGGCGAATCCATCAGCGCGACCATGTCGCCATAGACGACGAAGACCTGCCCACTGATCCCGGCCGCGGCCGGTGAGGCGAGGTAGGACACGAACGTCGCCACCCGCTCGGGAGCCAGGATGTCGAGCTCACGCTCCTCGTTCGGGTCGCCGGCGAAGACCTTCTCCGTCATCGCAGTGCGGGCCCGCGGGGCAATCGCGTTCGCGGTCACCCCATAGCGCGACAGGCCCTGGTTCGCCGACAGGGTCAGGGCGACGATGCCGGCCTTCGCTGCGGAGTAGTTCGGCTGACCGGCCGAACCGAAGAGGAACGCCTCCGAGGTGGTGTTGACCAGACGGCCATAGATCGGAGCGCCTGCAGCCTTGGATGCGGCGCGCCAGTGCACCGCTGCGGCCCGGGAGAGAGAGGCGTGGCCCTTGAGGTGCACGCGGATCACCTCGTCCCAGTCCGACTCGGTGAGACTGAAGATCATCTTGTCGCGCAGCACGCCGGCGTTGTTCACGACGATGTCGAGCGAACCCCAGGTGTCCAGCGCCGCAGCGACGAGCTGGTCGCCGAGCGCCCACTCGCCGATGTCCCCGCGCACCGCGATCGCCTCGCCGCCGGCGGCCTTGATCTCGGCAACGACCTCGTCGCCGGCCGCGCTGTAGTCGTTGACCACGACGTTCGCGCCGGCCGCCGCCAGGGCCAGGGCCTCGGCGCGGCCGAGGCCGCCACCGGCGCCGGTCACGATCGCGGTGCGTCCGGCCAGGCTGGTCTCAGTCATTGCTCTCCTCGGTGCTTTCTTCGGTGACGTGTGCCGGGACCGTACGACGTCCCGAGACGCGGTTGCGCCGGCTCGTCCCGACCAGTGGTCGGCCGACTACGGGACGAGCCAGCGCCTCAGAACTGCGCGGAACCCCGGTGGACGACCTCGGCGCCGCCGTCGGCGAAGACCACCTGGCCGGTGACGTGCGAGTTCTCACGCGAGACCAGGAAGGCCAGCACGTCGGCGATCACCTCGGGCTCCTGGTGGCCGTTGAGCGGCATCGGCACTGCCTGGTCCATGGCGGCGACCATCCTCGGGTCATCAAAGAGCCCGGCCGACATCGGCGTCAGCACGACGCCCGGGGCCACCGCGTTGAGCGGGATTCCGGCGCCGGCCCACTCCGGCGTGACCGCGACCCGGCGTACCCACTTGGCCAACGCGGCCTTGGATCCGGGATAGATCGCGTGTCCGTGTCCCTGCTCGGTGAGCGCCTCGGCCCGGGCTCGTGCCGAGGCCTCGTCGCGGTCCGCGCAGGCCTGGTCGAGCTCGGCGTCGGAGGCGTGGACGGCGACGCTGGAGGCGACCACGGCGGCGCGCGGAGCGGACGACGCGGCCAGCGCCGAGCGCAGGCCCTCGAGCAGCTCGACCACGCCGAAGAAGTTCACCGACACCACGGCAGGCGACGTACCCGAGATGCCCGCGCACGCAACCACGACGTCGACCGGACCGTTGGCGGCGCCGAGCACGCCGGCCACCGCTTCGGCGCGGCCGGAGGTCGTGGAAAGGTCGGCGAGGACGTCGGCGTTGCGCAGGTCGACCCCGATCACCCGGTCACCGCGCGCGAGAAGGGCATCGGTCACGGCGCGTCCGATCCCGGACGCCGATCCGGTGACGACAGCAGTCCTGTTCATGTGTGCGACCCTCCGTCGACGCGGAGCTCGGCCCCGGTCAGATAGGAACCGTCCCGCGAGGCAGCAAAGGCAATCGCCGCGGCGATCTGGTCCGGATCGGCCGGACCGAGCAAGGAACGGACTCGGTTGAAGTAGGAGAAGTCCAGGTCACCCGGGACCACGTTCGCGGTGAGGGGGGTGACCGTCGTGCCCGGCGAGACGGGGACGACCCGGATACCGCGGACGACCAGCTCAGCGGCCAGCGTCTTGGAGAAGGCGAGCACTGCCCCCTTCGAGGCCGCATAGGCCGACATGTAGGGATTGCCGTGGTCGGCCGCCGTGGAGGCGATGTTCACGATCACCCCGACCTGCTCGGGCAGGTGTCGCAGTGCCTCGCGACAGAAGACCATCGTGCCGATCATGTTGACCTCGAAGAGCTCACGCATGTCGGCGACAGTGAGCGTCTCGATCGGCGTGGTCCGCTGGATCCCGGCGATGTTGATCAACACCTCGATCCCGCCCAGTCGCGTCACGGCATCGTTCACCACGCGTGCGACCGCGGCTTCGTCGGTGACGTCGACGACCGCGGTCTCGACACGTCCTGACCCGAGTGCGGACGCGGCGGTCTCGGAGAGCCCTTCCTCGTCGCGGTCCACCGCGAAGACTGCGGCTCCCTCGCTCACGAGACGGCGTACAGTCGCGGCCCCGATGCCCGAGGCCGCACCTGTGACGAGCACGTTCGTCCCACTGAACCTGTTCATGCTTCGCATGGTGGCACCCGGCTTCTGGGCTCGCCCACAGCGCTCCCGGTCAGTGGTCTCGAGCACGGTTCACTGGCAGGGGTTCGTCAACGCTCCGACCAGGCGGGAAGCAGCAGCCGACATGAGAGCCGGATGTCGTCCTCGCTCTCCTCCCGGGTGGTGCGACCGTTCAGTGCGGAGTTGAGCGCACCGAACCACGACTGCTCGATCAGCCGGACCAGCTGCTCGTCGCGCGGGGTCGGCTCCGCGATTCTTGCAGCCCGCAGGATCAGCCCCTTGAAGGCCAGGTGGGTCTCATGCGCGCCGGCCTCCGTGGCATGGAAGGCAGCGTTGTTGGAGGTCATCATCGCGTGGGCCAGCTTCGGGGAGTCGAGCATCCGCTTGGTCGCGGCCAGCATCAGGTCGGTCACCGCGTCGACGGGATCCGTGCCGTCGGCGGGCTGTGAGACCTCGGCACCGATCCGGCCGATCTGCATCCGCATCACGCCGGTGAACAGGTGCATCTTCGAGGGGAAGTAGCGATAGAGGGTGGCGATCGCGACACCGGACTCCTTGGCGATCTCCTGCATCTGGACGCGCTCGAGCCCGTGGGCGGCCCCCTGTCGCGCGGCAGCACGGAGAATCCGGTTCACCCGCTCCTGCTGCTGCGGTGAGTTCGGCTGGGCCGGCAGCCGGACCTCGGCGATTCTTGGCACTTCTCCCCCTCGATCGGTTGGTCAATGCTCGTCCGAGGGTGGGCTCCGATGCGCGGCAGCCTACCGCTCAGCGAGACCGGGCTGGTCCGGCGCGGCCAGCTGCGGTGGGCTGTGACCCGGCCACGCGATCGGCGCGGGTGCCAATGACCCGAGAGGTGTCAGATGACCTGGGATGCAGAGTACGACGTGGTGGTGGTCGGTTCCGGAGCCGGCGCGATGACCGGTGCCTACCTGGCCGCGAAGGCCGGCAAGAAGGTCGCCGTGGTCGAGAAGACCGATCGTCTCGGAGGTACCACGGCCTACAGCGGCGCGGCTGCCTGGCTCCCGGGAACCGTCGTGCAGGAGCGGGCCGGCCTGGTCGACTCGACTGAATCCGCGCGCACCTATCTCAATGCACTCCTCGACGAGCCGGACCAGGTCAAACTCGAGGCGTTCCTCACCGAGTCACCGGAGTTGGTGACAAAGCTGGAGGAAGACCCTCTGCTGGAGTTCCAGTTCCAGGCCTTCCCGGACTATTTCGAGCGGCCCGGCCGCGTGCCCGGCGGGCGCTCGTTCGTGCCCACGCCGCTGCCTCTGGAGCAGATCGGCGAGCGCCTCGACCTGGTCCGCCCACCGGTCGACCGCGAGCGCGTCGGCAAGTCGCACCACCTCGGCCAGCCGCTGGCTGCCGGTCGTGCCTACATCGGCCGCTTCCTGCTGGCTCTCGACGCCACGGGCAACGGCACCGTGCATACCGGTGTGGCCGTCGACGAACTGATCACCGAGGACGGTCGCGTCGTCGGGGTGGCCGGGAACGGCACCAACGGCGCGCGGGTCCGCCTCGCGGCGCGCGACGGCGTACTCCTCGCCGCCGGAGGCTTCGAGCGCAACCACGAGGAGCGCGCCCGGCACGGTGTCCCCGGCAATGCGGCGTGGACGATGGCCCCCGAGGGCAGCAACACCGGTGAGCCGATCGCGGCTGCGGTCGCGTTGGGCGCTGCCACCGACTTGATGGACCAGGCCTGGTTCACTCCCGGCATCGCACACCCGGACGGCTCGGCCGCGTTCACGCTGGGCTTCCGCGGCGGGCTCATCGTGGACCAGAACGGCACGCGCTATGCCAACGAGTCGCTGCCCTATGACCAGATGGGGCGACAGATGGCCGCCGACCCCGCACGCATCCCCTCGTACGTGATCTTCGACAACACCTCGCTGGGCCACATCCCCGCGATCGCGATCCCCGAGGGCGACCCCGAGGACCACCTCGCGGCCGGGACCTGGACCCGCGCGGACTCCCTGGTGGCCCTGGCCGACGAGATCGGCGTCCCCGGCGACGCCCTGGTGAGCACCGTCGAACGGTTCAACGGGTTCGCCGAGGCTGGCGACGACGAGGACTTCGACCGCGGCAAGGACGAGTTCGCGACGTACTTCGCATCCCCCGTCCTGGTGCCCGTGGCGCAGGGTCCGTTCTATGCCGCGCGGCTGCTGCTCTCCGACCTCGGCACCAAGGGCGGACTCGTCACCGACGTCGACGCGCGGGTGCTGCGCGAGGACGGCTCAGCCATCGAGGGGCTGTACGCCGCGGGCAACACGTCGGCGTCGATGACCGGGAAGCACTACCCCGGGCCGGGCGCTCCGATCGGCACCGCGATGGTCTTTGCGAGCCGGGCGGTCAAGCACCTGCTTGCCTGAGGCAGCCGGCCGTGCCGATGGGCCCGTCCGCAGACTCGTTGGTGGACCACCCACGCACAAGGACCCCGAGGCCGAGGCCGCGGGGTCCTTGTGCAGTGTGGACTACTTCGAGCTCGGCGGAAGCATCTTCTTCGAGGCCTCGTAGGCGCCGAGCACCAGCTTCGTCCGGTCGACCCCGGAGCGGATCTCGACGCCCTTCTCGTTGCCCTCGGCGACCTGCACCGGGCCGTTGCCCAGCGCGGCCAATGCCTGGCGAGCCACGTCCTCGGGCTCGGAGACGTGCAGGCCGGGCATGTCCATGTTCAAGCCGGCGCGCGCCATCGCAGGGGTCCGGGTGACGCCGAGGACGAACTCGAGCACATCCACGTCGTGTTCACGCATCTCCACCCACAGGCCCTCGGCGAAGATCCGGCAGAACGCCTTGACCGCGGCATAGATGCTGATCTGCGCCGATCCCAGGAAGCCGGCCAGCGAGCCCACCAGCAGGAGTCCGCCGCGGCGACGCTCCTTCATCGGGGCGCCGAAGAGCTGCACGAGTGCGAGCTGTGCGTTGATGTTCAGCTCGATCACCTTGCCGAACCGGTCAAGGTCACCGGTGACGAACTCGTGGCCATAGGTGTTGGCGCCGGCATTGAAGACGAGCAGGCCGACCTCAACGTCCTCGGTGAGCTCGGCGATCTGCTTGGTTGCGCCGGGCTCGGTCAGATCCACCGACAGGGTGCGGACCTCGACGCCGTGGGTACGTCGTACTGCTTCGGCGGTCTCCTCGAGCGGGCCCGGCTTGCGGGCCAGCAGGACGAGGTTGAGTCCGGCTGCGGCGAGCTGGTCGGCGAACGATGCGCCGACGCCCTCGGAGCCGCCGGCAATGACCGCCCAGGGGCCGTACTTCTCGACGGTGATGTTGTTGCTCATGCGTGTGCGTGCTCCTGTCCACCATGGCCGTGACCATGTCCATGACCCGTGCCACCGGCCATCGCTTCGGGGTTCGTCTTGAGCGGGTCCTCGATCTGGACCACCACGTCGCCGCGGTTCACGGCTGCGGTGACCGAGTCACGCAGCGACGCGCAACCGGAGAAGGCGGCACCGTTGGGACCCGACCGCGGGGAGGCGGCCCGCCGCTCGACGCAGGCCTCGATGGCCTGCGCCGACCACTGCAGCGAGGTCTGCTCCCAGCTGCTCTTGCGGACCAGGACGCAGGCCCCGCAGGCCGAGCACTCGACCGGCTGCATCGGGCCGTCATCGAGACGGTTGTCGGGACGGACAGCCATCAGACCGTCTGGCCCTGCTCGGCGGATGCCTGCTTGCGGGCCTCGACGTTCTGCGCGACCTCGGCCTTCCATGCCTCGTTCGGGCGGCTGGTGTCGATCTCGAACTCGAAGCGGTCCGTCATCTCGGGAGTGATGTCCTCGACGTCGACATAGAACTGCTCGTACCATCGACGCAGCTGGTAGACCGGCCCGTCCTCCTCGCAGAGCAGCGGGTTGTCGATCCGGGCCTTGTTCTTCCAGATCGTGACGTCCTGCTCGAAGCCGATCTTGATGAAGTCGCCCATCTTGCGGGCCATCGCGTCGGCCTCGGAGTCGTCCATGCCGGGCAGCTTCTCGACGATGATGCCGTACTGCAGGACGAAGGAGTTCTCGTCGACCGGGTAGTGGCAGTTGATCAGCACGCTCTTCACGTCGTAGCCCTCGTAGTGGTAGACGAGGTCGTCGATCATGAAGGACGGGCCGTGGTAGGAGGCCACCGAGGAGTTGCCGGTCGCCTTGGGCGCGTTGCTCCCGGCGCTCTGCGGGCGCATCACGTCCTCGCGGCCCTCACCGTTCATGAACTGAGTGGCGGTGGTGCCTTCGAAGATGTTCTTGAAGTAGGTCGGGAAGGAGTAGTGCACGTAGAAGAAGTGCGCCATGTCCACGACGTTGTCGACGATCTCGCGGCAGTTGGCGCCCTCGATCTTGATCGAGTACCACTGCCAGTCGGTCCAACCCTCGTCCTCGACGCCGTCGATCTTGGGGATCGTCACGTCGGCCGGGGGCGGGTTGCCCTGGGGGTCGTTCCAGACGAAGAGCATGCCGTCCTGGACCATCGTCGGCCAGGACGCGGTGCGGGCACGGAGCGGGACGCGGCGGGCATAGGGGATTGCCTTGCACTTGCCGTCGCCACCCCAGCGCCAGTCGTGGAACGGGCAGGCGATCTCGTTGCCCTTGACCGTGCCCTGGGACAGGTCGCCGCCCATGTGCCGGCAGTAGCCGTCGAGCACGTTGACCTTGCCGTCCTCACCGCAGAAGACGACGAGCTTCTCGCCGAAGGCGTTGACCTGGTGCGGCTTTCCGTCCTGGAAGTCCTTGGCCAGGCCCAGGCAGTGCCATCCGCGGGCGAATCGCGTGGGTGCCGCATCGGCTTCGATGCGACGGACTTCGTCCTCGACTGCAGTCATGACATGTCTCCGTCCAAGTTCGGGCTGGGGGTGCCCTACGACCATCTCTCATTCGAGTGTCAATGGCACCCCTTCCCCTGGGGCTCGGCAGTCCCACTCATCGGAAGACCGCCCACTGTTGCGAGGCTGGAAACTGCATCGTGACCGGGTGAACGATCAGGTGCTCGACAACGTCCGTGACCTCCTCCCCATCATCGCCGCGCGTGCGGTGGAGACGGAAGAGGCTCGTCGCGTTCCCGCCGAGACCATCGCCGAGCTCACCGAGGCCGGTTTCTTCAGGCTCCTGCAGCCGAAGCGGTGCGGCGGGCTCGAGCGGAACCCGATCGAGTTCTACGAGTCGGTCCGGGCGATCGCCGGCGCCTGCGGCTCCACCGGATGGGTGGCCTCGGTGATGGGCGTCCACCCGTGGCAGCTCGGCATCTTCCCCAAGGCTGCGCAGGACGAGGTGTGGGCCGACGACTCCAACGCCCTGATCGCCTCCTCCTATGCGCCGATCGGCAAGCTGACCGCGGTCGATGGGGGCTACCGCCTCAACGGCCGGTGGAGCTTCGCCTCCGGGATCGACCACGCCGACTGGGTCCTGCTCGGGGCGCTCGCCGTGGACGCCGACGACAAGCCGGTGGACTTCATCACCACCCTGGTCCCCCGCTCGGAGGTCACCGTCCTCGACGTCTGGGACACCATCGGCCTGCGCGGCACCGGCAGCAACGACGTGGTCGTCGACGACGTCTTCGTCCCGGCCCACCGCAGCCTGCGCAACTTCGTGCACTCCCGCCTCGAGGGCCCGGGCCAGAAGGTCAACAAGGGCCCGCTCTACCGGATGTCGTTCGGGGCGCTGTTCACCACGACGGTCACCGCTCCCCTGCTCGGCACCGTGGCCGGCGGGCTCACGTCGTACGTCGACGCGATGGCGGACCGGATGCGGCTCAGCCTCGGCGGTGGCCGCTTCGCGGAGGACCAGTTCGCCCAGATCGCCGTGGCGCGGGCGTCCTCCGAGATCGACGCCGCGATCCTGCAGATGGACCGCAACATCGCGGAGATGTACGCCGCTGCCTCGGCCGGTGCGGAGATCCCGATGGAGCTGCGCCTGCGCACCCGTCGCGACCAGGTCCGCGGGACCGAGCGCGCACTCACCGCCATCGACATCCTGTTCAAGACCGCCGGCGGCAACTCGTTGCGCCGCGACAACCCGATCGGGCGCGCGTGGCGCGATGCCCACGCGGGTTCGGTGCACGTGGCCAACGATGTGGAACGCACCCTCGCGCTGCACGGCAAGGGTGCGTTCGGGATCACCGTCGAGGACAACCTGATCTGAGTCGAGGGCGCCCGGCAGGGTGCTCAGCCCGTGCCGGCCGCACGACGCACGCGGGCGCCCCGCCAGTCGGCGTACGCCCGCGGTTTGGGTCCACAACGGGTGATCCGTTAGAACCTCAACAATCGCCTGTTCGGCGCGCAACAACTGCAGGCTCGACGACCAACAACTGCCGGTTCGACGCTCAACAATTGCCTGTTCAGCGCGCAACAACTGCAGGTTCGACGCTCAACAACTGCCGGTTCGCGAGGCGACGGTCCGCCCTGCGCGGCGGCCGAAGAAGGTGCCGTCGCCCAGCGACGTACCGGACACGTAGCCGTCACCGTGGATGCCGGAAGTAGCCCGTCCGGCGGCGAAGAGACCGGGGACCGGTGCCCCGGCCAGGGAGATGACCTCCCCGTCGACGCTGGTCCTCAATCCACCGAGGGTGAACCCGGAGAAGCCGCTGCCCGGTGTCTGGCCGGTCCTCCCGGCCGGCGCGAAGCCGAGCCGGGGATCGACGGCGGCCCAGGGACCTTCGAGGGTCCGGACCCACTTCGGGTTCTTGTGGAAGAGCCCGTCCACGCCGTCGGCGGCGTGCCGGTTGTAGAGCCCGACCGTTGCCTCCAGGGAACCGATCGGGAGACCCAGGTCGATCTCCAGCTCGGCCAGGGTCTCGGCGGCGTGCTGCGGCCGCACACCCCAGAGGTCCTGTTCGGGGATCGACTCCAGACCGGCCTCGTCCACGATCGCCCAGCACGGGCCGGGCTGGTGGAACGCGGCGTGGCTGAAGACGCCCGGATAGGCGTCCTCGTTGATGAAGCGCTGGCCGAGACCGTTGACCAGCATCCCGCGCACCAGCATTGCCGGCAGCGCCGTGTAGGCGACCTCGATCGAGGCCATCCGGCGGATCGCACCGCCGACCGACTGGCCCAGCGCGATGCCGGAGCCGTCGTCGAGCCCATCACTGACCTTGCCGTGCCCGAGCAGCGCCGGAGCGTGGTCTGCCAGCATGTCTTCGTTGTCGACGAAACCACCCGTGGTGAGCACGACGCCGTTGCGGGCGCGATAGCTGACACTCTCACCGAACTTCCGCGCGACCACCCCGACGACCTCGTCCCCGTCCACGACCAGTGAGGTCGCGCGGGTGTCCACGTGCGTCTCGACTCCGGCGGAGCCGGCCGCAGCGACCAGCGCCGCCATCACGGTGTGACCGGCCCAGCCCTCGGTCGAGGGCCGGTGGCCGCGGGGAACGGGTCGGGCCTGCTCGGTGTAGGGCCAGGCGTTCTCGCCCAGCCACATCAGCCCGTCCTGCGTGGGCGGCATCCAGGTCGGCGCGTCATAGAGCGACTCGGTGAATTCCACCCCGCACTCGCGGAACCATTCGAAGTGCTCGACGCTGCCGTCGCAATAGAGCCGCAGCTTGTCGAGGTCGGCGTTGGGCCCGAGCGCCGAGGCCAGATAGGCGAACATGTTGTCCGCGTCGTCGGCGAAGCCGCACGCCTGCTGCACAGCGGTCCCGCCGCCGAGATAGAGCTCACCCCCGGACTGTGCCGAGGATCCGCCCGGGCCGGAGGCGCGTTCCAGCACAACCACCGAGGCGCCGGCCAGGGCCGCTGCCTGTGCAGCGGCCGCTCCGGCACAGCCAAAGCCGACCACGACGACGTCGACCTCGTGGTCGAACTCGACGTCGGCCACCGGGACCGGCGCACCAGTAGGCCGTGGGCCAGTCCCGGCGTCAGTCCCGGCGGGGTCGCTGGATGTCACGGCGTGGTGAACGCAGCCAGCGGCTCGGAGCCGGACCAGTCGTGGCCCCAGTAGGAGTCGGCGGTGATCTCCTCGGCCGTGTAGTGCTCCTCGTCCACGAGCATGCCCTCGCAGCCATATTCCAGGTCCCAGCCACCGGGCGCGCGGACATAGAACGAGACCATCTTGTCGTTGGTGTGCCGACCCAGGGTGGAGGAGAGCGTGAAGCCCGCCTTGTTCACCTTGTCCAGCGCACGGCCGACGGCGTCGAGCGAGTCGACCTCCATCATCAGGTGCACCAGGCCGGGTGCCTCACCGTGCGGGGCCGGGCAGACGGCCAGGCTGTGGTGGCGACGGTTGACACCCATGAACCGCACCCGGCGCACCGGCGGCGGCGAGGTCGGGCCGCCGATCCGGATCGCACCACGGGGCAGGAAACCGAGCACCTCGGTGTAGAACGCGACGGTCTCGTCGGGCCGGGTGGTGGGCAGCACGACGTGCCCCATCCCCTGCCCGTCGGTGATGAACTGCTGGCCGTGGCCGGTGAGAACCGGGCTGTGGTCGAGGACGGGGCCGAAGAAGACCTCGACCGGCGTGCCTGCCGGGTCGTCGAAGCGGATCCCGGCCTCGATCCGACGCTCGTCGCACTCGTCCTGGTCCAGCATCTTCACCCCGTAGCCGGCGGCCTCGACCGCGCGGCCGACGGAGGCGAGCGCGAACTGGTCGCGCACCTCCCAGCCGACGGCGAGCACGCGGTCGGAGTCGCCCGGTACGACGACCAGGCGCGCGGCCCGCTCATCCATCCGCAGGTAGAGGCCGTCCGGGTCGGAGCCGGTGGTCTCCTGCATGGCGAGGCAGTCGACGGTAAGTTCCCGCCAACGCGGGATGTCCTGGCTCTGGACCTTGAGATAGCCCAGTCCGCGGATGTCGGTCATTGGTCGTCCTTCGTGTCGTGCGAGCAGGTGGGGTGGGTCAGATCATCGAGAGCATCGGGCCGGGAGGCGGCGTCACGTCGATGTCGAGCAGCGCCGCGGCGTGGAACACCGAGCCGGGCACGTGGATCGCGTGCGCCAGGCCCATGTGGCCGTCGCGCCAGAACCGCTGAATGGGGTTGTCCATCCGCATGCCGTTGCCGCCCGAGCGGGCGACCACCTCGTCCATCGCCCGGACTGCGCGCCACGCGGCGGCGACCTGGGTACGACGCGATGCGGCGCGCTCCTCGAAGGTGACTTCCTCGCCACGCTTTGCCTTGTCGTAGAAGAACGTGACGTTGTCGAGGATCGCGGTGCGCGATGCCTTGATCTCCTCGGCGGCCGCGCTGATCGCGAACAGCACGTAGGGGTCGTCCTTCACCTTGGTGCCGGTGATCTGGACGCGGGTCTTCTGGTAGGCCAGGTGGGCGTTGAGGGCGCCCTCAGCGATGCCGATCACGGCCGAGGTGATGCCCAGCGGGAATGCCGTGGTGAACGGGATCCCGAAGCACGGGTCGGTCTGGCCGGAGTCGGCCAGCTGGGAGCCGTTGAGGAACCGGCCGAACTCGACGACGCGGTATTCGGGGATGAAGGCGTCCTTGACGATGACGTCCTTCGAGCCGGTGCCACGCAGGCCCACGACGTCCCACGAGTCTTCGACGATCTCGTAGTCGGAGCGCGGCAGGACCACGTGGTAGTTCTTCGGCGGCATGATCGTCTTGCCGTCCTCGTCACCGAGGAACGCGCCCAGGAAGATCCAGTCGCAGTGGTCGGTGCCGGACGAGAACTGCCAACGCCCGTTGAAGATGTAGCCGCCCTCGACCGGACGCAGCACACCCATCGGGGCATAGGGCGAGGCGATCCAGGTGTCGTGGTCCTCGCCCCAGATCTCCTCCTGGAGCTGTGCCGGCATCATCGACATCTCCCAGGGGTGCACGCCGACGATGCCGGAGACCCATCCGGACGAGCCGTCGAGCGAGGCGATCCGCATGACCGTCTTGGCGAACTCCGCCGGGTGCGCCTCGGAGCCGCCGTACTTCGCGGACTGGAGCATCTTGATGACGCCGCTCTGCCTCAGGATCTCTGCCGCACGCGGCGTGAGCTTGCCGAGCTTCTCGTTCTCGGGGCCGAGGGCCGCGATCTCGTCGGCGTGCTCCTCGATGAAGTCCAGCACCGGGTTGGTCATGTCGGTCTCTTCTCTGTGCGCGTGGTCTGCGTCAAGTTCACGTCGGTAATGCGTCGTTGTCCGGCCACCTCCCGGTGATCGGGATCGGGTGGAGGTGGGACTCCTCAGGCGGGCGGAACCGCGCGGGCTGCGGCCTCACGGCCGGCTATCCGACCGAAGGCGAGCGCGTCGGCGATGTGGAAGCCGCCGTCCTTGCCCCAGCTGTAGGTCGAGCTCACCTCACCGGCTGCATAGAGTCCGGTGATCACCTCGTGTCCGGTATCGAGCACCCGGGCCCGACCGTCACGACGCGGCCCGCCGTTGGACCAGCCGAGCATCGGAGTCACCGCCAACGCATAGAGCGGACCGGTCAGGTCCAGCGGTGTCATCCGGTTCGGGTCGCGACCGAAGACCTGGTCCGTGCCGGCCACTGCGGACCGGTTGAACGTCTCCACGGCGAACCGCAGGTTCTCGGCATCCAATCCCGTCTTCGCCGCCAGGTCCTCGAGACTCGCGCCCTTGACGATCTTCCCGCTCTCGACCTCTGCGGTGTTGTCCTTGCTCCACGCCACGCCCGCCATCAGCAGTCCCCAACCCACGTTGAGGAGCTCGGGTCCGGCGCCGAGCGGGCCGGCTGTGAGCATCGGCTCGTCGAAGATCATCGTGGCGCCGTGCAGTGGGTGCAGCTCGACACCGTGGCCGTCGACCACGTGGCCGTGGCGCCCCGGGATCACCTCGTTGCGATAGCGGCGGCCATCGTCGTTGACATGCAGGAAGCTGTTCGCGGAGAACAGTGAAAGATAGGTGCCCCAGCCGTCGGTGTCGATGCCCATCTGGGTCATCATGTTGCCCATGTGCCACAGGTCGGCACCGATCGCCTGCGCCATCCGCTGCCCGTCGCCGGTGCTGTGCGGAGTGCCCCAGATCGGCGCGGAGGGCAGGCGCAGGTAGTCGTTGACCATCTGCCGGTTGGCATGGAACCCGCCGGTCGCCAGAACGACGCCGCCGCGGGCGGCGTACTCCCGCACCCCGTCTGCGGTCTCGACCCGGACACCGGTGACGACGTCGCCGGTACGCACCAGCTCGGTGACCGGCGAGTCGAAGTGGATCTCGATGCCACGGTCGCTGGTGGCCTTGCGCATTGCGTCGAAGAACGCGAAGCCGCCGAGCGTGCCACCGACAGCGTGCATGCACTTGTAGGTCTCGCTGGCCTCGGCGTCGTGGTGCTCGGCGCGGGTGTGGAACCCGGGACACACCTGCACGTCGGCGCCGATCGACTCCATCCACGCGGAGTTCTGCACGACCTCGTGGGCCCAGGCCTCGATGACATCTTCGGCCAGGGCGAAGTCGCCGCTTATGGCCCGCAGGAACGTGGCGGCGAGCTTCTCGTCATCCAGTACGGCCCAGCCACCACCCGAGACCCGGCTGTTGCCGCCGGCCTCGGACTCGGAGGCCTTGTCGAGCATCAGGACCGAGGCCCCGGCGTCGTGGGCCGCGATGGCAGCGGTGCTGCCGGCGGCGCCGGTGCCGACCACGATGACGTCGTACGTCGTTTCGGTGTGGGTCACTGCAATGCTCCTGTCAGTTGGCAGCCGCGTGGCGTGCCGCCACGTAGCCGAACACCATGGAAGGACCGATCGTCGCGCCGGGCCCGGCATATTCGTTGCCCATCACTGAGGCGGTGGCGTTGCCGGTGGCATAGAGGCCCTCGATCACCGATCCGTCCTCGCGCAGCACGCGAGCGTGCTCGTCGGTGACCAGGCCGCCCTTGGTGCCGAGGTCGCCGACGACGATCTGGAACGCGTAGTACGGCGCCTTGTCGACCCGGTCCAGGTTCGGGTTCTGCAACGTCGGGTCACCGTAGTAGCGGTCATAGGCGCTCTCGCCGCGGCGGAAGTCGAGGTCGACACCGTCCTTGACGAAGCCGTTGAACCGGGTGACGGTCTCATTCAGCGTCTCGGGCGGTACGCCGATCGCGGCTGCCAGGTCGGTGAGGGTCTCTGCCTTGTACGCGATCCCCTTCTCGTAGAAGGCCTTCGGGATCGGTGCGCCCGGCAGGATCTGCGCGAACGGATAGCGGGCGCGGGCCCGGGAGTCCATCACGAACCAGGCCGGGAGGTGCTTGCCCTCGAGCTGGTCGTGGACGAAGTTCACATAGGGCGAGGCCTCGTTGGTGAACCGCTTCCCGTCGCCGGAGACGATGACGTGGCCGGGGATGGCTCGCTCGGAGACGAGTGGGATGGTGGCGCCCATCGGGTGCTCCACCGACGGCATCCACCAGGCGTCGTCCATCAGGTCGATGGCGGCACCGAGTTGCTGGCCGAGCAGGATCCCGTCACCCGTGTTCTCGCGGGCACCCAGGCTGTGGTTGGCCCGCCCGCCTTCGGGCAGGTGCTGCTCGCGCATCTTCGGGTTGTGGTCGAAGCCCCCGGAGGCCAGCAGGACGCCCTTGCGCGCCCGGATCCGGCGTACCTCGCCGTCGCCGGTCTTGCTGCGGACCTGGGTGACGATGCCGGTGACCCGGCCGTCCTCGGTGATCACGTCGGTCATCGCGGTCTGCAGGCGCAATGGGATTCCGGCGTCCTTGAGCGCCATCCGCATCCGGGCCACCAGTGCGCGGCCGCCGGTCGCCATGTGCCGGCGGGCGAAGAAGTTGGAGAAGACCCGCCAGGCCGCGACCAGCGAGGCCTTGCGGCCCTGCCAGGTGCGCTTGACCATCGCCAGGTCGTGGTAGTCCTTGCTGGTCACCCACAGGCCGAGCGGGCCCTTCATGCTGTTGGGACGCTGGAACTGCTCGTCCTCGCGCAGTTTGCGGGTGTTGAACGGCTTCGGCTCGATGGATCGGCCCAGCGGTCGACCGCCCTCGAGCTCGGGGTGGTAGTCCGCGTAGCCCTTGGTCCAGTCGAACTTCATCCACTTCGACTTGTCCAGCATCTCCATGGTCGCGGGACCGTTGTCGATGAAGGCGTCGAGGCGCTCACCGGGCACGCGGCCCTCGGTGAGCAGGTCGAGATAGCGGCGGATCGACTGCCGGGAGTCGTCGTGGCCCCTGCGACGCAGCGTCGGGTTGTTGGGGATCCAGACGCCGCCGCCGGAGATGCCGGTGGAGCCACCGAACTTCTTCGCCTTCTCGACCACGAGGACACTCAGGCCCTCTTCGGCTGCGGCCAGGGCCGCGGTCATCCCGCCGCCGCCGGAGCCGACGATGACGAGGTCGAACTCCTCGTCGAAGTCCTGCGTGCCCGTGCTCATCTCAGGCCTCCCGCGTCAGGAAGGAGATGACGGTGGCTTCCCAGGCGGTCTTCGCCTCGATCATCGCCCAGTGGCCGCAGTTGGGGAACACGTGCACCTCGACCTGCCCGATGGTCCGCATCGGGAGCAGCATCATGTCGACCGGGCTGACTCGGTCGTCGCGCCCCCAGGTGAGCAGGGTGGGCGCGGTGATCTTGTGCAGCATCGCCCAGTACGGCGCCTCGTTCGACTTCTCGGCTGCCTTCGCCATCGCCTGGAGGACACCACGTCCATACATCCGCTTCGAGGCGGCCAGAGTCTCCGGCTCTAGGGCGAGGGCGAGCCGCTCCTCAATGAGTTCCTCGGTGACCAGGGACTGGTCGAAGACCATCGAGTTGAGCCACGCGATGAGTCGCTCGCGGGTCGGGTCCTCGACGAAGTCAGTGAGCAGGTTGATCCCCTCGCCCGGGGACGGGCTGAAGATGTTGCGGCCCATGCCGCCGATCGTCACGAGGCGCTCGACCCGGTCGGGGTTGGCGATCGCGAAGCGGGTGGCGACCACGCCGCCCATCGAGTTGCCGATGATCCGGGCCTTCTCGAGGCCGATGCCGTCGAGGAATGCCGAGACCGACGGCAGCGCGGCGGCCATCGGGTGCAGCTTGGTGTCGTCGCTGACGCCGAAGCCGGGGAACTCGAGGATGTAGGTGTTGAAGTGCTCGGCGAACCGGGCCAGGTTGCCGCGATAATTGCGCCACCCGGTCACTCCGGGGCCGGAGCCGTGCAGGAGGACCAGCGGCGGGGCATCGGGGTCACCCGCCTGGTGGTAGCGGAGCACGCCGTGCTCGGTCTGCAGCTCTCGCAGTGTGCCCTCGCGGGTCAGCTCATCAGTCACCCTTGAACGCTAGGTTCCCTGCGCCGGCGGGGCTGGCGGCGATCCCGATCACCGGGAGGCGCTGGCCCTGTCTGCCCCTGTCCTGCCCCTGTCCTGCCCCTTTCCTGCCCCTGTCCTGCACTGCGCCGGGTGAGCGCTGCCCGAGTCCGTGGCTCCGACGCGCCTGCAGCTGCGCGGTTGGCAGCACGATCTGCCACTGACCGGGATCAGCACTCCTCGCTGCCCGGTGCACTGTCGATGATCTGCGCCATGAGCATCGACCTTGGACCTGCCCCGCAGCACAGTGCCGTCGATCCGATGGCCATGCGCCGGGCGATGGGCATCTTCGCCTCCGGTGTAACGGTCGTGACCGGCCTCGACGACGACGGCCCGGTCGGCTTCGCCTGCCAGTCGTTCGCCTCAGTCTCCCTCGACCCGCCACTGGTCCTCTTCTGCGCCGACCACGGTGGCCGCAGCTGGCCGCGGATCCGCGCGACCGGACGGTTCTCGGTCAACGTCCTCGGCGAGGACCAGGACGAGCTCTGCGGTCGGTTCGGCTCCAGCCGCGGCGCGCGCTTCGACGGCCTCGACTGGTCCGTCTCCGCATGGGGCACGCCCTCACTCCCCCACGTGATGCTCCGCGTCCACGCCGAGGTGCACGACGTACACACCGCCGGCGACCACGACATCGTCATCGGCCGGGTCCTCGAGCTCGAGCCCGGAACCCCGGAGCGCCCGATGCTCTTCTACCGCGGCAAGTTCGGCGTCGACCACGTCGACCAGGCTCGCGACGGCCAGGCGCTGCTCGAGTCCGGTCTGGACTGGGCGAACAGCAACCGCTGGGGCTGACTCTTCGGCCCCTGGCGGCCTAACTGATGGGTTGGGGCTCAGGGCTCGTCTAACTGATGCCCTGGGGTCGCGGTCTCGACTAACTGATGCTTCGGGAGGCCAAATCAGCCTGATCAGTCCCCCAACCCATCAGTTACCGCTCAGCGATGCCGAACCCAACCAACTGATGCCTTAGGGCTACCGGCTCACCTAACTGATGTCTTGGGCGGCCAAATCAGCCTGAACGGACCCCGAACCCATCAGTTACCGCCACCACCGACCCCAACCCATCAGTTAGAGCCCAGGGGCCGCCGCCGCACCCCACAAATACAGAAACGCCGCCGGTACGAATCCGGCGGCGCTCCCTCAGTCTTGTCGCAGAGGACGAGGCGTCACATCCAGCTGCCCTGGCCCACGGCCATCAGCCGACCCAGCGTCTCCGGGGACCAGCTCTCCTGCGGAGTTGGAACAGTGGCCGAGGCGCCGTGGCCTCGACGCGAACGAGGTTCGTTGGCCAGCTCCGGCGAGAGCGTCAGGGAGATCTGGCGAGCGGTGGCGGCGACCAGCGGGGCGATCCGCTCCAGCGGCGCCTTGGTGTCGCTGACCAGGGAGATCGCGCCGATCGGGCCGTCGACGCCGCGGACGGCCGCAGCCACGCACGCGATGCCGGCGAAGCATTCCTCCTTCTCGAAGGAGATGCCGCCGCGCTGGCGGATGCGGTGCAGTTCCTGGTGCAGGGTGGTCAGCTCACCGATCGTCTTGACCGTGGACCGGGCCATCCCCTCGGCGAGGATGTCGTCGACCAGCTCGGGCTCGAGCCAGGCGAGCATCGCCTTGCCCAGAGCGGTCGAGTGAGCGGGGGCACGGCCGCCGACGCGGGACGGGACTGAGGCTGCGAAGCGGCCGCCCATCTTGTCGAGGTAGCTGACCTGGCCGTCGTCGAGCACCGCGAGGTGTACGACCAGGCCGGTGCGGACCATCAGCTCGTGCAGCTTGGGTGCGGCCGCGGCGCGCAGGTCGTTGCTGCCCCGGTCGCCGGCGTCGCCCAGCTTGAGCGAGCGGGAGCCGAGCGCGTAGCCGAAGGAGGTGTGCTCGAGCCAGGAGAGCTTGACCAGCTGGTCGAGGATCCGGTGGGCGGTCGAGCGCGGCAGGTGGGTGGCCCGCGCGACCTGCTCGAGAGTCAGCCGGGTGGTCGGGCCCCGGAAGGCATCAAGGATCAGCGTCATCCGCTCGACCATCGACGGGGGCAGCTCGCGCCCGTTCTTCTGCGGAACCTCGACACTCTCAACTGCAGACATCAGGTGACTCCCTTTGTACGGACCGAAACTTGCGCCAACCACCGGAACTGAAATGAATTCTAGGTGATCGAGGACACCCGAGCAAGAACTTCTTAGAATTCATTCTGGTTTCGCCTCCAGCGGCGCGAGCCCCGGCCGAGGCCGAGGCGATCGACTACTCTCGCGAAAGTCCTGAGAACGCCCAGAACAGAGGAGAGTCGTGGCTTCGAGCCGTTGGCCAGCCTTCGTCTATGACGAGGGCGAGGAGCCGGACTACCGATTCAGCCTGGCCAACGAGCGCACCTTCCTCGCCTGGATCCGCACCTCGCTGGCCCTGCTCGCGGCCGGAGTGGCCGTGGACGTCGTCGACCTCTCCCTCTCCGCCACCTCCCAACACCTGCTGGCCGTGCTGCTGGTGAGCGCCGGCCTGGTCACCTCGGTCGCCTCCTGGGTCCGTTGGGCCCTCGCGGAGCGAGCCATGCGCCGCCGCGAGCCGCTGCCCTCGTTCGGGACGGGACTGACCTTCACCCTGGTCGTGGTGGCAGCGGCAATCGTCGTACTGATCGGCCTGACGTGACCCAGCCCGACCCGGGAAGCGCCAACGAGCGCACCGCCCTGGCTTGGCAACGCACCGCACTGACCCTGATTGCCGGTACGGCGATCATGGCCCGGCTCGCCGTAGACCAGTCCGGGCCGCCGGTGCTCGCCCTGGTCGTGGTTGCCGCAGTCCTCGGCACCTGGGTCTTCTTCGAGAGCGCGGCACGCTATCGGCACAGCGCTGGGCACCGGACCCGCCCCAAGGGCCGCGGCGGACGCGCCGCACTGGCCCTTGCAATCGCCACGGCGCTGATCGGCCTCGGCGAGCTGGTCCTCCTCACCCAGACCGGGCCTGCCTGACCTTGGTGCGTCCCGCACATTTCCGCTGATCGGGAGCGCCCCCACCCAACCGCACCGCCCCTGCGACGCTGACTGACAGGCATTCCCAGCCTGCAACCCGGCCGTCCAGGAGGACCAGATGAAGATCGGCATCGTCAGCCCGATCGTGACCGCGAATCCCGGCGCACACAGCGCGTGGGAGGGGAAGGCTGGCATCGCGGAGCTCAGCCGGATCGCCGCGACCGCGGACCGGCTCGGCTTCCACCACCTCACCTGCAGCGAGCACGTGGCGGTTCCGACCGCGATCGCCGAGCAGCGCGGGGCGACGTACTGGGATCCGATTTCCACCCTCTCTTTCCTGGCCGCGCGCACCGAGCAGATCCGACTGATGACCCAGGTGCTGGTCCTCGGCTACCACCACCCGCTGGAGATCGCGAAGCGCTACGGAACCCTGGACCTGATCAGCGGCGGCCGGGTGATCCTCGGCCTCGGCGTCGGCTCGCTGAAGGAGGAGTTCGACCTGGTCGGCGCCACCTTCGAGGGGCGCGGCGCGATCGCCGACGACGCCCTCGCCGCACTCCGTGCCAGCCTCGGCAAGCGCGAGCCGAGTTACCACGGCACCCACTTCGACTTCGACGACGTCGTGGTCGAACCGCACGCGATCCAGGAGCGGCTCCCGCTGTGGATCGGCGGCCGTACACCGCGCTCGCTGCGCCGCGCCGCGACGCTCGGCGACGGCTGGGTCCCCTTCGGCCTCAAGCTCGACGAGCTCGCCGCGATGCTCGAGAAGGCTGACCTCCCCGACGACTTCGAGGTCGCGCTGGGTGCTGGCCGCCCACTCGATCCGATCGACAACCGGGACAAGACCATCGAGCAGGTACGCCGTACCCGTGCGGCCGGCGCCACCATCGTCAGCGCCACCATCGCCGCCGAGTCCGTCGACCACTACTGCGAGCAGCTCGAGGCGCTGGCCGCGCTCGAGGAGGAGACCCGATGAGTACCGAGGAACGACTGGCCGCCCTGGAGCAACGTCTCCGCGAACTCGAGGACCGCGAGGCGATCGTCGAGTTGATCGCTGGCTACGGGCCCTTCGTCGACGGAGGGGCAGCCGAGGACGTGGCCGCACAGTGGACCGAGGACGGTGTCTATGACGTCGACGAGATCACCATGCACGGCCGCAAGCAGCTCCGAGCGATGGTCCGCTCGGACAATCACCAGGGCTGGATCAAGGGTGGCTGCGCGCACTTCCTCGGCCCAGTGAAGGTCACCCTGGCTGGCGACGAGGCGATCGCGGTCTGCCATTCCCTGATGGTGGTCAACAAGGGCGGCGCGTTCGAACAGGCACCGGACTTCGTGGTCCGACGAGCGACTGCCCATCACTTCGAACTCGTCCGCACCGATGAGGGGTGGCTGGTCGCCAAGCGCACCAGTCGGGTCCTCGACGGACGCGCGGAGTCCCCCGAGCTGCTCGTGAAGGGCGCGAGGGGTGAGAAGGCATGACCGGTCAGCTGGAAGGTCGCGTCGCGATCATCACTGGCGCCGGCGACGGGATCGGTGCCGGAGTGGCCCGCGGGTTCGCCGCCGAGGGTGCGGTCGTCGTGGTCGCCGAGCTCAACGAGGAGAAGGGCCGCGCCGTGGCCGCCGAGGTCGGCGGCAGCTTCATCCGGACCGACGTCTCCCAGCGCGACCAGGTCGAGGCGATGGTCCAGCACGCCGTCGATCAGCACGGCGGGGTCGACATCCTCGTCAACAACGCCTGGGGACGCGCGAGCATCTCGCGGGTGGAGAACAAGACCGACGACAACATCGAGAACGCTCTTGCGGTCGGGTTCCGCGGTCCGTTGTGGGCGATGCAGGCGGTCTATCCGCGAATGAAGGCCAAGGGCTGGGGGCGGGTGATCAACATGGTCAGCCTGAACGGCGTGAACGCGCACGTGGGCACGCTGGAATACAACACCGCCAAGGAAGCCCTGCGCGCGCTGACCCGCACCGCTGCCCGCGAGTGGGCGCCGAGCGGCGTGGTCGTCAACGCGATCGCGCCCGGCGCCAAGAGCGCGGCGTACGACCGGGTGATGGCCGGCAACCCTGCGCTCGCAGCCCAGGTCGACGGGATGAACCCGATGGGCCGCTTGGGTGACCCGCTGGACGACATCGCTCCGGTCGCGATCTTCCTGGCCAGCGAGGGCGCACGCTATGTCACCGGCAACACCGTGTTCGCCGACGGCGGTGGCCACATCAACGGCGTGGCCTGGCAGCCGGAGCTGGACGACTGATGTCGCAAACTTGCGTGCGTGACGAGATCGTCGAGCGGCTCGCCACTGTTGCGCTGGCCCTCGACACCAAGGACTGGCCGCTGCTCGGGTCACTGTTCGTCGAGGATGCCACCGGCTATGGCAAGCGCGGCAGGGAGGCGATCGTCGCCCAGACCCGCGCCCACCTTGACGGGGTCGGCGCCACCCAGCACCTGCTCGGCAACCACCGGGTCACCGTCGACGACACCACCGCCCGCTCGCTGACCTATGCCCGGGTCCACCACGTCGGGATCGGGCCGATGGAAGGCAAGTTCTTCGAGTGCATGGGCGAGTACGACGACCGCTGGCGCCGGACCGCGAACGGGTGGCAACTGACCCACCGCGCCTTCGACATGCAGATCATGTTGGGCGATTTCGCGGTCCTCCGCGGCTGAGCCGAAAATGCAGTCTGACCTGCGGAAATAGTTTTCCACAGATTGCAATTCACCCCTTGCGTTCGAACGCTCGTTCGATCTAGATTTGGGGTATGGACCTCCTCGATCACCCCACCTGTGAGACCGCCGACGCGGTCCTCGCAGACGCTGCCGCGCAGCGCCGGGTGGCCGATGATGCGGAGCGCCGGATCCTGGTCCGGGCGACCCAGTGGGCCGATGCCCACCCTGCGGATCCGGAGTCCGTCTTCCCCTTTCCCGGACCGGTGACCAAGCAGACCGACCCCGACGACCTGATGCCGCAGGTGGACTGGGACGCCGCCGCCGAGTTCGCTCTCGCCGTGGGCATGGCCCCCAATGCCGGCGAGGCGCTGATGCGGGACGGTCTGGAGCTGCGCCACCGTTGCCCGCTGACCTGGGACCGGGTCGTGCGCGGCAACCTGGCTGCCTGGCGCGCTCGGCGCATCGCGCAGGCCACGATGGGGCGCCCCGACGAGGTGGCCGCACACGTGGACGAGCACGTCGCCCATGTGGGGCACCGGGTCGGCATCCTCAAGCTGGAGAAGCTGATCGACGAGGCGATGATCGTGCTGTTCCCCGAGGAGCGCGAGGCCGAGCGCACCGCTGCGCTCGATGCCCGTCAGGTCAGGCTGCTCGAGCAGATCTCCGCCAACGGCGTCGCCACGATCATCATCGAGGCCGACCTGAAGGACGCGCTCGACTTCAACGACACGATCACCCGGTTGGCGGGCCTGCTCAAGGACGCCGGCTGCGAGGAGTCCCTCGACGTACGTCGTGCCCTGGCCGTCGGTGTGCTCGCCGACCCCGCTCGCGCCCTGGCCCTGCTCGAGGGGACCGAGCCGCCGAAGCCGACCCGCAAGCGGGCCACGCTCGTCGTGCACATCTCCCAGGACGCAGTGACCGCCACGTGCACCTGCGCAGACTCTCGGCCAACAGCTTCTCGGCCATCAGCCTCCCAACCAGCAGATGCTCGCCCGGTGGTCGCCCGCCTCGAGCGCGGGGCCCGGCCGGTCTCGGTGGCGATGATCCGCGACTGGCTGGGCCGCGAGGACACGGCGCTCACGGTGCTTCCGGTGATCGACGACCGCGAGCACCAGGCCGTGGACCGCTACGAGATCCCCGACCGGATCAGGCAGCAGGTCGCCAGGTTCACGATCACCTGCTCGTTCCCGTTCTGCGAACGTCCGGCGACCGCTTGCGACTGCGACCACAACGTCCCCTTCGGCAAGGGCGGCCGGACCTGCACCTGCAACCTGGCCGCCACCTGCCGACGTCACCACCGGCTCAAGACCTTCGGCGGCTGGAGCTACACGATCATCGATGCCGGCGCCCACCTGTGGCGCTCGCCCGGCGGCCGACACTACTTCCGCGACGCTCTCGGCACCGTGGATGTGACCCTGCCCGGCGAGGTCGAGGACCACACCGGATGCTTCCACGACGAGAACTCAACCGAGCGGGACCGACCACCACCCAGACCTGGCCGCTGGCGAGAACGCGAGGCCCAGGTGACCTATGCCCGCGGCACTCCCTGTTTCGCTCCCGATGACTGGGAGCCCGATCCGAACGACCTCATCGACGAGACCGAGTTGCTTGAGGCATCGACCGGACGCCACCGGCAGGTGCAGCCGGATCCGGACGCGCCGCCGCCCTTCTGAGCGGGACCACGCCCAGCCCCGCGCCACGCCCAGCGCCAAGAACATCACGTCGTCAGGCAGTGCCCTGCGTCAGGAACAGCGCGGCACCTACAAATCACTCGAGCCCACACCTGCACGTGCAGGAGTGGGCTCGAGTGTCGAGACGGGCCGAGTCATACCGGCCTAGTCATCCGGGCCGAATCAGAGCATTGCTACCTCAGCTGATCCACGCGTCCTGCAGCAGGACCAGGCTGTTGGTCGAGTCGACCACGCCGTGCACCTGCTTGCTCCACATCAGGAACTCCGCGCTCGGCGCGAAGACCAGGGCCGGGACGAGCTCGTTCCACTCGGCCTGGATCTTGCCCATGATCTCGCGCTGGTCATCCTCGGACTCCGCAGCCTGGAAGGCGTCGAAGAGGGCGTCCATCTCAGGCGAGGTCGGCATTCCGGCCGACAGGTTGCCCTGGCTGTGGTTGGTGGCGAACATCCGGCCGTAGGGGCCGGCCTCGCGCCAGCTGATACCCCAGCCGGCAACGTCGTACGACCGCTCAATGGCGACCTTCTGGATCTGCTCCTGGATGTTGGCGACCAGGTCCAGTTCGACCTCGAAGCCGACTGCCTCGAGCGACGCCTTGATGGTCAGCGCAGTGGCCTTCGACGCCGGGTCGGAGGAGTCGAGGTGGGTGATCTTGCCGTCGAACCCGTCCGCCTTGGCCTCTTCGACCAGCTTCTTCGCGGCCTCCGGGTCGTGGGGCAGCGAGTCGACATCGGTGTGCCAGCGCGAGAAGCTCGCGAACGTCTCGTTGCTGGGCACGCCCGCACCGTCATAGGCCCGCTCCATCACGACCTTCGCGTCGACAGCCAGCTGCATCGCCTTGCGCACCCGCGGGTCTGCACCCGGGTGACCCTTGGTGCCGTTGATGATCGCCACGTTGCCCAGCGAAACCAGGTTCATGTAGCCCGGCGACTTCGCCGACACAGCCTCGTCCACCACGTCGGGGTCACGCAGGAACGCCATGTCGACGTTTCCGCCCTTGAAGGAGTCCCAGGTCGAGTGCGGGTCGTTGAGGAAGACGACCTCGATCGCGTCCAGGTTCGGCGCACCGTCCCAATAGCTGGGGTTCGCCTTGAGGGTGATCTTCTCCTTGGGCGCGTGCGAAGCGAGGGTGAACGGTCCCGCGCCAACCGGCTTGAAGCCCTTGCCCTCGCCTGCCGACTTGGCCACGACCATGCCCGGACCGGTGGTCAGCATGTAGTCGAAGGTCGGCCACTTGGTCTTCAGTTCGA
This sequence comes from Nocardioides daedukensis, assembly GCF_013408415.1. Lineage (NCBI taxonomy): Bacteria > Bacillati > Actinomycetota > Actinomycetes > Propionibacteriales > Nocardioidaceae > Nocardioides > Nocardioides daedukensis. The sequence continues at coordinate 2,893,378 of NZ_JACCAA010000001.1, read as the reverse complement.
ACTCGACCGTCAGCGGGTCCGGGGTCGAGACCTTCTTGACGTTGTTGCTCCACAGCATCGCCTCGTCGGCACCGAGACGGAGATAGCGGTCGAGGCTGAACTTCACGGCGGCCGAGTCGAGCGGCGTACCGTCGCTGAACTTCACCCCGTCGCGCAGCTTCAACGTCCAGGTGGTGAAGTCCTCGTTGGGCTCGAGGCTCTCCGCGAGCTGAGGCTCGACGGTGTTCGCCTCACTGTCCCAGCGCATGAGCACGTCATAGATCGCCGCCATCTCCAGGCCGCCGGTGGAACCGGCCACGATGGTCTCGGCGGGGTCGAGCACTGCCGGCTCGCCATAACCGGCGAAGCTCAGCGTGCCGCCCTTCTTCACGTCGCCTGCCTTGGGGATGTTCACCAGGCCGGTCTCATAGGTTGCGGCGTTGCCGGGGGTGTCCTTGTCGTCATCGGAGCTGGCACATGAACTCAGCAGGCCGACGGACAGCACGACAGCGGCGGCACCGGCAACCAAGCGCGCGCTGCGGGGTGTGGCTCCACGCATCGGTGGACTTCCTTCCATACGGAGGGAGCAGCCCCGTCGGCGTCTCCCTGTACGTGCAGCCAAGCAACCGCACGCCGTACCCGCACCGTCACTCCCACCCAGCGAGAGAACCGGGTCAGTCCTGCAGCCGGACCTCGCGCCGACTCACCTTGCCGGTGGCGTTGCGCGGCAGCGCCGCGGTGGTGATCCGCCACACCGACGGTGTCTTGTAGCGCGCGAGTCGCTCGGCCAGGTGCTCGCGCAGCCCGGTCTCGTCGACCGTCGACTCCGGCCCCACGACGACCACCGCGGCCACCGCCTGCCCAAAGTCTGGGTCCGGGACGCCGAGCACGATGCACTCCACCACGTCCGGGTGCAGCATCAACTGGTGCTCCACCTCGGTGGGATAGATGTTCTCGGCACCGCGCAGGATCAGGTCCGACCGCCGGCTGGCGATCCTCAGGTGACCGTTGACCAGCGAGCCCAGGTCACCGGTGCGGAACCATCCGTCGGCGGTGATCGACTCGGCCGTCGCCTCCGGGTTCGCCCAATAGCCCAACATCATCTGGGCGCCGCGCAGGCACACCTCGCCCTCGACCCCCTCGCCCACAACAGTGCCGTCCTCGGCGCGGATCTGCACCTCGATGTTCACCACCGGACGACCGACCGAGTCGGGATCAATCGCCAGGTCGGCAGCCGTGGCCAGGGTGGCGCCGGTCGAGGACTCGGTGAGGCCGTACGTCGTACCCAGGCTCGCTCCGGCCACCGGCAGGTGCTCGCGGATCCGCTCCTTGAGCCCGGGAGTGGAAGGTGCACTGTTGACCGAGAGCGTCCGGAAGGCACTCAGGTCATAGCCGGACAGGTCGGTCTCGAGGAGCCGGTTGAGCATCGTCGGGACGGCCCCCCAGTTGGTGACGCGCTCCTTCTCCATCAGGCGCAGCACGCGGTCGATCTCGAAGCGACCGCGATGGATCACTGCCGTGTCGCCGACGAACAGCCGGACGACAGCCAGGTTGTGCAGACCCGCGATGTGGAAGAGCGGGGTGGCCAGCAGGTAGCGGCGGTCCTTCATCGCGAAGCCGAGCTCCGCGGCGATCGCATCGTTGAGCAGGTGGAACCAGACCGCGGCGATCACGTTGCGGTGCGAGTGGGTGGCCCCCTTTGCGCGGCCACTGGTCCCGCTGGTGAACAGGATCACCGCTGCGTCGTCCTCGTCGACCTCGGCTCGGGGCAGCTCCGCGCCGCGGTGCCGCGCAGCCATCGCGCGCAAGTCGTCCTCGCGGTCGGTGTCCGGCTCGAGGCCGACGACTCGTGCACTCGTCTCGCCCACCAGCGCAGAGCGCGGCCGGTCGACGAACAGCACCTTCGGGCTGGTCAGCTCGACCCCGTCAGCGAGCTCACCGGCGGACCACATCGAGTTCATCCCGACCGCCACCGCTCCCAATGAGACGGTCGCCCAGAACCCGACGATCCACTCGATCGAGTTGGCACCGCACAGCGCGACCCGGTCCCCGGGCCGCACGCCGTGCTCCTCGCGCAGGGCCGTGGCGACGGCCGCGACCATCGCGTAGTGATCGGCGTGCGAGAGCCTCTCGTCCTCGGTGACCAGATAGTCGGCGTCGCCGTGCTGACGTGAGGCCTCGAGCAGCTCGGCCAGGCACCGGTGCCGGTTGGCGAAGACCGGGAGCTGTGCGCCCCGCACGGGCTCGTCCCGGATCTCGAAGCGCTGCCCGGGAGCGGTCAGCCGTGCCAGCGCCTCGTCGCGTGGTGTCGGTGTGTTGGGTGCCTGTGTCATGGGTGCCTGTGTCTGTGTCATTGGTGTCTGCCTCATCGGATCGTCAGCTGCCCGCCGTCAATGTTCCAGCACTGCCCGCTCACCCATGCCGCTTGGTCGCTGGCCAGGAAGACCGCGGCGTGCGCGATTTCGATCGGTTGCCCGGCGCGGCCCAGCGGGATGTTGGCACGCACGTAGGTCTCCCACGTCGACGCGTCGAGGTCGTCGAGGCGGCTGGTCGCGGTGACGCCGGGACAGAGCGCATTGACGCGTATGCCGTACTGCCCGAGCTCCTTGGCCAGCGTCGAGGTCAGCGACTGCACCCCCGCCTTGCTTGCGGAGTAGACGCCGGTGCCGACGCCGGACTGCTTGCCGCCGATCGAGGAGATGTTGATGATGCTGCCGCCCTCACCACGCTCGACCAGCTCCCGACCGAAGGCTTTCGCCATCAGGAAGGTGCCGCGCAGGTTGATCCGGAGCACCCGATCGAAGTCCTCGACGTCCACGTCGATCAGCGGGCCGCGGTCGTTGCCCCGGGAGGCCGCCGCGTTGTTCACCAGTACGTCGACGCGGCCCAGTTCGGCGCGGGTCGTGGCCAGCAGCTGGTCGACGTGGTCGGCATCGGACACATCGCAGACGACTGGTACGGCGCGACGGCCGAGCGCGCGGATTTCGTCGGCGACCGAGTCGATGTCGTTCCAGCCGGCCTCCTGCTCGTCCGCGGGCCGGCGCTCGGGCGCGCGACCGGTGCCGGTCAGCACCACGTCGCAGCCGGCGCGGGCCAGCTCGACGGCGAGGTGGCGACCGATCGAGCGCATCCGTCCGGCTCCGGTGACCACCGCGACCTTGCCGTCCAGACCGGTGAGTGGGTAGGTCATGAGGCGACCCCGTCGACACTGATCCCGTCGACCCTGATGAACAGGGCCGTCGCCTCGACGCAGCGGACGCCGTCGTGCTCGATCCAACCCTCGGCGAAGATCTTGCGGCCGTCGCGGCGGGTGATCGTCGCCTCCATCGATACCTCACTGTCCAGCGGCACCCGGTGCCGATAGCTCAGCTCCAGGGTGGCCGTGACCGCCCGCGCACCGGTGGCCTGCACCAGCCCCCCGAGCATGCAGTCCATCAGGTGTGCCGACCATCCGCCGTGCAACGAGTCGGGCGGGCCCTCGTGCAGAGCACCCGGGACGAAGCTTCCCCGGGAGGTCTCGTCGTCGAAGGTGACCCGCACCGGGATCCCGAACGGGTTCAGGGCATAGGTGTTCCACTCAGCCTCCGGCCCGGCAGCCCGTACCTGCGCGGGCAGGTCGAATGGGATCCGCAGCACCCTGTCCCGCGCTCGTGCGGAGAGCTCAGCGGTCACGCTCTCGATCGCCCTCCGTGCCGTGGCCAGGTCGTCGACCGGGAGGTCCGTGGTCGCTGCGGCGTGCATCAGCGAACGGGTGGCTGCGACCAGGGCCGTTGTCGCCTGGGTGCGCTCCGTCGCCCAGGTCCCGGTGCTCGAGCTCTGGTTCTCGCTCTGGCTCTGGTCCTCGCTCTGGCTCTGGCTGGGTGCTCGGTTCGCGGCTTCGTTCACTGATGCGGTCACTGGCTCTCCGGGTGTCGCAGGGGTCCTGTGCAGGTCAGGTCGATCAGGGTTCGCGCGGGTGCAGGGGGCAAGGCGCAGGGTGCGCATGCGGCAACGAGGCCGCTGCGCCCTTACAGGTCTGTCTAGTGCGCCTGACACCCCGGCTTCGCGGTGGTTCCCGCCCACCGGGAACCGTCGTGTCACCTGGTGGCGACTCCGACACTGTGGCGGTCATGAAATTCGCCGTCATCGCCCCGACTGCCGCTGGCACCACCGCTGACCCGGACTGGATCTCCGCCTGGGCCCAGCACGTCGAGGCCTGTGGCTTCGAGTCGGTGGTCGCGGTGGAGCACGCAGTGGTGATGAGCCGCTACTCCAGCGTCTATCCCTATGACGCCTCCGGCAAGATGGAGCTGGCCGACGACCTCGACATCCCGGACCCGCTGGACCTGATGGCCTTCCTCGCCGGCCAGACCACCACCCTGGGGCTTGCCACCGGCGTCCTCGTCCTGCCCAACCACCACCCCGTCGTGCTGGCCAAGCGGCTCGCCACGATCGACCGACTCTCCGGCGGCCGGCTGAGGATCTGCGTGGGGATGGGTTGGATGCGCGAGGAGATCGAGGCCTGCGGAGCACCCTTCGACGCCCGCGGCCGGCGTGCCGACGAGCAACTCCAGGTGCTGCGCAAGCTCTGGGCCAACACCAGTAGCGAAGGCGTCGACCACCACGGCGAGTTCTTCGACTTCGCTGGGGCGATGAGCTATCCCAAGCCGGCGCAGGCCGGTGGCGTCCCGCTGCACGTCGGCGGTCACAGCAAGGCCGCGGCTCGTCGCGCCGGGCGCTACGGGGACGGCCTGCAGCCGCTGGGCGTCGCCGGCGAGGAGCTCGCCGCGCTGGTTGCGTTGATGCGCGACGAGGCCGAGCGGGCCGGCCGCGACCCCGAGGCGCTCGAGTTGTCCCTGGGACACCTCGTCACCCGCATTGACCAGGGCCGGGCCGAGAAGCTGGCCGCCCAGGGTGCCGACAGGATCGTCCTGGCCGCCAGCAACACCTCCGACCTGACGCAGGCGTGCGACGAGCTGAGCGCCTGCGCCGAACGGCTCGGCCTGTGACCGCCGGGACCGAGACGCTCGGCTGTGCGGACCGAGCCGCGCTGAGCGACCTGGTCCACCGCTATGCCGCCGGCGTCGATGATCGTGACTTCGACTCCGTCGCCGCGCTCTTCACCGAGGACGGCATCCTCGCCGCGGCCGCACCGCCCAAGCACCTCGACCCGGTGACCGAGCACGTCGGGCGGGACGGTGTCCTGGAGGCCATGCAGGCTTTGCTCGCAGTGCGCGGCACCTTCCACGCCGTAGCCGGTGAGGTGTTCACCATCCTGGGCCCGGACACGGCGAGCGGTCGCGTCGCCTGCCAGGCGCACCACTTCTTCGAGCTCGCCGACGAGTCGTCACCTCGTGCGAGCGACCTGACTTGGACCGTCACCTACCGCGACAGCTATCGCCGGACCAGTCAGGGTTGGCGGTTCGCTCGCCGAGAGGTCTACGTGGGCTCGGTCGGCACGCGTCACCTCGAGGTGCTCCGGTGAGCGGGCAGGACGGAACCGGTCGGGTGAGCGTCATCACCGGTGGCGCACTCGGCATCGGAGGGGCCACGACGCGCCGGCTCGCGCGAGACGGCGACACCGTGGTCCTGGTCGACATCGACGACGAAGCAGCTCAGCAGGCCGCGGACGAGATTCGGTCCGACGGGGGCACGGCCCACGTCATCGTCGGGGACGTCACCGTCGAGACGACACTCGACGCCATCGCCGACACGGTCTCGGACCTCGGTCGGGTCGACGTACTGGTCAACAACGTCGGCGACTGGCGGCCCGCCTCGAAGTCCTTCCTGCACAGCAAGCCCGAGCAGTGGCAGCGGCTCTACGAGCTGAACCTGAAGCACGTCCTCACCGTGACGCACCGGCTCCTGCCCACGATGGTCGAGCAGGGACACGGCGTGATCGTGAACAACTCGACGGTCGAGGCGTTCCGCGGCAACCCGGGTCACGCTCCCTACACGGCGTACAACGCCGGTGTCTCCGCGTTCACCAAGAGCCTGGCCGTCGAGGTCGGGCAGCACGGCATCCGCGTGAACGCGATCGCACCCGACCTCGCCGACACCCAGCAGACCCCGGCCGAGGCCATGCTCCGCGGTCGCGACCCGGAGCTGCTGCGCACCTGGCTGCCGCTGGGCCGGTTCGGTCACGTCGACGACTACGCGGGAGTGATCGCCTTCCTCGCCAGCGACGAGGCCCGGTTCATCACCGGCCACACCGTCCCTGTCGACGGCGGCACTCTGGCCGCATCGGGCTGGTACGCCAAGGTGAATCGCAAGGGCTGGACCAACATGCCCGACCACGCCTGAGCGACCTACGGTGTGTTCATGAGTGCCGATCCGAGCTCGACTGATCCCACCCAAGATGACCCGACCCTGACCGACCCCACCTTCGCCGACTCACCCGACCGGGTGGCTCTGGCCGACGCCGTACGCGCGCTGATGCTCGCTGCCGGCACCTCGACGGTGGGCGGTCAGGACCGGGAGCGGGCCGAGGAGTTGATCGCCGAGGCCACCGAACTGCTGGCGAAGCAGACCCGACCGCGGGTGCCGCGCTCTGAATATCCGGCACCCAGCCGGGCCCGCGAACTCGGCATCCCCTTCCACCGCAGCGCGGGCAACCCCGCCTCGGTCCCGCTGGCGATCCACTTCGACGGCGACTCCGCGCACGCGGTGGTCACGATCAACGCCCTGCAGGAGGGCCCGCCCGACTCGGTGCACGGCGGCACCCTCGCCTGGCTGATGGACTGCATGACCGGGGCGCTGGTGCAGTCGACGTTGAGGCCGTCGGTGACCGGGACACTCGAGTTGCGTTACAAGCGGCGTACGCCCCTGGATCGTCAATTGTCGTTGGGCTCGCGGATCACCAGCCAGAGTGGTCGCAAGACCGTCGTCGAGGCCTGGATCGAGCTCGACGGCGAGCGGACCGTCGAGGCGCGCGGACTCTTCATCCAGGTGCCCTTCGAGACGCGTGCCCATGAGGCGACCCACTCGGCGGGAGCGCGCGAATAGAGGCCAGACGCCCTCTGCTAACTTTTAGTTGGACGTCCAACTAAATTACCTGTCGGTAGCCACGAGCCTCCGCGGGTGAGTCAACCAGCTGACAGGCAGGGAGCATGAGCATGGAGAAGATCGGTGTAGTCGGATGTGGCCTGATGGGGGCCGGCATTGCCGAGGTCTGCGCCCGCGCTGACCTCGACGTGATCGTTGCCGAGTCGAGCCAGGCCGCCGCAGAGGCCGGCCGCAGCCGCCTCGAGAAGTCCCTCGGCCGCGCCGAGAGCAAGGGCAAGATCGACTCCGCTGCCGCGGTGATGGACCGGATCCGCATCGTCACCGACCTCGAGGAGCTCGCCGACCGCGACCTGGTGATCGAGGCGATCGTCGAGGAGGAGAGCGCCAAGGTCGCCCTGTTCAAGGAGCTCGACCGGATCGTCACCTCCCCCGACGCAATCCTGGCCTCCAACACGTCCTCGATCCCGATCATGAAGCTGGGCGTGGTCACCTCGCGCCCGCAGAGCGTGGTCGGCATCCACTTCTTCAACCCGGTCCCGGTGCTCAAGCTGGTCGAGCTGGTCCCCTCCATCGTCACCGACCCCGAGGTCACCGAGCGCGCCCGTACCTTCGTCGAGGGCACCCTGGGCAAGTCCGCGATCGACTGCCAGGACCGGGCCGGCTTCGTCGTCAACGCCCTGCTGGTCCCGTTCATCCTCTCCGCGATCCGGATGCTGGAGTCCGGGTTCGCCACCGCCGAGGACATCGACCGCGGCCTGGTGCTCGGCGCCGCACACCCCCAGGGCCCGCTCGCGCTGGCCGACCTGATCGGGATGGACACCACCAAGGCGATCGCCGAGTCGCTCTACGAGGAGTTCAAGGAGCCGCTCTATGCCGCTCCCCCGCTGCTCAACCGGATGGTCGACGCGGGTCTTCTCGGCCGCAAGACCGGTCGCGGTTTCTACACCTACAACTGACGCCCCTCGCCACATCGCGAACCTCGGTTCGCTCCTGATCGCGCGCGTCGGCGACGACGCTCGCTCCTGACGAAGGAACATCCATGACAGACCTGATCTCGTACGCCGTGACTGACGGCGTCGCCCACATCGAGCTGAACCGGCCCGAGGCCGCCAACGCGATCGACATGCCGACCGCCCAGGCCTTCCGCGCAGCAATCGGGCAGGCCGCTGCCGACGACGCGGTGCGCGCCGTGCTCCTCACCGGTGCCGGCAAGCGCTTCTGCGCCGGCGGCGACGTCGCCGCCTTCGCTTCCTTCGAGTCGGCCGAGGACCAGCGGGACTACCTGGTCGGGCTGGCGCACGAGCTCGATGCCGCCAACCAGGAGCTGGCCGCGCTGGAGAAGCCGGTCGTCGCCCACGTCCAGGGCGCCGTCGCCGGCGCCGGCCTGTCGGTGATGCTCAGCTGCGACCTGATCGTCGCCGCCGAGGGCACCAAGTTCGTGATCGCCTACCCAGGTGTCGGTCTCGTGCCCGACGTCGGCTGCTCGTGGCTGCTGCCCCGCGCGATCGGCCAGCAGCGTGCCCTGCACCTGGCCCTGACCAACAAGCCGATCGGCTCCGACGTGGCCCTGGACTGGGGCCTGGTCACCGAGGTCGGCGACGCCTCGCGCGCCACCGAGCTCGCCACCCAGCTCGCCGCCGGTCCGGTCTTCGCCCTGGGCCAGGCCCGCCGGTTGATCCGCAACTCCTATGCGGCCACCCGAGCCGAGGCCGGTGCCGACGAGGCCGAGACCATCGGTCGCGCGGTGATGACCGAGGACGCCCGCGGGCTGATCCACGCCTTCGCCAACCGCTGATCTGAGCACTGGCCGACCAACCGCTGATCAGCGGTTAGTCGGCCAGGACCTCAGCGGCCGTCGCGGAATTGCGGCGCCCGCCCCTGCTTGCGGGCCGCCGTGGCCTCCTCGAAGTTGTCGGTGAGCAGTCGCAGATAGAGCTGCCCGAGGCCTTCCGAGGGCATGTAGCTCTCCAGCGATGAGGCCGCCATCCCGGCATGGAGCGACCTCTTGGTCAGCTCGATGCCCGGCTGGGAGAAGCCCGCGATCCGCTGCCCCATCTCCACCGCGGCATCGACGACCGGGTCCTCGACCCGTGAGACGAGACCGATCCGCTCCGCCTCCTCCGCGCCCACGTCGCGGCCGGTCAGCATGATGTCCGCGGCACGGGTCGAGCCCACCGCCCGCGGCAGCAGGAAGCTCAGCCCCAGCTCGCTCGCGGTCAGCCCGTTGTTGATGCCGGCCGCACGGAAGTACGCCGTACTCGAGGCGATCCGGAGGTCGCAGGCCAGCGCCAGGCAGAGCCCGCCGCCGATCGCGGCCCCGTTCACGGCCGCGATCACCGGCTGGTGCAACCGCCGCAACGCCAGCACCACGTCCTCCAGCAGCTCCAGCGAGCGGAGCCCGAAGCCCGGGCGTCCGAGGCCCTCCACGTGCGGAGCACGACCGGCGTTCTCCTGGTCCGCGCCGGAGCAGAACCCCTCCCCGGCACCGGTCAGCACGACGGCCCGCACCGAGTTGTCGTTGCTCAGCTCCACCAGGGCGTCACGCACCGGAACCATCACGTCGAACGCCATCGCGTTCATCCGATCCGGCCGGTTCAGCGTCACCACGGCGACCTCTGGAACCGGCCGGTCGACGAGGACGAACGAGCTCACTTCGCCAGCCAGGCGTCATCGAGCAGGACGATGCTGTCCACGTGCGGCGTGACCCCACCGACCTGGTCGCTCCACGCGACATATTCCGGCTGCGCGCCGAACACGATCGCGGGAATCGACTCGTTCCACTGCTCCTGGATCTTGCCGATCAGCTCCGTCTGCTCGTCCTCGGTCTGCGCCGAGCCGAGATCCTCGATCAGGCCGTCCATCTCGGTGTCGGCATAGCCGCCCGCGTTGGAGCGCGAGGAGGAGTGGAAGCTGTCATAGAGCTCGGGGAAGACCGCAGCGTCCGGCGTACCGAACGACCATCCGGCCAGGTCGAAGTCGTGCTTCATGAAGACCTTCTCGATCATCTCCGCCGAGCCGGGCACATAGGTCGACTTCACCTCGATGCCGATCCGGCCGAGCATCGCCTCGATCGAGAGCCCGGTCTGCTGGGAGACCTTCGCGATGCCGAGATAGCGCACCGTCCCGTCGAAGCCGTTCTCCTTGGCCTTGGCCACGAGCTCCTTCGCCTGCTTGAGGTCGATCTCGGGCCCGTCGGTGGGTCCCCACAACGACTCGGCCGGGAACATCTCGGTCCCGGGGATCCCATAGCCCTTGTAGGTCCGCTCGGTGATCACCTTCGGATCGAGCGCGGCCGCGATGGCGCGCCGCAGGTCGGGGTCGGCCAGCACGGAACCCTCGCGGTGGTTGATCACCAGTCCGACGCCGAGGCTGACCACGTTCATCGAGCCGCCCAGATCGGACTCGACGGCGTCCGCGATCACGTGCGAGTCACGCAGCACCGCCACATCGGCGTCACCGGCCTTGAGCACGTCGAGGGTGCCCTGCGCGGTCTGGATCAGAGTGAACCGCAACGACTCCAGAGCGGGCGCTCCGCCGTGGTAGTCCGGGTTGGCCTTGAGCACCAGCTGCTCGCCGGGCGCATAGCTGTCGAAGGTGTAGGGCCCCGCACCCACCGGGGTGAACTTCGCCTTCGCGTCGGCGGATGCGGCCACGATCATGCCGGGCGCGGAGGCCAGCATGTACTCGAAGTCCAGCCACGGCTCGACCATCGTGAACTCGACGGTGAGCGGGTCGGCGGCCTTCATCGACTTGACCTTGCGCTGCCACAGGCCGGCCTGTCCGCCACCGTTCTTCAAGTAGCGCTCGATGCTGGCGACCACGGCGTCGGCGTCGAGGTCGGTGCCGTCGCTGAACTTCACCCCGTCGCGCAGCGTGAGGGTGTACGTCGTGGCGTCGTCGTTGGCCTCGATGGAGTCGGCGAGCTGACCGACGTACTTCCCGGTCTCGGGGTCGTGGCGCAGCAGCACGTCATAGATCGCCGCGAGCTCGGTGCCACCGGAGAGTCCGTTGGCAATCAGCGCGACCGGGTCGAAGTCGCGCAGCTCGCCGAAGGTGGAGACGCGGAGCTGTCCGCCCTTGACCGGGTCACCCTCGGGCTGGTCGCCGACCAGGCCGACCTCGAAGATCGAGGAGTCGGCTTCCTTCTTGTCGTCCTTGTCGTCACCGGCGCATGCGGCCAGGGTGCCGACGAGCAGCACGGCCGCGGCGAGGGACGTCGTACGAGATCGGATCGTGGTGCTCACTGGACTGTCTCACTCTCTGTCGTTGCGAGGGATTCGGTGATCTCCCTGGCTGTCTTGTAGTCGGCCTTGCCGGTGACGTGGCGCGGGATCTCGTCGACGACGTGGATCGTGCGCGGCACCTTATAGCCGGAGATGCGGGTGCGCAGGTGGGTGCGGACGTCGTCGAAGTCGAGCTCCGTGCCGGGTCGGGCCTGCAGCAGCGCAGCCACCTCCTGGCCCCAGACCGGGTGCGGCAGCCCCATCACCAGGGCGTCAAAGACGCCCGCGTGCGACTTGAGCGCGACCTCGACCTCCTCGGGATAGACCTTCTCTCCGCCGGTGTTGATGCAGTTCGAGCCGCGACCGAGCAGCGTCACCTTCAGGTCCGGCTCGATCTGGACCCAGTCACCGGGAACCGCATAGCGAGTGCCGTCGATGGTGATAAAGGTGCGCGCGCTCTTCTCCGGGTCGCCGTAGTAGCCGAGCGGGATGTTGCCCGAGCGCGCCATCAACCCGATCTCGCCGACGTGCGTGGCGGGGTCGAGCAGGTTCATCTCCTCGTCGAGGACCGCCATGTCGACGCCAATGTTGACCAGGCTGCCCTTGTCGGCGAGGTTCGACTTCTCCACCCGGCCGTTCCCGGTGAAGCCGGTCTCCGAGGACCCGATGATGTCCATCACGACCACGTTCGGGAGGGCGTTGAGCCAGCGCTCCTTGACCTCGACGGAGAAGATCGCGGCGGCGCTGTTGACGTTGACCAGCGTGCTCCCGTCGTGGTTGCCGGTCTCGAACTCCTCGATCAGCGGACGCGCCATCGCGTCCCCGATCAAGGAGATGGTCTGCACCTTCTCCTTCTCGATCGTGTTCCAGATCTCGACCGGGTCGAACTTCGGCAGCAGGACGTTGGTGTGGCAGGTGAGGAAGCGCAGCAGCATCCCCCACTGTCCGTTGGCGTGCATGATCGGGCCGAGCTGGAGGCAGGTGAGCGGGTGCGGGTTGGCGGCACCCGTTCGTGACTGGTCGAGCTCTTCCAACCGTTGCCTGGTGGCGAAGTCGATGCCGCCGCCGAGGGTGCGCCATACGTCCTCCTGGCGCCACATCACGCCCTTCGGATAGCCGGTCGTGCCGCCGGTGTAGACGACGTACAGGTCATCGGCGCTGCGCTGCCCGACCGCGTCGAGGAAGCCGCGGGTGCTCGGCTGCTCGCCGACGGCGGTGGTCCAGTCGAGCGAGGAGTACGCCGTGGGGGCGGCGTCGGTGCCGTCGGGCATGGTGACCACGTGCCGCAGCAGCTCGTGGTTGCCCACGACCTTGTCCAGGACCGGCGAGTAGCGGGCCTCGTGGAGCAGCGCGACCATCCGTGAGTTGTCGAAGAGGTAGTCCAGCTCGCCCTCGACGTAGCGGTAGTTGATGTTGATCGGCACCATCCGGGCCTTGAAGGTGCCGAGCATGGCGGCGACGTGGTCGACGGTGTTGCGCGCCATCAGCCCGACGTGCTCGCCGGGTTGGATCCCGGCAGAGACCAGGTGGTGGGCGACCCGGTTGGCGGCGGCGTCGAGCTCGGCATAGGTGAGCCGGTCGTCGCCGATGACCAGGGCGAGGCGCTCGGGCACGGCGTCGACGGCGTGCTCGAAGAGGTCAGCGATGTTGAGAGCCATGCCCGCATCCTGCGGATCGTCATCGTGCCCGCGACAGTGCGGTTTCATCCAACGGAACCGGTCGGTCGAACGGAGGTTGGAGACGCCAAGCAAGTGTTAGGTTGTGATGCAGGTCACCACTTAGGCAATCTGGAGGGATCCCCGAGATGACCGCACTTGCCGCAGAACCCGCCACCACCCAGCTCGCACCGCCAGCACCACGACCCGGCGTGATCGAGCGCCTCACCGACATCCTCGATGTGTTCACGCACGGGCCCGACCACCTCTTCCTCGAGGAGGTCTCCGGCCTGACCGGACTGCCCCGGTCGACCACCTTCCGGTTGCTGCGCCAGCTGGTCGAGATGCAATGGATCGATCACGACGAGCGCGGATATCGCCTCGGGCCGCGGATGCACGCGGTCGGTCGCCGCGTCTTCGACCACGCGCACCTGCGCGCGGCCGCAGCGAACGTGCTCAACGAGCTGCACCTGGCGACCTCGGCGGTGGTGCACCTGGTGGTGCTCGACGGCAATGCCGTGGTCTACCTGGACAAGGTCGGCGGTCCGGCCGGGGCCAGCATCCCGTCCCGGGTCGGCATCCAGATCCGGGCCCACCGCACGATCAGCGGCCTGGCCATCCTCGGCTGCATGCACCCCGAGGAGGTGGATCGCCTCTATGACGAGCCCGGATCCATCTCGCCGCGGGCCCGGGCCAGGCTTCACCGTCGCCTGGGTCCGATCCGTCGCCGCCACGGCCTCGCGCTCACCCCCGCGGACATGCGCACCGACATGCGCGCCGTCGCCGCCCCGGTCACCGGACCGCACGGCCCGCTGGGAGCCATCTCCGTAGCGCTACGGGGTCCTGACGCCCCCGTGGAGAAGTTTGCCCCGATGGTCCGTCGCGCGGCCCTGGAAACCACCGCCCTTCTCACCCATTGACCGCGAACCTGCAGTTGTTGCGCGTCCAACCTGCAGTTGTTGCGCATTGAACCGGCAAGTCTTGCGCTCGCCGACCACAACAACTGCAGGTTCAAGCCACAACAATCGCCTGTTCGACGCGCAACAAGTGCAGGTTCGCGACGCAACAACTGCAGGTTCGCGGCTACTTCCAGCCGCCGTCGACCCGCAGCAGCGCACCGGTCGTGAAGGACGACGCCGAACCGGCGAAATAGAGTGCGGCGCCGACGATCTCGTCGGCCTCTGCGCAGCGACCGAGAGCGACCTTGGCCTCCATCTCCTCACGCAGCCCCTCGGACCAGTTCGTGGAGATGTCGGTCAGGAAGGGGCCGGCCTGGATCGTGTTCACCCGCACCTTCGGACCGTATGCCTGCGCGAAGCCCTCGGTGAACACGTGCAGCCCCGATTTCGCGGCCGCATAGGGCAGCGCCTCGGGCTGCGGACGGATCGCCTCGATGGACCCGATGCTGATGATCGAGCCCCCGTCACCCTCGGCCATCCGCTCGCCGATCACGGCGCTGAGCCGGAACGGACCACGCAGGTTCACCGCGATCACCTTGTCGAACAGCTCCTGGCTGACCTCGGCGAGCGAGGGGTAGTGCGGCGACATCCCGGCGTTGTTGATCAACACATCAACGCTGCCGAACTCGGCGTACGCCTCCTCGATCAGCCGGTCGCAGTCCTCCCACGAGCTGGCGTTGAAGCCCACCGGCAAGGCGCGTACGCCGTGCTTGCGCACCAGGTCGTCGGCCACGCTGCGGCAGTTCTCCAGCTTGCGGCTCGCCACCACGATGTTGGCTCCGCGTGCGGCGAAGGCGTGCGCCATCTGCTCGCCCATCCCCCGGCTGCCGCCGGTGATCAGGACGGTCTTGCCCGTGAACTCGGTGGATGCGGTGTCGGTCATGGTTCCCCTTGTGGTTGGTGGTGAGTGGTCAGGAGGGCGCGAGCGCCCGGCAGGCCTCGAGTGGATCCACCCCGACCGGAAGCAGCGAGGCGACCGGCACGGTGACCCCGTGCTCGACGTAGCGCCCGATGTGCTCGCGGCACGCGCCCGGGGATCCGTGCACGACGAGCTCGTCGACGACGTGGTCCGGGATCGCCTCCACGGCTGCGGCCCGGTCGCCATCGGCCCACAGCTTCCACATCGGCTCAAGTTCGTCACGCCCCAGGTCGGCGTGGAAGGCCCGATAGACGGGCACGTTGAGATAGGTGGCGATCAGCCGCCGGGCCACGCCACGGGCCAGGTCCGCATCGGCAGTCGGCGCAACCAGGATCCTGCAGACGATCTCCTTGTCGGCACCGTGCGCAGTCACCGCGGGCACGACCCGGCCGACGTCCTCGGCGGAGAGCCAGTTGAGCACGGCGCCGTCAGCGTGCGATCCGGCAAGGTCGAGCATCTTGCCGCGCAGCCCGGCCAGCAGCAGCTTCGGTGGAACCTCGGGTACGACGCCAGCCCGGAAGCCCTGCACGGTGAAGGTCGCGAACTCCTCGTCCACCCGCTGCCCTTCTAACGCCGCGCGCAGGAATCGAAGCATGTCACGGCTGCGTGAGAGTGGCTTGTCGAAAGGGATCGAGTTCCATTTCTCCACGATCACGTTCGACGACGCGCCGAGCCCGAGCGTGAACCGTCCCGGCGCCATCGCGGCCATCGTCGCCGCGGTCTGCGCGAGCAACGCCGGGCCGCGGGTGAAGACCGGTGCGATCGCGACGCCCAGGTGCACCGACGAGGTGACCCCGAGCGCGGCGGCCAACGGCGTGAACCCGTCGGCACCCATCCCTTCAGCTGTCCACAGATCGGTGTAGCCGAGGTCCTCCAGCTCGCGCGCCGCGTAGGGCACCGCCGAGAGGGGTACGTCGTCGAGCGGGATCGTCATCCCATAACGCGAGGTCACGACGTCGAGTCCGCCTGCACACTCGGCGCTGTCGGCTGCGAGGCAGCCCCCGTCCCGAGCTGTGCCGTGGCCCAGGGCCGGAGCTCGCGCTTGAGCAGCTTGGCGTTGGCGTTGCGGGGCAACGGGTCGTGACGGACCAGGATCTGGCGTGGCCGCTTGTATGACGCCAGCTCCTCCAGGCACAGCCGCTCGATCTCGTCGATGCTGAAGGCCGGGTCGTCGGTGACCACGATCGCTACGGTCGTCTCGCCGAAGCGCTCGTGCGGTACGCCGACCACGGCGGCCTCGAGCACGCCGGGGGCGCGGTGGATGACGTCCTCGATCTCCTTGGGATAGACGTTGAGTCCCCCGGAGATGATCATGTCCTTGGTCCTGCCGACCACGGTCATGAATCCGTCCTCATCGATCGCCACCAGGTCGCCGGTGTGCAACCAACCGTCGCGGAAGGCCTCGGCAGTCTGTTCGGGCTTGCCGTAGTAGCCCTTCATCGAGGCCAGGGAGCGGATCAGCAGCTCACCCTGGCCGGACCGACGGATCACGCCGTCGACGTCACGGACCGCAAGGTCGGTGTGCGGCAGCGGGCGACCGGCCGACCCCTCGTGGTCGAACACCTCGTCGGCCATCAGCACGGTGCAGATCGTGGGGAACTCCGAGAGCCCGTAGCCCTGGCAGACGTCCACGTCGGGAATGCCGCGGCAGACCGTCTCGATGACCGCCTTTGGAACCGGCTCGGCGCCGGTCACGATCCAGCGCAGCGCGCTCGCACTCAGCCGCGCCATCAGGTCGGGTCGCGTGACCAGCTCCCGCAGCAGGCTGGGCACCAGCATCACGTGGGTGATCGACCCGGCCTCGATCGAGTCGACGATGTTCTCCATCGTCGCGCCGCCGGTGGAGCGGATCTCCGAATAGCCGCCCACCCAGGTCAGCGCGATCACGAGGTTGTGGAACCCGGCAGCCCACGAGAGCGACGGGATCACGAAATATCTGTCCTCGCCGGTCAGCCCGAGCCCCTGGACCTGCCCCATCGCGTTCCACAGCACCCCGTCGTGCGAGTGCTCGGCGGCCTTCGGCAGCCCGGTGGTCCCGGAGCTGTAGTAGAGCAGGAAGGTGTCCTCGAGTGCCGGACCGACGTGGTCGGCGGGCAGCACGTGACCCGCGCGCAGGTCGGCGTACTCCACCCGGCGTCCGGCGGCCTCGATCGCAGCGGACCCGACGGTGATCACGGCGTCGAAGCTGTGCCCGAGGCGCCCGATCTTCGACCCGATCTCGTCGACGACGAGGAACCGTGCGTCGCTGTCGCGGCAGACGTGTTCGATCTCCTTGCCGGTCAGCAGCACGTTGACCGGGATGCAGACCGCGCCGAGGGCGGCCAGGCCGAAGAAGGTCTCGACCCACTCGAACCGGTTGCCCATCATCACCGCGACCTTGTCGCCACGGCCGACGCCGTTGGCCGCGAGTCCGGCCGCCACCTCGAGCGAGGCGTCCCGCATCTCGCGGAAGGTGCGCACTTCACCCTCGAAGCCGTATGCCGGACGGTCGCCGGCATAGGACTCGGCGGTGCGGTCCAGGAGCGCGAAGGCATTGCGGGCGAGGGTCATCTCGTCACCTTTCCATGGGTGGCTGGGACACCAGCCGGGGTGTCGACCTGATCAGTGGGCGAGTCAGTGGGCACTTCAGTGGGCCAGTCAGTGGGCCAGGTGTGCGGTCACCCCGTGCGGCGCAGGGCTCGTCGCTGCGGCGAACCGGCGCAGCTCGGTGCGGGCCAGACCACGGCGGTGCACCTCGTCGGGCCCGTCGGCCATCCGCACGATGCGAGCCTCGGCATACATCCTCGCCAGGGGTACGTCGCCTGCAAGTCCTCCGCCGCCGAAGGCCTGCATGGCGCGGTCGATCACCCGCACGGCCATGTTCGGCACGGCAACCTTGATGCCGGAGATCTCGCTCGCAGCCTCGCGGTTCCCGACGGTGTCCATCAGGTGTGCGGTGTAGAGCGTGTAGAGGCGGGCCTGGTCGATCTCGATCCGGGAGTCGGCGATCCACTCACGTACGACGCCCTGGTCCACCAAAGGCGTCCCGAAGGTGGCCCGGTTCTGCACGCGATCGATCATGAGCTCCAGGGCCCGCTCGGCCGCACCCACCATCCGCATGCAGTGGTGGATCCGCCCGGGACCCAGGCGGGCCTGGGACATGGCGAACCCGGCGCCGACCTCACCGATCATGTTGTCGACCGGGACGCGCACGTCCTCGAAGGTCATCTCGACGTGGGACTCGAACGGGTTGTAGCCGAGCACGGTCAGGTCGCGGTGCACCGTGACGCCGGGAGTGTCCCTGGGGATCAGCACCATGCTGTGGCGCTGGTGACGGGGCGCATCGGGCGAGGAGTCGGTGATCCCCATCAGGATCAGCAATTTGCAGGTCTCCCGCTCGACGCCCGAGATCCACCACTTGCGCCCGTTGATCACCCAGTCGTCACCGTCGCGCACGATCGAGGTCTCGATGTTGCTGGCGTCCGAGGAGGCGACCTGTGGCTCGGTCATCACGTAGGCCGACCTGATCGCGCCGTCCATCAGCGGCTTGAGCCACTGCTCCTTCTGCTCCGGCGTGCCGAACATCGACAGCAGCTCCATGTTGCCGGTGTCCGGCGCGGAGCAGTTCAGCGCTTCGGGGGCCAGCCACAGGCTGCGCCCGGTCAGCTCGGCGATCGGCGCGTAGTCGAGGTTCGAGAGCGGTTCGTGGCCCTCCTCCTTGTGCGGCAGGAAGAGGTTCCACAGGCCCAGGTCGCGGGCCCGCTTCTTGAGCTCCTCGAGGATCGGCGGCTGGGTGCGCGCCGCGCCGATCTCGGCGATCTGCTCCTCGTGCACGGCCTCGGCGGGATAGACGTGCTCCTCGAGGAAGCCGACCATCTTGTCGTGCAGCTCTGCTGCACGGGGAGTCTGGGTGAACATGGGTTTTCCTTCCGGGGAACGGTCGTCAGGCAGGTGTGGGGGATGTGCTCAGCTGGCCACGCCGAGATAGGCACGGCGTACTTCGGGAGACGCGCGCACATCCGCAGCCGGGCCTTCCATGGCGATCTGCCCGTGCTCGAGCACATAGGCCCGGTCGGCGGCCTTGAGCGCCTGGTCGGCCATCTGCTCGACCAGCAGGATCCCGGCACCCGTGCGCTCCCGAACCAGCTCGACCAGGCGGAACACGTCCAGCGTCTTCAGCGGGCTCAGCCCGAGCGACGGCTCGTCGAGCAGCAGGTAGCGCGGTCGGGCGGCGACCGCACGGGTCAACGCAACCATCTGCTGCTCGCCACCCGAGAGCAGGTTGGCCTGCTGGTTCCAGCGCTCGGAGATGATCGGGAACGCGTCGAGCAGGTCCTTCACTGGGTCGTCCCCGGTCGCCCGCTTGCCCGCGGCGTGCCGGCCGAGCTGGATGTTCTCCCCCACGGTGAGCTGCGGGAAGAGCCGCCGGCCCTCGGGCACCACGACGATGCCGGCCTTGGCCCGCTTGGCGGGTGAGACCTTGGCGAACGACTGGCCGTCGTCGGTCAGGTCACCGCCACGAACCCCGACCAGACCACAGATGGTCTTGACCAGCGTCGACTTCCCGGCCCCGTTGGAGCCGACGACAGCGACCAGCTCGCCGGGCTCCACGTGGAGGCTGACGCCGTGCAGGATGGGTGCGCGGTCATAGCCGCAGACCACGTTGTCGACCGTGAGTGTCATGCCTGCTCCTCCTCGAGTGGCTTGCCGAGGTACGCCGCGATGACGGCCTCGTCGGACAGGACCTGCTCGGGTGTCCCGCGGGAGAGCAGCCGGCCCTGGTCCATGCAGGTGACCTTGTCCGCCACTCGGGCGACCAGGTCCATGTGGTGCTCGACCACGACCAGCGCATAGCCGTGCTCACGCAAGGCGATCAACAGGTCACCCAACCCGACCGACTCGGTGGCGAGCAGCCCGGCTGCCGGCTCGTCGAGGACGATCAGCTCGGGCGACGAGGCCAGCGCCCGCGCGATCTCGAGCGCTCGCTGCTTGCCATAGGGCAGCTCGCCAGCGAGTACGTCGGTAAGGTCGGCCAGTCCGACCAGGTCGAGGAGCCGCTCTGCCTCGTCCCGCATCTCGGCGTCCCGGCGATAGCGCGACGGAGGCTTGACCGCTGCGGCGAGCAACGACGTACGCCCGGTATCAGGGAAGCCGGTCAGCACGTTCTCCAGGACGGTGGCGTCGTGGAAGAGCTGGGGCGTCTGGAAGGTCCGGGCGACGCCGCTGCGGGAGATCTTGTGCGGCGCGAGGCCACCGATTTCCTTGCCCTGGAAGGAGATCGTGCCGCCGTTGGGCTTGTAGACACCGGTGATCAGGTTGGCCAGCGTGGACTTCCCAGCCCCGTTGGGACCGATGATCGCGTGGATCTGCCCCTTGGCGACCTGCAGGTCCATGCCGTCGACGGCCTTGAGCCCGCCGAAGTGCTTGGCCGCTCCCTCGATCACGAGGATCGCGTCGGGGTCGACGCCCTCGGCGTGCGGGGTCTCGGGGTCGGCGTCCGGGATCGGCTCGCTCTCCACCGAGGCCTCACTCAGGCCCTCGGCCGCCTCCGCCTTCGCCAGTCCGGCTCCCCCGCGGATCCGCGAGTGCACGAGCTGACCGACGCTGCCGACGATGCCGCGCGGCATCAGGAAGAGGGTGAGCAGGAACAGGATGCCTACCAGGCCGGGCGTGGAGAGATACCACGTCTCGGAGATGTTCTCCTGCTGGAAGGAGCTGACGCTGGTCAGGATCGGCGACTGCTCGAGCCACACGACCGCGACCGCCCCGACCAGCGGGCCGAGCACGGTGCCGCTGCCGCCGAAGACGACGGCCAGCACGATGGTGATGGTCAGGTAGATGTCGAAGGTCTCGGGCTGGAGGTGGGAGAACGCCTGCACCGCGATGACGCCACCGAGGCCGCCAAGCACGGACGCGAGCACGAAGACCGACACCTTGCGCCAGAAGACGTTGACGCCCAGGTGCGAGGCGAGCATCTCGCTCTCACCGATGGCGCTGAGCGAGCTGCCCCACGGCGAGCGGGCGATGTTGCGGGCCAGGATCACCACCAGGGCGGTGACCAGCACGATCGGCACCATCACCGTGGCGACGGTGTTGGCGATCATCGGCGGCTCGAAGACATGGCCGAAGACCTCGATCGGAGGCATCGAGGTGACGCCGTGCTGGGCATAGTTGGGATAGCCGGCCAACTGGCCGAATGCCTTGCCCTCGTTGAGGATTCGCTCCACCAGGACGGCGAGGACGAGGGTGATCACGGAGAACTGCGGTCCGCGCATCTGCATAGTGGCCATCGCGACGAGGGCGCCGATGACGCCACAGATGACCAGCGCCCCGACGATCGCGAGGAGCGGGTTCCAGCCCTTGTCCAGGGCGAGCCAGGCACTGGCATAGGCACCGATGGCATAGAAGCCGCCCTGCCCCAGGGAGACCAGCTTGGTGTAGCCCATCAGCAGGTTGAGGCCCACCGCGGCAACGGTCATGGCTGCCATCGAGGCGACCAGCTGCATGGTGGAGATGGAGGTGCCGACGCCCTCGCGGCCGGGGAGGATCGCGATCATCGCGACCGCGAAGGCCCCGACGGCGAAGAGGATGTCGCGCAGGAGGGCAGAACGACCGGGGGTACGCCGACGCGCGGCGCCGGTGGCTCTGTTGCCGCGGCTGCCCCTGCGGCCCTTCCCACCCTTGTCAGCAGCGTCCGGGTTGTTGCCGTGCGGGTCGTTGCCCTCAGGCGCACCGCCCGGCGTGGGGGTGGATGTCTGGGTGGTGATCACAGCTTGACCTCCATGCGACGACCGAGAAGGCCCTCGGGCTTCCAGATCAGGACGGCGATGACCAGGAGCAGACCCGCGGTCTCACCCCAGATGGCACCGAATTCGAAGCTGGCGACCTGGCTGAGCACGCCGTACAGCGCCCCGCCGAGCAGCGGACCCCACAGGGAGGAGAGTCCACCGATGACGCCGACGGCGATCGAGGCGACCAGGAGTGGGGCGCCCATGACGGGCGAGGCGCCCACCGTCGCGGCGTACAACGTGCCGGCCAGACCGGCCAGGCCCATCGCGACCAGGTAGGAGACCGCGCCGACCATGTGCGGGGAGACGCCCATGAGGGAGGTGACCTCCTTGTCCTGGGAGACGGCGCGCATGATCAGACCCATCGAGGTCTTCTTGGAGGCCACGATGAGGGCGATCGAGACCGCCACGGCGAGCAGTGCGATCAGCAGCATCTGCTTGCTGACCCCCGAGCCCAGGATCTCCACGCTGCCCCCGAGCCGACCCGTGTCGGAGCGCTGGGGCGAGGGGCCCTCGACGTTGCCGATCAGGTTGAGCATGACGAAGGACAACGCCACCGTGGAGAGCAGCCAGCGGACGTCGTGCTCCCCCTGGGTGGTGAAGGGCAGCACGAGGAACCGGTAGGCCAGCGCTCCGACCAGGCCGGCGGCGAGGAAGCCGATCGCGATCTTGCCCGCCGCGGGCAACCAGGACCAACTGGCCACGGCCAGCACGACGAACGCGCCGAGGGCGACGAACTCGCCCACCGCGAAGTTCAACGTCTTCGTGGTGATGAAGGTGAGCACGAAGGACTGGGCCAGGAGGGCATAGAGCCCTCCCAGCACCAATCCGAAGATCACTGCGTCCATGTCAGTCTCTCCGACGCCGGGGCGTCAGCAGCCCTTCTCGAGGCACTCCTCGGCGGTGCCGAGGAGCTTGAGGTTGAACTTCTCGTCGAAGCCGTAGGTCAGCCAGTTGGCCGGGTCGTCGTCATAGAGCTTGTGGTCGGTCGTGGTGAACGGCTTCTCGATGGTCAGGCTGCCGATGTGGACGGTCTCGATGTCCTCCATCGCCTTGCGCACTGCCTCACGGTCGTTCGCGTCACCGACCTCGGCGACGGCCTGGGCATAGATGTCGAGCATCGCGTAGGTGCTGATGTTGTTGGTCGGGATGGCCGGAGCCTCACCAGTTGCCTCCTGGACGGCGTCCAGGATCTCCTTGTCGCCACCCTCGAGGAAGTTGCGCGGGTCGACGATCTGGATGTTCTCCCACTGCGACGGCTCGGCGATGGTCTTGTAGTTGGTCAGGATCGTGCCGGTCGTCATGATCGTCTTGGGCTCATAGCCCGCCTGCTCGATCGCGCGGGTCACGGTGGCCGTGTCGGCACCCTGGGTGATGCCCATGAACACCGAGTCGACGCCGGCCGACTTGAAGCGCTTGATGATCGCGTTGGCGTCACTCGAGCCGGGCTGGAGCGACTCCTCGGCGGTCAGCTTCTTGCCGTTCTCCTTGGCCCAGGACTTGAGGTGGTCCAGGTTGGACTGGCCGAAGCCGTCCGCCGAGTAGACGATGCCGACCTTGTTGTTGTCGGCGAAGAGGCGGGTGCCCAGGATCTCCATGATCTGCTGGTTGGTGAAGTTGGTCTGGAAGGCCCAGTTCGGCTGGATGTCGTAGTTGATCGCCTCATCGGCGTTCGGGCCGGCCAGCAGCCACGGGATCTGGCTCTTCTGGATCACGTCGGCGACCTGGAGCGCATTGCCGGAGAGCGGCGGGCCGAGGATGGCGTGGACGGCCTCCTCGTTGATCAGACGGCTGACCGCGCGGGCGGTCTCCTCGGGGGAAGCCTGGTCGTCCTCGCCGATGATCTCGAAGCGGACCTTGTACTTCTCCTCGAAGTCGTCGGAGAAGGTCTCGAAGTTCTGGTCCATGTACTTGTAGTAGAGGGAGGCGGGTCCGGTCTTGGGACCGACCACCCCGAGCTTGACGGTGATGACCCCGTCGGAGTCCTTCTTGCCCGTCGCGCCGCTGTCGTCGCCCGAGCCACACGCGGAGAGCGCGAGGATCGCAGCCACCGCCGCGATCACCGGGCGCTTTGCAGACCAGTTCAGCATGTTCGAACCTTTCTCGGATCCTGTGTGACGTGCGCCGCATCTGGCGGCGTGGATATGATGCTAGACGCATTAAGGCAACTGACACAAGACTTTTGGCAATTGATCCAGATTCTAATTGTCAGGGGCCTGATTGCCCCCTACACTTCCAACTCATGAGTAACTCCTCGGGGGCCAGAACGCCGGCCAACAAGGCCGGAGCGCCGGCCAGGAAGGCGGCCACCGCCCCCCTGGCCGAGACCACCACCCAACCCCGGAAGACCGCAGTCAAGGGCACCAACGGGCGCGCCAACGCCGGGCCCGACGCCCGCACCCGCATCCTCAACGCCGCCGCCCGGCTCATCGCCGAGCGCGGCCTCGAAGGCGTGTCCCTGCGCGAGATCACCCGCGAGGCCGGCCAGAAGAACACGACCGCGCTCCAATATCACTTCGGTGATCGCGAGGGCATGCTGCGCGTGCTCGTCGATCACTACGTCCCGCGCATCTCGGTCCGCCGCCACGCGCTCCTGGACCACCTGCTCTCCCGCGGAGAGATCACCCTGCGCGAGGGCGCGGCCATCCTGGTGACGCCCTTGATCGCCGAGCTCTCCGACGAGGGGGGCCGGCACTTCCTCCAGGTTGCAGCCCAGCTCGTGAACCGGTCGGACGCGCTTGTCGACCCCGACGACGCGCTGGGCGCCCTGGTCTATGACCCCGACGGGAGCCTGGACCGGTGGTCGACGCTCATCGAAGAGCTGATGCCCCCGCGTACGGCGGGCCCTCCGTTGCACCGCAGGTTTGCCGCGATCCGGTTCGTGCACCTCGAGCTGGGGCGGCGCGCCCGCATGGGTGTCGACCACGGCGGTGAGCTCTTCGCAGCCCAACTGGTCGACCTCGCGGCGGCCATCCTCGGCGCGGACCTCTCCCCCGAGACCCGACGGATCATGGACGAGCGACACCCCGAGGCCTGACCGACCCGGCAGTTGTTGACGCCCCACACCGCCGACCCGGCAGTTGTTGACACGATCAGGTGTCAACAACTGCCGGGTCGGCGGGTGTGTCAGGACCAGTCGGCGACCAGGTCCGCCAGCGCTTCCTCGGTCGTGGGTCCGGCAGGTGCCGCGTCCGGAGTCGCGCCGAGACGCGGCGCCACGGTGGCCACGACCGACCCGGCCATCTCGCCCGCGACGAGTGAACGGCGTACGGCGACATGGGGGTGCTCGACCGCCTCGGCAAAGGACAGCACCGGGGTCACGCAGGCGTCCGTGCCGTCGAAGACCTTGGTCCAGTGCTCGCGCGACTGTTCGGCGAACCGACCCGCGAACAGTTCCGAGAGGGACTGCCAGGTGGTCTTGTCGTCACGGTCCGCCAGCTCCTCCAGCTCGAGCCCCAGCCCCTCGACGAGCAGGGCATAGAACTGCGGCTCGATGGCACCGACCGCCATGAAACCCCCGTCACTGCAGGCATAGGTCCGATAGAACGGCGCCGCCCCGTCGAGGATGTTGTCGTGCCGGGTGTCGGTCCACTGGTCCAGGTCCCGCAGCTCGAGCAGGCCCTGCAGCAGGACACTGGCCCCGTCGACCATGCCGGCGTCGACGACCTGGCCCACCCCGGTCCGCTCGCGCTCGAAGAGGGCGGCCAGCACGCCAGTCACCAGCATCATCGAGCCGCCGCCATAGTCCCCGACGAGGTTCAACGGCGGCACCGGGTGCTCTGCCGTGCCGATCGCGTGCAAGGCGCCGGTCAACGAGATGTAGTTGATGTCGTGCCCGGCAGTGTGGGCCAGCGGCCCGGTCTGCCCCCAGCCGGTCATCCGCGCGTGGATCAGTCGCGGGTTGACCTCACGGGTGTCCTCGGGCCCGAGGCCGAGCCGCTCGAGTACACCCGGGCGGAAACCCTCGACGAGGACATCGGCCTTCTCGACCATGGCCTTCACCAAGGCCAGGTCATCGACATCCTTCAAGTCTGCCACGACGGACCGGCGCCCACGCAGGGTGTGCGCGGTGGCGGTGAGGTGGGACGGCGTACCCGGCCGGGTCACCCGCACCACCTCGGCCCCGAGGTCGGCCAGGATCATGGCGGCGTGCGGGCCGGGCCCGATGCCGGCCAGCTCGACGATGCGGACGCCGTTGAGGGGCTTGGTCATCACAACTCCTGTGCTGGTGGGACGTGCAGAAAACCTGGGGAGCGACTCAGACGCCCGCGACGGAGCGGGCCTGGGTGAGCAGGCCGACGGCGCCGGCGTGCATGCGGTCGCCGACCGCCTTGCCCATCAGGCCGGCGGTGGCGCGGGCGTGGGTGCCTTCGATGACGATGCCGAGCTTGAAGCAGGCGAGTACGACGTACCACTCGGCGTCGGCGACCCGGCGTCCGGAACGCTCCTCATAGCGCGCTACCAGCTCATCGCGGGTGACCACGCCCTGCAGGGCGCGTACGCCGTCGCCGAGCAACAGGTGCTGATCCTCCTGCGGCCAGGTGGCCAGGAGCCAACCGAGGTCGAGGAGCGGGTCACCGATGGTCGACATCTCCCAGTCGACCACGGCGGCGACGTCGCCACTCTCGTGGGAGACCAGCAGGTTGGCGAGGTGGTAGTCGCCGTGCATGATGCCGGGGATCCGGTCGGCGGGCTGGTTGGCGGTGAGCCAGTCAGCGACCCGGTCGACGCCCGGGAGGTCGTGCCCGGGATAGCCGTCCAGCTCGCGATAGCGCTCCAGCTGGCCCAGCCACTGGGGCACCTGCCGGTCGAGGAAGCCTTCGGGCCGACCGAGGTCACCCAGGCCCACGGCCACGTGATCCACCGCGGCCAGCGCAGCGATGGCGTCCACGGACGAGAAGGCGATGTGGCGCAGTCGGTCGCGGTCGCCGACGGGCGCCTGCTCACTGGGGTTGTAGCCGTCGACCGGCTCCATGAGATAGAAGACCGCGCCGCCGAGGACCGTCTCGTCCTCGCAGGTGGCGATCACCGCCGGGTGCGGGACCGGACTGGCAGCGAGGGCCGAGAGGACGCGCATCTCCCGCAGCAGGGCGGAGTTCGTCTTGGCACGCAGGTTGGCCGGTCCGCGGCGCAGGACGAAGTCACGCCCGTCACGGCGCAACCGCAGGATGATGTTCTGGGTGCCGCCCCCGAGTGGGCCGAGCACCTCTATCTCGCCATTGCCCAGGGACTGCTTGTCCATCCATGAGGCCAGCGCCTCCAGGTCGACGGGTGATTCCACAACTCCCACTGTGCTCCATGGCCTTCCGGGTTGTCAGGGCGTGTGCGCCGGCGGATCGAGTGGTCAGGCGGTGATGCCGAACTTCACCCTTGCTTGTTCGGCCAGGTCGTGGCGGAGGTAGCTGGGGAACATGTTGGGCTCGGGCTTTACGTCCTTGAGCACCTCACGCGCGACCACCATCTGGTGCACCTCGGTGGGTCCGTCGGCGAGCCCGACGTGGAACGAGTTGATCACCCATTCCGCGAAGGGCAGCTCGTGAGTGAGGCCGAGCGCACCGTGCAGGTGCAGGGCCCGCGAGGCGACGTCGTTGAGCACCTTGGGCATCACTGTCTTCACTGCGGAGACGTTCTTGCGCAGGGCCTTCCAGTCCTTGCCCTGGTCGGCCATCCATGCGGTCTCGAGGACCAGCAGACGGAACTGGCGCAGCTGCACCCAGGTGTCGGCGATGGAGGCCTGGACCAGCTGCTTGTCGGCCAGGCGCTCGCCCTTGGTGGTCCGGGAGACCACCCGCTCGCAGGTCATCTCGAAGGCGCGGGTGGCCTGGGCCAGCGTGCGCATGGCGTGGTGCATGCGCCCACCGCCGAGACGGGTCTGGGCAATGGCGAAGGCCTGCCCGGGCTCACCGAGCATCTGACTGGCCGAGACACGTACGTCGGTCAGCCGCAGGTGGGCGTGGGTGTCCTCGGGCTCGCCGTAGAAGCCGTAGTTGCGCACGTTGACCAGACCGGGGGTGCCCTGGTCGATGATGAACATCGAGGCCCGGTTGTAGGGGCTCGCGGCCTCGGGGTCGGTGACCACCATCATGATGTAGAAGCCGGCCGCGTCTGCCTCGGAGGCGAACCACTTCTCGCCGTTGATCACCCAGTCGTCACCATCGCGGACGGCACTGGTCTCGAAGGCGAGCGGGTCGGCGCCACCCTGCGGCTCGGTCATCGAGAAGCACGAGACCACTTCGTTGGCGAGCAGCGGCTTGAGGTATTTCTCCTTCTGCTCCTCAGTCGCGAAGTGGGCGAGGATCTCGGAGTTGCCGGTGTCGGGTGCCTGGGCGCCGAACACGATCGGACCGAACCGGGACATCCCGAACTTCTCGTTCATCAGGGCCAGCTTGAGCTGTCCATATCCGGGGCCGCCGAGCTCAGGGCCGAGGTGGCAGGCCCATAGACCGCGAGCCTTCACCTGCGCTTGCAGGGGACGCACGAGCCGCTCGAACTCGGGGTCGTGGATGTTCCACTGGCTCCCGAGGACGTAGTCGAGGGGCTGCACCTCTTCGCGCACGAACGTGTCGATCCAGTCCAGCTCCGGCTGGAACTCGGGGTCATTGGCAAAACTCCACACGGCGCGATCACTTTCTCTGCGGGCCCCCGATCGAAGCCGTTGCGGACAGCCTGCGCCATTCCACGGCGTGAGTCAAGTGCCTTAACATTATTTTCACTTGACTGATCTTGTCTGCCGATTGCTATCCTCCTGCCATGTCAGCTCCTTCTGCGCCGCCACGGATCCCCCTGCCCACCTATGAGCAGGTCACCCAGATCCCGGCGACGCGCACCGCCAGCGTGGGCGAGGACTTCCTCGACTACAACGGCCACATGAACATCCGCTACTACCTCGACCTCAACTCCTGGGCGGCGGATGACCTGTGCACGCTCGCCGGCATCGACGACGCCTATCGAGCCGAGCGAGGTCTCGGGGTCTTCACCCTCGAGCACCACATCCGCTATGCGGCAGAGCTCAGGCTCGGCGACAGCATCGCCGTACATCCGCAGCTGCTCGCCCGGTCGGCGAAGACCGCGCACATGATCTGCTATCTCGTCGATCCGGCCCGGCGTCTGGTCGCCAACACCCTCGAGCTGGTGCTCGCCCACGTCAGTCTCGAGGCCCGCCGCATCGAGCCGTTCCCCGACGACGTGGCCTCAGGCCTCGACAAGGTCCTGGCCGATCAACCCGTCGTCGACTGGCAACCCCCGCTGTGCGGCGTGATGGCCGCCCACTGACCACCACCCTGCAGTTGTTGCGCGTCGAACCTGCAGTTCTTGAGCGTCGAACCGCCAGTTGTTGCGGGCCAAATCGCTGACCCGTCGTGAATTCGCATTCTGCGCCCGGAAGATCGAGCCAGAACGCGAACTCGCGACGGGTCAGCGGGAGCCAGAACGCGAACTCACGACGGGTCAGCGAGGGTCAGAACGACAATTCGCGACGGGTCGGCGAAAGGGCCGGGGTCAGGACCAGCGGGGCGGGCGCTTCTCGAAGAACGCGGTCACGCCCTCCGCTCGGTTCGGGGACTGCGCGATCTCCACTTCCGCCTGCGCGGTCAGTCGCCAACCACCCTCCTCGCGCTGGGCGGCCTCCTGCGCCACCGCACCGAGTGAGATCGACACGGCGTCGGGGCTGTTGGCCCCGACCCGGCCGGCCAGGTCGAGCGCCGCGTCGAGCGTTCCGCCCGGGGCGGTGAGCACGTTCACGAAGCCAACCTCGTGTGCCCGCTCGGCGCCCAGCGGGTCGCCGGTGAGCAGCATCTCGGTGGCCACGTTGAACGGCAGTCGTACGCCGGCACGGAACAGCGCCCCTGTGTTGGCCACCACGCCCCGCTTCACCTCGGGGGCCGCGAAGCGCGCGTCCTGCGCCGCCACGACCAGGTCACTGGCCAGCACGCACTCGAAGCCGCCACCGAAGGCGAACCCCTCGACAGCCGCGATGAGCGGGGTACGACGTACCCGCGCGAGGAATCCGTAGGGCCCACCGGCCTCCGTCCGCGGAGGAGCCTCGGAGGCGAGGTCCGTGCCGGCACAGAAGAACGACGGCCCGCCGGTCAGGATCACAGCCCGCACCGAACGGTCCGCCTCGATCGCGTCGAAGGCGGCCGAGAGCTCCTCGGCCAGCCCCTGGTCGATCGCGTTGCGGCGCTCCGGTCGCGACAGGGTGAGGATCCGGATGTGTTCGCGATCCTCGACCACCAGCGAGCTCATGCGGAGACGATCTCCGACAGCTTCGCCACGTCGGCGATGCGTCGCTCAGGGCTCGACGCCAACGGGTTGAGCAGGAACGTCGTGACCCCGGCCGCCTTGAACTCCGCGACCCGCGCCCGGACGTGGTCCTCGTCGCCGATCAGCGACACCGCGTGCAGGAGCTCGTCGGGTACGGCGGCCGCAGCCTCGGCCTTGTTGCCCGCGAGGTAGAGGTCCTGGATCTCCTTGGCCTCTGCCTCATAGCCGTAGCGCGAAGCCAACGAGTTGTAGAAGTTCTTCCCGCGCGCGCCCATGCCGCCGATGTAGAGCGCCAGCTGGTCACGAACCTGCTGCAGGTGTGCCGGGTCGGGCTCACCGAACGCGTAGTTCATCTGGAGCATGATGTCGAGCGATCCGAGCTCCGGGTCGCGCTTGGCGAAACCGGCCTCGAGCGACTCGCCCCAGACCAGGTCCTTCTTGAGCGGGTGGAAGAAGAGCGGCTGCCACGACTCGGCGAGCTCGGCGACCAGCTCGACGTTCTTCGGCCCGATCGCGGCGACCGAGATCGGGATCCGGTTGCGCACCGGGTGGTTGATGATCTTCAGCGGCTTGCCGAGGCCCGTGCCCTGGTCGGCGGGGAGCGGGATCTGGTAGTGCTTGCCCTGGTGCTCGACCTTCTCGCGGCGCCACACCTGGCGGCAGATCTCGATGACCTCACGCGTGCGCGCCAGCGGGGCGTCGTACTTCACGCCGTGGAAGCCCTCGATCACCTGCGGCCCGGACGCACCGATGCCGAGCGTGAAGCGGCCGTTCGAGACGTTGTCCAGGCCGGCTGCGGTCATCGCGGTCAGCGACGGGGTGCGGGTGTAGAGCTGGAAGATCGCCGAGGCGATCTCGAGCTTCTTGGTCCGCGCGGCGATGTAGCCGAGCTGGCTGACCGAGTCGAAGGAGTAGGCCTCCGCGACCGCCACCAGACCGAGGCCCGCGGCCTCGTAGTCGGCGAGCTGGTCGACGGCCTCTTCGAAGCCGCCGGAATAGTCGATGATCATGCCGAGTCGCATGGGTTTCTCCTTCAGTGACAGGGAATCAGCGGTGGGTCTGGCCGTCGTCGACCTTGATGATGGTGCCGGTCACGGCCTCCGAGTCCGGCGAGACGAGGTAGAGCAGCGTGCTGTCGAGCTGGGCCGGGTCGCCGAGCCGCTTGCGCGGG
This sequence comes from Nocardioides daedukensis, assembly GCF_013408415.1. Classification (NCBI taxonomy): domain Bacteria; kingdom Bacillati; phylum Actinomycetota; class Actinomycetes; order Propionibacteriales; family Nocardioidaceae; genus Nocardioides; species Nocardioides daedukensis. Next base: position 2,862,459 of record NZ_JACCAA010000001.1, on the reverse strand, counting down.
AAGCCCTGGGTGATGTCGCCCATCCGGGAGAGCATCCCGTCCATCATTTCCGAGGCGAACGCGCCCGGGGCGATGGCGTTGACGTTGATGTGGTTGCGCGCCCACTCGACGGCCAGGGTCTCGGTCATCCGCGCGACCGCGGCCTTGCTGGTCGCATAGAGCGCCGCCCCCTCACCGCTGTAGTGATAGGCGCTCATCGAGGAGATGTTCACGATCCGCCCGGGCAGCTCGGCAGCGATCAGCTGCCGAGCCACACCGGTCGACATCAGCCACGGCCCGCGCACGTTGGTGTCCAGCACCGCGTCGACGAGCTCGAGCGACATCTTGTGCGCCCGCGCCGCGTCGGGGATGCCGGCGTTGTTGACCAGGATCTGCGGGGTGCCGAGCTGCTGCGACACCTCGCTCAGGCAGGCCTCGATCGAGGCCGGGTCGGAGACGTCGAGCTGGACGCCGTACGCCGTCGCGCCGGTTGCGGTGATCGACTCGACGACCTCGGCGATCCGGTCGGTACGACGACCGGTCACCGCGACCTTCGCGCCCGCGGCGGCCAGCACCTGGGCAAATCGGGTGCCGAGACCGGCCGTCGCACCGGTGACGATCGCGACCTGCCCGGAGAGGTCAGCTGTCACGGACGCAGTTCCTGCGCGGCCGAGAGCTCGGTCTTCCCGATGGTGCGCAGGTGCACCTCGTCGGGACCGTCGAAGATCCGCATGGCGCGGTGCCAGCCATACATCGCGGCGAGCGGCACGTCGTCGCTGACACCCATTCCGCCGTGTGCCTGGATGGCCCGGTCGATGACGGCCAGGGTGATCCGCGGGACGGTCACCTTGGCCATCGACACGTAGGGCGCGGCGGCCTTGTTGCCCTTCGCGTCGATGATCGCGGAGGCGTGCTGGCAGATCAGCCGGGCCTGCTCGATCTCGAGGCGGGACTCGGCGATGTCGCGCTGGATCATCCCCTGCTCGGCGAGCGGCTTGCCGAACGCGACGCGCGACTGGACCCGGTCGACCATCAGCTGGAGGGCGCGCTCGGCTGCGCCCAGCGCACGCATGCAGTGGTGGATCCGGCCCGGGCCGAGGCGGGCCTGGGCCAGGGCGAAGCCGGAGCCCTCCTCGCTGAGGATGTTGCTGACCGGAACGCGGACGTCCTCGAAGAGCACCTCGCAGTGGCCGTGCTGGTCGTGGCGACCGAAGACCGGGACGTCGCGGACGATGGTCAGGCCTGGGGTGTCGCGCGGGACCAGGATCATCGACTGCTGCGTGTGCTTGGCGGCGCTGGGATCGGTCTTGCCCATCACGATGAAGAGCTTGCAGCGCGGGTCAGCAGCACCAGAGGTCCACCACTTGCGACCGTTGATGACGTATTCGTCGCCGTCGCGCACCATCGAGGTCTCGATGTTGGTGGCATCCGAGGAGGCGACGTTCTTCTCGGTCATCGCGAAGGCGGAGCGGATCTCGCCGGCCAGCAGCGGCTCGAGCCACTGCTTCTTCTGCTCGTCGGTGCCGAAGAGGTGGAGCAGCTCCATGTTGCCGGTGTCCGGCGCCTGGCAGTTGAGCACCTCGGGCGCGATCTCGAGAGACCAGCCGGTGACCTCGGCCAGGCTTGCGTAGTCGAGCTGCGAGATGCCCGACTCGGAGGGCAGGAAGAGGTTCCACAGGCCGAGCGCCTTGGCCTTGGTCTTGAGCTCCTCCACGGCGGGCGGGAGGGTGTGGTCGTCCTGGCCCTTCTCGACGCGGTAGGCGTGGTAGGCCTCCTCGGCCGGGAACACCTCGTCGTTCATGAAGTCGACCAGCTTGGCGCGCATTTCCTGCGCCTTGGGTGACGGAGTCAGTTGCAGCCCAGCGATTTCCTGCATGTCATGTGCCTTCCGGTTGCCGATACATCAGGTGTCAGTGCGTCAGGTGTCGAGCGTCAGTCGTGGTCAGAGTCCAGCGCGGACCGCGCGCTCGTGGGAGCGATTCAGCAATGGTCCGACCATGCCACCAATGTCATCGAACCAGTCCCCCACGGTGGTTCCCGCGACATGGCGGGCGTGGATCTGCTCGAGGATGACGGCGATCTTGAAGTCGGCGAAGACGATGTACCACTCGAGGTCGTCGATCGAGATGCCACGGCGGTCGGCGTACTTTTTGACGACCTCCTGCGCGGAGGGGAACCCCTCGTGCGCGGTGGCGCCGGCGGTGATCGGGTTGTGGAACGCGCCGATCTCGTCCCAGAAGCTGACCAGCGTGCCGAGGTCGGCGAGGGTGTCACCGAGGGTGGACATCTCCCAGTCGAGCACGCCGAGGATCCGCGTCGGGTCGTCAGCGTCGAGGTAGAGGTTGTCGATCTTGTAGTCGCCGTGGACGATGCCGGGGAACTTGGTGATCGGCATCGAGCGCTGCAGCATCTCGACGACCTCGTCGATCTGCCGGCGCTCGGAGGTCTTGATGGTGTGCCACTGGCGGGCCCACCGCTTGACCTGTCGCTCGAGGTAGCCGTCGGGGCGGCCCCAGTCGGCCAGTCCGACGTCGGCAGGGTCGATCTCGTGCAGGGCGACGAGGGTGTCGAGCATCGACTCGGTCAGGGCACCGCGCTGCTCGGGAGTCAGGGTGGCGGTGTCCTGCGCTGTGCGTAGCGTCCGCCCGACGAGCTTGTCCATCACATAGAAGTCGGCACCGAGCACATCCTTGTCGCGGCACAACCCGACGATGTGCGGCACGGGTACGGCGGAGCCGGCCAGGGCACCCATCACCGTCGCCTCGCGCGACATGTCGTGCGCGGACTGGAGGATCTCGCCGTAGGGCGGCCGGCGCAGGATCCAGTCGCGTGTGCCGTCGGTCAGCTCGTACGTCGGGTTGCTGCGGCCACCGGCGATCAACCGGGCGGTCAGGGGGCCAGCCAATCCACCAGCCAGTCCATCTGCCAGCTGTTCCTGCATCCAGGCGCTCAGTGCCACCATGTCCAGTTCGCCAGCGGGTGCCTCGGCGTCATTCATTAGGATCTCCAATCCAAACGCTCGTTCGGATCAACCATAACCGACGAGGACTCGGGGGTCGAGTGCCTGGGCAAGAATCAGGCCCGGAACTCGACCGCGTCATCGGCAGGGGCACGTGAGGTCCGGAAGGCGTTGGCCGGGTGCTCCGGGTCGGCGTACCCGATGGAGATGCCACAGAAGATCCGTCGCTCCTCGGGGAGGTCGAGCACGCGCCGGACGGTCGGCGACTGCATCGCGATCGCGGCCTGCGGGATCGTTGCCACCCCGGCGGCGTGGGCGATGTTGAGCAGGTTGGCGACATAGGCCCCGCAGTCGGCCGCGCCATAGAGGCCCTGGTTGACGTCGGTGGTGACGATCGCGACGTGCGGGGCGTCGAAGAAGGTGAAGTTCTTCAGCATCTGCTCGGCCCGAGCCGCCTTGTCCTCACGAGCGATGCCCAGAGCCCCGTAGAGCCCGAACCCGGCCTCACGCTGGCGCTCCTTGTAGACGCCGACATAGCGCTCGGGCATGTCCAGGTCGTTGCCGCCCTCGCCCCGCATCACTGCCTCGACGAGCTCCTTGGCGAGCCGGTCGCGCAGGTCGCCGCTGAGCACCTGCACCTGCCAGGGCTGGGTGTTGCACCACGACGCGGTGCGCTGGGCCAGCGCGAAGATCTCGCGCAGCGTCTCCTCGGGAACCTGGTCGGGCAGGAACCCGCGGCAGCTCCAGCGCTCGTTGAGGATCTCGGTCAGTTCCATGCGGTCACTCCTGGGTCGAGGAAGGGTGGGCACCGACGATGCCGAGGGCGAGTACGGCGTACCGCTCGGCCATCTCGTCGGGAGAGACATCGCCAGCGGGGTTGTACCAAGTGGCGATCGAGTAGGCCATGTTGATGATCGCGCGCGCGGCCTCGCGCGGGTAGGGCGTGGTGAAGTCACCCTCGCTCACGCCGCGGTCGATGACGTCGTCGAACATCCGCTGCTGCTCGTCACGCAGAGTGACCACGAGCTTGCGGCCGACGGCGTCGAGGCTGCGAATCTCGGAGGCACCGATCAGCGCCACCTCGCGCTCGCGGGTGTGCCACAGGACGAAGGCGCCGACCAGGGCGGAGAGCTGCTCGCTGGGTCGGCGACCGGCGGCCATCAGCGCCGAGCGGGTCGCCGAGATCACGTCGCTCAGGGTCTGCACCATGATCTCCTGTAGCACTTCCTGCTTGGAGGGGAAGTGGTGATAGATCGAGGCGACGGTGACGTCGGCGTCGCGGGCGATGTCGCGCATCGAGGTCCCGTGATAGCCACGCTCGGTGAAATTGCGGATCGCCGAGGCGAGCACCGGGCCCTTGCCGAGCCTCTGCTTGCCCTTCACCGAGGCGCGGTCTTGGGTGCGTTCGGAAGTCACCCCAGTCCTCCCCTAGCCATTTAAGCGATCGTTTGTTTAGATGATATTTACGGATCCAGCGTAGGACAGAACTGGATTCACGTCGAGGAGGAACCAGATGCCATCTCTCGTGCAGGTCACCACCCCATTGCCTGGGATCACGGTGCTGACCTTGGACCGACCGGACGCGTTGAACACCCTCAACGTCAACCTCGTCACCGATCTCCACGCCGAGCTGGACCGGATCGCGACCGACCGCTCCGTGCGGGTCGTCGTACTGACCGGTGCCGGCCGCGCATTCTGTGCCGGCCTGGACCTGAACGGCTACGGCGACCCCGAGCGCATCGAGCAGATGGGCTTCACCCTGGGCACCCTGGACCGCCAGCGCGAGATCGCCGGGCTGGTCGAGAAGCTGCACACCCTCCCCCAGCCGGTCATCTCCGCGGTCAACGGGCCCGCCGCCGGCGGCGGGCTGGCCTTGGTGCTGGCCAGCGACATCCGGATCGCCGCCGAGTCGTCGGTCTATGCGGTCGCCTTCATCCGGGCCGGATTCTCGGCCTGCGACATCGGCACGTCCTGGCTGCTCCCCCGCATCGTCGGCGCCGGCAACGCCCACGAGTTGATGCTGACCGGGCGCAAGTTCGACGCTGCCGAGGCTCTGCGCATCGGCCTGGTCACCCGCGTCGTCCCGGGCGAGGAGCTGATGGACGTCGCGTTGGCCAAGGCCCTCGAGATCTGCAAGAACCCGCCCGCCTCGGTCGCCCTGACCAAGCAGGGCATGTGGCTGGCCCTGGAGATGCCGAGCCTGCGCGCCGGCATCGAGATGGAGAACCGGCAGCAGGTGATCACCGCGATGACCGAGGACCAGCCCGAAGCCACCGCCGCCTTCCTCGAGAAGCGCGATCCCGACTACAAGCACAGGTGACCCCCTCATGACCGCACCGAGTGAACCGAAGACCCTGCTCTATGACGTGGCCGACGGCATCGCCACGATCACCCTCAACCGGCCTGACCGGCTCAACGCCTTCGTCGACGAGATGGAGGCCGAACTGATCGAGACCTTCGACCGCATCGACGCCGACGACGAGGTCAAGGCCGTCGTCCTCACCGGCGCCGGCCGCGGCTTCTGCGCCGGCATGGACGTCGTTGACGCCGGCGATGCTTTCGTCGCCTGGCGGACGGCAAGCACCGCACCCGAGGGTACGCAGTACGACGTGCCCGGCGACGAGCTGCCACGCCGGCGGGACGGCGGTGGCCGCGTGGTGCTGCGGATGTTCGACTGCCTCAAGCCGATCATCGCTGCGGTCAACGGTCCGGCCACCGGCGTCGGTGCGACGATGATCCTGGCTGCCGACATCCGGCTCGCGTCCGAGACCGCGAAGTTCGGCTTCGTCTTCAACCGGCGTGGCGTGATCCCGGAGTCCTGCTCGTCGTGGTTCCTGCCCCGCCTGGTCGGGATGCAGACCGCGATGGAGTGGGTGCTGACCGGGCGAGTCTTCAAGGCCCCCGAGGCACTCGAGGGCGGCTTGGTCCGGAGCCTGCACGCGCCCGAGGACCTGTTGCCCACGGCGTACGCCCTGGCTCGTGAGATCGCGGACAACACCGCGCCCGTCTCGGCGGCTCTGGCCCGCCAGCTGCTGTGGCGGATGCAGGGTGCCTCGCACCCGATGATCGCCCACCAGGCCGAGTCGCTGGGGATCAACCTGCGCGGCGTGAGCGCCGACGGCGCCGAGGGATTCGCGTCGTTCGTGGAGAAGCGACCGGCGGCCTTCCCCAACCTCGTCTCGACCGAGCTGCCAGACCTGTTCGGCTCTTTCCCCGCTCCCACGTTCGACCCGACCTCACTGGAGGACCCCCGATGAAGCGCACGCTCTACTCGTCCGACCACGAAGCCTTCCGCGAGAGCGTCGCCGCCTTCGTCCAGCGCGAGGTGGTGCCCAACCTCGAGCGGTGGGAGGAGGACGCGATCATCGATCGCGGCGTGTGGCTCGCCGCCGGCAAGCAGGGCCTGCTCGGTCTGGCCGCGCCCGAGGAGTACGGCGGCGCGGGCGGCGCGGACTACCGCTTCCGCAACGTGATCCTCGAGGAGTTCGCGAAGGTGCACGCCACCGCGCTGGCGTCGTCGTTCTCACTCCAGGATGACATCGCAATCCCCTACATCGCCGAGATCGGCAACGAGGAGCAGAAGCAGCGCTTCCTGCCCCCGATGATCGCCGGGGAGAGGATCGGTGCGATCGCGATGACCGAGCCCGGCACCGGCTCGGACCTGCAGGGCATCAAGACCTCCGCCAAGCAGGTCGCCGGGGGTTGGGTGGTCAATGGCGCAAAGACCTTCATCACCAACGGCATCAACTCGGACCTGGTCATCACCGTGGCCAAGACCGACCCGGCCGGCGGGCCGAACGCCTTCACACTGTTCGTGGTGGAGCGCGAGATGGAGGGCTTCGGACGTGGGCGCAAGTTGAAGAAGGTCGGTCTGCACGCCCAGGACACCGCCGAGCTGGTCTATGAGGACGTCTTCGTCCCCGACGAAAACGTGCTCGGCGAGATCGGCGGCGGGTTCGGCCAGCTCAAGAACATGCTCCCCCTCGAGCGGCTCTCGATCGCTGCTCACGCGGTCGCCGTTGCCGAGGCAGTGCTGGCCGAGACGATCACCTACACCAAGGACCGTCGCGCGTTCGGACAGCGGATTGCGGACTTCCAGAACACCCAGTTCGAACTCGCCGAGATGCAGACACTGGTCAACGTTGCACGGGTGTATGTCGACCAGGCGATCCTGTCCTTCAACGCCGGCGAGTTCACCGACGTCGACGCCGCCCAGGCCAAGTGGTGGACCTCGGACCTGCAGAACGACGTGATCGACCGCTGCCTCCAGCTGCACGGCGGCTATGGCTTCATGCTCGAATATCCCGTGGGCCGGGCCTATCAGGACGCGCGGATCCAGCGGATCTTCGGTGGCGCGAACGAGATCATGAAAATGATCATCGGGCGAAAGATCGTCGGGCGTCCCTGATTGCACCCGCGCCGACCCGTCGCGAACTCAAGCATTCTGACCCTCGCCGACCCGTCGCAGATGTGCGCGCGGACCGAAGCATCCGCGGCGATGAGATGCGCTCCGTGTCCTTCGCGATGTGGGTCGGGACCCGACGACCTGTTAGTTGGAGAGCCGGAAATCTGTTGGTTGACCGGATAGCGACTTATCGCCGCCGGATCCTCGACGACGTCGTCGATGAGCTCCTTCCCCCACCTCGCAGCGATAGCGCTCAAAGGCACCAAAGGCGTCGGCAAGACCGCGACTACTGGACAGCGAACTGTGGCGACCCTGAACCTGACCGACCCCAGTCGGCGTTCGAGCGCGGCCGGAAACTATGACGTGGTGGCCCGGGTTGTCGTCAACACGGCCCCTATGCCTGTCGTCGTCCGGACGGGGCCGCCGTGGCGCCCTTGGCGCTCCTCGGGCCATGAGGGCCGAGAAGGAGCGCTTCGCGGTCCACGCCCGCCCCGACCAGATCATGCTCACCATCGGCGATGACGGCGGTCCGACCCTCACCAGCGAGGCCGTCGCCGATGCCTTGGACCGCCTGGCCGACCCGTCGTGGGGCAACGTGCTGGCGTTTCCGGACGCGAGCCGGGTGACGGCGCTGGAGGACTTCTACCGCCGCCGGATGCTCTACCAGATCTCCCGGGAAGGCGAAGCGGCCGAGAGAGCACTTGCCCAGTACGACGTCGCCCTGGGCAGCCGTGGCGCCCTCCAGCCGGTGGCACTCGAGGACATCGTCGTGCTGCTCACCGGGCTCAGCGACGCGGTGGCCCGCCACGCCGTTGACGGCACCCTCGATGAGGCCCAGGTTCACCAAGCGCTGCGCAGCCTGCGGGAGCGGTTCGTCGAGCTCGCCGAGAACGAGGTGGCGTTCATGGGATCGATCCAGCGGACCATCGACCTGCACGATGCCGACGTGGACGCTTTCTTGGCCTACAAGGAACAGCTCATCGAATATCTCGAGCGGTTCATCAGCGACCTGCTCACCCGTGGCGCCGCGATTGCGGAGGTGCTGGACCGGCGTGTCGGACCGTGCACTGACCGCGGCACGAGAGCGATGGCTGGCTCAGTGGTCGGGCCTGCGGGACTGGTTCGTCAGCACTCCGAGTCGCGACAGCGAGACCAAGCTGTTGCGCAGCCGGGCACGCTCGGCGAGCCCGGCGCTGCTCGCCGTCGTGCGCGCCCCGCCGACCCGTCGAGAATTCACATTCGGTTGGCCTCAGAATGCGATTTGACGGCGGGTCGGCGCAGCACGCGCGAGGTGTGGTTCGCATGTGCCTGGGCGTCGACTCGGCTCACTCAGCGACCTACGGACGTCAGTGTCCCGTCGAGATGGTCATCAATCCCCAGACGGAGAGTCGACTCGCGCAGGCGGTCGACGTACTCCGTGACGTTGCCGAGCTTCACCTCGTCATAGCCACGGATGTCCTCGGCCAGCGCGAGCACCGCAGTGAGCGACGACCGCCCCTCGCTGCCCACCTTGCCGATGACTTCGTTGGTCAGGGCGACATAGTGCGCGACCAGGGCCTTCTCGACCCTGCGCACCTCTCCGACACCGAAGATGTCGAGAGGAGTGCCACGCAGGAACTTCATCCTCGCCATCACCGCGAAGAGGGGGCGGAACCAACCGCCGACCTTGATCTTCTTCTTCACGCCGAGAGCGGCGAGAATCGGCGGATGGAGATAGAACGAGACCTTCGCGCCGACGCCGAACTCGTCCTCAAGCCGCTCCTTCTCACTGTCGAGCAGATGCAGCCGGGAGACCTCGTACTCGTCCTTGTAGGCCATCAGCCTGTGCAGCTGAAAGGCGACGGTCTCAGTCAGCGCGCCGACCTCGCCGTACGCCTCCAGCTCCGCGGCGGCCGCACGTTCGACGACCTCGAGGTAGCGGTTGGCGAGCTTCTCGTTCTGGAACGCGACCAGCTCGGGGACGCGGGACTCCACCAACTCACGTAGGTCGGTCCCTGGCGGGATGGCTGCGACACGGGCTGTCAGGGCTGAGGAGATCCGGGCGGCCGGCTTCGGCTCCGCGGCGACCATCATGGCCTCGACGGCGGCCGGGTCAGCGACCGCGGCGCGACCCCAGCGGAAAGCCTTGATGTTCAGTTCGGCGGCCGCGCCGTTGGCTCGCAGGGCCTCCTCGATCGACTCGGCCGAGATCGGCAGGGCACCGGACTGGTAGGCCGCACCGACCAGGACCGTGTTGGTCATCAGGTGGTTGCCGAAGATGGTCTCGGCGATACGGTTGGGGTCGACGGCAACGTTCTCCGAAGCACGTGAGACGGCGTCCAGCTCCCCGAGCAGCACGTCGACGTCCGGGTAGGGAATGCTCGGGTCGACAGCCATGTCGGCCGTGGGGGTCGGCGAGGTCGAGGCCACCACGACGGTCCGTTCCGTCGACGACAGGGCGAGGTTCTTCGGTCCCATCGAGGTCAGCAGGTCGAAGGCCAGGAAGAGGTCCGTCTCCCCGTTGGCGATTTGCGCTGCGGGTTCGTCGGCGGCGTCTGAGTAGACCTGCAGCTGCGAGACAACGGGCCCGGCCTTCTGGCTCGACCCGGTCAGGTCGAGGTTGCGCACCAACTTGCCGTCGAAGGCCGCAGCGTTGGCCAGCACCTGACTCATCGTGACCACACCTGTGCCGCCGATGCCGGTCATCGAGATGTTGAACGCCTGGTCCGGGACCACACGAATCGGTTCGGGAACCGAAGGCGCATCAGCAACCTTGCGCTCCTTGCGCACAGCGTCCTTGGTCTCAACCTTGAGGAACGACGGGCAGTTGCCGTCGGCACAGGAGTAGTCAAAGTTGCAGGAGGACTGGTGGATCGTGGTCTTCCGACCGAACTCGGTCTCGATCGGCTGGACCGAGAGGCACTGCGATTTCGCGTTGCAGTCGCCACATCCCTCGCAGACCCGGTTGTTGATAGCGATCCTCTCGGTGGGCGTGACCATCTGCTTGCGCTTGCGCAGACGACGCTTCTCGGCGGCGCAGTATTGGTCGTGCACCAGGACGGTGACTCCGGGGACTTCGGCCAAGGTCTCCTGAGCCTCCATCAATCGGTCCCGATGCCAGACCTGGACGCCCTTGGCGAGCTTCTGTCGGCGATACTTCTTCGGGTCGTCCGTGGTGATGATCGTGCGCGCGACACCCTCGGCCTCGAAGAGTTTCGTCAACGAGGGTACGGACATGCCGCCCTCGACGTTCTGCCCACCGGTCATGCCGACGGCCGAGTTGTAGAGCAGCTTGTAGGTGATGTTCACCCCGGCCGACACCGCGGAGCGCAGCGCCAGGGATGCCGAGTGGTGGAAAGTGCCGTCACCGACGTTCTGGAAGATGTGCCCGGTGTCGGTGAACGGCGCCATGCCGATCCACTGGGAGCCCTCGCCGCCCATCTGCGTGTAGCCGGCCATCTCGCCGTACTCCTCGCGCGGGACGACGAGCTCGAGGATGTGGCAGCCGATGCCGGCGGCGACGGTCGCGCCCTCGGGGGCGATCAGGGATCGGTTGTGCGGGCAGCCGGAGCAGAAGAAGGGCTTGCGCGAGGTGATCAGCGGGAGGAGCGGGCGGGTACGCCGTGCCGGCGGCACCTTGACCACGTCACCGAAGAGGGCGGCCAGTTCCGGGCCGATCTTCTCCACGACGGTGTCGGAGGTGATCATCCCGAACTCGGGCAGGAGCGGCCGCCCAGCGGCGGTCTTCTTGCCGATGATCGTCGGCGCGTTGGGCACGCCGTACAACGCGTCCTTGAGGAACCGCTCGATCAGCGGCTTCTTCTCCTCGACGACGATGATCTGCTCAAGGCCCTCGGCGAACGCACGCCACTCGGAGTCGCTGACCGGCCAGAGGGCACCGACCCGCTTGACGCGTACGCCGAGTGTCCGAAGCGTGGCCTCGTCGAGGCCGAGATCGGCGAAAGCCTTGTGCAGGTCGTAGTAGGTCTTGCCCGGGGCGATGATCCCGACGCGCGGGTTCTCCGGCTCGACGGTGATCGGGTTGAGGTTGTTGATCCGGATGTATTCCTCGGCGATGAGCTTGCGTTGCTCGACCAGGTCCTTCTCGGCCTCGCGCATCGGACCGCCGGGAGTGTTGATGCGGATGGTCGGGGTGAAACTGCCATTGGTGACCGTCTCCGGGTGGCGGAAGGTCAGCCGCGCCGGGTCCACGTCAGCGGAACCGGACGCGTCAGCGGTCTCGGTGACCATCTTGAAACCGATCCACAGGCCACTGATCCGGGAGAGCTCATAGCCGTGCGCACCCAGGTCGAGGATCTCCTGCACGTTGCCGGGGAAGAGCAGCGGCATGCCCCAGTCGATGAACATTCCGTTGCTGTCGGTCGGAAAGTTCGTCGAGGCCGCGTCGGGGTCGTCGCCCGCGACGATGAGGACGCCCCCGTGACGGCCGGTGCCGCGGATGTTTCCGTGACGCAGGGCATCCGCGGCCCGGTCGACTCCGGGGGCCTTGCCGAACCACATGCCGAAGACACCGTCGACGGTGGCGCCGGGCAGCTCGGTGACTGTCTGCGCACCCCACAACGCGGTTGCCGCGAGCTCCTCGTTGAGCCCGGGCCGGTGCACGACCCGGTGCTCGGTGAGGAGCTTGGCCTGCTTCTCCATCTCACCGTCAACGCCACCCAACGGAGAGCCCGGGTAGCCGGAGATCAGGCCACCCGTGTCCAGGCCGTTCGAGACGTCGCGCCGACGCTGGTCGAGGAGGATCCGGACGAGTGCCTGGATCGCGGTCAGGTAGGTGTCGTCGGACTGGTTCTCGAAGCGATCCGCCAGGGAGTGGACCTGGGGGCGGGCGGTGACGGTCATGGCAGACGGGCCTTTCGGGAGGTGATCCGGTGTGCGGGATCGGACCCGCACACCGGATGGATCTGGGTCAGTGACCCGCGTGCGTGCTGAACTCTCCGACCTGGAGTTCGCGAACTGTTATCTTGTCGATCTCGTCCTCGTCGATCTCGTAGCCAAGACCGGGCTTCGTGGGTGCGTCAACGAACCCTTCCGAGTTGACCCGCAACGTGTCCTTCATGCCCTGGTCGAGAATGCCGGTCGGGACCGGGAGCTCAACGAGGTCGCAGTTGTGGATCGCGAGCATGACGTTGAAGTGAGCAGCCTGAATCAGCGTGGAGCCATAGGAGTGCGGCTCGTAGTTGATGCCGAACGCCTCGCACATGGCAGCCGACTTCTTCATCGCCGAGATGCCGCCAACGAAGTCGCCGATGCCGCGGACCTGGTCGACCGCGTGACGAGTGACGTACTGGGGAAGGAACTTGAGTCCCCCCATGACGCTCTCGGCTCCGGCCACCTGAATGTCGAGACTGCGGGTGAGGTCAACGAGCCCGTCAATGTCAGTGTCGGGGATCGGAGCTTCGAACCAGTAGAAGTCGAGCTCCTCCAACACGCGGCCGACCTTGAATGCACCCTGTCGGTCATAGGAGTTGACCGGATCGAGCATCAGGTCCATCGTGTCACCGACCGCCTCGCGGACCGCACGACAGACCTCGATGTCCTTGTCCGGGACGCCGAATGCGTGCAGCTTGTAGGCGTTGAAACCCTCGTCTCGGCACTGCAGAGCGAGGTCGACGTAGTCCTGAACCTCCGGGTAGTAGACAGTGCTCGCATAGGCACGGACCTTGTGCCGAGCGGCGCCGAGAAGCTTGTAGACCGGCGTCTCATGGTGCTTGCCGATGAGGTCCCACAACGCGATGTCCACGGCAGAGCTGACACCAGTCGGTGCAGCGAGGGAGTCACTCAACTCGTAGGAGATCGCCTCGACGTCGTGGGGGTCACGACCGATGAGGACCTGCTTGAGTCGTGGCAGCGAGTCCTCCATCTGGCCGTTGCCGACCAGCCAGGTGATGCAGTGCCCCTCGTTGCCGTCTTCACCGATGATGCGAAGCAGGATCAGGCCGATGCGACGACCCTCCCATTCCTCCTTCCACTTGAACTCGTAGTCAGGTGACTTCAACTGAGTTGCGCGAACGTCAATGATCTTCATGGTCACTCAATTCTTAGTGGGTCGGGACAGGCTGGGTGAGGCGAAAGTCGGCACCACGTGCCACGGGGTCACTGAGATCGCCGATCTCGAGTGAGGTCAGTTCGGAGGCGGCCAACAGGAGCTTGGTGTAGCTGTGCTCCGGGTTTCTCATCACGACATCCACGGAGCCCTCCTCCACGATGTCGCCCTTGTAGAGCACCGCGACGCGGTGACAGAGATGCCGGATCATGTCCATGTCGTGACCGATGAGGAGGAAACCGACCCCATAACTCTCCTGCAGTTCGAGTAACAGGTTGGCAATCTGGGCACTCACAGACACGTCAAGGGCCGACATCGGCTCGTCAAGCACGATCACCGATGGGTCCTCCGCCAGGGCGCGGGCAATCGCAATGCGCTGACGCTGGCCGCCGGACAGCTGGTGGGGGTAGCGGTCGATGTACTCCTCCGGCAGTCCGACCATGCTGGTCAGCTCAGCCGCTCGCTCCCGCCGTTCGGCCTTCTTGGCATTGCGCTCGATGGCCCGCCGTTCAGTCATCACGTCCCACAGGCGACGCCGGGGGTTCAAGGAACTGAACGGGTTCTGGAAGACGGCCGTGACGTTGTTGAAGTATTCCTTCAACTCGGTCTTGCCCATCGAGTTGCGGGAAGACCCCCGGTAGAGCACCTCCCCCATCGTGGGCTGCTCAATTGCCAGGAGCATCCGCATCAGCGTGGTTTTGCCGCTGCCGGACTCACCGACCAGGCCAACCGTCTCCCCCTTGCCAACTCCAAGCGAGACGTTCTTCAGGGCATGAACGGGAGCGGCGCCCCGAGCGTTGTATGTCTTGACCACATTGCGGGCTTCAAGGATGTAGTCGCTCATGACATCACCGGGTTCCAGCATGTGTATCGAGTCCCTCGCTCCGTTGCGGTTTCTTCGGGTAGACCGTCGTGGCACTGATCGGTCGCATTGGCACACCGTGGACTGAATGGGCAGCCCTTCGGCATGGTGAAAAGGGAGGGCGGGTTGCCGGGAATTGCCCGAAGCTTCTGACGGGGGTGGTCTCCCAGAACGCTCGCGTCGAGCAACGCACGGGTGTAGGGGTGAGAGGGTGCCGCCATCACCTGGTCGATGGGTCCGCTCTCGACGACGATTCCGCCGTACATCACCACCACGTGCTGGCACAGGAGCCGCGCGACGCGAATGTTGTGGGTGATGAAGAGAGTGGCCAGGCTGCGTTCCCGACGAAGCTTGTCAAGCAGCCGCAGGATCCCGATCTGCGTGGTCACGTCCAGTGCCGTCGTCGGCTCGTCCGCGATCAGCACGCTCGGCTTCTTGGCCAGTGCGATTGCGATTGCGACGCGCTGTTTCATCCCGCCACTGAACTCGTGCGGGTAGTCCCCGAGCCGGTCGGCTGCGTTGACGATGCCGAGCGACTCGAGCAGCTCGGTGATGACCCTGTCCGCGTTCTTCTTGTCCTCAGGGGGAAGCACCTCCTTGATCTGCGACCGGATCGTGTAGAGCGGGTCGAGCGCAGTCGTCGGATCCTGCGGGATGAACCCGATTTCGCTCCGGAGCACCTGACGCATCTGCTGGTCCGTGCAGAGTCGTACGTCGACACCGTTGACCGACACAACTCCCTCACGAAGGTCGCCGACCGGGGGACGGATCATGCGCATGATGCTCTGTGCGACGGTGCTCTTGCCGCTGCCGGACTCGCCGACCAGAGCCACCGCCTGACCCTGGGGCACGTTGATTGACACACCACGGGCTGCATGCGCAACGCGTCCTCCCGCGTAGTAGTCCGTGTGGAGGTTCTGGATATCCAACATGGTCATCACCGCCTTGTCGCGGGGTCGAGGGTCTGGCGGAGCCAGTCGCCGAGGAGGTTCGCCGAGAGGACTGTGATGCTGAGGGCGATCCCGGGGAAGACCGGGACCCACCAAGCCGTCTGCATGAAGTTGCGGCCATCGGCGAGCATGTTCCCCCACGATGCTGCTGGGGCGGGAACGCCGATTCCGAGGAAGCTGAGCGAGCCCTCGGCGATGATCGCGAACCCGATCTGCAAGGTGGCCAGAACCAGCAGGGTCGGCACGACGTTGGGGAGGATGTGGCGCACGATTGCCCAGCGACCGCTGCCCCCCATCACCTTGGACATCACCACGTAGTCCTCGTTGCGGATCCGAATGACCTCACTGCGAAGGACACGTGCATACTGCGGCCACACGGCGAGCACGAGCACGATGATCACGATGGTGATGCTCTTGCCATAGAGCGCCACCACGATCACAGCAAGGAGCAGCACCGGGAAGGCCATGGCCGAGTCCGCGACACGGGTGAGGAAGGCGTCCAGACGACCGCCGACATAGCCGGCGAGCAGCGCGACCCCGAGTCCGATCGCCCCGGCGATCAGCACTGCGGCAACGGCGACCAGGAAGGAGACCTGGGCCCCGGAGAGCAGGCGGCTGAGGATGTCGCGACCCAACTGGTCAGTGCCGAGAAGATAGGTCGTTGAACCACCTTCTGCCCAGAAGGGCGGCACCAGTGAGTTCCCCAGGTCATTCGTGGTCGGGTCGTGCGGGGCGATGAACGAGCCGAAGATGCCGCACACCGCGAAGGTTCCCATCGCGAGGATGGAGAACCACGGTGTCCGGGACTGTTTGCTCCGCTTGAGCCCGCGACGCTGCGGGGTCTTGTTCTCAGGTGCGGGGGCTTCGATGATGGCCATCAGAGTGACTCCACGACGTCGAGGGTCTCCGCAGGTTCGAGGTCTGCCTTCTTCTTGCTCTTCCCATCGCCTGTCGCACGACGGACGCGGGGATCAAGGAGGCCGTAGAGCACGTCCACGACGAACAGCAGACTGATGAAGACCAGGGTGTTGACGATGACGATCCCCTGAATGAGGGCAAAGTCCTTCGAGTTGATTGCCTGGATGGCGAGTTGGCCGACTCCCGGCCAAGCGAACAGGTTCTCGATGACGATCGTCCCCGAGAAGAGGGCACCGAGCTGGATGCCGGCCAGCGTCACGACCGGCAACGACGAGTTGCGCAGGACATGAGTGACCAAGGTGGTCGGAGCAACTCCCTTGGACCGTTCGAAGAGCGTCTGGTCCTTGGAGAGCATCTCGAGAACAGTTGAGCGCGTCAGTCTTGCGATGGACGCAAGCGCGAACGCTGCGAGAGATAT
This sequence comes from Nocardioides daedukensis, assembly GCF_013408415.1. Classification (NCBI taxonomy): domain Bacteria; kingdom Bacillati; phylum Actinomycetota; class Actinomycetes; order Propionibacteriales; family Nocardioidaceae; genus Nocardioides; species Nocardioides daedukensis. The sequence continues at coordinate 2,845,922 of NZ_JACCAA010000001.1, read as the reverse complement.
CGCCGGGAGCACGATGCTTGTGGCCGTCGTATCACCGAACGCTGGGAACCAGCCCAGACTGACGCTGAAGACCGCTACAAGGAGCATGCCGAGCCAGAACGAGGGGATGGACTGGCCAAGCACCGAGATGAAGCGGACTCCGTAGTCAGCGGGGGTGTTGGATCGGAAGGCCGCCAGAGCGCCTGCGGCGACACCCAGGACCAGCGCGATGATGAACGCAGTCAGGGCCAACTTGGCGGTCGCCTGCATGCCGGGGACCACGAGGTCGGACACTGGGATCCGGTAACTGGTCGACATTCCGAGGTCACCCGTGACGAGCCCCCGGAGGTAGTCCCAGTACTGGACCAGGATCGGTCGATCAAGGCCGAGATCCACGCGAACGGCTTCCAGCTGTTCGGGGGTGGCATCCGGTGGCGCGAGAAGTGCGGTCGCGTCACCAGTCATGCGCGCCAGGAAGAAGACGACGGTCACGATGAAGAAGAGCGCGATCAATCCTTGCAGGAGTCGCGTCCCGGTGTACCTGAGCATGGTGGCTCCAAGTGGAGGGGTGCGCCCGCCGGGTGAGGGCGGGCGCACCGGGGGTGATTACTTCGCCCGCAAGGACCAGAACGGTCCGGCGTAGGGGTTGCCGCTCATCAGCTTGAAGTCGGCAATCTTGGGTCCGACCGCATAGACCGCATCCAGGGAGATGACGGGCAGGGAGTAGGACTGGTCGTAGAGGTACTTGCCCATCTCCTTGGCCACGGCCTCCTTTTCAGCCGGGTCCAGCGCCTTCGCCATGTCCGCAAACATCGTGTCCAGCTTCGGGTCCTTCACCGTGGTGTAGCCACCATCGGAGCCGAAGAAGATCTGGTAGTTCTGCGGGTCTGCCATCAGCAGCCCCGGCATGCCGAGGACGATCGCGCCCTTGAGCTGGTGCTTGACCACTGAGTCGAGGTAGGTCGCGGGGTCCTGGACATCGAGCTTGACGTTGACCCCGATCTCCTTCCAGTAGCCGACAACGGCCTCAGCCATCTTCTGGACGTCGGTCACTGCAGTCGTGGTGTTGTAAAGAGTCAACGTGAAGGACAGGTCGGACTCACCGGCGTCAGCCAATAACTTCTTGGCTTCTGCTGGGTCGTAGGGAAGTGCCTTCAGTGACGGATCGTTGCCGAGAGTCACCGGGAACGTGTTGTTCGCAGGAACCGAGCCGAAGCCCTTGTACAGCGAGTCGGCGATGCTCTGACGATCGACGGCCAACGTCAGTGCCTTGCGGACGTTCGGGTCCTTGAGCGGAGAGTCCTCGGGGAAGTAGTTGTCCATGAAGAGAACGTGACCCTGCGAGGCCGCCTCTCCCTTGATCAGCCGGATGCTCTCGTCGCCCTCGAGCTGCGACGCACTGTTGGGAGAGATGCCCTGTGCAATGTCGATCTGACCGGTCTGGAGGCCGGCAACCCGGCTGCTCTCGTCCGGGATGATCTTGAGGGTCAGCGTCTTGAAGTTGGAGATCCGCTCCTTGTCCCAGAAGTCCTTGAAGCTCTCCAGGGTCATTGAGTCGTTGAACTTCTGCGACACGAACTTGAACGGACCAGCGGCAACGGGGGCCTTGCGGAACTCCTTCTCCCCCACCTTCGCGAAGTAGTCACTGGCGATCGGCGCCGGCACGTCCATCGGGAGCGTCGCGTAGGGCTCCTTCGACGTGACCGCAACTGTCAGGGGGTCGATGACTTCAACCTTGTCGACCCGCTCAGCAAACGTCGCGTACGACGTGAACTCGGGGTCACTGACCCGCTCGATGGAGACCTTGACGTCCTCGGCGTCGAAGTCGGACCCATCGTGCATCTTGACGCCCTCACGGAGCTTGAACGTCCAGGTCTTTCCGTCCTCGCTCACCTCCCACTCGGTCGCGAGACCGGGGACGAAAGAGGCGTCCAGGTCCTGACGGACCAAGGGTTCACCGACAGACCACTTGATCGGGTAGGTGTTTCCGCCCTCGTTTGCGAGCACCGGGTCGGCGTACTGCTGCTGGAGCGTGGCGACCCCGACGGTGATGCTCTGGTTCTTGGCGACCTCAGGGATGTCTCCCTCGCCCAGTTCATCGACTGGGTCACCCCCTCCGCCACCACAGGCGGCCAGCACGAGGGCGAGCGCGGCAGCCCCCGTCACCGCGCGGATGCCTCGTTGGTGATGGCGCAGGGAACGACTGGCGCTCACCGCGCGGTGCGTCCCGAGTAGTGATTTGGACACTGCCTTCTCCTTTTTCCAGGTGCCGGACGCCGGGGGTCCGACGTGCGCGGTGCTTGACCGTGAAGTTGACCCGAGCAACTCGTTATTGACATTCACATCAAGTTGATACTCATGTCAGATTGTGATTCCCGACACCACCGGTGTCAAGAGGTTCATGCGATCAGGTTTCGGTGGGGCCGAACCCCATCTGCTGCGCCCACAGTTGAGCCAGGACTTCTCGGGCCATCGTTCGATCGAACGGCATGCCACGAAGCAGCCAGAAGTGGGAGAACCGCTCGTGCTGCATGGTGATCAACGCAGCGCGGAGTTCGGCATTCTCCTTCGAGACGCCGAGCGCGCGCATGATCAGGGGCCCGACCTTTGACGTCACCTCACCCATACGCCGTCGGTACATCTCGGCAACTTCGGCCTCGAGGGCAATCGCTTCATGGACAGCGAGGAGCGCCGTCTTGTTGTCGGCATAGAAATCGAACGACGCGTCCAGCCACTTCTCCAGGACTGCCTCGTCGATAGCGGTCGCGGCGCCCAACTCGTCGTACAACGCGACCAGCTGGACCCGGAGGTCACCCCAGAGGCCGATGGCCAGTTCCGCCTTATTGGCGAAGTGGAGATAGAACGTGGCACGACTGAGTCCCGCCGCCTTGGCGACCTGGTCGATGGATGCGGAGGCGTAACCACGCTCGGCAAAGACATCGATCGCCCCCTCCTCGAGGCGCCGCCTGACCAGCTCCCGACGCTCGTCCTGGAGCGAGGGCCGAACCCTGGATTCTTGGTTCATCTGGATACCCCGTCCATCTTGCTAGACACACTGTCCAGGCAAGTAGACAGTGAGTCGAGTCACTCGTCAAGGGTTTCAGAAATCTTTTGACATCAAACTCAAGTTGATCTCCAGATGCATTGACATTGACGTCAACTTCACTCGATAGTGCGAGTACATCCGACATGTACGAGCGCGCGACAGGAGCCGCAAGAAATGCGAATCACAGAGGTAGAGACCTACCTGGTGCGACCAGATGGCTACAGCTTCAAGTGGGGCGAGAAGCAGCCAGTCGTCCCGATCGCACTGACCTTCATCCGCGTCAAAACCGATGTCGGAGTGGAGGGACACGCCACCGCATGGCTCCCGGGCTCGCACTCGGAGGTCGGCGAGATGGTGGAGCTCTTCTTTCGTCACAACCTGATCGGCCGCGATCCGTTGGACCGCGAGGCGATCTGGCAGGAAATGACGGCCACGATCAACAACACGATGGGCACGAAGGCCACCAGCGCCGTCGACACGGCCCTCTGGGACCTGGCCGCGAAGGCGGCAGACCTGCCGCTGTACAAGTACCTCGGCGGCCACCAGGACAGCAAGCCCGCATATGCCTCGACGACGCACTACAACGACATCGAGTCCTACCTGAGGCTTGCGGACGAGTCGATCGCCTTGGGCTATCAGGCCTACAAGCTGCATCCGTTCGGCGTGCCCGACAAGGACATCGACTTGGTCAGGGCCGTGCGCGAGCACGTCGGTCCCGACATCCGCCTGATGATCGATCCGGTGAACCACTATGACTTCAACGGCGCCATGCGCGTGGGGCGTGTCCTCGACGAACTCGACTTCTATTGGTACGAAGCCCCGATCCGGGACGAGGACATCGCTGGTCTGCGTCGTCTGACCGCAGAACTGAGCACTCCCATTGCGGCCGGCGAGTCCCTGGTCCGCGGGATCTGGGACTACGCGAATCTCCTGCGCAACGACGCTGGCGACATCATCCGGACCATCGGGGACGCCATGGGTGGCATCACCGGGCTGCGCAAGGTCGGTGCCATGTGCGAGGCCTTCAATCGCCAGATCGAGACCCACTCATACGGTCCCACGCTCGTCCAGGCTGCCCACCTGCACTTCATGCTCTCCGCTCCCAACTCGGAGTACTACGAACAGGCAGTTCCCGGCGGCATGCTCGACTTCGGAATGAAGGACGTCATCACGGTTGGACCGGATGGCCGCGTCCAGGCTCCCACGAAGCCCGGTCTGGGCTATGAGGTCGACTGGGATGCCGTCGACAACGCGACAGAAGTCCACAAGACCTGGAACTGACACCCGATGCGCTTGGGCGGTGCGCCACTCGGGGTGCACCGCCTAGCGGGGCGCCAAGGCCCTAGACCAGATATGGGCCAGGGTGTCGATCAGTCGCTCTTCTTCGAAGGGGTGGTCGAGACAGAACCAGATGTAACAGGTGTACTCCAGCATTGCCCCGAGGGTTTCGGCGGTGTACTCGACATCCAACTCCGGATCTGTGCGACCTTCGCCCTTCAGACGGTCGATGCCGCGACGTGTGCGCTCCACGAAGGTGTTCCGGACCTCGAGGCGCAGGTCTCGCAACTCCGGCGAGAACGTCCCCACTTGTTCCATTAGCCCGATCATCGTGGCGTGCGGTCGATAGGCGTACACGAAACGCTCGATGGAGTCGTGCACACGCTCATCGACGCCCTTGGTTGGGACGGGGGTCGCCATCCCTGCGACCATTTCGTCGATCACCTGGCGGCTGACTGCTTCGAAGATTGCATCCTTGGTCTCGAAGTAGGTGTAGAACGTGCCGTGTGAGACCTTCGCCTGCTTGACGATGTCCGCAACCCGCGTCTCGATGAACCCTTTGGTCTCGAAGACCCTTCGGGCGGCTTTCAGCAGGGTATCCTTCCGGGCGGCTCCTCGATCAGTCACGGGCCCGGCGACTCGCCTGGCCTGTTGTGGTTCGGTGGGCCCCCGCATTGTTCTCTCCTAACCATGCCTGACTGGCGAAATCGCACCTAAGAGGAGCGTTGCCATCTCCGAGAAGGGCGCCTGCTTGCCTTGAGCAGCCGCGGCCCTGACCACGGCACCGCTGATGGCATCGTGCTCGAAAGGTCGCCCCGCCCGCAGATCCTGCCACATGGAGGAGTGGATGGAATCGGGGTACGCCGCGAACTCATCGACGATCGTTGTTGCCAGGTCGGGAGGCAGGGCTACTCCGCGCCCAGCCGCAATTTCGGTGCACTCGGCGACCAGATGACGTATGAGTTCTTGGAGCGGCGCCCGGACCCCGAGTTCGCGGACGCGAAGATCCGTGATCGTGGAGACGGAGTTTCCTGACAGATTGTAGGCAAGCTTGATCCACAGGGCTGTCTCGAAGTCCTCGACGACCGTGATTCCGAGCGTGGTGCCGCGACCCGCTTCGGCGAACCGCCGGCCGCCCGCGGTGTCGGGCACCTTGATGTCACCATGACTGGTTCGCTCGATGTGCCCGGCAGCGCGTCGCTCGACCGCGTGCTTGACGATGGCAGGGATGACGCGATCGGCTGACACATGGCCGGCCATGCGTTCTGCGTGCTCGATCCCGTTCTGGGCAACGACCACGTCCGTCGAATCCGTCAGGGCATTGACCAGCCACGGCCCTATCCCATCGACGTCGTACGCCTTGGTCGCAACGACGACGACATCCGCCGGCGCCACGAGAGCAGGGTCCTGGACGAGAGTGACCGGTGCGACCCGCTCGACCCCAGCCTCTTCGAGGACGAGGCCGGGCACGGGGCGACGTACGGCAAGGGAGACCTCGTGCCCACCCGCGAGGGCAAACTCCGCCGCGATGAGCCCCCCGATGGCGCCGGCACCGACGACCAGGACCCGCATCTCAGTTGTAGACCTGGATCGTCGCGTCGTCGAGCACGTCCCAGTCGACCTCGTACCCGAGGCCGGGACCGGTCGGCGCCAGCGCATACCCCTCGGAGTCGATCTCGATCACCGTCTTCATGCCGAAGTCCAGGGCTCCGCGCGGGAAGGGCAGCTCGAAGAACTCGCAGTTCTTGGCCGACAGGATGTAGTGCAGGTGGGCAGCCTGGACCAAAGTCGATCCGTAGGAATGCGGTTCGAGCCTGCGGTTGTGCAGTTCGGCGAGGGCACCAATCTTACGGAGGCCGGTGATGCCACCGACGATGTCACCAACGGCGCGCAGACCATCAGCCGCGCCTTGGTTCAAGTAGTTGGCGTAGGTCCACGGTCCGCGAGCAGTCGACTCCCCCATGAAGACAGGGACGTCGAGAACCTCGCACAGTCGGCGGAAGCCAGCCACGTCGTCGTCACGAATCGGGTCCTCGTACCAGTGGAAGTTCAGCTCCTCAAGGACTCGACCGACCCGGACCGCGTCCTGGAAGTCGTATGCACTCGTAGCGTCGAGCATCAGCGTGTAGTCAGGACCGACTGCCTCGCGCACTGCGCGACATGCGGCAATGTCCTTGTCCGGAGTCGCGGCGGCGTGGAGCTTCACTGCATGCATTCCTGCGGCCTTGGCCTCGAGGGCCAGCGTGGCGTAGTCCGCCGTCTCCTTCTGGGTCTCGGTGGTGATGTAGGTGGGGACCTTGTCGCGGTAGCCGCCCAGCAACTGGTGGACCGGCATGTTGGCTGCCTTGCCGGCAATGTCCCAGAGAGCGATGTCGATGTTGCTGGCTGCCTTCGGAGCGATCATGTAACGACTGAACGCCATCAGTTCCTGCCAGATCTTCTCCCTCTGCAACGGGTCTGCACCGATCAGCAGCGGACGGAAGAAGTGGTCCGCTGACTCACCGATCTCACGCGGCGCCCCCGGGAGCCACGAGGACGAGACACCGGTGATGCCCGCATCGGTCTCGATTTCGAAGACCGTCATGGTGAGCTGCACCGGCGGGATGTCCTCGCGCCACTGGAAGGTGAACTCCGGAGGCTCGACAACCCGGATCTTGAGGTCAGTAATGCGCATTGCCTTCTCCTCTGTCGAATGGGTCCGGCATAGGTGTGGCCGGGCTCACGCTCACCGTACGAGAACTTGACATTGACGTCAATATCGATTTGGATCATGATGGAGCGCATCGCTCTCCATGCCTCTGTTGCATCCCCGAAAGTTGGCCGTCATGTCCACGCACTCTCGCCTGCACACCCGATTCACCGAGACGTTCGGTGTCGAGCACCCGATCTTGCAGGGCGGCATGCAGTGGGTCGGCAAGGCCGAGCTGGTCACCGCAGTCGCCGAGGCCGGCGGCCTGGGGATGCTCACCGCACTGACCTTCCCCGACGCGGCAGCACTGCGCGCCGAGATCGAGAAGGTGCAGGCGAACACCGACAAGCCGTTCGGCGTGAACCTCACGATCCTGCCGTCGATGCGCACGGTGAACCACGACGAATTGCGCGAGACCATCGTGGACGCAGGAGTTCGCATCATCGAGACTGCCGGAGCCAACCCCGGTCCCTACATGGACTTCTTCCACGACCACGGCGTGAAGATCATCCACAAGTGCACCAGCGTCCGGCATGCCCTCAAGGCACAGGACGTCGGCGTGACCGCGGTCAGCATCGACGGCTTCGAGTGCGCCGGCCACCCGGGAGAGGACGACGTACCCGGCCTGATCCTGATCCCGTCGGCCGTGGACCAGCTCGAGATCCCGGTGGTCGCGGCCGGGGGTTTCGCCGACGGCCGCGGCTTGGCCGCCGCGTTGGCCCTCGGCGCCGAGGCGGTCAACATGGGCACCCGGTTCCTCTGCACCCAGGAGGCACCGATCCACCACAACATCAAGGAAGCCATCGTCGCCGCCACCGAGCGCGACACCGAGCTCCTCTTCCGGCCGCTTCGCAACACCTCGCGCGTGCACAGCAACGCTGTCGCACGCGAAGCTGTCGAGATCCTCAACCAGGGCGGCCAGTTCCCCGACGTGCAACACCTGGTCAACGGGATCCGCGGCCGCACCGTCTATGAGACCGGCGACCCCGAGGCCGGTGTGTGGAGCGTCGGGATGGTCCAGGGCTTGATCCACGACATCCCGACCTGCGACGAACTGATCAGCAGGATGGTCGGAGAGGCAGTTGAGTTGATCCGCGGGCGCCTGTCCAACGTCGTTGCCTGATCCTTAACGAGAACTCGGCGGGGCCCACTCACCTGGTGAGTGGGCCCCGCCGAGTTCTTCGCATGTCACCAGGAGTCGATGAACCCACGTTCGCCCGAGCGGAGCTCACCGGAACTCGTCGCGAACAGCGCAGACACGATCGCGCGCGTCTCGCTCGGGTCGATCACGTCGTCCACCTCATGCACAGTGGCAATGTTGAGCGCCTTGCCCCGCTGATAGAGCTCGTCGACAAGCGACTGATAGCGCGCCTGCCGCTCGTCCAGGTCGGTGATCGCCTCGAGTTCTGCCTTGTAGGCAAGGCGAACCGCGCCCTCCAACCCCATCCCGCCGAACTCACCCGTCGGCCACGACAGGGTGGCCAGCGGCGCTTTCAGATCGCCACCGGTCATCGCCATCGCACCGAGGCCGTAACCCTTGCGCAGCACCACTGCGACCACCGGAACACTCAGGTTCGCCCCCGCCAGGAAGAGTCGTCCGAAGCGACGCACCGATCCGGACTTCTCGGCGTCGGGACCCACCATGAAGCCTGGGGTGTCGACCAGCGACAAGACGGGCAGCCCGTGTGCGTTGCACAGCTGCAGGAACCTGGCTGCCTTCTCCGCGGCAGGTGAATCGATGGCGCCGCCCAGGTGGTGCGGGTTGTTGGCGAGCAGACCCACGGCCCGACCTCGCACCCGAACCAGGGCGGTGATGATGCCGTGGCCGTATTCAGGGCGAAGCTCCAGCACGCTGTCCACGTCGGCGACGAGACGCACCGCGTCGCGGACGTCGTAGGCACGCAGGCGGTTTTCGGGAATCACGTGCCGCAGCAGGCGTACGTCGTGCTCTTCGAACGCTTCCTGGTTCCGCTCGAGCAGGTGCAGCAGATAGGTCTGCGCGACCTGCACTGCCTCCGCTTCATCACGGGTCAGCACGTCGATCACACCGTTGGGGACCTGCACCTCGATCGGTCCGACCTCCTCGGGTGCGTAGACACCCAGGCCTCCGCCTTCGATCATCGCCGGGCCACCCATGCCGAGGTTGGCATCTCGAGTCGCGATGATCAGGTCCGCCACCGACGCCAGCGCCGCGTTGCCGGCGAAGGTCCGTCCGGCCGCGATCGCCACCAGCGGCACCTTGCCGGACAACTGCGCTACCAGAGAGAAGGTCGTCTCGTCCAGCTGCGCGATGGCGGCCATGTCCGTGTCCCCGGGGCGACCGCCGCCGCCCTCGACGAACATCACCACAGGAAGCTTCTGCTTGTGGGCGAGCTCGAAGAGACGGCGCATCTTCGCGTGGTTGAAGAAGCCCTGCGTTCCGGCCATGACGGTGTAGTCGTAGGACATCACCACCATCTGGTGGCCGGACACGGTTCCGACGCCACCGACCAGACCGTCGGCCGGCGTTTTCTCGACCAGGTGGTCCAGGGTCCGGCGCTGACGCTGGGCGGCGAGCAGGAGGCCGCCGTACTCGACGAAGCTTCCGTCGTCGCACAGGTCGGCGACGTTCTCCCGTGCAGTACGTCGTCCTGCCTTGCGCCGCTTGGCCACCGCGTCGGGCCGTGCCTCGTCGGTGGTCACCCGCTTCCGCTCGAGCAGCTCGGCGAGGTCGGGCCGTACCCGGTCGAGATCGAGCTCTTCGGCAGCCTCACCTGCGTGGAGCGCGTCGTCGGAGACTGCGACGACGGCGAGCACCTGGTGCGCGTCAACGACGTCGCCGACGTTGACCAGCACCCGGTCCACCGAGCCACCGTCGTCGGCGATCACGACGTGCTCCATCTTCATCGCCTCGAGGACGAGCACCGTTCCGCCCGGCGCGATCGCGTCACCGTCAGCGACGCCGACCGAGACCACGACACCCGCCATGGGGGCCCGCACCGCGGCCGAGCCGTCCGGGATCAGCACTTCGGAGGCCGAGGAATTCACCGCTGCGGCCGCCGAAGACTGCCTGCCCAGCGGCGCCGGAGTGGGCGCGTCGAGCAGCTCGGCCAGGTGCCGTTCGACGAAGTTGGTGTCCGGGGCACCCTTGAGGAACTCGGGGTGGGCGAGGATCGCCTGGATCAGTGGGATGTTGGTGCTCACGCCCTCCAGCCCGAACTCACGCAGCGCGCGACTCCCGCGTGCTGCCAGCTCGGGCAGGTCGTCACTGCGGGTGCTGACGATGACCTTGGCCAGCAGCGAGTCATAGCGCGGGTTCCCGACCATGCCGGTGTGGGCGTGAGTGTCCACCCGGACCGATGGTCCCGAGGGTGGCTGGAAGGCGACCAGCGTCCCTGAGCCCGAGACCACAGATCCGTCAGCTGTCAGCGTGTCCGTGGTGACTCGCAGCTGCAGCGCGGTCCGGCCGGGCTCAGCAATGTCGGCCTGGGTGAGGCCCAACTCGCCCAGCGAGGCACCGTCGGCGATCCGCAGCTGCTGCTCGACGAGGTCCAGCCCGAGGATCTCCTCGGTGACCGTGTGCTCGACCTGGATGCGTGGGTTCACCTCGAGGAAGGCGAACCGGTCCCCCTCGACCAGGAACTCGACGGTGCCCAATCCCCGGTAGTCCAAGGACTCACCGATGCGGACGGCGCTCTCGAGGAGGGCGGTGCGGACGGTCGCAGGCAGCTGCGCCGGCGCCAGCTCGACGATCTTCTGCCGCCTTCGCTGCACGCTGCAGTCCCGGTCCCACAGATGGGAGACCGCGCCCTGCCCGTCGCCGATGATCTGCACCTCGATGTGTCGCGCGGCGCCGAGCAACTCCTCGACGTAGAGGTCGCCGTTGCCGAACGCGCTCTTCGCCTCCGACGAGCAGCGGTCGTACGCCGTTGCGAGGCCGCTGCGTTCGGCGACCGGGGCCATCCCCCGGCCACCTCCACCGGCGATCGCCTTGACCATCACCTGTGCGTCCTCGCCCAGGCCGTCGAAGAAGTCGGTCGCCTGCTTCAGGGTGGTGGGACCTGTGGTCCCGCGCAACAGCGGCACCGACAGCTCCTCGGCAACCCGGCGAGCGGCGGTCTTGTCGCCGAAGGCGCGCAGGGTCTGCGGGGTCGGTCCGACGAAGACCAGTCCGGCGGCGGCACATGCCTCGGCGAACTCGGCGCTCTCCGAGAGGAAGCCATAGCCGGGATGCACCGCGTCGCAGCCCTGGGCGGTGGCGGCGCCGACGACCTGGGCTATGTCGAGGTAGGCCGCGGGGCCGGTGCCGGCGATCTCGACAAGGTGGTCCGCACGCGAGGTGTGGCCCGAGCCGAGGTCGTCCGTCGGGGCGATGGCGACCGTCTCGATGCCGCGGGCGGCAGCAGTCTGGATGATGCGGACCGCGATCTCACCGCGGTTCGCGACGAGCAGCTTGGTGATGGGCCTGGTGGTGGACATGGTGTTCCTTCTACGATCGCCGGTTGAGCTTGATGCCTGCTGCCTCACGGTCCCAGACGTCCTGGGCCACACCGGAGTCACGGAGCAGGTGCTTCTGGATCTTCTGGGTCGGGGTCTTGGGCAGGACGCCGATCACCTGGATGTAGCGGGGCACCATGAAGTAGGGCATCCGCTCGACCATGAACTCGGTCAGCTTGATGAAGTCGAGCTCGTGCCCCTCACGGACCACGACGACGGCCTTGATCTCGTCCTCACCCAGGTCGGAGGGGGCGGCCACGACGGCACACTCGAGGATGTCCGGATAGGCGTTCACGGTCCGCTCCACCTCGAAGCTCGAGATGTTCTCGCCGCGACGGCGCAGGGCGTCCTTGCTGCGGTCGACGAAGTAGTAGTGCCCTTCGTCGTCTCGCTTGAAGATGTCCCCGGTGTGCACCCACCCGTCCACGATGGTCTCCGCGGTCTTCTCCGGGAGCCCGCGATAGCCGCGCATCACCAGGGCCGGGTCCTCCGGCCGCACGAGGAGTTCACCGTGCGCACCGTTGGGCACGTCGTTGCCATCGCTGTCGACCAGGCGCAGCTCGAAGCCATCGCGGGCCATGCCGGCCTCGCCCGGCACGACGTCCTCGGGCTCGGTGAACATGACTCCGCCGATCTCGCTCATCCCGTAGACCGCACCGAGCTGCACGTCGAACCGCGTGCGGAAGGTCTCCAGGTCGCTGGCCAGCGGCGCCATCACGGCATAGGACAGCGTGTTGTCGGCGTCGTCGGGACGCGGCTCGGCCTGCTGCAGCAGCTCGGCGACGGCACCGAGCATCACGGTCTCGGTGATCTTGAAGTCGCGGACCCAGCCCCAGAACTTGCTGACCGAGAAGGCGGGCTGGATCACTGCCGTGGCTCGGGCGATCAACGACTGGTAGGCGCCGTACCACTGGCCGGCGAGGTGGAAGAGCGGAAGAACCACGAGGATGCGGTCCTCGGCGACCGGACGCGCGGCATCCTCACGTGAGGCATAGGAGTAGGCGTGGGCGTGACTGATCTCGACGCCCTTGGAGAGACCCGTCGTGCCGGAGGTGTACATGATCGCCATCAGGTCATCGGGTGCTGCGTCGACCAGCTCGGCAGGCTGGTTGTCGAAGAGGGCAGCAAAGGAGCTGGTCTCGAAACGGCCGAGGGAGGGCGGAGCCTCGCCGCGCACGACGACGTGCCGGATCTTGGGCAGCTGGTCGGCGATCAGGGCGAGGCGCTCGGCGTACTCCGCCTCGACCACGACCACTTCGGCATCGCAGTCATTGAGGATGTGCGCCAGGAAGTCGCCCTTGTACGCCGTGTTGACCGGCACCTGCACCCGCCGGGTCAGGCCGAGGCCGTAGACGGCGGTGATGAACTCGACCGAGTTGTCGAGCATCAACGCGACGGTCTGTTCCTCCTCCACGCCGAGTGCGGCGAACGCGGTGGCGGCACGCAGTGCTCGGTCCATCGTCTGGGCGTAGGTCAGCTCGGCACCATCGGCGTCGATGTAGGCGGCCTTGTCGGGCACCTCGTCCATCGCCCGCTTGAACGCGTGGGTGAACGTGCGTTCGGATATTGGGGGCAGTGCGCGCATTGTCCTGAATCCCTCTCCGGGCTGGGGTCTGGTGACGTGCTCTATCGCTACTTTCTACTTTACATCACTGTAAAGTAGAATCCGTCAGGTTATCCAATCGAACATTTCTCGCCTGCACATGCCGGCGTTCACAGGAGGACCCATGCACGCCCCGCTCGCCGGCCTTGACGTCGTTGAACTTGCCGGGATCGGGCCCGGCCCGCACGCCGCGATGATCCTGGCCGACCTCGGCGCCTCCGTCACCAGGGTCGTGCGCCCAGGCGATCAGGACAAGGGCAACGACCACGTCCTGCGCGCACGGACCTTCGTCACCCTTGACCTCAAAACTGACGCCGGCCGAGAGAAGCTGCTGGAGCGCGTGCGCCGGGCCGACGTACTCATCGAGGGGTTCCGTCCCGGAGTGGCTGAGCGACTCGGCGTCGGTCCGGACGAGTGCCTCACCGTCAACCCGGCCCTGGTCTATGCGCGGATGACCGGCTGGGGTCAGGACGGGCCGTTGGCGCACACCGCCGGGCACGACATCAACTACCTGTCACTGACCGGCGCGCTCGCCGCGATCGGCACCGCCGACCGGCCGGTCCCGCCGCTCAACCTCGTCGGCGACTATGGCGGCGGGTCCATGTTCCTGATCACGGGGATCCTCTCCGCGCTGTGGGCCCGGACCACCACCGGCCGGGGTCGGGTGGTCGACGCCGCGATGGTCGACGGTGCCTCGGTGCTCACCCAGCAGGTGCTCGAGCTCCGCACCCAGGGTGCGTGGGGACCGGGCGGCAGGGAGGCTAACCTCCTCGACGGTGGTGCGCCCTTCTACCGGACCTACGAGTGCCGCGACGGCGGTCACGTCGCGGTCGGCGCGATCGAGCCGCAGTTCTATGCATTGCTCCTTCAGGGCCTCGGCCTCTCCGACGCGGACCTCCCCGCCCAGATGGACCGAGAGGCCTGGCCCGAGTTGGCCACGGTCCTGGCGGAGCACTTCGCTGCGCACGCGCGTGACCACTGGGCCGAGGTCTTCGCCGGCACCGACGCCTGCGTGACACCCGTCCTCGACTTCGACGAGGCAGCCCGGCACCCCCATATCCTCTTCAGGGGCTCGCTGATCGACAAGGATGGTGAGCTGACCGCCGGTGTGGCACCGCGCTTCGCCCACCCGACCAGCTGGGAGGACCAGACACGATGAGCACCCCGACCCTCAAGGGCCCGTCCCCGGAGACCGCCGAGCACATACTCAACTCGGCAGCGCAGGTCTTCGCGCAGTTGGGCTATGCGCGCGCCACGATCGCCGACATCGCCACGGCGGCCAACAGCACTCGCCCCACGGTCTACGCCTACTACTCCTCCAAGGAGGACATCTTCCGTCAGCTCGCGCAGCGACTGCGGCAACAGTTCGCCTCAGCCCAGAAGGTGCCCGAGGAGCTGCCGCCGGATGAGATCATCCGGCTCACTGACCTCAACTACCTGCGTTCCTTCACCGACAACCTCGGCCTGCTCACGATCATCCAGCACCAGAGCCTGGGCGATCCCTCGATGAGCGACCTGTGGGAGGCCCTGCACAGCGGCATCAACGCCACTCACGTGCGGTTCATGGACCGGCTGGTGAAGGCAGATCGCGCCGCGCCCGCTGCGTCGCTGGCCTCGATTGCCGACGCCGTCAACGGCCTGGTCATGCGGTTCGCCCAGCTCATCGCCGCGGACCCGACCCGGTTCGACGAGCTCGGTGACGACCTGGTCGCGCTCCACCTGCGCATGCTCGGTCTGAAAGCCTGACCAGCACCTCTGGACAGCGAGGAGGGTACGACGCACCGGGTGCGTCGTACCCTCCTTTCGTTGCGTCCGAGCCGCCGTTCACACGCCCAGGTAGGCGTGGATCACGTCCTCGTTGTGCAGGATCTCCTCAGGGCGTCCTTCACGGGTGATCCGCCCCTCGTCGAGCACCAGGACCCGAGTCGCGGCACGCGCGGGCACGGCCAGGTTCTGCTCGACCACCAGCACCGAGGTCTCGCGTGCGATCTCCGCGATCCGCTCACCGAGCTGCTCCACGATGATCGGGGCCAGACCGTGGGACGGCTCATCGAGCATCAGCACCGTGGGCCGGGCCAGCAGGGCACGACCGATGGCCAGCATCTGCCGCTCGCCGCCGGAGAGCGTTCCGGCCAGCTGGGAACGCCGTTCTGCCAGCTTCGGGAAGAGGTCGAGCACCGGCTCCACGGCGCGCTCGGTCTCGGACCTGCCGCGGGCGTGCAGCGAGGCGCCGAGCCAGAGGTTCTCCTGCACACTCATCGCCGGGAACGACTGCTGACCCTCAGGGACCAGACAGAGTCCGAGCGCGACCCGCTTGTGCGCGGCGGTCCGGGTGATCGTCCTGCCGTCCAGGGCGACGGTGCCGGCCAGGCCGGGCTGGAGGCCCGCGAGCGTGCGCAACAACGTGCTCTTGCCGACGCCGTTCGCGCCGAGGATGGCCACCACCTCACCTGGTTCGACGGTGAAGCTGATGTCACTCAGGATCGCCCGCTGGCCATAGCCGACGGTCAGGTTCTGCACGTCAAGCATCAGCTCTTCTCGCTTCCCAGGTAGGCCGCGATCACGGCCGGGTCCTGTTGCACCTCGGCAGGCGATCCCTGTGCGATCAGGCAGCCGCCCTCGAGCACGATCACCCGGTCGACGGTGTTCATCAGGAACCGCATGTTGTGGTCGACGAGCAGCACCGTGGTGCCCTGCTCGCGGATCGCATGAATGGTGGTCTGGAGCTGGGTCAGGTCCCCACCGGTCAGTCCGGCACCGGGTTCGTCGAGCAGGAGCACCTCCGGCGAGGTCGACAGCGCGATCGCCACCCCGAGCCGCCGCAGCTCCCCGAAGGAGAGGTCCCCGGCAAGGTGCCGGGCGCGGTGCAGGAGGTCGACGGTGCGGAGGATCTCGGCCGGGTCACCGTCGCGGGAGCTGTTCATCTGCCCCAGGCGGACGTTCTCCCAGACGCTGAACTCGGTGAAGACGCGCGAGGCCTGGAAGGAGCGGGACACCCCGGCCCGGGCGGCCCGGCCCAACCCCCAGCGGGCCACCGCCTTGCCGTGCAGACGAACTTCGCCCTCGGTGTTGGCGATCATCCCGCTGAGTACGTTGACCAGCGTGGTCTTGCCGGCTCCGTTGGGGCCGATCAGTCCGGTCACAGTCCCCGCGGGGAGCTCGATGGTGACGTCGGTCAGTGCCTTGAGTCCCTGGAACCGCACTCCCACCCCGTGGGTGGAGAGCACTGGTGCGGCCACGGTTGTCGTGCTGGTCATGGGAGATCCTCTCCGGCGGGTGCCCGCCGGGCACCCGGGTCCGTTGGTTCCTCTGGAGCGGGCGTCGATGAGCCCTCCTGCCCGCGCCGCCGCGCGAGGCGACGTACGCCGTCCTTGGCCAGGCCGACCAGCCCACCGGGGGCGAGCATCATGGCCAGCAGGAGGATCCCGCCATAGAGCAGGTGCGAGTAGTCGCGCAGGTCGCGGAAGAGCTCCGGGAACCCGGCCACGATCACCGCACCCAGGATCGGCCCCGCGAAGGTCCCTGCACCGCCGATGACCACCATCGCCAGCGGCGCGAACGCCGCGTCGCCGAAGGTGAACGCCTCGGGTGTGATGAAGCCGGCCCAGTGACCATAGAAGACACCGATCGCACCGGTCAGTGTGGAGCAGACGATGAATGCGACGCGCTTGCGGCGGGCGACGTTGATGCCGATGGAGGCAGCCAGCGCGTCGTCCTCCCGGACTGCTCGCCATGAGGCGCCCTCACGGCGGCGTACGACGACGGTCAGGGCGACCACGAGCACGCAGAGCGCCACCAGGCCGAAGCGGAAGTAGGCCTCGGGCTCCTCGAGCGAGACGATGCCCAGATCGAACGGCCTGGCGATGCCGCCCTCGGAGAGCGGGCCAGCGGTCGAGATGCCGGCCGCACCACCGGTGAGGTCCGACCACGCGAACGAGAGCTCGTAGGCGACCAGCGAGATCCCCGACGTGATCAGGGCGAAGTAGAGCGCCTTGGTGCGGAAGATGACCAGGCCCAGGATCGCGGCGAGGGCTGCGGAGAGAGCGATCGCGGCGAGCATCGACAGCCAGCCGGGCCATTCCCACTTGCCGGTGCCGAGGACTCCGATGTAGGCACCGAGGGCGAAGAAGAAGCCGGTGGCGAGGTTCAGCTGGCCGACGAAGCCGACCATGATGTTCAGGCTGGTGGCGACCAGGGCCCAGACCACGATGGTGGTGAGCATGAACAGGTCGCTGCTGGTGGCGTTGCCCGAGATCGTCCAGCCGATGCCGACGACCACGGCCGCGATGAGCAGCCGGATCGGCAGGGTCAGGCCCTGCTCGGTGCGCAGCCAGGACCAGCGGCCGCTGGCGGCGGTGGCGTCGGGCTGCGCGGCCGGACGCTCCAGGGTGGGGGTGCTCATAGCCTTACCTTCGTGCTCGATGCCTGCTGGACGGCGCCCTCGGGGCGGACGGCGAGGAAGACCACGAGGCCGGCGAAGACGACGATGCCCCTGGACGTGTTGGAGATGTAGCCGGCGGCGAGGGTCTCGATGACGGCAATCAGGAAGCCGACCGCGATGACCGCGCCCATCCGCCCTCCGGCGCCGACGACGACCAGGACCACGAAGGCGATCAGGGTCGGCTGGAAGCCCATGTGCGGCTGGATCGCGGTGGTCGGCGCGAGCAGAGCGCCGGCCAGGCCGGCCAGGGCCGAGCCGACGGCGAACGTGAGGCTTCCGATCAGCGAGGTGTTGATGCCGGTCAGGCTGGCCACCTCACGGTTCTGGGCCAGGGCGCGGAGCCGACGGCCATAGACGGTCCTGTGCACGACGATGCCGAGCACCACCGAGACCACGACGACTGCGCAGATGATGAAGAAGCGGTAGGCCGAGATGACGACCGGTCCGAGCTCCACCTGGCCCTCGAACGGAGCCCTGACTGCCAGGGCGTCCTTGCCCCAGATCAGCATGAGGAGCTCCTGGATCACGATCGCCAGAGCAAGGGAGCCGACCAGGATCGCGACCGTGCTGATCTTCTGCAGACGACGGAAGACCGTCCGCTCGAGCAGGGCCCCGATGGCGCCGACCACGAGGACCGAGCAGACCATCGCGACGAAGAAGGGCAGACCGATGGTGGCGACGAACATGTATTGCAGGAACGCGCCCAGGGCGAACATCTCGCCGTGAGCGAAGTTCGGGATGTGCATGGCGCTGAAGATCAGATAGAGGCCCAGCGCGACCAGGACGTAGGCGCCACCGAGCACCAGCCCGTTGACACACTGTTGGAGAAAGAGGTCCACGTCAGCTCCCATGCTGTGGCGGGGTTTTGGTTGTGGGGCCCGAGTGCCGGCCGATCCGTCCGGGGCGGCCGGCACACCGGGATTGCGACGGACTAGTCGGCGAGGATCCAGCCGGTGCCGTCCTTGTAGACGGCCATCTCGCCCTTGAAGTCGACCTCACGGTCCTTGAACACGAGCCCGCCGTCCTGGCCGGCATAGGTGTTCAGAGTGACGTCGGCGACGTCTTCCGCGGTGAGCTCGGTCATCGCCTTGATCACGGCCTCGACACTCGGGTCCTCGGCCTTGGCGAAGGCCTTGAAGAGGATCTGGACCGCGTCGTGGTTGAACGCGCCGTATCCGCCGGACTTGGCACCGAGCTCGGCGTCGAGGGCCTTGGCGCGCTCGTTGCCCTGCACGATCAGGGTGTCCAGGCTGGTGGCCGGGGCCGCACGCAGAACGCCGTCCATGAGCGAGGTGTCGGGGAACATCACCTTGGTGTCGGCGTTGGTGATCGTGGCCGACCACTGCAGCTGGACCGTGCCACCGAGCTCATCCATCTGCTTGGTGATCAGGCCGGCCTCCGTGGGGTTGACCCGGAGCACGTAGAGGTCGACGTCGGACTTGATGACCTCGGAGACGGGCGCACGGAACTCGGTGTCACCCAGCTTCATCGACTGCTCGATCACGACCTCGCGGCCGAGGGCCTCGATGTCCTTCACGAACTGGTCCTGCGAGGACATCATCGCGGTGTGCGTCTGGTCGGTGATCGTGGCGACCCGCTTGATCTCCGGGTGGGCCTTGAGATAGTCGATCGTCGGCTGGTTGTAGGCCTGGATCCGTGCGGCGGTGCGGAAGACGTTGGGGTTCTTGGTCGGTCCGTCCACGATGGCCGAGTTGAGCAGCCAGAATGCGTCCGACTTGGCCATCTCCGACTGGATCGCCGAGGTCGACCCGGAGTTGAACGGGCCGATGACGAACTTGCGGCCCTCGTCCATGGCGTCGCGCGCCACGGCTTGGGCGCCTTGGGGCGTGCCCTCGTCGTTGTAGACCTTCAGCTTGAGCTTGTGCTTCTCACCAGCGATCTCCACGCCGCCGTCGGCATTGGCCTCATCGAAGAGGTGCTCGATCATCGCCACCTGGCTCTCGCCATAGACGGCCGAGGGGCCTGACATCGGCGCGATGGTCGCGATGGTGACCGACCCGTCGTCGGCGACAACCTCGCCTTCATCGGCACCGCAGGCGGCCAGGCCAGCCATTGCGACCAGGCCGAGAGCAACGAGCCCGGTCTGGAACTTCGTCTTGAACAGTTTCATTTTTTCCTCACTTGGCCCGCCCGAGAGGGGATGGAAGACGACGGTGTTGCAGGTCACAACGCTGTCGATCGGCGATACTAATCTCGTTTTACGCTCGTGTAAAGTGAGGAATTCGAGAAGACGCGGAAAGGTTGCAAGACCCCAGATCCGAACAGTTGATTGTTTGGCTGGCGCCACCTTCCACTGCCACCCATGACCGAGGAGATCCCCGTGAACCCCGTCGAGTACGCCGACCACCCCGCCCTCCCCGAACCCGCCGGCTATCGGCACGCGGCGTTGGTGCGCGGGACGCTGATCCACACCTCCGGGCAGACCTGGACACCCGAGAGCGCCCCCGCCGATGACGCTGCCGATGGCGCTGCCGATAACGCTGGCGTCGGAGCAGAGGCCACGGCAGAGGGCGTCGAGCTGATCGAGCAGGCCAGGGTGGCCGTGCTGAACGCGATCCGGGCAGTCGAGGGCGCCGGCGGATCGGCGACAGCCATCGTGCACCTCCAGCTCTTCGTCGTGGGGCTCACTCCGGACCTCGCACCGCAGGTCTACCGGGGCATGGGTCGCGCCTCGCGTGAGTCGGGACTGCCCGCAGTGCCCACCACGATCGTCGGGGTCACCGGTCTGACGGTGCCCGGTGCGCTCGTCGAGGTCGTGGCCATCGGAGCGCTCTGAGATGGGTCCCACGACGCCCACGGGTGCGTGATCGCGCATGCTGGAACCGAGCCGGGACCCGCGCGACATCACTGGAGCCGACCAGCGTGAACTCGCCGAGGCAGTGCGTGAGCTCATGCTGTGCACCGGCCTGACGACCGTGACCGGTGCTGAGCTGGACAGGGCGCGAACCCTCGTTGACGAGGCCAGCCGGGTGCTGTCCCAGCACTCCACCCAGCGGGTCGATCGGCTCTCCTATGAGGAGCCTTCCGTGGCACGGGCGACCGGCCAAGCCTTCACCTATGCCGCGAGCAACCCTGCCGCGGTCCCGCTCGAGGTCACGTTCGAAGGGGACGCGCTCCGCGGCACCGTCGCCCTGGGCCCACTGTTCGAGGGTCCTCCCGACTCGGTCCACGGAGGAACGATCAGCTGGCTCTTCGACTCACTGTTCGGACTCCTGGTCCAGGCAACCCTGAAACCCTCCGTCACGGGGACGCTCACCGTGCGCTACCTCAACAGGACACCGCTGCGGCAACCCTTGGAGCTGCATGCCCGGATCCTCGACCAGACCGGCCGCAAGACGACCGCCGAGTCGTGGATTGCGCACGCCGGCCAGCGGACCGCCGAGGCCCAGGCCACCTTCATCGAGATCCCCCGCGACCAGCACATGACCTGAGCGACGCGGCCGACCTGACGCTGACCCGTCGTGAATTCACATCCTGACCCCCGCCGACCCGTCGTCAATTCACATTCTGATGGCTTCAGAACGTGAACAAGCGACGGGTCGGCTTCGGTCAGAAGGTGAACAAGCGACGGGTCGACGCGCAAACGGCGGGTCAGCGCGCAAACGACGGGTCAGCGCGGGGGACATCAGCGCACGGCAGGCGCCGCAGACCTCAACATCGGCACCAGCGCCACGATCCCGAGCACCGGCAGCACCGCCAGGACAAGCAGCGAACGCGGCATCCCGTAGACATCGCCCAGCCCGCCGACGACCGCCGATCCGACGGACCCGCCGACCAGGAACAGCAGGGTCGCGACACCGAGGGCAACTCCGCGCACGTCCACGTGGACCGCGTCACCGACGGACGCCATCAGCGCCGGCTGACCGACACCGAACGAGATCGTCGTGAAGAGCACGGCCACGGCCAGGGCCCAGGCGGACTCGTTCTCGGCGCCAATCGAAGCGACCAGCATCGACACCGCGGCGTTCACCCCGGCGAATGCGAGGGCGCGCGCGGCGCCGTACTTATTGAGGAACGGTCCCGCGATCCGCGGTACGACGAGGCCGACCACGGCGCTCGGCGCCAGCAGCAGGCCCACCTCCCAAGCCTCCCAACCGTGACCGATCATCACGGCCGGCACCGCGATCAGGATGCCGAACCAGGCAGCTGGCACGGCGGCGGCGGCGATCGCACTGCGGATCACCACGGAGTTCGTGATCACCTCGTGCGGCAGGAAGCCCTGTGGGCGACGACGTACCTGCATCGTCACCGCCGGCACGCCCAGCACCAGCAGCAGGACACCGGCCAGGGCCACGATCCACCCGGTCGACGGTGACTGGATCAGCAGCACCAGTCCGGCCGAGGTCCCCGCGACCAGCACCGCACCGACGATGTCGAGCTTCGCTCGCGTGCCGCCCCCGTGCAGCGCACGCCACACGAACGGCAGGATCAGCAGGCCGAAGATCGGCAACGCCATCACCGCGCGCCACCCGAGCTGTGCCTCGACGAGGCCGCCGAGCAGCGGGCCGAGACAGGACAACGCGGCCGCGACACCGGCCAGGCGGCCGAGCGCAAGCCCACGCACCGGCCCGTCATAGCGGGCCGAGAGCACCGTGACACCGAGGGTCGGGATTGCGGCTGCTCCGGCACCCTGGATCACCCGAGCGACCAGCAGGGCTTCGAAGCTGGGGGCGGCCGCGGAGAGCACGGCACCGGCGGTCATCAGTCCGACGCCGACCATCAGCGGCAGCCGCACCCCGACCAGGTCTGCGACCCGGCCATAGATCGGCGTCGCCACGGCGAGCATCAAGGCATAGAGGGTGATCGTCCAGGTGCCCAGACCGACAGTGGTCTCCAGGTCCTCGGCAAGAAGCGGTACGGCGATGGCCGCCGAGGCGGAACCCATGCCGGTGAGGCCGAACAGGACGCCCAGCAGGATAGAGATGCGGCGGGAGTCCTGGAGGTTCACGACGTCGACAACCCCGACGGCCCCCATTCCATTCCTCCGACGCGCGCACAAAGAGGCTCACACCAACGCGCGATGCTCCTCCCGCAGGTCCCGCTTGAGGATCTTGCCGCTGGGGTTCTTCGGCAGCGCGTCGAGGACCACGACGTACTTCGGGCACTTGAAGCCGGCCAATCGCCCGCGGGCGAAGCCGATCAGATCATCCGGCTCCAACGTGGCGCCCGGACGCGGCACCACCGCAGCGGTGACCGCCTCGACCCACCGCGGGTGATCGACACCGAAGACCGCCACCTCGGCAACGTCGGGATGCTCGAAGAGGACCTCCTCGACCTCTCGGCTCGACACATTCTCGCCACCCGACTTGATCATGTCCTTCTTGCGGTCCACCACATAGAGCCGGCCGTCGGGGTCGACGTACCCCAGGTCGCCCGAGTGGAACCAGCCCCCGCGGAATGCCTCGGCGGTCTTCTCGGGGTCGTTGAGATAGCCGAGCACCAGATGCGGGCTGCGGTGGACGATCTCCCCCACCTCACCTGCGGGGACGTCCCGATCCTCGTCGTCAACGATGCGGGTCTCTACGTTGAGCGCCGGAAATCCGGCCGACCCACCATGGGTGAACTGCTCCTCCGGCGGCAGGGCCGTGGCCAGGGACGCCATCTCGGTCTGGCCATAGAAGTTCCACAGACGCAGGTCCGGCGCCCGGGAGGTCAGCTCACGCAGGACCTCGCGCGGCATCGCCGAGGCACCGTAGTAGCCCTTGCGCAGGCTGGAGAGGTCCGTCGTTGCGAACGTGGGCGCGGCCAGCAGACTGATCCACACCGTCGGGGGCAGGAACAGGTTGGTGATCCGCTCGCGCTCGATGGTCTCGAGGATCACCGTCGGGTCGGGTCGACGCAGGATCACGCTCGTAGCGCCCAGATAGATGTCGGTGGAGAGGAAATTGTCGAGCTGGGCGCAGTGATAAAGGGGCATCGAGTGCAGCTCCACGTCCGAGGACTCCATCCCGCCCGTGGAGATGCAGCTGGTGTATTGCCACATCAACGACCGACTGCTCAGCAGGGCGCCCTTGGGCCGGGACTCCGTGCCGGAGGTGTACATGATCCGGATCGGTTCGTCGTCGGCCAGCTCCACGTCAGGCAACCCGGTCGCGTCGTGGTCAAGCCAGGTCGCCGCCGGATGCCAGGCGCCCACGAGGGGCACGCCGGGATCGAGGTCGAGGCGCACCCGCACCCGAACCTGCTGCGACAACGCGATCGGTGAGAGCGCCTCCTGGGCGACCGGCACCAACGCATCCTCCGCCACCAGGGCGACAGCGCCACTGTGCTCGAGGATGTAGCCGATCTCCTCGGCACCGAGCATGAAGTTCACCGGCACCAGGACGATCCCGCGACGGGCCGCGGCGAACGCGATCACCGGGAACTGCCAGCAGTTGTGGCTGAGCAGCGCGAGGACATCGCCCCGACCCAGGCCGACCCCGGCCATCGCGCTGGACACGCGGTCGACGTATTCGTCGAGTTCGGCGAAGCTCAGCCGCACCGGGCCGTCGACGAGCGCCAGCCTTGACGGCGTACGCCGTGCTGCCCGGCGTGGCAGGTCGCCGAGGCGTTGCTGCCGAGCGGCCACCACGTCCTCGGGGAGACCGACCCCGTGCACGCTGGTCACCGCGGTGCGTGGGTGCCGAAGGTCCGCCCGTGATAGGTCATCGGCGACTGCGCGGGGTCGTGGTGCGCGGTCTCGACGAGGCCTGAGACGAGCACGTGGTCGCCGCCAGGCTGGATCCGCTCGACGGTGCAGCGGACCCACCCGGAGACACCGGCCAGACGAGGGACGCCGGACTCGAGGTGCCAGGCCAGGTCGGCGAACTTCTCCGGCACCTTCGAGGCGAAGTGCATGGCGAGATCCAGCTGGTCGACGGCCAGGATGTTCACGCCGAAGCGACGCGAGTTGCGGATCACCTCGAGTGTCGCCGAGGTGCGGTCCAGCGCCACCACCAGCATCTCGGGGGTCATCGAGAGCGACATCAACGCACTCACCGTCGCGCCGCTGCCGACGCCATCCCGGGCGGCGGTGATCACCGAGACCGGCGCGGCCATGTGGGCCATGACATCACGGAAGGGGGTGCATTGCATGGTCGAGTGCGTGGGGCGGACTGCTCGACCGAGGGCAGCCGAGGTAGCGCTGCGCGGGGTGGCCATGAGTGTCATCTCGATCTCCGAAGGGTGATCTGGTGGGTGGGGTGGAGGCCCCGGGCCAGTCAGCGGCCGCCGACAGGCCCGAGGAGACAGGGGTCAGGCAGACAGACCGGTCTCGGCCCAGAACTTCTCGAACTCCGCCGGCACGACATCCGAGCCGTGAGTGACCTTGCCGTCGACGAAGCGGTGGGTGAAGACGCCCTGCACGTCCAGGGACTTGTCCCCGAGGCGCCGGTAGAGACGCAGGGTGGCGGTCACGATGCCCTCCGGGGTCTCGGTCGCCTCCAGCACCTCGTTGGCCGACTCATCAAGCTTGGCGAGCACGCCGAAGGCCTCGAGGAACGAGCCCTTGGTGTAGACCGTCTGGGTGCCCTCGAGGGTGAAGCCGGCCCAGGAGAGGTTGTCGTCATAGAGCGCAACCAACGGACCGGCGTCACCGGCGTCTGCGGCAGCGAATGCATTCTTCAGGGCGTCGATATTACTGCTGGCCATGATTGATCTCCTCAAAAGAATTGAAAGAACCGTCGTCAGCGAAATAGGCGTTCTGCGTTGAATTGGATTCTTCTTGACCTCCGCCACCTGACGTGACACAGGCCACTTTGCCCGACCCTGTTCGATGCTTGAACCGGGCAACCACGTGGTCGACCACGCGATGTCGTTGACCCCCTCGACAGACTCGAATCAGCGGCAGAACAACGGCTCGGAGTCACATCCGACGAACGGCGTGACACCCCAGTACCGAAGTTGACCCCCTTGATTGACAACGCCGGACCCGTACCCAATAGTGATCCAGATCATGGTGATTTATGCGCGTACAGGAGTCCTAGAATGAATTCAGACGAGTGGGAGCGAATTCGCACGCTTCACGCGTCCGGAGAGACCATCAAGGGAATATCCCGTCGCACCGGCTTTTCGCGCAACACAATTCGCCGCGCGCTCCAACTCTCCGCTCCTCCCGATGACCGCCGCGGCACCCGGAGCACCCTCTACGACGCCCATTCCGATTCCATCAAGGAACTCCTCAGCACGGATCCGGAGATCACCGTCCAGGCGATCAAGGACACCATTGGCTGGGAGCACGCATCCTCGACACTGGCCCGTGCGGTGGCCCGCGCCCGCGAGGAGCTGGCGGCCGACGTACTCCCGGATCCGGCACAAGGTCGCCAGCTGACCGCGCCGGGCACTCCGACGCTGCCCCACTTCTCCACGACCTTCATCGGCCGCCGCCCCGAGATCGCGCGGTTGCGCGGACTGCTCGGAGAGCACCGGTTGGTCACCATCACCGGTCCCGGCGGCATGGGCAAGACGCGTCTGGCGACACACACCGCCCAAGAGGTACGCCGCGCCTTCAGTGACGGCGTCCGCTTCGTCGAACTCGCTTCTCTGCGCAGCCCCGAACTGATCGCACAGACCGTGCTCGAAGGTCTCAACCTCGCAGGTCGGGACCAGCAGGGCGCCACCGCCGAGGCCGCCCTCATCGACCACCTTGGCGATCGACGCATGCTGCTCGTACTCGACAACTGCGAGCACCTCGTCGACGCCGTGGCAGGCCTGGTCCACACCCTGCTGCAGGCCACCACCGGATTGGCGATCATCGTCACCAGCAGGGAGGTCCTGGCTCTTCCGGAAGAGTTCGTCCTCCCACTCGGCTCGCTCCCGATGCCCGACACGGACGCCCCCGGTCATGACCCACTCGACTCCGCGACGGCCCTGTTCGAGAGCCGCGCGGACGCGGTGCTGAGCGGGTTCCGGATTGACGACTCCAATCGGGAAGCAGTACGCCGTGTCTGCGAGCGCCTGGACGGACTACCCCTGGCCATCGAGCTGGCCTGCGCCCGGCTCCCGGTGCTCTCGGTCTCCGAGCTCGCCGACCGGCTCGACCACCGCCTCGACCTCCTGACCACGGGCAACCGGGCCGCACCTTCCCGACACCAGAGCCTGATCGCGACTCTGGACTGGAGCCACGACCACTGCACCGCGGAGCAGCAGCTTCTCTGGTCCCGGGCCTCGGTCTTCGCCGGTGGCTTCGACCTGGCCATGGCCGAGGAGATCTGCGCGAACGACGAACTGACCTCCCCGCGGATCCTCGACGCGATCATGGCGCTGGTAAGCAAGTCGATTCTGCTGCGCGAGGAGCACGAGTCCTCGGTCCGGTTCCGGATGCTCGAGACGATCCGCGAGTACGGCCAGAGCCACCTGAGCGAGGACGCGCTCGATGGCCTCCATGAACGCCTGCTCGCCTGGACCCTGGCCAAGGTGCGTGAGCTCGTCGTCGCGTGGCCCGGCCCGGATCAGCGCCGCATCAACGGCTGGTTCCGCGCCAACCGTGCCAACGTGCGCAAGGCGCTGCACTGGGCGCTCGACGAGTCGACCTGCCAGGACGTACGCCGCACCGCTGCCCAGGTGGTCGCCGAGCCATGGTTCCTGTGGGCCGGTGGCGCGTCCGTGCGCGAGCATCGACTCTGGCTGGACCGCGCCGTCGAGCGCGTGGACGCGGACTCCGAGGTGCGTGGCCAGGCACTGGCCACCCTGGCCCTGGTCCAGACCCTGCAGGGAGATCGTGACGGTGCGGGCGCGTCACTGACCGAGGCTGAGCGCATCGCAGCCCTCACCGGCGATGCGGCGACTGCTGACTTCGTCGAACACACCCGGGGCCTGCGCGAGTACTTCGCCGGGGACTTCCCCGCCGCGGAACCCTTGCTTCTCGAGGCGCTCTCCCGCTACCGGGCCAACGAACCACGCGGCGGGCTGCGCTCGGCACTCGACGTACACCTGGGCATGCTCTATGCCTTCACAGGCCAGGCCGAGTTGTCCGAGCAGCACTACCGCGAGGTGCACGAGCGCTCCGGCGCCACAGGTGAGCGGTGGTTCAAGGCCTACGCCGACTTCGGGCTCGGCGCAGTCGAGCTGCTCAACGGGGACGCCGAGCGCGCGCACCAGATGGCGCTGGGTGGTCTCACCCTGATCCGCGACTTCGACGACGAAATCGGAGCGACGCTGATCATCGACCTGCTCGGCTGGACCGAGGCGGTTCTCGGGGAGACGGAGCGAGCGGCCCTCCTGGTCGGTTCTGCCTCGAACCTGTGGGGCGCGTTCGGCCGACAGCTCTACGGCTCCCACCACTGGGTCGACGTACGCGAGCGCTATTCGTCACTGGCCAGGGAACAGCTCGGCGCAGACCGCTACGACGAGCTGCACGCCGAGGGTGCAGCGATGTCGGTCTCGGACGTGATCGCCTTCGCGCTGGACGAGAGCGTCGTGCTGCCCGAGTCGGCGGCCGTGGCCGACACCCTCGCGATGCTCACACCCCGAGAGAGGGAGGTGGCCGGGCTGGTCGCCAAGGGCCTGTCCAACAAGGAGATCGCGGCGAGGCTGGTGCTCTCACCCCGGACCATCGAGGGGCATGTCGAGCACGTGCTGCAGAAGCTGTGCCTGACCAGCCGCACCCAGATCCCGGGCACCCTCACCTGACCACGAGCTGTCAGTTCTTGATGCGCGAAGTGTCACCTGTTGATGCCTGAGGTGTCGATCCTTGCGCTCTCGCTCATCAACAACTGAGCTCTCGAGGCGCAAGGATCGACACTTCGCGCGTCAGCTGCGGCCGTTGCCGTACTCGCCCATGATCGCGCCGGCAGCGTCGACCATCGACATCGGGTCGACGAGCAGGTGCTGCGTCGCCACCGCGGCGTCGCGGGTGGCCCGACCCAGAGCGGTCGGGTTGCGGAAGGACTGGCTGCCTCCCCAGCGGTGCGCGAAGTTGGTGACGGTCGCGGTGACCTCCTGGACCCAGGTGATCGACTGGCGCAGGCGGGCGTTGTGCAGTTCGGTCAGGGGGTTGCCGGCGTTGACCCAGTCCTCGGCCTCGCGGTGCACCTCATAGACATACGCGCGAGCGGCGCGATAGAGCGCCTCGGTCTTGGCGAATTCGAGCTTGAAGATCTCCGAGTCGGCGATGACGGTTGGGTAGCCGACACGACCCTTGACTGTGGCGACCTTGACGATCTCGTCGAGGGCACGGCGGGCGATGCCGAGGGCGACCGGAGCGTGGCCACCGACACCGATGCCGAGCAGCCCGAACCGGAACAGCGGCTCGGAGCGGACTGCCTCGGTCGTGAACGTGTCGAAGCAGTGCTCCTCGGGGATGAACACCTCGGTGAGTCCATAGTCATAGGAGCCGGTGCCGACCAAGCCCCACACGTTCCAGTTGCCGCGGAACTCCGCCTCGTCGCGGGGGACGAAGGCGGTGCGGCAGACCGGGCCGCCCTCCGGGGTCGTCAGCGGGTTGCCCTCCTCGTCGCTCACCACGAACCCTGCCCCGATCCACGATGCGTGCGCGGACCCGGAGGCGAACTGATAGTTGCCGGTGACGACGTACCCGCCCTCGACCTTCCTGCCCGATCCGGTCGGGAGGATCATCCCGGCGGTGATGCCCGGGACGTCGTGGGCGAAGAGGTCCTGTTGGCCCTGGGGGGCGAGGAAGCCCGCGGCCAGGGAGGTGCTCAGGCTGTTGGCCATGAACGCCCACCCGGTCGAACCGTCGGCGCGGGAGAGCTCCTCGATGACCTCGAAGCTCTCGACCAGGCCGAGGCCCATGCCGTTAAGCTCCTTGGGTACGGCCATCCAGAAGAGGCGGTTCTCGACGAGCGCGTCATAGACGGGCTTGGTGATCGTTGCGCCTTCCTCGATGGCGTTGGCCTCGGCCTCGACGATCTCGGCGACGGCCTTGGCGCGCTCGAGGTGAGTCCTGTCCTCGACCTTGGGGGAGGTGGTGGGTTCATTGAGTACGGCGGTCATGGGTGGCCCTTTCTCCTCCGGGCGTAGGGCCCGGTGCGTGACGTATGACGCACATCACAATGTCCCGGAGGAGTGTGTGTACGGATCCGCACAACTACGTGGTCGACCACGTGATCAACTACGCGTCCTGGACACACCGGGCGTCGCCGCGATTGCGCCGAATGAAAGTCTGCGACGGGTCGGCGAGGGTCAGAGCGACACTCCGCGAGGGGTCGGGGACTCAGAGCGCGAGCGCGTCGGTGACGAACCGCGCCAACTCCGCATACGCCTGCGCATCCGACAGCTCAAGCCGCGCGAACATCTCACCGCGCTGGATCTCGAACATCGTCGCAGCGACCATTTCGGCCACGAAGTCGGCGTTGACCTCGCGCAGCGCACCGGCCGCGATGCCGGCACCGATCAGGGTGCGGATCCGCGCGGCGGCGTACCCGGTGTTCAGCTCATAGACCTCGCGGGCTGGTGCGAACCGGGCGAGGTCATCCATGAACGCTCGGGACAACGGAGTCAACGCGACACCGACCCCACGCAGGTAGGCCACCACGCGATGCGCCGGGTCCGACTCGTCCGCGATGCCGTCCTCGACCGCAGCGGTTGCCACCCGGAAGAACTCCCGCGTTGCCGCGACCACGAGCTCGGGCTTCGATGGGGCCAGCGCATAGAGCGTCGTCTTGGAGCACCGCAGCCGGGCGGCCAGGTCGTCGAGGGTGAACTCCGCGAACCCCTCCGCCGCGAGCAGGTCCACGAGGCGGGCCAGGAGATCAGCCTGCCTGGCCGTACGCCGTCGTCTGCTCGCGCCGGCCATGCGCGCCATGCCGGCCGCACCCGGACGTCGTACGCCCGATGCACTCATGAGGGGTTCGCAGCCACCTCGGCAGCCCGCTGCGAGCGGAGCTGGAACCGCTGGATCTTGCCCGAGGGGGTCTTGGGCAGCTCGCCGATGATGTGCACCTGGCGCGGGTAGGCGTGCGCGGCGAGCTTGGTCTTCACGCGCTGCTTCAGCGACTCGACCAGCTCGGGACCGCCCTCCTGACCGGGTGCGAGCACGACGAATGCCTCGAGCACCTCGCCGCGCAACTCGTCGGGGACTCCGACCACGGCGGCCTCCTGGACCCGCGTGTCGCCGACCAGCACACTCTCGACCTCGAACGGGCCGATCCGGTAGCCAGCCATGATGATTACGTCGTCATCGCGGGCGGAGAAGAAGAGATAGCCGTCCTCATCCATCGTCCCGGCATCACCGGTGTAGTACCAGCGGCCGTCGGCGCTGAACCTCTCGGCGGTCTTCTCCGGAGCGTCGACATAACCGGTGAACCACATCAGCGGGCTGTTCGCCAGGTCAATGACCACGCGGCCGAGCTCACCGGGAGCAGCGACCTCGTCCGCGTCGTCCTTCAGCACGGTCGCGGTCCACCCGGGCATTGCCCGACCCATCGACCCGTGCCGCATCTCGCCGGCGACGTCGGGGTGCCAGCCATTGACGATGGACATGCCGAGCTCGGTCTGGCCATAGGTGTCGTGGATCGGCGCGCCCAGCACGTCGGCGCCCCAGTTCACGACGTCGGGGTTCAGCGGCTCGCCAGCACTGGAGATCCGGCGCAGCTCGAGACCCTCGGGCGCCGGCGTCTCGGCGCTGCGAAGCGAGCGGAAGACGGTCGGCGCCGCGGCGAGGTTGGTGACGCCGAGCTCCTGGATCACCTTCCACGTGGTCTCCGGGGTGAACTTCGCCTGCAGCAGGACGTTGCGGCGCCCGGCGGCCAGCGGCGCGGCGATGCCGTAGTAGAGGCCGTAGGCCCAACCCGGGTCGGCCGCATTCCAGTAGACGTCCTCGGCGGTGACATCGAGGCCATATTCGAGATAGACCACGAACGTGGCCAGCGCCTTGACCGGGATCGGGACGCCCTTCGGCGTGCCCGTGGTCCCGGAGGTGAAGAGCCGGATGAGTTCGGCCGAGCCGGGCACGCTCACCTGCGGCGCGGCCTCGGGGTCTGCCTGGGCGAGTACGTCGCTCAGCGTGCGGCCCGCGGTCGCGCCTTGGCCGGCGACCAGGACTTGCCAGGCTGGGTTCTCGGGGAGGTCCTCGCCGGGGGCGAGCTTGGTGACCTGGTCGGCATCGGCGACGACGAACTTCGCCTCACTGCCGCCCAGGCGCAACCCGATCGCCGGCGGGGCGAAGGCGGTGAACAGCGGCACGTGAACGGCACCCGCGCGCCAGATGCCCATGACCACGCCTGCCAGGTCCGCCGACTTGCCCATCAGCGTTGCCACCCGGTCCCCGGGCCGCACACCCTCGGCGGCCAGGAAGGCCGCGAACCTGCGCGAGCGCTCGGAGAGGTCGCCATAGCTGATGTCGACACGGGTCAGGTCGGGCTGGACCACGGTGAACGCGACGCCGTCAGCGGGGTGGTCGTCGCAGAGCAGTGCGCCGAGGTCGACGTCGGCGGCATCGAAGGTGGCGAGCAGTTCGGCCACGCGGACTTCGGGGCGGGCGTCGGGGGTCATCGGTGTGCCTCTCGTCGAGCGGTGTCACGGTGTCGGGACCTTACGATACTGAAAACAGTACGCTAGGCTGGACTTGCGTATCAATCCATGAACCACCGGGAGTGAATTCGATGACCGCCCGCCGCATCCTGCCCACCGAGGAAGCCGCCGACCTGCTCAAGCTGGTCCGCGACCTCGCCACCCGCGAGCTCCTTCCGCGCGTCGCTGAGGCCGAGGCGACCGAGGCCTTCCCGCGGGACGTCTTCACCCTCCTGGGCCGCACCGGCCTGCTCGGCCTGCCCTATCCGGAGGAGTTCGGTGGCGGCGGTCAGCCCTACGAGGTCTATCTCCAGGTGCTCGAGGAGATCGCGGCGGTCTGGTCGAGCGTCGGCGTCGGCGTCTCCGTGCACGCACTCTCCTGCTTCGGTCTGTTCGAGCACGGCACCGAGGAGCAGAAGCAGAAGTGGCTCCCCGACATGCTCGGCGGCGAACTGCTCGGCGCCTACTGCCTCTCCGAGGCACACGCCGGCTCGGATCCCGCCGCCATGCGGACCACCGCCAAGCGCGTCGGTGACGAATATGTCCTCAACGGCGCGAAGGCGTGGACCACGCACGGCGGCAACGCCGACTTCTACAAGCTGATGGCGCGCACCTCGGACGACCGCAACGGCATCTCCTGCTTCCTGATCCCCGCCGACACACCCGGACTCGTCTCGGACCCGCCGGAGAAAAAGATGGGCCTGACCGGTTCGCACACGACCACGATGCGCCTGGACGACGTACGCATCCCGGTCGAGCGTCGACTCGGCGCCGAGGGTGACGGACTCAAGATCGCCCTGGCCGGCCTCGACTCGGGCCGACTCGGCATCGCCGCCGTCGCCACCGGACTCGCCCAGGGCGCCCTGGACCACGCGGTCGCCTATGCCAAGACCCGCGAGACGTTCGGCAAGAAGATCATCGACCACCAGGGCCTGGCGTTCGTGCTGGCCGACATGGAGGCCGCGATCCAGTCGTCGCGGGCGATGGTCCTGCACGCCGCCCGTCTCAAGGACCGGGGCGAGCCGTTCGGTCGCGAGGCATCCATTGCGAAGATGGTGGCCACCGACAACGCGATGAAGGTGACCACCGACGCCGTGCAGGTGCTCGGCGGCTATGGCTACACCCGCGACTTCCCGGTCGAGCGCTTCATGCGCGAAGCGAAGGTCATGCAGATCTTCGAGGGCACGAACCAGATCCAGCGGATGGTGATCAGCCGCGCGCTGGCAGGCGACAACAACGGAATCATCAAGGAGAGCAACTGATGCAGGTCGAGAACACCGCAGCAATCGTCACCGGAGCAGCCTCGGGCCTCGGCGCGGCCACCGCCGCCGAGCTGGCCGCCCAGGGCGCCCAGGTCTATGGCTTCGACCTGCCCTCGTCGATCGAGGGCGCACCCGAGGTCAAGGGCCTCACCTACGTCCCGGTCGACGTGACCGACCCCGAGCAGGTCGCCGACGCCGTCAACCAGGCCGCCGCCGACCCGACCGCCCCGCTGCGCATCGTCGTCAACTGCGCCGGCATCGGCCCGTCTTCGCGGATCCTGTCGAAGAAGGGCGTCCACGACCTCGCGCTCTACGCCAAGATCGTCCAGGTCAACCTGATCGGCTCGTTCAACGTGTTGGCACTGGCGTCGGAGAAGATCGCCGAGACCGAGGCGCTGGAGCACAACGCCCGTGGCGTCATCATCAACACCGCCTCGGTCGCGGCCTACGAGGGCCAGATCGGGCAGGCGGCGTACTCGTCGTCAAAGGGCGGCATCGTCGGCCTCAACCTGCCGGCCGCGCGCGACCTCGCGCAATATGGCATCCGGGTGAACACGATTGCCCCCGGCATCGTCGAGACCCCGATGCTCGCCACCGTCGCCGAGGAGTTCCGCAAGCAACTGGCTGCCGGCATCCCCTTCCCGCAGCGCCTGGGCCGCCCGGAGGAATATGCGCAGCTCGCGCTCTTCCTGATCACCCACGACTACCTCAACGGTGAGGTCGTCCGGATGGACGGCGCGCTGCGGATGGCGCCGCGCTGACCTGAAGCTCCACGTATGAGGGCGGCGTACCGTTGGACATGCAGTTCAGCGGTACGCCGCCCTCTTGCGTCGCCAACCACGGCAGTTCGGGTGACGCAGACGCGTCGTCGCGCCCGGGTCAGGAGGCTCGACGTTCGAACTGCCGTATTTCGGCACACCATTCGGCGACGGCGACGATGATGTCCCCGACTTCTTGCTGACGATGCATCACGTCGTTCCACAGGAACCGGAGCACGATCCAGCGCTCCAGCGTCAGGGTCGTGTAGCGACGTACGTCGTTGTCGAAGGGCTGCCGGTCACCGTGATAGGCCCACGACTCCGCCTCCAGAGCCAGACGCAGGTCGTTGCTCCCCAGATCTGCGCAGATGAACTCGTGGCAACGCAACTGCGGCTCGAGCCGGACCCCACGGTCCAGCGCAATGGCGCGCAGCACGGACTCGAACGGGTTCGCCGCACGCCGGTCGGCCTCCCGGGCAACTCGGACTGCCTTCGATCGACCGCTCCGCGGCGATGCCTCCGCCGCGGCAAGGAGTTGCGTCCGGGTGACCTTGCCCTGGCGCAGCGCCGAGTCGGCGACGGCAAGGGCAGCGTCAAACGGCAGCGCCCGCGCGCAGTCGATGACCGTGCGCGGGACCGACGTGATCCGGGCGCTGGCCTCCTCCGCGGCCACCCCCGCGTAGTGAACGTCGACACCAGCGCCGCGCTGCGGTGAGAGCTTGCGTCCGCGAGGGACCGTAACCGTGGGCAAAGCCGGCGGAGACTTGACCTTCAGGCCCCAGAGCATCGCCGCGCTCAGGTGTGAGACGACCCCGTTGACCCGCGCGGCTGCCTGCCACGCCTCGTCGACGACGGGCAGCGTGTAGCGACCCCGGGAGAGACGAGTAATCTCCCCGGCGCGCACGGCGTTCTTGATTTTCCGGTGAGTGACCATCCTGCGCAGCGCACGGCTGTCGGCGATCCCACCGAGCTGGGTCAGTGCCTGCTGCGCATCCATGACGGGAGTCTGCGGCGACGCAGCCCCGCGCGCGAACGGTCATCCACAGGTCCGCAACTACGGCAGTTCAACACCACAGCCGGAGATCGCAGGCACGACAGTCCGGATTGAGCCACGAACCGCCGTACTTGGTGCGCGCGGCGGAGGTCAGCGGGCGATGAACAGGATCTCGTCGCGTCCGTATTCCATCCCCGGGTGGTCTGCCGCGAGGTGGGCCTGGGTCTTCTCGACGAGGTCGTCCTCGTTCTCACCCTGGATGTATTCGCCGCAGGGGCAGTTCAGCTTGGTCTTCATGGCCGTCACGATACGGCGTTCAGCGAAGCAGTGCGCCGAAGCGACGGTTCATGTCGGTGATCGCCTCGGCCGCCGCCGGCGAGAAGGTGCCCATGTCCACGAACCCGTGGATCAGGCCGGGGCAATGCACGGAATCCACCGGTACGCCGGCCGCGGCCAGCGCCTCGGCATGGGCCAGGCCCTCGTCGCGCAGCGGGTCGAACTCCGCGGTGACCACCACCGCCGGCGGCAGTCCCGGCCGGATGCCACGCAACGGTGAGTGGCGTACGTCGTCAGCGTCCAGCGACGCCCCGGCGGCGTACTGCATGAAGAACCAGGTCATCGTCGCCATGTCGAGGAAGTAGCCCTCGGCGTTCGAGGTCCGCGAGTCATAGGAACCGAGCATGTCGACCGCGGGATAGATCAGCAGCTGCGCCGCGACGCCCGGGACCTCGGCGGCGACGATGGCGGACAGGTTGCCGCCGGCCGAGTCGCCGGCCACGCCCAGAACGGTGGAGCCGCCGAAGGAGTCGAGATTGGCGGCGACGAACTCAGCAGCGGCGATCGCGTCCTGATAGGCAGCCGGGAACGGGTGCTCGGGCGCCATCCGATAGTCCACCGCGACGACCACCGAGGAGGTGTCGACGCACAGCCGGCGGCAGACGTTGTCGTGGGTGTCGAGCGAGCCGATCACGAAGCCGCCGCCGTGGAAGAACAGCACCGTCGGCACCGGCCCCTCGACCTCGGGCCGATAGACGCGGGCGGGGAGGTCGGCAACGCTCGTGTCGGTCACCGAACCGACCGGCACCGGCCCGTCCGGACCGATCGAGGCGGCGGCCATGGCGGCGTACCCCTTGCGCGCGTCCTCCACGGATCCCTCGTGCATCGGCGGATAGCCGGACTGCTCGAGGAAGGACAGGAGCGAGGCGATGCCGGGGTCGAGTGCCATGGGAAGAACCTAGCGTCAACAACTGCCGGCTCGGCGCACGTGAGTCAGGGAATGAGGATGATCTTCCCGCGCACGTGCCCGGCCTCGCTGTGCAGGTGCGCCTCGGTAACCGCGAGCAGGTCGAAGCGCGAGTCGATCTCGACCGAGTAGCCCTCCAGCCCCAGCACGTAGGGCACACCGGCCCGGCGCAGCGCCTTCTCCTCGTCCGTCAAAGGGTCCGGCGAACCACCCAGCCAGGCGCGGATCCCGAAGGCAGAAGCATCGGCCCCGCGCACGATCGTCCCGATCCGTTCCGGAGCGGCGACGGCCAGCGACACCGAGATCGCCTCGTCGGTGCCGGCGCAGTCGAGTACGACGTCTACGGTGCCCGCGTCGCGCACCCGCTCCAACAGCCCTTCCCCATAAGCCAGCGGGACCGCACCCAACTCGGTGAGCCGCGCGTGGTTGCTCGGTGAGGCGGTCGCGATCACCTGGGCACCCATCGCTCGGGCGATCTGGATCGCCGCCTGCCCGACGCCACCCGAGCCACCGTGCACCAACAGGGTCTCCCCCTTCGCGAGTCCCAGCGAGGTGAGCACCTGGTAGGCCGTGCCGACAGGGACTCCGAGTGCCGCACCGTCGGCGAAGTCCCAGTTCGACGGCAACTTGTCCAGGCAAGAAGAAGGCACCGAGACGTGGGTGGCATAGACCCCCGACGCCTCGCTGATCACCACCCTGTCGCCCGGCGCCCAGTCGGGCACGGCCGAATTGACCACCACGCCTGCACCGTCGGAGCCCAGTCGCCACGGGCCGTCCCCGGGCAGCGGGCGGATCCCCGAGCGCAGCTTCCACTCCAACGGGTTCACGCCGATCGCGCGCATCTCGACGACGACCTCGCCGGGACCGGGGGTGGGCTCGGGCGCCTCGACCACCCGAAGCACGTCGGCATCACCTGGGCGGGAGAACTGGACGATCTGGGCCATGGCCAAGAATCTAGCCCGTGCCCGAACCACCCCGGAGCGGACGGACCGGCGCCGGGCTAGCGGGACAGCCACTCCAGCAGCCCCGCGACCAGCGCCTTGGCGTATGACGACCGCCCGCGCGCCGTGGTCATCCTGCGGGCATCCGCGGGGTTGCGCATGTTGCCCAGCTCGACCATCACGGTCGGGATCCGGGAATGGTTCAAGGTGGCCAGGTCGCGACGCGAATCGAGACCGTCACCACCCGCGATGTAGGTCGCGACCGGGAACGAGGCGGACAGCGACCTCTTCAGCGCCTTCGCCAGCGCAAGGGACTCAGCCGACTGCGACTGGCCGGGGGCGGTGATCAGGTGGAACCCGGCCGCAGACTCCGGTCCGCCGTCGGCGTGGATGCTGAGCTTCAGCACGGTGGCAGAGTCAGAGGCAGAGCCAGAGCCGGAGGCCAGCGAGTTCCCCTTCTGTCCCCGTTCGTCGACGCACGGGCCCCACTCGGACTCGGAGTTCGACTCGCGGGTCAGCACGACTCGGGCGCCGAGCGCGCGCAGCTCGCGGCGCACCATCGAGGCGACCGACCAGGTGAACGACGACTCCGGATAGCCGGAGTTCGTCGAGGCCCCGACGGTGTTGCAGGCCTTGGTCGACCCCGCGCCGTCGGGCACGGGCGCGTTCACCGACGAGGCGAACCGCGAGTTACCCAGCCGGTGGCCGGGGTCGAGCACGACCACGACGCCGTCCCACACGGAAGCGGCTGAGGTCGACGGCGAGGGAGCAGAGGAGCCGGCCGAAGCCTCAGTTCCGGGCGCCGACGGCGACTCGGTCGACGTACACCCAGCGACGCAGAGCAACGCCGAGGCCGCCAGAAGTGCCCCCGCCCGTCCCATGCAAATGAGTCTACGGAGTGCGCGCGCAGCCCACGTCACCTATGAGATCGCCCCTCGTTGATAGAGCGTCCTCCCAACCCAGAAAAGGCGATACGCGCCAATGACAGATACGTCGATGTCGGGCGACACCCTCGTCCGCCCTTTGATCCTCGAGCGCGTGCGTATTCGCAGCAGCCGCAAGCGCAGTCGCCATACCCGCTTCAAGCACTGGGTCCGGCGGCACAAGGCGCTCTCCACGTTGATCGTGGTCGCGCTGCTCCTGCTCGCGCTCCTGATCGCGTGGCTGATCCACCTCAACCGGCAACTCGGCGAGATCGATCGGTTCCCACTGAACCTCGACCGCGACGGACGTCCGGCACAGGGCGTCGGGACCAACATCCTGCTGCTGGGACTCGACGACAACGACTACCTCGACGACGTCGGACCGGACATGCACGAGCTCGTGGAGGGCGAACAGTGGCAGGCCGGGGCATTCCGCTCGGACGCGATCATGGTGCTGCACATCAACCAGGACCGGCAGCAGGCGCAGCTGATCTCGATCCCGCGGGACTCATGGGTCACCGTGCCGGGGCACGGGAAGAACAAGATCAACGCGGCGCTCAGCCTGGGCGGCCCCGAGCTCGCGGCCCGGACCGTGGAGGACACCTTCGACCTCTACCTCGACCACGTGATGCTGATCGACTTCCAGGGTTTCCGCGACCTGAGCGACATCCTCGACGGCGTGAAGGTCAACGTCAGCGAGACCACCACGGACACCTTGAGCGGGAAGGTCTGGGCGGCCGGCCCGCACGACCTGAAGGGCAACGACGCGTTGCTGTTCGTGCGCCAGCGCTATGGCCTGGCCGGCGGCGACTTCGACCGGATGCACCGCCAGCAGGCGTTCCTCAAGGCCGTCCTGGACGGGGTCGTCTCGCGCGGCACGGTGTTCAACCCGGTCCGGATCACCAGGCTGGCCGACGAGGCCTCCGAGCTGGTCGCGGTCGACGAGCACTTCACCACCAAGAAGATGCGTGCCCTGGCGATCAGCAGCCGCGGGCTGCGCAGTCACGCGATGCGCTTCCTGACCGTGCCCAACCTGGGCTCCGGCACCGTCGGCAAGGCGAGCGTGGTGAAGCTCGACATGGCCAAGGCCACGGAGATGTTCGCCGCCGTCGAAGCCGACCGGTTCGAGGGCTGGTATGCGCACAACGAGGTCGACGAGATGGCTGCCAACGGCGTGGTCGACTGACCACTGATGGACACAAGCGCTGCCCGGCCGGTTACGGGGGGATCGACCGGGCAGCGCGTCTGTGGGGTGGTCACGGCGACGGGCCGATCGCGGTGATGCGACAGCATGCTGTCCTCACCCTCGGCGCCCTCCCCGGCTCCACTGTCCCAATTGTTCCACGGCTGGCAAGCCCCCCACACCTGAAGCGACGGATGCCACACTGTGCCTGTGCCTTCCCTGTCTGAGTCCTCCCACCCTGAAGCCCCGTCCGCATCGCTCCCCCAGCACTGCCCGACGCCGCGCGAGCTGGACGATCTGGAGCTGCTCGTCTCCGGCGCCCTCGCCCCGCTGACCGGTTTCAACGAGCCGGGTTCCCCAGTCACGCTGTCCCTCCCGGACGAACTCGTCGGCCATGAGATCGAGCTGGTCGACCCCGAAGGCTTCCCGATCGCACGCCTGGACGAGCGCGGCAGCGTGGAGTCGTTGACCCCGCCCGAGCACGGGCCCTTCCGCCGCCTGCATCTCACGCCCGGCGAGGTGCGCGAGCGCCATCACGGCGCCACCTTCGTGCCCGTCTCCGGGGCGCTCACCGATGCCGACGTCACCTCGCTGGCCGGCCTCGGCACGGTGGTGCTGTTGGCACTGTGCGGGACCGGTACGCCGATCGGTCTGACGCCGGTGGGCCTGATCCGGTCGGCGTTGGCCGCCGCCGAGACACTGCCCGACGCCCATGTCGTCGCCGTCCCGCTCGCCTCCCACGGCGACCCGACCGCTGACCACCTGCTCGGTCACCAAGTGGTCGACAACTACGCCGCCGGCGACCCGGTCCATGCGTTGACCGAGGACCCCGAGCGGTCGAGAGGCGAGAACGACAGCAAGCAGGGCCAGGTCATCTTCTTCACCGGCCTGTCAGGTAGCGGCAAGTCCACCATCGCCCGCGCGCTCGGTGACCGTCTCCTCGAGGACGGCGAGACGGTCACCAGCCTCGACGGGGACGTCGTACGCCGCAATCTCTCCGCCGGCCTCTCGTTCTCCAAACAGGACCGCGAGACCAACATCCGTCGCATCGGCTGG
The DNA here is from genome assembly GCF_013408415.1 of Nocardioides daedukensis. Classification (NCBI taxonomy): domain Bacteria; kingdom Bacillati; phylum Actinomycetota; class Actinomycetes; order Propionibacteriales; family Nocardioidaceae; genus Nocardioides; species Nocardioides daedukensis. The sequence continues at coordinate 2,805,581 of NZ_JACCAA010000001.1, read as the reverse complement.
GTGGCCGCCGAGATCGCCCGCCACGGTGGCGTCGCCATCTGCTCGCCGATCGCGCCGTTCGACGAGACCCGCAAGCAGGTGCGCGAGATGGTCGAGCAGGCCGGTGGCGACTTCGTCCTGGTTCACGTCGCCACCCCGCTCGAGGAGTGCGAGCGCCGCGACCGCAAAGGTCTCTATGCCAAGGCGCGCGCCGGCGAGATCGGAGAGTTCACCGGCATCTCCTCGCCGTACGAGGTCCCCGAGGATGCCGACGTCGTCGACACCACGGGGCGGAGCATCGAGGACGCGCTCAACGACGTGCTCGAGATCCTCTGACCTCGAGCAGCGAAGCAGGCAACCTCACCAAGCAGGCGCACTCGCCAAGTAGTGCTCATCATTCGTCCCGATCAACCCCAGCAGATAAGCCCCATAGCCCGACTTCACCAGCGGCTCGGCGACCTCGAGCAGCTCCGCATCCGAGAGCCACCCCGCACGCCAGGCGATCTCCTCGGGCGCACCGATCTTCATCCCCTGGCGCGACTCGATCGTGCGCACATAGTTCGACGCATCGTTGAGGGAGTCGAAGGTCCCGGTGTCGAGCCATGCGGTCCCCCGCGGGAGCACGTCGACCTGCAGCAGGCCCTCGTCGAGGTAGGTCCGGATCAGGTCGGTGATCTCCAGCTCGCCACGCGCCGAAGGTTCCAGGGAAGCAGCTCGCGAGACCACGGTGTTGTCGAAGAAGTAGAGCCCCGGCACTGCATAGCGCGACCGCGGCACGGCGGGCTTCTCCTCCAGCGACAACGCGCGGCCGGCCGCGTCGAACTCGATCACGCCATAGGCTGACGGGTCGTTCATCTGATAACCGAACACGGCAGCCCCGGAGATCGACCCGAACCGGCTCAACGTCCGCCCGAGCCCGGTCCCATAGAAGATGTTGTCGCCCAGCACCAGGGCCACGTTGTCCGACCCGATGTGCTCGGCTCCCAGCAGGAACGCCTGCGGCAGACCGTCCGGGGACACCTGCACCTCATAGCTCAGCGAGATCCCGAACCGGGACCCGTCACCGAGCAGCCGCTGGAAGGCGGGCGCGTCCTCGGGGGTGGTGATGATCAGGATGTCGCGGATGCCGGCGAGCATCAGCGTGGACAGCGGGTAGTAGATCATCGGCTTGTCATAGACCGGCACCAGCTGCTTGCTCACACCCAACGTGATCGGGTGCAGCCGCGATCCGGTGCCACCCGCGAGGATGATCCCCTTCATGTTCTGCTGCATGCGTTGATCAACGACGAAGTCCTCGGAAAGTCTCTACGCTGACCCACATGAACCGCATCCTGGTCACCGGCGGGGCCGGCTTCATCGGCTCCAACTTTGTCCACCACGTCGTGGCGCACACCGATGCCCGGGTGACCGTGCTGGACAAGATGACCTATGCCGCGTCTCGTGACGCGTTGGCCGATCTGCCCGAGAATCGTGTCGATCTCGTGGTCGGCGACATCACCGACCACGCGCTCGTCGATGACCTGATCGGCAGGTCCGACGCCGTCGTCCACTTCGCCGCCGAGTCCCACAACGACAACTCCCTGGCCGACCCGAGCCCGTTCATCCAGACCAACATCGTCGGCACCTTCACCCTTCTCGAGGCCGTACGCCGTCACGGCACCAGGCTCCACCACGTCTCCACCGACGAGGTGTATGGCGACCTCGAGCTCGACGACCCGCTCCGCTTCACCGAGGCCACGCCCTACAACCCGAGCAGCCCCTACTCCGCCTCCAAGGCAGCCTCGGACCACCTGGTCCGCGCCTGGGTGCGCAGCTTCGGTGTCGAGGCCACGCTGAGCAACTGCTCCAACAACTACGGTCCGTGGCAGCACGTGGAGAAGTTCATCCCCCGCCAGATCACCAACGTCCTCATCGGCAGCAGGGCGAAGCTCTATGGCGCAGGGCTCAACGTGCGCGACTGGATCCACACCGAGGACCACTCCTCCGCGGTCCTCACCATCCTCCAGCACGGACAGGTCGGCGAGACCTACCTGATCGGCGCTGACGGGGAGCGCAACAACCTCGACGTCGTACGCCGCATCCTGGCGCTGCTGGGTCGCGACGAGGACGACTTCGACCATGTCGCCGACCGCTCCGGCCACGACCTGCGCTATGCGATCGACTCCACGAAGCTGCGCACCGAGCTCGGCTGGACGCCCCGGTTCACCGACTTCGAGTCAGGCCTGGCCGACACCGTGAAGTGGTACCAGACCCACGAGCACTGGTGGCGCCCGCACAAGGAAGCCACCGAGGCGGCCTACGCCGCCAAGGGTCAATAGGGCCCTCAGTCGACGGGTCGGAGCAAAGTCAGTCGCGCGCGTTCTGCTGGGCGACGCTGTTCGGGCTCATCTCGCACAGCGCCGCCATCGCACGCGTGACCAGCTCACGCTCGCCACGGTCGGGCAGTGCATGGATCTCGTCCGGATAGACCGGCGGGACCGGAGTGTGCGAGACCAACGGGTGCTCGGGTCGGACATCCTTCGGCTCGTCGTCGGCGAAGAGCTCCTCGTGCATCTTCTCGCCGGGTCGCAGACCGGTGAACTCGATCCGGACGTCGTTGCCGGACTGCGCGATGAGCTGGTTGGCGACGTCGAGAATCTTGATCGGCTCCCCCATGTCGAGGACCAGCGCCTCACCCGGACGTCCGATGGCGCCGGCCTGGATGACCAGCTGGCACGCTTCTTCGATCGTCATGAAGAAGCGGGTCACCTCGGGGTCGGTCACCGTGACCGGACCACCGGCGGCGATCTGCTTGGCGAAGGCCGTCAGGACCGAGCCGCGCGAGCCGAGCACGTTGCCGAACCGGACCGACAGATAGGTGCCGGGAGAGTGCTGGGCGTGCGCCGCGGTGATCCGCTCGGCGATCCGCTTCGAATAACCCAGCACCGACGTCGGGTTGGCCGCCTTGTCGGTCGAGATATTGACGAAACGCTCGACATCCACCATCTCGGCTGCCTGGAGCACGTTCCAGGTCCCGTGGATGTTCGTCTTGAGGGCCTCGGCGGGATATTGCTCCAGCATCGGCAGATGCTTGAGCGCCGCCGCGTGGAAGACCACCTGCGGACGACGATCGGCGAAGATCTTCTTCAGCGCATCCAGGTCACGGATGTCGTTGAGAACCACGTCGTTGGAGTCGAGCAGGGCACGGCCGTGGATGGAGAGCTGCACGGCGTGTAGTGCGGACTCGTCGCGGTCCAACATCATCAGCTCGGCCGGCTCGAAGCGGTACAGCTGACGGCAGAGCTCGGAGCCGATCGACCCGCCAGCACCGGTGACCAGGATGCGCTTGCCCTTGACATAGTCGGCGATCGAGTCAACGTCGGTGTCGAGCTGATTGCGGCCCAGCACGTCGGTGAGGTTGATGTCGCGCAGGTCGCGGATGCCGACGTGGTCGGTGAGCATCTGGGTCGTGGCCGGGAGCACCTTGACGTCGATCTTGGCCTTGGCGGCACGCGTGGAGACGTCGGCGATCGTCTGGGCTGAGGCACTCGGGATCGCCACAACGACCGCCGTGGCCCCAGTCTTCGAGGCCACCCTGTCGAGGGCGTCCAGGTTGCCCACGACCGGGACATTGCGGATCCGGCGGTGCTTCTTGGCCGGGTCGTCGTCCAGCATCGCGACGGGGCGCCAGCGGGACTGGGGGTCGCGGAGCATCGAGCCGATGATCTCGCGGCCCGCCTCACCGGCTCCGATCACGATCACCGGAGTCGCGCCCTCACTGCCCCGGAGCGTCCGCATGTCGTCGTGCTCGCGCATCCAACGGAACGCGGCCCGCACCCAGGAGGCGACCACCAGCGTCGAGAAGGCAGCTGCAGCCGGCAGGCTGCGCGGAACCCAGATGCCGAAGAGGTTGACCACAAAGATCAGACCGCCGACGCTCATCGTGACCGCGCCGAGCAGGATCATTTCATAGAAGCTCGCAAGTGCCGCGCGACCCTCGTGGAGCCGGACGAAGCGACCGATCAGCAGGTGGAGCCCGGCGCAGATGAATCCGACGATCACGACCTCGAGCCACGGGACCTTGCCCAGGTCCGAGCCCATCCGCAGCAAGCCGAAGATCAGGAACGATCCGATCCACGCTGTCGAGTCCGCGATGCCGAGCACGGTTGCCCGATGGCTGCGCAGATTGGCTTCGATGTCGCTCATGGATAATCCCCCCGGATTGATTTGGCCGGCCGAAACGGGACGACAGTCCCGGGCACAATCAATGATTGTGCTCCCCAACGGCCACCAATGGCCAGCCACGAGCTGAATATGAGACGTCCATCCGCTGCAAATGATCCAAATGGGTCATGCAGCCCGCCCGTGAGCGCTCCAGCCGTTATGGTTGAGCCGCTTCATGCACTCAACAGACGGGGACAGCACCAACCGTGGAACTCAAGGACTACCTCCGGATCCTGCGCCGTCGATGGACCACCATTGTGGCGTTCATGATCTTGGCGGTCGCGGCCGCTGCAGCGCTCACCTTCACCGCCACCCCGCAATATGCCTCCACCGCACGCCTCTTCGTCTCCACATCTCCCTCGGACACCGCGGACGCCTATCAGGGCAACCTGTTCGCCACGCAGCGGGTGGCGTCGTACGCCGACATCGTCGGCAGCCGTCAGCTCGGAGACCGTGTCGCAGACGCTCTCGGTGGCGACTATGACGGTGACGCGCTGGCCGGCAAGGTCAAGGCGGTCGTGGTCCCGGAGACGGTGATCCTGGAGATCACCGCCACCGACACCGACCCGGAGACAGCTCGCGACATCGCCCAGGCCTATGCCGAGGGGCTCAGCGCCACGGTTGCCGACCTGGAGACCCCCGACGGTGGCGAGACCGCGCTGATCAAGGCCTCGATCGTCGACGACGCCCGCACCAACTCCGCTCCGGTCTCGCCGAACATTCCGCGCAACATGGGCCTTGCCCTCGTCCTGGGCCTGCTCCTCGGGATCGGCGTCGCCGTCCTGCGCGAGATGCTCGACACCAGCGTCGCCAATGCGGACGACGTCGCCCAAGCCACCAGCGCCCCGGTGGTCGGCAACATCTTCAACGACCCTGCATCGCTTAAGTTGAGTCCGGCGCAGGCCCTCGACGACGCCACCCCGTGGGCAGAGGCCTTCCGGGTGCTGCGCACCAACATGCAGTTCGTCCAGGTCGACTCACCGACGAAGGTCTTCGTGGTCTCCAGCTCGCTGCCCGCAGAGGGCAAGTCGACGACCGCATTGAACCTGGCCGTCACCTTGGCCATGGCGAACCAGCGCGTGGTGCTGATCGAGGCGGACCTGCGCCGGCCGTTGATCGCCGAGCGGATGGGTCTGGTCGGGGCTGTCGGCACCACCTCGGTGCTGGTCGGGAAGATCGACCTCGATGACGCGCTGCAGGACTATGAGGACACCGGCCTCAAGGTGCTGACCAGCGGTCCGATCCCGCCGAACCCCTCCGAGCTGCTGCAGTCGCACGCGATGGAGCGCCTGCTCGCCGACCTGCGAGCGCGCTTCGAGGTGGTGATCATCGATGCACCGCCGCTGCTGCCCGTCACCGACGCCGCGCTGATCGCAAATCAGGCAGACGGCGCGTTCGTCGTCGTCCGCCACGGCAAGACCACCAAGGACCAGCTCTCGCATGCCGTGGATCGCTTGGAGGCCGTGGACGCCAAGGTGCTCGGTGTGGTGATCAACATGACGCCGCAGAAGAAGCGCGGCGGAGCCTATGGATATGGCTACGGGTATGGCTATGGATATGGCTATGCGCCGGATCCTGCCAAGCTGGCCGCCCAGGAGGAGGAGGCACTGGCCGACCCCGGCGACACGATCAGCGCCGCCGAGTCAGCTCAGCCAGCGCCGGACGGACATCGACGAGGAAAACGATCGCGGCGATAGCGCCGATCAGCTGCAGGATGCCCAGCGGTGAGGCGTTGAGGAAGAGCAACTGCGCCGCCAGGCCGAGCCCCAGGATTGCCAGCCACGCCGGCTTGGTCAACTTGCCGGCGGCCGAATAGGCCTCGCCAGAGAACATCAGTGCGCTGACGAAGGCGAAGGCCTTCACAGCCAACGCGATGAGCGTGATCGCCAACATGAAGTAGCTCTGGGCTACGAAGACCTCAAACACGCCCCCAGCCTACGCAACAGCCCCGCCGGTTCAGGAAACCAGCGGGGCTGTTCACTCAGAAGAGCATCAACTGCTCTTGCACAGGTTCTCTTCAGGCCTTCTTGGTTGCCGGAGTCTTCTTCGCGGCCGGGGCCTTCTGCGCAGCAGTCTTCTTCGCGGCGGGCGCCTTCTTGGCCGGCGCCTTCTTGGCGGGGGCCTTCTTGGCGGCCGGTTTGGCGGTGCCAGTGGCACTGCTGACCGACGCGGTGACGGTGGTCTTGGTCTTCTTCGAGTCGGCGTCGACGGCGATCTCGACCTTGCGGAGCTTGGCCACGGCCTTCTCGCCGCGCTTGACGAGATCGGTGTAGGTCTCGTTGGCCTCGGCGAGCGCCTCGGTCACGCGGGCCTGCGCCTTGGCGGGAAGGGCCTTGGCCTCGTCCTGGAGTTCGACGATCTGCGCCTCGAACTTGGCCTGCGCCTTCTTGGCCTCGTCCTGGAGCTCGGCGAGCTTGGTCTCGAGCCGAGCCTGGGCGTCCTTGGCTTCCTTGGTCAGGGTGTCCACTCGCGACGACACCAGGCTCTGCGCCTGCTTGTTGAGGCTCTTGGGCTCATAGTCGAAGGCGGCGACCTTCTTCTGGACGCCGTTGACGCGCGCCTGCGCGTCGGCAACGTAGAGACGGGCCGCCTCGACGGCGAGGTCGGTGGCGCCGACGGTCGCATAGAACGGGCGGACTGCTTCGGACTTGATGTCGAACTTGGCCTTGGCCATCTCGATCTCCTATTCGTTGCCGGTCGGCAGTTTGTCGGCCGTCCCGGTGGTGGGGTGGGTTGCTTCATCCCCGCGCACCACATCGCTGTCCTGGCCATTGAGCGCCAGGAACGACGAGTAGACGTCGAGGAGGGACTGCTTCTGTCGCTCGGTCAGCTTCGAGTCGGCGAGGATCGCCAACTCCACCGAGCCGCCGGCACCGTCCTCGAGACTGAGGATCCCGGCGCGGATGTAGAGCTGCTCGGCGGAAATGCGGAGCGCCTTCGCGAGCTGTTGAAGCACGTCGGCAGAGGGCTTGCGCAGACCACGTTCGATCTGGCTGAGATAGGGGTTGGACACACCCGCCTGCTCGGCAAGTTGCCTCAGCGAGAGCTGAGCGGTGGTCCGCTGCTCCTTGAGGTAGTCGCCCAACGTCTCGACGGTCTTGGAGACCTTGCCCTTTGCCATGCCTCCAGTGTGCTAACAAAAGTTAGCAAGATCAAGCCCGCGAGCGCAGAAGTGGCCCGTTTCACTATCGAAATAAGGGCGATTGACTGGCAAGCAACTGCTAGCACAGGGCTGCAATCCGGGCCGTGGGACGCGCGGGCATGAACCACAGCAGGGACACCAGCGGGGAAGACGCCGGTGGCACACGACGTACTGCGGCCGTCTCGGAGCGCGGATATGGTGGGGCCGAGGATCCGAGAGAGAGCATGGTTGACCTCATGACTGCACCACATTCGGACTATCGGCTGAGCCAGCTCGACCAGCTCGAGGCCGAGTCCATCCACATCTTCCGCGAGGTGGCCTCCGAGTTCGAGAAGCCGGTCCTGCTCTTCTCGGGCGGCAAGGACTCCATCGTCATGCTGCGGCTGGCGGAGAAGGCCTTCTATCCGGCCAAGATCCCGTTTCCCTTGATGCAGGTCGACACTGGCTTCGACTTCCCCGAGGTGCTCGCCACCCGGGACGCCTGGGTGGACCGCCTGAGCATCCGGATGATCGTGGCCAGCGTTGACGACGCGATCGCCGACGGCGTCGTGGTCGACGACGGCAAGACGAGTCGCAACCGACTCCAGATCGGCACCCTGCTCAACGGCATCGAGGAGCACGGCTTCACCGCCGCCTTCGGTGGTGGCCGCAGGGATGAGGAGAAGGCCCGCGCCAAGGAGCGCGTCTATTCCCATCGCGATGAGTTCGGCCAGTGGGACCCCAAGATGCAGCGTCCCGAGCTGTGGAGTCTCTACAACGGCAAGATCCGCGAGGGCGAGCACATGCGGATCTTCCCGCTCTCCAACTGGACCGAGCTCGACATCTGGCACTACATCCACCAGGAGCAGATCGAGATCCCCTCGATCTACTTCTCCCACGAGCGCGAGATCATCGAGCGCGACGGGATGCTGCTCTCCGCCAGTGATGCGGTGCAGCCCAAGGGCAACGAGACCATCGAGAAGCGCACGGTTCGCTTCCGCACTGTTGGCGACATGACGCTGACCGGCTGCGTCGAGAGCACCGCCGCCAACACCGCCCAGATCATCGACGAGATCGCCATCGCCCGGGTCACCGAGCGCGGCGCCACCCGTGGCGACGACCGGTTCTCCGAGGCCGCCATGGAAGACCGGAAGAAGGAGGGCTACTTCTGATGGCCGCCCAGACCAGTGACCAGATCATCGAGCAGCCCTCCCCCGAGGCGCTCAACCCCAACATGGACCTGCTCCGCTTCGCGACCGCCGGCTCGGTGGATGACGGCAAGTCGACCCTGATCGGCCGGCTCCTGCTCGACTCGAAGGCGATCTTCGAGGACCAGCTCGAGGCAGTTGAGGCGACCAGTCAGTCCAAGGGATATGACTACACCGACCTCGCTCTACTCACGGACGGTCTGCGCTCCGAGCGGGAGCAGGGCATCACCATCGATGTCGCCTACCGCTACTTCGCGACCCCGAACCGCAAGTTCATCATCGCCGACACCCCCGGGCACGCGCAGTACACCCGCAACATGGTCACCGGCGCCTCCACCGCTGACCTGGGCATCGTGCTGGTCGACGCTCGCCACGGTCTGACCGAGCAGTCCCGTCGGCACGCTGTCCTGCTCTCCCTGCTCCGAGTCCCGCACCTGGTGCTCGCCGTGAACAAGATGGACCTGGTCGACTTCGACCAGGAGACCTACACCAAGATCCACCAGGAGTTCACCGCCTTCGCAACGAAGCTGAACATCCCGGACCTGGAGATCATCCCAATCTCCGCGCTTCAGGGCGACAACGTGGTGAACCGCTCCGAGAACATGCCCTGGTATCAGGGCCCCTCACTCATGCACCACCTCGAGCACGTTCACGTCGCCTCCGACCGCGACCTGGTCGATGTCCGCTTCCCGGTGCAGTTCGTCGTGCGCCCCAAGTCGGACGAGCACCACGACTACCGCGGCTATGGCGGCATGGTCGCCGGTGGCGTCCTGCGCCCCGGCGACGAGGTCATCGTGCTCCCCTCGGGCATGACCAGCAAGATCGCCGGCATCGACCTCTTCGACCAGGAAGTGTCCGAGGCCTTCCCGCCGATGTCGGTCACCGTCCGCCTCGAGGACGACCTCGACGTCTCCCGCGGCGACATGATCGCCCGCGTGCGCAACGCCCCGACACCCAGCCAGGACATCGACGCGATGGTCTGCTGGATGACCAACGAGCCCCTGCGCCCGCGCCAGAAGCTCGCCATCAAGCACACCACCCGCACCGGACGCGCGCTGGTCAAGGACGTCCAATATCGGATGGACGTCAACACCCTGCACCGCGACCAGGAGACCAAGGAGCTCGGGCTCAACGAGATCGGACGGGTGCAGTTCCGCACTACCGTTCCTCTGCTCTGCGACCCCTACTCGAAGAACCGAACGACAGGTTCTTTCATCTTGATCGACGAAGCCACCGGGGTCACGGTGGGTGCGGGAATGATCAACGGCTGAGCGGCGTTCAGGGCTGGCAGCGAGCGTTGCCTTGATCCAATCCGCGTGACCTGCCGCTCAGCTGTTGTAGTCATGCACATTCCGACACCCTGACCACTAGCGTTGCCCCTATGGTTCTGGACATCACCAACGCACGACTCGGCGTCATCGGCCTCGGGTACGTCGGGCTACCCCTGGCCGTCTCGTTCTCGAAGAAGTTCGATGTCGTCGGCTTCGACATCAACGAAGAACGGGTCGCCGAGCTCAACTCTGGGCGCGACCGCACGCGTGAACTCAACGCCGACGAGCTCGCGGCAGCGGAACGCCTCACCTGTACCACTGACCCGGCGTCGCTCCAGGACGTGAACGTGTACATCGTCACGACACCGACCCCTATCGATGAGCACAACACCCCGGACCTCCGCCCGGTGTTGTCGGCAACGCGCTCTGTTGCGGCCGCACTCAAGGTCGGCGACGTGGTGATCTATGAATCCACCGTCTATCCGGGCGCGACCGAGGAACAATGTGTCCCTCTCCTTGGGGAACTCACTGGCTTGGTCTTCAACCAAGACTTCTTCGTCGGATACAGCCCCGAGCGGATCAACCCCGGGGACAAGGAACGACGCTTCGAGACGATCCTCAAGATCACCTCGGGCTCCACTCCCGAGGCTGGCGCCTTCGTCGACGCGCTCTATCGCACCGTCGTGACTGCCGGCACCCACCTGGCCCCCTCCATCAGGGTCGCCGAAGCAGCCAAGGTCATCGAGAACACGCAACGCGACGTGAACATCGCCCTGGTCAACGAGTTGTCACACATCTTCAACCGCCTGGGCATCGACACGCAGGAGGTGCTTGAAGCGGCCGGCACCAAGTGGAACTTCCTCAAGTTCCAACCGGGCCTGGTCGGCGGTCACTGCATAGGTGTCGACCCCTACTACCTCACCCACAAGGCGCAGTCAGTCGGCTATCAGCCTGACGTGATCCTTGCCGGGCGACGCCTCAACGACGCCATGGGCGCCCACGTAGCGCAGGAGTTGGTGCGCGGGATGATCCAGAAGGGTGTGGACCTGCGCGGGGCTCGAGTGCTCATCCTTGGCCTGACCTTCAAGGAGAACACTCCCGATCTGCGCAACACCCGGGTCGTCGACGTCATGGCCGAGTTGCAGTCCTTTGGGATCACAGTGGACATCCATGATCCGTGGGCAGACCCCAGCGAAGCCAAGCGCGAGTACGACGTCGATGTCATCGAACAACCTCTGCCCGGTGCGTACGACGGGATCGTTCTGGCAGTCGGGCACGACTCGTTCCGCGAGCTGGGAGCTGAGGGCATCCACAGCTTCGGCAAGGCCACGCATGTGCTGTTCGACCTCAAGAGCGCTCTGGCGAAGAATCAGTCTGATCTACGGCTATGACCGTGACAGCCCGTGCACCAGAAGTTTTGGCGTTGGCCCTCAATCCCCCGGGCTGGAACGAGCCTCGGATAGAGTTCGAACCTGTGTCTCTGATCCTCAGGGGACCTCGTTCACCTTTTCCAGAGATCGCCACACGACTCGGACCACGCGGATACAATATAGGTCGGGTGCAGTTCCGTACGACGGTGCCGCTCAGCCGCGATCCCTCCTCGAAGAACCACACCATGGGGTCGTTTCATCCTGATCGACGAGGCCACTGGGATCGCTGTCTGCGCCGGAATGATCAACTGACCATTGGGCTATTCCGAACGATGAGCCTCCAACTCAGCTCCCTTCAGTAGAGGATTACGTTAATGCGTATAGGCATCGTGGGACCACAACACCCCGACTCGTTTGCCGATAATCTGATGCACTGCCTGCCGGACTTGGACGTTCAACCTGTCGCTCTAGGGACTCCAAGGATGCATAGCCAGTCCGCGCGATTGAACCAACTCAATGACCTTGCCTCAGAGTCAGTCTTCCGATGGGACGAGAGACAACAGCGAAGGTTTGCTGAGCGCGCCATAGAGGCTGAGTGCGACGCCATCCTAAGCGTCACGGCCCGACTCCTACCCCAAACGGTGCAACTCATCCGCGGGGCCGGCATTCCAATTGCGCTTTGGTTCCCAGACGCAGTGTCGAACTTGGGGCGCCAACTCATGCTGGCTGCCGATTACAGCACGGTCTATTTTAAAGATCCAGAACTCGTGAGGCGTCTGAGGCAGCAGACAGAACTATCGGTCGAGTACCTCCCTGAAGCCTGCAATCCTGCATGGCACCGCCCGAGCGGGCAGGGTCAGACTACGAACTCAGTGGCTGTCGTTGGAAATATGTACCCATCGCGAGTTCGAGTGCTGGATCGATTACTCGCGGACGATATTCCCATTGCCCTTTATGGAAGCGGCTTCCCAAGATGGATGCCCCAGCGTGCAATCCACGCACACCACACAGGCCGTTCGGTGACCCGCGATGAGAAGGCGCGCGTCTTTCAGCAATCACGAGCTGTCCTCAACAACCTTCATCCGGCAGAAAACGGAGCCAACTGTCGTCTGTTCGAAGCCGCCGCGAGCGGCGCAGCGATCCTGTGCGAGCACCGAGAACCCATCGCCGATCTTTTTGATTGCGAAACTGAAATCATCACGTACGAGTCGTACGCGGACCTCTTGGTCAAAGCCCGCAGGCTCTTGGCTGATCCAGGGTTCGGTCGCACACTTGGGGCGGCTGCTTCTCATCGGGCGTTGAGTGAGCACACATACCAGCACCGCCTGCGACGCATCTTGACCGACTTGGTCTAGTCGCGTGCGCCTAGGTACCCCACCAACGCTAATTCAAAGTCAGCGACACTGTTGCGCAGGGAAAAGATGGCCACGCGCTCTGACACACGACGAGCAACGTCAGCACTCCCTACCGACTTCGTCGCGTTTTGAAGCGCAACACGCAGACCGTCGACATCACCAGGTCGGTGCACCCAGCCCACGCCCTCGACGAGATCTGGAGAACAACCAACGGCGTCCGAGGTAACAGGGACGCAGCCAGCAGCCATGGCCTCATTGATAATGAGTCCCCAAGGCTCATAATGGCTGGGCAGAACGACCACATCAGCGACTCCGAGGTAGGCAGGAATCTCAGTCTGATTCTTGAACCCGGTGAACGTGACCTTTCCTCTCGGTGCACTATCGCGCATTGCCGACATCTCCACACCGTCACCGATACAGACTAGATGCACGTCCAACTCCGCCACGGCAGCCAACAAATCGTGCACGCCCTTCAATTGGACAAATTTTCCCGCATACACCACTAGAACAGCATCTGCGGGCAACCCAAGCGTTTCCCGAACTATCCGGCGGTTGGCGCCGTCAACAACTCTCGCCTGTCGAAAACGCGCGTCATCGATCGCGAACCGGACCAATTTGGGATCGCGCACACCAAGCCCTCGCAACACACTCATGTTGCGTTGCCCCACAGCAAGGCCACCGTGGGCTAGCCGGGCAACAAGTCGGGGCCACCACGAACGCAAGCTGAACCAAGGGTGCTTCGCTCGCTCAGACGTGTCCATGCGCAGCAGGTACGGGACTCGCAACACCCAGCAAACTAAGACGGCCGCAATGCTGACTGGCTCCGTGTAACCGTGAATCACAACAAGATCACGGCCTCTGGTGACTTTGAAAAGTCCATAGAGAGACAGGACGCCTAGACGAAGACGCGATACGTCGCCTTGGGATATGAAGCGGTGAGAGTGTCCAGACACCAAGTCGATATCCCATGAATGATTCAGGTCAAATCCCGGATCATACTGGCTTCTCACGCCGGCGTCGTTCCCATACACAACGTCAAGCTCAAAGCTATCAAATTTACTCAAGGCATTGAAGAGCGGCGTAAAATACTGAATAGGATGGGATACAACAATGGAAACCCGCGGTACGTTATCGATCGTCATAGGTTTGCACCTTCTTCCAAGACGCCAGAATTCTTGCGAAACAACAGGAACATCAGGGTTCCGCACGCCACGACTTGCGCGATACTAGTACTGATCGCCGCCCCTCGTATTCCAGATGATGGAACCAAAAAAAACAGAAGGACGACGAGGACGACGAGACTGATCCACGTCGCCCAGGCCACGCTCTGTGGCTTGCCCATACCACGTAAAAGGTCGCCGCACACCTGATTGGCCGAGAGAGCCAAAAGAGAAGGGAATAGGAACCATAGGATCGACACGGAGGCAGAGAAATCGTCGCCAAAAACAAGGGGCAGCAGGAAGGGAGCGACCAGAATCATCGGGACCATACAGAGCATGGTCGCGAGAGAAACAAGGAATACTGAACGCCGCAGAGTCCGGTTAGGCGATCCCAATCGCGCCTGCCGAGGAAAAAGAACACTCCCCACCGCCGCCGCTAACGGAAAACTTAGAGATGCGTATGCGACCGCAACCGCGTAATGACCTACTTGTGACGCAGAAACAAAGACTGCCAAGAATAGAACATCCAACTGTCTAATCAGACCGGCAGGAAGGGTCGAGGCCAAGTGGCTAAGTCCGTAGACAAGCATGGGGCGTAAGAATTTGCCCTCATAACGCCCTCTTAAAAGGCTTGTCTTCTTGCAGAACCAGAGTGCGATCCCAAATTGCAGGACCACCGAACTCAGATAAATCCACATCAGATGCGTCAGAGAAACGCCCCCGAAGTACGCCAACGGGACAAGGACCATAAACCACACGAACGGCTGGGAGAACCGAACCCAGTTCCAGAGATCGATTCGGGTCGCCTGCAGGGCGAACGTGAAACTGGCTGCCACAAATGCCACCGGAAGAACCAGGGCGAGAATTTGAAATGCCGACTCTCGAGCGTCTCTTCCGTCACTGAGGTACTTGGCAAAGACAAAGGCCAGAGGAAGACAAAGTAGACCCGATACGATCATGGTCCGCACCGAGGTCGCCACATAGTCACGCGCTCGTTCGGGGTTCCGTGCCACGTGATAGGTCACCGACGCCGTCTGACCTAGTTCGCCGACAATGAGTGCCAGCCCCAACCACGTCATTAGGACCGCGTAGTCGCCTCGGCCGCTAGCTCCGAGAACACGGGCCACCAGAATTCCACCGACGCCCGCAAGTACGGTGTTAACTACATTGAATCCTGCAGTCCTAATAATCGCCTGTATTGTCGGCGACTGGCGGAACCGACGAGCCCTACTTCGAACATTTGGCATGCTCAAAGCAATCGACGAAGCAAAAGAGCCGAATAGTTGGAGGGATCGAACCGTGCCCGGGCGAGTTTCTGACCAGACTTCGCAAACTGCGCCCTCATAGCATTGTCCTGCAGCAACAGTTTGATGCTCTCTGCGAGACTCTCAATGGTCTCATCGACCGGCGACAGCCCCGTTATGCCCTCTACAAATGCATCATGTGAACCTCCGAAGGCCGGACCGATGACTGGAGTCCCCGCCAGTTGCGCCTCCAGAAGAACCAGTCCGAATCCCTCCCCGCTTGCCGAGTCCCCTTGCCGAGTGCGAGTGGCTAGAACGAATAGGTCGGCCGCCGACATCTGATCGGCAAGGTCAGCATCCGGAATGCCCACCCGAAGCGTGACGCACGGATGATCACTCAGGTAGGTCGTCAGTTCAGGAGGGACTCGGCCGCTACCACACAACACTATTCGGACTGGAAGCTCAACGGACTCAATAGCAGCAACAAGAACTGGCAGACCCTTGTCGATCCACTGATTGAGGCGGAAAGAGGTCATAACGATGTGGTCATCTGATGCCTCCCGAGTCCGATCCCTCCCGGCTCGCTGCAATTCTTCAAACCATTCCCGACTCACCCCTGGAGGCAAGATGGTCGCATTGACGTGCTGAGCGAGGGCCCCAGAACTATATGCGCTCACAGCTACGGCACGAACGTCGTGCGCTCTGAGCATCCGCATCTCATTGCGCCGCCTCGAGGTCCAGATGTCATTACCGTGCAGGACCACGGAGATTGTTGCGTCCTGACGGAGCAGTTTGCGCAAGACCAAGGCCAAAGCAAGAAGTGTTCGATGGGCCACCACGATCGTGAGGGGCTTACCAATATTGCGCCGACCCCAACGCCACCCTGCCCGCCACACTCTGAAGTAGTCAGCGAGACGCGTGGAGGCCTCGCCCGTACGCAGATCCACCCGCTCGTAGTGCACATCGTTGGCTTCGAAACCGTCAACGACTGTAGACACATATCGCTCGATACCGCCCCCGAGGCTGCGCGAGGGAGCGAGCAGTAGCACGCGTGGGTAAGTCATGTTTCTCTTTCCTTTCGATATGTAAGCCAAGCCTCGGAGCGCGATCCGCATAAAGAAACCAATATCGGTAATTGACGAGACCCTAGGCACCTGAATCGCTGCCCAACCGGTGAAGCGATTCGGATGGACGACGGTGAGGCTAGGACGCCAACGACAACCCGGTCTAAGCGCTGTCCGCTCCGAATGAACGACCATGGACTCTCGACAGACTTGGTCCGTAAGCAGTTCGGTTCACTCAGAAGCATAGCTTTGTGCAGGGAAGTCGCCTTCCGCGGCGCCAGTCGGCACGGCCCCCTCTCCGCAGTCAACTGCGAGTTGGCCCAACTCTGTTTGTCTCGGCCTGGAGATTCGAGACAGCAAACTGAAACCATGCGTGATAGAAACAGAAGGCAAAGCCTGCACTTCCATCAAGAAAGCCACGTTTCAGAACATACATGTATATGAACTGAACCAACGGACGCATGGGCACGTTCCCGGCGACACGATCCTTCAGCAGGTACCGCAATCGCGATTCATGCTCTCGACGCGCTGACTTACCTGGAGCTGGAGCAAGACGTCGCTGCGATTCAAGCTCGGCGTAGTCCACGTGTTTATGCAGCCAGGCGGACAAGCCTTTCTGGTCGTCATCCACCAAGTCACTTTGTAGCCGACCCACGCTGCCTTGTACGTCAGGATGCTCGCTGAACTTTGAAGATCCGAAGCGCACTCTTCTGCGATCCATCAACCGTATGATTCGGGAACTTGGATACCAACCACAGTGCTGAATCCATCGACCTTGAAATACTAGCCGAAAAAACATCCAATAGGCGACTTTATCCGATCCTGAACTGATCGCTTGCAATATTTCACGAGCCAGTTCCCCGGAGACCCATTCGTCTGCATCGACAAAGAAAATCCAGTTGTTTTGTAGAACGTCTAGCCGCAAAGCGTATTCCCGCTGAGCTCCGAATCCGCGCCAAGTTGTCTCAACCACTTCAGCACCACTATCACAAGCAAGTTGGACTGTTTCGTCTGTGGAACCGGAATCGACTACCAGCACTTGATCCGCCCAAGCCACCGAGGCCAAGCATCGGACAATGTTGAGGGATTCATTCTTCGTGAGGACGATGACTGAAACACCCACTGACTTCTGCGGGGGCCCCGATTCTGGCGTGTAGATCGCCGGCATCTCACTTTTCATGAGCGCCGCCGCCCGTCAGCCAAGAGAAGTATGAGTTCGGGTCGAAGGTCTCTCTGTCCGGTGATCTAGTTACACCCATTGCGTCATCGATTGCGGCCGCTAGCGAGTCTCGATCATCCAACTCGAAGGCCGCGAGCGCCGACCCAGCGATCTCCCGATTCTGGCTCGTGTTCAGAGCTACCACTCGTCGTCCGTTGGCTCGTGCCTCCGCCAATGGATAACCAAAGGACTCAAGTTGAGTGGGAAAGTAGATGGCTCGACATAGCTGCCAGTAACGATCAAGGTCAGAAGCGCTGAGCTGGCCCACAAACTCGACCCGAGGATCTGACCGTAGCTGTCCAGAGAACTCGGTAGCCTCCGCAGTGACATAGACGCGGTCCAGAGTTGCCTCCTGGCTTGCCTCAAGAACGTTGGCGAGGTGGAACTCAAGATTCTTGTAGGGAGCGTTCAGGATGGGCATCAGGAGTTCCTTCCCGCTGACACCGAACCCAGCCCAGGGCCTGGACGCCACAGGGTGCGGGCGCACCACAATGCGCTCGGCCACCTTTGGCACGAACCTTGCAACCCTGTCGGCCATAGCGGTGCACGGGACGACCACCGTGTCCGCTCTCCGCACAGCGGCGCGAACTATAGGGATCTGTACCTTGATCGCCGGTGGCAAATCGTAGCCAAGTCCGGCCAACTCTCCTGCCGTCGCGAAGTGAAGAGCGTTGCGCAGTAAGACAGTCCGCGGTCCCCGGCCGAGGATGAAGCTCACGTTGTTCAGCGCGATCCGCTGCGCCGAATCGCATATGTGCCGTTCACGCTTCACTAGCCACGACGGCGAGAGCGATTGATCACGCCCAATGATCTTGGGGCCATTGGTCCCCTCCCCAATCCATGCGTCAAGTTCCTTCAGGAAGCGTGCAGCACCACCCATCGCGGCACCCGCACAATCAATGACAACGTCCTGGCACATGTCAGCCTTCCGACCGGCGAATGCCGGCCCACTGGTGGTGCAGTCCCGCTGTGGAGAGCATGAAGGCGACAACTCGACGAGAAGTGTCGCGTACCTCGTATCCTGCTGGCAGATGGTCGCCCGTGTTCGGATCCGCCATCGAAGCTGCGACGTTCGTCAATACGGCCTGCAGAGCCAACCCCGTCATCAAAATCGCACCAGCGTCCAGTGCCTCGGGTCGCTCGATAGCGTCGCGCAGTGTCACGGCCGGGAAACCGAGGATGGAGGATTCCTCAGCAATGGTGCCGCTGTCGGAGAGAACACACGCGGCCTCGAGCTGAAGTTTGTTGTAATCATGGAACCCGAATGGTTCCAAGAAAGTGACCCCGTGCGGCTTTGTGTAGCCGTCCAACTGCTCGAGCCGCTTGCGCGTCCTGGGGTGCGTTGAAACGATGATCGGCAAATTCCACTGCTCCCGCACTGCGGAGAGACAGGAAAGGAGCATCCTCAACCGTTCGGGCGAGTCGACGTTTTCCTCGCGGTGGGCGCTAACCAGGAAGTACTGCTGCGGGGCGAGCTCAAGCGCGGACAGAACGACTGAGGCGTCAATTTGAGGCCTATAACGCTCCAAGACCTCCCTCATCGGTGAACCGGTCAGCAGGATGCGTCGCGGGTGGAGGCCCTCCGCTAAGAGATTCCGACGCGCGTGCTCCGTGTAGACGAGATTGAAATCGGCGACATGGTCAACCATGCGTCGGTTCGTTTCTTCGGGGACGTTCTCATCGAAGCATCGATTGCCAGCCTCCATGTGATAGACGGGGATGCGCATCCGCTTCGCCATCACCGCGGCAATACACGAGTTTGTGTCGCCGAGTACGAGCACCGCATCGGGCTTTTCGTCGATCAAGACTTTCTCCACTGCGATCAGCGTTCCACCCAGCACGGCTCCCAGGGACGCCGTGTCTACATTGAGGTAGTGGTCTGGTGCCCGCAGTCCTAGGTCGTCGAAGAAGACCTGGTTGAGATTATGGTCGTAGTTCTGTCCGGTGTGAGCGAGCACATGCTCGATCCCAGACGTGGCGTCGAGTCGCTGGATTACGCGTGCCAAGCGGATTATCTCCGGACGGGTGCCCACGATTGTCATGACCTTCAACGCGTTGCCTCCTCGGCAGTGACCTTCTCAGGGAACTGGTCCGGGTTCACCGGATCGAGCAGTTGGTCTGCCCAAAACATGGTGATGAGCTCGCCTTCGCCAACATTCTTGATGTTGTGTACCCACATCGTTGGCATGTCCACAAACCCCGGCTGATCTCCGGATAGACGGTACGTCAACACCTCGTCGTGTAGCAGGCGCCGCAGTTTGATCTCGGCTTCCCCCTTGACGACAAAGAAGCGTTCGACCTTGTTCAGGTGGTAGTGATCCCCACGCATCGCGCCAGGCACAGTGATGGACACGAATGCCTGTCCCGTTCCGCCGTGGGTGCGCGCCGTTTCGAATAGCTCGCCGCGGGGGTCCGCGTGGATCTGAGGGTGGATCGGGAAGTGGTCTGTCCGGAGATAGGACCGATAGGTGTTGAACAAGTCCAACGCGAACGAGTCCGTCAGGTCGGGGATCTCTCCACTTGCATATAGCTCATTGAAACTCACAAGCATGCTGAGGACCTTGGCAATGCGACGTGGGACCCCACGCGGTTCGACGGGTCCGTCAATGCGTTCCTCAGCAGCCCGAATCAGCACCTCGGCCGCACGTTGCGCGTGCAAAAGTTCGATCTCACGGTCACCCGTGACTGTTGGACTCCCACCCTGAGCGACATCGCTCGCGAACGTTGCCACGAAGGAGTTGTATCCAGGACGCCCATGCTCGCCAAACAGGTTGGGCAAGAGCACGTCGCTCATGGTCCCGCCATTGGAGTCGGTGGCGGTACGCAGAATCTCTGCAGCGGCAGCTTTGCCGCGCCCGTAAGGGTTGTCCAGTTTGGCCTGAATCGAGTTCGCATAAACCACGTGGATTGCACGACCGCTCTTCTCAATGCAGTCTGCAAGGAGCCGTGCCAGCTCAACGTTGCCAGCCTCGACGGCCGTGTCACTGTCTGCGCGATTCACTCCCGCAACGTGGATGACAATATCCGCCTCACCAACTGCGGAGAACAGCGTGCCGTCGGTGTACTCCGCTCTATTGAGACGAACGGGTTCGATTCCCCGCGTGCTTCGCAGGCGACACGACGTGTGCCAGCCAAGGAACCCGTGCCCCCCAGTGATGGCGACTTTCATGACTTTGTCACCGCAGCCAACGCCTTCCATCCATTGCGACCAACTGGCGGGACCCAGCCCACGTCGGACAGCCAACTCTCTGCTTGGGCTTGACCGAGCCACAACAGTTCCACTCTGCGTGCGTTCGCTGCAGTTGGTCGATGTATCCGACCCAGTCGCTTTGCGACAGCCACCAGCGCCTTCGCAAGCCAACGGGGTAGGCGACGAGGCACCTGCCCGCCAGATAGGTCGACCATCAGGTTGGTGACGGTCACACCTTCAGATGGGTGGTGGACCACAGCTGGCGGACGCACATCAGTCGTAGCGAGGAAGGCGATAGCTGCGGCAACGTTGAGCAGCAACGCCTGCGGCGTGCCCTGATCACCTGGGCGCGCAACCGTAGCGGCGGGCGAGCTCGCGATTCGCCCGATCATTCGCGTTACGCGTCGCTCGGGCGCGTGCACTGACGGCGGTCGGTAGCGCACAATTTCAACGGTCGGCTTGCTGAGCGCCCGTACAACCAGCTCGCCGGTCACCTTCGACGCGGAGTACGGCGAGAACGGCCGCATGTCCTCCGTCGAGTCCAGAGTGTCTTTGTCATTCTGGACCACGGCCGAGCTGATGTGTACGAATCGCCCAACCCCGGCAGCGTTCGAGGCCTTGAGCAGAATCGCTGGCAAAAGCGCGTTCGCACCGAAAAGCACGTCCTCGTCCAGCGACGATGCATCAGGATTGCCAGCTGCGTTGATCACTACGTCGGCACCACTGAGTTGGGCAGCCAGATCATCCACATCGCCGATGCAGTCCGCCTCGTCGAGGACCTCGGCTGCGGTCCGGGCCACGGAAGACAGCCTTGGAGCCGCAACCGCCACAACATCGTGCTGGGGAGCCAGTTCCTGTGCCACCGCCGACCCCACGAAACCACTCGCACCGAACAAAACGATTTTCCTAGCCTGCATGACGATCCGTCCCTGCTGCCTTGGCGAGTGCCGCCTCGAGTCGTTGAGAGCCAACTCGCGATGACAATTGCGATTCGTAGTAGCTCCTGCCGGCTGTGCCTAGACCTCGAAGCTCAACTGCGGACAGACGCGATGCCTCCCTGAACGCTTCGGCGAGCGCCGAATCATCCCCTGCAGGGACTGCCCAACCGGCGCCCGATGCCATCGTGAGCTCTGCCGCATCCCCCGGCGCGCAGGTGATTAGTGGACACCCCGTAGCGAGGATTGCCTGGATTTTACTGGGCATGGTGAGGTGAAACAGCGGGTCGTCCTTCAGGCAAACAAGCTGAACGTGCGCTGTGGCCATAGTTGCCGACATCTCATCGATGTTTCGTGGCCCTTCAAAGACCACCCGACCGGAGACACCCAACTCTGATGCAAGTTTCTCCAGTCGATCGGTGGCAACACCGGTGCCAACGAGTCGGAGAACGACGTTGGACTCGCCCCCGACTCGGGCAATCGCGCGCACCGCGACCTCCAAACCCTGAACATCACCGATGCTCCCGGCGTACATAACCTCAAAAGCCTTGTCGTTCACAGCCGACGGCGCAACTTGGAAGAGATCCTCGTCGACCCAGTTGTAGACGACGTCAATCTTTTCCGAATCAACGCCACGGCCCACCAGCAGCGTCTTCATGCCCGGAGAGATGACAGCTATGCGCCCGGCTGAGCGATAGACCTGATTGCAGAACTTGTGAAGGAGCCACTCTGCGGGCCCAGCCAGACGACTAGGAAGCATGCCGGTCGCCGTCAGAGTGTCGGGCCAAACGTCTTGGATGTAGAGCACGAACGGGCGACGCATCAACTTCCGCAGGACGATGCCAACCAGTCCGACTGTTCCAGGTGTTGAGTAGACGAGCGTGACCTGTGATCGCCGCGCGACCGCAGCACCAAGCGTCGAGGCACTGATCATGAAGGTGAGGAAATTCAGCACTCTGCGCGCCGCGGAACCATCGTGGCTCGGATAGAGCGGGACGCGATGAACCGTCACGCCACGAATCGTCTCCCGCTTGTATGGACGGACCCGGTAGCCGTCGTACAGCCTGCCGTGCGGATAGTTCGGAAACCCTGTGACCACCTCTACGTCATGGCCGCGCTGCTTGAGAGCGCGCACAATCGCCCCTGGGATGGCTGCCGAGCCGACTTCGGGGTCGTACCACTGAGTCACGAAGGCGATTTTCATGCGGAAAGTCCGAGCGAGCTATGAGTGAGTCTGGGGAGGGAGAGGTATCCAAAGGAGAGCACAGCCAGCGCCAGAACCGCTACCAATGGAACGTCGTCTCCCCACCACGCTACGAGTATGCAAGCCAAAGATGCCACTGCCGTGAGCGCCGCCGCGGTCAGATGCTGCCATCCCGAGTCGACCAGACGCTGATACACGTGCTCACGGTGCGCAGACATCAACGGGCGGCGTCCGAGCCCGCGCTTGATCAAGGCCCAAAGGGTGTCGACTCCGTAGGGCACCAAGGGCGCAACACAGAGGAGCCACGAGGCACCATCTGCCCAAGCAACGACCGCCATGCCAACGATCAACAGCCCAACCCCGTAGCTACCTACGTCGCCCAGAAAGATGCGTGCCTTGGGTGCGTTCCACGGAAGGAATCCGAGGCTTGCCCCGGCCAGAGCCAGTCCCGCGACCATCAACTCGTCCGTAGCCTGTTCATGGCCGACGAAAGCGAACCACCCACCCGCAACTAGTGCGTTCAGTGCCGAGATCCCGTTGACGCCGTCCATGAAATTGAAGGCATTCACGTAACCCGCGATCGCCACGATGGAGATGCTCACGAACAGCGCGGTCGCGAGCCCGGGGCCGGCGTACTCGATGGCAGCCCAGGCCGTGAGGGCGATAGCCGCAAGAAGTTGAAGCCCCAGTCGGACCCCGCCACCGAGGGTGCGGACGTCGTCAATGAATCCGACGCCAGCCAATGCCACTACAGCGACCAACAGAGGCCACGGGACAGGAGCGCCCGTCATCTCGGCGACTGCAGCAGCCAGCATGATGCCGGCGATCACGGCGATTCCTCCTCCACGAGGAACGGGCACATCATGCGATGACCGCTCGTTCGGCACATCGAGCACCTGCCGACCATGGAGTAGCGGCAGGAGTGCCGCCGTACAGACAATCGTCGCTGCAAGGGCGACGAAGAACGCGATCACAAGGTCTCCAGCAGCACCTTGAACGCCGGAAGCGAATTCAGGAGGTCCTTCACTCCACCGACATCCAGACGCTCGGTGTTGTGGGAGTGATAGTCGTCGACGCTCTCGACGGCCTTCTCCCCCTCCTCGAAGTATTGGCTGTAGTTGAGGTCCCGCGCATCTACCGGCACTCGGTAGTAATCGCCTTGGTCGGACGCACGCGCCAGTTCCTCACGCGTCGCGAGCGTCTCGTACAGCTTCTCTCCGTGGCGGGTGCCGATCACCTGAAGGTCGGTGTCGGCTCCTGCGAGCTCAGCGACCGCGGTCGCGAGGTCACGGACAGTGGACGCGGGAGCCTTGCGGACAAACAGGTCGCCCGGCTGGGCATGCTCGAAGGCGTGCTCCACCAGGTAGACGGCCTCGTCCAGCGACATGAGGAAGCGCGTCATCTCCGGATCAGTCAACGTGAGCGGTTTGCCAGCCTTGATCTGTTCGATGAAGAGCGGGATCACGGACCCGCGCGAAGCCATCACGTTGCCGTAGCGGACGGTGGAGACCACTGTGTTCGCGGTCGGGTTGTTGCGGGCGAAGGCCTGCGCGGTCTTTTCCATCATGGCCTTGGAGATGCCCATGGCATTGACCGGATAGACCGCCTTGTCGGTGCCCAGGCAAACGACCTTCGCGACGCCGTTGGCGTTGCTGGCTTCGATGACGTTGTGGGAGCCAAGGACGTTGGTCTTCACGGCCTCAAGCGGGAAGAATTCACATGACGGAACCTGCTTCAGAGCCGCCGCGTGGAACACGAAGTCGACGCCACGCGTTGCGCGGTCAACGCTGTCGTAGTCCCGGACGTCACCGATGTAGAAGCGGACGCGCGAGTCGTTCAGTGCGCGGCGCATGTCGTCCTGCTTCAGTTCGTCGCGGCTGAAGATGCGGACCTCGCGTACGTCGGTGTTGAGCAGACGACGAATCATCGTCGAACCGAACGAGCCGGTACCACCAGTCACCAGAACTGTCGCCTGCGTTGCGGCAGTCGTCGTTGACACTTAGTTCCCCCATGTTTGGACCAGTTCCGAGACCCTCAGTTTGGCCCCCAACGAGTGTACGGGGACGAGGGTCTCACTGCACGAGAGCCTTCAGGCCCACGGGTCATATGCGCATGACCCGAAGTGACTACACCACTAGTAACGACCGTGGCTCAGAGGGGCACCTCGACCTCACCAGATGGCACCAACTGGAAAGACGCCGTGGGGACGATCGTCTAGCCGCCCCACCAGTCAAAGGTGCGCAGGCGATCGGCCCACGATGGCTGGTATGCCAAGTAGTTGCCCTCGCGAAAGGTCTCCAAGGTGGGGTGCCACGTCGGGTAAGTCTCCACCCCACGCGACGTCACCTTGCCCATCGAGTAGCCGAACGGCATGAGTAACTCGAACGCGTCGAGCAAGAAGACACGGCTATCAATCCAGCGGATGTTGTACTCAAACTGGATTAGATCCACGGCTTGCCTCGACAACATGCGGGTAGCGCCGCGCATGACCGCGAGATCGTGACCCTCCGCATCGATCTTCAGCAACGTGATCCTCGGGATGCCTGCTTGATCGGCAAAGGCGTCGACGGTAGAGAGCTCCACCTCTTCGACTACTCCTGAAGTGCGCCCGACTGCTGTGAATGGGACCAACGAATTCGATCCGGCACCTTCGTGCACTATCTGCAACTCGGCGGCGCCAACATGATCAGAAAGGGCGACTTGATGCACCTGTCCTCGGTCGCCGACGATGTTCCGCGCCCGCGAGCTCGTTGACGCAGACGGCTCGAACATGTGCAGGTTTGGAGTGGATCCGGGTTGGCTCAGCAAGGAGCCCGACCATTCACCAAAGTGCGCGCCTACGTCGAAGATGGTGGGGTTGGGATCCGTCAGCGCGGCGCGTTGAATTTCGGATTCGCCGTTGTGGCTCAGGTCGTTTGCAGTATCGAGTCGGACTTCATCCGTTACCAGGCGAGCTAGTTTTGCTAGGCGCTGTCTGCCTGCCATTCGCTCCGCTGTATGCACGGCAGCACGGAGTCCCCTGTGTCCCATGCCGGTACCATAGCGCCCGCCTCGTGGCGGCGTCCCAAGGAAAACACGATTGGGCACCGGGAGGGCTGCTGTCCATTCCCCGGCCACACCGAACGCAGCCACTCCCGCCGCGATCCGCGGCCAGTCCTTGAGCGGTTCGATCAGCGCCAGCCCCAGGACCGAGAAAGAGACCGGTCGCGAGCGCGAACACGTACTTCACTCGCGCTCACCCACAAGAGCGAGGAGGCGGACGGCGATGGCCACGCCGACCAGGGTCACGGGAATGCTGAGAAGGATCGACACCACGTCGGCCTCGTGCTTCACCAGTAGGGGGAACATGCTCACCACCACGAACAGGTGGCGGAAGTCTCGTGTTGCCCTGATCATGTCGTCGAGCAGCCGGTACACCCCGCCGAGGAAGAACATCCCGAGCAGAAGAATGGTCAGCCCACCGTGGCGATAAAGATCGCCGGGTGGGGTGACGGCGGACGCCGAGATGACGCTGGGGGGCAGCCCGTAGTAGGTCTGAGTGAACTCGTACCCGCTGAGGTACCCGGGCTTCCCCGGCCAGAAAATGCGAGGCACTAGTCCGATCACGGGCTGCACTACCAGTTCAGCGGGCGATGCGTAGGCGATCTGCCCCGGAGACCGCTGGGTCACGATCGCGAGGCTGTCGATCATGCGAAGCCGAGCCGCCAGGTCAATGTAGCTCTTGCTGAACTGCCCGTTCTCGATCTCTTGGGCAGCGACCCCCGGGGCAGCGGCCACGGCAGAGCCGATCGACCCGTCCGTGCCGCCACCGCGGACGGCGTCCCGGTAGGCGGTGACGAACGGCACCGCGACGAAGGTGAACAGCAGTACGCACACCACGAAAAATTTTAGAGGTAGCCGGCCACGGACTAGTGCGTAGCTGAGGATGATGGCCACGCTGGTTAAGGCCACGCCTTCCTTGACGCCTTGGATAAGGCCGAGCCCGACCTGCACCGTGGCGACGATGACAAGCGCTCCGAGTCCACCTTGCCGTCGCGTCGAGAAGTAATTGACGGCAGCGAGAACCACGGCGTACAGACCCATGTTGCTCAGGATTGCTGAGACCTGGCCGAGGCCGGAGAAACTGGACACGGAGGTCTGAGCGTCGGCGAGGTACCCGAAGCCGTTGGTGTAGATCCGGAAGCCCTGCCCGACCAACCCCATGGTGAACAACAGCCAGACCCCGGACGTGCGCCATTGGCGGTCCGCGCCCTCAGGCGGGATGACGCGGTCGAACACCCATCGCGCGGACGTGTGCAGGGGACTGAGGATGCTGGCAAGGTACCCAGCGATCCAGAGAATCTGACCGAGCATCACCACGCCGAGAGCCGTGACGACGCTGTCGCGAGAAATCATCGCCGCGGTCCCGTCCTGCGGCTGCAGCCACTGAAGCGACGTCGCTCCGAAGGCGACCGCGAACGACAGTGACGCCCAAGGCCCGAACTTGCCGCGGCTCAGCGCCACAAGCAGGCCCGTCCGACGACTGATGAACAAGGCGCCGCTGACGCCGATGCAGAGCGTCGCTAGCGCCATTGTCCAGATCCGGCTCGGCGACGCGTCGTCGGTCCCAGCGAACAACACCAACACAGGGGCCGCCACCGCGAACAGCAACGCGAGGAGCCCGCTCCGGGGCCGATCTGCGGCGGCGAGATCGAGTCCGGAGGCGCTGTCCTGCTGGATCGCAGTGGCCGCGGACGTCATGGCGCGCACATTACGTCAGATCACGCCCGCCCCACGCAATCGGCTCAGTATGTAACGCGAGAAGCCAGGCGGGACGGTCAATCGACAGCGCACGGCAACACGCAATCGGCCGCGAAGGTGCCCGCTGGCGGACATGAGACCTGCCCACTGACGGTCGCGAACTCTGCCCGGCACGACGTCGTCTTCCTCGCCGCGCTCCGCGGTTAGCGGCCCCTTCCCCGGGGCAGTGAGCGGTGCTGATGCATCACGGCGGTGATATCAAGCGACCGATCAGACCGCGATCGCTTCGTCCCTGCGCCCATAGTCATCCTCGAGCCGACAGATGTCGTCCTCACCGGTGTAGGCCCCATGCTGCACCTCGCTGATCACCAGCGCTTCGGAGTGCTCGTTGGTGATCCGGTGCGCGGCACCGGTCGGGACGTCGATCGATTCGCCCGGACCGGCCACGACGGTCTCACCGTCGATCACGCAGTGGCGATGCCGAAAATGATCACCCAGTGCTCGGAACGGTGCTACATCACCGACCCGAGGGGGCTCGATCGCATCGACCATTCCAGGCACCAGACCAGCATCCATCCGCCGACCACCTCTGTCACCTCGAGCTGTGCGAGCAGACAACCCACGCCGTACCTGCCAGCAGGACCAGAAGCAGCCCGGAGTCGCCGATTGCGCTCACCGTGGTCGCCTCTCTCTGCAAGAGGTCCGTCGGGCTAGAGCCCGTACGCCGCCCGGAGATTGCCGCCGACCTCGATCGCCGTGTCCTGGCTCGGGTCGGACCAAGGCATTTCGGCCTTCTTCTGCACGAAGTGGTCAGTCACGGGCGTCGCGGGAGCGGGGCTGGTCCCGTCAAGAGCCCCACGCACGCTCGCGAGATAGTTCTTGAGCGCCTTGTCGTTCGCTCTTCCGTCCATCAGCGCCTTCGGCGTTCGAGGGTCGGTGCCAACTACGACGTTCAGCTGGGAGGCTCCCGCCTCCCCGGCGATGCGGATGTCGAAGAATTTGGGGTTCGACATCATCGCCTTCTCCCGCGCGACCAGCCTGCCGCCGCCGTTGTGCGCTGCCAGAAGCGTGAAGCCCTTCGCGTTCTGCAGGACACCGAGTGCAGCCCGGAAGACGGCTTCGGGCGGCTCAGTGAACGTGGCGGAGTCTTGACGGACTGAGCTCATGAGGGTCTCCCGAGGCTGGGGATGGGTTCACTGCGGTGAGTGTATGTGCTGTCCCGTGGTCGGTCCTCGACTTCGGCGATGCCAAACGTAAGCTCTTTGAGCTCAGGCGCAGTCGTTGCACAGATCGACGTTGGGCGCGGAGCGCCGGGAGGTGTGCTGCACCAGGAAGCAGCCGGTGCAGGTGAACTCGTTGGCCTGCTTCGGGACGACCTCGATGGACAGGGTCTCGTTGGAGAGGTCCGCGCCAGGCAGCTCGAACGACTCGGCCAACTCGGTCTCGTCGACGTCGATCTTGCCCGAGGTCTTGTCCTGCTCGCCCGAAGTCAGGCGTCGAGCCTCGTGGCTCTCTTCCTTCTGTTCCTCTTCAGTCTTGCGGGATGCGTCGTAGTCGGTGGCCATGGTTGTGTCCTCTCACGTGAAAGGCGAATGCTAGGCGAGTGTTCGCGCGGTCCGTCACGAGGGTCGCTTCAGCGACAATTCGTGAGGCGCCGGGAGTGATCGACTCGGCCTGAGAATGTGGAGCGGACGCGAGGATTTGAACCTCGACCCCTTCCCTGGAAGGGAAGCGTGCTGCAACTACACCACGTCCGCACAGCCAGCCTCTGACGAGCCTGGCAGGTCGAAGCATGACACATCCGCCGCGACGGTGCGATCAGGCGGTGGCTTCCTCGTCCTGGCGCCCATAGTCGTCCTCGAGACGACAGATGTCGTCCTCGCCGGTGTAGGCACCGTGCTGGACCTCAATGATCACCAGCTCCTCGGCGTGCTCGTTGGTGATCCGGTGCGCGGCCCCGGTGGCCACGTCGATCGACTCCCCAGGGCCGGCGACCACGGTCTTGCCGTCGATCATGCAGGTGGCGATGCCGAAGATGACCACCCAGTGCTCGGAGCGGTGCTTGTGGGTCTGATAGGACAACCGCTGCCCGGGATGCACGTGGATCCGCTTGACCTTGTAGCCCTGTCCGTCGTCCAGGACATGCCATGAGCCCCAGGGGCGCTCGGCTGAATCGAGATTCATCTGCTCATCCGTTCGCTGCAATCGATCAATGCTGGATCAGCGTAGTGGGCGAACGTGCAGTCCCGCATCGGGATCCACGATCATCTCCTGGCCTGCCGGCATGCTGTCGGCATCCAGGGTGGCATCGAGCGACACGTTCCGCTTGACCATGCCGATCGCGATCGGACCGAGCTCATGGTGCCGCGCCGAGGACCCAACGAAACCGACCACCTTCTCGCCGTCACGAAGCTCCGCACCTGCCGCGGGCAGCCGGTTCTCCGAACCATCGAGGTGCAGCAGCGTCAATCGACGCGGTGGACGACCGAGCGTGTGCACCCGGGCCACCGTCTCCTGGCCGCGATAGCAGCCCTTGTCGAGGTGGACGGCGGTGTTGATCCACCCCGCCTCGTTGGGGATCGTCCTGTGGTCCGTGTCGATCCCGTGGCGCGCTTCCCCACGGGCGATGCGCAATGCCTCGAAGGCCCACATCCCTGCCGCCGGACCGGCCGCCGCCGCATAGTCGGTCAGCTTGTCCCGGGGGATGAACTCATAGCCGTCGAAGGCGACGTCCTGCCGCGCAGCGGGACGCCAGGTCACGGCGAGGTCCTCGGTCACGTCAGTGATCTCGACGCGCATCATGAAGCGCATCTTGAGCAGGAAGTCGATCAGCGCAGCCGCCGTGCCGGGCTCGACGTGAGCAGTGAAGGTCTCCCGCGCCGCGTCGTCGACACCATAGAAGGCGTGCTCCACGTGGCCCTGTGGGGTGAGGATGAGTGCCATCGTCGGCCGACCCGATCCCAACTCGCTCTCATGCTGCGTGGTCAACGAGTGCAACCAGGTGATCCGGTCCGGGCCGGTCAGGGTGATCACCTCGCGGTGCGACAGGTCCACGAACCCCTCACCCGCCTCCAGTGCGCGTTGCTCGGTGTTGAAGGAGCCGTAGTGCGCGGCGACAGGGGCGTCGATGCCGTCGCCGGCGACGGCTCCTGGAAGGTCAAGAAGTGGGCTGCTCACGCTTCCAGCCTACGCGGCGG
This sequence comes from Nocardioides daedukensis, assembly GCF_013408415.1. Taxonomy (NCBI): domain Bacteria; kingdom Bacillati; phylum Actinomycetota; class Actinomycetes; order Propionibacteriales; family Nocardioidaceae; genus Nocardioides; species Nocardioides daedukensis. Next base: position 2,775,121 of record NZ_JACCAA010000001.1, on the reverse strand, counting down.
CAAGAATGCGCACATGACTGCTGAGACACCCCAGGTGTATGACTGCGAGATCCAGGTCCGACTGCGGGACCTCAACGTCGGGGGCCATGTCGACAACGTCGAGATCGCCCGGGTGATCTCCGAGGCGCGCACGCTGTTCCTGCGGTTCGCCGACATCGGCACGGGTGAACGGACCGGCCTGCTGGGGGTGATGCCCGTGGGCGTGGTCGAGCTCGTCGTCTCGCAGAGCGTCGAATATCGCGCAGAGATGTACTTCTCTCCCTTCGAGCCCTACCTGGCCCGGATGTGGATCAGCCGGATCGGCACGACCTCGTTCGGGCTCTCCACCGAGATCCGCACGAGTGCCGAGGGAGAGCCGACGGCGGTGGCCGAGACGACCCAGGTGCTGCGGGACACCTCGACCGGTGACGGGTGGGAGATCAGTGATCAGGCCCGTGAGGTGTTGTCGCGTTATCTGGCTGCGCCGGTGGCGATGCGCTGACGCAGTCGAGGCAGTGCCCGAAGACGGCCAGGTGGCCGATGTCCGGCTCGAAACCGTGCTCCTCGCGCAGGCGCGCCACGAAGTCGCTCAGCATGGCGGGGTCGAGCGAAGTGACCTTCTCGCAGTTGCGACAGACCATGTGGAAGTGCTCGTGGTCAGTCACCGAGTGATAGGTCGGCGCCCGGTCGCTGAGATGGGTGTGCCGGACCAGACCGAGCTCCTCGAGGACCTCGAGGTTGCGATAGACGGTGGAGAGGTTCACCGCCGTCGAGTGCTTGTGCACCTCAGCATGGATCTCGTCAGGAGTGCCGTGGCCCAGGTGGTCGACCGCACGCAGGATCAGTTCGCGCTGGGCGGTCAGGCGCTTGCCGCTGGAGCGAATCTTGTCGGCGAAGTCGTTCATTGGCGCTTGAGGCGAGCCCACAGGTGAGGTTGCAGAGCCTGGCCCACCGCGGCCATGTCATAGGCATAGAGCAGGTCGCCCTCGACGTTGCCATAGAGCCGCTTGCCGGCGGTGACCTCCTTGGCGGACTCGGTGCGCACGACGGCATCGGTGGCGATCTCGAGCTTGCCTGCGCCCGCCTCGCCATACCAGACCTCGGCGATACCGCTGGCATGCGTGAGCACGAACTCGACCTTGCCCTCGCCGCGCGCGCGGAGGAAGCCTGTCTCGATCGCCGCGTCGCGGACCTTCTCGCCGTTCTCGTCGACGATCCATGCCCGGGCCATGTAGTGGAAGAACGGGCGACCGTCGTGGGTGAAAATCAGCTCCTGGCCGAACTCGAACTTCTCGATCGTCGGATAGTCACCGTGGCCGTTGCCGCGCCAGGTGCCCAGCATCCAGGCGATCGGGCCGCAGTCGGGGTGGAGGTTCTCGGGCAACTCGAAAGGCATGGGGGTCAGTCTAGGCTGCTGGCATGGCTCGACGACTCTTGATCAAGGTGACCTGTGGCCCCGAGGACCCGGAGCGGTGCAACCAGGCGTTCACCGTTGCCGCCACCGCTGCCGCCTCCGGCGTGGAGGTCGGACTGTGGCTGACCGGTGAGGCGGCGTGGTTCGCGGTGCCCGGGAAGGCCGAGGAGTTCTCCTTGCCGCTGGCCGCCCCCCTGGCCGACCTGCTCTCGACCGTGCGCGAGCTCGGCCAGGTGACGCTCTGCACCCAGTGCGCCGACCGGCGTGGGATCACGCCCGAAGACACCCTGAGTGGTGTGCGGATCGCCGGGGCGCCCGTCTTCGTCGAGGAGGCACTCGGCGAGGGCGTGCAGGCGATCGTCTATTGACGGACGTCAGCTGCTGGCGGTCAGTTGCAGGGGGAAGGCACCCGGGATGACTCGTTCTGCATCTTGGTGCCGGGGGTGACCACGACGTCGGTCGCGCCCTGGTGACCGGGACTGCCGGTCATCCGGAAGGTGACCTCGTGCCGCTCGCCGGGCTCGAAGATCAGGGCCACGGAGGAGACCACGTGTCCCTCGTGCTCATTGAACCGGTCGGGCAGCACCTCGCCGTCCATGAAGACCTTGTCGATGTCACCGCCCACCGGTGAATAGATGTGCGCCAGGACGGCCGTGTCGCCCTTCTTGGCATCATCGATGCCCACGCCGGTCACGGAGTCGGCCAGCTTGGCGATGTTGGGTGGCGTCTCTGCCTTGAGCGTGAAGGTGCCCGAATATTTCTGCACGCCGTTGTTGCAACCGGTGGCGCGGACCTTCACGTCATAATCGAGGTAGTAGGACATCTTCGACATGGTGGCGTCGTTGAGATAGACCCCGATCTGGCCGTCACCGTCGCCGGCCGACATCTCGCCGGCCGCCTTGGTGCCGGCCAGCTTGGCCTGCTCCGCCTTGTCGAAGGAGGTCACCAGCAGCCGCCGCTCGTCGGTGGCCCGGGCCAGCGCCTCGAGGATCTTGCGGGGGTCGCCCTCTCCTGCGCTGAACTTCTCGAAGATCTGCTTCGCGACTTTCTCGAAGAACTCGTTCTGCTCCGTGCCGGAGCGCTTGAGGTAGGTCTTGTTCAACAGTTCGTCGACCGCGTTGGCCTTGGTCAGGGTGACCCCGTCGACGGTCACCGGCCCGGTGCCGCCGAGGAGATAGGCGAGCGCGATCGGGTCGATCGAGATGACGCCATCCACCTTCTGATCGAACTCGCGCTTCCAGTGCGCGGCCATCAGCTCGGAGGTGCGCGGGAAGTCGGGGGTGAAGTTGGCGTCCTGGAAGTAGTCGCCGACCTTGGTGTCGAAGATCGCCCGCTCCTCCAAGGTGACCGGGAGCGGCGAGTCGCCTTCCTTGTAGGGAAAGTCGGTGGCGACGAACTGGCGAGTCATCTCGATGTCGCCGTCGTCGGCGGTCACGATCGCACCGGCACCCGGCAGGCCGCCGGTGGACCGGAGCTCCGCGTTGTTCTGGAAGACCAGCATGTAGGTGCGCTTCTCGGACTCACCGAGCATGCTCGGCAGGATGTCGGCGGCTCGGGCAGCGGCGTCCATGCTCCTGCTGGCAGAACGGATCTGCCCCGAGAGATCGTCGTACGCCGTCTTGAAGGCACCGACGAAGCCGTCGGAGTCCACCGCGCGCAGACGCTCGTCCGCCTCGGCGAAGGCACCCTCCGAGGCAGAGACAGGCTCGGTAATCGCCTTGACAGACTCGATGTCGATCTTGCCGTTGCGCGGCGCGAAGCTACCCGCGTCGAGGTCGGTCCCGCTCTTGACCAGTGCCGGGAGGCCGTCACGAGCCAGGTCGTCGAGCACGCTGCTGACGACCTGCACGCCCTTGGCGTCATCGCCGAAGACGGGCAGCACCTCCAAGACCGACCAAGTGGCACTGTCAGTGCGCTCCGAGGCGCTCTCGCTGTGCTCCTGCAGATCCTTGAGCTGGCCCTCGGCGGCCTGCTGGTCACCGGCCAGCAGGGATGCCTTGAGCGACTGGGCGTCCGACTGGGCGGCCATCAGGTCCGCACGGACCTGCCAGGCCTGCCAGCCGGCCCACACGCCCGCGAGGACGATCACGAACAGAAACCCGAGGACCCACAACCGCGGCCGCTTCAACACCTAGAACCCAACTCCTGCAGAAATGCCACTGCCTCCCGGGGGACCGGGAGGCAGTGGACTGGACGTGTTGTGGTCAGACCGACGTCACTTCGCGACGCGGAGGCTGAAGCGGGCGGTGCAGCCCTGGTAGGCCGATCCGGCCTTCGGCTGCGCGATGACCGAGATGGTCTGCGGGCCGCGGTACTTCGCCTTGTAGGAGATCGTCTTGGTGCCGGAGCCGGCGGTCGACGAGGTGTGGCTGTCGATCGCGTTGCCGCGACCGTTGCGGTGGATGATGCTGACGGTCATCGACGGCGACCAGCCGCTGACCGAGTTGGAGCTCACGCGCAGCTTGAAGACGACCTTCTGGCCGGCGCTGGTGCTGACGCCGCTGATGTCGCAGAACGTGTAGAGCGTGGGTCCATAGGGGTCGGCCTGGGCCGGAGCCGAGGCGGTGGCGACGAGAAGGCCACCAGCCATCAGGACGCCGGCGGACGTGCCAGCAAGAATCTTCTTCATGGATAACTCCGAGCTAAGTGTGTGGGACGCCATGCCCCCCGTAACGGGCTGTCGAGGTGACCCTAGCCGAAGACAGGGGTGCAGCGCACCCCGTCATCGGGATTTGAGCATGGATGACCCGAAGTGTTCATCTGCACAATGGCCCATGTTGATCATTTCGGTCCCGATCAGCCTGAGATCAGGCTCTCGCGGGCCAGGATCTTGGCGAGTCGCGCTGTCTGTTCGTCGATCACGGAGGCCACCCGATCGAACGTCGCGGCAGATCTGCCGATCGGGTCCTCGATGTCATAGAGCTCGGGCTGGAGCGAGCCCCGGGCCTGCCCACAGCGCTCGATGATCGCAGCGGCTCCTCCGGCGCGACGCTTGCCCTCGGCCAGATCCGCCTCGGCCAGGGCGACGAACTCGGTGAGGGTGAAGGTCCGGCGCAGGGCACGCGGCGACTCCTCAAGAAGTCTGGAGCGCACGTCGCGGGTCGCGGCGAGGATCAGGTCGGCCTCGTCGGCGATCTTGCCGGTGATCTGCCGGGCGACGAACCCCTCGGGGCTGCCACCGCGCTCCTCAAGGGTGCGCACCGACTCCGGGTGCATGCTGCGCCCCTTCAGGGCCCGGACACCGGCGCTCGAGACGTCGTACGCATCGCCTGCTCCTTCTTCGGCCAGGCGCAGGCGCAGCAGCCGCTCACCCAGTGGGGAGCGGCAGACGTTGCCGATGCAGACGAAGAGGACGGAGGGCACCCGGCCAACCCTAATGAGCCGGTGGTGGGCTCCACCCACGTGCCCCGGCGATCTGGTTGAGTGACGCCATGTCCGAACCGTTGCTCATCACCGTGGCTCCCACCGGAGCAGAGACCAGCAAGGCCGACTGCCCGCAGCTCCCCACCACCCTCGAGGAGCTCGTGGCCACGGCCGTCGAATGTGAAGCCGCCGGCGCGGCGATGATCCACGTGCACGTGCGCGACCACTCGCACGCGCCGACGCTGGATCTGGGCCAGTTGAAGGAGACCGTCGCCGCACTGCGCGCCTCGACCTCACTTGTCGTCCAGCTCTCGACGGGCGGCTCGGTGCACGACCCGCTCTCGGAGCGGCTGAAGGTGCTGGACGCGGAGCCGGACTCGTGCTCGCTGACGATGGGCACCACGAACTTCGGCGACGACGTGTTCCTGAACCCGTGGCCGTTCGTGTGCGACCTCTATCAGCTCTCCCAGGAGCGGGAGGTGGTGCCCGAGTTCGAGCTGTTCGACCTCGGCCACGTCGCTTCACTGTCGCGCTTGCTCTCGCGTCACGGCCTGCCGTTCGGCGGACGCGTGCACGTCGACCTGGTGATGGGGGTGCCCGGCGGGATGCCGGGGACTGCCGACGCCCTGGTCGCCGCCGTCGCCGCGCTGCCGCCCGAAGTCACCTCGTGGGGCGCGACCGGGATCGGCCGCTCGACACTTGCCGTCGGGCTGGCCGCACTGTCCAAGGGTGGGCACCTGCGAGTCGGGATGGAGGACGTGCTGACCCTGTCGCGAGGCGTTCCGGTGTCCTCGAATGCCCAGCTCGTCTCGCGCGCGGCAGAGATGGGGACGCTTGCCCAGCGGTCGTTGATGACGCCCGACGAGGCCCGTTCCTTCCTCGGCATCCGCCGAGCCGTCGCCAACTGACTTGTTCGCCGACCCGTCGTGAATTCACACTCTGCGGGGCTCTGCCGTCGCCGACCTGACGCAGATGACAGGGTGGTCGGGTGCCGCACCGACAGATGACAACCTGGATTGCCGAAGCCCTGGGGGTCATCGGGCCGAGCGCCTCACCCCTCGCCGTCGCAAAGTCGATCTGGGCACAGCACGAGCAGGAGATCCGCGCCAGCGGAGACCTGCTCTACACCTGGCAGCTCGACCTGCAGACCGCCGCCGCGGCGATGATCTCCGCGGGGACCCTCGCGCTCGCCGACGGTGAGTGGTCGCTCACCGACACGACACCGCCACCGCCCGCGAGACGACGTACCTGGGACGACGATGAGATCACCGTGATCGTCGAGGGCTATCTGGCGTTGCTCCAGGCCGAGCACGGCGGGTCGTCCGTGCGCCGCCGAGACGTAGTGACCGACCTGGTCGCACAGACCAACCGGAGCCTCGAGCAGGTCGAGGGGTTGCTGGCGAACGTCTCCCAGGTCGTCCAGGAGCTCGGGTTCGTCCCGTTGTCCTCCTATCCACCGAAGTCCAACGTGCCAGCCGGTGTCAGGCCGGTCGTGCGCACCGCGTTGGGCTCCCTGCGATGAGGGCAGTCATCCAGCGCGCCACGTCCGCGTCGGTCAGCGTGGACGGCACGGTGACCGGAGAGCTGGACGCGCCGGGTCTCGTGGTGCTGCTCGGGGTCACCCACGACGACGGCCCGGCCGACGTGGCGTGGCTGGCACGCAAGGTGCGCGACGTACGCATCCTGCGCGAGGAGAAGTCAGCAGCCGACGTGGATGCGCCGATCCTGGTGATCAGCCAGTTCACGCTGTATGGCGATGCGCGCAAGGGACGCCGACCCACCTGGGCGGCCGCAGCACCGGGCCCGGTGAGCGAACCGCTCTATCAGGCGTTCTGTGACGAGCTGGTCGCGCTCGGCTCGCGCGTGGAGCGAGGCGTCTTCGGGGCGGACATGGCTGTGGCCCTGGTGAACGACGGGCCGGTGACACTGGTGGTCGAGTCACCGCGTGAAACCCCCCGGAATGGATAACCCCAGCCACTAGAGTTCGTTGAGCGGGAGGCAATCGCCTTCCCGGCACCCCATCGTTCAAAGGCATGGCGTGGAACTCAAAGAACTGGCCAAGATCCTGCGTAGGCGCAGGATCACGATCGTTGCAATGTTCCTCGTCGCGATGGCTGTGGCGACCGCAGTGACACTGCTGATGACGCCGAAGTATGAGTCGAAGGCCGAGATCTTCATCTCGAGCGACGCCCAGACGCTTGCCGAGAACACCTCGGCGACGACGGGCGTGCTCTACAAGATCAGCTCCTATGCCAACCTGGCCACGCACCAGGAAGTGCTCGACCGGGTCTCGCAGAAGCTCGACCCGCCGCTCTCACCCGACCAGCTCGAAGGCAAGGTCTCCGCGGAGGCCGAGGCCACCTCGGTGATCCTGACCGTCAAGGCCCTCGACGAAGACCCGGCCGAGGCACAGCGGATCGCCCGCGCCGAGTCGGAGGTTCTCGCGCAATACATCGAGGAGATCGAGACGCCACGCGGGCAGAACCGCTCGCAGATGACGACGACGATCACCAACTCCGCCTCCTACAACGCGGATGCGGTCAGCCCGAAGACCGTGATCAACTTCGCCGCCGCGGCCGCGATCGGCCTGATCCTGGGTCTCGCGCTGGCCTTGATCCGCGACCTGCTCGACCACACCCTGAAGAACCCCGCCGACATCGAGAAGGTCGCCGGGGCGCCGATCATGGCCAGCGTCGCCTTCGACCGCACGGTCACCAAGACGCCGCTGCTCAGCGACGTACAAGGCTTCTCCCCACGCTCCGAGGCGTTCCGGCTGCTGCGCACCAACCTGCAATATCTCGACCTGGACTCCCAGCCGAAGTCGCTGGTGATCACCTCGCCGATGCCCGCCGAGGGCAAGACCAGCACCTCGACCAACCTGGCGATCGCGCTGGCCCAGGCCGGCCGCCGGGTGCTGCTCGTCGACGGAGACCTGCGCCGCCCGCGCGTCGCGGACCTGCTCGACCTCGAAGCCAAGGTCGGGCTGACCACCGTGCTGGTCGGGAAGTCCACGCTGGCCGAGTCGATCCAGACCCACAAGCCCACCGGGCTCTCGTTCCTGGCCGGTGGTCCGATCCCGCCGAACCCGACCGAGGTGCTGCAGGCGGCCGCCACCCGCGACCTGGTTCGCGGGCTGCGCGACATGTTCGACATCGTCATCATCGACGCTCCGCCGCTGCTGCCGGTCGCCGACGCCGCGATCCTCGCCCACAGCGCCGACGGCGCGCTGCTGGTGATGCGCCACGGCAAGACCACGACCGAGGAACTCACCGCGGCCGCCGACCGGCTCGACTCCGTGGGCGCGCGCCTGTTCGGCGTCGTGACCAACATGGTGCCCAAGCGGGACGCCGGCGGCTATCAATATTATTACTACGACGACGAGCAACTGATCGACCTAAAGCTGCAGAAGGCCCGTGACAAGGACTGAGCGGTGAACATCCCTGACCTCAGGGTCGGCCGGGCCTTCGCCGCGGTCGCTCCGTGGCTGCTGATGGGGCTGCTCACCACCGCGCTGATCTTCGTCGCCCGCGAGGGTCTGGCGTTGGCGATCCTGGCTGTCGCGGCGGCCGGGTTCGTGCTCTATGTCGCCTATTTCGGGCTCGAACGCGGCGGCCGCTATCTGGTCGTGCTCGGCTTCTTCTGTGCCCCGTGGAGCGGCGTCGTCCTGCCGATGGCCTCGTTCGTGACCTTCTCCGACGTGCTCTTCGCGATGGGCTTCGGGCTGCTGCTGCCGATCATGATCCTGGGGCGTACGTCGCTGCGCCTGCCGCTGGTCTGGGTCGTCGGCGTGCTGATCTCCCTGGTGATGGGAACCCTCGCCTCGCTGCTGGCCGGCGACATCCTGGCGTCGTTCAACATGTATGCGCGCTATCTCGCCGGCGTGATCATCCTGCCGCTGGTCTTCATGCTCTGGCGTCCCCGGATTCAGGTGATCGGCCACCTGGCGATGGCCTATTCGCTCGGGGTCGTTGCCTCGATCGGCTATGGCGTGATCAAGACCGGCGAGCGGCCCGGCGCGCGGTTCATCGGGATGACCGAGCACCCCAACGTCCTGGGGATCACCGGGATGATCGGGCTCGCGCTGATCCCGTTCATCTGGTCGCGCATCGACGCGAAGTGGCACTGGTTCTGGCTCGGCGTCGCCGCTGTCAACGCCGCCACCGTGTGGTTCAGCGGCTCGCGTGCCGCGCTGGTGGTGACCGTGATGGTGGTGTTGATGTGGCCGGTCGTGGAGCGCTCGTTCCGCGGCGGGCTCTGGCTCGGGCTGGGCGGTGCCGTCGGGCTGCTGGTCGCGGACAACTTCATGTCCAAGTCGGGTGACTCGGCGATCGCACGACTGCTCGGCGGCGGCTCTGCGGGCGCCTCGGACTCCGCGCGTGCCGACCTGCTGGAGCACTACTGGAACGAGTTCCTCGAGCGGCCCCTGCTGGGGTCCGGCTTCGAGGAGGCCGTGCTGGGACACAACGTCTGGCTGCAGGTGGCCTATTCGATGGGGATCGTCGGCGCGATCGGCTTCGTACTGATCATCCTGGCCGGGTGCCTGGTGCTGCTGACCGTGCCGCGCCCGCTGCACCGGATCGCCTATCCCGTCATCGCCTATGCCGGGCTGGCCGGACTGACCTCGGTGATCTGGGACCGGTTCATCTGGGCGCCGCTGGCGTTGGCCTTCGCCGTCGCGGTGAGTACGGCGGCCGCGCGCACCGTCGAGAGGGACGGGCCCGGTGGATCGGATGCGACGGAGGGGCCGGGCGACAACTGCAGCGGCGTCGACCCGTCAGGTCGAGACCGACGTGGGACAGACGACGTACCGCTGGCGCCGAACCTGCTCTCACCCGGCCCCGCGGCGCACTTCACCCGCTAATCACCCGTCGACCGCCATCGCGGACACCGGCTCGCTTGTTGCCATCCGGCATGATGTGGAAGCGAATCCTCGCTTCTCGGGCACTCCCCCACACCCCGGAGCACCCCGTGACCCGCTGCGCACCCACCGGCCCCGCCGCCGGCACACCGCGCGGACTCTCCGTGGGCAAGGTTCCGCTCGATGCGCCCAATTTGCCCACTCTCCAACGGCGCCCGGCAACTTCGCGGCACACTGGTGACTGCCGGACCAAGCGGACGGCCGAGCACGGTGCCGGAGGGGGCGCCGCACGGGGGGATGCTGTGGGGACATGTTGAGTGTGAGCTGGCGAGACCGCTTGCTGCGCGCCATCGACACGGCCGCACCGCTGCTCATCCTGCGCGGACCGTCGGGCTTCGGCAAGTCAGGGCTCCTGCGCGAGTGGGTCGCCTCGCTCGACGAGTCGCACCACGTCGTCTGGGTCTCCTTCGGACCCGACCCGGTCCCGGCGGGCGAGTTCTGGATCGAGGCGATCGCCGCCGCCCAGCAGGCCGGCATCCTGCCCGCGCACAACGCCAACGCGATGAGCAACGCAGCCGCCGCAGGCCTGCTCGACCTGCAGAGCCTCGCCGCACGGCTGACCGCAGGCCGCAACTGCGTGCTCGCGATCGACGGCTACCAGGCCACCCGACCCGACCACGAGGTGCTCGACGAGCAACTGGTCGAGCTCGCCGTCTCCCACCCGCGACTGCGGATCGCGGTCACCACCCGCTCCTCCACCCAGTTCACCAGCGACCGGGCACTGCTGAGCGGCGTGATCACCGAGATCTCCCCCGCTCAGCTCGCCTACACCCTCGAGGAGACCCGGCTCGCGGTCGGTGGGGACGAGGCGGCCGAGCGACTGCATGCCGAGACCGGCGGCTATCCGCTGGCCGTGCAGGCAGCGAGCGCCCTGGCAGGTCGGCCCTGGCCCGCGGCGACCACCAAGGAGGTGCGCCATCGGATGGTCGCGGTCAGCCTGGAGACCGAGCTGTGGAAGCTCACCGACCCGGCCTTCGTCGCACTGACCTGCCTGCCCCCGTTCTTCGACTCCACCCTCGCGGAATCGATCACCGCCCTCACCGTCGAAGAGGTCGGCCAGGTCCTCGACGACCTGGAGTGGCACGGGTTCGGCCAGAGCCACGTGCTTCCCGACGGCTCCCGGACCTTCGCCTATGTCGAGACCCTGCGCCAGTCGATCCGCCAGCGCACACTCGCCGAGCTGGGCGAGGCCTCCCTCCAGCGGGTCGGCGCGCCGACGGTCACCTGGCTCCGCTCGCACGACCCCGCCAGCGCATTCACCCTGGCCCTCGAGCTCGAGCTGTACGACGAGGCCGCTGCGGCGTACGGCTGGCTCCTCGCCACCGATCCTGGTCTGTGCACGGGTGAGGACCTGCACGACGTGCTCTCCGCGATCCCGCCGGAGGTCAGCGTCGCCCAGCCTGTGCTCGCCTTCGCCAGGGGCATCGCCCTGATCAGTGATCCGAGCCTGGCCGAGGCCGCGCCCGCGTTCCTCAGCCGGGCGGCCGCTCCCGCCACCCGTGAGCTGCCGGAGCGGATGACGGAAGCAGAGCTCGTCGAGCTGTCCATGGCAACGATCGCGCTCCGACTGCTCAAGCGTTATCCGGAGGCCGGTCGTGCCGCCCACCATGCGGTGACGTTGATGCGTACGGCCCCCGACGACGCCCGTTCCGGCAACTCGGTGCTGACCCTGATGCTGTTGCGCCAGCTCCTCTTCACGCTGGCCCAGGCCGGGGACTTCGACGCGGTCCAGGCCACGATCGCCTGGGCGATGTCGGTCACCTCGGGGGCGCAGGCGAGGTCCGACCTGATGGTCGGCATGGTCGCTCTGGACGCGATCAGCGGACGGGTTGCCCAGGCACGCGAACTGGCCAAGCGGAACCCGGCACGCCCTCCCGAGCTGGACCAGGACGACACCCCGTTCCTGATGGAGCTGCGCAGCAGCGGACACGTCACCCTCGACATCGAGTCCTTCGACTTCGTCAGCGCGCGCGCCGCCGTGAAGGAGATCCCGACGGCCCTCGCCGGAGAGCTGCGGCCGTTCCACGACTGGATCCTGATGCACGCTGCCCTCGCCGGGGGCAACGGTCGGGCCGAAGCCACCCGCATCCTCGAGGAGACGAAGCTCCTCTGCCGGCCAGCGGAGCATGCGCAGAGCTGGGCGGATGCGGTGTTGATCAACGTGCTCGCAATCGGCCTGCTGTCCGGAGGTGACCACACCCTGGTGCGCGAGCTGTTCGCGTTGCCGACGCCCTTCCCGGGCCAGGTCGCGCCGGCCACCCTGCTCGCGCTGGTGCTGACCGGTGACAGCCGGACAGCCCTCGAGCGGCTTCCCGAGCTCCGCGAGGCCGAGGGGCACACCCTGCGCTCGCTGACCGCACTGAAGACGGTCGCCGCCGCTGCGGCCCTGCGTGAGCAGGACCGCGAGCAGGCCGAGGTCCTGCTGCGCAACCTGGACCACGCCTACCACCAGCACGGACTCCAGCTGCCGTTGCTCTACCTGCCCGCGCACGACCTGGACGGCCTCATCGAGGAGGGCCGCCGGCTCGGCCTGGTCAGCTGGACCGCCTTCCACGGCAAGACCATTCCCTCTCCGCGCTTCGTGACCTCCCGGGTGGCGCGGCTCACCGAGCGCGAGCAGGCGGTGGCAGAGGCCCTGCTCACCCACACCAACCGGCACCAGATCGCCAAGGCGCTCTTCGTCTCGGAGAACACCATCAAGACGCAGATGCGCAGCATCTATCGCAAGCTGGGTGTGACCAACCGCAGGGAGGCGATCGACCGGATCGTCGAGCTCCGGTTGGTCCCTGGTGTCGAGAGCCGGTCGCCCAGCTGACGACCGTCGTCGCTAGGCCTGACTGGTGCCCACGCCGCTCGTCAGGAGACTCCCAGGCCCCCGGCCGCCACCGAGTCTGCGGCGTCGGTGCCGTGCAGCGCAGCCACCCTGTCGCTCACGTCCAGTGCCGGCAGTCGCATCTGCACGCTGGTGACGCCGCGGTCCGGCCACGCGGTCAGCTGCAGGGTGCCGCCGTGCCCCTCGACGATCTTGCGGGCGATGCCCAGGCCAAGTCCCTGCCCGGGCATGCCGGAATCCACCGCCGCCGTGGTGCGGTGACCCGACTCGAAGACCTGCTCCACCTCTGCGTCCTCGAATGTCTGGCCCGAGTTGATGCACGTCAGGACCACGAATCCCGTGTCGTCCCGGTGCAGACCGACGTCGATCCAGCCATGGTCATCGGTGTACTTCAGGGCGTTGCTCAACACGATGTCGACCGCCTGGCCCAGCTGCAGCTCGGCGCCGTTGACCAGCAGCTCGATCTCGGACGCCTCCACGCTGAGCGCCAACGAGCGGGCGCTGAACCCGACCTCGAAGGCCGCCAGGCGTTCGTCGACGATGTCGCACAGATCGCACTCCGCGAGGTCTTCCGCCGGGGCCCCGGCCGTGACGCCGCTCTGCTCCAGCATCGTCTTGAGGCGCTGGGCGTTGCGCTGCGCGGTGACCAGACGAGTGCGCGCATGAGCATCGATGGTCGTGCCGGTCAGCGCCAGGTCGATGTTCCCGAGCACGCTTCCCAACGGGGTGCGCAGCTCGTGGCACAGCTTGGCCACCACGTCCTCGATGCCCAAATCCCTGACGGGATCACTGACGACGCAGACACCACTGCGTGGCTTGTCCATCGCCCCACCGCTGCCTGCACGCCCCGCGACGTACGACGCTCGTGCGATCCCCACGATCGCGACCAGCGCACCTGCCACCACGAGAAGGCCCCACCCACTTGCGTCCATCATCGTTCCCCCAGTCCCCGGCCCTGCGTGTTCTCGGGGTTCCCCCGCGACCCCGAGACCAGGCCATGCAGAAAACGCTAGCCGTGGCAGGGCGCAGCGCCCGAGGAATCGCCCGGCCTCACCCACGATTCACCCCCGTGTGACTGCACTCACGAGCGGGTGAACCGGCGGGTGATCGCGGGTGAAGTCGCCGCGATGACGCCACCTGCGATGTCAGGATTGTGCTTGTTGCAGCGACGTTCTCGGGTGAGGTTCCGGCAGCAGATGCCACACCACACAACACCGAGAGCTGGGACTGATGGCTGAACAATCCACTCGCCGCGGGAGCACCCTTGCCCAGGGTTACTACCTGCGCACCGAGCCCGTGGTCATGCCGCAGATCGAGGTCGAGACCACACGCGCCACCATCGGCTGCGTCATCCCGGCATACAACGAGGGCGAGACGATCGGCGCCGTCCTCGACTCCCTGCTCGGACAGACGGTCGTGCCCGACGTCGTACACGTGGTCGTGAACAACACCACCGACCACACCGTGGAGGTGGCCTCGCACTTCGCCGGCCCGCACCTGCGCGAGATCAATGGCCGCGTGCACGAGACCGAGGTCTTCGTCCACGACATCGGCGAGAACCCCGACAAGAAGGTCGGTGCGCTCAACTACGGCTTCGAGATGGTCCGGGGCATGGACTACTTCCTCGGCGTCGACGGTGACACGACCGCAGAACCCGACGCGGTCGAGCACCTGCTGGAGGAGATCGAGAGCGATCGGCGGATCGGCGGGATCTCGGCGATCTACTCGATCGACGACACCGACCTGACCAGCTGGACCTCGAAGTTCCTGATCGCCGGCCAGCGGCAGCAGTTCGCCACGTTCAACATGCAGAACCTGCTGCGCGGGCGCCAGATGGCCGTGCTCGGCGGCCAGTTCTCCATCTTCCGGATGACCTCGCTCTATGAAGTCACCGTCGACAACCACCAGGGAACGCCCTGGGTGCGCGACAGCGAGATCGAGGATTCCCTGCTGTCGTTGCAGATTCGCAGCGCCGGCTATCTCACCAAGATCAGCGCCACGGCCCGGGCCAACGTCGGCGGGATGCCCACCTTCGCCGCCCTCGACGCCCAGCAGGTCAAGTGGAACGCTGGCGCCATCGACCTGATGTGGCCCGGCCAGCGTGGGGACACCAAGGGACAGCCGTTCCACCCGAACCTGCGCCTGCGCTGGTTCGAGATGATGTCGATGGTGCTCAACATGTACACCCGACTGACGTTCGTCTCGCTGGTCATCTGCTCGTTGCTGATCAGTGCCTGGGTCTTCAACCCGCTCTGGCTGGTCCCGCCGCTCATCTCGACCGCACTCAACCTGCGGGTGGCCCGCTCGATGACCGACCGCGGGCCGCGCGACACCCTGTTCGCCCTGCTGTGGTTGCCCTCCGAGGCCTACATCTGGACCCGGATGGGGCACTTCGTGAGGGCCTGGACCAAGTTCGCCTTCACCAGCGAGAACGACAACTGGGCCGCGCAGGCACGAGCCGAGAGCGGCCAGGGCAAGTCCGCGTTCCTCGCTCCGTTCGGCGCCGCCCTGGTGCTGATCGCCACGATGGTGATCGTCTTCCTCCAGCTGCCCGAAGGTGTGCAGCCCCAGTTCCTCTACGTCAACTGGACGGTGCTCGCCATCGTCACGATTCTCCAGAGCGCATGGCTCTTCCTCAAGTGCGTGCGCCGCTACCGCGGATTCAAGGTGTGAAGAAGATGACCGTACGCCGTCCCCACCTGCCCGGCTTCCGTCCACGCTCGCCCCGTCTTCGGGTGGTCCTGCTCGCTGCAGCCCTCGTCGTGACCGGCGGGTGTGGTGCCATCGAGGACTCCCTCGGTGGCTCCGGCACCCCCGCCGAGGCCGCTCCGCTGGCCGCCCCGGCCGACACCGACGTGCCGTTCAACTCGGAGTTCTCCCGCGACGGGACCTTCCAGTCGCACATCCCGATCGACGAGGTCGACTTCGTCTTCACCATCTGGTCCGCGAAGACCACCCCACGGATGCAGGAGTGGTATCCCCAAGGCGACAAGTTCTTCTCCTTCACCTTCACCGGCTATGACACGCGGCGACGACTCAGGGACAAGTTCGCCACCAAGCGACGGATCTATCTCGACGACGTCGCGATCACCTCGGTCACCACCTCGGCCAGCGGCACCACCGAGTCGCCGTACAACCTGCGGGAAAAGGCACGTGACGTGACCTTCGACCCCGAAGCCGTTCAGTCGCGGCGCTACGGCATGTTGATCACCTCCCCCAAGGGCGCCTTCGAGCTGCGCAACCAGCGGATCGGAACCATGGCCGCGGACACGGAGGGCGTCACGTTGACCTTCACCGCGACCGTGCACATCGAGACCGGCGCCCGCACCGGCAGGTTCGAGACCCAGCAGGTCGTGCAGACCGTGCCGATCTCGATCTTCAAGTCCGAGGTCGCCACGCGGCCACAACCCGTGCCCTACAACGCAACGTGAGGGCGCCCATGACGACGAAATCACAACGAGAGGGACAGGCGCGATGAACCGCGAGGACCTGCACGAGGAGAAGGTGGCCGTCGTGATCGACGACGACGCCGACATCAGGGCACTGCTCGAGGACATCCTCGTGCTCTCCGGCTACACGGTGGTGCCCGTCGAGACCGCCCGGGACGGTATCGAGGCTGTCCGGACCTTCGATCCGGCGCTGACCCTGATGGACGTCTCCATGCCCGGCATGGACGGCTTCACCGCCACCCGTGCGATCAGGGAGACCAGCGACACCTTCCTGGTCATCGTCAGCGGGCGCGCCGAGGAGATCGACGTGATCGAGGGGTTCGCCGCCGGCGCCGACGACTATGTCTTCAAGCCGTTCCGGGTGCGGGAGCTGAGGGCGAGGATCGAAGCCGGAACCCGTCGCACACGCCTCGGAGCGTCAGCCGGCTCCGTCTCTGCCCCTGTCGGTGCCGCGTCGCAGGAGACCGCGTCCGCTTCGGCGACCGATGCTGCCGCGGTTGGAGAGCTGGCCGACTCCGCGCCGCAGGCCGAGGCGATCGGGGCCGAGGGTGCGCGCGTTCCCGGTCCCCGGTTGCCGAATTCCACTCCGCCCTGGCGGCCGGGGCAGCCGCTCCGCTCGCCCCTGGTTTCCTCGATGTCCTCGGCGTCCTCTGCCTCCGTTGCTCACTCTGCTCCCGCGGCCCCCGCTGCCCCGGCTGCCCCCGCTGCCCCCGCTGCGCGTGCGGTGCCGTCGGTGCCGTCGATGCCGCCGGTGCCCGCTGCACCTGCTGCGCGCTCGATGCCCTCGGCGCCGTCGAGGGCGGCTGCGTCGTCGCGGCGCCCGGCTCCGGTCGAGCCGTCATTCATCGAGCGAGCATCCCGCGCCCAGGACCCGGCCCGCGCCCGCGCACTCGCCCCGGCCTCCTCGTCATACGGCCAGGTCAACGGCTATGCCGAACCCGCCGGGATCGACGAGGCCATGTCCGACGAGTTCGCAGTGATGCGGCACGGTGGGCTCACCGTCGACCGAACCACCGGCCAGGTGTTCCTCCACGAGCGCCAGATCGACCTGACCGAGCGCGAGTTCGCGTTGCTGGCCACGTTGATGGAGCACCGCAACCAGGTTCGCTCGACCTCGAGCCTGGTGCTGGCGATGCGCGGACAGAGCTATGTGACGGCGTGGTTCGTCACTGCCGCGGACCGCAGTGAGGTCGCCGCGCAGATCCGTAGCCTGCGCAGCAAGCTGGGCGACTCCGAGAACTCCCCGACCTGGATCGAGACCGTGCGCGACGTCGGCTACCGGATGGTGTCGCGGTGAGGTCGCTCCGCGCGACAGTGCCCAGTGGCACTCCTCGGCTCCTAGCAGCCGGCGCCGTCGCCGCGGCGCTGCTGCTCACCGTCGGCGGCTGCAGCCAGCCCTCCTCGGACTCGAGCGAGCAGCCCGCACAGCAGAACGGGGCCGCGGCCGCCCCGGCGGCCCCGGCTGCCGCCCAGGCCAACACGGTCGCCACCCCCGCCACCGGCCTGTCCAAGCTGCAGTTCGTCGCCCAGTCAGCGGCGCCGTGCACCCAGGTCTGGATCGGCGGCGCACAGCTGCCGGCGAACTACGAATGGTGCTCGGACCAGGACGGAGAGCCGGTCGCGGGAGTGCGGGAGGGTTCCTGCGAGGTGATCGTCCACGGAACCACGATGTGGGCGATTCCCGGACGTCAGATCCACGTGACCGGGACCGACGTGAGCCTCGACCCCGGCTATACCGACGCGACGCGGTCGTGCAAGCGACGGGCGGTGGCCGCGAACCAGCGGTGAGTCTCGGCGTACCCTCTCGGGCGCCTGGTCGTTGACTGCGTAGACCTCGCCACCGTGCATCCCGGCCGGTGGGTCGAGCAGCGATTTCATCCCCCAAGGAGCCCCAGTGATCCGTAGCGTGGGCCACGCCGCCAAGCGCACCAAGCAGACCGTGACCAGCTTCGACAACGGTCCGCGGATCCTCGTCGACCTGCTGCGCAAGCGGGTCACCGGCAGCCCCGAAGACATCTCGCTGAAACTCAAGGGCTTCGACGTGCTCGCGCCCAACGTGCCCGGCGCCCGGTTCCCGGTCTATGAGGCGCTGGTCGAGGACGCCTACCGGATCCCGTGGCTGACCGCCGGCCTCTCCGACTCGCCGGTCGCGGTCGACATGGGCGGGCACATCGGCTCGTTCGCGCTCGCCTTCGCCGGCGTGCACCCGACCGGTCGCGTGGTCTGCTTCGAGGCCACGCCGGGCACCTACACCTATCTCCAGAAGAACATCGCCCGCAACGGCCTGTCCGACCGCGTCGTCGCGCACAACATCGCCGTCTCCGACCACGAGGGCGAGTTGGTGATGGCCTCGCACGGGGACGGGTCCGGCCACAACGGCGTGCTGCACCTGGGCGAGGCCGGGCTGCAGACCATCTCCGTGCCGTGTCTGCCCGCCGCCGCCGCGTTCGACATGGCCGCGGGCCCGGTCGAGGTCGTGAAGATGGACATCGAGGGCGCGGAATACGACATGATCCTCAACTCCTCGCCGTCGGACTGGGCGTCGGTGCAGCGAGTGGTGATGGAATATCACGACCTGCCGGGCCGCGACTGGACCGAGCTGCGCGACTGGTTCTCCGACGCCGGGCTGGTCGAGCAGGACCGCGAGGCGGACCCGTACAAGAACCTCGGGCTGGCCTGGCTCTCGCGCACGCCGCTCGACTGAGCTGGCCATGCCTCGACTGCCCCCCGCACTCGAGCCGCTGTTCCCCGTGGTCAAACGCGGCCACCGCTTCGCCACTCGCAGGGTCGGCGCAATCTCGCGGGCGATCTCACCGGCGTTGGGCGAGCGCGGCGTACCGCTCCACGCCCATCCGACCTCCGCGGCCACCGCTGCCGCTGAGCCGGGCGCCGTCCTGCACGAGGCAGGGCCCGCCGAGCACCTCGAGCGCGAGGCTCCACTCGGCACCCCCGCCGGACTCGAGTGGTGGCGGGGAGTCACGTCGTACGACGTCCCGCCACGGTTCGTCCTGGAGCTGCCGGGCGGGCAGGTGATCGGCAACTACTCGGCGCACCTGAGCGCGCGGGGGGTGCTGGACCATGAGACGTCGCACTACTTCGATGTCGAGGGTCCGCGCGAGCACCCGATCTATCTGCGCACGCGGCTGCCCGAGCCGGTCACGGTGCCCGGCTCGCTGGTGTCGTTGGCGACGCGCGCGACCGGGGTGAACTACTACCACTATCTGATGGATCTGCTGCCGAGGTGGGGGATCCTCGCCGAGGCGATGCCGGGGTTCCGACCCGACTATCTCTATGCGAACACCGAGCCCCGGTTCGGGCGCCAACTGCTCGATCTGGCGGGGCTCTCGGGGATCGAGACGATCTCGCCGCGCAAGCACTCGGCGGTGCGCGCCTCGCGGTTGCTGGTCCCGAACATCACCAACAAGGCGTGCCTGGCACCGCGCTGGACGACCGAGTGGCTGCGGCGCAACCTGCCCCCGGTCTCTGCTGCCTCGGGGCGACCGACCCGGCTCTACGTCACCCGCGGCTCGGCGAAGAACTCGCGGCGCGTGGTCAACGAGGCCGAGGTCCTTGCCGTGCTGAGGCCGCTGGGGTTCGAGGTCGTCGACCCCGGGGCGTTGTCGGTGCAGCAGCAGATCGATACCTTCGCCGCCGCGTCCGTCGTGGTCGCGCCGCACGGGGCCGGGTTGACCAATCTGGTCTTCGCGCCACCGGACGTGCGGGTTCTGGAGCTTTTCAACCCCTCTTATCTGAACCCTGGCTTCTGGGCGATCGCCTCGAACCTGGGTGCTTCGCGCTATCGCTATCTGGTGGGGTCCGGCCCCGCGCCGGCCGCGGGCGCGCCGATGCGCGCAGTCTATGGCGACATCACGGTGCCGATGGATGCGTTCCGGGTGGCCTTGGAAGACGTCCTCGCCTGATCGCCGACCCGGCACTTGTTGACGGTCCCCTCCCCGACCCGGCACTTGTTGACCGTCCCCTTCGCCGACCCGGCAGTTGTTGACGGTTTCCGGCGTCAACAACTGCCGGCTCGGCGAGAACCTGCGTCAACAACTGCCGGGTCGGCGGGACCGCACGCCAACAAGTGCCGGGTCGACGACTAGGAACGGTCGAGGATCGCGAGCGCAAAGGTGGCGTACTGCTTGGCCACCTCCTGCGCGGCGAGCGGACCTTCCTCCCGGAACCACGACGGCAGGGAGGTGCACATCGTGGCGATAGCGCGGCACGGCGTACGCACCTCGATTCCGGGGAAGGCCAGCGCTGCCTGCTCGTCGAGGAGGTGTTGCACCTCGTCACGCAGGCCGGTCACCCGCACGAGCTCGTCACCCGAGATGCCACGCATCTCGCTGGCCCCCAGGAAGGCCAAGTCGCGGCGTACGGCGTGGAAGAGCGCCAGCGACTCGACCATCGCGGCGAATTCCTCACGCGAGCCGGTCGCCTCGTCACGCGCCGCGAACAGGCGCCAGCGGATCTCCGACATCGTCACGTCCATCAACGCGACCAGGATCAGCTCCTTGGCCGGGTAGTGGTGATAGATCCCGGCCACGCTCACCCCGGCCTCGGCGGCGACCTCGCGCATGCTCGTCGCGTGGAAGCCCTGCCGGACGAACAACCGGGTCGCTGCCTCGAGGATCGGATTGAGCGGGGAGTCGTCATAGCGGCGCCACTCCCCCGTTTCGACGGGCGGACGCACCGCCCCGGCCGCAGCCGCAGGCCGGGTCATCTCACCGCGCACGAGTCGCTCCACGGGTACGTCGACCGCGTCGGCGATCCGCTGCAGGCGCTCGACCGTGAGCGGGGTCCGGTCGTTCTCGATCGCACTCATCGTCGCGGGGCTGAGCTCCAGGGCAGCGGCGAGTGCCCGCAGCGACAGACCACTGGCGTTGCGAGCGCTGCGCACGGCCGCGCCCACAGACGCAACACCGGTCTGTTCAGTCATAGCAAACAGCATAACCCCCCTTCCCTTCGATTGAACTAACCCATACGATCATTCGGTCACGTTCAACACCGCACGAACCAGGGATCACGGCCGCGATCACTGGCACAGGAGCGCACACAACCACGGGAGCGAGCACATGGCACGAGATGTTGCAGAGCTGGTCCGGCCCGACAGGCTAGGTCCCGCCCTGGTCGACGCGACCGGGGACGACGCCTGGCGCGAGGTCACCGCCGAGATGATCAGCGGCGGCAAGTCCAACCTGACCTTTACCCTGTCCAGCCCCGCCGGGGAGCTGATCCTGCGCCGCCCGCCCACTGGCAAGCTCCTGCCCAGCGCCCACGACATGGGGCGCGAGGCGCGCGTCCAGTCGGGCCTGCTCGGCACCGACGTACCCGTCGCCACGATCGTCCTCCACGACGACGGCGAACTGATCGGCCTCCCCTGCTATGTCATGGAGAAGGTGCCCGGGCACATCATCCGGGGCGAGCTGCCCGCCGGCTATGCGACGACCCCCATGGAGCGTGAGCAGATGGCGTTCACCTTCGTGGACACCCTCGCCGCGCTGCACGCCGTCGACCAGGACGCCGTCGGGCTGGGCGACTACGGTCGTCCCGCCGGGTTCATGGAGCGCCAGGTCCGGAGGTGGACCGGTCAGTGGGAGGCGAGCCGCACCCACGAGGTCGCCGAGATCGACGAGCTCGCGCGGCGCCTGACCAACGGCGTGCCGGCCCAGGAGCGCAGCACGATCGTGCACGGCGACTACCGCACCGACAACGTCGTCTATGCAACCGACGATCCCGGCCGCATCAACGCGGTGCTCGACTGGGAGCTCTCCACCCTCGGCGACCCACTGACCGACCTCGGCCTGCTGATGCTGTTCTGGCGCAGCGCCGCCGACGGCCCGCTGAGCCTGATCCCCGGCATCACGCACCTGCCCGGCTTCCCGCACCGCGACGCGATGCTCGAGAGGTACGCCGCCAGCTCGGGCGCGGACCTCTCCGACATGGGCTACTACCAGGCCTTCGCCCACTTCAAGTTCGCCGTCATCGCTCAGGGAGTCGCAGCGCGTTCCGCGGCTGGCGACATGGGCGGCCAGGACTTCGGCAACCTCGACGACGAGATCCTCGGCCTGGCCACGGCCGGACTCGACCACATCTAAGGAGACACCATGGACTTCGCTCTCTCACCCAAGGCCCAGGAGGCCTCCGAGAACATGTGGGAGTTCATGCGCGAGCATGTCTTCCCCGCCGAACCCGTCTGGGCCGCGCAGCTCGCCGAGCACGGCGAGCACTCCACGCCCGCCGTGCTCGAGGACCTCAAGGCCGAAGCCCGGCGCCGCGGCCTGTGGAACCTCTTCCTGCCCAAGCTCTCGGGCCTCTCCAACCTGGAGTACGCCGCGGTGGCCGAGATCTCGGGCTGGTCGCCGGTGATCGCGCCCGAGGCGATCAACTGCCAGGCGCCCGACACGGGCAACATGGAGACGCTGGAGCTCTTCGCCACCGAGGAGCAGCGCAAGCGTTGGCTCGAGCCGCTGCTCGAGGGCCGGATCAGGTCGGCGTTCGCGATGACCGAGCCCGACGTTGCCTCGTCCGACGCCACCAACATCACCACCTCGATCACCCGTGACGGCGACGACTACGTCATCAACGGACGCAAGTGGTGGATCACCGGCGTCGCTGACGAGCGCTGCGAGATCTTCATCGTGATGGGCAAGACCGACCCCGACGCCCCCACCCACCGGCAGCAGTCGATGGTGCTGGTCCCTCGCGACACACCGGGCGTCACCATCGAGCGGCACCTGCCGGTCTTCGGCTATCAGGACCAGCACGGTCACTCCCAGATCCTCTTCGAGGACGTCCGGGTGCCGATGAGCAATCTGCTGGCCAGTGAGGGCGACGGCTTCATGATCGCCCAGGCCCGTCTCGGTCCCGGCCGGATCCACCACGCCATGCGTGCCATCGGGATGGCCGAGCGCGCTCTCGCGCTGATGGTCGACCGGGCCTCGAACCGGGTCGCCTTCGGCCAGCCCCTCGCCGAGTTCGCCAACGTGCAGGATGCGATCGCCAACTCGCGGATCGAGATCGACCAGGCCCGGTTGCTGGTCTACAAGGCTGCCTGGCTGATCGACCAGCACGGCGCCAAGGGCGCGAAGTCCGAGATCTCCCAGATCAAGGTCTCTGCCCCCGCCGTCGCGGTGGCGGTCATCGACCGGGCGATCGAGATCTTCGGGGCGATGGGCGTCTCCGACGACACCGTCCTGGCCGGCTTCTATGCCTGGGCGCGAGTGCTGCGCATCGTGGACGGCCCCGACGCCGTACACCGCCGCACCATTGCCCGCCAGGAACTCAAGCGCACTGCGCCCTACGTCGGCTGAGCGGTGCAGTCATGACCAACCCACTCGACCGGTTCCGCCTCGACGACAAGGTCGTCCTCATCACCGGCGCCAGCTCCGGCCTCGGCGTCGGCTTCGCCCGCGCCACTGCAGCCGTCGGCGCCACCCTGGTGCTGGCCGCACGGCGCGAGGACCGGCTCAGTGCCCTCGCGGACGAGCTGCGCTTCGCGGGTACGACGGTGCTCACCCACCGCACCGATGTCTCGGTCGCCCAGGACTGCGCTGCCGTGGCAGACGCCGCCGCGGCCGAGTTCGGACGCATCGACGTGCTGGTGAACAACGCCGGCGTCGGCATCGCCGGATCCGCGCTGCGCGAGGCCCCGGAGGTCTTCGCGCAGGTGGTCGACGTGAACCTCAACGGGTCCTACTGGATGGCTCGGGCCTGCGCCCCGCACATGCCGGAGGGTTCGTCGATCGTGAACATCGCCAGCGTCCTGGGCCATGTGGCTTCACGGTTCCCCCAGGCGCACTATGCGGCAAGCAAGTCCGGGGTGCTCGGCCTGACGCGTGACCTGGCCCAGCAGTGGTCGGCCCGGCGCGGGATCCGCGTCAACGCGTTGTGTCCGGGATATTTCGCCAGCGAGATGACCAACGCCGAAGGCGGAGAGCTGTTGCGCGACCTGGTCATCAGCAACTCCATCCTCGGCCGGTTCGGCGAGCAGGAAGAGCTCGACTCGGCGCTGCTCTTCCTGGCCTCGCCGGCATCGTCGTACATGACCGGAGGCTCCCTGATCGTGGACGGTGGCCTGTCCGCGACGGTCTGACCGCAGGTCAGGTCCAGCCTCAGGGCTGTCCGGGTCGCAACTCCACCCAGAGTCCCTCGGCGTCGGCGCAGACGGTGTCGCCGTGCCTCAGCTCCGCAGCGAGGAAGCGCTTGCGTCCCTCGACGTGAGTGATCCGGGCGTGCACCGTGAGCTCGACGCCGACCGGCGTCACGGCCCGGAAGTTCGTGGTCAGGAAGGCGGTTCGGCTCGGCGGCAGGTCACTGCGGGCGAGCAGCCAGCCCAGCAAGTCGTCGAAGAGCATGGAGATCGCACCGCCGTGGACGGCCATGTTCTCGCCGACGTGGAACCGTCCGAAGGTGACCGTTGCGCTCGCCTCCAGGGAGCCCTTCGGCACGTCGTACGACGGGATCAGCGCCTGTCCTCGTCCCGGCCTGTCGGTCCAGTGTCCCCACAGGCGCTGCGGCTCACCGACCTCGAGACCGCGCAGCCTTGAGGTCATCTGCGCGAGCTGAGCCCGCAGGCGTGCGGCGTGCTCGGTGTCGATGGCCGCGCCGGCGAGCACGTCGAGGAAGCCGCGGAGCTCCTCGGTCATCGCCTGGTAGGCCGATCCGAGCGCGGGCGGACCGGGCGCGACCATCAGTGCCTCGATCGCGGCCCGACCGTCGAACGGTGCTCCCGCCTCGGTCGCGTGCCCCGTCTGCTGGTCGGTGCTCACTGAATCACCGCCGGAGCACGGAGTGCGGCATCGAGACGAACCACCTCTCCATTGATCATCGCGTTCTCCACGATGTGTGCCACGAAGCTGGCGAACTCGTCGGGACGGCCCAGACGGTCAGGGTGCGCGGGGCGCCCGACGCTGGCCACCGCGGACTCGCTCATCCCGGCCACCATCGGAGTCTCGAAGATGCCCGGAGCGACCGTGACCACGCGGATCGCGCGGCTCGAGAGTTCGCGGGCGGCCGCAGCGGTCACGCCAACGACGGCAGCCTTGGAGCCGCCATAGGCAACCGAGGAGCTGTCGAGCCCGGCTGCCGAGGCCACCATCACCACTACGCCGCGCTCCCCATCACGCAGCTCGTTGTGCTGCATGGCGTCAGCCGCATGCCCGAGCAGGCTGACCGTTCCGCCGAAGTTGACGTCCATCACCCGACGCACCGTGGCAGCGTCGACGGGTCCGCGTGACCCGAGGAGACGGCCCTGGTGGCCGATTCCGGCGCACGCGACCGCGGCCCGCAGCTCACCCAGCTCGACGGCTGCGCGCACCGCGGCCACGACCTCGTCCTCGGCGGTCACGTCGGTGGCAACGAACCGGACCTCGTCACCGAAGTCGGTGGTCCTGCGCTCCCAGGCGCTGACCAGGTCCGCGACGACCACGGTTGCGCCAGCCGCCGCAAGGCGCTGCGTCGTTGCCGCTCCCAGCCCGGAAGCGCCGCCGGTCACCAGTGCTGAAGCTCCTGCGAGTTGCATGTCCGTCCCTCGTTCGTATGGTGGTGGCGGTGTGGGCAGCAGCGGCCCCGCGTGGATCCCGGGAGTCAGTTGATGGAGCGGTCCGAGTTGCCCCAGAACTCTTTGCGCAACTCACGCTTGAGCACCTTGCCGGCACCGGAGACGGGGAAGGAGTCGACGACGTCGATGCTTCGCGGCAGCTTGTAGTTCGCGATGTGTTGACGGCACCACTCGCGAACCTCCTCGAGGGTGATGTCCTCGCCTTCCCGGAGGATCAGGAACGCATGCACCCGCTCACCCCACGTGTCGTCCGGAACGCCGACGACTGCTGCCTGCATGATCCTGTCGTGCTTGACCAGAGCGTTCTCGACCTCGACGGAATAGACGTTCTCACCGCCGCTGATGACCATGTCCTTGATCCGGTCGACCACGAAGAGATAACCGTCGGCATCCATGTAGCCCGCGTCGCCGGTGTGCATCCATCCGCCCGCGAGGGCCTGCGCGGTCTCGTCGGGCTTGTTCCAGTAGCCCTGCATCACGTGGTCGCCCCTCGAGACGATCTCACCCACCTCGCCGCGCGGGAGGGTCTGGTCGTCGGGTCCGACCACGCGGACCTCGGCGTGTGCGGCGGCTCGCCCAGCGGAGCGCG
This sequence comes from Nocardioides daedukensis, assembly GCF_013408415.1. Lineage (NCBI taxonomy): Bacteria > Bacillati > Actinomycetota > Actinomycetes > Propionibacteriales > Nocardioidaceae > Nocardioides > Nocardioides daedukensis. Next base: position 2,749,014 of record NZ_JACCAA010000001.1, on the reverse strand, counting down.
CGAGACTCGACACGTCGTGGTCGTCGGCGGTCAGCAGTGTGGCCACCGGCGCGAGCTCGGTCATGCCGTATGCCTGGGTGAACCTCGCGTTGGCGAAGGTAGCCCGGGCACGGTTCAGGACGCTCTCCGAGATGGGCGAGGCGCCGTACATCACTCGCTGCATGCTCGTGAGGTCGGCGGTCGCGGCCTCCGGGGAGTCCACGATCGCCTGAATCATGGTGGGCACGAGCAGCGCATCGGTCACGCCGTGCTTCTCGATGGCGTCCACCACGCCGGCCACGGTGAAGGACGGCACGATGACGTGAACCGCGTGGGTGAGGTTGGCGATGTTCCAGGCAGCGCCGTCTGCCAGGTGGAACATCGGCGCTGCGTGAAGGAGTACGCCGCCGCGCGACAGCATGTCGGTGGTCACCATGCAGCCCATCGCGGAGGTGAGCAGCGCACGGTGATCGAGCATGACGCCCTTGGGAGCGCCCGTGGTGCCACCGGTGTAGTAGACGCCGTAGAGGTCCTCGTCCCTGCGCCGAGCATCCTCGAGCAGCTCGGCGCCGGCGACGAGGTCCTCATAGGACAGCAGGCCATCGGGCGTCTCGCCCTCGCCGCAGTAGATCACCTCACGCAGGTTCGGCGCCTTGGCCCGGAGCTCGTCGACCGTCCCGGCGAACGCGTCGTCCACGAGCACGATGTCGGTGCCGCAGTCCACCAGGGAGTAGGCCACCTCGGTCACACTCCACCGGCTGTTCACCGGGTTCACCACCCCGCCGGCCCACGGCACGGCATAGAGGAGCTCGTGGTAGCGATCGCTGTTCAGTGCATAGATGCCGACCCGCTCGCCGTCGACGACACCGAGCTCACGCAGGGCCCCGGCCATGCGGGCAACTCGGTCGGCGGTCTCGGCGACCGTGCGGGTGCGGCTGCCGAAGATCGTGGCGACCTGATCGGGTCGTGACTGCACGGCCTGGTGGAGGGACTGAGTGATCTGCATCGTGCACAACCTCGCGGTGTCTTGCCTGAGAAGGCGGCGTTTGTAAATGCTAGTTCAGAGTGCCTGCAGCGAGTATTGACGCGCACAAAGAGCCACGTCAAGGGTTGTCGACGAATAAGTGAACATGAGTTCCGCCAGGGAGGTGTCCGAGTAAGTGAGGTGCCCGCGCAGGGTCAGGAGCCGGGGACGGACCGGTCGAGGAGCACGGCGAGCACCATGGCCACGAGGTTCTCGTGGAAGTTGGCGTGCCGCACGATGTGACGCGTCTTGTGGAGGTCCGAGATCAGGAACATCGCGAGCTGGCAGCGCGCTCTTGCCTGCTGCTGGTCCAGGCCCGGGACGACTGCCTGCAGCAGAGCAACCCATTCAGCGATGTATTCGCGCTGTCCGGCCCTCATGGTGTCGATCACGTCATGCTCCCCGGAGGGGTCCTCGAGCGTGGACGCCCATGACCCCATGAGCGATGTGTAGCTCCGGACGAGCTCGTGCAGCGCATCGGCCGGGGTCGCCGCGCTGGCCAGCGTGCGGTCCAGATTCAGCCACAAGGCGTGAGTGCCCCGATCGGTCACGGCACGCAGCAACTCGGATTTGCTGGCGAAGTAGCCGTAGACGTTGGGCCCCGTGACGTCCGCCGCAGCACCGATGCTGGCCATTGTCGTGTCCTGATAGCCGCGCTCACCGAACTGCTCGAAGGCCACGGTGAGCAGCCGCTCGCGCATCGAGACCGGGGTCAGGTTGGGCTTGACCGGCTCGGCCACCGGGCCGATCTCCACCAGCTCGGCGGCGGGAACGGCCAGCAACGCCGCACGGACCGAGGGCACCCGGACCGAGGCGAGCGAGCGCATCGACCGCCGGCCCAGCCCGGAGAGCAGTGACTGCATCGCCCAGGCCAGCAGGTCGTCCTGGCCCGGGGTGAGGTCTGGCCGGCGCTGCCGAATGCCCGGCAGGAACCCCTCGGTGTAGGTCCGCATCCGCTTGCGCAGGTCACGCAGTTGGTCCTCGGGAAGGTAGCGAGCCTCGTGGGTCCACAGGTCGGAGAGGAACGGTCGGTCGGAGATCGTGACGATCATCCGCTCGACCGTGTCCTCATAACCGGTGAACGAGGGCGGGTCGTTGAGCCAGGCAAAGCTGTCGGCCACCACCCGCTGGAGCAACATCGCCTTGTTGGAGAAGTGACGGTAGAGCGCCCCAGCGGTGATGCCCACGGCGTCCGCGATCTGCGCCATCGTGACGTTGGGATAGCCATGCTCGGCGAAGAGCTCGAGGGACGCCACGAGGATCTGCTGCTTGCGATCGCGTGGGCGGCGCCGAGAACCGTCCACATGGGCCGCCGTCGTGTTCACGGGTCACACCTTAAACGACGTCAGTCATGGCGACTCGTGGCTCTCGAGCATCATGCAGCCCCGCCCGACTCGGCCGGCGTACGCTGCGCGGCACTCCGGATCACGGCGGCCCCGGACGGATCGATCAGCGAGCCGTGCTTGAGCAGGTTGTTCGCGTGTCCGAGGTTGTGCAGCGACAGGGCAGCCTCCAGTGACTGTCGCTGACCCATCGCGTCGAGCTGCTGGTTGATGGTCGCCTTGGACAGGCGCAGGCCGAACTGGGGTCGTGCCGCGATGCGCTCTGCCAGGTCGAGGGTGAACTCCTCGAGGTCGGCCAGGGGTACGACGTGGTTCACCATGCCGAGCCGATGTGCTTCCTCGGCGCCGATGGCCTCGCCCGTGTAGAGCATCTCCCGCGCCCTCCGCACGCCCACCTCATAGATGTGGGTGAAGTATTCGACACCGTTGACACCGAAGGCCGTGACCGGGTCGCTGAAGCTCGCGTCATCGGAGGCCACGACGAGATCCATCGGCCACATCACCATCAAGCCACCGGCAATGACGCGGCCGTTGACCTGGGCGATGGTGGGCTTGGGGATGTCCCGCCATCTCAGGCACAGCCCCAGATAGAGCTCGCACTCAAAGTTGAAGTGCCCCTCGATGCCCTCCTGGTCCGAGCTGGAGTGCATCGTGGCGATGGGTGGACTGGGGAGGTCGAAGGACCCGGTGAGGTCGTGACCCGAGGAGAAGTCAGGGCCGTCCGCGGCCAGCACGATCACATGGCAGTCGTCGTCGGCAACCGCCTCGAGGAAGGCCGCGTCGAGCGCCCGCAGCAGCGGCGGGTCCTGCGCGTTGCGCCTGTCCGGCCTGGCCAGGACAATGCGTACGACGCCGGGGCGGGGTCGTTCGAGCCTGATTCCGGGGTTCACCCCTCGAAGCCCCCGCCGGTGACGAGGAGCTGGCCAGAGACATAGTCGGCCTCCGGATAGGTCAGCATGACCACCGAGCCAGCTGCTTCCTCGGGAGTGCCAGGCCGCCCGAGTGGGATCGCCGACTTCATCGCCTCGAGGATCTGGGGATTCACCCCGACCTTGATCTCGCGGCCCTCCACCTCGATGGTCGACCCGGCATCGGCGTCGACCTCGGTGAGCCGGGTCGTGATGAAGCCGAACGCCACGCAGTTGACGTTGACGTTGTAGCGGCCCCATTCCTTGGCGAGGGTCTTGGTCAGGCCGATGACACCTGACTTGGCCGCGGAGTAGTTGGCCTGCCCCGCATTGCCGAAGACGCCGGCGACCGAGGAGATGTTGACCACCTTGCGGTGCACCGCACGACCTTCGGCCTTCTCCTTCTTGACCGCCGCGCTGATCACCGGCTGGGCGGCCCGCAGGATGTCGAAGGGCGCCTTGAGGTGGAGGTCGAGGATGGCGTGCCACTGCTCGTCGGTCATCTTCTGGATGACCGAGTCCCACGTGTAGCCCGCGTTGTTGATGATGATGTCGATCCCGCCGAAGTTGTCGGTGGCCGCCTGCACGAAGCGGGGAGCGAAGTCCGGTGCGGTGACACTGCCCGGCACTGCGACCGCGTCACCACCGTTCTTGCGGATCTCCTCCACGACCTCCTCGGCCGGAGCGGCGTCCAGGTCGTTGAGCACGACCCGTGCACCCTCCGCCGCCAGCTGCAGGGCGACCGAGCGCCCGATCCCGCGCCCTCCGCCGGTGACGAGAGCAGTCTTTCCTTCAAGCTTTCCCATGATGTTCCTTCGTGTGCTGAGGAGCCCGGTCCGGGCTCAGTCGAGTGAGATGACCGCTTCGCCGAGCATGGTCGTGGTGCCGTCGGAGAGCTCGACGGTGAGGTCGAGCGTGGCCAGGCGTTCCCCGTCCACCTCCGAGACCTCGCGGACGACCCCACGGCAGGTGGGCTGTCCGTGGACCGGCGTGATCGAGGCGAAGCGCGTCCGATAGGAGCGGACGTTGTCGATGCCGAAGTTGTCGGTCAGCAGCCGGGCCAGATAGGCCATCGAGAGCATGCCGTGGGCGAACACGTCGTCGAGACCGGCCGAGGCAGCCACGTCGGAGTCGATGTGCACCGGGTTGTGGTCGCCGGAGGCGCCCGCGAACAACGCGAGGGTGGTCCGGGAGATCGGCTCGATGACCAGGTCGGTCAGGTGGTCGCCGACGGTCAGGGGCGTGGTCGTCATGCGCCCACCCCCGCCAGTTGGCGTACGACGAGGGTGTTGCGCATGGTCACCACGCGCTTGCCGTCCTGGTCCACGATGGGTGTCTCGGTCACCATGAACTGCAACTCTCCGCCCTTCTTGTCATAGACATCGGTGACCACCGTCGAGGAGCTGAGCTCGTCCCCTGCATGGGCGGTCCGGTGGTAGACGAACTCCTGCTCGCCGTGCAGCACCGCACGCAGGTCCACCCCCAGGGCGTCGAGATAGGCGAAGGGATCGGGCGCCTCCAGGTCGACGCTGAAGAAGAAGGTCGGGGGCACGGGCAGGTCGCGGTGACCGGCCCGCCTGGCCGCGGCCTCGTCGATGAAGACCGGGTCGCTCTGTCCCGTGGCCCGGGCGAAGAAGCGCAGCCTGCTCCGCGTGATCAGCAGGGTCCCGCCCGGGCGGGAGGTGCCGATCAGGTCGGTGGTGAGTCCCATCTCAGGCCGACACCTTCTGATACATCGTGACGACGCAGGCGCCGCCCAGTCCGAGGTTGTGCTGCAGGGCGGCGTCCAGACGGCCCTCGACCTGGCGGTCCTCGGCCTGGCCACGCAGTTGCCACACCAGCTCGGCGCACTGGGCGAGCCCGGTGGCGCCCAGCGGGTGTCCCTTGGAGATCAGGCCTCCGGACGGGTTCGTCACCACGCGTCCGCCATAGGTGTTGTCGCCCTCGAGGATGAACTTCTCCGCTGTCCCCGCAGGCGTCAGGCCGATGGCCTCATAGGTCAGCAGCTCGTTGGTGGTGAAGCAGTCGTGCAGCTCGACGACCCGGACGTCCTCGGGACCGATGCCGGACTGCTCATAGACCTGGCGGCTGGCATCGGCGGCCATGTCATAGCCGATCAGGCGCAGCATGTCGCCCTCGAAGGTCGAGTTGAAGTCCGTCGCCATGGCCTGACCGGCGATCACCACGTCGGCCCGGATGCCGTGCTTGGCGGCGTACTCCTGCGACATGACGACGGCGGCAGCAGCACCGCACGTGGGTGGGCAGCACTGGAAGCGCGTCAACGGGCCATAGATGTGGGGCGAGCCGAGGACCTCCTCGAGCGAGAGCGGTGCGCGGAAGACCGAGTAGGGGTTGGCCGCCGCGTGCTTGCGGGACTTGACGGTGATGTGGGCGAAGACGGCCGGATCCATGCCGTGGTCCTCGACGTACTGCTGTCCGGCGGCTCCAAAGAAGGTGGCCGCGTTGGGCACGGCGTCGTCGGGGATGCCGCGCACCCGGTCGCGAACCGTCTCGAAGGCTTCGAGCGCACCGGGACGGTCGGTGAAGGAGGCCGTGATCGCGCCGGGGGTCATCTGCTCGAACCCGAGCGCGAGGGCGACGTCGACGGCACCGCTCTCCACGGCCTGGCGGGCCATGTAGAGCGCCGAGGACCCGGTCGAGCAGTTGTTGTTGACGTTGACGATCGGGATGCCGGTCTGACCGACGTGATAGAGCGCCTTCTGACCGGAGGTGGAGTCCCCGAAGACATAGCCCACATAGGCCTGCTGCACGGCGTCATAGCCGATGCCCGCATCGGCCAGCGCCCGCCTGGTCGCCTCGGCTCCCATCACGTCATAGTTCTCGCTCTTGCCGGGCTTCGTGAAGGGAATCATCCCCACGCCCGCGACCACTACCTTGTCCGACATCTGTTTCTCCTCAATGGTGGTGTTGTCCGTTTGGTGCGGCCGGAGGATCGTCCTCCCGGCCGCGGCTCACACGCTCAGCCAGTGCGCTGCCTCGACCCGCTCGGGAGCGCTTGGCTCACCCCACGGGGTTCGGGAGAAGCGCGGCGCTGGTCGCGCCTGGTCGACCCCGCCGATGGCGGTGTGGATCCCGCGCTTGGCGAGATGCTCGTTGTCCAGTGCCTCGGCATAGGTCAGCACCGGTGTGACACAGGCATCGGTGCCGGCGAAGACCTCGCTCCACTCGGCCATCGTCCGGGTCCGGAAGGTCGCGACCAGGGCGTCCCGCAGTTCGGCCTCGCGCGCTTCGTCGTACTGCGCGGGCAGCTCGTCGGCGCTGAGGCCGAGGAGCCCGATCATGGTGGCGAAGAACTGGGGCTCGATGCAGCCGACCGCCATGTGCCGGCCGTCCGCGCACTCGTAGGTGTCGTAGTAGGGCTTGCTGCCGTCGATCAGGTTGGTGCCGCGCTGGTCCGACCACTGCCCGGCACCGCGCAGGGACCACATCATCTGGGCCAGGACGCTGGCCCCGTCGCACATGGCCGCGTCGATGACCTGCCCACGCCCGGAGGCCTGGCGCTCGAAGAGCGCGGAGAGCACACCCAGGAGGAGGAACATCGTGCCGCCGCCATAGTCACCGATGAAGTTGAGCGGTGGCACGGGACGCTCTCCGGAGCGCCCGATGTTCTCCAGGATGCCGAGCAGGGAGATGTAGTTGATGTCGTGGCCGGCCGTGTGTGCGAGCGGGCCCTCCTGGCCCCAGCCGGTCATCCGGCCATAGACCAGACGGGGGTTCCGCTCCAGCGCCGCGTCGGGCCCGAGGCCGAGACGCTCCGTGACGCCGGGACGGAAGCCCTCGATGAGCACGTCGGCCTCGGCGACCAGGTCCAGGACCATGGCCACGTCGGCGGGGTCCTTGAGGTCGGCGCTGACAATCCGGCGGCTGCGGAGCAGGTAGTCCTCGGGTGCGTCCCCGGCGGCGTGCGGCGCGGCGCGCTCGACGCGCACCACGTCGGCGCCGAGGTCCGCCAGGATCATCGCGGCCAGCGGGCCCGGTCCGATCCCGGCCAGTTCCACGACCCGAAGTCCGGCGAGTGGTCCCTCACGGTGCGTCATTGCTTCTTCTCCTTGGTGTGCTGGAGTGCAGCGTCCATCGCCTGTACGGCGCTCGGGGTCACCCCACCGATGACCTGGGCACGCGCCTCTGCGTCGAGGTGGTCCCGGAGGCTGGAGCTGGCACTGGCGTTAATCAGGTTCTTGCTGGCCCGGACTCCATAGTGCGGAAGGGCGGCCGTCTGCTGGGCAAAGGCGATCGCATCAGCCAGGGGGTCGACGCTGACCTCCGAGGCAAGTCCCCACGCCACCGCCTGGTCGGCGTCGATGACACCGGCCTCGTAGAAGACCCGCGAGGCCCGCCCGTGGCCGATGAGCCGAGGCAGGAACCACGACAGACCGAGGTCACCCACACTCATGCCCAGGCGCAGGAACGGGGCGGAGAACCGGGCGTCGGCAGCGATGAACCGGACGTCCGCCGCCGCGGCCAGCGCGAACCCGGCACCCACGGCGTGCCCGTGGACCGCCGCCACCACGGGCTGGGGGATCGAGCGGATCGCCATGATCACCTCGACGGCGACCGACATCATCTCGGTGAACGCCTCTACCGGGGTCTCGAGCAGGGCGTCGGGCCTGCCCGCCTCGAGGTCGAGCCCCGCACAGAACGCGCGGCCCTCCCCGCGCAGGACGATCACGCGTACGTCGCGCCGCTCGCCCAGGTCGAGCAGGGCACGACGCAGCTGGCGCATCGACTCGGGAATGAGAGCGTTGAGCCGATCGGGGCGGGCCAGGGTTACGATGCCGACCTCACCGCGGACCTCGGTGTCCACGACGTGCGTGGTCTCCGAGGGCAGTTGCCTCACCGTCATCTCACGCCTGCGCCTTCGCGGGCCAGTACTTCTCCTTGAGCCGACGCTTGAAGAGCTTGCCGGTGTCCTCGCGGGGCAGCTCCTCCTCGAAGACCACCACCTTGGGCACCTTGTATTTCGCCAGGTGGGAGGCGACGTGGTCCTTGACCTGCTCCTCGGTGAGCTGCACCCCGGGCCGCGGCTGGATGTGCGCGGCGAGCGCCTCGCCCATGTCGGCATCGGGGATGCCGAAGACGGCTGCGTCGAAGACACCCTCGAGCGACAGCAACGTCGACTCGATCTCCGCCGGATAGATGTTGACGCCTCCGGAGATGACCATGTCGTTGAGCCGGTCGCTGAGGTAGAGGTAGCCGTCCTCATCGAGACGTCCGACGTCACCCACCGTGATGAATCCGTCGGCTGCCTCGATGGAACGCCGCTTCTCGTCGTTGCCGATGTAGGTGAAGTCGGGCCAGAACTCGGAGCGGCCGTAGATCACGCCCGTCTCACCCACCGGCAGCTCCTCGAGGTCCGGCCCGAGGATGCGGACGTCGGCGCCCGTCACCGCCTTGCCCACGGTGCCCGGATGGGTCAGCCAGCCTTCGGAGGTGCTGTAGGTCCAGGCACCGCCCTCGGACCCGCCGTAGTATTCGGAGATGATCGGCCCGAGCCACTCGATCATCGCCCGTTTGGTCTCGGCCGGGCACGGTGCCGCCGCGTGCACGACGTGCTTGAGCGAGGAGAGGTCATACTTGCCGCGCACGTCCTCGGGGAGGTCGAGCATCCTGTGGAACATCGTCGGCACCATCTGGACGGTGTCGACCTGGTGCTCCTGGACCAGCCTCAGGAACTCCTCCGCGTCGAACTTCGGCATGATGATCAGGCTCATCCCGAGGGCTGCCCCGAAGGTCATGTTCACGTTCGGAGCCGTGTGGTAGAGCGGCGCGGGCAGCACGGTCGTCAGTCCTGGCCCCATGCGCAGGAACTCGGAGATGAAGCGAGTCACGCCCTCCGCCTTGTCGGCCGTGATCGGGTCCCGCAGGATGCCCTTGGCCAACCCGGTGGTGCCTGAGGTGTAGATGACGGCGAGGGGCGGCGCTCCTCCGGCCGCGACCGCAGGCTCGGCACCCTCGATCAGGTCGGCCAGCACCGGATAGCGGCCGGTGAGCGGCACGTCCCCCAGGTGGTAGGCCTCGCGGATCTCCTGGGGGACCTCGGCCTCGATGATCTGCATCCCCTCAGGCCGTTGGGCCTCCACCCCCGGGATGAGATGGGAGTGGACGACCGCGACCTTGGCGCCGGAGTCCGTCAGCAGGTGCTTGAGATCCACACCCGTCCAGTGCCAGTTCACCGGCACCGGGACGGCGCCGGCCGCGGAGGCGGCCAGGTTGGCCTCCACGAAGCCGATGTCATTGACCATCACGATCGCGTAGCGGTCGCCGTGCTCCAGCCCCATCGACTGCAGGGCGCTGGCGAATCTGGCGGCGCGGCCCTTGACCTCGGCCAACGTCTTCACGCGGTTGCCCAACCGGACGAACGGTTCACTCATCGGTGTTTCCTCTCGCTGGAGCCTGCTTGACTGGTGGCATTGACTGGTGTTGTGGAGCGGTGCCGTCCCGAGGTCCGGCATGTGCGTCAGGTGTGACGCGGTGGGTCAGAGACTGCGCGCGACGATCTGCTTCATCACCTCGTTGGAGCCGCCGTAGATCCTCTGGACGCGGGCGTCCTGATACATCCGGGCGATGGCGTATTCGCGCATGTAGCCGTAGCCGCCATGGAGCTGGACGCACTTGTCCAGGACCAGGCCCTGCTGCTCGGTCAGCCACCACTTGGCCATTGCCGCGGTCGTCCCGTCGAGGTCGCCGGCCAGGTGCCGCTCCACACAGCTGTCCAGGAAGACGCGCGAGACGTGCGCGACGGTCGCCGCCTCGGCCAGCACCATCTGCGTGTTCTGGAAGTCGAAGATCGACTGCCCGAACGCGCGCCGTTCCTTGGTGTAGTCGGTGGTCATGCGGAGCGCGCTCTCCATCGCGGTGACCGCGACGGCAGCAACGAGCAGGCGCTCCTGGGCCAACTGGGTCATCAGTTGCTTGAAGCCCTTGCCGGGCACACCGCCGAGCACGTTGCTCCGCGGGACCCGCACGTCGCTGAACGACAGCTCGGAGGTGTCCGCCCCGTGTTGGCCGACCTTGTCGAGGATCCGGCCACGGGCAAAGCCGGGAGCGTCGCGGACATCCACGAGCACGAGGGAGATCCCCGAGTGGCCTCCCGCGGGATCGGTCTTGGCGACGACGAGGATCAGGTCGGCGGTGTGGCCGTTGGAGATGAACGTCTTGGCGCCGTTGACGACGAGGTCGTCGCCGTCCTCGAGGGCCTTGGTGCGCACTCCCTTGAGGTCGGAGCCGGCACCGGGCTCGGTCATCGCGATGGCCGCGACCACCTCACCCGTCGCCATCAGCGGGAGCCAGGTGCGGCGCTGTACCTCGGTGCCGTAGGCCAGGATGTAGTGGGCCACGATCCCGCTGTGCACCATGTTTCCCCACGACGTGTCGCCCGCCGCACCCTGGGCCTCGCAGATCGCCATCTCGTGGGCGAAGGTGCCGCCGCCACCGCCGTACTCCTCGGGGATGGAGCAGCACAGCAGGCCCAGCTCGCCGGCCTTGAGCCACACGTCGCGATCGACGTGGTGCTGCTTCTCCCACGTGTCGAGGTGAGCCACGATCTCGGTCTCGACGAACGTGAGCGAGGTGTCGAGGACGGCCGAGACCGACTCGTCCTTCCACGACGACCGATACGGGCCTGTCATCTACTCATCCTCTTCATCTGATGAATCTTCATATACATCTTCCCACTCACAGGCCTGCATGTGCCTTGTTCTGATTCTTACTCGTCATTTACTTAACGTCAAGGCCCAACGCGTGATCTCTTACGCGTCGAGGGGAAGTGCGGCCTCCCTGTCCGCTCGTTCCGCGCTCTCTTGTGCCGTGTCCCCCGTGGTCCGGCCCGCCGCGCCCTTCCGCCGACCGCGGGTCAGCCCGCGGGCGATCACCCGGACCAGCCCGATCACACCGGTGGGCAGGAGGAACATGAAGAACAGCAGCGCGACGCCGAAGGAGAGCCCCGCCGCGGACTGGTCGAGACTTGCCGTGTAGGTCGGCACATAGACCACGAACAGTGCCCCGAACACGACGCCGGGCATCGCGCCGAGTCCTCCGACGACGATGAGGATGATGAAGGTGATCGCCAGCGTCAGACCGAAGGCATCGGGACCGACGAACTGAACGACCCAGGTGTAGAGGACCCCCGCCACCCCCGCCAGAGCGGTGCTCAACGCGAAGACCCGGGTCTTGATGACCGCTGCCCGGACCCCGAGGGTGGCACCCACCGTCTCGTTGTCGCGGATCGCGATCAGGCTGCGCCCCACCCGCCCGCTGGCCAGCCGCTGGCACACGACATACGTCGCTATCGCCGCAGCCAGACACAGGTAGTAGACCCACTGGTCCCGCTCGAGCCCGACGGCGCCGGGGGGCTCGGCGGTGTCCAGGATGATGCCCTCCTGCCCATGGGTGATGTCGTCGAACGCCTTGATGATCGACGGCGTGATCAGGGCCAGCGAGAGCGTGACCAGGGCGAGCTGGAGCCCGGAGAACCGCAGCACCGGACGCCCGACCAGATAGCCGAGAGCCCAGGCGACCACGGCCGCGAGGGGTACGACGGCCAGGTAGTTCCAGGCGTATTCGTTGACCAGGGTGGCCGACAGATAGGCCCCCAGCGCGAAGAACGCCCCATGGCCCAGGGAGATCTGTCCGGTCAGGCCGGTCAGCAGGTTGAGCCCGAGCCCGACCACGACGAAGACCAGCACCATCGACCTGTCGAAGTTGACGTAGGGCGCGGAGACCATGGGTTGCCAGATCAACCAGCCCAGCAGGGCGACCAACCCGAGGATCACCAGCGGACGTGGGGCGCGGACAGGTCGCTGCTGCTCACGCAGCATCGTGAAGACGTTCATACCCGGACCACTTCCTTCTTCCCGAACAGGCCTTGGGGGCGCACGATCAGCACGCCGATGATGATGAGCAGGGCAATGGCCTGTTTGAAGTCCCCACCGATGCCCGGGAGGTAGGTCCCGGCCAGGTTCTCGACCACGCCGACGATGATCCCGGCGACGAGTGCCCCGGGCGGGCTGTTCAGACCGCCCAGGATCATCGCCGCGAACGCATAGATCAGGGTGGTGGCCAGCATGTTCGGTTGCAGGAACAGCTGGGGTGCCGCGAGTGAGGCGACCAGCGTGCCGATCACGGCAGCGAGACCCCAGCTGATCGTGGTCAGGTTGGCCACCGCGATGCCCGACAGCGAGGCCGAGTCGGGGTCTCCGACCGAAGCGCGCATCGCGAGTCCGATGCGGGTGTGCTGGAAGAGCACATAGAGCACCACCGCGATGACGCCGGCTGCGGCCATGATCGCGAAGCCCTGGCGCGAGATGACCGCCGGACCGATGTTGATCACCGGCCCGGGCCAGATCTCCGGGAACCCGCGGGCGCTGAAGTCCCACACCCAGCCTGCACCGTTGTTGAAGACCAGCATCAGGCCGAGCGTGATGATGATGAGCGTGAAGTGCGAGGCCGTCCTGGAGAGGGGGCGCACGAACACCAGCTCCGCTGCGGCCCCTCCGAAGAACGAGAGCACCATGGCGATGACGATCGCCATGACGACGGGCAGTCCCCACTCGGTGAACTGCCAGGCGACAAAGGCGCCGACCATCGCGAACTCGGCCTGGGCGAAGTTGATGATCCCCGACGCGCGATAGACCAGCACCAAGGTGAGTGCCAGGGCTCCGTAGAGGGAGCCCCAGGCGATCCCGTCGATCAACTGCTGAAGAAGCAATGTCATGTCAGATCCTCATCCCAGGTATGCGCGACGGATCTCGTCGTCATTTCGCATCGATTCCGCGGGACCCGAGCGGACGATCCGCCCGGTCTCCATGACGAATCCCTTGCTCGCCGCGGCCAGTGCCACCTTCGCGTTCTGTTCGACGACCAGCACGGTGATGCCGGTCTCCGCGTTGATCTCGGTGAGCACACTGAAGACTTCGGCCGTCACCTTCGGCGCGAGCCCCAGGGAGGGTTCGTCGAGCAGCAGCAACCGCGGCTGAGAGATGAGCGCCCGGGCGATCGCCAGCATCTGCTGCTCCCCGCCGCTCATGCCTCCGGCCAGTTGGTTCGACCGGCTCTTCAGCTTGGGGAAGAAGTCGTACCAGCGGTCCATCAAGGCGGCCACCTGCCGCTCGGGCAGGCGATAGCCACCCACCCTCAGGTTGTCGGCAACGGTGAGGTCCTTGAAGGTGCCCCTGCCCTGAGGGACGTGGGCGATGCCGTGACGAGCGATTGAGTGGGTGCGTTTTCCGACCAGCTCGAGACCGTCGAGCACGATGGATCCCTGGGTCTTGACCAGGCCGGTGATGGCTCGCATGAAGGTGGTCTTGCCGGCCCCGTTCGCGCCCAGGATGACGGCGATGTCTCCCTGGTCAACGCTCACCTCGACGTTGTGTAGCACGGTGCCCCGCCCATAGCTGGCGGTCAGCTGCTTCGTGGCGAAGAAGGTCATTCGGCACCTCCCAGGTAGGCCTCGATCACTCGTGGATCGGAGCGCACCTGGTCCGGAGTCCCCACCGCGATGGTGCGACCCAGCTCCAGCACAGTGACCTCGTCGCACAGACTGGCGACCATGTCCATGTTGTGCTCGACCAGGAGGACCGCGAAGCCGTGGCTCCCTCTGAGTCCGCGCACCAGCTCGGCGAGCTCGAGCACCTCACCGTGGGTGAGTCCATTTGCAGGCTCGTCGAGCATCAGCAGGCGAGGCTCCATCATCAGGGCCCGGGCCAGCTCAAGACGCTTCAGCGACCCGAACGGCAGCTGACCAGCCACCTCATCGGCGTACGCCGTCAGCTCGAGCTCGGCGAGCAGGGCCCGGGCCCGTTCGCGCTCGGTCCGCTCCGAGCGGCGAATCGATGGCAAACCCAGCGCAGTCGCCCACATCCCGCCTCGCGTGCGTGGATAGGCACCGACGAGCACGTTGTCCAGGACGGTTTCGGTGGGGAAGACCCCCACGTTCTGGAAAGTCCGGGCGACCCCCAGCCCCGCTACCTGGTCCGGTCGACGGGCCAGTACGTCGGTCCCGTGGACCTCGATCGAGCCCGACTGGACCTCGTAGAGCCTGCTGACGCAGTTGAACAGCGTCGTCTTGCCAGCACCGTTGGGTCCGATCAGGCCCATCACCTGGTCAGGCGCCACACCGACCGTGGCCCCGTCGAGCGCGATGATCCCGCCGAACTCCACCCGCACGTCAAGGATCGAGAGCGCCGGCGGCGTGCCTCTCGACGGCTCCGGGTCGCTCACGGGACCAGTCGGCCTGACTTGGGCGGCGGCTTCACTTGTCACGGGTGATGACATCGGCGTACTCCCACTTGCCGTCGAGGAACTGCATCGTGGCCATCGAGGTGATGGCATAGGGGTAGTCGGCGTCGCCACTCCCGAAGGTGATGCCCTCGAGGCCGAGGTCGGTCTCGACGCCCCGCAGTTTCTGCACCGTCTCGAGCAGGCCCTCGCGGGTGCACCCGTCGAACTCCTCGAGCGCCTTGAGCATCATCTGGGAGTTGTTGTAGCCCAGTGCCGCGATCGAGTTGTGGGTGTCGACCCGGTCCTTGTTGCGCTCGGCGAACTCACGCCAGTTCTCAACTCCCGGCATGTCGTTGTTGGCGTCACTGCTGACGTCATAGACCCAGGCCACGGACCTGACCCCCTCGGCGGCGTCCTCGCCCGCGGGAGCCAGCACCGTCGAGACGTCGGTCGACGCGGAGATCACGAACTTCTCCACGTCCCAGTCGATCTCGTTGGCCTTCTTCAGGGCCTGGGTCACGAACGTGCCGGTACCGAAGTTGACGAAGACGTCCGCTCCCGAGCTCTTCAGGTTCACGATCTGGGAGTCGACCGAGGTCGAGGTCTGCTCGTAGGACTCCTCGGCGACGACCTTGAGCCCGGTGTCCTTCACCAGGTCCTTGAGACCGGCGAGACTGCCCTTGCCCAACCCGTCGTTCGGGTAGAGGACGGCGATCGTGGCGTCGGGATCGATCTGCTCGATCGAGCGCACCATCACCTCGTTCTCGAAGCCGACCTGCGGGAGCATGAACGCTGCGATCGTGGCGCCCTCGTCACGCTTCTTCTGGAACTCGTCCGAGCCTGTCGCGGCAAAGACGATCGGCACCCCGGCCTTGGTTGTGTAGTCCATGATCGCCAGCGTCGGCGACGTTCCGGCGGCCTGGAAGATGGCGAACACCTGGTCCTTCTCCACCAGTTGACGGGTGTTCTTGACCGCACGCGCCGGGTCGTAGGCATCATCGAGACTGACGAACTCGATCTTTCGCTTCTTGCCGTCCCCCATCGTGACGCCACCCGCCTCGTTGACCTCGTCGAAGAGCGCGAGGGAGGCCTGCGGCATCGCCTTGTAGGCAGCCGCGGCGCCGGACTGCATCGTGCTGGCGCCGAGCTTGATCGTGTCATCGGTGATTCCGGGATCACATCCATCGACGCCGCCAGCTGCCTCGCGGCTGTTGCCACAGCCAGAGAGTGCGAGCGCAGCCAGGGATCCGGCAACGAGGGCGTGAACGAAACGACGGTTCATGACGAGCCTTTCGGTATGTGAGCCACGCAACATTGCGATGGGACGGATACTAAATTGAGATTTGCTTAGTCCGCAACTACTTCCGCAAATAAGCGCCCATATCGCCTCTTTTCGCGTGACTGATCTCTGAATCATCAGTTACTCTGCAGTAGACCGTCGTACAGCGCCGCTAGGGTTCATCTGGTGGCCTGTGGTCGTCTGATCACAGATTCCGTCGCGACAGCGCGCCACATGAACCATTGCCGACGGAGCGCCGGTCGGCGTCGGCCGTTGGCGTCGCTGGCCGCCGGTTGGCGTCGGCCCGTCGGCGCCCTGTGGATAACTCCGGACCCGACTCGCTCGCTCGGGCAGCGTTGTGGGCATGTCCACAGCACCTTCCACGCCACCGCTCGACACCCGCAGTCCGTTTCACCGGACCGAGGCGCTCGCCGCTGGCCTGACCGACTGGGATCTGCGCGGGAGCCGGTTCCAGACGATCCTCCGCGGGGTGGACATCACCTCGGCGATCCGGGTGACCTGGCGACACCGGAGCCTCGCTGCCCTGAAGGCGGTGCCCGCGCCCGATGCCCACCTGAGCCACGTCAGTGCCGCGCGAGCGCACGGCGTACCTGTCCCGGCGATCACCGACGAGCACGTGACCGTCAGCCGACCCGAGGACCGGCGCCGGACGGCCGGGGTGAGGTGCCACGTCGCGCCGACCGGTGATGTCGTGTGGTCGGGGTCAGCGCGGGTGTCGTCGTCGGAACGGACCTTCGTCGAACTCGCCTCCCAGCTCGGGCTGGTGGACCTGGTGGTTGCCGGCGACTCGATGGTGCGGTGGGGGCACGCATCCCTCACGTCCCTCGAGAACTATCTCGACGGGTGCACCTTGCCGGGAGTTCGGGCAGCCCGGAAGGCATTCGCCCATGTGCGGGAACGGGTTGACTCCCCGATGGAGAGCAGGCTGCGCATGCTGCTCGTGCTGGCCGGGCTGCCCGAACCCGAGGTGAACATGGAGATTCGGCTAGGGGACGGCACTGTCGCCCGGAGATATGACCTGTGCTGGAAGGACGTGCGGGTGATCGTGGAGTATGACGGCCGCCAGCACGTCGAGGTCCGTGAGAACTGGGAGAACGACCTCAAGCGGCGCGAGGCGATCGACGAGGACGGCTGGCGGATCATCGTCATCACCGCGAGCGGGGTCTACAAGGAGCCGGGCGAGACCGTGCGCCGGGTGTTCACGGTGCTGAAGGCGCGCCGACTTCCGGGCCTACCGGCACGACCGAGCGAGCAGTGGCGTCCGCATTTCGAGCGGTCGTGAGAGCTCTCGCGCTGCAATGGTTCATATGGCGTGCTGTTGTCGGCTTCTCAGCGATTTCGTTGCGGCAGGACGCCATATGAACCATTGCTGACGCGGTCCACTGAGATGGCGAACGCGGGGCCACCGGAGGTGAATCCGGCAACCCCGCGTCGCGGCGTACAGGTGGATCAGATCGCGATGGCGACCTCAGCCACCGAGCCCACGGTAGCGACGACCTTCTTGTCGGTCGTCTCTGCGCCGGCTGCCAGCGTGCGGAGGGTCCACTCGCCGTTCCCGGCGAAGAACCGGAAGTGTCCGGTCGCCGAGGTCGGGACCTCGGCAGTGAATTCACCGGTCCTGTCGAGGAGGCGGACGTAGGCGTTGCCCACCGGCTCACCGCCACGGGTGACCTGGCCCTGCACCACGGCCTGCTTGGTGACGTCGATGCCGTCGAGCGACAGCCCGCCTTCAGTTGCTCCGCACATTGCTATTCCTTCTGTTCGAATCGAGTGAATCAGGCGGGGACGTCGCCGCGCGCGTCACCCAGGACGATCGGCACACCGACGAGGGAGCCGTACTCCACCCACGAGCCGTCGTAGTTCTTGGTGTTCTCGTAGCCGAGCAGCTCGTGCAGCACGACCCACGTGTGCGAGGAGCGCTCGCCGATGCGGCAGTAGGCGATGGTGTCCTTGCCGAAGTCGACACCGGCCTCCTCGTAGAGCGCCTTGAGCTCCTCGTTGGACTTGAAGGTGCCGTCGTCGTTGGCAGCCTTGCTCCACGGGATGTTCGAGGCGGTCGGCGGGTGGCCGGCACGCTGGGCCTGCTCCTGCGGGAGGTGGGCCGGGGCGAGCAGGCGACCGGCGTACTCGTCGGGGCTGCGCACGTCGACCAGGTTGTTGACGCCGATCGCGGCGACCACGTCGTCGCGGTTGGCGCGCTTGGACTGATCGAGCTCCTGGGCGGTGTACGTCGTGGGGGTGCGCTCGGGGATGTCCTGGGTCAGCTCACGCGACTCCAGCTCCCACTTCTTGCGGCCGCCGTCGACGAGCTTGACGTCGTTGTGGCCGTAGAGCTTGAAGTACCAGTAGGCGTATGCGGCGAACCAGTTGTTGTTGCCGCCGTAGAGCACGACGGTGTGGTCGTTGCTGATGCCGTTCTTGGACAGCAGGGCCTCGAAGCCCTCCTTGCTGATGATGTCGCGACGCACCTGGTCCTGCAGGTCGGTGGTCCAGTTGAACTTGATCGCGTTCTTGATGTGGCCCTTGTCGTAGGACGTGGTGTCCTCGTCGACCTCAACCAGGACGATCTTGTCGCTGTCGATGTTGTCCTCGACCCACTGGGTGGTGACGAGGGTGTCTTCGCGGCTCATCTGTGTCTCTCTTTCCGTTGTGGTGCAGGGCTTGTGGGGTGTCGCTCGCCGCAGGGTCAGGCGAGGACGGTGGAGCGGGTGGTCAGGCGCTTGCTGAGCAGGTAGATCTCGCAGCCGAGGCAGAACGCGAAGATCGCGTTGAGCAGGGCCGCGGCCAGCGCGAAGCCGACCGCGATGTGACCGAGCAGCGTCACGCCGGTCAGGTAGCCGACCAGTCCGACCACGGCGAACGCGAGACCGACGGTCTGCGCGAACCGCGGTGGGGCTGCGTCCTCGAGCTCGGTGGGTGTCCCCAGACGCGGGCGGACGAGGTGCTTGAAGATCACTGCGTGAGGAGTCTTCTGCACCCCGAATGCAGCGCCGATCGCGAACAGCAGAGCCTGTACGCCGAGCAGCGCGACGCCGAAGGTGCCCGGGGCGCTCAGCAGCACCACCGCCAGCACGACCGCGGTCAGTGCGGCGGCGAACTGTGGTCCGCGCGGATCGATCTGGTTGGACATGATGCTCCCGGGTCCTGGTCTGGGATGCCCGCCGGTCGAGGACCGGTCGGGGTGGCCGGCCGGCATGACGACGCCGGGCAGCAGGACACCGCTTTGTGCGCACACTCTTGGTGGCACGGACTCGTTCGATTCAGGTGCGAACGAGGGGGTGTCCGGTCAGGACATTCGACACAGCGAGGAGCGCGTGCGGCAGTGATCCACTGCGCGGCGCTTCGTCAGCAATGTCGTGAACATGGTCAAAGAGTACGTCGGGGTGGGTGGCCGACCTATTCGTGATCTCACGATATGGATGGGCGTTCCATTTAGTGAGACGAAGCGAGGTGGGTACAGGAGCGACGTACCCGAACGGTACGGGGGGTACGAAACACGCGGCGCCCGTCGTGAAGTGCCCAGTGGCCAGCACCCGCGAAGGCAGCCACTGGGCACTCCACGGCGGGCGCCGTGTCGTGCGGCCGGGATCAGCCGGCTCGTGTGCAGCGGGGGTCAGCCGGCGGCCATCCGGGCGCCAGCCGCATCGCGTGCGGTCTGAGTTGCGGTCTCGGGGACCCGCGGGGCCGGGATCGGACGAGCGACCTGGATCGTGCGCGGCGGGGTGACCCGGATCGCCGGCGGGACCGGGACGACCACGACGGTCGGCTTGAGCACCGGTGCGGTGGCACCCTTGGTGTAGCGACGGATCAGGTCCTTGACCTCGGCCGGCTCGAAGCCGCGCTTGAGACGCAGCACGATCAGCACCGTGTAGACCAGGATCAGCAGGTCCAGGCGCACCGAGTAGGAGCGCAGGGCGCCGCGGCAGTATTCGCCCTCGAGCATCAGCCGATCGGCATCCGTGATGAAGTCGCGACCGACCAGCTGCGAGGGGCCGGTGAGACCGGCGGGGGTGAGGAAGCGGTCCTCGACGTCGGCGAACTCCTCGCCCAGGCAGTCCATCACGTTCTGCGGGAGCGGGCGGTTGCCGATCACGCTCATCTGGCCGCGGAGCACGTGGGTGAACTGCGGCAGCTCGGTGAGCGCCACCTTCTCGAGCAGGCGCCCGATCCGGGTGTAGAGCGGGGAGTCGGCAGAGATGTTGAGGAACCGGGTGCCGGCCTCCTCCACCGAGACGGTTTCGCGGTTCGCGATCTGGGCGGCGTTGCGCACCATCGTGCGGAACTTCACCACCTTGACCGGCTCACCGGTGGAGATCCGTCGCATCGACCGGTAGTAGACCGGCCGACCCGACAAGATCAGGACCAGCAACGACGCACCGAGCACCACAGGCACCCAGATGATCGCGCTCGCCATGGTCAGGACGAGGTCAAATGCTCTCTTGTTCCTCATGATCTGAACTCCTGATTCGGGGCCGCAGGGCCCTCGGACTTCGTTGTTGGAGCAGATCCGCCATTTCCCGTGACGGACGCCGCGGTCACCGAGAGCCCGCGTAGCAAGAGCCAGAGCCGAGCGTCGAGGCCAATGACCTTCGACGACGGCCCCTTCCGCCCGAGCTGCTCGAGGTGAGCCGCCAGACGGGAGTAGAGGGTGTGCAGCCGGTGCCACGGCTTCTGCACGTCGGCAGGCTCCACGAGCCTGCCCGGATAGACCACGGACAGCTGGGCGCCGTGGCGGGCGGTGATCTCGCGCAGCCGGTGCTCGATGAGCAGCTTCCAGCCGGCGTACGAGCGACGGTCGGCACCTGGAGCAAGGGCGACCACCGAGGAGACATAGGTGACGCGAGTCGTCCCCGTCGTCGCGGCGAGGATCTCGTCGATCGCGCCGAGCTCGCGGGCGACGACCTCACGGTCGATCGCGGTCTGCCAGGTGTGCACCGGGCCGAGCGCGCAGATCACCAGGTGCATCGCGGGGTTCGTGTGCCGCGGGTCGCGCGTGCCTGCGGCGAGCGCGGCGGCGACCCCGGCGGGACGGCGTACGTCGTGACCGATGTCGGCGAGGACTGCCTCGTCGACCTCGCCGCGAGCGATCACCACCGTGGCGTCGCCGCGGGCCTTCGCCTGGGCCAGGACTTCGGCGCCGAGCCGGGTCTTGGGCCCGATCACGGCGGTCAGCCTGCCGGTGCGCGAGGCCTGGGCGAGCAGGTCCGTGTTGGCCTGCGCGTCGGTCTGGGGCATCGAGGTGTGCGTCATCGCACAACCCCCTCAAGAATGGTCTCGAAGCGATCCGCGATGCCCGCCAACGCGAACTCGTCCTCCGCCAACCGGCGCGACGCGCGACCGAGCTCGTCACGGCGCTCGTCGTCACCGAGCACCGCGGCCGTCCAGGCGGCCGCGGTCGGGATCGAGGCCGAGGACGGCGAGACGACACAGCCGCCGACCTTCTCGATCAGGGTGGCGGCCAGGTTCTCGGCGGGCATCAACCCGACGACGGGGCGCCCGGCGCACAAGTAGGAGAGCGTCTTGGACGGCACCGAGAAGGCTCCCGCGTCCTGCTCGAGCAGCACCACCAGCACGTCGCCGGCGCCGAGCACCTCGGGCAGCCGGTCATAGGGCTGGAACGTCAGCAGGGTCAGCGGTACGTCGCGGCGCGCGGCCTCCTCGCGGAGCACCTGCTCGGCGGGCCCGGTGTTGACCACGACCAGGCGGGCCTCGCGACCGTTGTCACGGACCGCTTCAGCCAGCTCCACCAGCAGCGCCGGGTTGTGCTTGAGGCCGAGGGTGCCCGCATAGAGCAGGGTGAGGGTGTCATCGAGCTCGTTCTCAACGGCCCAGTCGTTCTTGCGCTCGACCGGGACGATCTCGTCGATCGGCGCCCAGTTGGGAATCACGGTGACCTTGTCGGCCGTGCCCCACTCGGCGTGCACCGCGACCATGGCGTCGGCGATGGCGACGATCGCCGCGGCCCGCTGCGAGGTCCACCGCTCGGCAACGTTGAAGCTCGCCGCGACCAGGCGGAAGCCGCGGCCGAGCTTCTCACCGGCGAACGACTTGATCGCCACCGCATAGACGTCCTGGTGCCACAGCACCCACGGCTTGCGCAGCAGCAACATGCCGATCGCGAACACCACCAGGGTGGGGATCTGGGCGTTGGAGAGCATCGCGACGTCGACCTTGGTACGACGTACCTGCCTGAGCAGCTCGAAGCCGACCTGCAGCTCGACCAGCAGCCGCTTGGCGAAGTTGGACTTGTCGATCGACTCGCTGGGGCCGACCGGGTCGAAGACCAGCCTCTCGCCCGGCTCGGCGACCAGGTGGCCCTTGCCCGAGGGCCAGGCCGGGCAGAACGAGTGCGTCACGGCATGCCCACGACGGGACAGCTCCCTGCTCAGCTCAACCTGAAAGGGATGTCCGCTGTAGTCGTGGACGAGGATCTTCACTGGCTCTGGGGTCTCCGGCCGATCAGCCGATGGACCGCTTGACCTCGTCGTAGACCCACGCATAGGTCTTGGCCAGGCCGTCGGCCAGAGTGATCGACGGCGCCCAGCCGTAGGTCTCCTTGATCTGCGTGTTGTCGCTGTTGCGACCACGCACACCCTGAGGAGCGTCGAGCTTGTAGTTGCGCTCGCACTTGATGCCGGCGATGTCCTCGACGATGTCGACCAGCTGATTGATGCTGACCAGTTCGTCGGAGCCCAGGTTGACCGGGACGTTCGAGTCGCCGTGCAGGATCATCTGGGATCCCTTGACGCAGTCGTCGATGTACATGAAGGAGCGGGTCTGCTCGCCGTCTCCCCAGATCTCCAGCTCGTGCTTGCCGGTGATCGCGGCGGTGGCGATCTTGCGGCAGACGGCGGCGGGGGCCTTCTCGCGGCCACCGGTCCAGGTGCCCTCGGGGCCATAGACGTTGTGGTAGCGCGCCACCCGCGTGGTCAGACCGAAGTCCTCCTCGAAGTGGCGGCACATCCGCTCGGTGAAGAGCTTCTCCCAGCCATAGCCGTCCTCGGGCATCGCCGGGTAGGCGTCGGCCTCCTTGAGGGCGGTGATGTCGGTGTCGGTCTGCTTGTCGGCGGCGTAGACGCAGGCGCTGGAGGAGTAGAAGTAGCGCTCGACCTCATGCTTGCGGGCCGCCTCGAGCATGTGCGTGCTGGTCAGCACGGTCAGCATGCAGAGCGCCTTGTTGTTCTCGATGAAGCCCATGCCGCCCATGTCCGCGGCCAGCATGTAGACCTGCCGGGCGCCCTCGGTGTGCTCGAGCGCGTTGTCGAGCAGGGAGAGGTCCGCGACCGCGTTCTGCGCGTCGGGGTGGACCTGGTACCACTCACTCTGGGGCTTCACGTCGACCGAACGGACACTGAGGCCCTGAGAGAGAAGATCGGCGACAAGGTGCCCGCCGATGAATCCGCCACCACCTGCTACGAGAACGTCTACGGGCGCCACTGAAACCTCCGAAACTCCTGTTCCGCTGCCTTGGGGTGCAGCGGACCTGTGATGCCTACAACGAGGGACCTACTGAAGGGTCACGTCCGTTTTGGGAACAAGTTCTGATTTCACCGATCGGGTCTCGGGTGGCTGCTACTGTCGCGCCGTCTCGATCCCGCCTAGACCTATGGGGCAACCGTGCGCATCGCCGTACTCATGACCGGACTCACGGCCTATCAGGATGTCTGCTTCCGCGAGCTCGCCGCGCTGGGGGACGACGTACTGCTCGTGCACCCCCCGACCATGCCGTTCGCGGACTTCGACAAGACGAAGTTCTCCCGCGAGGTGACCCGGATCGTCTGGTCGCCCGAGATGCCGTCCGCCGCCGAACTAGTGCCGCAGATCGAGGCGTTCAACCCGGACGTGGTGATCATGTGGTCGTGGGACGGCGCCGGCTATCGCGCGGTGATGAAGCACTTCCGTGGCCGGGCGCTGCGGGTGATGTTCTCCTCGAACTTCTGGCACGGGACCGCGAAGCAGTACGCCGGCCTGGTCGCGCGTCATGCCTATGTCACCCCGCTCTTCGACGCGGTCTGGGTGCCCGGTGAGCGATCGGAGGAGTTCGCGCGACGGATCGGGTTCCGTGGTCGCCAGGTGATTCGGGGGGCGAACTCGGCCGATGTCTCGCTCTTCTCCCGGGGTCCTCGCTCGGGCTCGGAGCTGGCCTCGCGTGCGCGGTTCCTGTTCACCGGGCGACTGATCTGGCACAAGGCCCCGACGCTGCTGGCCGAGGCCTATGCGGAGTATCGCTCGGCGGTCTCCTCGCCGTGGGACCTGGACATCGTCGGCGGCGGTCCCCTGGCCGCGGACTTCGCGGGCATCGAGGGTGTGCGACTCGAGGGATTCATGCAGCCCGAGGCGCTCGCCGAACGGATGCAGGAGGTCTCCTGCCTGATCCTCCCCTCGCACATCGAGTGGTACGGCGTGGTCGTGCACGAAGCAGCCGTCGCCGGCCTCCCGGTGATCTGCTCCGACGGCGTCGGCGCTGTCCCCCACCTCCTCCAGGACGGCTTCAACGGCTGGACCGTCGAGGCGGGTTCCCGCTCGGAGCTGGTCACCGCGATGGTGCGGATGTCCTCGGCCTCCCCCGCCCGGCTCGAGTCGATGTCGCGCGGCTCGCAAGCGCTCGGCTCGCGGTTGACCCCTGAGATCTGGGCGGTCAACCTGCACGAGGAGCTCGAGCGGCGGCTCGCCTAACTGATGGGTTGGGGCCGGCGGCTCGCCTAACTGATGGGTTGGGGTCGGCATCTCGCCTAACTGATGGGTTGGGCCTGGCGGCTCGCCCAACTGATGGGTTGGGCCTCCAAAACCAGCCGATTCGGCTCCCAAAGCATCAGTTGCTCAAGGCCGCTCCCCGAACCCATCAGTTTCGGTAAGCGAGCACGCCCAACCCATCAGTTGGGAGATGTGCCCGGGCCAGTTGTCATCCACAGGGCGCCACCCGCACTCGCTCCTCCACAGCTGCGCCCGCGCGGCCCGCGAACACGCGCGAGTGCCCGCATGCTCTGGACGATGGAAACGACTGGACTTCATTTTGGCCGCAGTCCCGGGCAGGCATGGTTGCCCGTGACCCGGGGTGTCCATCGCCTCGAAGACCTCGACCCCGAGGCCGAGCGGATCACCGAGCTACGCGGATGGCTCGGCGTACTGCGTCCCGATGCCATGCTCACCGGACTGACCTCAGCCGAGATCCGAGGCTGGTGGCTCCCGCCACTACCGGACGACGTACCCGTCTTCGTCACTTCGCAGGAATGCGGCAACAACGCGGTCAGACCGGGCCTGAAGGTGAGCCGCCCGCGCACGGATGCCGGCGCCGAGGAACTCCTCGGCCTCCGCGTCGCCACGGTGTCCGAGACGATCCTGGCGTGCTGTCGAGTGCTCAATCTGCTCGACGCAGTGACCGTGATCGAGTGCGCAGTCCACGCCGGGGACATCACTGTCACGGACCTGGACCAGATCTCGCGGATGCGCCGGCGCGGTGCCCCGACTCTGCGCCGGGCCTTGGGCTGGGTTGATGGCAGGGCCGAGTCGATCTGGGAGGTGCTGCTCCGGGTGCTCCATGAGTCCAGCGGGATCAGGACCGAGCCCCAGTACGAGATCTGGGATGACGAAGGGACCTTCATCGCCCGAGGCGACCTCCTGCTCACGGGGACGAACACCATCCATGAGTACGACGGCGGCCATCACTTGGAGGTGCCTCAACAACGCAAGGACCTTCGGCGAGCTCGGAGGCTGGTCAATTCTGCGGAGTGGGAGCGGCGGGGTTACACCGCCTATGAGGTGATGGCGACCCCGAACGAGATCATCCGGGACGCCGACCTGACCATCGGTCGCACGCACGAACCAGGACGGATCCGCGTGTGGCATGAGCTCATCCGACATTCGTTGTTCACGCCCGCTGGAACCCAAGAGTTCCGAATGCGGGCCCTGGGGCCGGGTCGGCGCTCTTCGGACGTACAAACTGATGGGTTCGTCGCCTAGATCGGCCCCTTCAGGCGCCCAACCCATCAGTTACAGACGGTCGTTCGCCCAAGCCATCAGTTAGGCGCCGGGCGCACCCCTAACCCATCAGTTAGGCCCAGCGCACCCGCCAAGCCATCAGTTAGGCGTCAGCCGCACCCCCAACCCATCAGTCAGAAGCCTGCAACAGAAAGATCGACGCATGCGCAGTCGAACTCGCCTGCTTGCGCAGCATCACCGCACGCATCAGCGCCAGGCCACCCGGAGTGACCCGCACGGCGGTCTTGATCGCGTTCTTCACCGGCGATCGACCCTTCACCGTGAGCCACTCGCGGCTGAACATCTCATCGGGCAGCCAGTGCCGCTCGTGGTGCACGACCTCGAAGCCGAGCCGCGAGGCATAGGCGGTCATCGTCCGGTCGCCGAGGAAGTGCAAGTGGTCGCCGAGGTTCCAGTTGAACATGTGGTTGCGCTGGGCGCCGGCGGTGATCTCGCCGGTGGCCATCACGATCACGCCGCCGGGGCGCAGGATCCGCAGCAGTTCCGCGATCGTCGAGCCGGGGGCGGTCAGGTGCGAGAACACATTGATCAGGCTGATCACGTCGAAGGAGTCGTCGGCGAAGGCACAGTCCTCGACGGGTACGCCGTGGACGACGGCGCCGGTGACCTTCTCGGCGATCTTGCGACGATCGGCGTTCAGCTCGATCGCCTCACCCTGATAGCCCGCGCGCTGGGCGAGCTCGACCAGCAGCCCGCCACCGCAGCCGATGTCGAGCCACTTCCCAGTCGGCGTGGTGCCGCTCGCGAGGTCGACGTACTTCTGGAAGCGCTGCTCGAGGATCTTCTCCGCCTCGATCTGTCGGGTGGCGTCGAGGATCTCGCGCGAGCCGGCGTAGTGCCCCTCCTCCATCTCGGTCATCCGGGCCTGGCCCTGAGGGATGTCCTCGATGGAATGCAGGTCGCACGTCGCGCACGTGCCGAGACGGATCCCGTTCTCGGCGAAGAGTGGTCGCCATGCCTCGTCACTGCAGCAGTCGCACTTCATCTTGCCTCCGTGTGATCGGCATGCACCGTACCGCGCGGTTCCGCCGGCCACTAGTGTTGGCGCAATGAAGCGCGCGTTCATCACCGGCATCACTGGCCAGGACGGTTCCTACCTCGCAGAGTTGCTGCTCGGGAAGGGGTACGACGTCCACGGGCTGGTGCGTCGATCCTCCGCGATGACGCGCACCCGGATCGACCACCTCAACAACAACCCGAACCTGACCCTGCACTACGGCGACCTCACCGACGGCGTGGCGCTGGTCAACCTGGTCCGGGAGATCGAGCCGCACGAGGTCTACAACCTGGGTGCGATGAGCCACGTGAAGGTGTCCTTCGAGATGCCCGACTACACCACGTCTACTAACGCGATCGGCACGCTGCACCTGCTCTCCGCGATCCGCGCGGCCGGCATCGACTGCCGCTTCTACCAGGCCTCCACCTCCGAGATGTTCGGCTCCACACCGCCGCCGCAGAACGAGGACTCCAAGTTCCACCCGCGTTCGCCGTACGGCGCCTCCAAGCTCCAGGCGCACTGGACGACAGTGAACTATCGCGAGGCCTACGGGCTGTTCGCGGTCTCCGGGATCCTGTTCAACCACGAGTCCCCGCGGCGCGGCGAGAACTTCGTGACCCGCAAGATCACCAAGGCCGTCGCCGCGATCGAGGAGGGGATCTGGGACCACGTCGAGCTCGGCAACCTCACCGCGATCCGTGACTGGGGCTTCGCTCCGGAGTACGTCGAGGGCATGTGGCGGATGCTGCAGGCCGACGAGCCCGACGACTATGTCCTCGCCACCGGCGTCGGGCACACCGTGCGCGACTTCTGCGAGGCGGCGTTCGCGCACGCGGACCTCGACTGGGAGAAGTACGTGCGCTACAACGAGTCCTTCGAGCGTCCCTCCGAGGTCGACGCGCTGATCGGCGACTCGTCCAAGGCGCACGAGAAGCTGGGCTGGAAGGCGCAGACCACCGCGCTGGACCTGGCCCGGGTGATGGTTGACGCCGACCGCGAGGACCTGGCCCGGCTGCTCAACAAGGGCTGAGCACCGCCCCATCGCTGGGCCCCTCAGCCGGGCTTGCGCGCGGTCACATCCAGCACGATCCGCGGCGCGAGACCACTGGCCACCATCCGGTCCATCACCCGGCTGCCCACCTTCAGCGCGCCACCGCGCAGTCCCATGAAGTGCAGGTAGAGCTCGGAGGAGAGGCTGTAGCGCGCCTGGGCCTTCACCGTGACGTCGGTGAAACCGAGCCGAACCAGCTGCAGCTCGATGCTCTCGGGCGTGTGCAGGATCGTGTGGTGCACCGGCAGCCGGCGGTCGGACAGCTTGACCACCCGGCCGCGGGTGACCCGCGCCATCTCCAGCGCGGCCCGGTCGACGGCCGTCCGGTTCGGGGTCTGCAGCGTCAGCAGGCCACCCGGGCGGAGCATCGCGAAGGTGTCCTTGAGCAGGTTGTCGCCGTTGGGCACATGGGCCAGCACGCACCACATCGTGACCAGGTCGAACTCGTCGCGGTGCCCCAGCTCGCCGAGGTCGCCGAGCTCGAGCTCGACGTCGTGCCGCTCGGCGGCCATCGCCACCGCGGCGGCCGCGGTCTCGTTGCCGAACACCTCGAAGCCGAACTCGTCGCGCGCGATCTGCAGGAATCCCCCATCGCCGGCACCCACGTCGAAGACCTTGACCGGTCCCTGCCCCAGCTTTGATGCGCAGTCGGTCAGGGTCTGGCGCCAGATCTCCGGGCGCCCGCCGTCGCGCTTGGCCGCGACATAGGCCGCATACAGCTCCTGGGTGAGCGCGTCCTCGGTCATCACCTCGGGCGGTGCGTCGTCATACTCCCCGTGCGCGCACATCCCGCACACCCGGCAGCTGACCGTGGACCGGCCGGTGACCCGGGAGATGGGCAGGCGTCGGATCCGGCGCGAGCGGCACGCGGGGCAGTGGAGAACTTCGGGCATGACGATGATCCGTCCGGGAGGGAGCGTTGCCGGAGTCTAGATCCGCGGCGACGCCCGATTCAGGCTTTCTGCGAAATCAGCGTATGCGCTGCAACCAGAGTGATGAGGGTGGGTTGGGGTCCTTGGCCAGGGGCGTGTACGTCGGGAAGCGGCCGCTCAGGAACGCTTCGTCGTGGTGGCGGACCAAGGGGGTCGAGAGCAGGATCTCGAAGGAGTCGTTGAACGCCAGGAAGGTCTGCACGACCATCGCCTCGTTCCAATAGACCGGCCACCGCTCGCCGAACAGCCAGGTGTCGGCGGGGAACGGGCCGTTCCACGGGAAGTGCACGTCGTGGATGTGGACGAAGACGCCGGGCTTCACCTTCGGCAGCACCTCGAGGAAGAGGTAGGCGACGTCGGAGTCGATCTTCAGCGCGTGCGAGGAGTCGATGAACAGCACGTCCCCGGCCTCGAGCTCCTCGAAGCGGGAGAGCGGGATGTCCTGGACGAAGCCCTCGACCAGGGTGAAGTCGTCCAGGGTGCGCAGCGCGTCGAACGGATAGGGCTCGATGCAGGTGATCGCCAGCGGTGAGCCGGCGGTGGCGTTCTGGGCGCCGGCCAGCGAGGCATAGAAGGTGGAGAGCCCCGAGCCGACCTCGAGATAGCGCTTCGGCTTGTGCTCACGAAGGAAGTAGTAGAGCGTGCGGGCGTCGAACTCCGGATAGCCCGGGCCGAACCCCTTGCCGGTGTTGGCCAGGTAGTCGCCGGTCGAGGAGCGGAACTCGCTCTCCCACTTGTCGGCCAGCGCGCCAAGGCGCTTCTTCATCGCGGGTACGTCGATGTCCAGGCCGCTCAGCGGGCTGGGCCGGTCCCAGCGCTCGCGGGTCTTCTCGATCTCCTCGAGCACCGGCAGCGTGGAGTAGTAGTCGTCCTTCTTGACGATGTTGTAACCGAACAGGGCGAAGAACCAACGGACCGCACGGATCCGGCGGCGGCGCAGGCGGAAGACCAGCCGGTCCAGGGCGTCGACGAGGAAGGCCGGGAGCAGGCGTGCGGCACGCTGCTTGGCGCTGCGGGTGGAGCCACTCATCAAGATGTCCTCGTCGTGCTCGGGGGCGTCGCAGCCCTAACGATGTCTGTCATCTGGCGTCACGGCGGACCGAACCGAGGTGCGGCTGGGTGTCGGCCCACTCCTCGATCTCGGCGGCCAGGCTCTCACCGATCGCCCGATGCAAATCAGGGCTGTAGTGAAATCCGTCGGGCGTGGCCTGCTCCGGGTCACCACACACGCGGTCGGCGATCGGCGTCACCTTGAAGTGACGCACGTGCGGCAGGTCGAGGCGTCGTACCAGCGATTCGATGGCCTCGTTCATCAAGGCGATCCGCTCGCTCATCCCGGGGAACCAGGACTGATAGCGCTTGGTCGGGCCCAGCAACTCGAAGAGCAGGACCATCGGCGAACCGACCTTCTGCACGTGCTCGATGTAGCGCTCGAGGTCAGCGACCACGGCGCGCTCGCGGTGCCGGATCGTCGGCGGCACGACCTTGTCCAGGGTCGCCTGGAGGTGGGCGAACAGCATCCACAGCGGGCGCAGGATCCGGCGGCGATAGAGCCCCGACCACCAGCGTGGCCGGGCCTTCAGCGAGTTCGCGTGCCGCTCGAGCCAGTGCGGCAGGACCAGGTGGATCGTCTCGTAGTGGCCATAGACCAGCACGATCACGTCGGGCGAGTAGCCGAGGATTTCACGCTGCCAGGTGCCCAGGATCGTCGAAGTCTTCTCCGAGGTCATCGTGATCGTGCGGACCTCGCAGGGCCGACCATCCTGGAGGAGCCGCTCCTCGAGCGCGCGCGGGAAGGTGAAGTCGGTGCGCGGGCCGCCCATCCAGGAGGTCCAGTTCACCGTCGAGGCTCCCTTGACCAGCACGCGCAGGGGGAGCTCGCTCATCCGGTCAGGCCTCCGTCGACGACCAGCACCGTCCCGGTGATGTAGGTGTTGCGCGGGTCGGTGAGGAACTGGCAGGCGCGAGCGATGTCGTCGGGATCGCCGAGACGACCCGAGGGAGTACGCCGCACGATCTGCTCGAGCTGTTCCTCGTCGAGGCCGTGGCTCATCTCGGTGCGCAGATAACCCGAGGCGATCGCGTTGACGGTGATCCCTCGCGAGCCCAGCTCGCGCGAGAGGGCGCGGGTCATCCCGTCGAGCGCTGCCTTGGAGGCGCTGTAGACGCTCAGCCCGCGGTAGCCGGACTGGCCGACGACCGAGGAGATGTTCACGATCTTGCCGCTGCGGCGGGCCAGCATCTTGCGGCTCGCGGCGCGGGTGACATAGAGCGTGCCCTTGAGGTTGAGGTCGACGACGGTGTCGATGTCGTCATCGGAGAAGGTGCCCAGGATGCCGTCACGGGCGACGCCGGCGTTGTTGATCAGTACGTCGATCTGTCCCCAGCGCTTGCCGGCCGCCTTGACGAAGGCGTCGGCCTCCTCGCGCACGGCCAGGTTGGCGGCCTGGAAGAAGAAGCGGTCGGGGTGCTCGGCCAGCCAGGCCTTGACCTCGGGGGTCTCCGAGCGGGCGCAGGTCGCGACGCGGTCGCCGGAGTCGAGGTAGGACTGGACGATGCCCGCGCCGAGTCCGCGGCTGCCGCCGGTGACCAGGACGACGCGCGGTTCTGCTTGCTCGCTCTGGGGGCGCTCGGTGCCGGGCTGGCTCATGGTGCTCTCCTGATGATCTTGTTGCCAGCAGTGCTGATGGCGTCGACGAACTTGATGCTGCGTGGGCGTGCGGCCGCGGGAAGATCCTTGCAGGATTCGCGGATCGCGTCCTTGAGTTGGGCGGTGTCGGCCCCGGGAGCAGCGACCACCTCGACGGCGACGATCGCGCCGGTCATCGCGTTGGCTCGTCCGAAGACCCGGGCCACGTCGACCCCGTCGACAGCGCCCACGCGCTCCTCGATCGGCAGCGGGTGCACCTTCACGCCGCCGACGTTGATGATCTCGCTGGACCTGCCCCGGAACACGATCCGGTCGCCCTCGATCTCCACCAGGTCACCGGTCGCGCGCCACGCGTCGGGGTCGATCGGCTCGTCGCCGTGATAGCCCAGCATTCCGATCCGCGAGCGCACCCAGAGCTCTCCGTCGACGACCTTCATCTGTACGTCGGCTGTCTCGTCGCGCTCGAGCACGCTGGCGGCCAGACCCGCGCGGCCGTCGCGTTGCGAACCGGTGGAGCCGAACTCGGAGGCGGCATAGACCTGGGAGATGGTTGCGCTCGGGAAGGCCTTGGTGAGCTGGGCGAGCAACGGTGCGGGGATCGCCTCTCCGCCGAGGGTGATCTGCTCGAGCTCGGGGATGGGACCCTTGTCGGCGCGCATCTCGGCGAGCAGGAAGCGCCACCAGGTCGGGGTGGCGCTGACGTGGGTGACGCCCAGCTCGCGCATCGCCCGCAATCCTTCCTGCGGTCGGCGTGGAGCGGGGGCCACCAGGGTGGCCCCGGCGGCGAAGACGTGGAGCAAGATCTGCAGGCCGGCGAACTGGTGAAGCCCGTAGGCGAGCAACCAGCGCTGGCCCGGCGCGTCCTCGGCCTCGCTCACCCGGCGCACGCTACGAACCAGCCGGTCCCAGTCGTGTCGCACACCCTTGGGTGCTCCGCTGGTGCCGGTGGTGAGAACCAGGTGCGGCCGCCCCGCCGACCCGGCACTTGTTGACGCCCCAACCCCCGCCGAACCGTCAGTTGTTGACGCCCCGGCACCTGCCGAGTCGGTCAACAACTGCCGGGTCGAGGTGGGGGTGAGGACGGTGGGGTGGTCGAACCGCTCAGCCAGCTCGGCCACCTCGCCCGGTGAGGCCTCCGGCGGGTACTGGCACAGCTCCACCCGCACCTCGCACGCCCCGAGCAGCAGCGGCAACAGCGTGGTCGCCTCGGCATCGACGACCGCCAGGCGCGATCGGGGCTCAAGGCCGGCCGCAACCTGCTCCGCCGACGCCAACAGCTCGGCGTACGTCATCGAGGTCTCGTGGGTGAGCACCGCAACCCGGGTGGGGTCGGTCTCGGCGACCTGCCGGACCAGTTCGATCAAGCCGGATCAGGCCCGGGCGCCGGAGGGAACCCCGGCATAGAACGCGAGGATCTCGCCCAGGGTCTGGGGCAGCTCGTCGCCGGCGAACGGGTCGGTGTCGAACTCGTCCTCCAGGACGGCGGAGAGCTCGGCGGTCTCCAGCGAGTCCAGGCCCACGCCGTCTGCATAGAGCGGGGTGTCGTTCCCGAACTCGGGCGCGTCGTCCTTCACGCGAGCGACGAACTCGCGGACGACCTTCTCGACATCGGCGGCGGCGATTGCCATCGGGATTGCTCCTTGGGGGACACACGTGGGATCGGGGCGAGACCATGGCACCACACACGGCGACCGGCTCGCTGGGGCAACGAAATATGAGGCGCAGAGTTACGTCGTACGACGTCTTGGCGAAGCCTCGACCGTTCGGCGCGCGGCCCACTAGGGTCATCGGCGTGAAGGCCGACATGATCTTTCCCCAGCCCCGAACCCTCAAGGAGCGCTTGCGCGAGAAGCTCCGGGCGAAGGTGCGGCTCTGGGCGCACGGGCACCAGGTGACCTACTTCGACTCACCCGAGGGCATCCGGATGGACTGGGAATATCCGTCCTACCCCTCGATGCGCGTGCTGCAGTCGGTCAAGAACGACGGTGAGCGGATCAAGGTCGGCAAGTACACCGGGATCCACTACTCCGCCGTGGTGATCCCGGGCGGCGTGCACCACGCGGACTGGGTCTCCACCGTGCACGGCCATGTCGAGAACGGCGAGTGGGTGGACACCCCGGGCGCCATCCACAGCAACGGTCCGGTGGTCTTCGGCAACGACGTGTTCGTGGCCTACGAGGCCGTGATCACCTCGGGGATCACCGTCGGTGACGGCGCGATCATCGCCACCCGCGCCGTGGTCGTCAAGGACGTCGAGCCCTATTCGATCGTCGGCGGGAACCCCGCCAAGCACATCAAGTATCGCTTCGACGAGCCCACCCGCGAGGCCCTGCTGCGGATCAAGTGGTGGGACTGGTCGACCGACAAGGTCGCCCAGCACAAGACGATGATCCACTCCGACCAGGTCGCCGAGTTCGTCGCGCGCCACGACCCCGCGCTGGAGTCACGCGAGCCCTGCGAGTTCTGCTGAACCCGATCAGCTGAGCTCTTCGTAGGAACCCGGCAGGATCGACTTGCGGGTCGCCACCTTCTTGGCCGGCACCCCGAAGACCACCGCGTTGTCGGCGACATCGGACAGCACCACCGTGTTCGCCCCGACCTGGGCGTAGTTGCCGATCCTGACCGGCCCGGCGAGCACCGCGTTCGCGAGGATGATCGCGCCGTCACAGATCTCCGGGAAACCACCATCGGGCGGAGCATCGGGCTGCTTCACCCCGGCGGTGATCCCGCCACCGAAGGTCACGTTGGCGCCCACCCGCAGGCCGTTGCCGATCACGATCCCGTTCGGGTGCGGCATCAACAGGCCCGGCCCGACGTCCATGCCGGGCACGAAGTCGGCGCTGAGCAGATACATCCCCACCGAGCGGAGCACGAACTCGAGCCGGTTGCGGCCGGCCCGGCGGGCCATCTGCTGTGCCCGCAGGATGATCGAGGCGACCATCCCGGGGTGGCCGATGCACTGGATCAGCACGCGCGGCCAGCTGGTGGGCAGCCCCGGGCGATAGCGCTCGAGGTCGGAGAAGACCAGCTGGCTGAAGCCGAGGCCGTCGGAGGAGGTCAGCGTGGACATCTCAGGATCCCTCCCGCATGAAGACCGCATCCATCTGGAGCACCTCGCCAGTCGGCGCGGCATAGCCCTGCTCGATCACCGCGATCCGGAAGCCGTTCGCATAGCCCCACGAGATCGCCTCGTCGGCCAGCATCCCACCGTCGTAGAGCGGCACGAACGAGATCTCGAGCTGCACCCCGACGCAGCGCGCGATGGTCTCGGCACCGCCCTCGATCACCGACTTCTCGAAACCCTGGGTGTCGATCTTGAGGAACGGTGCGCGCGCGGCACCGAGGACGTCGAGGTCGTCGAGACGCTTGAGGATGATCGTCTCCTGCCCGACGTAGTCCACCTGCGGCGCGGCCTCGCGGTGCGCGTCGAGCATCGGCAGCAGCGAGCTGGAGTTGGAGTTGGAGGCCACGTTGATGACCGCTTCGCCCTCCTCGGCGCCCAGCGCGTGATGGTGGGCGTGCCAGTTGGCATCGAGGTTCTTCTCCAGCCGCGAGTACGCCGCGGCGAGGGGCTCGAAGGACTCGATCCGGCCGGCATAGCCGAAGGTCCGCAGGTCCCGGCCATAGCCGCCATCGGCAGCGCCGACGTCGATCACGAGGTCGACGCCGTGGCGCGCGAACAGCTTCTGGCGCCGGGCGGCCGGGTGACGGCGTACCTCGAAACCACGCTTGGCGAGCTGTTCGGCGACCTTCACGATGGATCGCTGGATGACTGGCACGGGCATGAGCATAGGGCGAGGAGTGCCCGGTTTGCCCAACATCTGGTCGGCGCGGTCCCACTGCACTAGCCTGCCGCTCGTGAACCCTCGCCTCCGCGCAATCGTCCGCACGGCCGTCGCCACGGTCAACCACCCCGTTGCCAAGCGGAGGATCACCAGCACGCTCGCCGACGCCTCGCGCCCGCTGAAGCTGGAGATCGGCGGGACCGCGAAGCGCCCCGGTTGGGTGGTCACCAACGTCAGCGCGGTGACTCGCAACTACCTCGACGCGACCGCGACCTGGCCACTCGAGGACGACTCGGTGGAGTTCGTCTACTCCGACAACGTCATCGAGCACATCCCGCTCGAGCCCGGCCGCGCGATGCTCCGTGAGGCCGCGCGCTGCCTGCGTCCCGGCGGCGTGATCCGGCTGGTCACCCCCGACATCCGCCACCACATCGAGCTCTACCTCGCGGGCGTGGCGCCTGCTGAGACCCCGGCCGGGAAGCACTACTCCTCGATGGGCCTGACCGTCGAGCACCCCTTGGACCTGGTCCGGATCCCGATCGGCGAGTTCGGCCACCACACCGGCTATGTCTATGACTTCGAGACGCTGAAGGCCGAGCTCGAGGCAGCCGGATTCCGCGACGTGGTGCGCTGCCCTCTCGGCGAGAGCTCGCACGCTGCCCTGGCCGGGATGGATCAGCGCGGGGTGTCCGGCGACGCGCAGATGGCGGTCGAGGCGACCCGCTGAGCGGGGTTCGTCTCAGAGCCCCAGCAGGGTCTCCGCGAACGCCTCGGCGGTCGCCGGCGGCACCGAGCTGACCCGCGGCGAGGTGTCCTCGAGGACCTCACGCATCGCTCGACCGAGGGCCTCCACGGTGAGCTCGCAGGCCAGGCCGCCACCGGTGGCGCGGATCTCGCGGGCGCGCACCTCGGAGCCGGCGGTCACCACCGGCACCTCCGCGGCCAGGGCCTTGCCCATGATGCCGCTGGGTCCGTTGTTGGTCAGGGCCAGCGGTACGACGTCCACCGCCGCCACCATCTCGTCCAGGACGTCGTCGGGCAGGAATCCGTGCCGCACGATGATCCGCTCGCGATCGGCCGCAGCGAGGCCGTCGAGCCACTCCTGCACCTCGGGCGCGACCTTGCCGGCGAGGACCAGCTTGGCGTCGATCCCGGCGTGCTGCATCGCGGCCAGGATTATCGGGGCGTTCTTCCGCTCCCCCACCACCCCGAAGATGCCGACCAACGCCAGGTCGGCGTCCAGGCCGTGCTTCGCTCGCAGCTGTGCGCGGTCACGTGAGTGGGCCAGACAGATCGCTGGATCCCTTGCCCGCTTGACGATCCAGCCCACCGACATGTCGTCGCGGCCCGCGAATCCGGCGAACCGGTGCACCGTCCCGTTGGCCCGAGACAGGACTGCCAGCGCTCCCTTGGAGATCCGCAGCTTCCAGCCGAACGAGTCCTTGAGACCCAGCTTCGCCGGATAGCGGGTCAGCATGAAGATGACTCGCGGCTTCCTGGCCAGGCCCTTGAACGCCGGGCGGGCGACGTACCACCACTTCTTCAACGACTGGTCCGCATCCATCACGATCACGGTCGCCACGTCGCGCTCTCGGCACACCGCCGCGACCCGCTCGGCCAGGTCCCGGGTGTCGGGGTGTACGCCGTCGAAGGCGACCACCACGTCGATGTCGACGCCGTCGAGGAAGACGTGGAAGGCGTCGTCCGCGGCGCCCTGCTCGGAGGTGAGCAGGATCGCCTCACCCTCGCGGAGGGCGACCCTCGCGACGTTGGCCACGGCCTGGAAACGGTGCCCGCTCGGCTCGGGCTCGACGATCAGCGTTGCGCTCACGGGGGTAGACAACCACACCATT
This sequence comes from Nocardioides daedukensis, assembly GCF_013408415.1. NCBI lineage: Bacteria > Bacillati > Actinomycetota > Actinomycetes > Propionibacteriales > Nocardioidaceae > Nocardioides > Nocardioides daedukensis. The sequence continues at coordinate 2,711,955 of NZ_JACCAA010000001.1, read as the reverse complement.
CAGGACAGGGCGATCTCTTCGCCGGAACGGCTGCGCCGGCGGGCGAAGATCGACACGGGGATGACCTGGACGACGGTGCTGACGATGATCAGCGAGACCAGCGGACCGGGTGCGCCCATCCGCTCGGAGAGCAGGATCGACAAGGTGATGTTGCACGGCACGGTGATCACGGCGCAGATCGCGACGAAGCGGGCGCCGGCAGGGTCCATCAGGCTCATCGCCAGCGGATAGGTGACCGCCTGGATGCACATCACCACCGCCGTGACGAACGGCAGGAAGTAGCCCAGGTTGATCTCGTCACCGCCGATGATCGTCCCGATCCGGTCCGCGACCGCGACCAGCACGGCGCAGACCAGGACAGTGCCGAGCATGAAGATCGCCAGCACTGCCTTGAGGTTGGGGCCGGCCTCGCCACGCGCGCGGGCCCGGGTGTACATCGGCCACAGCGGTTGGGCACCCGCCACGATCAGCCCGGTGACCGGCGCGAAGATCTGCGTGACGACGGTGTAGTCGGCGACCGCGGCGGTGGTCGAGACGTGGCTCAGGATGATCCGGTCGCACAGGAAGGCGATCGGCAGGCACAGCGACGTGACCAGCATCGGCCCGGACAGCGAGCGGATCCTCGCCCCCGGGAACTTGGCGCGCGACGGGATCCGCGCGATCACCCGGGCCCACGGGAAGCCGGTGAGCCGGGCGCTGAGCCCCATCGTGACCAGGTTGACCAGGAACGCCGCCAACGCTGGCACCACGATCACCCAGTCGGGGCTGAAGTCACCCAGGATCAGTACGCCGACCAGCGCTAGGGCGATCGGCGCCTGCAACGACTGTCCCAGGATCGCGACGTGGTTGCGGTCCGCGCCCAGCAGCACGCTCGGCCCGAGACCGGGAACGAAGCTCATCGCATAGATGACCAGAGCGATCGCAGTGAACGTGTTGGCGCCGGCCGCGTCGCCGAGCAGCTCGGGCCAGACCCCGGCGAGACCGAGCGCGGTCGAGACGATCGCCAGGAACAGCATCGAGACCGTCAGCACCCGCGAGGCGGTCAGGCCGGTGCGGACCGCGTGCTCGTCACCGACTCCGTTGGCCGCGATCGACTGGGTCAGCGAGGCGCCGACGCCGAGGCTGTTCAGCGGGATGAGCAGCATCACCGAGGCGATCACTGCATAGCCGGTGAACGTCTCGACCCCGTAGTGGTGGATCACCAGATAGCTGATCGCCAGCATGGCGATCCCCTGCGGGATGAACCCGATCGACCGGGCCAGCCCGCTGTAGAGCATGTTCCTCACCGCAACACCGGCTCATCCATCAAGAGCGCCGAACCTGGTGGTCGGGTTCTCGAATACCTCGGGCCAGGCCAGCACGGCCTCGCCGTGGATCCGCAGCATCTCGGCGAGCAGGTCCTTGGGATCGGCGAAGTCGGAGGGCTCGAGTGGCGGGTGCAGCTGGATGTGCTGCGAGTCGCCCTCACGCACCGCGGTGGCGACCACGACCGGGCTGTCGCTCAGGGTCGCGATGCGCGCGGCACCGAAGGAGCCGGTCACCCGTTGGCCGAGGAACTCGACCTCGGTCTGTCCGGGGACGTCGGAGGCGATCGCCATCACCACACCGGGAGTCATCGCCGCGAGGACGGCCTTGCTCCCCTGGGTCGTGGGGATCACGGTGGCCCGACTGGTGACGATCCGCATGTGCTGCCTGATGTCCACGGTGGCGGTCCGCTCCATCGCCTCGGCCAGGGCCAGCAGGTGGCAGTGGATCCCCACCCGGTCGAGCGACGAGAAGAGGCCGGAGTACTGGTTGTGGTGCATGAAGTTGAGGACCACCGAGCGGGTGCGGTCGACGTTCTCGACGCCGCGGACCTCCTGATGGGTGATCAGGTGCGGCTTCCAGCGCAGCCAGCGCCGCATCATCTGGGCCTCGGCATATTTCCGGGCCAGCTCGGGGATCTCGTCGGCACGCTCGGTGTGCTCGAGCAGGTGGCGCATCTGGTGCTCCTGCGCGGCGCGGAAGGCCTCGTCGGCCCAGAGCGTGTCCACCTTGGCGGCAACCATCGCAGGGAACCTGCTCGCCGGGACAAGGCGGCGTACCTGCTGGAGCTGGTCCTTCACACCCACGTCTTCCTGCCCTGTCTCGTGATCACCCCGGTCGCACCGTGCCGACGTGCGGCCCCCGGAGGCCTCGTCGCAGGGACAACTCTCCGGGGGTCGCAAGGCTACGGGAGCCGCGGCGGGGAATCTGGGGCAAGGATCTGGCCGAACGGATCTGGGGCGCGGGAATCTTGCGGCAGGTCGGATCGTTGCACCCACGTGAACCCCGGCCTGATCGTCCTGCTCGTCGTCGTGGTGCTCGTGCTCGCCCTCGGAGGGTGGCGGCTGCGCACCGACGGTCGGTTCAAGGCTGCCTCCAGCCCCCGGGCCGAGGGCTCGACTCCGGCTGAACAGGCTCTTCTTGGGCAGGCCGATCCCGAGCGCGCGCCCCAGCCCATCTCACTGCTGGCAGACACCCAGTGGCGCGACGACCTCGGCGAGAAGGCGACCCTGCTCCAGTTCTCCAGCGCCTTCTGCGCGCCGTGCCGGGCCACCCGACGCATCCTGGGCGAAGTCGCCGAGATCGTGCCGGGCGTGAGCCACATCGAGGTGGACGCCGAGCTGCACCTGGCACTGGTGCGCGAGCTGGGCATCATGCGTACGCCGACCACGATCGTCCTCGACGCGGACGGCCAGGAAGTCACCCGCGCAGCCGGGGCACCCACGAAGGACCAGGTGCTGACCGCGCTCGCCCGCGCCTGAATCGGCTCGACTGACCAACCGAACTGGCCAACCGAACTGGCGGCACCAACAGACCGCCCGAACCGACCGCTCGAACTGACTGCTCCGGTCAGCCGCCGGCGAACGGCGGCAGGAACTCCACCGACTGCCCGGGACGCACCCGCACCGTGTCGGGATCGAGCGATCCGGCGGGCTCATCGTCGACCAGCATCGAGCAGATGCCGATCACCCGTTCCGCGCCGGGATGCCGCTCGAGGATCCGGCCACGGAGCTCGGTGAGGGTGAGCGGACCGTCGAAATGGTCCTCGTTCACGCCGGTCACGGCACGTGCCGCGGCCCAATATCGGACGACGACCTGTGTCTCTTGATCCGGTTGTTCGACGTTCTGGGGGCTCACACCCGATATCCTTCCCTAGCGGCTCCGATCGAGGGCCGGCCTGAAAGGAGTCGAGATGAGCACCCTCCTCCTCCTCACCAGCGCCCTGCAGCCGTCGGCCGAAGTGCTGCCCGGCCTCGCGTTGCTCAGCCACGGCGTGAAGATCCTTCCTGCCGAGGGTAGCGCCCTCCTGGAGGCTCCCGACGCCGATCTCCTGCTCGTCGACGGCCGCCAGGAGCTCGCCCAGGCACGCGACCTGTGCCGCCTGATCCGGACCACCGGCTCGGACGCGCCGGTGCTGTTGATCGTGACCGAGGGCGGGCTGGCAGTCGTGGCCGCCGACTGGGGCATGGACGACGTCGTACTGCACACCTGCGGCCCCGCCGAGCTCGAGGCACGGATCAAGCTGGCCATCGGCAGGCTCAACGCCCAGCGCGACGCCGACGATCCCGAGTCCCACGTGATCCGCAGCGGAGAGGTGGTCGTCGACGACGCGACGTACACCGCGAAGCTCTCCGGCCGTCCGCTCGACCTGACCTTCAAGGAGTTCGAGCTGCTGAAGTTCCTGGTCCAGCACCCGGGGCGGGTCTTCTCGCGCCAGCAGCTGCTCCAGGAGGTGTGGGGCTACGACTACTTCGGTGGCACCCGCACCGTCGACGTGCACGTACGCCGACTCCGCGCCAAGCTCGGTCCCGAGCACGAGACCCTGATCGGGACCGTGCGCAACGTGGGCTACCGGTTCATGCCGCCGGCCAAGCTGAGCGAGCAGGCCGAGTCGGAGGCGTCGGCCAAGGAGTCCGAGCAGTCCCAGGGTGCCGATTCCTGATCGGGCTCTGAACCCGATCCTGCACGTCCAGCGTCGCGCAGGTTGCGAGCGCTACTTCGTGTAGTGCACGTGCGTGTCATAGGACTCGTGCGTGAAGCCGAGCCCCTCATAGACCGCACGCGCGGCCAGGTTGTCGGACTCGACATAGAGGATCACCTCGTCCGAGACCACCGACGCCAGGTGGTCCAGGCCGACCCGGGTGAGCAGCTTGCCGATCCCCCGGCCCTGGGCGCTCGGATCGATCCCCACGACATAGACCTCGCCGGTGGTCGCCGAGTGCACCTTGGTCCAGTGGAAGCCGAGCACCTGCTCTGCTCCGTCCCCATCTTCGACGGCCAGGAACAGCCCCTCGGGCGAGAACCACGGTTCAGCCATCCGCTCGGCCAGGTTCGCGGCATCCATCGCCCCCTGCTCCGGGTGGGCAGCGAAGGCGGCCGCGTTCACCCGCAGCAGCTCGGCCTCGTCACCGAGGCGGAACGACCGCACCGTCACACCCTCGGGTGCCGCGGGCGCCGGCTCGGCGAACGGTGTCAGCGGCCATCGCATCACCCACAGCTCGCGGGTGCGCTCGAAGCCGAGTCGCTCCGCGATCTTCCGGGCGGCGATGTGGTCGGCGTGCGACCACGCCGACGTGGCTCCGCCTTCGACTGCCTCGGCGGCCAGCAGCGAACCGATCCCCTCGCCACGCTTCCAGTAGGAGACTGCGAGCACCACGTCGCCCTCGTGCAGCAGGGCGAAGCCGTTCTCGTGCAGCCACAGCCGCGACCCCGACAGCCCGTGGTGGCGCAACCGCAGCTGGGCGGCCTCGTCCAGCGGGTTGACCCCGTCGACGGTCTGGCAGTCGGACGCGATCTGCTCCACCGCGGCCGCCACCGACGGCGTCCACTCGGTGACCAGCAGGCTCACGACGACAGCCCGGCCGCCAGCTGGTCGGCGATGTCACCGACCGCCCGCGGGCCGTCCGTGCCGATTCCGACCATGTTCAGGAAGCCGTGGATCATCCCGGTCTCGCGGTGGACGCGCACGTCGACGCCTGCGGCCCGCAGTTTCTCGGCGTAGGCCTCGCCCTCGTCGCGCAGCGGATCGAACCCGGCCGTGACGACGTACGCCGGAGCAGTTCCCTGGGGGATCTCGGCGTTGAGCAGAGTGACCCGCGGGTCGGGCCGGTCGGCCTCGACGGGGGTGTAGGACTCCTCGGCGAGCGCGATGAACTTGCGGGTCAGGAAGAAGCCGCTGTCGAACATGCGTCGCGACTCACTCGTGCCGACCACGTCGGTGAGCGGGTAGACCAGCAGCTGGAAGGTCAGCGGGAGCCCTTCGCTGGCCGCGGCCAGCGCGGTCGCGGCGGCCAGGTTGCCGCCCGCGGAGTCGCCACCGACGGCGATCCGGGTCAGGTCCACCTTGAGCGACTCGGCATGGGCGACGACGGCTCGGTAGGCCGCCACGCAGTCGTCGTAGGCCGCGGGGAACGGGTGCTCGGGCGCCATCCGGTAGTCGACCGAGATCACCTGCACGCCGGCCTGCTCGGCCAGGAATCGGCACGCGGCGTCGTGGGTGCTGTGCTCGCCGCCATAGATGAAGCCACCGCCGTGGAAGAAGACCAGCGTCGCCCGGGCGGACTGGCCGAGCACGGACGCAGGCACATAGGTGCGCACCGGCACGCCTGCCAGCGTGGAATCGGCGACCGATGCGACCGGCTGGTTGCCGCCCACCAGGCCCGCCTGCACGGTGAGCCGCTTGCGCCCCTGGGGGATCGGGAAGTCCTCGGCCGGGTCCTCGCGGGCGACCTTCTGCAGGCGCAGCATCAGCTGTACGTCGGTCGAGAGCTGCTGGCCGTCACGCACGACCGGCGTCCCGGCGAGCTTCTCCTTGACCGGCTGCGGCAGGGCGAGGGTGCCGGCCAACAGGGCGCGCTTCAGTCCGAGCTGGATCTCGTTCAGGGTGCTCATGGGCGAGAACCTACCTTCCGGGATACAGGTTGGCTGTTCTGTCGTCCGAAAACAGCCAATCCGTATCCCGGAGTCTCACCGGGGGTGCCGACGACGCTCGATCCGCTCATCCAGGGTCATCGGGCGTACGCCGTTGCGCGGCGTCAGCGCCCACGCTCGGTGTCGTTTGGAAGCCAGCGCGCTAGAGAGTGCCTTCTCCCGGGCCCACCGCATCCGTTGCACCACGTGCTCGGGACGGGCGAGCTCACCTGCCACGACCGAGAAGAACTCCAGTCCCGCTCGGCGCAGGTCGCCCTCACGGCGTACGTCGTTGCGCCGCGACCGGGTTGCCCGATGGGACTCGCCGTCATATTCGCCGACCACCCCGGCCACCGGGTCGAGCAGGTCGACCCGGGCGAGGAACCTGCCCTGGAGGTCGAAGATGTTCTGGTTCAGCATCGGCGTGGGGAGCCCGGCGTCGAGGCGCCAGACGAGATGCATCTTGGTCTCCTGCGGAGACTCGGCACCCTCCAGCGCCAGCTCGAGCGCCTGGCGGACCAGCCGGTTCCCGACCCGACGGGGAGAGGTCGACAGCCAGGCCCCGAGCCGGGCGCGCGAGGTGAGCTCTGCGTGGAAGGCCATCTCGATCGCCTCGACCCCACGGCGTACGTCATCGAGGAGCACAACCTCGTCAAAGATCGCCCGGTGTACGCCCGTGCACCTGATCCCGTGGCGAAGCACGACCTCGTCGTCGGCCAGGATCGCCCGGGTCACCACGCCACCGGGGATGGAACGTCGCGCCACCCCGCGTCCCAGCGCCACCGGTACCCCTCGCTGCCGACCGTCGGCGAGCCTCCCCTCGAACCAGCGGGCACCGGCCAGGTGCAGGCTGGCCCAGCCGGTCACCACCCCCGACGGTGCCTGCTGGAGGACCTCGGCGATCCGCTGCGCCGGGACCGTGCCGTCGACGTGAGCCGGCACGAAGCGGTTCGGTGAGCTCTGCCGCCAGTGCGGCCCGCGCGACCTGCCCCGGGTGGGACCGGCGATGCCTGCGGGATCCACCGGGACCGGCACGACGATGCGCGGTACGACGATCCGTGGCGCAGGCGGCACCTCGGCGTTGGCCAGGTCCAACCACTGATCGGCCAGCGGATCAACGGGGAGCTCCATGGACTAGAGGATGACTGGAAGGGCCCCTGGCCCACCCGCTCTCTCCACAGGCCCCCGGTCAGCCGCCCTCCGGCTCTCGTTCCGGGATACGGATTGGCTGTTTTTGGGCTCAAGAAAAGCCAATCCGTATCCCGGAAGGAAGGGCGCTGGCGGACAGGGAGGGCATCAGGCTGAGGTTGGTGACACCTTCCGTTCACCCTGCACTGCCACACTCGAAGAATGACGCAAGACAGCCTGCCCTCGCACGCGACGGGATCGATCGATGAGGGGCCCGCCGAGCCCGGGCTCCATGCGGTGGCGTTCACCGAGACGTTCGACGTCGAGCCGCCCTACCTCCCTGACGTCGAGGCGACCGCCGGGCTGGAGGCGTTCCCGGATCGGTTCCTGGACCGCGAGCTCTCCTGGCTGCACTTCAACCAGCGCGTGCTGGAGATGGCGGAGGATGCGAGCATCCCGCTGCTCGAGCGCGCCAGGTTCCTGGCCATCTTCGCCAGCAACCTGGACGAGTTCTTCATGGTTCGTGTGGCCGGTCTCAAGCGCCGCATCGCCGCCGGCGTCGCGGTGCGCAGCGCCAGCGGACACCTGCCGCGCGAGGTCCTCGAGACGATCTGGGCGAACACCGACGAGCTGATGGCTCGCCACGCGGCAGCCTTCCAGCGCGACATCATCCCGGCGCTGCGCGACGAGGGCATCGAGCTGGTCCGCTGGGAGGACCTGGACAAGGACGAGCAGAAGCAGTGCAAGCGGCTCTTCAAGGAGCGCGTCTTCCCGGTGCTCACCCCACTGGCCGTCGACCCAGCGCACCCGTTCCCCTACATCTCCGGGCTCTCGCTCAACATCGCCGTCCTGGTGCGCAACCCGAAGACCGGCAAGGAGCACTTCGCCCGGGTGAAGGTGCCGCCGCTGTTCAACCGCTTCGTCGCCGTCGGCAACCAGCGCTTCGTGCCGCTCGAGGACGTCATCGGCGAGCACCTCAAGCGCCTCTTCCCCGGCATGGAGGTCGTCGAGTCGCACACCTTCCGGGTCACCCGCAACGAGGACCTCGAGGTCGAGGAGGATGACGCGGAGAACCTGCTCGCCGCGCTCGAGAAGGAGCTGCTGCGTCGCAAGTTCGGTCCGCCGGTGCGGCTCGAGGTCGAGGAGTCGATCAATGGGCGCGTGCTCGACCTGCTGGTCTCCGAACTCGGAGTCTCCGAGGCCGAGGTGGTCCGCCTCCCCGGCCCGCTGGACCTGCGCGGGCTGCACGACATCGCGGACCTGCCGCGCGAGGACCTGAAGTTCGCCGGCTTCGTGCCCACCACCAACGTCAAGCTCGCCGAGGTCGACTCGGCCAGCCCGGTCGACGTGTTCAAGGCGGCCAACCGCCAGGACATCCTGCTGCACCACCCCTACGACTCGTTCGCGACCAGCGTGCAGCGCTTCATCGAACAGGCCGCCGCGGACAAGCACGTGCTGGCGATCAAGCAGACCCTCTATCGCACCTCGGGGGACTCCCCGATCATCGACGCCCTGGTCGACGCCGCTGAGGCCGGCAAGCAGGTGCTGGTGATCGTCGAGATCAAGGCCCGCTTCGACGAGTCCAACAACATCCGCTGGGCCCGCAAGCTGGAGCACGCCGGCTGCCACGTGGTCTATGGCCTGGTCGGCCTCAAGACACACTGCAAGCTCTCGATGGTCATCCGCGACGAGGCCGACGCACCCGCCGGCGGGATCCGTCGCTACACCCACATCGGCACCGGCAACTACAACCCGAAGACCGCTCGGGCCTATGAGGACTTCGGCCTGATCACCGCCGACCAGACCATTGGCGAGGACGTCGCCCACCTGTTCAACAACCTGAGCGGGTTCTCCCGCAACGCCTCCTATGACCAGCTCCTGGTGGCTCCCGACAACATCCGCGACGGGCTGATCGACCAGATCCACGCCGAGATAGCGCACCACCGGGCCGGCCGTCCCGCGCGGATCCGGCTCAAGGCCAATTCCGTGGTCGACGAGGCGATCATTGACTCGCTCTACCTCGCCAGCCAGGCCGGCGTGCCGGTCGACCTGCTGGTCCGCGGGATCTGCGCCGCGCGACCGGGCGTCCCGGGCCTCTCCGACACCTTCACCGTGCGCTCGATCCTGGGCCGCTTCCTGGAGCACAGCCGGGTCTTCGAGTTCGCGAACGGCGGCGAGACGATGACCTGGATCGGCAGTGCCGACCTGATGCACCGCAACCTGGACCGCCGTGTCGAGGTGCTGGTCAAGCTGCCCACCGAAGAACTGGTCGCCGAGGTCGGTCACATCCTCGACATGGCCTTCGACGCCGACACGATGGCCTGGGAGCTCGGCCCGGACGCAGAGTGGACGCGCACGGCTGGCACCCGGCACCTGCACGACATGTTGATCGCGCGGCACCGTCGTACCAAGCGCTGAGGTCCGGCGCCGGCGTACGCAGCACTGACGCCCAGCACGGTCATACCGAGCGCTGGCGTCCAGCACGGTCCCACACCGCGCTGAGTCCTGAGCCCAGCGGTCAGAGCCCAGAGCACTCAGCAGGACGCGAGCAGCACCGGCCCGGTGGTCAGGTTCGTCAGCGGATAACCATCCTTGGTCGCCTTCGCCGTGATCACCACATGGTGCCCACTCGCCACCGCGTCGGTGACCAGGAACGAGTCCGGATAGGCGATCCCCTGCCCCGGGTCCTCGGCACCGGCCAGCGCCCGCCTCGCCTCGAGGTTGCGCTCGGCCTGGTCGTCGTCCTCGAAGGCCAGCACGATGCTCATCACGCCGTCGGCCTCCATCGAGACCAGATAGCCCTTCAGGGGAGAGACACCCCCGGCCTCGGAGATCCGCGAGTCCGCGACCGTCTGCGCGTCATCGTCGGCCTGGGTCATCGACAGCGCCTCGCAGGCGTAGTCCTCGACGAAGGCGGTCAGCGCCAGCGGATCCCCGTCCGGCGCCAAGCCGTCCAGGTCGAGCCCGTCCTCGTCACCCTTCGCGCTCTTCACCGCGTCCGCCAGGTAGGCGGACTGGTCGGAGGCGATCATCAGCCCCTCGTCGGCGAGGAAGGCCACGTTGGTCAGCTCGAAGCTGGTCAGTCCCATCCGGTTCAGCAGGTCGGTGGACCCTTGCCAGGTCGCACCGGCCAGGTCGTCGGAGCCGGGCCGCGAATAGCCGGCCTCCTCGAGACCGTCAGCCACCTTGTCGACGTCGTCGAACTTCAGCACCAGCGCAAGACCGTCGCGGCCCTGGCCCATCAGCTCCCACTCCGCGTCGAGCGGCGAGAACCCCAGGCCCTCCTTGATCTCGGCGGCCGAGGAGAGCAGCGAGGAGGTGGTCAGGTCACGATCGATCAGCTCCTGGGTGGACAGCGAGCCGAGCTCGTCGCGCAGCCCCGCCCAGTCGGTCCAGGTCACCCGCAGCGTCGAGGCCGGCAGCAGCGAGGACGCCCGCTCGAACTCCGTGGGCCGCAACCACACGGCGTACCCCACCCATGCCAGCGCACCGAGCAGCACGGCGAGGGCAGTGCCGAGCGCAACGCGACGCCTGGTCAGCACAGGCACTCTCGATCGGTCGGGCACATTGGTGTGAGACTAGCGCCATGCCCGTCATCACCGCCGCAGGTGTGGTCGTCCGCTCCAAGGACCAGGTGCTGCTGGTGCATCGCCCGAAGTACGACGACTGGTCGTTTCCGAAGGGCAAGCTCGACCGTGGCGAGCACATCACCGCGTGTGCCGTGCGGGAGGTGCGCGAGGAGACCGGGCTCGACGTACGTCTGGGGCTGCCGTTGGCCGATCAGCACTACCGCGTCCGGCCAGTCGACAAAAGAAGCGTCAAGCTGGCCAACAAGGTCGTGCACTACTGGGCCGGCCGCGTGGTCGGTGACAGGGACGTCTCCGGCTATCGGCCGAACGCCGAGATCGACGAGGTCCGTTGGGTGCCGCTGGACGAGGCCGCCACCCTGCTCACCCATTCCCGTGACCGGGCCACCCTCGCCGAGGCCGCCGCCCTGCCCAACCGCACCCGGACCCTGATCGTCCTGCGGCACGCAAAGGCCCGCTCCCGCGAGCACTGGCACCCCGACGACCGCCTGCGCCCGTTGCTCAAGCTCGGCGAAGGACAGGCCGAGCGCCTCGCCCACGTGCTCGCGGCATACGACATCACCCGACTGGTCTCCTCCTCCTCGACGCGCTGCGTGCAGACGCTGACGCCGTACGCCGAGGCGTGCGGACGGCCGGTGAGCACCCTCGACGGGCTCTCGGAGGAGGACGCGACACCCGAGTCGGTGCTGATCAGTGTCGACACCCTGCTCGCCTCGAAGAAGCGGGCCGTGCTGTGCACCCACCGTCCGGTGCTGCCCGACGTGTTCTCCACCCTCGGCCTGGCCGACCCCCAACTGGAGCCCGGACAGATGCTGGTGGTGCACCACCGCCGCGGCGAGGTGCTGGAGACCGAGACTCACCAAATCGGCTGAGTCAAGGGTCCCGCGCACCAGTTCACGTGATCGTCGTCTCTTCTCCGCCACGTGGCGACCAAACTGATCATCAGCGTTCACCGTTCATTCACCGAGCCCGAGTGATCCGGTCATCTGCCCTGCCTACGTTCACGGTTGTCAGCACCATCGAGTGCACCCCGCCACCACCAGGAGCAGTGAAGTGAAGCGCACTTCTTTCCGCAGCATCGCGGCACCCGCCATCGCCACCGCCGCAGTCCTGTCCCTCGCCGCGTGCGGCGCCAGCAACGAGAACGCCTCGGGCGACGCCGGAGCGAACATCACCGGTGACATCAACGGTGGCGGCGCCTCGTCGCAGGAGAAGGCGCAGGAGGCCTGGGCCGTCGGGTTCCAGGGCAAGAACGCCGAAGCAGTGGTGAACTACCAGTCCATCGGCTCCGGCGATGGTCGCAAGCGCTTCATCGAGGGCGGCACCCTCTTCGCCGGCACGGACTCCTACCTCAAGGACGACGAGGGCGAGCTCAGCGCCGCCAAGGAGCGGTGCGGTGGCACCGACCCGATCGAGGTCCCGGCCTACATCTCCCCGATCGCCGTGATCTACAACGTCGACATCGAGGGCCTCAAGCTCTCCGGTGACACCATCGCCCAGATCTTCGACGGCAAGATCAAGACCTGGAACGACCCGGCCATCGCCGCGGACAACGAGGGTGTCGAGCTCCCCTCCACCAAGATCACCCCGGTGCACCGCTCGGACGACTCGGGCACCACCAAGAACTTCACCGACTACCTCGGCAAGGCAACCAAGTCCTGGAGCCACGAGGCCGAGGACGCCTGGCCGGCCAAGGGCGGTCTGGGCGCCGAGGGCACCTCGGGTGTCGTCTCCGCGGTCAAGAACGCCAAGGGCGCGATCGGCTATGCCGACGCCAGCCAGACCGGCGACCTGAAGCAGGTCGCGGTCAAGGTCGGCGAGAGCTACGTCGACCCGAGCGCCAAGGCGGCCGCCAAGGTCATCGCCGTCTCCCCGCGCGTCGAGGGTCGCCCCGACGTGGACATGGCCGTCGACGTCGACCGCACCACCACCGAGGAGGGCACCTACCCGATCATCCTCGCCTCCTACCTGGTCGCCTGCCAGCAGTACGACTCGGCCGAGGACGCCGAGAAGACCAAGGCCTACCTGAGCTATGTCCTCTCCGAGGAGGGCCAGGACACGGCCGCCAAGGAGGCCGGCTCGGCCCAGCTCGACGCCGAGACCCGCGACGCGGCGCTCGCCATCGTCGACAAGATCGCGGCGAAGTAATTCGCCCCTCCGATTCACGCGTGTGGCGGGCCGAGACCTCGGCCCGCCACAGGCATGTGCCACTGACCAACACTCCCGAGGGAGCATCGTGACCACCACGACCGAAGAAGAGGTCGGGCTCACCCCGACCCGGTCCAAGCGCCAGGTCGGCGACGTCGTCTTCGCCCGGATCGCGCTCGTCGCCGGGCTGGCCATCATGGTGGCGCTCGCCGGCGTCTTCATCTTCTTGGCGATCGAGGGCATCCCCGGGTTCACCCAGGACGCGCGCTTCTACGGTCCCGACGCGACCACGTTCCTGGGCTACGTCGGTCCGCTGGTCTATGGCACGGTGCTGGCTGCGGTGCTGGCGCTGATCCTGGCCGTGCCGCTGGCCTTCGCGATCGCGCTGGTGATCAGCCACTACGCCCCGCGCTGGCTGGCCGGGCCGATCGCGTATGTGATCGACCTGCTCGCCGCCCTGCCGAGCGTCGTCTTCGGCCTCTGGGGGATCGACGTACTCGCCCCGAAGCTGGTCCCGCTCTTCGTCTGGCTCGAGGAGAACGCCGGCTTCCTGCCGTTCTTCGCCGACCCGGTCAACCCGGCCGGTACGACGATCCTCACCGCCGGCGTCGTGCTGGCCATCATGATCCTCCCGATCATCACCGCGATCTCCCGCGAGGTCTTCGCCCAGACGCCGAAGCTGCACCAGGAAGCAGCCCTGGCCCTGGGCGCGACGCGCTGGGAGATGATCCGGATGACGGTCTTCCCCTACTCCCGCTCCGGCATGATCAGCTCGGTCATGCTCGGCCTGGGCCGCGCGCTCGGCGAGACGATGGCGGTCGCCATGGTACTGGCCCCCGGCGGCCTCTACACGCTGAACCTGATCGGCAACGAGAACCCGAACAGCATCGCCGGCAACATCGCGCGCCGCTACAAGGAAGGTACGCCGGGCACCGTCGCGGTCCTGATCGCCACCGGCCTGGTGCTCTTCCTGGTCACGTTCCTGGTCAACTTCGCCGGCCGCTGGATCGCCGGTCGCGCCGAAAGGAAGATGAACCGATGAGCGTCACCACCACCGCCTCGCCCGTGACCGCCACGGCCAGCTCGCCGCTGGTGCGCGCGCGACTGCCCCGACTGGCACCGGCCGTGGCCGGGGTCATCGCGGCCTCCGCCGCCGGACTCGTCACCCTCACCCTGGGCGCGGGTCTGATCGCCTGGGCGATCGTCGCCGTGCTGCTCTTCAGCGCCGTGCTGCCCGTGTGGGCGCTGGTCGTCGAGGGCCGCCGGGCGGCCGCCGACCGGCTCGCCACCTCCCTGGTCTGGACGGCGTTCCTGATCGCCCTCGTGCCGCTGGTCTCGCTGTTGTGGACGGTGCTCGTCAAGGGCGCCGGCGCCATCAACTCCACCTTCCTCACCTACTCGTTCTACCGGACCTCGATGGACCAGCCGGTCGGGATCTACCACGCGATCGTCGGCACGCTGATGATCACGCTGTTCACCGCGATCATCTCGGTCCCGATCGGGATCATGGCCGCGATCTACCTCGTCGAATACGGCGCCGGCAGCAAGATCGCCGCCACGATCACCTTCCTGGTCGACGTGATGACCGGGATCCCCTCGATCGTGGCCGGCCTGTTCGCCTACTCGCTGTTCGCGTTGCTGTTCGGGGCCGGGTTCAACGCCGGCATCGGCGGCTCGGTGGCCCTGTCGCTGCTGATGATCCCGATCGTGGTGCGCTCGTCGGAGGAGATGCTGCGACTGGTGCCGGACGACCTGCGCGAGGCGGCGTATGCCCTGGGCACCCCCAAGTGGCGCACGGTCGTGAACGTGGTCCTGCGCACCGCGCTGGGCGGCATCGTCACCGGGGTCACGCTGGCCATCGCCCGGGTGATCGGCGAGACCGCACCGCTGCTGCTGGTCGCCGGGCTCACCGCGCGCACCAACTTCAACGTCTTCGACGGCTTCATGAGCACCCTGCCGGTGCTGATCTACAGCCAGTTCCGCAAGGGCACCGAGGGCGACTTCGCGATCGCCTGGGGCGCTGCGCTGGTGCTGGTCGTGATCGTGCTGATCCTCAATGTCATCGCCCGCATCGTCGGGAAGATCTTCGCCCCCAAGACCGGGCACTGAAAGGCTAGGAATCAAGACAATGGCCAAGAGCATCTCCGTCAAGGACCTGGACATCTACTACGGCGACTTCCTCGCCGTCCAGGGCGTCACGATGAGCATCAAGTCCAAGGCAGTGACCGCCTTCATCGGTCCCTCCGGGTGTGGCAAGTCGACGTTCCTGCGCTCGCTCAACCGGATGCACGAGGTGATCCCCGGCGCCCGCGTCGAGGGTGACGTGGTCGTGGACGGCCAGTCGCTCTACGACCCCGGTGTCGACCCCGTCGCCGTACGCCGTGAGATCGGCATGGTCTTCCAGCGCCCGAACCCGTTCCCCACGATGTCGATCTATGACAACGTCCTGGCCGGCAACAAGCTGAACAACAAGCGGATGAAGAAGTCCGAGGCCGACGACATCGTCGAGCGCTCACTCAAGGGCGCCAACCTGTGGACCGAGGTCAAGGACCGGCTCGGCAAGCCCGGGATGGGGCTCTCCGGCGGGCAGCAGCAGCGCCTGTGCATCGCCCGCGCGATCGCCGTACAGCCGCAGGTGCTGCTGATGGACGAACCGTGCTCCGCGCTGGACCCGATCTCGACAGCCGCGATCGAGGACCTGATCCACGACCTGAAGTCGGACTACACGATCGTGATCGTCACCCACAACATGCAGCAGGCCGCCCGCGTCTCCGACGACACCGGCTTCTTCAACCTCAAGGCCGTCGGCGAGCCCGGCCACCTGGTCGAGTTCAACCCGACCAAGCAGGTCTTCTCCAACCCGGACAACGAGGCCACCGAGGCCTACATCTCGGGTCGTTTCGGCTGACCCGCGAACCTGCACTTGTTGCGCGCCGAACCTGCACTTGTTGCTGCGCGAACCTGCAGTTGTTGCGCGTTCAACCTGCAGTTCTTGCGCGCCGAGCCGGCAGTTGTTGCGGTCACACGACGTCGTACGCACCGACGCCAGCGACAAGCCTCAGAGGACCTCGAGCACGAGGTGGCAGACGAAGTAGGAGGCCGCAGCCATCGCGCCGGCGGCCGGGAAGGTCAGCACCCACGCGGTGAGGATCGACTTCGCGACGCCCCAACGGACTGCGGACAGGCGCTTGGTCGCACCGACACCCATCACCGCTGAGGTGATCGTGTGCGTGGTGGAGATCGGCGCCTCATAGACGTACGCCGTCGTGTAGAGCACCGAGGCGGCCACCGACTCGGCTGCGAAGCCGCGCGGGGGGTCGAGGTGGATGATCCGGCGACCCAGGGTGCGCATGATCCGCCAGCCACCCGACCAGGTGCCGAGCGAGATCGCAGCAGCTGCGGAGAAGATCACCCACAGCGGGAGGTCGTCACCGCCGCCGACATAACCGCCGGCGAGCAGGGCCAGGAAGATGACACCCATCGTCTTCTGGGCGTCCTGCAGGCCGTGGCCGAGCGCCATCCCCGCGGCCGACACGGTCTGCGCGAACCGGAAGCCGCGCTGTGCCTTGGACGGGTTGGCCCGGCGGAAGATCCACAGGATCGCGATCATCACCGCGAAGCCGGCGGCGAAGGCGAAGATCGGTGAGAGGACCATCGGGATGGCCACCTTGTCGATGATCGTCTCCCAGTGCACGGTGACCCCGGCGGCAAGCGCGGAACCGGCCAGGCCACCGATGAGGGCGTGCGAGGACGACGAGGGCAGTCCGAAGTACCACGTGATCAGGTTCCACGCGATCGCCCCGAGGAGGCCGGCCATGACGATGATCAGGCCGTGCGTACCGCTCGGAGGAGTGATCACCTCACTGACGGTCTGGGCAACCTTCTGGCCCAGGAAGGCGCCGACGAAGTTCATCACCGCCGCCATGCCGAGCGCGACCCGCGGGGTCAGGGCTCGCGTGGAGACGGAGGTTGCGATGGCGTTCGCCGCGTCGTGGAAGCCGTTGGTGTAGTCGAACACCAGGGCCACCATGACCACCGCGATGATGATCGCGAGTTCCACGCGTCAGGACTCCTTGACGGCGATCTGCTCGACGATGTTGGCCACCGTCTCGAACGCATCGATGGCACCCTCGAGCGACTCGACGATGTCCTTGAGCTTGATCACCTCGAGCGGCTCGTACTGGCCGTTGAAGAGGCTGGCCAGGATCCGCCGGTGGCTCTTGTCGCCCTGGTTCTCGAGACGGTTGATCTCGATCCAGTACTCGTTGAGGTCCTGCATCGCCCGCAGTCGCGGCATCGCGTTGGTGGTCAGGTCGGCGCAGCGCTGCAGCACCTCGACCTGACTGGCTGCCTCGGGGGGCAGCACGGTGACGCCGTAGAGCAGGACGAGGTCGACGGCCTCGTCCATCTCGTCCATCACGTCATCGATGGCGGAGGCCAGCGAATAGATGTCCTCGCGATCGAAGGGCGTGACGAAGGTGCTGTTGACCCGACGCACGATGGCGTGGGTGGTCTCGTCGCACGCGTGCTCTGCTGCGCGCATCTCTTTGGCGACGGCCTCGCGATCGGCCCCCTCCCCCAGCATCTGGGCGAGCAGCGCGGCACCACGAACGAGGTGCTGGGACTGCTCGGAAAAGAGGTCGTAGAACGACGCGTCGACCGGACGGAAACGTAAAGCCACGGATAACTCCTGATGAGGAGGACCTGAACGCTGGACATGCTAGGGGCTGTTTCGGCGTGTCGTGCAAGTCGCGACGTCACATGACGCGCTCAGGCGGCTCGATGGGTGAGCACAAACACAGCGACAGTACGCCGTGGAGCGGCCGCAGCGAAACGCGGCCGGATGTCAGGACTTGGGCGTGACGCCCAGGATCCGGTCGATCTCAGCCTGGCTGAGGTCGCCGTCGGACTCGCTCGCAGCGATGATCAAACTGGTGGTCAGCTCAACCTCGTCGAGGAGGTCGGCGTCCTCCAGCGAGACGTCGAACTGATCGCTCACGCTCCCTGTCTCCTGAATCCTCGAACCCTCCCCAGCCCCTTTGGGCGTGGCTCCAAGACCACTGTGCCCGAGGTGTCCAAGTTTCAAACACATTCGGGGACAAGTAGTCACAAAATGACCCGAAGGCCCCAACCCGATCGGGTGGGGCCTTCGGTGAAGTCTGGTCAGATGACCTTCTTCGTGGTGATTCAGTCCTCAGACTGGATCAGAGGGGGCGAACGTTCTCCGCCTGCGGGCCCTTCGGGCCCTGGGTGACGTCGAACTCAACCTTCTGGTTCTCGTCCAGCGACTTGTAGCCGTTGGTCTGGATCGCCGAGTAGTGCACGAAGACGTCGTCGCCGCCGTCTTCCTGCGCGATGAAGCCGAAGCCCTTTTCAGCGTTGAACCACTTAACAGTGCCCTGAGCCATTGCTCTGATACTCCTTTGTCGGGGCGAGAGGTCATCACTTCGACAACCCCACACCAAGTGCGGTGACACTGCGCTCCGACTTGTGGAGGTCCACAAAGAAGAAACGCCGTTGGATCACAAACTCCGCGGGCGTCAGCCATGCTGGAACTTGCACCTGGTGCGAGCCTGAGCCTACCAACGTAATCCCGAAATGGAACTCCCACAGAAGTCCCAATTTCGCGAAACGGGTGAACTTCTCGCAACGGGGGTGTTACGCGGTGCCGGTCTGGTCGCCGCGCGGGGGCGACGAGGCACGACGTACGCCGTGGCTGGTCGCCGGCTTTGGCCCGCAAAAGTCCCGATGGATAGGGTGTCTGGGCGATGCGCGCAGGTCGCGTTCGCGCGCGGGCCCTTAGCTCAATTGGCAGAGCTCCGGACTTTTAATCCGTTGGTTGTGGGTTCGAGTCCCACAGGGCCTACGACAACGTTGCGTGGGGGTTTTCGGTTCGATCAAGACCGAAAACCCCCGCGCACCTGCAGGTGACGCTGCGCACGCTCGTCCAAATCTGCGCATCCTCCCCATAACGCCTGACGAAGTGACTAGTTTTGTCGGCATGGGCACAACGCCGGAGAACCCCGACGATCCAGGCATCGACCTGATCGACGAGTGGCTCGCGACCCGCGAGACTGCTGGGGCGACCGCCGGGGACTCAGACGAGGCCCCGAAGGATCCGGCCCCGGGTGATCAGCCCGGTGAGGACGAGGCGGCACCGGCAGCCGGGATCTCCACGTTCAACACCGACGATCTCGACCCACTGACGGCGCCGCTGCCCGACCTGGTCGAGCACGGAATCGTCGAGCACGACACGATCGGTCACGACATCTTCGGCGACTCGTCTCCCGCCCAGTCCGCTTCCTCGCAGCAAGCCGATTCGCCTGCTCCAGCCACTGCATCGCGGCCGGCCGCCAGTGGTCACCTCAGTGATGACGAACGCCGCGAGCGGCTGAGCCGGATGGTCAAGAACCGCCTGGCTTCCAAGGAGCAACCGCGCGGCACCGACGCGCCCACCTCGCCGACGGACGACGTACCCGAGGCTGCCTCGTCGCACGTGATCGGCGGACGGTTGCCGAAGCTCGAGCCGCGGGCTGCGAACACCGACTGGCAGCGCGCGCTGTTCAACCCCTCGGATCTGGCTGCACCGAGTGAGCCCGGGGAGAACGGGTACGTCGAGCCCGCGAGTGAGCCCGTCGCGACGTCCGACCCGGAACCCAGCGACAAGGTGTCCATCGAGGCGGAGCCCACCGACACGGGGCCCAGCACCGCAGGGCCGGCCATCGGCAGCATCGAGTGGCAGCGGAACCTGTTCGGGACCCCGGACGTGGCTTCCGCGGCGCCTGCCGACGCCGCACCGGTTGAGGAACTGGATGAGGACTCGACGGAGGATTCGGCGGAGGCAGCCGCGACGGTGCCGCCCGCTGAGCTCAAGGCTCCGGGAACCGACGAGGTCGTGGAGGATGACGAGCCGGCCGACGAGACCGCAACGGCTACGACATCCGAGATCGGGCCTCGGCTCGCGTCCCCGAACTCCTTCACCGCGGTCGAGACCGGCGAGAAGGCCTTCACGCCGGCGGCACCCACCGACGTGTTCGCGGCGCTACGCGACACGGACGCGCCGGCCGCCGAGGTCGACACCCGTGCGGATGTGGCCGGGCTGAAGCGCCCTCAGGACGAACCGGCGGGCACTGAGCCGTCGGAGCGGGAGCACGTCCCCACTCACTCCGGGGAGGAGAACACGCCCCGGCTCTCGGACGCCGCGATCGTCGGCCCCGCCCTCGAAGCCGTGATGCACTCGATCGACACTCCGGCCAAGCCCCGCAAGGGTGGCCTGCTGGGTCGGCGTGGCCGCAAGAAGGACAGTGCGGACGCGATCCGCAGGGCTGCGCAGCCGGCCGGGGCCGAGCCCGAGGACCAGGTACCGAACTGGTTGAAGGAGGATGCGGCTCGCACCTCCAGGGAACAGGCCGAGGCCCGCAAGGCCGCGGAGCGCGCGGACGAGGTCCCGCCGAGCGACGACGCTCCGGAGGAGCCGGCCCGTACGGCCGCGGCGGCCGTGCCGGTCCCCGCGGAAGACCCGGCCCGCGGCGAGCTGGGCCAGTCCGATGTCGCGTCACCCGACGAGGACAACAGCGGTACGACGACCGCGGGCGAGGTCGCTGCGGAGCCGACAGGCTTCGAGCCGCCCGCACCTGTCAAGGAGCCTGAGGTCGTCGAGACGGTTGAGATCGTCGAGGAACCCGAACCCGTCGAGGAGCCCGTTGCCGTCGAGACCGTCGCCGCGGTCGAGGAACCCGAGATCGTCGACGAGCCACAGACCGCCGAGACGGTCACCACGGCGGGGACTGCAGCAGTAGCGCCCGAGTCGACGACCCCCTTCGCCCCGCCGCAGACCCCAACCCTGGCCGATGTGGCTGCCGCGGAAGCTTCTGTTCCCGAGCCCGAGGTCGAGGTCGCCGCGACCGAGAGCACCCCCCAGCCCGAGGGGGCGCCGACCGCCGAGACACCGGTCGTCGACATCCCGACCGAGGACACCCCGGTCGAAGATGCCCCGGCTGAGGACGCTCCGTCCGCCCGCGCACCCGCCACGGACGAACCCGCCGCAGACGCGCCGACCGCAGAGACCGGCACCGCAGCCGGCTCCGATGCGGACTCGCCGAGCGAGGACTCCCAGCCCAAGTTCGAGACCCTCGAGCAGCTCCTCGCCGCGGCCACGGCGGCCAAGGGTGCCGAGCGCACCATCTCCAAGCCCGTCATCGAACCCCCGTCAGCGCCGGTCGACGCTCCCGACGCCGGTGCCGCCACTGGGGACGCCCCCGAGACCACCGGCAACCCCCCGCCGCCCACGGACGCAGAGACACCCCAGACTCCCGAACTCGTCGGCTCCGCCGAAGACGACTCCGCACCCAGCCCCGACTGGACGCCAACCGCGACCCCCACGGCCGCCGCGACTGCCTCGACCTACGCGAGCGCCGCGCCCGAGGCCGACGTACCGGAGGAGACCAGCACCGAGGCGACGCTCGACCCGCGGACCACCGCGGCGACCTCGGTCTTCGCTGCGGCAAGCGCTACCGCCCCCGACACCAAACCGGCCGCCAAGCCCAAGGCAACCAAGGCACCGGTCGACAAGATTCCGGCCGCCGCACCGAAGAAGGAGCGCCCGCAGCCGGCCGCCCGGAAGCCCAAGGCCACCAAGAGCCCCCAGCCTGCCAAGGCCGAGAAGCCCGCCCGGACCTCCGCGACCGAGCCCTTCCCGACCACGATCCACCTCACCCCCCAGAAGGGCACCCAGCGGTTCCTGGGCACCCTGCTGCTGTTCGCGCTCATGGCCACGCTGCTGCTCGGCTGGCTCGCCTGGGACACGCGGGAGACGACGTACATCGCCTATGCCGCCACCGCCGCCCTGCTGACGCTCATCCTGTGGGGCGCGCACTCGACTGCCGAACCGGCCAAGGTGGTCTGCGAGCGCGGGTTGCTCGACATCCGCTCGAACGACAGCCACCACCGGTTCGACCTGGCCAGCCCGTACACCCGGATCGAGGTGGTCGGACGGCCCGGCAGGCGCGGCTGGAAGGTGCTGATCCTGCGCAAGAGCATGCCGCCCTACGTCATCAACGACTCGCTGGTCGACCCGCACGAGTTCACCCGGATCCTCGACCACTACGAATCGGCCAGGAACCGCGCCACCCACTGAGGTGCCGCAGCTCAGCCGATCCAGTAGCGCAGCTTGCCCACGCGCTCGTCCTCGAACACGCCGCCGTTGGCCTCGATCGTGCGTCGCGACGCGTCATTGTCGGCGTCGCAGGTGAGCAGGATCCGGTCGATGCCGAGCTCCCGAGACAACGGAACGGCCAGACCGAGGGCGCGCGACGCGTGACCCTCGCGGCGACGCGACGGGCGCACCGAATAGCCGATGTGGCCCCCCTGCTCGAGCAGGAAGTCGTTGAGCGCGTGCCGGATCGCGAGCCAGCCGATGAACGAGTCCTGCTCGGTGATCCAGAAGAAGGAGCAGTGCACCATCCCGGGGTCCATCTGCGTGGACGGATCGCCCTGGGCGAGCCGGTTCTCGACCATCGCCGCATAGTCGTCGCGTGAGGGTTCCGGCGGCGGCGTCCCGAAATAGCCCGAGCCGTCCATGTGCACGCCGCCGAACTCGTCGTACGCCGCGCGCCACTCGTCGTACCACTGCAGGTCGGGGGTGATCAGCTCGGTCATGTGGCGCATCCCATCACGCCACGAGGCTGGTTTCCACTGGGTTTGCGCGCAGTTGGCTCCTGCACACGTCTAGGGTGGCTCGCATGTCCGACTACCGCATCGAAGAGGTCACCGAGGAGCAGCTGGCGCGCGAGCGCGAGGTGCAGGGCGGCCTGGCAGCGACCACCCGTGAATTGATCGATGCGGTCCTGCGCAGCACGGTCCCCGACGACGAGATGATCGAGATCCGCAAGGAGCTCGCTGCGATCACCGAGCGGCTGCGGGCCAGCCAGATCCCGTCCAGCCACGGGGTCACGATCAATCCCGAGGGCGGGACCTCACGCAACTACGGCAACGCCGTCGTGGGGATGCGTAACCCGATCGCGCCGCCGCTCGACATCACCTGGCACGAGGACGGACTCGTCACCACCGACTTCCACCTC
This sequence comes from Nocardioides daedukensis, assembly GCF_013408415.1. NCBI lineage: Bacteria > Bacillati > Actinomycetota > Actinomycetes > Propionibacteriales > Nocardioidaceae > Nocardioides > Nocardioides daedukensis. The sequence continues at coordinate 2,689,079 of NZ_JACCAA010000001.1, read as the reverse complement.
GGAGCGGCCTACGAGGGACCGCCCGGACTCGTGCACGGAGGTGTGAGCGCCCTCCTGTTGGACCAGGTCGCCGGCGAGGCCGCCGCCGCCGGGCACAAGGCAGGCATGACCGGGACGTTGAGCCTGCGCTACGAGCGCCCCACCCCGTTGGGTGAGCTGCACGCGGAGGCGAAGGTCGACCGGGTCGAGGGGATCAAGACCATCGTCGTGGGCCACATCAGCGACAGCGAGGGGCCGACCGTACGGTGCGAGGGGATCTTCATCATGCCGCGCTGGGCGCGTGAGAACGGCGAGGGCAAGCCGTCCATCTTCGAGTGACGAACCTGCAGTTGTTGCGCCGCGAACCTGCAGTTGTGGTGGCACGAACCTGCAGTTGTTGAGGCTCGAGCCTGCAGTCGTTGCGGTCAGCGCGTCAACAAGTGCCGGCTCGACGTCCAAGACTTGCTCGTTGGGCGCGCAACAACTGCCGGTTCGACGCACAAGAACTGCCGGTTCGACGCTCAGGCGTCGACGTGTACGCCGCGCTGGCCCTGATCGGTGAGGCGAGCCTCTTCCGCGGCCTTCTCCTCGAGCTCCGCACGCTGCGCCTCCTGGGCGGCGTCGAACTCACCGGGAGCGGTGACGAGGTCCTGGGACCCGCCCTCGAGCTTCTCCAGCGCCAGACGGGCGAAGATCTGCTGCTCGGTCACGGTCCGCTCGGAGCGGTCGTTGCCGATGAACGTGATCGCCCAGGACAGGAGTGCACCGACGCGGTTCTTGAAACCGGTCAGGTAGACCAGGTGCACGGCGAGCCACATCAGCCACGCGATGGTGCCGTTGAGCTTCAGCTTGCCGACGCTGGCGACCGCACGGAACTTGGCGATGATCGCCATCGAGCCCTTGTCGAAGTACTTGAAGGGCTGCTGCGGCGCCTTGTTCTTGAGGCGGTTGTCGATCTCCTTGGCGGCGTACTTCGCGCCCTGGATGGCCACCTGGGCAACGCCCGGGAGGTTGTCGAGGGAGATCATGTCGCCGAGGACGAAGACCTCGGGGTGACCCGGAAGGGTCAGGTCGGGGTTGACCGAGATCCGGCCGGCGCGGTCGAGCGGAGCACCACTCTGCTCGGACAGGGTCTTGGAGAGCGGGTTGGCCTGCACACCGGCAGCCCACACCTTGGCGACCGAGTCGATGCGGCGCACCGAGCCGTCCTTGTCCTTCAGCTCGAGGCCACGCTCGTCCATCGAGGTCACCATCGCACCGAGCTGGACCTCGACGCCGATCTTCTCCAGCTCGGCCTTCGCCTTGGCTCCGAGCTTGGCGCCGAACGGCGGGAGCACCTGCGGAGCGGCGTCGACGAGGATGATCCGCGCGTTGCGGGTGTCGATGGAGCGGAAGTCCTTGCGCAGCGTCTTGCGCGCCAGCTCGGCGATCTGGCCGGCCATCTCGACACCGGTCGGCCCGGCCCCGACGACCACGAAGGTGAGCAGGTGGTCGGTGGGCTCGCCGCGCTTGGCGGCGTTCTCGGCCATCTCGAAGGCTCCGAAGATGCGCCCACGCAGCTCGAGGGCGTCGTCGATGCTCTTCATGCCCGGGGCGAACTCGGCGAAGTGGTCGTTGCCGAAGTAGGACTGGCTGGCGCCGGCGGCGACGATCAGCGTGTCGTAGGACGTCGTCGTCTCGCGACCCAGCACGTGGTGGGTGACGGTGCGCGTCTCGAGGTTGACGTCGGTCACGGTGCCGAGCAGGACCTGGGCGTTCTTCTGGCCGGCGAGGACCTCACGCGTGGGAGGAGCGATCTCGCCCTGCGACAGAATGCCGGTGGCAACCTGGTAGAGCAGTGGCTGGAAGAGGTGGTGCGTGGTCTTCGCAACCATGGTGACGTCGACGTCGGACCGCTTCAGGGCCTTGGTGCCGAACAGGCCGCCGAATCCGGAGCCGATGACGACTACCTGGTGCTTGCCATTGTCCTTGCTTGCCATGTCCCCTCGGTGGCCTTTCTGATGACTTGTGCCGAGTCGCGTGCGTCTACCAGAGCCAATGTTCCCATCACGGCGTCTCATTCCGCGAACTGGCACTAAATTGTGTGGTGTTAGACACGATCAAAGTGGGTAAGGGCCTTGCGGGCTTCAAAATGGTCCGACACCACTCCATACAGTCAAGGGTGCATGCATTGCCTCTGAGCAGGGGGAAATTGACTCTCGAGGCCAGTCCGCGCTCCGTGGGCGAAGCGCGACGCTGGGCCGCCGACGCCTGCCATGAACTCGGTCGGGACGACTTGGTCGAGACTGCCGAGCTGGGCATCTCCGAGCTGGTCACCAACGCCCTCCTGCACGCCGCTCCCCCGATTGCGGTGCGCGTGCGCGGCACCCACCGCTATCCCCGCATCGAAGTCCTCGACGGCTCACCCGAGCCCCCGCGCATCAATGCGGCGATGGCCAAGGAGGAGGAGCTCTTCTCCACGTTCGGCCGCGGCCTGGGCATGGTGGCGATGTGCTCCCACCGCTGGGGCGCCGACCCGGACGAGCCGGGCAAGGTGGTCTGGTTCGAACCGGCCGCGGAGCCGGTCGACGAACCCGACCTCGTCGGCCAGGTCTTCAAGAAGCCCGCGAAGGTCCGGATCGCCGGTCCGCGTCGCGCCGGCGAGGGTTACACGATCGTGTTCGCCGGGTTCCCGGTGAGCGTCTTCCTCGATTGGCGACGCCACTTCCGCGAGCTGCGCCGTGAGCTGCGCCTGCTGGCCCTGGCCCACCACAGCGACTATCCGGTGGCCCACACCATCACCGAGCTCTTCGAGCGCTTCGACGACGAGATCAGCACGGCCCACGTCGACGACAGCCTCGCCGAGGCCATCGCCGCCGACCAGGCGTCCGCCGACATCACGATGTCGATCGGGCCGGACACCCCGGCACTGCTCGGCCAGGTCGCGGACGTGCTCGACCTCGCCGATGCCTTCTGTCGCGGCGAGCGCCTGCTCGCGCTCGCTGCCACGCCGCAGCAACGGGAGTTCCAGACGTGGTTCGTCGGGGAGGTGCTCCGCCAGTCCAACGGGGCCTCGCCCCTGCCCTGGCTGGGCAAGCAGGGCCTCGAACAGCGGGCCAGGTGAATCGGCGACCGCAAGCCGTCGACCTCCTCGCAATCGGTCTCGGTGGGGCACTCGGCGCCCTGATGCGCTGGGGCGCGGGCCAGGCGACGCCGAACGCGGACGGCTTCCCCTGGACGACGTTCGCGATCAACGTCGTGGGCTGCCTGCTCCTGGCGCTGCTCCCCCGCGTGGTCACCACCGGCCGCGCTGCCCTGTTCCTCGGTCCCGGCCTGCTGGGTAGCTTCACCACGATGTCCGCTGCCTCCGAGGAGGGGCGCGCCCTGCTGGCCGACGGCGACCTCGTGATCGCGCTGGCCTACCTGACGGCAACCCTGCTCGCGGCCGTCCTCGCCGTCGCCCTGGCCACTCCCCGCCGGAGACTCGAGCGATGACGCCACTGCTCGTCGCCCTCGGCGCGTTCTTCGGGGCGCCGGCGCGCTACTACGTGGCGCACCACCTCGACCGGCTCGAAGCCGAGCGGTCCTGGCCGACCGGCACCCTGACGGTCAACGTGCTCGGCTCGTTCCTGCTCGGCTGGATCACCTCGATGTCCCTGTCCGGCGATCAGGCCGCCCTGCTCGGCGTGGGCTTCTGCGGCGCCTTCACGACCTACTCCAGCTTCGCCGTGCAGGCGTTCGGACTGGGACGCCGACGCGGTACGGCGTACTCCGTGCTCACCGTGGTTGCCTGCCTCGCAGCGTGTGCCCTCGGGTTCGTCACCCCGCCCCACTGAGATCGCCCCACTGAGATCGCCGCGGCGCACGCCGATCACTCAGGCGTAGCCGAGGTCGTGCAGCGCTGCGTCGTCGATGCCGAAGTGGTGCGCGATCTCGTGGACGACGGTGATCCGGACCTCGTCCTCGAGCTCCTCGACGCTCGCGCACATCTCGAGCAGCGGGTTGCGGTAGATGAAGATCCGGTCGGGCAGCTCCATCGCGTGGTTGGCCTGTCGCTCGGTCAGGGCGACGCCGTCATAGAGGCCGAGCAGTCCCGGCTCGTCCGGCGGCGGGTCGTCCTCGATCAGCACGACGACGTTGTCCACCAACGCGACGATCTGGTCCGGGATCTCGTCGAGGGAGCGGTCGACGAGCGCTTCGAACTCGGGGCGGTCCATCTCGATCATCGCCACCAACCTAGCGGGAAATGCATGAAGCCCCGCCCGGATCTTGGCGATCTGGGCGGGGCTCTCATGTCTCTGCGACCCCGACGGGACTCGAACCCGCGACCTCCGCCGTGACAGGGCGGCGCGCTAACCAACTGCGCTACGGGGCCAGGTGTTTGCTTCACTAGGAAGCGGATGAACGATAACCCATCTCGGCCGGACTCTCCCAATCGGGCGAGCATCGACCTCGGTGGAGTACCCCCAACGGGATTCGAACCCGTGCTACCGCCGTGAAAGGGCGACGTCCTAGGCCGCTAGACGATGGGGGCCTTGGTGCACCTGCCGGAAAGTGGCGAGACTCTCCAGCAGGCCGACACAGCATAGGGGGTGCGGCGGGCGAGCACCAAAGCGAACCGCGTTTTCACCCATCGGCCGCAGGTGCGGTAATCTTCTGCGCGGCCCGGCCAGGTAGCTCAGTTGGTACGAGCGACCGACTGAAAATCGGTAGGTCGGCGGTTCGACCCCGCCCCTGGCCACACCCCCGAAGCCGCGATCCCCGGATCGCGGCTTCGGTCATTTTCCGGCCGTATTGTCGCGGCCCGTCCACCCGGGTTCGCGATAGGTTGCGGGCGTGGACGACACCTTCGCGGGCTTCGAGCACTTCGGCGCCGACTTCATGCGGCTGATCCTGCACAAGGAGCGGGTGTTCAGCTCGATCGACCGGGTGCTCGGCGACACCTTCTCGCTGGGGCCGATCGGCGCCGGCCCCGGTCGCAAGCTCGCCCGGATCACCGCGCAGGGGACCTTCGACAAGACGTATGGCGACGCGCTCCCCGACGGGCGGCCCGGCTACCGGCTCATCCTGCCGGTCTCGGTCACCTTCGACCTCGACCTGCAGGTCGACCACGCCCGCTTCCTGGCCGACGTGTCGCTCCCGCTCGAGCTGACCATGGCCCTGGAGGACCCGCTCACGATCATCTGGGCGATCCGCCCGCCCGTCGAGGAGGAGGTCACGCTCACCCTGCAGGCCGACAGCCGTCGTTCGGCGCTGTTGCAGAAGGTGGCCGGGATCGATGCCGAGCTTCGCCGCTTCATCGTCCGCTTCGTGGGTCGCGAGCTGGAGAAGCCCCATGTACGCAAGGCGATGCGGATCGAGCTGATCCCGTTGATCGACAACGCCTGGCCCGAGATCGCCTCCCAGTTCCTGCCGAACTCGGATGCGGACCGTCAGTCCCCTCCCCCAGATCTGAGTGCTGATACTCAGCCCTGAATGGGTGCAGAAACCGATCCGGTGGGCGCCCATCGCTGACAGGCTCAGGGCATGTTCCGATATGCCGATCCCGAGGCCTGCCCGGCCTGCCGCGCGCCCATCGCCGCCGGCACCTCTCGTTGTGACACCTGCGGCATCCAACTCAGCGGCCCGGTCGCGGTGAACCTGTTCCGGACGCTGACCCATGCCGACGGCCTGGTGGCCGAGCTGCTCCGCCTCTCTGCCACCTCCACCCTCAACCGGACCGCTCCCCAGCCGGCGCTGGCCGGCTCAATGACTGGCTCAACGGCTGGCGCAGTGACTGGATCGATGATCGGCCCGATGCCGTCCTTCCCGGTCCCGGCGCACGAGAGCCGAGCCGGACGGCGTACGCCGCGACTCACCGCCGCCTCCGGCCCCAAGATCCTGCTCGGGCTGGGCGCCCTGTGCCTGCTGGTCGCGGCGGTCGTCTTCCTCGCGGTGGCCTGGTCGGCGCTCGGTGTCGGCGGGCGGACCGGCGTACTCGTCGCAGCGACCGTTGCCGCAGGTGCCGCGGCCACCTTCCTGGCCCGCCGCGACCTGCGGGGCGGCGCGGAGGCGTTCACCACGGTGGCGCTCGGGCTGCTCACCCTCGACGTGCTCGGCGCACAATCAGCCGGCTGGCTCGACGCCGTCTCCGACGCAGGGTTCATCGTGCTGCTCGGCACCGTGGTGGCGGCCACCTCAATGGCCGCCGCCCTGGGCGCCCGACGCACTCCTCTGGCGGCGCTGTGGAGTGCGCAGGCTGGTGCCGGGATCGGGGCACTCGTCGCGGTGATCGGCGTGCACATCTTCGTCGACGGCGACGCCGCGTTCGTGATCGCACTCCTGCTCACCGCAGCCTGCACGTGGGCCGCGCACCGCCTCGCGCTCACCGTGACCACGTCGATCCTGGGCGTGGGCACGCTGTGCTGGTGGCTGGTCACCCTGACCCGCGGGCTCGCCGCGATCGACACCTCCCCGAGCATCGGCGAGGTGTGGGGTGGTCCGCAGACCTGGCTGGTGCTGGTGTCAGCTGGCTTCGCCGCCGGTCTGGCGCTGGTCCGGGCCCTGCCGCGTGGCGCACGGGTGGCGGGACTGGCTGCCGGCGTGGCGCTGATCGTCGTCCTGCTCACTGCCCCCGTCATCGACGAGTCGCTGACCCGCGTCGCCCTGGTCTCTGCGGTTGTCGCGCTCGGTGGTGCTGGCGCCATGCTCGCGCTGGGCGACCTCTGGCGTTGGATCGTTGCGGTCCCGGTCGCCGTGGCTGGACTCGTCCAGGTCGTGATCGCAGTCCTGCTCGGCAACGTCGCCGGCACGGCACTGACCAGTAGTCCGACGTGGAGCGGTGGCATCGGCGTACATCTCGAAGCCAACTCGCTGGACTGGTGGGAGCCACCGCTGCTGCCACTCGCCGTCGCCGTCGGCTTGGTCGCGATCGGCGCGGGTGTGAGCCTGCTCGCGCCACTGGTGCACGCGCACTTCGCCCCGGCCCACTGGATCGGCGCAGGCGGGCTGGTCGCCGTCTCCACGATCGCCCTGCTGCCCGCGACGTACGACGTACCCGCGGCGCTCACTCTCGCCTCCCTGCTGATCCTCACCGCGGTCGCCGGCCTCGTCGCAACCAGCTCGCGCTCGGAGATCACGGTGAACACGGCGGCCGTGGTGGTGACCTTCGCCAGCCTCAGCGCGATTGCTGTGTCGCTGGCCAACGACGTGCTCACGGCGGTGGCCACCGGACTGCTGACCGTCGCGGCCCTGGGCCTGACCAGTCGAAGCGGCGCCGCCCGCGCCATGGGCGAGGTCGGCTTCGCGCCACTGGTCGCCGGCTTCACTTGGACGCTGATGCACCTGGCCGGGATCGACGTCGAATGGCGTGCCGCGCCGATCCTGGTCATCCTCGGCGCCTGGTCGATGCTGGCCGCTCGACCCACGCGCGAAGTGCCCGCGGTGGTGACCGGTCTGGTGGCGACCTGCGCCAGCCTGGCGATGATCGGCCAGGCCGACGACGGTTCGTCCGTGCAGTCGTGGCTGGCCATCGACCTGACCGTGGCAGGCGTGCTGGCGGCGATCACCGCCCTGGTCAACCCGAGCCGTCGCCGGTTCGGTTGGGCCAGTCTGGGGCTGCTGACGCTGGCTCAGTGGGTCCGCCTGCAGCAGGTCGGCGTGGAGACCGTCGAGGCCTACACCCTGCCCCTGGCGCTGGTCCTGCTCACTGTGGGAGCGGTGATGATGGCTCGCGGTCCGGTCGGCAGCTTCAGGGCGCTGGGCTCCGGTCTGGTCCTGGCGCTGGCACCGTCACTGGTGATCGCGATGGCCGACCCGGTCTCCCTGCGCGCACTGGCGCTCGGGCTCGCCTGTGCGCTCGTCGTACTCGTGGGCGCGCTGCAGCGTTGGTCGGCTCCGATGCTGATCGGTGGGGCCGTGGGAGTCGCGCTGGTACTGCGCGAGGTCGGGCACGCGGACGTGCTGCCCCAGTGGATGGTGATCGGCCTGATCGGCATCGTGCTGACCGCACTCGGCGTGACATGGGAACGCAGCCTGGCCCGGTTCAAGGACGCTACGGCCAGACTGCGTCGAATGCGCTGAGCTCCGGCGGGTGCCGGTGCGGGACCGGGTCCCGATGGGGTCCGGTCCGTCTCACTCGGAGACTTCGGCGCCCAGGAGCTCCATGACTTCGGACTCGCGGAAACGGCGGTGGCCACCGAGGGTGCGGATGGAGCCGATCTTGCCGGCCTTGGCCCAGCGGGTCACGGTCTTCGGGTCCACGCGGAACAGCGCGGCGACCTCCGAGGGGGTGAGCAGGTTGTCCGCGTCCGTGCGAGGGGTGGGCATGCATCCTCTTTCATGAGATATGTCCGAATCTGTGGAACAGTTTGCCATGTCCAAACGATGCATCACAACAGGCGTGCACGTGTTGCGCCGGTTGGCACCGGGACGCGCGCGCGAACTACTCTGGGATGAGACCCACGTCACCCATGTGGGTCACTTCCGCACCGAGCCGCACACCCCTCGGCTCCCGCACAGAGAGGTCGCCACTCGTGACCCGTTCCACCGCCCCCTCGACCCCTCCGCTCGACGTCTTCGAGTCCGAGCACGAGCAGGTCATCCACTGCCATGACGAGGCCAGTGGCCTCAAGGCCATCATCGCGATCCACTCGACCGCCCTCGGTCCGGCCCTCGGCGGCACGCGATTCCATCCCTACGCGAGTACCGACGAGGCCCTGAGGGACGTCCTCAACCTCTCCCGCGGGATGTCCTACAAGGCCGCGCTGGCCGGCCTGGACCTGGGCGGCGGCAAGGCCGTCATCATCGGCGACCCGAAGACGATCAAGGACGAGACGCTGCTGCGCTCCTACGGTCGCTTCGTACAGTCGCTCAACGGCCGCTACTACACGGCGTGCGACGTCGGGACGTTCAGTGTCGACATGGACGAGATCGCCCGGGAGTGCGACTACGTCACCGGGCGCACCGTCGCCCACGGTGGCGCCGGCGACTCCTCGGTGCTGACTGCCTTCGGGGTCTTCCAAGGCATGCGCGCCGCAGCCGAGTCCGTGTGGGGCGAGCCCACCCTGGCCGGCCGCACCGTCGGTGTTGCCGGCGTGGGCAAGGTCGGTCACCACCTGGTCCGCCACCTCGTCGAGGACGGCGCCAGCGTGGTGATCACCGACGTGTGGCAGCCGGCCGTGGACCGGGTCCGCGACGAGTTCCCCCAGGTGAAGGTGGTGGAGTCCACCGACGAACTGGTCGCCTCCCAGCTCGACGTCTATGCACCTTGCGCCCTGGGCGGCGCGATCAGCGACGAGGTGGTCGAGGCCACCTCGGCAAAGATCATCTGCGGGGCCGCCAACAACCAGCTCGCGCACCCCGGCGTCGAGAAGGCGCTCGAGGCGAAGGGCATCCTCTACGCGCCCGACTACTGCGTGAACGCCGGCGGCCTGATCCAGGTGTACGACGAGCTCGAGGGCTTCTCCTTCGAGCGCGCCAAGCAGCGCGCCACCGGGATCTTCGAGACCACCCGCACCGTTTTCGAGACGGCGCGCCAGGACGGCGTACCTCCCGCCATCGCTGCCGACCGTCTGGCCGAGCGTCGCATGCGCGAGGTCAGCCGACTGCGCGGCATGTGGCTGAAGGGCTGAACCCGTCGGGACGCCCCTGACCCTCACAGGCCAGGGGCGTCCCAGACGTCAGCTCAGCTCATCCGGAACCCCGGGCGCGACGAATCGCGCCAGGACCGGCGAGAACTGTCCCGGCGAGCATGGCTCGGCAGGGACAGCGGTGAAGCAGGGTCAGTCGCGCGGAGGTTCCGCGTAGTCGGACCAGTCGTCGGCATCGTCCTCACGGGTCGATTCCGACGTGTCCTTGTTGCTACCGGTGGCACCGTGCAGTTCCTGGGCGAGCGCCCCGAAGTCCGTCTCGTGAGTGCGGTACTTCAGGTCGCGTGCGACCTTGGTCTGCTTGGCCTTGGCTCGGCCGCGTCCCATAGGATCGACCCCTTCGCGCGCTTGGCCGGGGGTTTCGGCGGCAAGCCGAAGCACCCCGGACTTCCTGGTTAACTATTCGTGAGGGCAACGCTACCTGCTCGGTGGGCATTGATGCACACCGAGGTCCGCCAGTTGGCCGGAATTTCCCTACGGGCGAACAGATGCCGCTGCCAAAGTCACCGGGTACCCGGTGACTCCGGCGCTTCCCGGGCAAGATCTTGCCCGGGAACCACCAGTCTTGCCCGGGGAGTTCACCAGCCAGGGTGCTGGTTGACCAGCTCGACCGAGCCGTCACCGGCGGCAACCGTGCCGGCCACCCAGGCGTTGATCCCGAAACGGGCGAGTACGGCGACTGCCTGGTCGGCGTCGTCGGGAGCGGTCAGGGAGACCATGCCCACGCCGCAGTTGAGGGTCTGCTCGAGATCCGGCTGCGCGACGTCGCCCACCTTGCGGACCAGGTCGAAGATCGGCTGCGGGGTCCAGGTCGAGCGGTCCAGCGTCGCGGAGAGCTCCTCGGGCATCACTCGCGCGAGGTTGGCGGCGAGGCCACCTCCGGTGATGTGCGACATCGCGTGCGTCTCGGTCTCGTCGGCCAGTGCCAGGCAGGCCTTGGCATAGATCCGGGTCGGCTCGAGCAGCTCCTCGCCCAGGGTGCGGCCGAGCTCGTCGACCTGACGGTCCAACTCCCACTTGGCGGTGTTGAGCAGGACGTGGCGCACCAGCGAATAGCCGTTGGAGTGCAGGCCCGAGGCCTCCATCGCGATGACTGCGTCGCCGGGACGGACCAGCGCCGGACCGAGCAGGCGCGAGGCCTCCACGACACCGGTGGTCGAGCCGGCGACGTCGTACTCGTCGGGACCGAGCAGTCCGGGGTGCTCCGCGGTCTCCCCACCGATCAGGGCGCAGCCGGCCTGGACGCAGGCCTCGGCGATGCCCTTGACGATCGCGGCGATGCGTTCGGGCACGACCCGGCCGGTGGCGATGTAGTCGGTCAGGAAGAGCGGCTCGGCGCCGCAGACGACGAGGTCGTCGACGAGCATGCCGACCAGGTCGAAGCCGATCGTGTCGTGCTTGTCGAGCGCCTGGGCGATGGCGACCTTTGTGCCGACGCCATCGGCCGAGGAGGCCAGCAGCGGGCGCTCGTAGGACTTGAGCGCGCTGGCGTCGAAGAGCCCGGCGAAGCCGCCGATGCCACCGATCATCTCGGGGCGACGGGCTTTCTCGACCCAGCCCTTCATCAGTTCGACGGCACGGTCGCCGGCCTCGATGGAGACGCCGGCTGCGGCGTACGCGTTCTCGTGCGACTGGGTCACGGCTGTTCTCTCTGGTTGGACTTCATCGGATGGCATCTGGGAACGACAGGAGCGTCAGGGCCGGTCGAGGGCGTCGTTGGCGCCGCCACCGGTCAGCGACGTGGCCAACCCCTCGGCCTCCACCTGGACTGAGTCGATGCTGAGTGCGAGGGCGCTGGTGTCCACCGACTCGGACACCTCGAGCAGGTTCTTGCCGAGGTGCTGCGGCTCAGGCAGCGGCACCGGATAGACCCCGTCGAAGCAGGCTCGGCACAGGTCGTCCTTGGCCACCTCGGTCGCGTCGACCAGGTCCTCGAGGTCGATGTAGCCCAGCGAGTCGGCGTCGATCGAGCGGCAGATCTCGTCGTTGGTGAGCCCGTTGGCGATCAGCTCGGCCCGGGTGGCGAAGTCGATGCCGTAGAAGCACGGCCACTTCACCGGCGGGGAGGAAATCCGCACGTGCACCTCGCGGGCACCTGCCTCGCGCAACATCCGGATCAGCGCGCGCTGGGTGTTGCCGCGCACGATCGAGTCGTCGACGACCACGAGGCGCTTGCCCTCGATGATGTCGCGCAGCGGGTTCAGCTTGAGCCGGATGCCGAGCTGGCGGATGGTCTGGCTGGGCTGGATGAACGTGCGCCCGACGTAGGAGTTCTTCACCAGTCCCACGCCATAGGGGATGCCGGACTCCTCCGCATAACCGATCGCGGAGGGAGTGCCGGACTCCGGCACCGGGATGACCAGGTCCGCGTCGGCGGGGAACGAGCGCGCCAGTCGACGGCCGATCTCGACCCGGACGCTGTGCACGCGCTTGCCGGTCATGATCGTGTCGGGACGCGCGAGATAGACGAACTCGAACAGGCAGTGCTTCGGCTCCGGCTCGGCGAAGGTGCGGGTGCGCAGGCCGTCCTCGTCGACGATGACCATCTCGCCGGGCTCGACCTCGCGGATGTAGGAGGCGCCGACGATGTCGAGGGCGGCGGTCTCCGAGGCGACCACCCAACCCCGCTCGAGACGACCGATCACCAGCGGTCGGATGCCCTGCGGGTCTCGGGCGGCGTAGAGCGTGTCCTCGTCCATCCAGACGAAGCAGAAGGCGCCCTTGACCTGCGGCAGCAACTGCATCGCCCGCTCCTCGACGGTGCTGTCGGGGTGGTTGGCGAGCAGCGCCGTGACGACACTGGTGTCGTTGGTGGCGGCCTCGGACTTGCGGACCTTCAGGTCCAGCTCCTGATCGAGGCTGGCCAGGTCGTCGACCATCTGGGCGAGGTCGGCGGTGTTGGTCAGGTTGCCGTTGTGGGCCAGCGCGATCGAGCCCTTGGCCGTGGGGTGGAAAGTCGGCTGCGCGTTGTGCCAGGTGCTCGCACCGGTGGTCGAATAGCGGCAGTGACCGATCGCGAGGTGGCCCTTCAACGCCTCCAGCGTCGGTTCGTCGAAAACCTGGGAAACGAGCCCCATGTCCTTGTAGACGAGGATCTGCCGGCCGTTGCTGACCGCGATGCCGGCGGACTCCTGCCCGCGGTGCTGCAGGGCGAAGATGCCGTAGTAGGTGAGCTTCGCGACGTCTTCCCCGGGAGCCCAGACACCGAAGACGCCACAGGCATCCTGGGGTCCCTGGTCCTGGGGGTCGAGGGCGTTGGTGAGGCGGCCGTCGCCACCCTTGCGCATGCTGCTGGGCTGGGGCACACACCGATTCTAGACGCGGTGGTGGTCAACCGCCGACTCGTCGTCTCCCACGGACCGGCACGAGTTCACAACTTCTCCATGGGTTACTCGGTAAAGTGAGGACAAAGGGAGATTGATGACACCACGTGACAACAGTGAGGGACGGTCCGAACCGGACTTCTATCGCATTCTGATCGGCGCCTGGGCTGCCACCGACCTCGAAGCATCACTCAAGGTCATCGCCCAAGGGGTCTGCGACGTTGCCGGATTCGGCGTCTCCGGCCTGAGCGTACTGCGCGACTCCGGACAGCTCGAGATGGTTGCGGTTGCCGGTGACCCGGCCGCGGAGAAGCTGCTGCTCGGCACCTTCCGTCCGGTCTCGGAGCTGGAGAAGGACGTCGCCGACTCGATCCCTTGGGGCAACAGCCTGCGCTTCGTCCCGCACGAGGCAGTCGTCGGCCGCGAGGACGACCTGGGCTGGGTCGCCGACTTCGAGCCACTGGACCACCCCGATGCGTGGCTCCCGCTGAACCTGCTCTTCGCACTCCTGCACGACGTGGAAGGCAACTTGGTCGGCTCCATGTCGGTGGACCTGCCCGTCGACGGGATGCTCCCGAATGCGGAACGGCTGCGACTGCTGTCTCGATATGTCAACCAAGCCGCGCAGGCCGTTGCCGCATTGCTGGAGCGCGACCGGGCCGCTGACCACGTGCGGCTGGCCCGAGCCTCGCGCACGATCGTGCAACGAGCCAGTGGCGTCTTCTCCCTGGACCAGCTGATCGAGACCATCCAGCCCAGCATCGCCGAAGGGTTCCGTGCCCAGGGCATGTGGTTGCAGGCCTTCGACAACTTCGGCCGCGGCCGCGACGCGATCTATTCCACCGACGACCGGGAGATCGACCTTCCTGACTGGCTCAGGGAGGTCGCGCACGACACCGCCGAGATCGCCTGCGAGCGGAACGAGATCGTGTTCATCTCGGAGAACCGCCCCGACCAGGTGAGGCATCAACCTTCCCATGACCAGGCCGTCGTCTTCCTCTCCACGATCAACGTCGAGACCGCGATGCTGGTCCCGCTCAGCGCCGGCGACGAGTGCATGGGGATGCTCGTGCTGTGCCGGAACCCAGGGTCCCCCGAGTGGAACAATGCCGAGGCCCAGTGGGCCGCGGACCTGGGCCGCGATCTCGGCCGTGCCGTCTTCAACGTGCGCACCGCGGAACGAGACCAGCAACTGCTGGCCGAGTTGCGTGCCCTGGACAGCTACAAGAGCCAGCTCATCTCGACGGTCTCCCACGAGTTCAAGAACCCGCTGACCGGCATCTTGGGGCACCTCGAGCTGCTCGAGGACGCCGACGTCGATGCTGAGGTACGCCGCTCGCTCGACGTGATCAGCCGTTCTGCCGGGAAGCTCGAGTCCCTGGCGCAGGACATGCTCGCCCTGGCCCGAGCCGGTGACCCGCACCGTCGCGTGGTCGCACTCCCCATCGACCTCGTCGCGGTGATCGACGAGGTGATCGACCTCAACTCGCTCGAGGCTGCGCGTCGCGGCCTGCGACTCGAGGTCGACGCCCCGCCCAAGGCGCTGGTCAGCGCCGAGGCCGCAGACCTCGAGCGCATCTGCGGCAACCTGGTCAGCAACGCCGTGAAATATTCTCGCGACGGGGGCGCGGTCGCGATCAGCGCGCGGGTCGAGGACTCGAACGTCATCCTGCGGGTTCGCGATGAGGGGCTGGGCATCTCCGAGAAGGACCAGGAGCAGGTGTTCACCGAGTTCTTCCGGTCGAGCAACCCCGAGGCTCTCCGGATGCCCGGCACCGGCCTGGGACTGGCGATCGTGCAACGCACCGTGCGCCGCCACGGCGGCACGATTGCGGTCGCCTCCGAGCTCGGCAAGGGCACCACGTTCACCGTCACTCTCCCGGCCGCGACCGCTCGGGCGACGAGGGACTCGGCTTCCGGGACCAGCTGAGCGACCCAGACGGAACCCGCCCGACGGCGATCAGCCGCGCATCGCCTGCTCGCCCTCGCGGAGGGCCTCGCGGATCCGGGTGTAGGTGCCGCAGCGGCAGATGTTGCGGATCCCGTCGAGGTCCTCGTCGGTGACGGTCCGGTTCTCCGCCTGGGCACGACGTACGACGGCGACCGCGGCCATGATCTGTCCCGGCTGGCAGTAGCCGCACTGGGCCACGTCCCGCTCCAGCCACGCCTCCTGCATCGGGTGCAGGCCGTTCGGACCACGCTGCGCCTGGGGGGCGGTGTCGGGCAGGCCCTCGATGGTGGTGACCTCGTCGCCCTTCTTCAACGCACCCACCGGGACCGCGCACGGGTTGAACGCCTTGCCGTTGATGTGCGACGTGCAGGCCTTGCAGACGTTGATCCCGCAGCCATATTTCGGGCCGGTCACTCCCAGCAGGTCGCGCAGGACCCACAGCAGACGTACGTCGTCGGCCACGTCGACGGTGACCGTCTCGCCGTTGAGGATGAAGCTCTGTCGAGGCATGTCGACTCCTTGATCGCTGGGGGCTCAGTAGGTGTGCGAGAGGCCGTCGGTCGGGGACTGCGGCACGGGTGGCACCCGCGGCTTCTCCTCGAACGCGATCTGGCCGTGGTTGATCGGGAACTCCTTCGGCACCGTGCCGGTGGCCCGCGCATAGGCGCACGCCACGGCCGCGAAGCTGGCCGCGACTCCGGCCTCGCCGGCCCCGCCGGGCTGGTCGGAGGACGGGGGCATCACGATCACGTTCACCTCGGGCGGGGTGTTCCACTGGCGGGTGTAGAAGTAGTTGTCCCAGCTGCCCTCCATGAAGTGCCCGTCACGCAGGTGCAGGCTCGAGGTCAGCGCGAGGGCGATGCCGTCGTTGATCCCGCCCTGCATCTGCGCCTCCAGGCCGCGCGGGTTGATCGGCAGGCCGACGTCGATCGCGAAGGTGACCCGGGTGACCCGTGGCCCGGTGACCGCGTTGCGGACCTTGCGGTTGACCGTCTGCGGACGGGTGTCGATCTCGACCAGGCAGGCGCTGGCGCCCTTGTACTCCTTGTGGATCGCGATCCCCTGGGCCACTCCCGAGGGCAGCGAGCGTCCCCACTCGCCCTCCTCGGCGACCTTGTCCAGCACGCGGCGGACCACGCCGAGCCGCAGCATCTTGCGCCTGTACTCGTAGGGGTCCAGCCCGGCGTCCTTGGCCAGCATGTCCACGACCAGCTCGTTGGCGCAGCGCACGTCCGGGGAGTAGATGTTGCGCATGCTGCCGGTGTTGAACCTCTGGTCGGTCTCCAACAGGGTCTGGGTGACCAGGCCGAAGTTGTAGGGAACCTCCTGGGTGAGGGTGAAGATGGTCTCGGCGAAGCCGAGGTTGCCCACGCCGGCCGGGAGGTCGGCGGCGGTGGCGCTGATGATGTCGCCGAGTCCGTGCCGGAAGTCGGTCTCCACGCTGGTGTGCGACTGCTGGAGCGCCACCACCTCCTTGCCGATCAGGGCCGCGCGCACCCGCGAGGTGGCCATCGGGTGGGCCCGCCCGGCGCGCGCGTCGTCGGCCCGGTGCCACATCAGCTTGACCGGTGCGCCCATCGCCTTGGAGATCTTGGCGGCCTCGAGGGCTGCGTCGTAGAACAGCCGACGACCGAACGAGCCACCGGACTGTACGACGTTCACCTCGACGTCGGAGTCCTTGAGACCGAGCTCGCGGGCGATCGCCTGCTGCGCCACGATCGGTGACTTGAGCCCGGACCAGATCCTTGCCTTGCCGTCGCGTACGTCGGCGATCGCGGAGTTGGTGTCCATCGCGGAGTTGCTGCGGAACCAGAAGGTGAAGTCACCACCCACGGTGCGGGCCAGGCCCTTGCCGGGCAGGGTCGGCAACGGGAGCTCTGCCTTGCGGAGCCCCTTCAGCACGTCCTCGTCCGAGTCGCCGGCGACCGGTCCGTCACGCCAGCGCACCTTGAGGGCGCGCACCCCGTCGATGGCCTGCCCGAAGGTGTCGGCCCGGACCGCGACGCCGGTGTCGATCAGGGCCACGTTGCGTACGCCGTCCAGGGCGAGCACCTCGGCCTTGTTCTCGATGGCCAGCGGGATGCCGTTCAAGGTGGGGGCGCGGCAGACCATCGTGGGCAGCGCGTCGGGGATGGCCAGGTCGGTGGTGAACTCCTTCTTGCCGGTGACCGCGGCGAGGGCGTCGACCCGGTTGCGGGGAGTGCCGACGATGCTGAAGCCCTTGTCCTCCTTGAGCTCCACCTCGACCTGCTCGGTGGTCGGGCTGGCCGCCTTGGTCGCCAGCTCGCCATAGCTGACGCTGGAGCCGTCAGGCGCCTCGATCACCCCAGCCTTGGCGACCAGGTTGCCGACCGTGTCGCCGAGCAGGATCGCGGCTGCCTCGAGCAGCTGCTTGCGGGCGATCGCGGCAGCGACCCGGATCGGGGTGTAGGTGGAGATCGTCGTGTTCGAGCCACCGGTGAGCTGGTTGAACAGCAGCTCGGGACGGGCCGGCGCCAAGGTGACGATGACCTTCTCCAAAGGCAGGTCGAGCTCCTCGGCGATGATCATCGCCGTCGAGGTGGTGATGCCCTGGCCAACCTCGGCGCGAGGCAGCGCGAAGGAGGCGGTGCCGTCCTCGTTGATGTTGATCGTGATCAGGTTCGCCGTGGGAGCCGCGGCATGGGTGAGCAGGTCGTTGAGGTCATAGAGCTCGGGGATCGACGGCAGCGTCGGGACCGCCGCCGCGGCGCGCTCGGGCATCAACCCGAGATCGGCGGCGGCCATCAGCGTGGCCCCGCCGAGGACATAACCGAGGAATCGACGTCGGCCGAAGTGCAGCGGGCCGCTCGCGTCAAGACCGGCCGTCGACGGCGCGACGTCCGAGTTCGTTGCTTCCTGCTTCGTCATGGGAGTCCTCCTCGATGCGGCACCCGGTCCCTCAACCGATCGCCGCGGGCGTACTCCCTCCCGACTCCAGTGTGGGCCCGGTCACGAACCCGCACCATGCCGCGCGCTGCCAGAAATCTGCCCTCTCGTTGGGCAGGTTGCACATCGGGGCTCACTCCGTCTCGGAGAGCCGCCACATCCGCAGGGCCAGGGAGAGCTCGACCGGGGGCGGGCCCTCCACCAGTGGCCGGCCGGTCAGCTCGCTCACCCGACGCAGCCGGTTGACCACGGTGTTGCGGTGGCACGGGACCAGTGCAGCCGCCCGGCTGGCCGAGCCACCGCCCTCCACCCACGACTCGAGGGTGGTCAGTAGGACGGAGTGCTCGGGTCCCGGGAGCCCCAGCACCGGGCCGAGCCAGGAGTCGACCAGGCGACCGGAGACATCGGGGGCGCTGAGCAGCAACGCCTCCGGCAGCCGGTCGAGATAGCAGACCGCCTCGGGTCGGTCGGGTCGCACGGTCTGCAGCGCCAGCATCGCCTCACGCAGCGCCTGACCGGTGCCGGCCAGGCCTTCGATCACCGACGAGAGCCCGATCCGCACCCCGGCCACCTCACGCAGGGCTGCCAGCGCGGGCTCGACGTCGTGGCCCGGGAGCTCCAGGACGCCCACGCAGCGTCCGGATCGTTCCTGCCAGGTGGAGCGCACGCCGCGGGCGAGGAGCTCGGTGGCGACGCCCTCGGCCCGCTCTCGCCCGGGGACCGGGTGGTCCATCGCGACGACGGCGATCGGACCGTCGGGCGACAGACCGAGCACCCGCGCGGCCTCCTGGGCGAAGCCCGGCTCGGAGCCTCGCCCGGAGAGCAGGCCCTCCCACAGATTGGCCCGTCGCTCCTCGTCGGCGCGGACCCGCAACCGCGCGGCTGCGTGGTAGGCGACGGCGACCTCGGCGGAGGTGTCGTCGACGACCTGCCACAGCTCGGTGCCGATCAGCCTGAGGTCATCGCCCTGCAGCAAGCCGGCCGGGTCGGCCTTGTCGACGAGGTCCTCCCAGATCAACCTGCCGCCCATCCGGAACGAGCGGAGTACGTCGTCCAGGGGCAGGCCCTGCTCCGCGCGCCGGGTCCCGGTGGCCCGGGCGGCGTCGAAGTAGGGGCCGGCGGTGTCCGGGTCCTCGCCGGCGACCCGGAGCGCGAGCAGCTCGAGGACGCGCAGGACGTTGTCCTCGCACGACCGCTCGAGATCGGCCAGCGGTACGACGCCGGCGGCGTCGTACCCCGGATTGCCCGCGATGATGGTGGCGACCAGCAGCTCGGTCAGGTGCGCGACGCTCGAGCTTCGATGCACCGCCAGGAACCCGGCGAGCCGACTGTCGCCACCCATCGTCGGATCAGTTCGCCAGGTTGACCAGCAAGAGCGCCTCGGCGACGCAGACCCGCTCGAACTCGGCCAGGTGCAGGCCCTCGTTGGCGCCGTGGGCACGGGTGTCGGGGTCCTCGACGCCGGTGACCAGCACGCTGGCCGCGGGGAACGCCTCGAGGAACTCCGCGATGAACGGGATCGAGCCGCCGACACCCATGTCGACGGGCGCGGTGCCGTCCCAGGCCTGGGTGAACGCGTCGCGGGCCACGTCGTACGCCGGTCCGGTGGCGTCGATCTGGGTGGCCTCGCCGGTGTCGACCACGGTGAACGTGTGCTCGGCACCCCACGGGATGTTCGCCTCGACGTGCTTGCGCAGGCACTCCACGGCATTCGCGCTGGTGTCGCCGGGCGCGATGCGCAGCGAGATCTTGGCCCGGGCCGCGGCGACCAGGGTGTTGCTGGCGCCGTCGACCTTGGGGGCGTCGAGGCCGGTGATGCTCAGCGAGGGCTTGGTCCACAGCCGCTCCACGGCACTGCCGGAGCCGATCCAGTCGATGCCGGGCACGGCGCCGGACTCGGCGCGCAGGCGGTCCTCGGGATAGTCGACGTCGGCGGCGGGGCCGGAGTGCAGGCCCTCGATCGCGACGTTGCCCTGGTCGTCGTGCAGCGAGGCGATCACGCGGCTGAGCGCGATGATCGAGTCGGGCACCAGGCCTCCCCACATGCCGGAGTGGACGGCGTGGGTCAGGGTGCGGACCTCGACGTCGGCACGGACCAGGCCGCGCAGGCTGGTGGTCAGCGCCGGGACGCCGATGTCCCAGTTGCCGGAGTCGGCGATCACGATGACGTCGGCCTCGAGCTGGTCCTTGTACTCGTTGAGGAAGGCCGGCAGCGAGTCGGAGCCGACCTCTTCCTCGCCCTCGACGAAGACGACCACGTTGACCGGGAGGTCGTCGCCGAGGATCCGCAGTGCGGCCAGGTGGGCGGCGATGCCGGCCTTGTCGTCGGCCGCGCCGCGGCCGTAGAGGCGGTCGCCCACCTCGGTCGGCTCGAAGGGCGCGGTGTTCCACTCGGCGTGGTCGTTCTCGGGCTGTACGTCGTGGTGCGCATAGAGCAGCACGGTCTTGGCGGCGGCCGGGTCACCGGACTGGGCGGCCTTGGTCGCCACGACGGCCGGAGCGCCTCCGTCGGCGCTGAGGATCTGCGCCTCGAAGCCTTCGGCGGCGAACAGGTCGCGGGTCTTCTCGGCACTGCGCTGCACCTCGCCCGCGCGCGCCGGGTCGGCGCTCACGGACTCGATGCGGACGAGGTCCTCGAGGTCAGCCCGGATCGCGGGCATGAGCTCGGTGAGACGGGTCTTGATGTCATCGATCGAAGTCATGCCGGCAACACTATCCGTGGGTGTCGAGGGCCCCTTGCGTGCGTGGTCGCGACCGGTTGACTCCGGGGCGGGTACGTCGGGCGAGGTCGACCAGCGGCTTGGTCGCGTGGTGGTAGGCCACGCCGACCACGAGCGAGGCGAGCAGGGCGAGCTCGGGGTGGTTGACCTCGAGGTGCGGATAGATCTGCCAGTGCGTCAGATAGACCGCCAGCGAGCTGGTGGCGAGCACGCCGACGCCCAGGGCCAGCATCCGGGGAAGTCGGACCAGCGGCCCCCACAGCGTCAGGACCAGCCCGAGCGCGACCACGCGTTCGCGGGACGGCTCCCCGAAGAAGTCGAGGATCGCGACGAGCCCGATCACGCTGACCAGGATCCGCCGCGGCAGGGTCGTCGCGCGTGCCGCCAGCCAACCGAGCGCCACGCACCAGATGACCACCGGCGGCGTGTAGCGGTCGATGTCGTCGGCGGTCCAGCCGGTGGCTACCCACCGGACGGCCATCGCGGCGGCGAAGACGCCGAGCGCGAAGGCGAACGGACGCGCCGCCTCGGCACGGCGTACCCAGCTGAACCGGAACAGGACCGCGGTGCCGAGCAGGATCCACACCAGCGCCTCGAGGAACCAGAATCGCCAGCGCTCGTCCCAGGTCTCGGAGCCGAACGCCCAGTTGAGGAACGCCGTGGTGCCCAGGTCATAGTCCCCGGTCAGTGCCGCCATCGCCCCGATCCACAGGATGCTCGGCAGCGCGATCGCGGCCAGCGCCCAGCCGATCCGCGACGAGGTCGGCGCGCCGACGGACGGTCCTCCACCGCCGGCGAGGTGGAAGCGGGCCAGGTTGTAGCCGGCCAGGATCAGCAACAGGTGTGCGCCACCGGTTAGGTCGAAGAGCTCGACGTGCGAGCCGACGATCAGGAGCGTCGCGACCGCGCGCAGGATCACGGTGGTGTCCACAGAGACGCCCCAGCGCCTGCGCTCGGTCGCCCCGCCGGCGATCTCGGCGATCGGCATCCGGTGCCACTCGCGCGGCAGCGGATCGACCCGCTCCCCCAGCCGCACTGCCAGCTCGACGAAGGAGAGCGAGTCGGCACCGAGGTCGGCGAAGCTCTGGTCCACCGTGACGTCGTCGCGGTCCAGCACCCGGGCATAGAGCTGGCGCAGGTCCTCGGCGTCCATCGGCCCGACGGGGGCGGAGTCCGGCCGCTCATCGGCCAGCTCGGCCAGCCGCCGGTAGTCGGTCTTGCCGTTGGGCGTCATCGGCAGCTCACGCAGGCGGTGGGTGCGGACCACCCAGGTGGGTACGCCGCACAGCGCCGCGACCAGGTCGCCTGCGGTGGCCAGGTCGCGGCGGCGGGTGACGAAGACGTCGATGCTGCCCTCGACCCCGACGCAGCGGCCGCTCACGCCGTTCGCGGCCAGGTGGGCCTCGACCTCGTCTAGGTTGACCCGCAGTCCGAACACCTTGGTGAACCGGCTGCGGCGCCCGACCACCTCGAACAGGCCGTGCGGCAGTGCGCGGGCAAGGTCACCGGTGCGCAGCCGGGGCGGCATCGCCGCAAGGGCCAGGTCTCGGGGGTGCTCGGCGTAGCCCATCATCACGTTGGAGCCCTGGTAGACCAGCTCCCCCACGCCCTCGGGGAGGCCGTCGGTCATCTCGAGAGTGAACTCGCCACCCGGCACCGCGCGACCGATCGCGTGCGGCCACTTCTCGGCCAGCTCGGGTGGCAGGTAGGCCATCCGGGCGGTGGCCTCGGTCTGGCCGTACATGACGAAGAAGTCCCAGCCGTGACGGCGGCCGAACCGGTGCAGCTCGCGCACGCGCTCGGGCGCGAGCCGGCCACCGGCCTGGGTGACGTAGCGCAGTGTCGGCAGGGACCGCTCGGCGAAGCCGGTGCGCTCGAGCAGGTCGAAGGTGTGAGGCACTCCGGCCAGTCCGGTCACCCCGGCGGTCTGGACCAGCGACCAGAACTCGTCATCGACCACGGAGGCCTCGGTGAGCGCGATCCTGGCGCCGACCGACAGGTGGCTGTTGAGGATGGAGAGGCCATAGCAGTAGTGCAGGGGAAGGCTGGTGATCCCGCAGTCGTCCTCGGTGAGGGCGAGGTAGGAGGCGATGCTGGCGGCGTTGCTGGCCAGGTTGTCGTGCGAGAGCCGGACCAGCTTGGGTGAGCCGGTCGACCCCGAGGTGGACAGCAGCACAGCCAGGTCGGGGTGCATCGGGTACCGGCCGCCGTCGCGGCGTACGTCGTCCACGATGCCCTCGGCGCTGGCCCGGACGACCAGGTCGGGGTCGTGCGTGGCGATGACGCCGGCCAGGTTCTCCTCGGCCGAGCCCGGGACCAGGACCACCGGGCAGCCGGCGGTGAGGGCTGCCAGGTAGGTGACCACGAAGTCGACGGTGTTGGCGCCGGTGAGCACGATCAGCCGGCGGCTCTCCTGCCAGGCAGCGGCCCGCTCGGCCACCCGTTCGGCCAGCTCGGCGTAGGTCAGCGACCCGTCGTCGGTGACCAGGGCCGGCCGGTCGCCGAACCGGGCCAGGTCGCCGAAGGGGCGTTCGGTGAGCTCGGTAGGGGTCCAGGTGACGGTCATGACGTGCGTCCGAAGGCGGTGGCGTTGCCCGTGACCGAGATCCGTACCTGCTCGCCGGGGCTCGGCACCCGGTCGCCGCGCACCCGGCACAGCACATCGCCGTGGCCCTCGACGTGGAGGTGGACGCAGGCGTCGTGGCCATAGAAGTCGAAGCGGTCGACGGTGGCCTGCACCGGACCGTCGGGATCGATCAGCACCTGCTCGGGGCGGACGAAGATGTCGGTCTCGCCGGCAGTTGCGCTGGCGCCGGGGCTGTCGGGGCGACCAGAGCCATCAGTGCCACCGGGGCTCCCGGCGATCGGGAAGCTGCCGATCACCGAGTCCGCGATGCCGTCGGCGACGCGCGCGCGGAGCACCGTTCCGCTGCCGACGAACGAGGCCACGAACGGAGTCGCCGGCCGGGCATAGACCTGCAGCGGCTCGCCGACCTGGACCACCTTGCCCTGCGACATGACGCCGACGACGTCGGCCAACGAGAGCGCCTCGTTCTGGTCGTGGGTCACCAGCAACGCTGCCGCACCGGTGGCCCGGACCGCGTCCACCACGGCCCGACCGGTGGTCTCGCGCAGCGAGGCGTCCAGGGAGGAGAAGGGCTCGTCGAGCAGCAGCAGCGTGGGTTTGCGGGCCAGGGCCCTGGCCACGGCGACCCGCTGCTGCTGACCGCCGGAGAGCTCGTGCGGAGCCCGTCCGGCCAATGACCGGTCGAGGCCGAGCAGGTCGAGCAGGCCGCTGACGTCGGCCTCGCGTCGCTCGCTGCGACTCAGCCCGAAGGTGATGTTGGCGGCCACGTCGAGGTGCGGGAACAGTGCGCCCTCCTGGGGCACGTAGCCGATGTTGCGCTCCCGGGTCGGGACCCGGGAGCGACCGTCGACGAGCACCGGGCGTGAGCCCAGCTCGACGGATCCGGCATCGGCGGCCATGAAGCCGGCGATGATCCGGAGCAGCGTCGTCTTGCCACATCCCGACGGGCCGAGCACGGCGAGCACCTGGCCGTCCTCGACGCGCAGGTCGACCCCGTCCAGGGCCCGGACCGAGCCGAACGTGCGCACCAGCGCGCGGGCGTCGAGGACAGTCATGGCTTCTCCTTGGCGAGGGGCCGTGCTGCCCTCGAGGTGCGGCTGAGCAGGAAGACGGCGGGCATCGAGATCGCGATCATCACCAGCGCATAGGGCGCAGCGGCCCCATAGGACAGGCCCGAGGAGTGCGACCAGAACTCGGTGGCCAAGGTCTGGGTCTCCAGCGGCGCCAACAGCAACGTGGCGGTCAACTCGGTGCAGATGGCGATGAAGACCAGCGCCGCACCGGCGCCGATGCCGGGCAGCACGATCGGCACGGTGACCCGCCAGGTGGTGGCCAGCCCGCTGAGGCCGAGGCTCTTGGCCACGTTCTCCAGCACTGGCGGCGCCTGCTCGAGCGAGGCCCGGACGCTGACCACGGCACGGGAGAGGAACAGGATCAGATAGGCCGCCATCAGGACGACCGCGCTCTGGTAGAGGTCCACGGCGTAGTTGATGGTGACGGTGATCAGGGCCAGTGCGACGACGATGCCGGGCAGCGCGTTGGCGGTGTAGGTGCTCCGCTCGACCAGGGTGCTGGTCAGCGACGCGTGCCGCACCACCAACAGGCCCACCGGCAGAGCCAGCACGACCGAGAGCAGCGCGCCGAGTGCGGCGTACGCCATCGTGGTTGCGGCCGTGGGCAGCAGCTCGGCCAGACCGTCGCCGGTGGAGGATCCGACGAGCATCCAGTGCACGAGGCTGTAGATCGGCACGCCGAGGGCGAGGGCGACCACGACCAGCGGCGCCAGTGTGGCCGGCCAGCGCCAGGCGCCCAGGTCGATGCGGCGGGCCGCACGCGGCGTACCGCTGCTGGTGCGGGCATAGCGCCTGCGCCCGCGCAGGGCGAGCTCCAGGGTCAGCACGGCCAGGCAGAGCAGCACCAGCAGCGCCGAGGACAGGTGTGCGGCGGGGCCGTTGAAGGTGCTGTTGAACTGGTCATAGATGGCCGTGGTGAAGGTCGGGAACCGCAGCGTCTTGAGGGCGCCGAACTCCGAGAACATGTGCAGCGCCACCAGCAGCGAGCCGCCGAGGATGGCCGGGCGCAGCTGGGGCAGCACGACCCGGAAGAAGGTCGCGGTCCGGCCGAGGCCGACGCTTGCCGCCATCTCGTCGTGGACCGGGTCGAGGCCGTGCAGCGCCGCGCACACCGGCAGGTAGACGAACGGGAAGTAGGAGAGCGTGACGATCATGCTGGCCCCGGCGAACCCTTCGACGGAGTGGGTCAGCGAGACCCAGCCGAAGCCGTTGACGAAGGCCGGGACGGCCAGCGGCGCGGTGAGCAGCACGTGCCACAACCCGGCCAGGGGCAGGTTGGTGCGCACCACCAGCCAGGCGCAGGCCACCGAGAGCGCGATGCTGGCCGCGACACAGGTCACCATCAGGCCGAGGGTGTTGCGCAGCAGCATCCCGATCCGGGGCCGGAACAGCTGCTCACGGATCACGTCGGGATCGACCGTGGAGGCATAGATGACCACGTGGATCAGGGGGATCAGCGCGAACACGGCCACGACGATCCCGATCAGCACCAGCGCCACGGGAGCGCGGTCACGGACCCGCCGCGTGCTGCGCGGCGAGGTGAGCGTGGTGCTCGTCATCGGTCTGTCATTGTCTGGTCGTCATGTCCGAGGGGCTCAGAGCAGTCCGGCGTCCTGCATCAGCTCGATGACCGTGGGACCGTTCAGCGCGGAGACGTCCACCCTCGGCGGCTCGAGCTCGGTGAAGGCCTTGACCGAGTCGTCGAGCTGCACGTCGGGGTTGAGCGGATATTCGAGGGCATAGCTGTCGGCAAGTGCCTGCTGGCCGGCCTCGTCGGCGAGGAACTTCACGAACGCCTGCGCGTCCTTCTGCTTCTTGCTCGACTTCAGGACGCCCGCGCCGGAGATGCTCAGGAACGCGCCCGGGTCCTGGTTGCCGAAGAAGTGCAGGGCGGTCTGGTCGCTGTTCTCGCCCGACTCGCCCTGGTCGCGGAACCAGTAGTAGTGGTAGGCGATGCCGGTTGCCGTCTCGCCGTCGTTGACGGACTGCATCACGATGTTGTTGCCGTCGTAGACCTCGCCGTTGGCGGCCAGGCCCTTGAGCCACTTCTTGGTCGCTGCCTCGCCCTTGAGCTCGAGGACGGCCGAGACGATCGCCTGGAAGTCGGCCCCGGTCGGGGAGAAGGAGACCTTGCCCTTCCACTTGGGATCGGCGAGGTCGAGGATGCTGGTCGGCAGGTCCTTCTCGGCGATCTGCTCCTTGTTGTACATCAGCACGGTGGAACGCGCCGCGAAGCCGGTCCAGGCTCCGCTGGCGGGACGGTACTGCTCGGGGATCAGCGCCAGGGTCTTCTCGTCGAGGGGCTCGAACAGGCCCTTCGACTCCACCAGTGACATCGCCGGAGAGTTCTCGGTCAGGAAGACGTCGGCCGGCGACGACTTGCCCTCGGCGACGAGCTGGTTGGCGAGCTCGAAGTCCTTCCCGTTGCGGAGCTTGACCTCGATGCCGGTCTCCTTCTCGAAGATCGGCGCCATCTCCTCGAGGAGCTCCTGGTGCTGCGCGTTGTAGACGGTGATGAAGGGGCCGTCGTCCCCACCGCAGGCCGTGAGCAGGCCGCTGATCATCAGCAGGGGTGCGAGGACGGTGAGCAGGCGCTGCTTCTTCATCGGACTTCCATTCGCGTTAGGCACGCCTAACCTTAGTCCTTTGTCCGTTCTGTACGCAAAGTGACGAAAGCCACGCTCGGCCAGGCGCTCGACCAGACGTTTGGCCAGCTTCAGCCGGCGAGGTCCTCGGCCAGGCGCGGCGCGTTGACCACCTTGCCCAGGAAGCGCTCGGTCTCGGCGCCCGGAGCCGTGGCCAGCCAGACGATCACCCGCCCCGAGGCGTCCACCGGTGAACCGGCGAAGCCGGTCGCGCTGACCGAATCGGTCCCGCCCCGCGCAGCACCGGCCTCGGTGACGACGAAGCCGGGCTCGATGTTGAAGGCGCGGATCCCGTCGCCGCGGTGCTCGGCGTTGATCGCACCGGCGATCCGGCCGAAGGCAGCCTTCGCAGCCGAGTAGGACAGGCTCCATCCGCCCTCGCCGGGGGCGGCACGCGGGTCGTGGGTCGCGGAGCCGGAGCAGAGGTTGACGACGGTTCCCCCACCGTTGGCGATCATCGCCGGCAACAGCATCTGGGTCAGCCGCACCTGCTCGACCATGTTGGCCTCGAGCGAGGCGCGCAGGGTGTCCACGCTGAGCTCGAGGAAGCGAGCCTGGGGCAGGTGCAGCAAGGCGTTGTTGACCAGGACTGCGGGCGCGCCCCAGGTGTCGAGCACCGTCTTGGCGGCTGCGGCGACCGAATCGGTGTCGGTCAGGTCCATCGGCACCGGCAGCGCCCGTACGCCGTGGCGACGGATCAACGACTCGGTGGTGGCCAGGCTGCCGGGAACCGCGATCGCCTCCTGGGACCCGTGCAACGAGCGTGGCGGCACCGTCCCCTCGCCCTCGTTGACGGTGCGCGCGGTGAAGGCGACGTCGAAGCCGGCTGCGGCCAGGGCCTCGGCCGTCGAACAGCCGATGCCCCTGCTGGCACCGGTGACCAGCGCGTGGCCGCGGGGTGCGGCGGTCATCAGATGCGTTCGATGATCGCACCGGTCGCCTGCGCCCCACCGGCGCAGATCGCGACCATGCCGATCGACAGGTCGCGGCGCTCCAGCTCGTCGATCAGCGCGGCGATCAACCGGATCCCGGTCGAACCGACCGGGTGGCCCAGGGCGATCGCGCCGCCGTTGACGTTGAGCTTGTCGTGGTCGACACCGTGCACCTGGGCGAACGACATCGGCACGGCAGCGAAGGCCTCGTTGACCTCGAACAGGTCGATGTCGCCGATCGTCATACCGGTCCGGGCCAGCAACCGCTCGGCCGCCCGGACGGGGCCGTCGAGCAGGAACTGCGGTTCGGCGCCGACGAGCACCTGGGCCCGGATCCGGGCCCGCGGGGTGAGGCCGAGCTCGCGGGCACGGTCCTCGGCTGCGATCACGGCGACGGTGGCGCCGTCGGAGATCTGGGAGGAGGTCCCGGCGGTGTGCAGGCCGTCCTCACGGATGGCGCGCAGTCCGGAGAGTCCCTCGACGGTGGTCTCGCGCAAGCCCTGGTCGCGGGTGAACGTGGTGCCGTCGGGCAGCGTCACCGGCAGGATCTGGCGGTCCAGGCGACCCTCGTCCCAGGCCGCCCGGGCACGCTGCTGCGAGCGGGCCCCGAAGGCGTCGAGGTCGGCGCGCGACAGGCCTCGTCGTACGGCGATCCGGTCGGCCGCCTCGAACTGTGCGGGCAGGTCAACGGTCCAGTCCTCCGGGCGGGGCTTGCCGACCTCGCCGAGGTTGGAGAGCAGCGGCACCCGCGACATCGCCTCGACACCGCAGGCCATTCCGAGGTCGTAGTGGCCGGCCGCGATCTGGGCGGAGACCAGGTGCACGGCCTGCTGGGCCGAGCCACACTGGGCGTCCAGGGTGGTCGCGCCGGTCTCCTCCGGCAGTCCGGCGTGCAGCCAGGCGAAGCGGGTCACGTTGTTCGACTGCTCGCCGGCCTGGGTCACGCAGCCGCCGATCACCTCGGTGACCTCGGCCGGGTCGATCCCGGCACGCGCCACCATGTCCCGCTGGGCTCCGGCCAGGAGCTGGACGGCGTGGATCCCGGACAGGGCTCCACCCCGCTTGCCGTACGGCGTACGAGCGGCGTCGACGATCACGGGTGCTGCCACAGGGGTCCTCCTGGAAGAGACGATGTGTGGCGACGCTAGATCCGCGGCGGGATCGGCGCGTGGGTCTCTCCCGCCCAGCGGAAAGCTCAGGCTGTGGCGCGGATCTCGGCCAGGAACTCCGCGATCCGGCCGATCGCCTCCTCGAGCATGGTCACGTCGGGCAGGGTGACCAGGCGGAAGTGGTCCGGGGTGGGCCAGTTGAAGCCGGTGCCGTGGGTGACCAGGATGTGCTTGGAGCGCAGCAGGTCGATCACGAACTGCTGGTCGTCCTTGATCGGATAGACCTCGGGGTCCAGCTTCGGGAAGCAGTAGAGCGCGCCCTTGGGCTCGACCGAGGAGACGCCGGGGATGTCGTTGAGCATCCGGTGGGCCAGCATGCTCTGCTCGTAGAACCGCCCGCCGGGACCGATGAACTCCTCGATCGACTGATAGCCGCCGAGCGCCGTCTGGATCGCGTGCTGGGCCGGGACGTTGGCGCACATCCGCATGTTGGCGACCAGGGTGAGGCCCTCGAGGAAGTCCTCGGCCAGGTGCTTGGGCCCCGAGACCATCAGCCAACCGGCGCGATAGCCGCAGACCCGGTAGGCCTTCGAGAGACCGCTGAAGGTCAGGCACAGCACGTCGTCGTCGGTGTAGGCGGCGGTGTGGTGGTGGACCGCGTCGCCGAACAGGATCTTCTCGTAGATCTCATCGCTGAAGATGACCAGGTCGTGGCGCCGAGCGATGTCGACCAGCGCCTTGACGGTCTCCTCGCTGTAGACCGCACCCGTCGGGTTGTTCGGGTTGATGATCACCAGGCCGTGGGTGTTCTCGGTGATCTTCGACTCGATGTCCTCGAGGTCCGGCATCCAGCCGTTCTCCTCGTCGCACAGGTAGTGCACCGGGGTGCCGCCGGAGAGGCTGACCGCGCCGGTCCACAGCGGATAGTCCGGTGCCGGCACGAGGATCTCGTTGCCGTCGTCGACGAAGGCCTGGAGCACCATCGAGATCAGCTCCGAGACGCCGTTGCCGATGAAGATGTCGTCGACGTGCGCGTCCTGGAGCCCGCGGGACTGGTAGTACTGCGCGACTGCGGTGCGGGCCGAGAAGATGCCGCGGGAGTCGGAGTAGCCCTGCGCCTCGGGCAGGTGGTGCACCATGTCGGCGACGATGGCCGCCGGAGCCTCGAAGCCGAACGGGGCCGGGTTCCCGATGTTCAGCTTGAGGATGCGGTGGCCCATGGCCTCGAGGCGCTGGGCCTCGACCAGGATCGGTCCCCGCACGTCGTAGCGGACGTTCTTCAGCTTCTGGCTCTGCTTGATTCGGCGCACCGCCCCATGATCGCAGGCCGATGGGTGCCCTGTCGCAGCAGTTTCACCGGAAGTCCCGAGCCGCGGACCTCAAGCCAGGGGCAGGTATGCCGTCAGGTCGGCCCGCTCACCACTCGCCCGGACCCGACCATCGCCCTCGGCGTCGGCGAAGGTCTCCTCCCCCACGGCGAGGGCCACCCACGTCGCCGGATCGAGCTCGACGACGGCAGGCGGCGTACCCCGCTTGTGCCGCACGCCCTCGATCACCTGGACCGCGGCCCAGGGCGGGACGCGCACCTCCACCGAGTTTCCTGGGGCGCGCTGCTCGAGCACCGCGAGGAAGTGCTTGGTGAGCAGCCGCATGTCCGCAGGCTCGCGTCGGGAGAGGGCCAGGGCCACCGCGGAGGGTTCCGCCGGGACCAGTCGTCGTGCCATCCTCCAAGTATCCCCGCTCGCGGGGTTTGGCTCCCACGAGGTCGGGTATCGACTATTCCGGAGCCAGCGAGGGCTCTCTGACTCGGCGGAAGGAATCACCCCAGCATGTACACGATCAGTGACGGTGGAGGTGGCCCCCGCACATGGAGTGGCCCCAACGAGGAGAAGCTCTACAGCATCTTCATGGCTGGCACGACGTCCCTGGAGGAGACCAGGGACCGCTGGAAGCAGGGGAAGACCTCCCTGGTCTCGGCACGTGACGACCTCAAGACCCAGGCCGACTCGTTGCGGACCCTGTTCGGCCAGAGCAACGGCGACGGGCCGGGCGACAGGGCCGCGGCTGCCTACATGGCGGTGGTGGACTCGCTGGAGCCCCGGATCGCGGAGGTCGACAAGGCGGTCACCGCGCTCGACAACGTGCTCACCGCGATCGACGACGCCCGGACCAGCTGGGGCGGCATGCCCACGGTCACCGTGGCCGAACCCGGCCCCGTGGCGGCGGTGAGCCTCTCCGGAGCGGCGCAGAAGCTCGTCCACGAGCAGCAGAAGCAGAACCGGAACGCCCGCGCCGGGCAGATCCTGCGCGACTTCGAGTCCAGGGTCACCTCCTCGAGCGACGTCTTCCGCGAGATCGCGGGCGAACCGCCCGTGGACCGTCCCCAGCCGACGGGAAGCTCCCCGAGCGGGCCGTTGTCACAGGGGCAGAGCGTCCCGAGCTCGCGGCCGCACGCGACCTTGGCCCAGAGCAGCCAGAGCCAGGTCGTCGACACCGGCATCCACTCGACCCCGCCGACCCAGCAGCCCCCTGTCGTGACGACGCCTCCGACGATCAACCCGCACCCGGAGACAGAGACCGGCAACCTTCAGGGGCCGACCCCCGGCCAGGTCCCGACGACCGGCACGCCGGGCCCCTCGGTACAGCCGAGCACGGGCAGCACCGCGGGCGTCGGACCGGGCGTCGCCGGTGCCATCGGCGGAGCGGCAGTGGCCGGTGCCGGTGCGATCGCGGCCAGCCGGCCCGGAGCGATGTCGGGGCGCGGCATGACGCCGGGCACCAATGCGCCGGCCAAGTCCACCAAGGCCACCCTGGGTCGCTCGGCGAGCGCCCGTGGCGCGGCGAGTGGCGCCCTGGGTCGCAACGGGATGGTTCCCGGAAGCGGCGGCGCAGGTCGCGGCGGCGCCGCAGGTTCCGGCCGAGGCACCACCTCGTCCGGTCGTGGCTCGGCCAGCATCCGTGGCGCAGCCGGCGGCCGGACCCCGATGATGCCCGGCACCGGTGGCGCGAACGGCAAGGGCGTTCCCGGCAGCGGCGGGCGCGGCGCGCCCGGTGGCCGCTCGACCGGTGCCGCGGGCCGCGGGATGCTCCCCGGTAGCGGTGCTGCCGGACGCGGGCGCGGCAAGGGCGACAAGGACGCAGCCGCCGAGCACTTCGAGTACGAGGACCAGGACGGCTGGCTCGACGACGACGCCACGACCGATCAGGTCATCGACTGATTGACGCGCAACTGATGGGTTGGGCGGTCGGTGCCGCGTAACTGATGGGTTGGGCGGGGTCGGTGCCGCGTAACTGATGGGTTGGGCGGCCCCTGCCAGGTAACTGATGCTTTGGTCGCTCAATCGGGCCCTCGGGGGCTCCCAATCCATCAGTTAGTTCCGCCCCGGCTCCCAACCCATCAGTTGGTTCCGCCCCAGCTCCCAACCCATCAGTTGGTCGCTCGAGGACGCTCCCCCGCAGCAGCAAAGCGCGAGGCGGTACGACGTACCGCCTCGCGCAGCTCTTCGGGCTCCTCAACGGTGAACTCGGCGTCGACCGAGGCCAGCACCGCCAGCGGCCAGAAGAGGTCGTCGGCCTGCATCGTCAGCACCGTCGATCCCTCGCTCTCGACGAGATCTCCCCATCGGCCGACCACGGCGTCCACCGTGGCCGCGTCGCAGGCGAACCGCACCCGGACGTCGTGCCGCCTCGGGATCTGGCGAAAGCCGCTGCGCACGAACGCGAGCGCATCCTCGGCCGGCAGCTCCCGCTGGCGGAAGCGGGCACCGGTGAGGGCGACGTCGCTGGCTCGATCGACGCGGAAGGAACGCCAGTCCTGGCGGTCGCGGTCATAGCCGACGAGGTACCACCGGCGGCCCATCGAGACGAGGCGGTGCGGCTCGACGTGGCGACGGGTGGGGTCCGACTCGCGCGCGGTGTAGCCGAAGCGCACCGCTTCGGAGTCCCGGCAGCCCTGGGCCAGCGTGGTGAGCGTGGCCGCGTCGATCGGCGGAGCATGGGACGGGGCAGGGATGGTCTGCGAGGTGAGCGCGTCCATCCGACGACGCAGCCGTGGCGGCATCAGGGAAATCAGCTTGGTCAGTGCCTGCAGCGAGGTCTCCTCGACCCCGGCGACAGCACCGGCCGCGGCGGTACGCAGACCGACCGCGATCGCGACGGCCTCGTCGTCCTCGAGCAGCAACGGAGGCAACGTGGTGCCGACCTGGAGCTGGTAGCCACCGGTCACCCCGCGAGCGGCGTCGACCGGATAGCCGAGCTCGCGCAGCCGATCGATGTCGCGGCGCAGCGTCCGCGGGCTGACCTCGAGCCGATCGGCGAGCTCGCCGCCGGGCCAATAACGGTGGGTCTGCAGCAGGGAGAGGAGACGCAACATGCGGGCGCTGGTGGACATGGATCCAGAGTAAATCTGATTGCGGTCAAGATGTGGCCGCAAGCCACGGAATCGTTCGGGACATGACACCGAACCAGATGACCGGACCAGTGATCGTCACCAAGAACCTCACCCGGACGTTCACCACACGCAACCACACGGTCGAGGCCGTTCGCGGCCTCGATCTCGAGATCGGGCAGGGCGAGCTCGTCGCCTTCCTCGGCCCCAACGGCGCAGGGAAGTCGACCACGCTGCGCATGCTGACCACGTTGATCCCACCGACCTCCGGAACGGCGAGCGTGGCGGGACACGATGTGGTCGACGAGCAGCGCCAGGTACGCCGCTCGATCGGCTACGTCGGTCAGGGCAATGGCGCGGGGCACCAGCAACGCGGGCGTGACGAGCTCGTCTCGCAGGGGCGGGCCCACGGCCTGTCGCGGGCGTCGGCGCGCGCTCGCGCCGACGAGCTGGTCGCCGACCTCGACCTCTCGGCCGTCGCCGACCGCACGGTGATGACGCTCTCCGGCGGACAGCGCCGACGCCTCGACATAGCGATGGGGCTGGTGCACACACCCCGGGTGCTCTTCCTCGACGAGCCGTCGACCGGACTGGACCCGCAGAACCGCGCCAACCTGCAGTCACTGGTGCAGAAGCTGCATGCCGAGACCGGGTCCACGATCGTGCTCACCACGCACTATCTCGAGGAGGCCGACGCCCTGGCCGAGCGGGTGATCGTGATCGACCACGGCAGCGTGATCGCCGACGACACCGCGTTCTCCCTCAAGTCCCGGTTGGGTGATCGGATCCTGCTCGGTTTCACCGACGCCGAGGACGCGGGCGTGGCAGCGGAGCGGGCCGGCAACCTGGCCGGAGGCGTGGCGGGAGCCGTCGTACGCCGTGAGGGCGCGGCCGTCGAGCTCCGCGTGACCGGTGGCCACGAGCTGGCGCCGCACCTGATCCATGACCTGCACTCGCGCGGCGTCGTGGCCTGTTCCATGGAGGTCTCCCGGCCGACGCTGGACGACGTGTTCCTGGACCTCACCGGACGCAGCCTGCGGGAGGCCTCGGAGGGCGCGGGTTCCCCGACTGCCGATGACTCGACCACGCACGACGAGCCCAACAACGACGGGCCCAACAACAACAACCGGCCCACCGCCACCGAGGAGACCGCAGCATGAGCACCCTGACCACCACCGACCCGAGCACCCTGACCACCCCGCGCGCTGTTCCCACGAAGGATCCCGGTTTCCTCGCCGACACGTGGAACGTGATGACCCGCGAGCTCAAGCCACTCGTGCGGGAACCGGCCTCGGTGCTCTTCGCGATGGTGCAGCCGCTGGTCTTCCTCGGCCTCTTCGCCCCCTTGCTGCCGAGCACCCCGGACGGGTCGGCCCTGCAGTGGTTCGTGCCCGGGATTGTGGCGATGACCTGCCTGATGGGCGCGTCCTTCACCGGGTCGGCGCTGACCACGGAGATGATGACCGGCTCCCACGAGCGACTGCTGGTCTCGCCGCTGAACCGTTCGGCACTCCTGGTCGGGCGAGCATTGAAGGAGGTCGTGCCGATGCTGATGCAGACGGCGATCATCCTGGTCATCGTGACGCCGTTCAGCTTCGACCTGCACCTGCCGGGAGTGCTCGTCGCCGTGGCGCTCCTGTCGCTCTTCTCCATCGGCATCGGGTCGCTGTCGTTCGCCCTGGCCCTCGCCGCCAAGGACAACGAGTGGGTCTTCTGGACCGTCCAGCAGACGGTGATCTTCCCGGTGCTGCTGCTGGCCGGGATCCTGCTCCCCCTCGACGGTGCACCGGGATGGCTGCAGACCGCCTCCGACCTCAACCCGCTGACCTATGTGGTGGAGGCGAGCCGAGCGCTCTTCGCCGGGGACTGGCCGATGGCCACGATCGGCCAGGGATTCCTGGGTGCGGGCCTCGTGGCAGCACTCGGGATCGGGATCGGGCTGCGGGCGATGCGCAACTCGTCCTGACCCGGTTGTCGGCCTGAACGCCACAGCTCCCCGACCGGGTATCCGGTCGGGGAACTGTGGGCGTGGAACGCCGGTAGTGAGGATCAGGCCAGGGCAGCCGGCAACGTCGCCGTCCAGGCCTCACGGACCTCGGCGACAGGCACCTCGAACTGGCCCTCGACGGCGAGCACGGAACCGCCGGTGCGACCCAGCGGGGTGAGGGGTACGCCGTGCTGCTCGGCCAGGGCGACCAGGGCGTCGGCGTCGGTGTCACGCACGGTGACGACCGCCCGCGCTGCGGACTCGGCGTACAGGTCGACGAACGCGTCGCCGGCGAGCGCCACCGAGGCGCCGATGCCGTTGCGGATCGCGGACTCCGCCAGGGCGATGGCCAGGCCACCGTCGGAGAGGTCGTGGGCCGAGGTGAGCAGCCCGGTGCCGGCGACGAGCAACTGGCTCAGTGCCCGCTCGGCGGCCAGGTCGACGACCGGCGGTCGACCCCCGAGGTGGCCGTGCACGACGTGTGCCCATTCCGAGCCGGAGAGCTCCTCGCGGGTCTGGCCGAGCAGGAAGATCTGCTCGCCCTCGGCGACGAAGCCGGTCGGGGTGCGCTTGGTGACGTCCTCGATCACACCGAGGACGGCCACCACCGGGGTCGGCAGGATCGCGGTCTCACCGGTCTGGTTGTAGAGGCTCACGTTGCCGCCGGTGACCGGGATGCCGAGCTCGAGGCAGGCGTCCTTGAGGCCACGGCAGGCCTCGGCGAACTGCCACATCACGTCCGGGTCCTCGGGCGAGCCGAAGTTGAGGCAGTCGGAGATCGCCATCGGCACCGCGCCGCCGGTCGACACGTTGCGGTAGGACTCGGCCAGCGCCAGCTGCGCACCGGCATAGGGGTCGAGCTTGGCGAAGCGACCGTTGCAGTCGGTGGAGACGGCGACGCCGAGGTTGGTCTGGTCGTCGACGCGGATCATCCCGGAGTCGGACGGCTGCGCGAGCACGGTGTTGCCCTGGACGTAGCGGTCGTACTGGTCGGTGATCCAGGACTTGTCGCACAGGTTCGGCGAGGCGATCAGCTGCAGCAGCGTGGCCTTGAGCTCGTCACCGGTCCCCGGGCGGGCAAGCGCCTCGGCGCCATCGGCCTGGAGCGCGTCCTGCCACTCGGGGCGGGCGTAGGGGCGGTTGTAGGTCGGTCCGTCGTGGGCGACCGAGCGCGGGGGTACGTCGACGACGCGCTCGCCGTGCCAGT
Source organism: Nocardioides daedukensis (assembly GCF_013408415.1). Lineage (NCBI taxonomy): Bacteria > Bacillati > Actinomycetota > Actinomycetes > Propionibacteriales > Nocardioidaceae > Nocardioides > Nocardioides daedukensis. Next base: position 2,652,664 of record NZ_JACCAA010000001.1, on the reverse strand, counting down.
CGATCTCGAGGCGACCGGTGTCGGTGACCTCGCCGATCACGACGGCCTCGACGTCCCACTTCGCGCAGATCGCCATGAAGGCGGCGACGTCGTCGGGCTCGACGACGGCCATCATCCGCTCCTGGGACTCGCTCATCAGGATCTCTTCGGGCGAGAGCGTGGAGTCGCGCAGCGGGACCCGGTCCAGGTGGACCGACATGCCGCCGTCACCGGCCGAGGCCAGCTCGGAGGTGGCGCAGGACAGGCCGGCACCGCCGAGGTCCTGGATGCCGGCGACGACCTTGGCGGCGAACAGCTCGAGCGTGCACTCGATCAGCAGCTTCTCCATGAACGGGTCGCCGACCTGGACGGCGGGACGCTTGGCAGGCCCACCCTCGTCGAAGGTCTCCGAGGCGAGCACCGAGACGCCGCCGATGCCGTCGCCGCCGGTGCGGGCGCCGTACAAGATGACCTGGTTGCCGACACCGGATGCCTTGGCCAGGTGCAGGTCCTCGTGGCGGAGCACGCCGACGCAGAGAGCGTTGACCAGCGGGTTGCCGAGGTAGGTCTCGTCGAAGACCGCCTCGCCGCCGATGTTGGGCAGGCCGAGGCAGTTGCCGTAGCCACCGACGCCGGCCACGATCCCGGGCAGCACGCGGTGGGTGTCGTCGGCGTCGAGCGGGCCGAAGCGGAGCGGGTCCATCACGGCGACCGGGCGCGCGCCCATTGCGAGGATGTCGCGGACGATGCCGCCGATGCCGGTCGCGGCGCCCTGGTAGGGCTCCACGAACGAGGGGTGGTTGTGCGACTCCACCTTGAAGGTGACGGCATAGCCCTGACCGATGTCGATCACGCCGGCGTTCTCGCCGATGCCGGCCAGCATCTTGCCGACCGGGGTCTCCTGCGGCACCTCGCTGAATTGCTTGAGGTGCACCTTGGTCGACTTGTAGGAGCAGTGCTCGGACCACATCACCGAATACATCGCCAGCTCGGAGCTGGTGGGACGACGGCCGAGGATCTCACGGATCTCGGCGTACTCGTCCGGCTTCAACCCGAGGTCGGACCAGGGCTGCTCGCGCTGGGGATCTTCGGCGGCGACAGCGACGGTGTCGAGGACAGGGCGGGAAGTCTCAGGCACGGCGCAATCCTAAGCCGTACGCCGTCTGGTGGCGGCCCCGGTCTCGCGGCACCCGGGAGCCGATGAATTACAGATCTGTAGTTCAACGCGAGGACTGTTACGGGTGTGACTCGTGGGGTTAAGGTCACCCGAGCCTTCCCCTTGGAGTCCCTGATGCGCCCCCTCATTGCCCTGTTGTCCGCTGCCATCTGCAGCGCGATGCTCACCTCGTTCGCCCTGGCGGCACCCGCCCACGCCGACAACCGGGTCACCCCCGGGAACTTCACCGGATATGGGTTCGACCAGTGCGTCGCACCGACCCAGAGTGCGATGGACGACTGGATGGAGAACTCGCCGTTCTCCGCCGTCGGCATCTACATCTCCGGCGACTCGCGTGGTTGCCGCAGCCAGCCGAACCTGACCAGGACCTGGGTGACCAAGCAGCTCGCGAACCGCTGGGTCCTGCTCCCGATCACGCTCGGCCCGCAGGCCAGCTGCTCCACGTCCTTCCCGCGCTACGGCAACGACGAGGTGATCAGCGCCTCGAAGTGGAACGCCTATGCCACGGCCAAGCTGCAGGCACGCCGCGAGGTGGACAAGGCGATCACCGCCGCGACCGGTCTCGGCATCACCAAGGGCAGCACGCTCTGGTACGACCTCGAGGCCTTCGACATCGACAAGACCACCTGCCGCGAGTCGGCGATCCGCTTCCTGCACGCCTGGACCCAGCGGCTGCACGACAAGGGCTGGAAGTCGGGCGTCTACTCGAGCGCGTCCTCGGGCATCAAGATGCTCGACGACGTCCGCATCAACGGTCCCCGGGTGATCGAGCTCCCCGACGCGATCTGGATCGCTCGCTGGGACGGCAAGGCGAACCTGACCACGTCCTACATCTCCAACAGCGGCTGGATGCCGCACCGCCGCGTCAAGCAGTACAAGGGCGGCCACAACGAGAAGTGGGGCGCGACCACGATCAACATCGACAGCAACTGGATGAGCCTGGGTCGCGGCTCGCTCCGCTATCGGGAGGGCACGACGTGCTCGGGCGTGGACATCAACCTGTCGACGTACCGCACGCTCTCGGCCACCCGCGACAACGACAAGGCCTCGGTGCTCGCCCTCCAGTGCCTGCTGCGCTCCAAGCGCCTCTACTGGGGCAAGATCGACGGGATCTTCGACGTCGGGGTCCGTCGCGCGCAGTACAAGTTCCAGAGCGCCAAGGGCGCCACGCCTGCCAGCACCTGGACACGACGGTTCTGGATGATGCTGCTCAGCGACGGCGGCACCCGCACCGTCAAGCGCGGACACACCTCGCCGGCGATCAGCCGACTGCAGCGCACCCTGACCGCAGCCACGGCCAACCACGTCCCGACCACGGGGACCTTCGACGCCGCCACCGAGAAGGCCGCGAAGCTGTGGCAGGACAACATCAACGCGCGTCAGTCCGGCGTGATCAACACCGAAGGTTGGCGACTGCTGGGCCGGGGGCTCTCCAAGCGCTGAGTCGCGGCCGACGAATCCCGCCTCGGCTGCACGGAACGGGTACGACGACGCCCGCGGACCGAAGCAGGTCGGCTACTTGCCGGGTGGGCCCACGAACAGCAGCACGACGAACAACACCGCGACCAGGGCCAGGATGACGACCACGCCCTTGACCGGGTTGCGCACGACGGTGGCCGTGACCCGCTCGAGGGGACCGGTCGGCTGCTCGGTGCGCAGACGCCAGGCAGGCTCCACACCCCAGTCGCCACGCTCGACCTTGACCGTGGTCCACAGGGTGAGGAACGGGACCACCGCGGCGACCAGTGCGGTCGCGTGGCGGGTCAGCTTCCATCGGGAGTCGATCCCGACCAGGACCGCCATCACGCAGTAGGCGAGGAACACGAAGCCGTGCAGGCCACCGAAGATCCGGACGGCGAGCTCGGTGGTCTCGGTGACATATTTCAGGAACATGCCGACCAGCAGCCCGGCCCAGGTGAACGCCTCCAGCGCGCCGAGTCGCACGAACAGCGTGCGCGGTCCGCTCTTGGCGGACGTCTGCTGGACGGCCGTCTCGGTGTTGCTCACGCAAACACCCTCTCGGCGAGCGAGGTGAAGAAGCCGAGCCCGTCGGTGCCGGGACCGGTCAGGTCCTCGATCGCGTGCTCGGGGTGAGGCATCAGGCCGACCACGTTGCCGGCCTCGTTGCTCACGCCGGCGATGTCGCGCAGCGAGCCGTTCGGGTTGCCGCCCAGGTAGCGAGCGACCACGCGCCCCTCGCCCTCGAGCCGGTCCAGGGTGGCCGCGTCGGCGACGTACGAGCCCTCGCCGTTCTTGAGGACCACGGTGATCTCGGCGCCCTCGGCGAAGGCCGAGGTCCACGGGGTGCGGTTGTTCTCGATGCGCAGCTGCTGGTCACGGCAGACGAACTTGCGGTGGTCGTTGCGGATCAGTGCGCCGGGCAGCAGGTGGGACTCGCAGAGGATCTGGAAGCCGTTGCAGATGCCGAGCACGGGCATGCCCTTGCCGGCCGCCTCGATGATCACGGTCATCATCGGCGAGAAGCGGGAGATCGCACCGCAACGCAGGTAGTCGCCGTAGGAGAAGCCCCCCGGAAGGACGACCGCGTCCACGCCCTGGAGGTCCTCGTCGCCGTGCCAGAGCGCGACGGCGTCGCCGCCACCGATCCGGACCGCGCGGCGGGCGTCGACGTCGTCGAGCGAACCGGGGAAGGTGACGACACCGATGCGGGACATCAGGCGGTGTGCTTTCCGCTGGCGGTGGCGCCCTCGACGTGGATCGCGTAGTCCTCGATCACCGGGTTGGACAGCAGCGTCTCGGCGATCTTGTGCACCTCGGCGAGGCGCTCCTCGGTGGCCTCGCCCTCGATCTCGAGCTCGAAACGCTTGCCCTGGCGGACGTCGACGATGCCGCCGAAGCCGAGCCGCGGCAGCGCACCGTGGACGGCCTTGCCCTGGGGATCGAGGATTTCGGGCTTGAGCATGACGTCGACGACGACTCGGGCCACGGGAGGCTCCTAGGTGCACGGGGTGGTTGCGCGAACAGGGGTCAGTCTAGTTGGGCCTGAGCCGCTGGCGGGCCTCGGGTGACCACGGTGGTTGTCACGGTGGTCACCCGAGGCCGCACGTTGCTCAGATCATCGGACGGCCGTCACGGCGGGCCTGCGCCCACTCGCGGAAGAACGCACCGCCGATGACGGCGAGCACGATCGCCACGATGATCGGCCAGATCAGCACATAGATGGTGAGTGCCAGTGCGGTTGCATCCATCACTTGCCTGCCTTTCCTGCGGGCAGCGGCTCGTCGCCGGCGTCAGGCACCGCTGCCTGCTCGCCGGTGTCGAAGTCGCCGGTCCGCTGCTTGATCAGCGCGAAGTCAAACTCCATCTCGGAACGGAACGACATGGCCGCGCAGACGATCGTGCTCACCGCGTAGGCGACGAGCGATCCACTCAACGTGGCGTAGTCGTGCAGGAACCCGATCACGAACGGTCCCGACACCACGGCGGCGAGGACGCCGACGATGAGGGCGACCCGCTGGCCGAGGAAGCCGAAGACCATCAGCCCTGCGACGACGCCGATCCCGACGACGTTGAGCAGGTCGACCACGATGCCCGCCACGCCGTCCATCGGGATCCACCCGAAGCGGACCGGGATGAAGGTGGCCAGCGCCGCGATCACCGAGACGGTGAAGGCGGAGTTGGTGACCTTGCGCCAGTAGAAGCTGGCGATCACCGGGAAGACCAGCGCACCCCAGAGGGCCCCGACGAAGACCAGCAGGTCGAGGATGTCGAGCTTGAGGCTGGCCAGCGCGATCGCGATCGCGGTGGCGACCACCATCGTGATCCGCCCGATCAGCAGCATCGTCTTCGGGTCGGCGTTCTCCTTGCCGGCGATGTTCTGGCCATAGATGTCGGCCATCACGATCGAGGAAAGGGCCGAGAGGTCCGAGTCCGCGGTCGAGGAGAGCGCGCCGATGATCATGATGAAGAACAGCACCAGCAGGGCCAGCGGCAGGTAGGACGAGGCCATCTGCGGGACAATGTTGTTCACGTCCCCCTCCAGCACGTCGATGTCGAGGTAGAGCGCGAGCACGCCGAGCATCCCGACCCCGATCACCATCGCTCCATAGCCGATGGTCGCCGTGATGAAGGTCGGCTTGATCAGGCTCTCGCGCACCGCGAACAGCCGCTGCGCGATGGTCTGGTTGCCGATCGCATAGGCCAGGACTGCGGCGATGTATGGCGCACCCTGGTTGAGGAATGCCTCGCTGGAGAAGAAGTTCGACTGGTGCGCGGTCAGGTTGCCCGCACCGGTCTCGAAGGCCGCCGGGAAGCCCGCGGAGAAGAAGATGACCGGAACCAGGATGGCCACCGCCCCGAGCATCGCCGCGACCTGCACGAAGTCGGTCAGCACCGAGGCACGGAAGCCGGACCACAGCGAGTAGAGCAGCACGCCGAGCGCGACGATGAAGACGCCCTGGACGAAGTTGAACGGGGAGAGCAGGGCGATCAGCAGGCCACCGGCCAGGAAGTTCGACATCAGGCTGATCAGGGAACCGACCACGTTGGAGCCGGCCAGCAGCAACTGGCTCGAGGCCCCGTGCCGCGCGTGCATCACCTCGGCGAGGGTGTGCGCCTTCGGCGCGACCTCACGGATCCGCTTGCCGAAGGGATAGATGAACAGGATCATCAACGCACCCCACAGCCCGTAGTGGATGGGGCCGGAGATCCCGTAGGTGTAGCCGGAGGTGGCCGAGGCATACATCGACGATGCCCAGATCCAGGTGGCCGTCATGCTCGCGGCGGAGATGCCGAATCCGATGTCGTTCCCGGCGGTCATGTAACCGTCGGCGTTCTCGTTCTTCTTGCCGATGCTGAGGGAGATCCAGAAGGTCCCCCCATAGAAGATCACCAGCAGCAACACCACCAAGGGGATGCCGAACTGTTCCATCTCTGACGCGTTCAACGCGTCACCTCCCAAAATGTCGAGAGTTGTCGGGTGGACAGGCATGGTTCCCGCGGCATCCGCCTCAATTCACTGTTGTGTTGTACAAAGTTCAATGCTGCTGGCGCACCATAACAAGGTCGGGCACGGGCGCCCATTCGTCGTCGGGGACCACGGAGCGCGGGAGGCGGCGCCAGATCGGCGGCGGACGGTGCCAGGTCGGCGGCAGGGCTGCCGATCAGCCGACGGGTCATCGACCGGTCAGTTGCCGGTCACATGCTGGTCACGTGCTGGGCCAGCGGCAGCGGCGTGCGCTCAGGCGCGACCGATCAGCTTGTTGTCATGCCAGGTCAGGAGCCTGCGCGAGAAGGAGCCGGTGGTGTGGTTGCCGACACCCCGCCAGACCACCACGCCCTTCTGGACATACCCGCGATCGGCGATCTCGTCGGTCTCCAGCAGCGGCACGTCCTTCTCCCTTGCCACCGTGCGCATCGGCGCCGTGGAGCTGGCCGAGGTGGTGCGACTCAGCGTCGTCGCGGTCGCGAAGACCACGTCGGCACCCACGTAGCGCAACCGCCACAGGGTCCCGTTCAACTGCGCGCGCGAGCTCCTGATCCCTGAGAGGACCACGATCGGGCGCCGGGCGCGGTCGCGGTGGATCTGGCGATAGAGCGCCTTGTTGTAGGAGTCGGCGGCGGGCAGGATGAACGGCCGGCCCGACCGGGTGCGCGGCTTGAAGCCCCAACCACGCGACTTCGTGGCCGCCCGCAGGCCATCGGCGTGCTGGGCCGCCATCGAGTCGCCGACCAGGTAGACGACTCGCGACTTCGAGCTCCGCGAGCCGTAGGAGCTCCACAGCGGCTTGGTCGCGTCGGCCGGACGGTGCTCGCCGGTGGCATAGACGAACGGCTTGTCATTGGGTCGGTAAGGGATCGGCGCCGCAGTCCCGGGCGGCGGCATGCCGATCACCAGGACACTGACCAGCGCCGCCACCAGCCGGGTGCACCGCACCCGACGACGACGGGTCGGAACCGAGCCGAGAGGAGTCATCGCTGTCGATCGTACGTTCGCCGCCGCATGCTGGCCACCCCCTGCCTGCGGGCGTCGGGTCAGGATGTGTGGCCTCAGCCCAGCTCGCGCTCGAGGATCCCGACGACCGCCGATCAGTAGTTCTCCAGCCGGGACTTGGCCCGCTCCCGCCCGTCGTCCGTGCTGTCGCCGGCACGACCCATCTCGGTGTCGAGCCGCTGACCCCAGTCGCTGGTGGTGAGCCACTCCGAGTATTTCCGCTGCTGCTCCGGGGTCAGGTCATCGAGGTTCGTCTTGGGCCCCATGCCCTCCGGATAGGCCTCGGCGGGCATGTTGTGCCAGTAGGCGTCACGAACCAAGTGGGCATTGGCCTCGTGCGATCCCTCGAAGAGCCTGCTGGTGAGCAGGTTGGTCTCGCCGGTGCTGTCCTGGTGCAGCCCCTCCTTGATGGCCTCCGCCACCTGATCGGTGAGATAGCCCGTCAGCGGCACCTTGCCGGGGTCGAGCTCGCCGAGCACCGCTGTGCCCAGATCGACGTAGCCATCTATCCGAGCGTTGTACGCCTCGTCCTTGCTGAGGTTGTCCTGGGCGATCTCAGTGGATGCCCCGAAGTCGATCGAGCCGAGGACCTCGCCGTTGACCCGCGCGACCGGATCGATGTCCGTCTCGGCCGACCCGGGGGTGTCCACCCCGTGAAGTCGTCCGTTGAGCGCGTCCAGTGCGGTGGCGTTCGACATCCCGCGCAGGATCTCGCGACCCTCCGCGTCCTTGGCCAGCTCAGCGAGCACGAATCGCGTGGCGTTCCCACCGTCCTCTCCCCCCGTGTTGAACCGAGCGTCGTCGAAGACATAGCCGGGCGTCAGGTCACCCGCGCTGGGGTCAGAGCCCAGCGCTGTGTGCACCGACGGCATGTAGCGACCCAGGACCCGGGACAGCTGCTCGCGAACCGAGGGATCCAGGGTGTTCTCCTCGGAGAACTTCCCCTGCTTCCCCTCGCTCGTGAAGTCGGTGTAGGTCTCGTCGACGATCGACTCCACGATGAGCACCGAGCGGTCGTTGGCATCGACCGTGGTCGCGGCCTCGAGCGCATCACCCAGGGTGGACATGCTCGAGGGGAACTCGTGGCGGTAGTCGTCGGCCTCCATGTCGACGGCGAACCCTTGGGGCCAGTCGCGGTCGGTGAGCAGGTAGTCCACGCGCTCCAGCCCGTTGGAGTCGTCATGATCACTGGGCGCGAAGAACTCGCGGGCCGCTTCAGGGTTGCGGGTCAGCGCCTCCATCAGGCCGGCCATCGGATCGTGGCCCAGCGGCTTGTCGGTGCCAGAACCGTCGGTGAAGTCGATGTCGAGGGGAGGGTTGGGGATGTAGCCGGCGCGAGTGCCCGCACCCGGGCCGTCAATGGCTTGGGTGACCTGACCCCACGGCGTGTTGCCGTGCTCCTTGACCCACTCCCGCTCGAACTCATACATCCCGTCGCCCACGCGGTCGAGGAACCCCTCGCCATGGTCGCCGGTGCCGAGGAGGGGACCGAGCAGCTGGTAGCCGCGAATGTAGGTGTGCTTGCCACCGTCGGAGTCCATCCCCGGGATCGGGATCCGTTCCTCGCCACGCTCGAGCAGGGCGTCGATCCAGTCGGAGGAGACGTGGCTCGGGCTGCCGGTGTCATCTGTCGCAGCCGTCCCCCGGGTGCCGTTGGCCAACACGTTGCCCAGGGCCTTCTGCAGGTCGCTCTTGGTGGAGTCGTCGGTGTCGGCACCGATGATCCGGCCGCTCAGGTCGATGAAGTTCTCCGGCCCCATCGTCTCGAGCTGGCTCGTCGCCACGACCTCGTCGTCACCATAGGCCTCGAGCAGATCGACGTACGCCGGGTAGTCGTCGCTGCCGTTGTCGGCGATGTCGGTCCCCATCTCGCCCAACTTGTCGCCGAGGTCCTGGCGAACACGCTCGGGGTAGGCCGAGATGAAGTTGTCGACCTGGTCGGGGTGGTCCAGCGCATATTGGACCAGCTCGGCATCGGTCATGTCGCGCATGTGCGCGGGCAGGGCAGCGTCCGCAAGCGACCCGTCACCACCGTCGTAGGAGCTGTTGTGGGCGCGAGTGAGCACCGCGCTCAGGGCGGTGTCGGCATTGTCGGCGTCGGTGAGTGCGTCCGAGATGAGCGCGGCAATCTCGTCGACCTCGCCCTGCGTCACGTCGGTGTCTCCCTCGGGAGGGTTGACCGTCCCGGTGGTCAGATTCACCGTCATCCCGCGGCTTCGCGCGGTGCCCAGTGCGGACTCGAGGTCGGCCTTGGCCTTGGTCAGGGAGATCTCCGCCTCGTCGACCTCAGTGGTGACCTGGGAGACCTCGGCCACCATGTCGGCCAGGCGGGTGGAGAGATCACTGTGGTTGGTCCGCGCGGCAGTCGCCGCCTCGTCGCTCCAGGTCTCCGGCGGCTCGGCCGCCAGGATCTCGTCGTTGAGGTCGATCAACGTCTTGCGCTTGGTCACCAGCGTGTCGCCGAGGCCGGCCAGATCGGCGGGCGTCCAGCTCAACAGGGTCTTGGCCGTGAGTCCCATCAGATCAGCTCCGGCTTCAGTCGGCCCATGTTGCGGTTCACGTCCGCATCGGCCTGGTCGTAGGTGTCTGCACTCGCGACCATCTCGGCGCTCTGGTCCTTGGCGTCCTTCTTCCAGTTCGTGAAGCGCTTCTCCCAGGTGGTGCTCAAAGTGGTGGCCGCCGTGGCGCTCTTGCTCCCCGGGAGGGCAGTTCCGATGATGGTGAGGTCCTCACTGGGATCGGCCGATGCGACATCCTTGGCCGCCGCCTTGATCTGCGCAGCAGCCCGAGTCACATCGTTGGTGATGACCTCGGTTCCTTCTCCAGCCACCGGAACTCCTCCCGCGATGCGCCGAGCATCGACACGTGTTGATCACAGGTGCATACCCGGCGACGTGGACGGCAAACTCTTGTGACTAGCTCAGCTCGCGCTTGAGGATCTTGCCCGTGGCCGTCATCGGCAGAGCGTCCACGATCTCGACGATGCGCGGATACTTGTAGGCCGCGAACTGCTCCTTGCCCCACGCCACCAGCTCCTCGGCGGTGACACTCGCGCCCTCCTCGAGGATCACCACCGCCTTGACCTCCTCGCCATGGCTCTCGTGGGGTACGCCGATCACGGCGGCGAGGCTGACGTCCGGGTGCGAGAGCAGGACCTCCTCGATCTCGCGCGGATAGATGTTGAAGCCGCCGCGCAGGATCATGTCCTTGGACCGGTCGACGATGTAGTAGAAGCCGTCGGCGTCCTTGCGGGCCAGGTCGCCGGAGCGGAACCAGCCGTCGTGGATCGCCTCGGCGGTGGCGTCGGGACGGTCGTAGTACCCCTTCATCACGTTCGGTCCCTTGATGGCGATCTCGCCCACCGACTCCTCGCCCTCGGCGGTGTCGGTCCAGTCGTCGTTGATCAGCTTCATCTCGACGCCCGGGATGGGCAGCCCGATCGATCCCACCCGCGGCTCCTCGCCGTAGGGCGAGAAGGAGGCGACCGGCGAGGTCTCCGAGAGCCCGTAGCCCTCCAGGATCGTGACGCCGAAGCGCTCCTTGAAGTTCTTGTGCACCTCACCCGGGAGCGCGGACCCGCCAGCCGCCGCGATGCGCAGGTTCTTGGCGAGCGCACTGACGTCCACGCCTTCTTCGAGTGCGCCGAGCAGGCCCCAGTACATCGTCGGCACACCGGCGAAGAAGGTGACCTTCTCCTTGAGCATCAACCCGAGCGCCGCCTGCGCCTCGAACCGCGGCAGCATCACGACGGTGCCGCCGAAGGCGAAGGCGCCGTTCTGGATCACGGTCTGGCCGAAGGAGTGGAACAGCGGCAGCACGCACAGATAGGTGTCGGGGTTGGCCGAGTCGGCACCGAACAGCTGCTCACCGGAGAGCGCGTTCGAGATCATGTTGGAGTGCGTCAACTCGGCGCCCTTGGGCTGGCCGGTGGTGCCCGAGGTGTAGAGGATCACCGCGGTGTCGGAGGAGTCGGCCGCAACCGTCTCGAAGGCCGGTGCCTTGCCGGCAAGGGCCGAGCCGAACGTCTCGGCACCCTCGATCGGCGACGCGGCAGCGGGGTCGGCGGTGATCACGAAGAACGACTCACAGCCTGCGACCTGCTCGAACCCGACGCTGCCCTCCTTGGCCATCGGAAGGTCCGCGGTGCCCTCGAAGCAGAAGTAGGCCTTCGCGTCCGAGTCCTCAAGGTGGTAGGCGATCTCGCGGCCCTTGAGCAGGACGTTCAGCGGCACCACGGTCGCCCCGGCCTTGAGGATGCCGTAGTAGACGATCGTGAAGAAGGGCAGGTTTGGACAGGTCAGGGCGACCTTGTCACCGGGCTCGATGCCACGCTCGACGAGCAGGTTGGCGACCTGGTTGGCCGCACCGTTGACCTGGGCATAGTTGAGTCGGGTGTCACCGAGGACCACGGCGTCGCGGTCGGCGAAGTCACGGGCTGAGTTCTCGAGGAGCGAGGCGAGGTTCATGGACAGAACCTATCTCGCACCAGTGCCCCACGTCACCGATGCGGGCACTGCAACTTGGCGGTGTCGGGGCGTGCACGCACACCCGTCGGGTGCGTCGCTGTCAGCTGGTGCCCGAGCGCACCATCTCGACGCCCCGGTTGGCCAGCTCGTCGGCGCGGTCGTTGCCCGGGTCACCGGAGTGCCCCTTGACCCAGATCCAGTGGATCGTGTGCCGGGCGACCTGCTCGTCGAGCATCTGCCACAGGTCGACGTTCTTGACCGGCTTCTTCGCCGAGGTCTTCCAGCCGTTCTTCTTCCAGCCGGCGATCCAGGTCTTCATCCCGTTCATCACATAGGACGAGTCGACGTGCAGGGTGACCTCGCACGGCTTGGTGAGTGCGGTGAGTCCCTCGATGACAGCCTGGAGCTCCATCTTGTTGTTCGTGGTCATCAGCTCGCCACCGAAGAGCTCGCGCTCGTGGCCGCCGGAGCGCATCCAGGCTCCCCACCCGCCGACACCGGGGTTGCCCTTGCAGGCCCCGTCGGTCCACATCTCGACCTTGGGCATGTCCTCGGGTGCGGCGTCGTTCATGCGGCAGAGACTATGCGGGCGGCCCGGCGCAGGTCGTCGCGGGCTGCCAGCGGTCCGAGTCGGTCCAGCACCGGGCCGACCGGGCGCAGCAGGCCAACGGCGTACGCCGTGCAGGTGGCGGTCACCCTGGTGCCCGTCGGGGTGGCGACGAAGTCGAGCAGCAGGTCGACGGTGACGCCGCGCCAGGTGCCACGCTCGGCCCATCGCTGCTCCGGCTCGAAGACGGTGATCTCCATCAGCGGGCGCAGGCCGGGCCAGGTCACGTCGTGCCAGCGCGTGCCCACCCGGGGTGGCCCCTCGGTGAGCACCTGCACCGTGCGCAGGCTCGACTGCCACTCGGGACGGCGTACCGGATCGGAGAGCAGCGCGAACGCCTCCGCCGGGGAGGCAGCGAAGTCGACGTCGAGGGTGAAGCTCACCAGCGGTTGCCGGTGAGCAGCTCGTAGGCCTCGACATACTTCGCGCGGGTCAGCTCGACCACCTCGTCGGGCAGGGCCGGCGGCTCCTCACCGGACGACTTGTCCCAGCCGCTCGCCGGCGAAGTCAGCCAGTTGCGCACGTTCTGCTTGTCGTAGGACGGCTGGGTCCGCCCGGGCTGCCACTCGGCGGCCGGCCAGAACCGCGACGAGTCCGGGGTCAGCACCTCGTCGCCCAGCACGATCGTGCCGTCGGCGCGGGCGCCGAACTCGAACTTGGTGTCGGCCAGGATGATCCCGCGGCCGCGGGCGATCTCCTCGGCCGTTCGATAGATGGCAAGGGTCCGCTCACGCAGCTCGGAGGCGACCTCGGCGCCGACGGCGGACTCCACGGCCTGGTAGGAGACGTTCTCGTCGTGGTCGCCGACCTCGGCCTTCGTGGCCGGGGTGAAGATCGGCTGCGCCAGGCGGCTGCCGTCCTCGAGCCCGGCGGGGAGCTCGACCCCGCAGACGGCACCACTGCCGCGGTAGTCGGCCAGGCCGGAGCCGGTCAGGTAGCCCCGCGCCACGCACTCGACCGGGAACATCTCCAGGCTCTCGCAGATCACCGCGCGGCCGGCGACCTCGGCCGGCACGTCGGTGGAGACCACGTGGTTGTCGACCCCGAGGGTCTCGAACCACCACAGGGACATCCGGGTGAGGATCTCCCCCTTGTCCGGGATCGTGCTGGACAGCACGAAGTCATAGGCGCTGATCCGGTCGCTGGCCACCATCAACAGGTTGCCGGCGTGCTCACCGGCGTCGATGCGGTAGAGGTCGCGGACCTTGCCCGAGTGGAGGTGGGTGGTGCCCTCGATGGCCGGCGCGGCCGGGATGTTCAGCATGTCCGGAGCCTATCGAGGCCCGACATCTCGTGTCATGGCACGCTGGTCATGGCACGCTGAGCGCATGCCCGAGTCCCCCGAAGTGATCCACGCCCGGGTCGCGGCCGCTGTCGGTCCCGACGGTCGCCTGCCCATGCCCCCGGTGGCCGACTGGGAGACCTTCCCGTGGGAGCTGGTCGACGGCGAGCTGATGCCAAAGGTGCTGCCCGAACCGGTCGCGGCCGAGGAGCCCCGCGAAGGCCGCGACGGCGTGGACTGCAAGCTCTGCGACGAGGGTGAGTCGGACCCGCAGCGGATCTGGGAGAGCTGGAACTTCCACGTGAAGGCGCCCGCCGCGCCCAGCGGGTTCCCGCTGGTGCTGTGGTTGAACAGCAACGACCACCTCGACTTCACCGAGCTCGATGACACCCAGGCCGCAGAGTTCGGCCAGCTGTCGGTGATCCTGACCCGGATCATGTCGAACATGGAGCACATCGGCCGGGTGCACATGAGCCGCTGGGGCGACGGCGCCGAGCACATGCACGCGTGGTTCCTCGCGCGTCCGGCGCGCTTCCCGATGATCCGTGGCTCGATGGCCCTCGAGTGGGACGCGATGCTGCCGCCAGGTCCGGAACCGGTGTGGCGCGCAGACCTCGCCACGGTCGCCCGCAAGCTGGCCACCCACGGAGGACGGGCGCTGGTGTGACCCGGTTGCGCTCTGCCACGCTGGTGTCATGCCCATCGTGAAGATCAACGCCATCAACGTCCCGCCCCAGGCCCACGAGGAGCTCGAGCGCCGCTTCTCCGCGCGCGCCGGCACCATTGACACAGCCGCGGGCTTCCTCGGCTTCCAGCTGCTCCGCCCGGTCGCCGGGGAGGAGCGCTACTTCGTCGTCACCCAGTGGGAGGACGAGGAGTCGTTCGCCGCATGGCGCGACGGCGACGCCCGGGCCGCGCACTCCGGCGAGCACGGCAAGCCGGTCGCCCAGGGCGCGAACCTGCTCGAGTTCGAGGTCGTGCTGGACGTGCGCCCCACAAACTGACAAATGACCGCGACACGCCGTCTTCACGGCGTGTCGCGGCCACGTCCTCCGGTGCGGGCTGGCTCAGCCCACCGGGGGCGGTGTCTGTGCTGGCGTCGTCGACTTCTTCACGTCGACCTCAGCGGGGTCGGTGGTGACCTCGGCCTCCTGGACGGAGATCTCGAAGTCGTCACCATGCTCGGTGACACCGGTGATGACGGCCTGGGTGACCGCCTCCACGGCGTACTGGCGACGGACGATCAGCGGGTCGTTGCTGAGGTCCTTGACCAGCGCCACGCACATTCCGACCATCACGAAGACGAACGGCACCGCGGCAAGGATGGTGATCGTCTTCAACCCCTCGAGGCCGTTCTCGCCACCGACCAGCAGCATCACCGCAGCGACGCCACCGGTGGCGCAACCCCAGAAGATGACCGGGAGCCGCTTGGGCTCGAGGGCACCGTTCTGCGAGAGCGACCCCATCACGATCGAGGCCGCGTCGGCACCCGAGACGAAGAAGATGCCGACCAGGACCATCACCAGGATGGAGGCCACCGTGGTCAGCGGGAACTGCTCCAGCAGGTTGAACAGCTGGTGGTTGACGTCCGCGGCGGTGCCGTCGGCGTTGTTGTAGATCGGCTTGCCCTGCTCCTGCAGCTTCATCGCGCTGCCACCGAAGATCGCGAACCAGACCAGGCTGACCAGGCTGGGCACGAGCAGCACGCCGGTGACGAACTGCCGGATCGTGCGACCACGCGAGATCCGCGCGATGAACATCCCGACGAAGGGTGTCCAGGAGATCCACCAGGCCCAGTAGAAGACGGTGTAGCTGCTCAGCCAGGCGGCCGTGGTGGCGCCTTCGGCGTTGGAGCGACCGGCCATCTCAGGCATCTGGCCGACATACTCGGCGATCGCGGAGGGCATCACGTTGAGGATGAACAGCGTGGGGCCGACCACGAAGACGAAGACGGCGAGCACCAGGGCCAGCACCATGTTGATGTTGGAGAGGTATTGGATGCCCCGGGAGACACCCGAGACCGCGGAGAGGATGAAGCAGATCGTCAGTACGACGATGATCCCGACCAGGACGCCGTTGCCGGCCGCGCCGATTCCGCCGACGATCTCGAGCCCGGCGCTGATCTGCAGGGCACCGAGGCCGAGCGAGGCCGCTGAGCCGAAGAGGGTGGCGAAGATGGCCAGGATGTCGATCACCTTGCCAGCCGGGCCGTGGACGCGCTGGCCCAGGATCGGCTCGAAGACGGCACTGATCAGCTGCAGGCGGCCCTTGCGGAACACGCCGTAGCCCACGGCGAGACCGACCACCGCATAGATCGCCCACGGGTGGAGCGTCCAGTGGAAGAGCGTCTGCGCCATCGCGATTCGCTGCAGCTCGGCGACCTCCGCCGAGCTGGTGCCGGGGACTCCGTAGCCGGCCTTGTCGGCGAAGAAGGTGAGCGGCTCGTTCACGCCATAGAACATCAGGCCGATGCCCATGCCCGCGGAGAACATCATCGCGATCCACGAGATGGTCCGGAACTCAGGCGCCTCACCGTCACGGCCGAGCGGGATGTTGCCGAACTTGCCGAGGGCGAGCCACAACACGAAGACGACGAACGCCGACGAGGTCAGGATGAAGACCCAGCCGAGGTAGTCCATCGTCCAGGCGAGCCCCTCCCCCGATGCCTCACGCAGGGACGCGGCGCTGATGAAGCCCCAGAGCAGGAACGCAATCGCAATCGTCGCGGTGACACCGAACACGACCCAGTCGAGCTTCGAGGTGTCGCGTGCCTCCTCAACAGGGAGGAAGTCGAGGGCCGGATGCTGGTCCTCGTTGGTCTCTGATTCGGGCGGCTGGCCACCCTGCTTGATGCTCACGTTGTGTCACGACGCCCCAGATCGGGCGTCATCCTCCTTCACGAGTGATTGGTCCCAAACTCATCGACCGTGACAGGTGCGAAGGTGGATTGCAAGCCGCCCCCGACGCAGACGCCCGTCCGGATTCGTTCGGATCGGGGCCAGGCCGATCAGGCGGGACAGCCCTCAGGAGGCGAGCACACCCACGAGGATGAGCAGCACCGGGATCGCGATGATGGCCGTGAGCAGCAGCACCAGCGCGAGCTTTCCGGGCGCCTTCACCGGCCCGAAGCCGATCGCGCCCTTCATGAAGGTGATCATCGGCAGCTTGTAGTGCACGTCGACCGTCTGGCCCTGCTGGACGTGGACCGGGAGCTCGGCGCGGCCGTACTGCCACATCCACTGGCCGTGCCCGGCGACCAGGTGGTTGCCGGGAACCACCGGCACCACCTGCTGGCCCTGGAACAGGGCGACCGGCATGGAGTCGACTGTGATGGTCGGCGGGACCATGCTCATCCAGACGTTGTGCGAGGCGTGCACCCGGATGAATCCGGGCGGGGGGAGCTGGCCCGGTGCTTGATGCTGCGCTTGATGCTGTCCTTGGTGCGGTCCGGGCGGCGGTCCCTGGTACGGCGGCCCGGACGGCTGGCCGGGGAACTGGCCCGGGAACTGTGCCGGAACCTGGGGCTGCCCGCCGTGGGGAGGGGGCGTCATGTCCGTCACAGGATCTCCCCGGGGGCGTAGGCGGCGGCCGCCGGGTGCTCGTCCACCAGCTCCGCGACACGGCGTACGACGGCCTGAACCTGGTCGACGGCAGCCCCGGTGAACGCGATCGGTTCCGCGACCAGGGCGTCGATCTGGTCCCTGGAGAGACCGAGCCGCTCGTCGGCGGCGAGCCGGTCGAAGAGGTCGTTGACGGCGAGGCCTTGGCGCATCTCGAGCGCGACACCGACCGCGTTCTCCTTGATCGCCTCGTGGGCGGCCTCGCGGCCCACCCCGTTGCGGACCGCGGACATCAACACCTTGGTGGTGGCCAGGAACGGCAGGTAGCGATCGAGCTCGCGCTGGATCACGGCCGGGAAGGCGCCGAACTCGTCGAGGACGGTGAGGAAGGTCTGGAAGAGGCCGTCGGCGGCGAAGAACGCGTCCGGCAGGGCGACCCGGCGTACGACGGAGCAGGAGACGTCGCCCTCGTTCCACTGGTCGCCGGCGAGCTCGCTGACCATCGAGAGGTGACCGCGGAGGATCACGGCGAGGCCGTTGACCCGCTCGCACGAGCGGGTGTTCATCTTGTGCGGCATCGCCGAGGAGCCGACCTGGCCCTCCTTGAAGCCCTCGGTGACCAGCTCGATGCCGGCCATCAGCCGGATCGTGGTGGCCAGGTTGGAGGGGCCGGAGACGAGCTGGACCAGCGCGGAGACGGCGTCGAAGTCGAGCGAGCGCGGATAGACCTGGCCGACGCTGGTCAGCACGTTGTCGAAGCCGAGGTGCGCGGCGACCCGGGACTCGAGCTCGGCCAGCTTGGCGGTGTCGCCGTCGAGCAGGTCGAGCATGTCCTGGGCGGTCCCGACCGGGCCCTTGATGCCGCGCAGCGGATAACGCGCGATCAGGTCCTCGACCCGGGCGACGCCGGTGAGCATCTCGTCGGCGATCGTCGCGAAGCGCTTGCCGAGGGTGGTGGCCTGGGCGGCGACGTTGTGCGAACGGCCCGCCATCACGGTGGTCTCGTGCTCGGTGGCCAGACGGCCGAGGCGGGCCAGGGCGGCCACGGCGCGATCACGGATCACGGTGAGGGACTGCAGGACCTGGAGCTGCTCGACGTTCTCGGTCAGGTCGCGCGAGGTCATTCCCTTGTGGATGTGCTCGTGCCCGGCGAGCGCGCAGAACTCCTCGATGCGCGCCTTCACGTCGTGGCGGGTGACCCGCTCGCGGGCGGCGATGGAGGCCAGGTCGACGCTCTCCTCGCCACCGTCCACGACGCGCTGGTAGTCCTCGATGACGCCGTCGGGGACGTCGATGCCGAGATCCTTCTGGGCACGGAGCACGGCGACCCAGAGCTGGCGCTCCAGGACGATCTTGTGTTCGGGCGACCAGATCGCGGCGAGGTCGGCGGCGGCATAGCGGGTGGCGAGGACGTTGGGAACGGTCACGTTGGGGATTCTCCCATCCCGGCGCCAGCGGCCTCCACACGTCCCATCCGCCTGCCGTAGCCGGGGTGGTCGCGACCGGTGGAACGCGACCGGGGTGGTCGCGGCCGAGCGGGCTCATTGCCCACTCGACTGCGACCACCCCGGCTGGATCACGCGGTTCGAACACCGCGGCTCTGACTCAGTAGGACTTCGGCAGCCCCAGCGAGTGCATCGCCACGAAGTTGAGGATCATCTCGCGGGAGACCGGAGCGATCCGGCCCAACCGGGCGGCGACCAGCATGTTGCCCAGCCCGTACTCCTCGGTCAGGCCGTTGCCACCATGGGTGTGCACCGCGACGTCGGTGGCGTTGCAGGCCACCTCGCCACCGGCGTACTTGGCCATGTTGGCGTATTCGCCGGCCTCCATGTCGTCGCCGGCGTCATAGAGCGCGGCGGCCTTCTGCCACAGCAGTCGCGCCTGCTCGAGCTCGATCTTGATCTTCGCCAGCGGGTGCGCGATGCCCTGGTGGGAACCGATCGCCTGGTCCTTCCAGACCGAGCGCTCCTTGGCATAGGCCACGGCCTTGTCCAGCGCGAACTGGGCCATCCCGCACGAGAAAGCACCGCCCATGATCCGCTCGGGGTTGAGGCCGGCGAAGAGCTGCCACAGCCCACCGTCCTCGTCACCGACCAGTGCGTCCGCCGGCACACGCACGTTGTCGAGGAACAGCGTGAACTGCTTCTCCGGCGCCTGCCACGACATCGGGATGACCTGCTTCTCGAAGCCCTCGGAGTCGGTGGGCACCACGAACAGCGCCGGCTTCAGCTTGCCGGTCTTCGCGTCCTCGGTGCGCGAGACGATCAGCACCGACTGCGCCTCGTCGACGCCGGAGATGAAGGTCTTCTGGCCGTTCAGCACCCAGTCGTCGCCGTCGCGGGTGGCGGTGGTGGTGATCTGGTGCGAGTTGGAGCCGGCGTCGGCCTCGGTGATCCCGAACGCCATCAGGTGCGTGCCGTCCGCGATGCCCGGCAGCCACTGCTTCTTCTGCTCCTCGGTGCCGCAGCGCATGATGATCGAGCCGCAGATCGCCGGTGAGACCACCATCATCAGCAAGGGCGCCCCGGCACCCGCACACTCCTCGAGCACCGCTGCGAGGTCGGACATGCCGCCACCGCCGCCGCCGTACGCCTCCGCGATGTTGACCCCGAGGAAGCCGTTGCGGCCCATCTCGAGCCACATGTCGGTCATCTTGCCGTCCTCGCGGGCCTGCTTGGCGACGTACTCGTGGCCGTACTTGCCGGCAAGCTTCTTCACCGACTCGCGAAGCGCGACGCGCTCCTCGGGCTCGCTGAACATGGTCTGTGTTGCGGTCATGCGTCTGCTCCTTGGGAGGTGGACTGACTCTCGGTGGGTTCGACGACGGCGAGCACTGCGCCCGCCTCAACCTGGTCACCCGTGTGTGCTGGGAGTTCGGTGACGGTTCCCGCGTACGGCGCGGAGACCGTGTGCTGCATCTTCATCGCCTCCATCACGACGATCGGCTGGCCCTCGGCGACGGTGTCCCCGAGCGCGGCGTGCACCGCGACGACGCTGCCGGGCATCGGCGCGAGCAGCGAGCCCTCGGCCACCTGGTCGGCGGGATCGACGAAGCGGGGTACGACGCGC
This sequence comes from Nocardioides daedukensis, assembly GCF_013408415.1. NCBI lineage: Bacteria > Bacillati > Actinomycetota > Actinomycetes > Propionibacteriales > Nocardioidaceae > Nocardioides > Nocardioides daedukensis. Next base: position 2,632,568 of record NZ_JACCAA010000001.1, on the reverse strand, counting down.
AGGCTCAGCGACCCCATCGGGCCGTCGACGTGGACGTGGTCGTCGGTGACCACGCCGTGGAAGGTCGTCGAGATCCCGCCGGCCCGCAGCTGTGCGGCGTACGGCGAGGACTCGAGCACCTCGATGTCGGTGTCCGCAGAGGCCGGGACGGGGCCGTTGCGTCCGGCCAGCCACTCGACGACATGCTCCTGCTCGCCGACGGCGAACGTGGTGCGCTGCGGCTGGGAGACCACGTTGCGCCACCCGGTCGGGATCCGTTGCTGGACCTTGCGCACAGCCGCGACGTGCTCGGCGCGCAGCACCGCGGCGGCGAAGAGCGTGGTGACGTCGGGCTCAGCGAGGCCGGCCGCCTGGACGCCCGGCTGGCGGTCGAAGAAGTCGGTGCTGACCTCTCCGGCAAGGAATGCCTCGTTGGTCAGTGCGGCGACGAGCATGTCCCGGTTGGTGACGACGCCGTGCAGGCGAGCCCGGCGCAGGGCACCGGCGAGCATCCGTGCGGCCTCGGTGCGGGTGGGTGCCCAGGCGATCACCTTGGCCAGCATCGCGTCGTAGTGCGTGGACACGTCGTTGCCCGCGGCGAAGCCGGAGTCGACCCTGATCCCGGCTCGCGGGGACCGCGCGAACGTGGTGGCGCCCGGGATCCCGAAGCTGGTCAGGTGTCCGCTCTGCGGCTGCCAGTCCTGGGCCGGGTCCTCGGCATAGAGCCGGACCTCGATGGCGTGTCCGGCCGGTTCTGCCGCGCTCGGCACGGCACCGCCCTCGGCCACCGAGAGCTGCAACGCGACCAGGTCCACGTCGAGGATCGCCTCGGTCACCGGGTGCTCGACCTGCAGGCGGGTGTTCATCTCGAGGAAGAAGAACCGCTCTCGGTCGGGGTCGTAGAGGAACTCGACGGTGCCGGCGCCGAGGTAGTCGATCGCCTTGGCGGCGCTGCGCGCGGCCTCGTGCATCGCCGCGACGACAGCAGCGTCGATGTTCGGGGCGGGCGCCTCCTCGACGACCTTCTGATGCCGGCGCTGGATGGAGCAGTCGCGCTCACCGAGCACCACCACCTCACCGAACCGGTCGCCGACGACCTGGACCTCGACGTGACGGCTGTGCGCGATGTAGGGCTCCACGAAGACGGTGCCGTCGCCGAACGCCGACTCGGCCTCGGCCCGTGCGGTCTCGATCTCGCCGGGAAGCTCGGCCAGCGTGCGGACGATGCGCATGCCGCGCCCGCCACCGCCGGCGGACGCCTTGACCAGCAGGGGCAGGTCGTCCTGGGTGGCGGTCTCGACGGTGAGGTTCGCCAGGACGGGTACGCCGGCCGCGGCCATCAGCTTCTTGGACTCGATCTTGGAGCCCATCGACACGATCGACTCCGGTGCCGGACCGACCCAGGTCAGGCCGGCCTCGGTCACGGCGCGGGCGAAGTCGGCGTTCTCCGACAGGAAGCCGTAGCCGGGGTGGATCGCGTCCACGCCGGTGCGTCGAGCGGCCTCGAGGACGAGGTCGGCGCGCAGGTAGGTCTCCGCGGGGCTGTTGCCCCGCAGGTGTACGGCGGCGTCTGCCTCCTGCACGAACGGCATCTCGGCGTCGGCGTCGGAGTGGACGACGACGGTCTCGATGCCGAGCTCGCGGCAAGTGCGCAGGACGCGGCGGGCGATCTCGCCGCGGTTGGCGACGAGCAGTCTCGTGATCACAGCCGGAACACCCCGAAGTTCATCTCGCCCTCGATGGGCTGGTTGTTGATGACGGACAGGCAGATGCCCAGGACGGTGCGGGTGTCGCGCGGGTCGATGACCCCGTCGTCATAGACCATCCCGGAGAGGAAGTAGGGCAGCGACTGCTCCTCGACCATCCCCTCGACCATCTCCCTGACGGCCACGAAGCCGTCGGCGTCGAAGACCTGGCCCTTCTTCTCCGCGGACTCGCGGGCGACGATCTCGAGCACCCCGGCCAGCTGCTGCGGGCCCATCACCGCGGACTTCGCGCCGGGCCAGGTGAACAGGAACCGCGGGTCGTAGGCGCGACCGTTCATGCCGTAGTTCCCGGCGCCGTAGGAGGCACCCATGATCACGGTCAGGTGCGGCACCTTGGAGTTGGAGACCGCGTTGATCATCTGCGCGCCGTGCTTGATGATCCCGCCCTGCTCGTAGTCCTTGCCGACCATGTAGCCGGTGGTGTTGTGCAGGAACAGCAGCGGGGTGTCCTTCTGGTTCGCCAACTGGATGAACTGGGCAGCCTTCTGGGCCTCCTCGCTCATCAATACACCGCGGGCGTTGGCCAGGATGCCGATCGGCTGGCCGTGCAGGCTGGCCCACCCCACGCACAGGGACGTCCCGTAGAGCGGCTTGAACTCGTCGAAGGCGACGCCGTTGTCCGCCGACGTGCCGTCGACGATCCGCAGGATTGCCTCGCGCGGGTCGAACGGCTCCTTGAGGTCGGTGGGGATCAGGTCGAGCAGGTCGTCCGGATCCAGGTCGGGCTCGGCGTACGTCGTGAGGCCGGGGGTCGGCACCGCTCCACGCTTGCGCCAGTTGAGCCGGGCGACGACCCGGCGGGCGATCCGGATCGCGTCGCGCTCGTCGACGGCGAGGAAGTCGGAGGATCCGGAGATCCGCGAGTGCATCTCGGCGCCGCCGAGTGATTCGTCGTCGGTCTCCTCACCGGTCGCCATCTTGACCAGCGGAGGGCCGGCGAGGAAGACCTTGGCCTGCTCCTTGACCATGATCACGTAGTCGCTCATCCCCGGGACGTAGGCGCCACCGGCGGTCGAGTTTCCGAAGACCACCGAGACGGTGGGCACCTTGCGGGCCGAGGACCGGGTGAGGTCGCGGAAGCCACGTCCGCCGGGGATGAAGATCTCGCTCTGGGTCGGCAGGTCGGCGCCACCGGACTCGGTGAGGTTCACCGTCGGCAGGTTGTTCTCGGCCGCGATGTCGAGGGCACGGAAGTTCTTCTTCACCGACCAGGGGTTGAGGGCGCCGCCCTTCACCGTCGGGTCGTTGGCCACGATCATGCACTCGACGCCTTCGACGACGCCGATGCCGGTGACGAGGCTGGCGCCGACTGCGAAGTCCTTGCCCCACCCGGCCAGTGGCATCAGCTCGAGGAAGGCCGAGCCCTCGTCCACGAGCAGCTCGATGCGCTCGCGGGCGGTGAGCTTGCCGCGCTCCTTGTGCCGGGTGATGTACTTGCCGCCGGCCTCCACAGCCTTGGTCTGCTCGGCGTGGAGCTCCTCGATCTTGGCGAGCATGGAGTCCCGTCGGCTCTCGGGTGCCGCGTCCACCGTCATCGCTCGAGCACCTCCTTCATCCTGCTCAGGGTGGTGCGCATCCCGCGCTCGTTGGTCCGACCGCGCAGCCGGCCCAGGACCAGCCAGTAGGCGCGGAGGTACCACGCCGGGGTGAGCCGGAAGTACTCCGTGACCAGTGAGCCGGTGCCGGACGGTGCGATCCGGTAGCCCCAGTTGTTGACCGGGTTCTTGTCCAGGCCGACGGAGAACTCGAACTGCGCCTGCCCATCGGCGCCGGGCTCCTCGCACTTGGTCACGGTGCAGGGGGTCCAGTAGGTCGGCCCGACGCCGTTGCGCTTCACGTGTCCCTTGAACCGGGCCCCGACCGCGGGGCCGGTGGCGCCGTGCGTCCACTTCGCCTCGAAGGTCTCCGGGGAGAACTCCCCGATCCGGGTCACGTCGCTGACCAGCGCCCAGATCTTCTCCGGCGGTGCCTCGATCTGCATCGACACCTCGCCGCCGAGCGGCTTGATGATCTCCATCGTGTGCTCCTTCAGTTCGTGGGGTTGGGAAGTCGTGCGGGCGAGGCTGGTCTGGTTGCGTTGACTGATGGGTTGGGGGTTTCGGGTTGCGCCAACTGATGGGTTGGGCGGGCCGTTGCGACTAACTGATGCCTTGGGCGGAACGGTCGCGCTAACTGATGCCTTGGGCGGAACGGTCGCGCTAACTGATGCTTTGGGCGACCAAACACGGCCAAATCAGTCCCCAACCCATCAGTTAGTCCGTCCTGCCCCGCCAACCCATCAGTTACGACAGCCCCCAGGAAGGACCCCGCCCGGGGAGCCGGTACGGCGCTCCTCACAGCAGTCCTTCCTCGATGCTGACCATCCGCGAGCGCACCCATTCGCCGAGGCCCTTGGCCTGCGGGTCGAAACGGGTGGCGGCGGCGACACCGTCGCCGAGCAGCCCGTGGATCACCACGTTCACGCCACCAAGGTTGGGCAGCAGGAAGACCTCCACCTCGAGGTCGGCCGCCTCCGGGACCAGCTCGCGGATCTTGCGCGGGTTGATCAGCTTGCTCAACCAGGTCACGCGTTCGGCCCGCTTGGGCGAGCCGTCGTTGACCACCCACAGGCCGAGGTTGGCGTTGCCGCCCTTGTCCCCGGACCTGGCGTGCACGAAGGTGCCCAACGGCAGGCGGCGGGTGAGGTTGTCGGACGGAGAGGGATAGGGCGAGGGTCGGCCACCCGGCTCGGACTCCCGATCGAGGAACGCAGTCGGGTCCGCCACGACCTCGCGGCGACCGTCGGAGTGGACGGCTGTGTGGGTGACGGCCGAGCGGTCGACGTACTCCGCGCGATAGATCCCGAAGGGTGTCGGGCTCGGGGGCGGGCCGGTCATCGTGAAGCCCGGGTAGGAGGCCAGTGCCAGCTCGACCGCGGCGGCCGTGAACGGCTTGCCGACCGGTCCGGCGTCGGGGTCCTTGACGGTGACCCGGAGCAGGCAGGAGGCGGCCTCCTCGGTCTCGGCGTCGCTGCGCGGCTGGGATGTCTGCGACCAGGTGACCTCGGCCGGAGGGTTCTTCGCCAGAGCGGAATCCATCTGCATCCGCACCCAGTCGGCCTTGGCCTCGATGTCGAGCCCGGTCAGGACGAACTCCATGGTGTTGCGGAACCCGCCGAGCTCGTTGACGCAGACCTTCAGCTGCGACGGCGGCGCCTCGCCGCGCACCCCGGTGATGGCAACCCGGTCGGGGCCGGACTGCTCGAGCTCGATCGTGTCGAGCAGCGTAGTGACGTCGGGGTTGAGGTAGCGCGTCGACTGGATCTCATAGACCAGCTGCGCGGTGACGGTGTCGACGGTGACCGCGCCGCCGGTCCCGTCGTGCTTGGTGATCACGCACGAGCCGTCGGCGGCGACCTCGGCGATCGGGAAGCCCAGCGGCTCGAGAGCACTGCCCATCGCGCCGCTGGCGATCAGGCTGCGGAAGCCGGAGAAGTTCCCGCCCGTCGCCTGTGTCCCGCACTCGATCACGTGGCCGGCGACGACCGCGCCGGCGAGGGCGTCGTACGCCGTCTCGTCCCAGCCGTGGTGCGCAATGGCCGGGCCGACCACGACCGAGGCGTCGGTGACCCGTCCGGTGACCACGATGTCGGCACCCTGCTGCAGGGCTCGGGCGATGCCGAAGCCGCCGAGGTAGGCGTTGGCGGTGAGTGCGTTGCTGCCCAGCTGCTCGAGGCCGGAGCCGCGCAGGTCATCGCCCTCGACGTGCGCGATGGCGACGTCGAGGCCCAGGCCGCGGGCCACCTCGCGGAGCCGGTCGGCCAGCCCGGCGGGATTCAAGCCGCCGGCGTTGCTGACGATCTTCACTCCCCGCTCGAGCGCGAGGCCCAGCGTGTCCTCGACCTGGCGCACGAAGGTGCGCGCATAGCCCAGCGAGGGGTCCTTCATCGTGTCCTTGCCGAGGATGAGCATGGTCAGCTCGGCCAGGTAGTCACCGGTCAGGACATCGAGCTGTCCGCCCTCGAGCATCTCCCGCATCGCGGAGAGCCGGTCGCCGTAGAAGCCGGAGCAGTTCCCGATCCGTACGACGCTCATCTGCGCGCCTCCCGGCCGGTGCCCGGGTTCCCTGCGAAGCACTGGGCGATGCCGAGCCACGTCTCGGCGTCCGGCCCGACGGCAACGAGGTCGGTGTCGGCCCGGTTGACGCGCTGGGTGACGAGCAGGCAGAAGTCGTGGGCCGAGCCGGTCACGCGCTGCGCCGCGTCCTCGGGACCGTAGGCCCACAGCTCACCGCTCGGCGAGGTCAGCTCGACCCGGAACTCGTCCGCGGGCGGGGCCAGGTCGTTCGCGGCGAAGGAGAAGTTGCGGGTGCGGACCCCGATGTGGGCCACGTGCACGATCCGATCGGTCGGAGCAACCTTGACACCGAGCGCCTCGAAGACGTCGAGGGAGTGTGCCCAGGTCTCCATGAAGCGGGCGGTGGCCATCGACGTCGGGGACATCGGCGGGCCGAACCACGGGATCTTCTGTCCTTCGGGGACCGCGCGGAGGGCCTCGTGCAGTGCCTTGCGGCCGGTGCGCCACCGCTCGAGCAGCTCGGCGGCCGGCGCCTTGCCGCCCTCAAGGGCCGCGGTGTCGACGACGTGCTCGGGGTCCGCGATAGCGTCGAGGACCAGGTTGTCCCAGGGCTCCTTCTCACCATGCACCCAGCCGCAGGCGGCCACGGAGGCCTCGTCGGTCCAGGCCAGGTGCGCGACCTGGGTGGCGATGTCCCAGCCCGCTGCCGGGGTCGGTTGCCGCCAGGCGTCCTCGGCCAGCGCCGAGACGTGCTGGTCGAGCTCGTTGCTCTGTGCATCGAGGTCTGCGAGGACCCCTTCGAGGACTGCGTTCACGGCTGCTCCTTCGTCGAGTGGTCACGAGATGACGGTTGAGCGGCGAGTACGGCGTCGAGCCGGTCCGCCCAACGGTCGAGGATCCGAGCGCGACGGCGGGTGTCGTCGGAGATGGTGTTGGCCAGGCCGAGCCCACGGACCAGGTCGAGGGTGGCCTGGATCAGCTCCCGGTTGCCGGGAACCTCCTCGTCGATGCCTAGCAGCTCGACGGTGAGCCGGTGCACCTCGCGTCCGACCCGCTGCTCGAGCGGACCCACTGCGGCCAGCAGGGCGGGATCGGTGCGCGCGGCGACCCAGAGCTCCAGGGCGGCGGAGAAGACCGGGCTGGCGAAGTGGTCTCCGAGCATCTGCAGGACCGCGCGGGTACGTCGTGTTCCGTGCGGCATCGTCGCTGCCGCGGTCTCCAGGTCGCTGCCGCGGATCTGGGTCACGTGCCCGACCGCGGCCAGGACGAGGTCGTTCTTGGTCGGGAAGTGGTGCAGCTGGGCGCCGCGACTGACGCCAGCGCGCTGGGAGACCAGCGTCGTGGAGGTGCGCGCGAAGCCGACCTCGACCAGGCACTCGACCGTCGCCTCGAGGAGGCGCTGGCGCATGACGCGGGTGCGCTCCTCCTGGGGGACGCGGGTCGGGGTGCTCACGGTGACCACTCTGACGGGCCGTGAACAAACAGTCAAGCCTGCTTTTTAGTTCTTGGACGGGGTCAGTCCTGAACGAGCTCAGGCAGCTTCCTCGCGCCGGCGGCGTAGGTGCAGCCGCGCCGGAAGCAGCACGCCCAGCGCAAGCAGGACGATCGCCCCAGCGACCCCCACCAGGATCTCGTTCGACGGGAGCGAGAGGCCTGTCCGGGTCTGCGGCGGAAGGCCGGTGTCTGCCGTGTCCTTCTGATCGGCGCGCGACTCCAACCCGGGCGCCAGCGGCACCGGGGTCTCGCCGTCAGGGCTGCCGGTCAACGCCGACCCGGGGCTCAGCAGCGAGCCGAGCTTGGGAGTGCCCGGCACGGTGCCACCGGGTGGTGCCACCCCCGCAGACCCTCCGGACGCGGGCGGGTCGAACGCGCCGAAGTCGGAGCCTCCGCCGGGGATGGTGGGCAGCCCGAAGGCTCCGCCCCCACCAGTGCTGCCCCCGCTGCCACCCGTGCCACCGCCGCCGCCGGATCCACCGGTGCCCCCGCTGCCGCTGCCGTCGCCGGGACCGCCAGTCTCGCCGCCCGGGTCGGGTGCCGGGGTCTCTGCCCGCGCCGTGACCGGGACGCTCGCCACCCGCGGGTTGGCACTGCTGGGCAGCGCGCAGGCGAGGTTGCGGGACCGGGTCACCCCGTCCATCGCGATCACTGCGTTGAATGCGACCTTGGTCGACGACGAGTTCGCCGTGTTGGTGGCATAACCGTTGCCCGGCAGGGACACCTCCAGCGCACCGGTCGCGTTCTCGGGCACGGTCACGTCGCTCAGCGAGATGTCATAGGTGTAGGTCACGGGCGAGCTGAGCTTCTGCTTGTTGGCCGGGACGGAGACCACGATGTTGCGGCTCTCACCGCCGACGGTGACCACCAGCGACATGGTCGAGGAGGAGAGGGTGGCGTTGGCGGCCCACGATGCCCGCGCCTCACGGCGTACGTCCTCGGGCAGCTTCACGCGCAGCGTGCCGGTTGCCGTCGCGGTGTCGCCGGCCGTGACCGAGTCGGGGACTGAGAGATCCACCTGCACGCTGACGTCGGTGTTGCGATCCAGGCCGCCGCTGAGCTGGCAGGCATAGCTCGCGCTGCCCGAGCCCGTGGCCGCATGCGCTGCCGGGGCCACGCCGAGGGCACCGAACGCACCGAGGGGTACGGCGAGGGCCGCGACCGCGGCGCCGGTGATCATCCGATTTCTCATCACATCTCCTCTGCCAGCACACGGGCCGGTCGGACGTAGGAAGGGCGGTCCATGGCGGTCGCAGACACGATGCGCAGGGCCATCAGGACAAGGGGAACCAGCACCACGATCGGCAGCCACGTCACCGACAGCTCAGTGGTCACGCCGAGACTGGCCGCGACCGCGCGGGTGGTGAGGACGGCAAGGGCGGCGCCGAGTGGCAGCCCCACCAGCACGCCGATGACGCCGGTCAGCAGGACGCGCAGCATCAGCAGGTGCCGCAGGCCGGGGCGTTCGAGCCCCAGGGCGCGCAACATCGCCTGCTCGCGCAGACGCCCTCGGATGCCGAGCCAGCCGGCGCAGAGCATCCCGGCCACCGCGACCAGCACCGCAAGCAGGAACAGGCCGGATGCGGCCGCGCCGACCAGGCCCACCGCGGCGGCGATGCTCAGGTCGATGGGCACGGAGCCGCCGACGGCCACCACCTCGGCGGTGCCGACCGGCTGTACGCCGCCACGCGGCGAGGCTCCGTTCGAGAGCTCACCGGACTGCAGAACGATCCCGGTGACCTCTTCGAGCACCCGGCTGCGATCGGCGCCGGGATCCAGGGAGAGCCACGCCATCCGGATGTCGTTGAACTCGGTGACCTGGAAGACCGGGTCGACACTGGCCACGCTGGGCAGGTCGAGTCCGTCGACATGGACCACGCGGAAGCCCTCGAGGGTGCGGTCCGGACCCTTGAGCGAGACCTTCGCGCCCTCGGCGAAGGGCGAGTCCGGTGAGGCCGGGAGATAGATCCGGTCCTCCTCGATGGTGCGCACCGGGAAGTCGCTCGGGAGGCTGCGGTCGAGCTCGGCGACGTCCCCGGCGACGGTCCCGCCGGTGAACTTGACCTTCTTGCCGTCGACGCCGCGACCGATGATGCTCACCTTCTGGCCGAACGGCACCGGGGTCACCTGGTCCACCCCGTCGACGCCGGCCAGGGCGTCGAGGGTGTCCTGCCCGAGCGGAACGGCCGCGGTCGGTGAGCCGAGCACGAGGTCCGCCTGACCGGTGGCACTCAGCCGGGAGGTCGCCGATTCGTTGACCGAACCGACCACGAGCCAGGAGAAGGCGATCAGGGCGAAGGCCAACACCGCAGGGAGCACCTCACCGACGGCGCGACCCGGTCGCTCGAGGATCCAGCCGGCGGCCAGGGAGCGGCCCGCGTCGCGGCGTACGAATCCGAGGCGTTGCAGGACTGTGGCGATGCGAGCGATGAGCAGCGGCAGGAGCAGCGCCATACCGGCCAGGAGCAGCACGGCCCCGGCGATCAGGGCGGTCGCCGCCACCGCGTCGGCCAGCAGGAACCCGGCCCCCGCGAGGAGGACCGCGCCCAGTCCGGCGGAGATGATCGCGGCGCGGGTCGAGAACGGGGCAGCCACCTCGCGCATCGCTCGCGCGGGGCGGACACTGCTGGCCAGGATCGCGGGCACCAGGAGCGCCACCGCCACCGCGGCGACGGTGACGACCACCGGCCACACCCAGGCCCCGCCGGGCACGGTCACCGCGTCCGGGGGCAGGGCCGGCAGGAAGGAGACCTGAGCGGCCGCCGGGACGAGACCGCGGACCACCAGCACGCCCAACAGGGTCCCGAGCACGGCACCTGTCAGGCCGAGCACGAGCGTCTCGAACGCGACGCCGAGCAGCACCTGGGCCCGCGAGGCCCCGGCACTGCGGAGCAGTGCGACCGCGCGACGTCGGGACTCCATGCTGATCAGGCACAGGGCGAGGAGCAGGAGCCCGACCACCACGACGGCCGTGGCAGCGAACGCCTTGACGACACTCGCCAGGTCGGCCAACCGCTCTGCCTGCCCGCCCACGCCTGCGCGTGCGAGGTCGGCGGTGGCACGGGGCTTGACCGAGGCGACGGTCTCGATCCGATCGGCCACGGCGTCGCGGTCCGCGCCCGCATCCACCGAGACCAGCGCGACGTTGTCGCGTCGCGAACCGGACAGCTCGTGCGCTGCGTCGGGCGTGAGGATGCCGTAGGCGATCGCGGCGTGACGGAAGGAACCCCGGGTGTCGACCTCGCCGACCACGCGGAAGTTGGTCCGCTCCGTGCCGGCCCGGCCGAGCGCCACCTCGTCACCGACGTGGATGCGCAGCTGGTCCAGGGCATGCCTGGTCAGCGCGATCTCCGTCGGCGCGGCTGGTGCCCGACCCCGGGACCAGCGCTGCCAGCGGAACTCGTCCGAGCTGGACTGGGAATCGATCAGGATGCCGCGGGTGACGCCGACGACCTGGGCGACCGCACGGGTGCGCACGTGGGTGCCGACGACCTCGACGCCGTCGGTGCCCGCGATCTCCTTCACCTGGCTGGTGGAGAGGCCGGCCTCGAGGATCAGGTCGGCGTTCTCGACGTCGACACCGATCCCCTGGTCCACGGCGCGTTGCATGCTGGCGCCGAGCACCAGGGCGGCGCTGATCAGCACTGCCCCCAGGACGGCGACGAGCACCAGCGCGAGGCTGCGGGTGCGGTGCGCGCGAACCTCCGCCCACGCGGTGGCGAACAGAGAGGTGGGCACGAGATTCACACGGTGGCTCGCGTCGTGAGGGGGCGCTCGGCGGCGACAGCGCCGGCCGTGCGGCCAGCCGTCAGGCGGTGGACCCGGCCCGCTCGCGCCTCGACCTCGGGATCGTGGGTGGCCGCGACGACGCTCAGGCCGTGCTCACGGACCCACTCGTCGAGCAGGTCGAGCACGGCTCCGCGGGAGGTCGGATCCAGCGCGGAGGTGGGCTCGTCGGCCAGCAGCACGTCGGGCATCGGCAGCAGGGCACGTGCGATGGCGACGCGTTGCTGTTGGTCCCCGGAGAGCTCACCGGGGCGGTGACCGAGTCGCGAGGAGAGTTCGAGGCGCTCGGCGAGCTCGGCCAGGCGGGTCTCCTCGACGGCTGCCCCGTCGAGCCGGAGCGGCAGCAGGATGTTCTCGCGCGCCGAGATGTTCGGCAGCAGGTTGAGCGACTGGAAGACGAACCCGAGACGCTCGCGGCGGAACCGGGTCAGCTCCCGTTCCCGCATCGCGGTCACATCGTCGCCGGCGATCCGGACCGTGCCGGAGTCCGGCTTCTCGAGCCCCGCGAGGCACTGCAGCAGCGTGGTCTTTCCGGCGCCAGACGGGCCGGTGACGGCGGTGATCGCGCCAGCGGGTGCGCTGAGGGTGACCCCGTCGAGGGCCACCACGGTCTCGCCGTCGCGACGGCGGAAGGACTTGCCCAGGTCCTGGACAACGACAGCGTCGGCCGTCTTCACCACGCTCCACCCTTCACGTCTGCCCGCGTCGGGACGAGTGTCCCTCAAGATGAACGCCCGAGGCGGCGATCAGTCACGCCTTGTGGCTGGACTCACACGGCGCGACAAGGGCCTCGGACTGGGTCAGGCGCGCTGCCAGAGACCCATGATGTTGCCCTCGACGTCCTTGAAGTAGGCCGCCGTTCCGGTGTCTCCGGCCTTGCTCGCGGCCAGGACCACCGAGCCACCCGCATCCACGACCTTGGCCAGCGCGGCCTCGATGTCGTCGACCTCGATGACCACGATCGGCCCCTGGCCCGGGTCCTCGCGGCGGAGCAGTCCGCCGTTGATGAACCCGACCTCGGTCGGCTCGAGGGCCTGAGAGGGGCCGGTGTCGGCATGGATGTAGGAGCTTCCGGTCGCGGAGTCCCTCAGGCGCCATCCGAAGGCGCTGGCATAGAACTCCTGCGCTCGGTCGCTGTCTCCGAAGGGAATCTCGAAATGCACCACGCGTCCGCTCATGGTTCCGAACAGTACGCGACACTCAACCCATGACGAAGACGATCCTGATCAGTGGAGCGAGCGCAGGTCTCGGCGCCGAGATGGCCCGCCAGTTCGCTCACCACGGCAACGACCTGGCGCTGTGTGCGCGCCGTACGGACAAGCTGGAGGAGCTCCGCGACGAGATCCTCAACCTTCACCCCGATCGCCGCATCGAGATCCGGCAGCTGGACGTCAACGACCACGACCAGGTCTTCGAGGTGTTCGCCGGCTTCGCCGAGGACTTCACCACCCTGGACCGGATCGTGATCAATGCCGGCCTTGGCAAGGGCGCGCCCCTGGGCACCGGCAAGTTCTGGGCCAACAAGGAGACCGCGATGACGAACTTCGTCGGCGCCCTCGCCCAGTCCGAAGCGGCGATGGAGGTCTTCCGGGCCCAGGACACGGGCCACTTCGTGATGATCTCGTCGATGTCGGCGATGCGCGGCATGCCCAAGGCGATGGCGACGTACGCCGCCACGAAGGCAGGGGTCGCCCACCTGGCGGAGGGTCTGCGTGCGGAGCTGCACGGCACGCCGATCAAGGTCTCGGTGATCTATCCCGGTTTCATCGACTCCGAGATGAACGACACCCCGGGAGCCCAGCCGTTCCAGGTCTCCACCGAGAAGGGCGTCAGGTCGATCGTGCACGCGATCGAGAAGGAGAAGCAGTCGGCCTGCGTGCCGGCACTGCCGTGGGCACCGATGAGCGTGGTGATGAAGCACGCCCCGCTGCCGTTGTTCAAGAAGCTGACCTGACCCGTCGGTCTGTTCTTGCTGAGGGCCTGCGGTTGCGTGGGGGCGCCAGCCCTCAGCGGTAGGTGAGCCCGTCCCCTTCGAGGTGCGAGTGCTCGTTGAAGGAGACCAGGGTCTCCCCGCGCGCACTGACCACGATCTTGGTGAGCGACGAGTTCACGACGACCTTGTTGAACTGGTTCCACACGAACGCGTGGGTCCTGGCCTCGCCCGCGGCCGCCACCAGTGAGGTGGCCGCCCAGGCCACCGGCCCACCGGAGGTGAAGACCAGGGCGGTCTCGTGCGACCCGACGCGCGCTGCTGCCCGGTCGATGGCGCCGTCGACCCGGTCGGCGAAGGCCGCGAAGGTCTCGTCGTAGTCCTCGTCGTGCTCACCACTGGTCCATCGGGTCGCAGCCTGCACGAACCATTCCTGGAACTCGGCCCGGGTGGGCTCGCGGTCCCCGAAGGGCGCCGGGTGGCGACGCAGCATGGCGAGGTGGTCGAACTCGTCCCAGCCACCGTCCTCGATGATCGGGGTGTCGACCCAGCCGGCCCCGGCCGCGACGGACTCCGCGGTCTCCCGGTGCCGCCGCATGGTGCCCTGGATGAGCACGGTCGGTGCCAGGGCGCGCGCCGAGAGGGCTTGCCCCAGCATCCGGGACTGTTCCCAGCCGAGTGGGGAGAGCACGTCATAGTCGTCGGCGCCCCAGGAGGCCTGGCCGTGACGTACCAACAGCAGTTGTCCCATCAGGCATTCACCTGACGGGACCGGTTCCGTGCATCGTTCTCGCGCACCGTCACTCCATCTGGTCGAGCTTGGCTGCCTGCCGTCGCATGACCTCGTCGTACCCCGCGCGGTCATTCTGCTTCAAAGACCATGCGCCGCGTGCGGAATCGTCAGGAATGATCACCTGCTCCCCCGCGTCCATCCCGGCGAGTACTGCGGCAGCGACCTCCTCGGCGGTGATCGGTGACCGCTCGACCAGGGAGGACATCACGGCCCCGAGGCCGGTGTCGGCACCTCGCAGGCTGTCCATCAGGTTGGTGCGGAAGTAGGAGGGGCAGACCACCGAGACCTGCACGTCGTACGCCGCAAGCTCGTGCCCGGCGGTCTCGCTGAGCGCCACCACCGCGGCCTTGACGGCGTTGTAGGAGCCCATGCCTGCTGGGTGGACGAGCCCGGCCAGCGACGCGACGTTGACGATGTGGCCGCCGGTCCCCTGCTCCTTGAACATCGGCACGAACTCGCGCAGCCCGCGCACGGCGCCGAAGAGGTTGATGTCGGTGATCCACTGCCACTCCTCGAGGGTGGCGATGTCGAGGCGGCCTCCCCCAGCCACGCCGGCGTTGTTGACCAGTACGTCGAGACCACCCCAGGTGGAGGCGACGTGGGCTCGCGCGGCCGCCCAGTCCTGCTCGGAAGTGATGTCGAGGGCCAGGTCGACGCCCTCGGCACTCCGGTCGGTGCGCAGGACCCTGTCCCCGCGGGCCTCGAAGGCCGTTGCCAGTGCGGCCCCGAGACCGGATGCCGCGCCAGTGATCAGCACTCGCCTGCCCGTTGTGTTCTCCATGGCTGAGAATCTAGTCGGCTCCATGGAACGGTCATTCATGTGGCTCGGGTCACCACTACTGCCATGATGACCCCCATGCATCGCGCATTGCTCGCCCTCTCCCTCGCTGCCGTCATGACCCTGACCGCGTGCGGTGGGGACGCCGACGACACGGCCAAGCTCTCCGGGGACGAGCAGAAGGCGGCCCGCTCCTTGGCCGCCGAGTTCCAGGGCAACCAGCCCACCGCCGCCCAGCGCGACAGTGGGATCTGCCTGGGCAAGGCACTCGTCAGCGGCGCCGGGGTCAAGAAGCTGGTCTCCTCGGGGATGTTGACCGAGGACCTCGCGATCAACGCCGAGCTGCCCGAGGTGGTGCCGCCGGAGATCGCCGCGGCCTATGCCGATGCGGTCGTCGAGTGCCAGGACCCGCGCGCCGAGATCGAGAGCAGTCGCGAGTTCTATCCCGACGCCACCGATCAGGTCGTCGACGACTACGTGGCCTGCATGGAGGACGTCGACCCGAAGTTGCTCCGCGCCGCGGTGCTCGAGTCCGCGACGAAGGCGAAGAGCAGCACCGCGTCGGAGAAGTACCTCAAGGCGACGAAGCCCTGCACCGACATGCTCGGCGTACCCAAGGTCAGCTGACCCCCGAGGCGTCAGTTGTTGACGCTCTGTTCGCGCCGACCCGTCAGTTGTTGACTGCCCTGCGCGTGCTGGTTTCTCGTCGAGCCGGCAGTTGTTGACGCCCTGCGCGGGCTGGTTTCTCGTCGAGCCGGCAGTTGTTGACGCCTCATGCGATCGATCTCTGCTGACGCGGACCAACTGATGGGTTGGGGAGTGCATGGCAACCAACTGATGCTTTGGGGCCGATATCCGGGTGTTTTGGACGACCAACCCATCAGTTGCCGCGGGGCCTCGCGCCAACCCATCAGTTACCGGGCGCGCCACGACCAACCCATCAGTTACCGCGCGACCGCTCGCCTGACATAAGCCTCGCGCCACGAAATGGCCAGAGCCGGCGCAAGCTGCTCCGGAAACGGAGGCCTGCGCCGGCTCTGGTGGTGCCAGTGATCGATCAGGCGGGGAGGGACTCGCCCTTCGCCGCCAGGTTGCGGAGGTAGTCGGTCGCGTCGAAGCGCTCGCCGTACGCCGCCTTGAGCTCGTCGGCACGCTTGATGAAGGCCGAGATACCGATCTCGCCGTCAGCGCCCTCGTAGCCGGTGATGAACTGCGCCGCGCCACCGGTGTTGGCCGGGAAGCCGATGCCCATGATCGAGCCGATGTTGGCCGCGACGGACGAGGTGATCACGCCCTCCTCGAAGGTCTTCGCGGTCTCGATCGCCTCGGCGAACAGCATCCGGTCCTTGATGTCCTGGAGCGGGATCTGCTTGTCGGCGAGCGGGAACAGCTCCGAGAGGCCCGACCAGATCGAGCCGCGCTTGCCGGACTCGTCGTAGTCGTAGAACCCGGCGCCCCGCAGGCGACCGGGACGGCCGGCCTCCAGCATCTGCTCCACCACGTGCTGGCCGGGGTGGGGGGTGTACGGCGTACCGTCGCGCTCGGCTGCCTCGGCGGTGGCCTTGGCGATCTTGCCCATCAGCTCGAGGTTGAGCTCGTCGGAGAGCTGCAGCACCGGAGCCGGGTAGCCGGCCTGGGTGGTGGCCCGCTCGATGCTGATCGGGTGGACGCCCTCGGAGAGCATGGCCAGGCCCTCGTTGACCATGAAGCCGATGACGCGCGAGGTGTAGAAGCCACGGCTGTCGTTGACCACGATCGGGGTCTTCTTGATCTGCTGGACGACGTCGTACGCCTTGGCCAGCGCCTCGTCGGAGGTCTCCTTGCCGCGGATGATCTCGACCAGCGGCATCTTGTCGACGGGGCTGAAGAAGTGCAGACCGATGAAGTCGGCGGGGCGGGAGACGCCCTCGGCGAGCTCGGTGATCGGCAGGGTGGACGTGTTCGAGCACAGCAGCGCGTCGGGGTTGACGTGCTCGAGGATCTCGCCGAAGACCTTGGCCTTGAGGGACGGGTCCTCGAAGACGGCCTCGATGACCAGGTCGCAACCGGCCAGGTCGGCCGGGTCTGCGGTCGCCTTGATCCGGCCGAGCAGCTCGGCCTTCTTCTCCTCGGTGCTCTTGCCGCGGGAGATCGCCTTGTCGAGGATCTTCTCGGAGTAGTTCTTGCCCTTCTCCGCGTTCTCGGTCGAGACGTCCTTGAGCACGACCTCCATGCCCGCGCGGGCACAGGAGTAGGCAATGCCGGCGCCCATCATGCCGGCGCCGAGGACGCCGACCTTGGTGGCCTTGAACTTCTCGAAGCCGTCGGGACGCAGCGAGCCGGCGCCGATGGCCTGCAGGTCGAAGAAGAACGCCTGGATCATGTTCTTCGAGCCCTGGTTGATGATCAGGTTCGTGAGGTAGCGCGACTCGATCCGCGAAGCGTTCGCGAAGTCGACCTGGGCACCCTCGACGGCGGCCGAGAGGATCGCCTTCTGCGCGGGGTAGTCAGCGCCCTTGAGCTGCTTGCGCAGCAACGCCGGGAAGGCGGGCAGGAACGCAGCCAGCTTGGGGTTGGACGGGGTGCCACCAGGCATCTTGTAGCCGGCGCGGTCCCACGGGTTCTGGGCAGCCTCGGGGTTGTCCTTGTTGGCCTTGATCCACGCCTTGGCGGCGGGCACGAGCTCTTCGCGGGTGGCGACGAGCTCGTCGATGAGGCCCTTCTCCTTGGCCGAGGCCGGGTTGAACTGCGTGCCCTGGAGCAGGACGTCCATCAGGCCGGACTGGATGCCGAGCATCCGGATGATCCGGGTGACGCCGCCGCCACCGGGGAGCAGGCCGAGGCTGGCCTCCGGGAGGCCGACCTTGACGGAGTTGTCGTCGACGGCGATGCGGTGGTTGGTGGCCAAGCAGATCTCGAAGCCACCACCGAGGGCGGCGCCGTTGATCGCCGAGACGACCGGGCGGGGGTAGGTCTCCAGCGTGCGCAGGGCTGCCTTGATGCCCTCGGAGAGGGCGAAGATCTCGGCCGCCTGCTCCTTGGTCGCGGTGATCATGTTCTTCAGGTTTCCGCCGGCGAAGAAGGTCTTCTTCGCCGATGCGACGACGACGCCGGTGACGTCGTCGACCTCGGCCAGGAGACGCTCGACTGCGGCGTTCATCCCGTCCTTGTAGAGGTCGTTCATCGTGTTGGCGCTCGAGGTGGGGTCGTCCAGGAGCAGGGTGACGATGCCGTCGGCATCGCGCTCGTAGTGGACGGCGGTCTGGTTCTGCGTCTCAGTCATTTCGGAATAAGTCCTTGGAAGTCGTGGAGGGAGATCAGACGAGCTCGACGATGGTGGCGATGCCCATGCCGCCGCCGACGCAGAGCGTGGCGAGGCCGCGCTTGAGCTCGCGGCGCTCCAGCTCGTCGATCAGGGTGCCGAGGATCATCGCGCCGGTCGCACCCAGCGGGTGACCCATCGCGATCGCGCCACCGTTGACGTTGGTGATCTCGTGGCTGATGTCCATGTCGCGCATGAAGCGCATCGCGACTGCGGCGAATGCCTCGTTGATCTCGAAGAGGTCGATGTCCTTGGCCTCGAGGCCGGCCTTCGCCAGCGCCTTGCGGGCGGCCGGGGCCGGACCGGTCAGCATGATCGTCGGGTCGGCGCCCGAGACGGCGGCGGAGACGATCCGGGCGCGGGGGGTCAGGCCGTTGGCCTTGCCCGCGGCCTCGGTGCCGATGGCAACCAGGGAGGCGCCGTCGACGATGCCCGAGCTGTTGCCGGCGTGGTGGACGTGGTTGATCTTCTCGACCCAGTGGTACTTCTCCAGGGCGACGTCATCGAAGCCGGCGTCCGCACCGATCTGGGCGAACGACGCCTTCAGGCCGGAGAGGCTCTCGGCGGTCGTGCCGGGACGGATGAACTCGTCCTTGTCCAGGATGGTCAGGCCGTTGATGTCCTTGACCGGGATGATCGAGTTGTCGAAGTAGCCGTTGGCCTGGGCCTTGGCGGCACGGGCCTGCGACTCGGCGGCGAAGTTGTCGACGTCGGTGCGGCTCCAGCCCTCGAGGGTCGCGATCAGGTCGGCACCGATGCCCTGGGGCACGAAGCCGGTGGCCAGCGCGGTGGCCGGGTCACCGGCCCAGGCGCCACCGTCGGAGCCCATCGGGACGCGGCTCATCGACTCGACGCCACCGGCGAAGATCAGTTCCTCGAAGCCACCGCGGACGCGGGAGGCGGCCTGGTTCACGGCCTCGAGACCGGACGCGCAGAAGCGGTTCAGCTGGACGCCGGCGACCGTGTCGGGAAGGCCGGCCTTGAGGGCAGCGGTCTTGGCGATGTCGCCACCCTGGTCACCGATCGGGGAGACCACGCCGAGGACGACGTCGTCGACCGTGTTCGGGTCGAGCGAGGGGTTCCGCTTCTGGATCTCCTCGATCAGTCCTGCCGCGAGGTCGATCGGCTTGACCTCATGAAGTGAGCCGTTCGCCTTGCCCTTGCCACGCGGCGTACGAATGTGGTCGTACACGAATGCTTCAGCCATGACCGTCCCTGTATTCCTTGCGTTTTCGGTGTGTGGAGCGAGACGCATCCGTAGAGAAGTGCGCCGCACTGCTTCGATTGTGACACCATTACTGTCAGTATGGTCAAGAGCGGGGTCAACATGTGACCCGCTTCATAGATACATCCGCTCGTCACAAGGACGGAACCACATGCAGGAGACGGTCGACTCCCTCAAGGAGCTGATGACCCTCGATGAGCTGTGCAAGCGCCTCGGAATGAGCGTCCGCAACGTGCGGTTCTACACGACCCGGGGGCTGGTGCCGCCACCGATCCGTCGTGGTCGCTCCGGCTACTACACCGCCGATCACGTCGCCCGGCTCGAGCTCGTCCTCGAGCTGCAGGCCCACGGGTTCACCCTCGCCGCGATCGAGAAGTACGTCGGACGCATCCCCGAGGACGCTTCAGCCTCCACGATCTCGTTGCACCGCACGCTGTTGGCACCCTGGATGGCCGAGCACCCGGAGACGCTGGGCATGGCCGAGCTGACCGAGCGGTGCGGACGCAAGCTGACCAGCAGCGACATCGAGACCCTCGCCGAGCTGGGCATCCTGACTCCTGCGGAGCGCGGGAAGTATGACGTCGCGATCGGCCATCTCGAGGCCGGGCTGAAGCTGATCTCGATCGGCTATCCGAAGGCAGCAGCGACTGCCGCGAGCAAGATCTTCAGCCATCACGCGGATGCGATCGCCGAGGCGATCACGCAGATCTTCCGCGACGAGGTCTGGCCGGCCTACCGCGCCTCCGGCGCCAGCGATGCCGAGCTCGCCGAGGCGATCGAGGTGCTCAAGCCGCTCTCGATCGCGACCCTGGTCTCCGCCTTCGAGCACGCGATGAACGCCCAGAAGCGCGAGACGATCCAGCGCCGCGCGCGCTGACCCTGCGCCACCATCTGGGCCAGAAGACGTTCGCGGTCAGTTTTTCGCGGAACTTCCCGGGCAAGTCTGGCGCTTCCCGGGCGAGATCTTGCCCGGGAACCACCGGAGTCACCCGGTACCCGGTGACTCCGCCGCCTCGCCGCAGGCGAACCCGGTACCCGGTGACTCCGCCGCCTCGCCGCAAGCGCCACAGCCGCAGGCGTCAGCCCGCGGCGTACTCCCGACCCGCGTCGACGATCCCGGCGACGATCTCGACCTCGGCGTCGTTGCGGGGGCCGTAGACCAGCACGAAGCCCTCGGTGAAGCGGGTGCCGGCCCACATGTGCGGCTGGGCCCAGCCCTTCGTGATCGCGTCGGAGGCCTTGTCCGCGGGGAGTACGACGTGCAGCGAACCGTCGTACCAAGGGTGCAGGTGGGCGAACTCGCCGGAGGCCGCGTCGAGGTAGCGCGCCGTGTCGGTGCTGCCGTTCTCGATCAACAGGGCGCGGGCGCCGGGGACGGCGAAGTCCGAGTCACCCAGCTTCACACCGTCGAGTGCTGAGACCTTCTCGAAGAGCTTCTCCTGGAACGGCAGCATCGCCTGGTCGGTGTACTGCTGCTGCGGGACCGACCAGGTCACCAGCGGGCGACCGCCGCTGTTGCGCACCGGCAACTCACCGAAGGACCAGTCGGCCTGGCCGACGACGCCGACCTGGCCGACGCCGTTCTCGGCGATCCGCGCCAGGCGGTGCTCGGCCCACTTCACCAGCTCGGCCCAGGTGCGAGTGGTCGGGCCGTGGCCACCGTCGTCGAGGTGCGCGGTGACCGGGGCGCCTGACTCGGAGATGATCCAGCGCCAGGTGACGTTCTGCACCGGGATCGGGACCTCGAGGTCCTGCTCGCCGAGCGCGAAGAAGACCGGCAGCCCGGTCAGCGGCGCGCCCTCGACGGGCTCGAAGGCACCGTTGACGAAGGCGGCACCGGCGAAGGCTGCCGGGTCGGCCAGTACGACCGCAGCCAGGGCGGGAACAGCGTGACCGTGCGCGGCGACAATGACGGGACGGCCAGCGGCCGCCTCGTCGATCCGCCCGCGCAGCGCCTCGGCGCTCTCCCCCTCGACCTCCGCAAGGGTCGTCGCGGACAACGCTGCGGGAAGCGCACTGACCAGCGCCCGGGCATCGGCCGGAGCACCTGCCTCGTGGAGGAGGACGAACACTGCCGCAGTCGAGGTCTCAGTCATGTGCCGCATTCTGGCACTATCCGGACGCCGGTGGGGGCAACCGGAAACCGTCCGGCTCAGCGGTAGGCGGATTCCCCGGTCAGCGCCTGCCCGATCACCAGTTGGTGTACCTCGGAGGTCCCCTCGTAGGTGAGCACCGACTCGAGGTTGTTGGCGTGGCGCATCACCGGGTGCTCCAGGGTGATGCCGGCGGCGCCGAGGATGGTGCGGCACTCCCGGGCGATGGCGATCGCCTCGCGGGTGCTGTTCAGCTTGCCCAGGCTGACCTGCGCCGGCGCGATTCCCACGGAGTCCTTGAGCCGGCCCAGGTGCAGGGCGAGCAGCATTCCCTTGCCCAGCTCGAGGGTCATGTCGGCGAGCTTGGCCTGGGTGAGCTGGAACCCGGCCAGCGGCTTGTCGAAGATCTCCCGCTCGCCTGCATAGCGCAGCGCGGTCTCCAGGCAGTCGCGTGCGGCCCCCAGGGCGCCGAAGATGATCCCAAACCGTGCCTCGGTCAGGCACGACAACGGGCCGGAGAGCCCCTCCGCCTCAGGCAGCACGGCCGATGCCGGCAGACGTACGTCGTCCAGTGCCAGCTCGGCAGTCACCGAGGCACGCAGGGACAGCTTCTGCTTGATCTCGTGGGCGCTGAAGCCGGGAGTGTCCGTGGGCACGACGAATCCGCGGATCCGGCCGCCGGCAGCCTCGTCGGCGCGCGCCCAGATCACCGCGACATCGGCGATGGAGCCGTTCGTGATCCACATCTTGTTGCCGTTCAGGATCCAGTCGGCCTCCTCGCCGGTCCCGGACCTGCGCGCCCGGGTGCGCATGCCACCGGGATCGGAGCCGAAGTCGGGCTCGGTCAGGCCGAAGCAGCCGATCGCCTCGCCGGCGGCCATCCGCGGCAGCCACTCCTGCTTCTGCGCCTGCGAGCCGTGCTTCCAGATGGCATACATCGCCAGCGACCCCTGGACACTGACCAGCGAACGCAAACCGGAGTCACCCGCCTCGAGCTCCATGCAGGCCAGGCCGTACGCCGTGGCGCTGGTGCCGGCACAGCCATAGCCCTCCAGGTGCATGCCGAGCAGACCCAGGGAACCGAGCTCCTTGGAGAGCTCACGACCGGGGATGCTGGCCGATTCGTACCAGCTCCCCAGGTGCGGCCTGGCCTTCTCGTCGACCCAGCGGCGGACGGTGTCGCGGATCGCGCGTTCCTCGTCGGAGAGGAGCGAGTCGGTGTCGAACAGGCCGAGCGGTGAGGTCATCCCCCCAGCATGTCAGTCATCGAGGGTCCGGGACCACGACTCGGGCGGCGACTCCACGGGGTCGCTCAGTGACGCCGTTGCCCTGCCGAGGCGACCCCGAGCCAGGTGTGCGGGTTGCCGTCCCAGCACCAGCCGAGCTTGGGCGCGTTCTCGCTGATCCACAGGGCAGGCACCCGTCGGTCGCTGCGCCGCGAGCCGGAGAGCATGAAGCACTTGTTCTTCTCCAGCAGGTGCGGCGCCTGCATCACCAGGGCGATCCCCTCGTCGATGGTGAGAGGCGTGCGGCCGCGGCCCCGGATCACCGGCAGCGCGTCCTCGGGGCGGACGTCGCAGAACTCCTCGCCGCGCTCGACGTCGACCAGCAGGTAGGCCTTCGCCTCGGGGACGCCGAGCTCCTCGAGCGGGTGGTACGTCGCCAAATCGCCCTCGCCGTGATTGCGGTCGACGATGCCCGGCTTGCTGCCGAGCCCACGCGCGCCCATCAGCCGCAGCAGCGGCACGGCCGCACAGGGATCGACCAGCTCCCGGGTGAGGACGATGACGAACGGCGCATGTCCCTCACGCGGCACACTAGGCTCCGGCAGGCGATCGGCCAGTGGCGCGACCAGCGCGCGCAGGTCTTCCTCCGAGATGCCGGCGAGTGCTGGCAGGCCCAGCTCCACGAGGCGCTCGGTCTGTCGGTCGAACTCGATGCGGGATGCGTCGGTCAAGGGCTCTCCTCTTGTCGGTGACGCGAGTTCAACGCCTGTCGCGCGCCGATCGTTCCCCTCACGAGGCGGGCCAAGGCTCCACCACCTGGTGACGCGGCAGCTCGTCGTCGTCGCCGAAATGCACAACGTCCCGCGGCCCGGCTGCCGAAGCAGCCAGGACGCAGGACGTCATGAAGGGGTTCTGGTCAGCGACGACCGGAGCTGAACGACGCCGCGCTGTGCGAGCCGCCGCCGTTGCCACCGCTGGAGCCGGCACCGGCGCCGGTACGTCGTCCACCGCCGCTGCGACGCTGGCCGGAGTTGCCGCCACCCGAGGTGGAGGCAGAGCCGGAGCCGCTGCGTGAGCGACCGCCGCCGCTGCGCGCGCCACCCGAAGCGTTGGCCGAGGCGCCGCCACCGGCACCGCCGCCGGTGCGACGACGGTTGCGTCCGCCACCGCCACCGCTCTTCTTGGGCGAGCCGCCGGAGGCCATCGCGCTGCCGCCGGACTCGATGACCAGGCCACCGGGCGCCGACCGCTCACCGGGGGCGAGCTCGATCAGGATCGGGTGGGCAGAGCCATTGATGCGGGTGGTGGTCGGCTTGATGCCGGCCGCGCGGGTCAGCGCGCGGACGTCGCCGACCTGGTCGCTGGTCATCAGCGTGACCACGGTGCCCTCGGCACCGGCGCGGGCGGTACGGCCCGAGCGGTGCAGGTAGGCCTTGTGCTCGGCCGGCGGGTCGGCGTGGACGACGAGTGCGACGTCGTCGACGTGGATGCCGCGAGCCGCGACGTCGGTCGCCACCAGGGTGGTCGCCTTGCCACTGTGGAAGGCGTCCATGTTCCGGGTGCGGGCGTTCTGCGACAGGTTGCCGTGCAGGTCGACCGAGGGCACGCCGTTCTTGTTGAGCTGGCGGGCGAGCGCCTTGGCGCCGTGCTTGGTGCGGGTGAAGATCACCGTGCGGCCGGGAGCACTGGCCAGGTCCACCAGGACCGGGACGCGGTGCTCACGATCGAGGTGCAGCACGTGGTGGCTCATCTTGGCGACCGGCGACTGCGCCGAGTCGGCCTCGTGGGTCACCGGGTCGTGCAGGAACTGCTTGACCAGGGTGTCGATCGCGTTGTCGAGCGTGGCCGAGAAGAGCAGGCGCTGACCCTTGGGCGGGGTCTGCTTCAGCAGGCGGCGCACGGCGGGCAGGAAGCCGAGGTCGGCCATGTGGTCGGCCTCGTCGAGGATGGTGACCTCGACGTCGCCGAGGTTGCAGTGACCCTGCTGGATCAGGTCCTCGAGACGACCGGGGCAGGCGACGACGATGTCGACACCCTTGCGCAGGCCGGCGACCTGCGGGTTCTGGCCCACGCCGCCGAAGACGGTCTGGGTGGAGAGCCCGGCAGCAGCGGCCAGCGGCTTGAGGGCCTCGAGGAGCTGGTTGACCAGCTCACGGGTCGGGGCCAGGATCAGCGCGCGCGGCGCCTTGCTGCGCGGCGTACGACGCTGGGCGTCGAGGCGAGCGACCAGCGGCAGCAGGAACGCATAGGACTTGCCGGAGCCGGTGCGGCCACGGCCGAGCACGTCGCGACCCGCGAGGGAGTCGGGCAGGGTCGCTGCCTGGATCGGCGTGGGGACGGTGATGTCGAGTCCGGCGAGGATGGCCGCGAGGTTTGCGGGCACGCCGAGATCGGCAAAGGAAGAAGAAGACACGTTGAGAGATTCGCTATCCGTTGGTGTGTCTCACCAAACGATCACGGACTCGGAAGTCCGGAAGGTGACGCATGTGAAAGGCAGCTCAATCAATCGAGCCGCGCGCCGGCGATCCGAGGCAAGACTGGACGGATCGCTGTTCCCAGCCTAGAGCACCGGGCACCGAATCACCCCATCGAGCTCACGTGAACTGCAGCACTCCGTCGCCCAGGTCGCTGTTGCGGATCTGGCGCACGTCATAGAACCAGTTCTGCTTCAGCTTCCACGGTTCGCGGTCACCCTGCTTGGGCAGCTCGTCGATCGAGCGCAGCACATAGCCGGCCTCGAAGTCCATGAACGGCTCCTCGCCCACCGACGGATCGCGCACCGGCACGACCTCGCTGGCGCCGACCTCGTCCATGTGGGCCAGGGTCCGGCAGACGAACTCGGCAACGAGGTCGGCCTTCAACGTCCACGAGGCGTTGGTGTAGCCGATCGTGTAGGCGAAGTTGGGCACGCCGCTGAGCATCAGCCCGCGGTAGGCCATCGTCGAGGGGGCATCGAGCTTCTCCCCGTCGACGCTGAGCTGGGCTCCCCCGAAGATCTTCAGGTTGAGGCCGGTCGCGGTGATGATGATGTCGGCCTCGAGCTCGGCACCCGATCCGAGCCGCAGCCCCTTCTCGGTGAAGGTCTCGATGGTGTCGGTGACGACCTCGGCCCGGCCCTTGCGGATCGCGCGGAACAGGTCGCCGTTGGGCACCAGGCACAGTCGCTGGTCCCACGGGCCGTAGGTCGGCTTGAAGTGCACGTCGACCGGGTAGTCCTGCGGCAGCTGCTTCATCGTCAGCCGACGGATCACCTTGCGCACCAGCTTCGGCTGCTTCTGGCTGATCGTGTAGAGCGCGCTCGCCTGGGTGATGTTCTTCAGCCGGGTCACGGCATAGGCGGCCTTGCCGGGCAGCACCTTGCGCATGCCCAGCGCGAGCGGGTCACGCGAGGGCAGCGAGAGGATGTACGTCGGGGAGCGCTGCAGCATGGTCACGTGAGCGGCCTCGTCGGCAAGGGCCGGAACCAGCGTGACCGCGGTCGCGCCGGAGCCGATGATGACCACCTTCTTGCCGGTGTGGTCGAGGTCCTCGGGCCAGTGCTGGGGGTGCACGATCTGTCCGGCGAAGTCCTCGGTGCCGGCGAAGTCGGGCGTGAAGCCCTGGTCGTAGTCGTAGTAGCCGCTGCAGGCCCACAGGAACGACGAGGTGAGCACCTTCTCCTCACCGTCGACGGTCGCGGTGACCGACCAGGTTTTGCTCGCGGTGTCCCATTCGGCGCCGGTCACCCAGTGGTCGTAGCGGATGTGCGGGTCGATGTCGTGCTCGCGCGCGGTCTCGCGGACGTAGTCGAGGATCGACGCGCCGTCGGCCAGCGCCTTCTCCCCCAGCCACGGCTTGAACTTGTAGCCGAGGGTGTACATGTCCGAGTCCGAGCGCACGCCGGGATAGCGAAACAGGTCCCAGGTGCCGCCGCTCGCCGAGCGCCCCTCGAGGATCGCAAAGCTCTTGCCCGGCTGCTCGCGGGTGAGCATCGCGGCTGCGCCGATGCCCGAGAGCCCGGCACCGATGATGAGGACGTCGACGTGTTCGGCCATGAACACAGGCTACTGAATGAAGTTCAATTGCGGAACCCCGAGATTCAGGCGTCCAGCAACTTGCGCTTCTGCAGCTTGCCGGTGGGGGTGCGCGGCAGCTCGTCGACGAAGGCGAACGACCGCGGAACCTTGTAGGTCGCGATGCGCTCACGCAGGTAGGCGGTCAGCTCGTCGGCCAGCGCCGGGCCGCCCTCGTGCCCCGGGGCGACCTGGACGACGGCGTGCACCCGCTCCCCCATCTCCTCGTCGGGCACGCCGATCACGGCGACGTCGAGGACCTTCGGGTGCAGGGTCATCGCGTTCTCGGTCTCCTGCGGATAGATGTTCACCCCGCCGGAGATGATCATGAACGCCTTGCGGTCGGTCAGGTAGAGGAAGCCGTCCTCGTCGAGGTGCCCGATGTCCCCGGTGGTCGCCCAGTTGTCGTGCACGGGGTGCTGCGCCTCGCGGGTCTTCTCCGGGTCGTTGTGATAGCTGAACGGCATCACGTCGCGCTCGAAGTAGACCAGGCCGGTCTCGCCGACGGGCAGCTCGGGACGATCCGGGACCGACTCGTCGCAGATCCGCACGGTGCCCAGGACGCCCTTGCCGACCGAGCCCGGTCGCTCGAGCCACTCCTGGGAGTTGATCAGGGTGACACCGGCAGCCTCGGTCGCGGCGTAGTACTCCTGCAGGATCGGGCCCCACCACGCGATCATCCGCTGCTTGACCTCGATCGGGCACGGCGCGGCCGCGTGGATGGCGATCTTGAGGCTGGAGACGTCGTACTTCTCCCGGACGGCGTCGGGCAGCTTGAGCAGCCTGACGAACATCGTCGGCACCCACTGACTGTGGGTGACCTTGAACTTCTCGATGTTGATCAACGCCTGCTCGGGATCGAAGCGCGGCATGATCACCGCGGTGCCGCCGGTCGCGCCGACGATGCCGACATAACGCAACGGGGCCGCGTGGTAGAGCGGTGCCGGGGAGAGATAGACGGTGTCCTCGTCGAAGCCGTAGATGCCGCCGAAGACGGCCACCATCAGGTCGCCGGGCTCGCTGATCTGCCGGTCGGGCAACGCCACCTGGATCGCCTTGGGACGCCCGGTGGTCCCGGACGAGTAGAGCATGTCAGCGCCGGCAGGCTGCACCTCGAACGGCACGTCCGAGGCGCCGGCCAGGGCGGCCTCGAAGTCGTCGTACCCCTCGATCTCACCGCCGAAGACCAGCTTCAGGCCGAGGTCCGGGACCTCCTCGAGGATCGCCCGGGCAGCGTCGGCCTGCTCGGCCGAGACGATCAGCACCTTCGCGCCGCAGTCGCGCAGGATGTAGAGCTGCTCCTCGAGCGAGAGGTGGAAGTTGACCGCCGTCAGGAAGAGCCCGCTGCGCATCGTCGCCCAGAACACGTCGTAGTAGCGCAGGCTGTTCTCGCTGAGCAACGCCACGTTGTCGCCCTTGCGCAGCCCCGCGTCGTGGAACACGTGCGCCAGTCGGACCGACCGCTCCTCGAGCTGCGCATAGGTGACCACCTCACCGGTGTCGGCCTTGATCAGCGCGGGCTTGTCTGGGTTCTTGGCTGCGTGGACTCCGGGGTACATCGGTTCCTCCTGGCTCGCGAGCGGCGTGGGCGATGAGTGCCTGCGGTGAGTCTGCCAGTCGGCATGTGGCGCCCGTCACAGAACCCCGTCGATGCCCCGCCAACCCTCAGGAACGGTCGCGCACCCGCACCATCCCGGCCAGGGTCGCGATGAACGCCGAGCCGTCCGGGGCGATCGTCACCGCGGCATAGTGGTTGTTGAACAGGGTGCCGAGCCCGGTCCGGACGCTGAAGACGGTCTTGCCGGTGCGGGCGTTGATCCCGGTGAAGTACCACGCGTTCACGCCCCACAGGTTCGGCCGCTTCGCATAGACGTAGAGCAGGCCGGTCTCCAGGGAGACCTTCGGCACCGAGGTCGGCGCGACCACGTCACTGGTCCAGGCGACCTCGCAGTCGTCGCCGTTGACGTTCACTCGTGCGATGCCGGGCTCGCTCGCCCGGCCGAGCATCACCCGCTGCGGGCCGGTGTAGCCGTAGTTGTTCTCGACGATCACCCCACCGTCCACGGTGACCAGGGAGTTCTCGGTCGCACTGCGCCCGCTCTCGAAGACCGGTGCCTTGCACACGACCTTGCCGGTCTCGCGGTCATGGAAGACCACGTTCATCCGGTCGTCGGCGTTGTCGGTGATCGCGACCAGGCGTTCGTCCACGACGGTCGGCGTCGTCCCCGACCCCTGGCTGAGCTGGCCGGGCTTGTGCTTGACCCCGCGGTCGTACGTCGTGCGCCAGGCCACCCTGGGCGCGCCCTTGGGATCTGCCTCGAAGCGGTAGAACGCCTCGGCCGAGACGATGTAGACGCCTCCGGTCTCGTCGACGGAGAACGAGTTGACCAGCTCCTCGCCGAGATCGTGCACCCGCACCTGGCCGGTGTCCGGACTGAACACCCCGACCAGCCCGCCCTGGGACTCGAACCAGATCCGGCCGTCCCAGTCGGGCAGCAGCGCGATCAGGCAGTCGCCGTCGGGGATCTCGGTGGAGAGGTCCAGCGTCTCGACCTTGGCCAGCTGCGCCTCGCCATCGGAGTCGGACGTGGTGAAGGTGAGCACCCGGCGGTCACTGGTCGCGACCACGGCCCGGTCCTGGGCGTCCAGGTAGAAGTAGGCCCCGCCGCACAGGTTCTCCCAGGGCTTGGTCCCCTCGACCTTGGGCCGCGCCGGAAGCGCGAAGCTGTCCAGCTTGCGCATCGAGTCCGGGTCGATGATGTGCAGGTTGGCGCTGTTCACGTCACCGCACAGCGCGATCAACCGCTCGTGCCGGTCGAAGGCCAGCGTCGCGCACTCCTCGATGCCATACCAAGCGGTCTTCACCGAGGGCTCGCTTCCGCGGGGCCCGGCCCAGGTGTATGCGTCGCTCGCACCCGCGTCGTTGTGCATGTTGTTGGCACCGTTGCGAGCCAGGAACGGGTGCTGCGGCAGCTCCACCCCGCTGATCGGACGTGCCGTGGCCGGATGACCGACGTACGACGGGGTGGTCAGCGCACCGATGCCCGGCGGGATCGGGAGCAGGCCGTCCGGGAGCAGCAGGACCAGCCCGGCCAGGGCGGCCACCACTACGACTCCGGTCCCGGTGGAACGCCAGCCGACCAGGTCCCGGGCCCCGCCCAGGATCCGGTGCCGCAGCCGCGGGACCAGCAGCGGCGCGAGGACCAGCACGATTCCGAGCGGCCCGATCGCCCAGATCACCACCAGGGCGGCCAGGACAGCTGCAGTGGGGATGAGGAGCGGAGTGATCCGGCTCAGGGAGGGAGCGCGCACGGCGACATGCTGGCACATGCAACGCGCCGTTCGTGTCGCTTTGCACCCTGTCGGCAGGGTGCGAAGCGACACGAACGGCGCGCTGGTGTGGCGTGGGTGCGAAACCTCAGGCAGCGGTGAGTGCGGCAGCCTTGCGCTGGTTCTCCGCCCGACGCTGCGCGGCGTCGTACGCCCGACGCACCTTGGGGCCGCCGGTGGCGAGCTTCCAGAGCAGGCCGGCCTGCTGGGGCGCGTTCTTGACGTTGGTCTGCTCGAGCCAGCCGTTGGGCAGCGAGAGCCGGACGATCTTGTGCCATGCGCTGCCGACCTGGCGGGGCAGGGAGGCCGAGTGGTAGTTGAGGTCGTACTTCTCGAAGAGCGCCTGCACCTTGGGTGCGACCTCCGAGTAGCGGTTGCTCGGCAGGTCCGGGAACAGGTGGTGCTCGATCTGGAAGCTCAGGTTGCCGGTCATCAGGTGCATCGGCTTGGACCCGGAGATGTTGGCCGAGCCGAGCATCTGACGGACGTACCACTCGCCGCGGGTCTCGTTGGCGGGGATCGACTTCTTCTCGAACGTCTCGACGCCCTCGGGGAAGTGACCGCACATGATCACCGAGTGGGTCCACAGGTTGCGGACCAGGTTGGCGGTGAAGTTCGCGGCCAGGGTCGGCAGGAACGAGCCGGTCGGGATCGACAGTGCCGGGTGGACGACGTAGTCCTTGGTGGCCTGGCGGCGGATCTTGGCAAGGGTGTTCTTCGCGTTGCGCTTGAAGGCCTCGCTGCGCTTGGCCTTGGGCACCTTCAGGTTCTTGCCCAGCTCGAGGTCGTAGGCCGCGATGCCGTACTCGAAGAAGCAGGCGTTGATGAAGTTCCACAGCGGCTGGCCGAGGTACATCGGGTACCACTTCTGGTCCTCGTCCACGCGCATGATGCCGTAGCCGAGGTCGTTGTCCTTGCCGACGATGTTCGTGTAGGTGTGGTGCACCTGGTTGTGCGAGTGCTTCCAACCCTCGGCGGTGGAGGCGTTGTCCCACTCCCAGGTGGTCGAGTGGATCTTCGGGTCACGCATCCAGTCCCACTGGCCGTGCATGACGTTGTGTCCGATCTCCATGTTCTCGAGGATCTTGGCGATCGAGAGGCCGATCGTGCCGGCGATCCAGGCGGGCGGGAACGCGGAGGCGAGCAGGACGGCGCGCGAGCCGAGCTCGAGCTTGCGCTGGGCGTCGACGACCTTGCGGATGTACGCCGCGTCCTTGGCGCCCCGCGAGTCGATGATGTCCTGGCGGATCGCGTCGAGCTCGATGCCGACCTGCTCGACGTCGGCCTCGGTGAGGTGCGCGGTCGGGTTGGTTTCCTTGCGGGTGATCGTGGTCATGTGGGTGTCCTCCCAGGATCAGTGGTCGATGTGGCACGGCCCGGCGGCCGCGCTGATGCAGGTCTGGATGGAGACGCCGCCGGTGTTGGTCTCGCCGGGGGTCGCTGTGGTGATCTCCCCGTTGCGCAGGTCGCGCACCGCCCCTTCGCGCAGCGGCAGCACGCAGCCCATGCAGATGCCCATCCGGCAGCCGCTGGGCATCAGGACGCCGGCCTGTTCGGCCGCGTCCAGGATGGTGGTCGCTCCGTCGAGGTCGAGCTCGACGCCGGACTTCTCCAGGACCACCGTGCCGCCCTCGCCGGCAGCGATGGTCACCGGGCGGAACTGCTCGGTGAACAGCTCCAGACCGCGCTCGGTGTGGTGGGCGCCGAGGGCGTCCAGCAGTCCCGCCGGGCCGCAGGCGTACGTCGTACGCTCGGCCAGGTCGGGCACCAGCGAGGCCAGGTCGTCGACGGCGAGAACCCCGTGCTCGTCGTCGTAGCGGGCGATCAGGTTGATCGCGTCGGCCTCGCCGAGCTCGCGCAGGTTCTGGATGAAGATCGAGTCCGGCTCGCTGGGGGCGACGTGGACGACGGTGATGTCGAGGTCGTCGCTGCGCTCCAGCTTGAGCACGCCGGTGTCGGTGACCGGGAACAGGTTGCGCAGCATGCCGATCACCGGCGTGACCCCGGAGCCGGCGGTGAGAAAGAGCAGCTTGCGTCCCGCGAGGTCGTCGGGCAGGACGAAGTCGCCGGTGGCCTGCTCGAGGTGGACCAGGGTGCCGCGCTGGGCCTCGTGGACCAGGTGGTTGGAGACGACGCCACCGGGCACGGCCTTGACCGTGATCGAGATGAACCCGTCGGCACGGGGGCCGTGCGTCAGCGAGTAGGCGCGCCACTGGCGCACACCGTCGACGTCGATGCCCAGGCGGATGTACTGCCCGGGCACGTGGCCGGCCCAGTCCGCCCCGGGACGGATCACGATGGTGGCCGCGTCCCGGGTCTCGGGGATGACCTGCTCGATGCGACCCCGAAGGGGCGCCCCACTGCGCAAGGGGGCGAACAGGTCGAGGTAGTCGGCCGGCAGCAGCGGCGTGGTCGCCGCTTCGACGAGCCGGACCACGCGGTCCGCCAGGCGATTGCTCGGACGGGAGCCGCGCCCAGATGCTTCGAGGAGTGCCATGACTCCATAGTGGCGGGTCAATGCGAATGATTCATGACCCGTTGTGCGTGAAACAGGAGTACTCTTTTGTTCGTGAAGAGTGAAGTTGGCGGAGGTTCAGTGTCGAGGAGCGATGCCCGCCGACTGGCCGGGCTCCGCCTCCCCGACCACGTCATCGCGGCGATGCGTGCCGAGTTGCCCGGGTGCGCCGAGCGCGTGGTCGTCGCAGTCGTCGGCGAGGTGCCGAGCTATTCCGAGCCGTTCCGCGGCCGGATGGGCCGCAACATCGAGAACGCGGTGGCCCTGGCCCTGGGTGGCTTCCTGGACATGATGGCTACCGACGGACCGGTCGAGGAGGACCAGGGCATCCGGGTGGAGTCGGTCTTCCAGGCCGCCTATGCCCTGGGCCGCGGCGAGGCGCGCAGCGGTCGGACGATGGACGCGCTGACCGCCGCCTATCGGGTCGGCGCCCGCACCGCCTGGCACGACCTCAGCACCGCCGCCGTCGAGGCCGGCCTCTCCGCCGGAGAGCTCGGCCGCTTTGCGGAGCTGGTCTTCGACTACATCGACGAGCTCTCCGACGTCAGTGTCTCCGGCCACGCCGACGAGCTCGCCACCACCGGCCGGGTGCGCGAGCGGCATCTCGAGCGACTCGCGGTGGCCCTGCTCAACGGATCCGGACCGGACACCGTGGCGACCATGTCCGAGCGGGCGGGGTGGGAGCCGCCGGAGTCACTGACCGCACTCATCGTCCCGGAGTCGGCGCTGTCCGGAGTCCGTCCGCACCTGGCGGCGAGCAGTCTGTATGCCGGGGGCGAGGCGCCCGGGCTCGAGGATCGTCCTGACCTCACCGCGATCCTGGCGGCGGACCTCACCGAGCTGGCTCGCACGCGCCTGCTCGACTCACTCGGCGACCGCGAGGCGATGATCGGCCCGACGCTGCCCTGGGAGGCCGCGCAGTCGTCATACGTGCGTGCGAAGCGGGCGCTCGACCTGGGCCTGGCCGCGACCGATGCCTCCTCCGACGCCGCGGATCACCTGGTCCCGCTGGTGCTCACCGCCGACCCGGAGACGCTGGCCGACCTGCGCGCGAAGGTGCTGGCACCGCTGGACGGCCTGCGTCCCTCCACCGTGGAGAAGCTGGTCGAGACCTTGCGCGCCTGGCTGCTCCACCAGGGCCGCCGCGACGACATCGCGACCGCGCTCTTCGTACACCCGCAGACCGTGCGCTACCGCGTCGGCAGGTTGCGTGAGCTGTATGGCGAGCGCCTCACCGATCCGCAGTTCGTGCTGGAGGCGACGATCGCACTGGCCTGACGCGGCGTTTTGTTTCGTCAGTCGGTGGTGGTGTCGTCGTCCCCGGCCAGCGGCAGGAAGACGGACTGCTGGCGCTCGCGCGGAGGCGCCACGGAGTCCGGGCCGAGCCAGCGCCGACGCAGTGGCGCGGTCAGCACGCCGAGCGGGGCGGTCAGCACATAGCAGTAGGCGACGGTGAGCGCGGTCGTCGCGGGTGCGAGCGCGAGCCCGACGACCACGGCGAGCAGGACCAGTCCGGTGGTGATCCGCGCCTGCTGGGTGCGTGGGGTGACCAGGTCGCGGAACGAGCGGAACCGCACCGTGCTGACCATCAACCATGCGGGCACCAGCGAGATCAGCACCGGGAGCAGGATCGCCGGACCCACCGTGACGTCCGGCCCGGCGACGTCGGGGTTGTCCAGGGCGAAGACGGTCGCCATCACGACCGCGGCCGCGGCCGGTGAGGGCAGGCCGATGAAGTAGCGCTTGTCGTCGGTCGGGTCGATGGTGAAGTTGAACCGAGCCAACCGGAAGCCGGCACAGGCCAGCCAGAGGAACGCCGCCAGCCATGCCGTGATCGGCCACTCCGGGAGCACCCACGTATACACCAGCACCGCCGGCGCGAGCCCGAAGGAGACCAGGTCGGCCAGGGAGTCGAGCTGTACGCCGAACGGGGAGGTCGCGCCGACCAGCCGGGCCACGCCACCGTCGAGGATGTCCATGATGATCGCGACCGCGATCAGGATCGCGGCGAACTGGAAGTGGCCCTCGGTGGCCAGCAGCACCGACGAGAACCCGCAGGCCATGTTCGCGGTGGTGAACAGGCTCGGGGAGGTGACCCTCAGCTGCTCCTTGGCGCTGAGCTGGCGCAGCGAGACGACCTCGGCCCCGGAATGGGACTCGAGGCGCCAGCGGGCCAGCACCCGCTTGCGGATCGGCACGTGCGCGGACATCATCAGGCGCCGAGCGAGACCGCATCGGCGGCGTCGGTGGCGTCGCTGCGCCAGCGACCGATCACCGTCTCGCCGGCCACGGTGCGCTGGCCGGTGGCCACGGTGAGGTCGACCGACTCGGGCAGGAAGATGTCCATCCGGGAGCCGAACTTCATCAACCCGATCCGCTGGCCGGACTGGATCTCGTCGCCTGCCTTGACCCGGGTGACGACGCGACGGGCAACCAGGCCGACGATCTGGCGGAAGACATAGCGGCGAACCTCACCGCCGACGACGCGGGAGACCTGGATGTCGCTGCGCTCGTTCTCGAAGGCGCTCTCGAACTTGTAGGCGGCCAGCCAGCGGCCGGGCCGGTAGTGCACCGACTCGATGATGCCGCCGTAGGGCGCGCGGTTGATGTGCACGTCGAAGACGGACAGGAAGACGCTGACCTGCTGCCAGGGTCCCCCCTCGGGAACGACCTCGGGCTGACCGGGACCGGCGTACATCACCTTGCCGTCGGCCGGGGCGACCACGGTGTCCTCGTCGACGGGCGTGCTGTCGACGCGGCGGGCCGGGTCGCGGAAGAAGGCGACGAGGCCGGCGGGGAGGGCCAGCAGTCCCGCGGCGGTGCGACGGTGGCCGGTGGCCAGGGCGATCACGCTGGGGATGGCGCCGAGCGCGGCGGGGAGGACCGCTTCGCGATCGATCGTGGTGCGCTGGTGCTGCACGGGTGGCTCCGTTCCTTCGGCCCAACTCTTCGGCCGGTGCCGGTCGGTGTCGCCGGACAACTTAACCCGCGAGGACGATCAGAGCATCCTTCGCGAATCGCCCCGTGGCGTGGGTCTCAGCCGATTGTCGAGGGCGAGTGCGGCGGTTGTGCGGGTGTTTCGGGGTGCGCTGTGCGGCAACTGATGGGTTGGCGGGAGGCGCTGCGGTAACTGATGGGTTGGCGGGAGGCTCTGCGGTAACTGGTGGGTTGGCGGGAGGCTCTGCGGAAACTGATGGGTTGGCGGGAGGCTCTGCGGAAACTGATGGGTTGGTCGTCCAGAACACCCCAATATCGTCCCCAAAGCATCAGTTTTGCCTGGTCTACCCCAACCCATCAGTTGGCTAGCCCGAGCAACTCCCAAAGCATCAGTTGTCTGCCCGGCATCCCCAACCCATCAGTTGGGCGCCACCCGTACGGATCAGGCGACGACGTACGCCGTGTTCTCCGGCAGCCCGTCGCGGGTCTCGCCACCGAGGCGTACGTCGGCGAAGGCCATCGGCAGCCCCTTGGCCGCGCTCGGCCGCGCCCGATCCATCAGTTGTGCGTGCACGTGCGGCTCGCTGGTGTTGCCGGAGTTCCCGCAGGCGCCGATCACGTCGCCGGCCCGCACCCTGTCGCCGACCTTGACCGTGGCCGAGCCCTTCTTGAGGTGTGCGACCAGCGCGAAGACCCCGTCGCCGCGATCGATCACGACATGGTTGCCGACGACTCCGCCGGCGCCGCGCAGTTCGCGGAAGACCCCCTCGAGCATCATCACCGCCACCGACCACCAGTGGGTGCGGGTGCGATGGTCGCGCTGCCGGTCGGCGGCCTTCACGACGACGCCGTCGACCATGGCCAGGACCGGCTCACCGAAGGCGGGATATTCCTTGGGGTCGGACATCCCCGAGCCGGTGCCGAACTGCGGGCGCACGCCGTCCTCGGGTTCGTGGAGAAGGTCGATGGCGAACGCCTGTCCATAGGCTCGTACGCCGTGGCTTGGCACCTTGCTGGCCGGGGAGTTCATCGCCAGCCAGCGCCCGCCGACCGGGCTGTGCACCGTGATCGGGTCGGCGTCGGAGTCCTTGCCGGAGAAGAGGAAGGCCATCGCCAGGCCGACCAGGACGAGCACGATGCCCGCGGTCTCGAACAGCCCGACCCACGAGGGCAGGTCGGCGAAGCGCTGCATGATCGGCGTACCGAAGGCGAGCAGCATGCCGAGCAGGATGGTGCGCATCGCGTTGCGCTGGAGGAAGTCGATCATCGGAGCACTCCTGTCAGGATCACGAGCAGGGGTACGACGCGGGTCGGCGGCACCTCATAGTTGCCGCGTCCGCGCTGTGCCAGCCAGCCCGTTGAGACCAGTTGCTTGAGGTGATGGTGCAGTTGCCCGGTGCTGCCCAGGCTCTCGGCGAGCTCGGCGGTGCTGCGCACTCCGTCCAGGACGGATCGAAGGAGCTTGAGGCGGACCGGGTGGCCGAGCGCGGCAAGTGGCGCCGCCGCGTCACTCCAGTCGGTCCCGACCAGATCGGAGGTCGCGGCCCCCATCTGCCACTCGACGGGCTCGCCGGTGGGCAGGTTCAGCGAACCGGTGAGCAGCACGATCCCGTCGGCAGTCTCCGGGTGCGCGTCACGCCTGGCACGCACTCCTTCGAGCGCCCAGAAGGTGTCCTCGTCGGGTCCGGGCGCACCGGGAGAAGCCGTCGGTGCAGTCGTGCGGGACTCGAGGCGCTCCACGCGTTCGCGCAGGTCGGCGAGGTCGCGTTCGAGGTCGGCAGCATCTTCCATACCTCGATATTACGGAAATACGGACTTTCGTACAACCGCGTTCGTGAAACCGAGCCAGGATCAGGCCTGGACCGCGGCACCACTCTCGAGGAGCTCATCGACGTTGGCCACGCCCCAGGCGGTCAGCGCCTCGCGGGTGTGGATGCCGGCCTTCGCGGCCGGCGGCAAGCCCAGGGTCGGCTCGGTGCGCGAGAACCGCGGCGCCGGGGCGGGCTGGGTGATCCCCTCGTGCTCGACGAAGACCTCGCGAGCCTTCATCTGCGGGTGGTTGAACGCCTCGGTCATCGGGATGATCCCGGCGACGCAGGCGTCAGTGCCCTCGAAGACCTCGATCCACTCGGCCTGGGTGCGGGATGCGAAGGCCTTCTCGATCACGGTGCGCAGCTCGTCATACTTCGAGAGGTCGAAGCGGTCGGGGGCCTGGTCGCGGATCCCGAGCAGGTCCACGAAGACCTCGTAGAACTGGGGCTCGAGGGCGCCGACGGACATGTGCTTGCCGTCGGAGGTCTCATAGATGTCGTAGTAGGGCGCGCCGCCGTCGAGCAGGTTCGAGGCGCGCTCCTCGTTGAAGTTGCCGCTGGCCACGAAGGCCGCGGTCATCGCGTTCAGGTGCGCGGTGCCGTCGATGATCGCAGCGTCGACGACCTGGCCCTCGCCACTGGTGCGCGACTCGAGGAGTGCGGCCAGGATGCCCATCACGAGGTACGTCGACCCGCCGCCGAAGTCGCCGACGAGGTTGGCCGGGAACATCGGCTTGGACTTGTCCTGGCCCAGCCCATGCAGGGTGCCGGTGATGGCGATGTAGTTCATGTCGTGCCCGGCGACCTGGGCGAACGGGCCGGTCTGGCCCCATCCGGTCATCCGGGCATAGACCAGCTTCGGGTTGCGCGCGAGCGCGTCGTCGGGGCCCAGGCCCATCCGCTCGGTGACGCCGGGGCGCATCCCCTCGACGAGCACGTCAGCGGTCTCGATCAGGTCGAGCACGGTGGCCACAGCGGCGGGGTCCTTGAGGTTGAGCGCGACGCTCGGGCGACCTCGGTTGAGCAGGTCGGTCGAACCGCCGGCGAGCATCTGCCCGCCCGGGCGCTCGATCCGGATGATGTCCGCGCCGAGGTCCGCAAGGATCATGCAGGCGTGCGGGCTCGGGCCGATGCCGGCGATCTCGACGACCTTGACACCACGCAGCGGACCGGTTCCCCGGCCGAGTTCGAAAGTCATGGCGCGATTGTGACAGATCTACTGTCACGGTCAACAGGTCCGGTCTCATCCATCAGCATCTGGACCAAGGGCTTGCAACTAGTTGCATAGGTAGGTCACCATGGCCGCATGGCCCTCGAACACGCCCTCCTGGTCTCCCTGAGCGAGCGCACCGCGTCCGGTCTGGAGCTGACCCGGCGCTTCGACAAGTCGATCGGCCACTTCTGGACCGCGAGCCACCAGCAGATCTATCGGGTCCTCGGCCGGATGGAGCGCGACGGCTGGGTCCGCTCTGAGGTGGTCGCGCAGCAGGGCCGCCCGGACAAGAAGGTCTACGAGGTCACCGAGCCGGGCCGCCTCGAGCTCGAACGCTGGCTGGCCGAACCCACCGCGGTCGAACCGCTCCGTTCCGAGCTGATGGTCAAGTTCCGCGGAGCGTCGTACGGCGACCGCGCAGCGTTGATCGAGCAGGCCCGGGCCAAGCTCGTCGAGCACACCCAGCGACTCGCCCTCTATGAGTCGATGGAGGCGCGGGACTATCCGGACCCACCCGCCCTGACCGGTCGCGAGCTCGACATCTACCTGGTGCTGCGCGGCGGGGTCCGCATGGAGCAGTTCTGGATCGACTGGCTCACCGACTACCTCCAAGCCCACGAACCTGCAGTTGTTGCGCGCCGAACCGGCAGTTCTTGAGCGTCGAACCTGCAGATCTTGCGCGTTGAACCGGCACTTGTTGTGCGACACCGATCGAAGAAGGAATCCTGATGAACGACTTCCCGCACCTGCTCTCGCCGATCACCATCGGGTCGACGACGCTGCGCAACCGGGTGGTGATGGGCTCGATGCACACCGGCCTCGAGGACTTCTTCTGGAACACCGGCAAGTTGGCGGCGTACTTCGCCGAGCGCGCCAAGGGGGGTGCCGGGCTGATCATCACCGGCGGCTACTCGCCCAACTTCCGCGGGCAGCTCAAACCGCTCGGCTCGCAGTTCAGCACCCGTCTGCACGCCGCCCGGCACCGGCAGATCACCGACGCGGTGCACGAGCACGACTCCAAGATCGCCTTGCAGGTGCTCCACGCGGGGCGCTACGGCTACACGCCGTACAGCGTCTCCGCGTCGACGAAGAAGTCCCCGATCACCCCGTTCAAGCCCTCGGCGCTGTCCACGAAGGGCGTCGATGCGACCGCCACCGACTTCGCCAAGGCGATCGCGCTGGCCCGCAAGGCCGGTTATGACGGCGTCGAGATCATGGGCTCGGAGGGTTACCTGATCAACCAGATGCTCGCGGCGCGCACGAACGACCGCGACGACAAGTGGGGCGGTACGGCGAGCAACCGGATGCGATTCCCCCTCGAGATCGTGCGTCGGGCGCGTGAACTGGTCGGCGACGACTTCATGATCGGCTACCGGATCTCCCTGCTCGACCTGGTCGAGGGCGGCCAGACCTGGGAGGAGATCGTCGAGCTGGCCAAGCGGCTCGAGGAGGCCGGGGTCAGCCTGCTCAACACGGGCATCGGCTGGCACGAGGCCCGTGTCCCGACGATCATCACCCAGGTCCCGCAGGGCGCCTGGCGCGACCACACCGCACGCCTCAAGCCCGAGGTCTCGATCCCGGTCTGCGCCTCCAACCGGATCAACTCCCCCGCCACCGCCGAGGACATCCTCGCGACGGGTGGCGCGGACCTGGTCTCGATGGCGCGTCCGTTCCTGGCCGACCCCGAGATCGTGAACAAGGCCGCCTCGGGTCGCGCGGACGAGATCAACACCTGCATTGCCTGCAACCAGGCCTGCCTGGACCACGTCTTCTCGAACAAGCACGCCTCCTGCCTGGTCAACCCACGCGCCTGCCGCGAGACCACCTTGGTGCTGTCGCCGACCCGGTCCCGCAAGCGCGTCGCCGTGGTGGGGGCCGGTCCGGCCGGGCTCGCGGCTGCCGTCTCCGCTGCCGAGCGCGGCCTCGCGGTCACCCTCTTCGAGAAGTCCGCGTCGATCGGCGGCCAGTTCCGGCTGGCGATGATGGTGCCCGGCAAGGAGGACTTCCGCGAGACGCTGCGCTACTACGGCCGCCGGCTCGAGGTGCTCGGGGTCGACGTACGCCTCTCCACTGAGGCGACGCCCGCCGACCTGGCCGGCTTCGACGACGTCATCGTCGCCACCGGCGTCACCCCACGGGTGCCGTCCTTCCCGGGCGTCGACCACGCCAAGGTGGTCCGCTACGACCAGGTCCTCTCCGGGGCCGTGACGGTCGGCGCCAAGGTGGCCGTGATCGGCGCGGGCGGCATCGGCGTCGACATGAGCCACTTCCTCGCCGAGGAACCGCACGACGGCAGCCCGGCAGATCTGGACGCCTGGATGGCGCACTGGGGCGTCGGCGATCCGTCGCTGCACCGCGGCGGCCTGATGGAGAAGAAGGCGCGTACGCCGTTGCGCGAGGTCTGGCTGCTCCAGCGCAAGTCCACCTCGATCGGTCGCGGCCTGGCCAAGACATCGGGTTGGGCGCACCGGGCCGTGCTCAAGGACTCCGGCGTGCACCTGGTGCCCGGGGTCTTCTACGACAAGGTCGACGACGCCGGTCTGCACATCACCGTCACGTCG
This sequence comes from Nocardioides daedukensis, assembly GCF_013408415.1. NCBI lineage: Bacteria > Bacillati > Actinomycetota > Actinomycetes > Propionibacteriales > Nocardioidaceae > Nocardioides > Nocardioides daedukensis. The sequence continues at coordinate 2,591,723 of NZ_JACCAA010000001.1, read as the reverse complement.
GCCTCGGGGGAGGTGACCAGTCAGGTCCTCGACGTGGACCACGTGGTGCTCTGCGCTGGGCAGGAGTCGGTGCGGGCACTCCACGACGCCCTCACCGACCCGGCAGTTGTTGACGCCACCGCGGTCCGTGGAGCACGGCGTGTCCACCTGATCGGCGGTGCCGATGTCGCAGCCGAGCTGGACGCGAAGCGGGCGATCGAGCAGGGCACGCGAGTCGCAGCCGCGCTCTGACACCACCCCGCACCGCCCCGCATTCGCCGACCCGTCAGTTGTTCACCGACAACCGGTTGTCAACAAGTGCCGACTCGACGGAAGAACGCGTCAACAACTGCCGACTCGGCGGGAAGAGGCGTCAACAAGTGCCGGGTCGGCGCAAACAGGCGTCAACAACTGCCGACTCGGCGTCAGGGGCGGGAGGCGGCGATCACGGAGCGGAACCAGTCATAGGACCGCTTCGGGGTCCGCACCTGGGTGTCGTAGTCGACGTGCACCAGGCCGAACCGCTGCGAATAGCCCTCCGACCATTCGAAGTTGTCCATCAGCGACCACGTGTAATAGCCGGCCACGTCGACACCCTCGGCCATCGCATCGGCGACCGCGCGCAGGTGCGAGTCCAGGTAGTCGATCCGGGGCTGGTCGTCGACCACACCCGAGGCATCCGGCTCCATGTTGTAGGCACAGCCGGACTCGGTGATCACCACCGGCGGCAGGTTCGGATAGCGGTCGCGCAGGTGCACGAGCTGCTCGCGCAACCCGTCCGGCACCACCGGCCAGCCGAAATCGGTCTTCGGGTAGCCCTCGATGTCGCGATACTCGAACGGCATCTCGGCCCCCTCGGGGGCGGCACCGACCTGGAACGGGTTGTAGTAGTTCACCCCGTAGAAGTCGAGCGGCGCCCCGATCAGGGCCAGGTCGTCGGCGACCGAACCACCCTTGGCAGCGGGCATCTGCTCGGCGAAACCGGTGGGATATTCACCGGTCAGCATCGGGTCGGCGAACAGGTTGTTCCACAGGTCGTCGAAGACCTGGGTCGCCGCCAACGCCTCGGGGGTCTGGTTCTCGGGCCACATCGGAGCATGGTTGTTGGCACACCCGATCTGCTTGGCGCCGACCGCGCGCAGGGCCTGGACGGCCTTGCCGTGCGCGAGCAGGACGTGGTGCGCGGCGGGCAACGCGTCGAACATCAGGGCCTTGCCGGGCGCGTGCATCCCCAGCGCGTAGCCCATCAGCGCGACCACGTTGGGCTCGTTGACCGGGATCCACTGCTTGATCCGGTCCCCGAACCGCATCGCGCAGAGGGTCGCATATTCGGCGAACCGGTCCGCGGTGTCGCGGTTCAACCAGCCGCCATCGTCCTCAAGAGCCTGCGGCAAGTCCCAGTGATAGAGCGTCGCCATCGGCTCGACGCCGGCCTCGAGCAGCTCGTCGAGGAGCCGGTCATAGAAGCCCAACCCCTCACCGTTGGCCCGCCCCGAGCCGAGCGGCTGGATCCGCGGCCAGGCGATCGAGAACCGATAGCCGTCCGCACCCAGCCCCTTCAGCAGGGCCACGTCCTCGGGATACCTGTTGTAGTGGTCGCACGCCTGCGCGCCCGACGAACCGTCAAGGATCCGGCCGGGCTCGGCACAGAAGGTGTCCCAGATGCTCGGGCCGCGTCCGCCGGCGTCCACACCCCCCTCGATCTGGTACGACGCCGTGCTGGCGCCGAAACGGAAGCTCGCAGGAAACTGAGGGGCAGGCTCGTGTGCGGTCACGCCGTCGAACCTAGTGTGTTCACCGTGGAAATACACCGCTCCGGCGACCGCTTCGCCACCGACGCCGAGAGACGGCGTACCCGGCACTCCTTCTCGTTCGGCAGCCACTACGACCCCGACAACCTCCGCTTCGGGCTGTTGGTGTGCCACAACGACGACCTGGTCCTGCCCGGCGGCGGCTACCCCGACCACCCGCACAGCAACCTGGAGATCGTCACCTGGGTGCTCTCCGGGGCGCTGCGACACACCGATTCCAAGGGGCACACGGGCGTGGTCGAGCCAGGCCGGGTGCAGGTGATGTCGGCCGGCAGCGGGGTGGTCCACTCCGAGACCGTCGACGCCACGTCCGGCCCGACCCGGTTCATCCAGACCTGGGTGCTGCCCGACGAGCCGGGCGGCGAGACCACCTATTCGTCGGCGGCAGCGGAGCCGGCAGGCCAATGGTTGCCGGTGGTCTCGGGCTCGCACCCCGATGCCGCCACCCGGATCTCGGCGAACCGAGCAACGTTGTACGCCGCCCTGCTGGCTGCGGGCGAGCGGGTGGAGGTGCCCGAGACACCCCTCGCCCATCTCTTCGTGACCACCGGGTCGGCGGTCTTCGAGGGCAGCGCACTCGGCGAGGGCGACGCGGTCCGGCTGCGCGCCGAGGGCGGCACGATCACCGCAGCGGCGCCGACCGAGCTGCTGCTCTGGACGTTCGCCGGATGAGGCAGCCTCTCCCGGTTCCCGGCCGCCTGATTCAATGGCGGGCGTGAGCACCACCGAGCCGAACCCCGGATCCGCGACCAGCCGCTACCTCGTCCTGGGGGCCCTGCTGCTCAGCGGACTCCTCGCAGGTTGGGCGATCATCCGCGCGGTCAACACCGATATGTATGCCACGCCGCGGATGTGGACGATCGGCCTGACCGGCTTCGCCCTGGTCGTCACCGTCTGCGCACTGATCCTCTGGTCCACCCTGGCGGACCCGCGCCGGGCCCTGACCATCTGGCACGGCATCGCCGCATCGTTCCTGGGCGTCGGCGCCGGGACCCTGCTCGGCAACCTCGGCGAGGACAACTCCAAGGCGCTCTGGTTCGGCGTCGGCATGATCGTGGCCGCCGCGCTGCTCCTCCTCCTGGGCCTATCGGGCGGCTCCAAGGCCCGCCGGAAGGTCAACCTGGTGGGCGATCTGAAGAGCACCGGCGTGCGGACCACGGCCGTCGTGCTCAACCGTGGCTATCTCGAGTTCGGCGAGAGCACGCAGGTCAACACCCCGGTCACCTTCGAGTTCTCCGACGAGCAGGGCCACAAGCACCGCGTCGAGAAGCGACTGCTGATCCTCCCGGCGGACCCGATCGAGGAGGGGCAGGAGACCGAGCTCTGGTATGACCCGGCCGACCCCGAGGACTGGGACCGGATCGTCGTCCAACTACAACAGGAGCACCCCGCGCCATGAAGGCAATCCTCGCCCTGCACGCCGAAGGCGTCCGGGAACAGCTGCTCGACCCCGACTTCCACGCCTCCTTGGCCGTCGACCGGATCCAGGTCAACGTCGACGACGAGGCGGTCGCCCCCGCGATGCGACTCGGGCCGGGTCCGCAGATCACCGCCGTGCTGTCGCTCTGGGCAGATGACGTGGCGACGGCGATCGACGTCGTACGCCGTCTCGACCCCACCGTGCACGCTTGGGCGGTCAACGAGCGCGAGCCGTTGCCGCCCCCGCCCCGCGTGGACGGCGAGCGCACCGACGCGCTGGCCAATTTCGCGTTCCTGCGTCGGCCGGAGTCGATGACGCACGAGGAGTGGTTGACCGTCTGGCTGGAGAGCCACACGCAGGTCGCGATCGACACCCAGGGCACGTTCGGCTATGTGCAGAACCCCGTCATCGAGCCGCTGGTGGCGGGCTCTGCCGACGTGGCCGGGATCGTCGAGGAGCTCTTCCCGATGGCAGCGGTGAGCGACCCCCACGCCCACTACGGCAGCGGTGGGGACCGGGCCGAGCTGAAGCGCAGGTTCGCCGCGATGATGGAGAGCTGCGCGCGCTTCGGTGCCGACCAGGGGCTCGACCTGGTGCCGACCAGCCGCTACACGTTCGGCTGAACCTGGGCTCAGCGCAGGATGCGTACGGCGCCGGGGCGTACGTCGATCCGCACCGGCTCCGCGCCCAGTGCCGCCATCGGTTCACCATCGCCGCCCATGGCCACCGGCGGCGAGCCGGCCACGGTGACGGAGCGACCGCGGAAGACGTGGACCTGCTCGAGGTCGACGTGCCGGCCGTCGTAGACCTTGGGGAACGCCCTGATCATCCCGACCCGGCCGGCGGCCTCGATCACGATCACGTCCAGCTCGCCGTCGTCGACACTGGCATTCGGCGCGATGTGCATCCCCTTGCCGTAGTAGCCCGAGTTCGCCACCACCACCGTGGCACCCAGGAAGCTCCGGGTGAGCCCGTCGATCGAGACGGTGTACGTCGTGGGGCGGAAGGTGGCCAGCGACTTCACCGTGGCTGCCGGATATTGCAGCTTCTTCGGCAGCCAGTGCAGCCGGTTCACCAGGGCCGCGGTCTGCGCGTCGACACCGGCATAGACCGAGCCGGCGACCACCCGTGTCGATCCATCGGCAAGGGTCGCCTCGAGCAGGTCTGTCGGGGTGGGTGCGGCCTCAAGCAGGACCGAGGCAATCTCCTCCGGGGACTCCGGAAGCCCCAGCATCCGGGCGAAGTCGTTGCCTCGCCCGGCCGGCACGATCGCCAGGACGCCGCCGAGCCGGGCCACCTCACCGGCGATCGAGGAGAGCATCCCGTCGCCGCCGACCGAGACCACCACGTCGCCACGCTCGACGGCCGCGGCGACCAGGTCGAGCGTCGCCTTCGGACCGGGCGAGTAGGTCACGTCTACCACCGCTCCGGCGTCGCGCAGGATCCTGGCGACCGTCACCACCGCAGCGGGTGCGGCGCCGCCACCCGAGGTGGGGTTGACCAGGAACGCGAAGGAGCGCTGCGTGGGCGTCTGGCGGGGATCTTCCTGCGGTGAGCTCACGGGATCAGCACCCCCGGGTTGAGCACGCCGCTCGGATCGAGCCCGGCCTTGACCGAGCGGAGGATGGAGACCCCGACGGGGCCGATCTCCTGGGCGAGCCAGGGCTTGTGGTCGGTGCCGACCGCGTGGTGGTGGGTGATCGTGGCGCCGGCGTCGATCATCGCCTGGCTGGCCTTCTGCTTGGCGAGGTCCCACTGGGCCAGCGGGTCATCGGCCTGGGGTGCGGCGACGGTGAAGTAGAGCGAGCAGCCGGTCTCGTAGACGTGCGAGATGTGGCAGAGCACGAGCGACTTCTCGCCGAGCGACTCACTCAGCGCGTCCCGGACCGCGGTGTAGAGCCGGTCCCGGTTGGACCAGAAGGTCGCGGTCTCGAGGGTCTCGACCAGCACGCCGACGTCGAGCATCGAGTCGCGCAGGTAGGGCGCGTGGAATCGTCCCTCGGCCCAGGCGCGACCGCGCTCCTCACCGGCAGGCGTCCCGCCGAGCGAGGTGAGCGCCTCGGTGACGAGCGCGCGACGACCCGCGATCGAGGCACCCTCGTGCCCGACGATCATCAGGCACCCGCCGACGCTCTCCCCGCCCACGTTGTCCTGTGAGGAGAGGTTGATCGCGGTCTCGTTCTCGTCGGAGAGGCGCAGCACGGTGGGCAGCAGGCCGTTCTGGGCGAGGTGCCGCATCGCGTCCGAGCCCTCGGCGAAGGAGGCGAACTGCCATGCCTCATAGACCTTCTCGGCCGGGACCTTCTTGACCCGCACCTTGACCGCGGTGATCACGCCGAACGCGCCCTCGGAGCCCAGGACCAGCTCGCGCAGGTCCGGGCCCGCGGCGTTGGCCGGTGCGGAACCGAGCTCCAGGGTGCCTTGCGGCGTGGCGACGGTGAGGCCGACGACCATCGAGTCGAAGCGTCCGTAGCCGGCCGAGGACTGGCCCGAGGAACGCGTGGCCGCGAAGCCGCCGATGGAGGCGAACTGGAACGACTGCGGGTAGTGCCCGAGCATCAGGCCGTGCTCGGCCAGCAGTGCCTCGGCCTCGGGCCCGCGCAGGCCGGGTTCGAGGACGGCGGTCATCGAGACGGTGTCCACCTCGCGCGCCGCCTTCATCCGGACCAGGTCGAGGGAGAGCACGCCCGCGAATCCTTCGCGACGCGCGACGAGTCCGCCGGTGACACTGGTGCCACCGCCGAACGGGACCAGAGCCACGTGGTGGCGTACGGCGAGCTCGATCACCGCCTGGACGTCGTCGTGGCTGCCGGGGCGCACCACCGCGTCCGGGGCGTCGGAGAGGTCGCCGATCCGCTGCTTGAGCAGGTCCGGGGTGGACTTGCCGCGCGTGCGGAGACGGCGTACGTCGTCCTCGGTCAGCACGTGCTCGTCACCGAGGAGGCGGCGGAAGTCGTCGAGGATCGCGGCGTCGATGCTCGGGGCCGGAAGCGTCACCGCGCTGGCGGCGGGGGTGTCGCGGACGCCGAGGGCCAGCTCGACCAGCCCGCGAGTCGCCTCCGGGAGGGCGGTGGCGGCGGCCGGGTCGCCCCAGCGGGAGGGGTGCATCTCGCTGGCAGTATGTTCTGGGGTCACGTGTTACAGTGTTACACATGACGTCTACTCGTCACAATGACTATCTTGACGCAGCCCGCGCATCGATCCTCGACGTGGGCTGGAAGCGCACCACCCTGACCGACGTCGCCCGTCGCGCCGACGTCTCCCGGATGACGATCTATCGCGCGTGGCCGGACATGCAGACGCTGATGGCCGACCTGATGACCCGCGAATGGACCACCGTCGTGGCCGCGGTCCCGACTCCGCCGGACCAGGAACCCACCCCCGAGCGGATCGCCACGGGCATCGTCGCCGCGATCGATGCGCTCCGGGTGAACCCGTTGTTCCGGCGCATCCTCGACCTCGATCCCGAGCTGCTGCTGCCCTACCTCCTGGACCGGCGAGGCCGCTCCCAACAGGCGATCCTCGAGCTGCTCACCCCGCGGATCGCGGCCGGTCAGGCCGCCGGTCACATCCGAGGTGGCAACCCCGAGCTGCTGGCCCGCACGATCCTGCTCACCGCCCACGGACTGACTCTCTCCGCGCACACGATGGCCGGCGAGGGCATCGACGAGGCCGACCTGGCTGCCGAGTTCACCGCCCTGCTGACTCGAGGGCTCGCACGATGACCTCCACAGTGAACCCCGACGCCGCACGGATCCGCGCCGGCATCGAGGGAGTCGCCTCCGAGGTGGACCTGGTGGTGATCGGCCTCGGCGTCACCGGCGCCGGTGTCGCCCTCGATGCCGCCTCCCGGGGTCTGTCGGTGCTCGCACTCGACGCGTTCGACATCGCCTTCGGCACCTCGCGCTGGTCGAGCAAGCTGGTGCACGGCGGGCTGCGCTACCTGGCCAACGGACAGATCGGCGTGGCCCGCGAGAGCGCGGTGGAGCGCGGCATCCTGATGGAACGCACCGCCCCGCACCTGACCCGCGCGATGCCGATGCTGCTGCCCTTGATGTCCAGCGTTTCGCACGGCCAGGCGACTCTTGCCGGCGTCGGCTTCGTGGCCGGCGACCTCCTGCGCCGCGGCGCACACACCAGCGCGGACACCCTGCCCGGCCCGCGCCGGATCTCGCGCACCGAGGTGCTCGCGATGGCTCCCGGCCTCCGCTCGGCGGGCCTGCGCGGAGGCCTGCTGTCGTGGGACGGGCAGCTCGAGGACGACGCCCGACTCGTCATCGGCATCGCCCGGACCGCCGCCGCGCACGGGGCCGACGTACGCACGCGTGCCCGGGTCACCTCGGCCACCGGGACCAGCGTCGAGGTCCGCGACGAACGCACCGGTGCGACGACAACGGTGCGGGCGAAGCGGGTCATCAACGCCACCGGCGTGTGGGCCGGCGACCTGGTCGACGTGAAGCTGAAGCCCAGCAGGGGCACGCACCTGGTGCTACGCGCGGCGACGCTGCCCGGGGTCCGCACCTCGCTCACCGTGCCGATCCCCGGCACCAGCAACCGCTTCGCGCTGGTCCTGCCCCAACCCGACGGCACCATCTATGTCGGGCTCACCGACGAGGAGATCGAGGGCGCGATTCCCGACGTCCCCGTGCCGTCCGAGTCCGAGATCGGCTTCCTGCTCGATGTCGTCGCGGCGGCGTTCGACCGGCCGCTGCGGCGCTCCGACGTCGTGGGCGCCTATGCCGGCCTCCGCCCGCTCCTGGACAGCGACGGGTCCACTGCCGACCTGTCGCGCAAGCACGCAGTCCTCACCTCCCCCACGGGCGTGATCACGGTCGTCGGCGGCAAGCTGACCACCTATCGCCAGATGGCCGAGGAGGCCGTCGACGCGACCGGGCTCGCGCCGGGCCTGTGCCGGACCCGCGATCTGCCGCTGCTCGGCGCCGCCGCGCGGCCCGAGCTGGCGCTCCTCGAGGAGCATCCGCGACTGGTACGCCGGTTCGGCACCGAGGCCGATCTCGTGCTCGAGAACGCCCGTGAGGTCAGCGGTCTCTCGGACGAAGACCTCCTCGCGCCGATCGCCCCTCACCTGCCGGCCACCCTGGCCGAGCTCATCTTCGGGGTGACCCATGAGGGCGCCGTGGACGTCGCCGACCTGCTGGAACGACGTACCCGGATCGCACTCGTGCCTGCTGACGTCGAGCCTGCCCGCCCTGCCGCAGAGCGTGCGCTCGCCCTGGTCCGCTCCACGCCCGCTCAAAACTGACACCCGCCGACCCGGCACTTGTTGACCCCGCCCGAGCGTCAACAACTGCCGGCTCGGCGCGGGGTTGGTCGCTCAGGCGATCTCCATCCACAGCGGCTCCCAGATGTGTCCGTCCAGGTCGCGGAAGGAACCGCCATACATCGGCGACTGGTCGACCCTGGTCTCGGTGTCGCTGCCACCGGCGGCCTCGGCGGCGTCGCAGAGCCGGTCGACCTCGTCGCGGCTGGCCACGCCGAGGCCCATCAGGATCTCGGTGCCCGTGTGCGGAGTGGTGTCGTGGAAGCCGTGGAAGAACCTCTCCGACAGGAGCATCACGCTGGCCGACTCGTTGATCACCAGGCAGGCGGCGTCCTCGCTGCTGAAGTCGTCGTTGAACGAGAACCCCAGGGCGGTCCAGAACCGCTTCGACTTCTCCACGTCCTTGACCGGCAGGTTCGGGAAGATCATGGTCATCGCGCACTCCTCATGTTCACCGGCACCAGTTGCCGGTCTCGCAGGGTCAGACCAGCAATGCCGGACAAACTCATCGACACGACAACAACTGCAGGTTCGCGCCACAACAAGTGCAGGTTCGCGATGAATTTGGCGGTGGCGGCCGGTCCACATCTCAGGGCAGACTGAGACGCGGCCATTGGAGGCAGAGCATGAGCACCACAGACATCGAGACCGAGACCCAAGCTCCCGAGCGGGATGACTTCCAGGACGTGGCGAACGGTTTCCGTCGCGAGCTGATCGCGCACTGCTATCGGATGACCGGCTCGATGGCCGACGCCGAGGACCTGGTCCAGGAGACCTACCTGCGGGCGTGGAAGGCCTATCACAACTTCGAGGGTCGCTCCTCGGTGCGGACCTGGCTCTACCGGATCACGACGAACGTCTGCCTGACCAACTTGGAGGGTAAGGACCGCCGCCCGCTGCCGACCGGGCTGGGCACCGTCGATTCCGATCCGGGCGCCGAGCTGATCACCGACTCCGAGATTCCCTGGCTCGAACCGATCCCCGACGTGGCGGTCGTGGTCGAGGAGCGGGACACCATCCGGCTCGCGTTCGTTGCCGCCCTGCAGCACCTGCCCGCCCGGCAGCGCGCCGTACTGATCATGCGCGACGTCCTGCGCTGGTCGGCCAAGGAGGTCGCCGAGGCGTTGGAGACGACCCCCGCTGCGGTGAACTCCGCCCTGCAGCGCGCCCACGCGCAGATGGCCGAGGCCGGCCTGACGGCGGAGAGCCCGCACGAGGCGCTGAACATCGAGCAGAAGGCGATGCTCGACTCCTACGTCGACGCGTTCTGGCGCAAGGACATCGAGGCGATCGTCGGCATGCTCAAGCGCGACGCCGTCTGGGAGATGCCGCCCTTCACCGGTTGGTACATCGGCAACGAGAACATCGGGCGCCTCATCGACACCCAGTGCCCCGGCGGCACCCACGACATGCCGATGCTCTCCACCCTCGCCAACGGGCAGCCGGCGTACGGCCTCTACATGGCCCAACCGGACGGCACCTTCACCCCCTTCCAGCTCCAGGTCCTGCAGCTCGACGGAACCAAGGTCGCGAAGGTCAGCGCCTTCTTCGGCGAGGGCATCTTCGAGACCTTCGGACTGCCCACCGTCCTCACCGAGGCCGATCTTCCCGAGCGCTACGTCGGGAGCTGATCCCCGTGCTCACCGCCACCGACCCGGTGGAGCTGCTCGAGCGCGCCATCGGCTACACCCGCGGCACCCTCGGCACGGTCACCGACGACCTGATGTCACGACGTACGCCGTGTGCTGACTGGGACCTGGCCGCGTTGCTGGCGCACATGTCCGACGGTCTCGACGCGTTCACCGAGGCCAGCCGTGGCCACATCGACATCGCCCCCGCGCCCCCTGCCGACACCACCGTAGGAGAGCTCCGGGAGAAGGCCTGCACCCTCCTCGGCGCCTGGACCTCCCCCGCCGTCATCTCGGCCCGACTGGGCGCACTGGTGCTCGACAGCGGCCTGCTGCTCCGCGTCGGCGCACTCGAGATCGCGGTCCACGGCTGGGATGTCGGGCAAGCCACCGGAGTCGGTACGCCGATCCCGGCGGGGTTGGCGCGCAACCTGCTGCCGGTCGCGCGACAGGTGGTCACCGACGACGACAGGCCCGGCCGGTTCGGCGCGCCAATCACCATCACCGAAGACGTCGAACCCGCCCTGCGGTTGCTCTCCCGCCTCGGCAGGGCTGGTGCCTGGGCACATCAGCGCTGAACGCCTCACTCGGAAGTGGGTGCGGCAACTGATGGGTTGGGGTCGGCGGGGCAACCAACTGATGGGTTCGGATCCGTGGCTGCGACAAACTGATGGGTTGGGGTCGGGCGGGCCAGCAACTGATGCTTTGGGGTCGAAAACCGGCGGATTTGGATGCCCAACCCATCAGTTTCCGGAGCACGGCCCGCCACCGGCCAGCCGAAGCGCTCGCCGAACTGCTCAGTCGAGCGGGTGGGCCAACTCGTCGGCCGGCAGCTTCGCCCAGACCGTGGCGATGACCGCGACCACGATCGGCAGGATCCCGGCGACATAGAACGTCTCCCGTACGCCGATCAGCTCGGAGACCGGGCCGGCCAGCGCCATCGAGACCGGCATCAGTGAGATCGAGACGAAGAAGTCCAGCGAGGAGACCCGGCCGAGCATGTGCGGCGGCACCCGGCGCTGGAGCAGCGTCCCCCAGATCACCATCGGCGCCGAGAACATCGCGCCGACGAAGAACCCGATCACCACCATCATCCACACCTGGTCGACGATGCCGAAGAGCACCAACGGCAGACAGCTCACGCCCCAGGTCATGTTCATCACCGTGAGATAGCGACGCGGCATCTTCAGTGACGCCATCACGAACGATCCGATCGCGCCGCCGACACCGAAGGCGGCCAGCACCAGCGCGTGGTCGCCGGCATCCCCGCCGAGGCCGTCCTTGATCAGGAACGGGACGAGCACCTCGAACGGGCCCATGAAGACCAGGATCATCAGGCTCGCGAAGAGCAGGGTCGCCAGCAGCCACGGGGTCTTGACCATGTAGCGGAACCCCTCGCCCATGTCAGCGAGGGCGGAGCGTACGGCGTGGGTCGGCGGCGGCGAATCCTCTCCGGGCTCGACGACTTGACGGCGTACGGGCGTGAGCGGCACCGGGAGCAACGCCAGCACGGCCAGGCCGGCCATCGCCGCGGCCACCGTGATCGCCCACCCCGACGAGGCCGCACCGACCAGGAAGCCGGCGAACGCTGGCCCCATCGCCTGGCCGATCGTCGGCCGGACCATGCCCTCGAACCCGTTGACGGCGAGCAGGTCCTTCTCCGGGACCAGGGACGGCAGCCAGGCGGAGTAGGCCGGGTAGTAGAACGACGTCGCACAGCCATAGACGAACGAGACCACGACCAGGTGCTCGAGTCGGGCCAGGTCGGACAGGGACAACGCCGCGACCAGTGCCATGCAGACGAACTGCACGCCGGCCACGCCGATCAGAATGACCTTCTGCGGGATCCGGTCCGCGACGACGCCGGCGAAGAGGACCGGCACGAGCATGCCGACGGCGTTGGCCCCGGTGACCAGGGAGAGCTGCGTTGCGTCCCCACCGATCCGAATCACTTCCCAGACCAGTCCGATCACCCAGGTGCCCCACGCGAACATCGTGAGCACCAGGGCCAGCGCCAGCTTGCGATAGGCCGGGATCCGGAACGGGGTCAGCGCGCGCGGCAACCGCCGCACCACGGCAGGTTGGTCCACCGGCTCCTCGAGCGGCGGGCGCAGGTTGGTCATCGGACTCCGATCAGGGAATGCACCAGTGTCTCTGGTGCAGACCGGTGTTCGACACTTATTTCATCAGCAGCGCAGCCACAGCCGTCACCGCGGGGGAATGATCTCAGATCGTTGCAGGTTCAACCATCACTCACTGCCCCCACCCGCAAAGGACCTTTCATGACCATCGCAGTCACCGGCGCGACCGGCGCCCTCGGATCCCTAGTCCTCGATGCCCTCCTCCGCACCGAGGACCCTGCCTCCCTCGTTGCCGTGGTCCGCAACGAGTCGAAGGCGGCTTCGCTGGCCGCGCGTGGCGTGCAGGTCCGCGTCGCCGACTACACGGACCCGACTGCCCTCAAGGCCGCTCTGGAAGGCGTCGACAGCCTCCTCTTGATCTCGAGCAGCGAGGTCGGTCAGCGCCTCGCCCAGCACAGCAACGTCATCGAGGCCGCGAAGTCGGCCGGCGTCTCCCACGTCGCCTACACCTCGCTGGTCAACGCGACCACGAGCGAGCACGTGCTGGCCCCGGAGCACAAGGCGACCGAGGAGCTCCTCGCGGCGTCCGGCCTGACCACCACGATCCTGCGCAACAACTGGTACCACGAGAACTACCTGCCCAACCTTGCCCCGGCCAAGGAGAGCGGCATCCTCCTCGGCGCTGCTGGAGACGGCAAGGTTGCCGGCGCCGCCCGCCGCGACTATGCGGACGCCGCTGCGGTCGTGCTCACCACCGAGGGCCACGAGGGCAAGGTCTATGAGCTCACCGGCGACAGCGCCTATGACTACGACGAGCTGGCCACGGCCATCGGCGAGGCCGTCGGTCGCGACGTGGCCTATCAGTCGGTCTCGGCCGACGACGTCACGGCCGCACTCGTCGAGGCCGGCCTCGACGCGGGCAGCGCTGGGTTCGTCGCGACCCTGGACGCCAACACCGCGCGTGGCGACCTGGCCGAGGTCGACCCGACCCTGGCCGAGCTGATCGGCCGCCCGACCACTCCCCTGGTGGAGTCCCTGCGCGGCTGATCTGGCACTCCGGGATACAGCTCGGCTGTTCTCAGCGTCGAGAACAGCCAATCCGTATCCCGCAACGACGCCAGCGCTCAGCCGAACCAGGTCAGGCTCGCGCCGTGACCGTGGGCGAACCCCACCGCACGGCCGTCGAGCCCCAGCACGAACCGCACCTCGCCCTCACCCCGGGCTGGTGCGGTTCGTGTGATTTCAGGGAGCACTCCCGGCCCCTCGTTGCTCACCCAGTGACACCGCCCGGCGGCGACGAGCTCGCTCATCAACGCGTGGAAGTCGGTACGCCGCTGCGGCGGCAGGTAGGCGATCACGGCGGAGTGGAAGACGATCGCTGTTGAATCCTCCGGGACCTCCTCGAGCATCGCGGACAGGGTCTCGATCAGGTCGCCGGCGCGGAGGTCGGGCGGGTCCTCGGCGGCGATCGCGATCGCGGTGCGCAGCCGTTCGCGGCGCGCGTCCTGCTCGGGCCAGACCAGGTTCTCCAGCCAGGCCATCGCATCCGGGTCGGTGACGTCGAGCGGGTTGAGGTCGATGCCACCGCGCCAGCTGATCTTCGGGTGCGTGTCCGGCAGCGGCGGAGTGCCCTCGATGTCACAGTCGAGCGGATCACCATCGCCCAACGCGACCACGGATCCGTCGCTGTGCGACCAGCGGAAGGACCACCGGTCGGGAAAGAGGTTCAGGCCGGCCGAGGCGCCGACCTCGAGCAGCGCCACCGGCCCCGAACCCACGGCCGCGGTGAACGCAGGCAGCAGCGTCGCGAGGCGGCGTACCTCATTGGTCTGGGTGGATCGGTCCAGCACCACCGAACGCACCTCGTCCCACCGGGCAAGCAGCAACTCGCGCAGTCCCTCATACGGTCCGGGCGCGGTGACCCCGAGCCAGCGAGCCGCCGCGAAGACCAGGTTCGGCTGTTGCTTGACCGCAGGCAGGGTCGCGATCAGGGCCTGCACCTCGGGGTCGTCCCGGACCCCCAGCGACCAGTCCACGAAGCAAGGCGAATCGACGGCCTCACGTGCGAACGCGGCGTAGGACTCCCGCACCTCGAGATAGGGCTCCATCAGCCGTCTCGCCACTTCCTCTCGAAGGGCAGTCGCCACGACGACGGGGCGATCAGCTGGTGGATCTGGTTCGGCCCCCACGAGCCTTGCGGATAGGCCCGCACCGGCGGCATGTGCTCGAGCAGGGGCTGCGAGATCTCCCACAACCGCTCGACGCCCTCGGCGCTGGTGAAGAGCGTCCGGTTGCCCTTGACCGCCTCCAGAATCAGTCGCTCATAGGCCTCCAGGATGGAGCCCGCCCAACCCGTGTCCTCCATGGCGAACTGCATCGACACCTTGTTCAGGTGGAAGCCCGGCCCCGGGCGCTTGCCATAGAACGACAGCGACATCCGGGACTGGTCGGAGAGGTCGAAGGTCAGGTGGTCGGGGCCGTGGTCACCGATCCCCGAGCTGTCGGGGAACATCGACTGGGGTGGCTCCTTGAACGCGATCGAGATGATCCTGGTGCCCTCGGCGAGCTTCTTGCCGGTGCGCAGGTAGAACGGCACGTCGGCCCAGCGCCAGTTGTCCACGAAGCACTTGAGCGCGATGAAGGTCTCGGTGTCGGAGTTCGGGTCGACGCCCTCCTCCTCGGTGTAGCCGGTGTATTGCCCGCGCACCACGTTGTGCGGGTCCAACGGCAGCATGGAGCGGAAGACCTTGTGCTTCTCCTCGCTGATCGAGATCGGGTCGAGCGCGACCGGCGGCTCCATCGCGATGAACGCCATCACCTGGAACAGGTGGGTGACCACCATGTCGCGGTAGGCGCCGGTGTTCTCGTAGAAGGCGGCCCGGCCCTCCAGGCCCAGCGTCTCGGGGACGTCGATCTGGATGTGGTCGATGTGGTTGCGGTGCCAGATCGGCTCGAAGAGGCCGTTGGCGAAGCGCAGCGCGAGGATGTTGAGCGCCGCCTCCTTGCCGAGGAAGTGGTCGATGCGGAAGATCTGGTCCTCGGTGAACACCTCGTGGATCGCCGCGTTCAGTGCGCGTGCGGAGGCCAGGTCAGTGCCGAACGGCTTCTCCATCACAATCCGGCTGCCCTTGGCCAGGCCGCACTTGTCGAGGCTCTGTACGACGTCGAGCGCGGCCTTCGGTGGGACCGAGAGGTAGTGCAGGCGCGCCTGTTCCTGCTCGCAGTCGGCCTCGGCCTCGGCGATCCCGGCCATCAGGTTGTCGTCGCCGTCGTTGGCCCAGAAGAGTCGCTCGGCGAAGGCGTCGAACTCCTTCTTGTCGTCCTCGTCGTCGCCGTGCTCCTCGATCGCCTTGCGCGCGAGCTCGATGAACGACTCGCGGGTGTGCTCGTCGAGAGAGGTGCCCACGACCTGCATCTGCGGCAGCAGGCCGGAGCGCCAGAGGTGGATCATCCCCGGCAACAACTTGCGGCGAGCCAGGTCGCCGGTGGCGCCGAAGAGGACGATCGTGGTGGGTGGTCCCGGATTTCCCTGCGGGTTGTCAGCCATGTCCCCCAGACTATGTCGCCCGGCCAGCCCGCCCATAGCGTCCGGGCAGTCGCTCAGTCGGACGACCAGCCAGACGACAAGTCAGTCGGCGGCGATCCCGACGTACGTCGTGTCGAGGTACTCCTCGATCCCCTCGAAGCCGCCCTCGCGCCCGAACCCGCTCGCCTTCACGCCCCCGAACGGCGCGGCGGGGTTGGAGACCAGCCCGGTGTTGACGCCGATCATCCCGAACTCGAGCGACTCCACGACGCGCAGCGTGCGGTCCAGGCCGCGGGTGTAGACGTAGGAGGCCAGCCCGTATTCCGTGTCGTTGGCCAGGGCGATCGCCTCGTCCTCGGTCTCGAACGTGGTCACCGGGGCGACCGGGCCGAAGATCTCCTCGTGGTTCACGCGGGCATCGGCCGGTACGCCGGCAAGCACCGTCGGCGGATAGAAGTTGCCGTCGCCGTCACCACCGCCGGTGACCACGGTGGCTCCCTGTGCGACGGCCGCCTCGACGAGCTCGGTGACACCGGCAACCGCCTCGGCGTCGATCAGCGGACCCACGTCGACGCCATCGTCCTGGCCGCGGCCCACGGTGAGGTCGCCCATCCGGACGGCAAGCTTCTCGGTGAACTCTCGCGCGACCCCGTTCTGGACCAGGAAGCGGTTGGCCGAGGTGCAGGCCTCACCCATGTTGCGCATCTTGGCGATCATCGCGCCCTCGATGGCGGCGTCGATGTCGGCGTCGTCGAAGACCAGGAACGGTGCGTTGCCGCCGAGCTCCATCGAGACCCGCTGCAGGTTCTCCGCGGACTGGGCCACCAGGCCCTTGCCCACCGCGGTGGAACCGGTGAAGGAGATCTTGCGGAGTCGGGCGTCGCCCATCAGGGCCTCGGTGATCTCGCGGGACTTCTTCGAGGTGATCACCTGGAGCACGCCCTCGGGCAGTCCGGCCTCCGCGAACACCTCAGCCAGCTTGAGCATGGTCAGCGGGGTTGCCGAAGCAGGCTTGACGATCATCGTGCAGCCGGCCGCGATCGCGGGCCCGATCTTGCGGGTGCCCATCGCGAGCGGGAAGTTCCACGGCGTCACGAACAGGCATGGTCCGACGGGCTTCTTCACCGTCAGCAGTCGCGAGCCGCCGGCGGGCGCCTGCAGCCAGCTGCCGCGGATCCGCACCGCCTCCTCGCTGAACCAGCGCAGGAACTCGGCGCCGTAGGTGACCTCACCCTTCGCCTCGGCCAGGGTCTTGCCCATCTCCAAGCTGATCGTGCGGGCGAAGTCGTCGGCACGCTCGGTGACCAGCTCGAACGCCCGGCGCAGGATCTCGCCGCGCTCGCGGGGCGGCGTGCTGGCCCACTCCTTCTGGACCGAGACAGCTCGGTCGAGCGCGGCCTTGGCATCCTCCACGGTGGCGTCGGGGACGGAGTCGAGGACGGAGCCGTCAACTGGATCGAGGACGTCGAAGGTGCTCATGCCCCCACAATAACCACCCCCCAGCACGCCGAGTCGGCAGTTGTTGACGCCCCAACCCGCCGACCCGGCAGTTGTTGACCACCTCGGGCGTCAACAACTGCCGACTCGACTAGAGAAGAAGACGGAGCAGGGCGGTGGTGGCAGCTGCGGCGATCACGATCACCATGAACGGCGCCCGTCGCCAGGCGAGTACGCCGGCCACCACGACGCCGGCGGGTCGCGCCGGGTCGCTCCACTCGTCGCCGTCGGCCAGCGCACTCGTGGCAGCCAGCGCAACCAGCAACACCGTCGCAGCGAGCGACATCAGTTCGAGCCAGCGAGTGCCGATCGAGATCCGGGTGTGCAGGAACGGTCCGGCCGCGCGGATCGCGAAGGTCGCGGCGCCCAGGACGAAGGCGGACACGATCAGGGTCGTCGTACTCATCGCTCCTCCGCCTTCCACCAGGGCCGCACGGTGACGAGGGCGAGCAGCGAGCAGAGCACCGCGGTGCCAGCAGGCATCACCGGAGTCAGAGCCAGCGCCAGCACGGCACCCAGCACCGCCACTCGCAAGGTCCTGGAGTCGCGAAGCGCCGGCATCACCAGGGCCAGCAACACAGCGGGGAAGGCGGCATCGAGGCCGAACACGTCGGTGTCGCCAACCGCGCGGCCCAGCAGCGCGCCCAGCAACGAGCCGACGTTCCAGAAGATCAGCAGGCAGATGCCGCAGGTGAAGAAGACCTTGCGGCGCAGCTCGAGGTCCTTCTGGGCCAGGCTGAAGGCCACCACCTCGTCGATCATCAGATAGCTGCCGAGGAAGGGGCGCCGGTCGACGGTCTCGGCGAGCGCGAACCCGAACGGCAGGTGGCGCAGATTCACCAGGATGCCGGCGACGACGGCCGCGACCGGCCCGGCACCCGAGGCGATCAAGCCGGTGAAGAGGAACTGGCTCGCGCCTCCGAGGACCACGACCGACATCAGGTTCGGCAGCCAGACCGGGAGACCCTCTCCCACCGTGATCGCGCCATAGGAGACACCGACCATCGCGATCGCGACGTTGACCAAGACGATGTCACGGAGCAAGGTCCCGCCGAGGCTCTCGTTCAGCTGACGCAGTCCAAGGCGACGCGTTGATCGGGATCGACGGGCGGGCACGGGTCCATCAAACCCCGCCTGTGCCCACTGCGGCACCAGGGGGCAGAAATGCAGCGGGACCCGACGTCACTGACGTCGGGTCCCGCTCGAAAATCTCAGATCAGGCAGCGTGCGGCTGGGCAGCGTGCACCGTATCGGGGTCGACCCATTGGGCCTCCATGCGCGTGCGGCCCAGGGCGTCACAAACCTCGACCCATGTCATCACCGGGCGGTCATTTGACTGGCGGTTCCGCATGAGACACCTCCTGTTCACTCATTGTTCACTTTCAGTGTGACACAAAATCCGGCCGAAAGCACCCTGAGCGCACCCAGATTCCCGCTCGGGCCCCACTCTGACCTGCGAAGAGGCACCAATTCGGGTCAACTCCCTCCACCCGGACCGGCAAAGTGAACAGAAAGTGAACGGTTGGATCGAGTCAGTTGCCAGTGAGCAGCGGGCTGACCAGCGGCGTGTAACCGGCGGAGTGACCGCTCGAGTTCGGGTGGTAGGACTCCCCGGCCGGGCTGGACAAGCCGTTGATCCACTCGGGGTCGTCACACACCGCGTGGCCCGTGAACCGACTCGTGGGGTTCGCGAACGTGAAGCCCTTGGCGGTCGCCTGCGCCCGGGTGCGAGTGTTCAACAGGTCGGCGGTCTGGTTGAGCCGGGTCTGCTCGGCCGGCGAGAACCAGGTCAGCGCGTTGCAGTCCTCACCCATGAAGACCCGCGGATAACCGACCACGACCACCTTGGCATTGGGTGCCTTGGCCCTGATCGATGAATAGAGCGTCGAGAGTCGCCCCGGAAGAGTGTTGTTGATGTAGGACTGCGCGTTGTTGATCGCACCGTCGCAGTTGGTCATCCACCCGGGCGCCGCACACGTGGTCAGCACCGAGACGAAGCCGGCGTCATTGCCGCCGACCGAGATCGTGACGTAGCGGGTGCTCGTGTTCAGCGCGGAGAGCTGGCCGCTGGTCACCGTCGAGACGGTGGCGCCGGAGCATGCCTTGAAGTTCAGCGAATAGCCGCGTGCGCTGGCGATCCGCTTCGGATAGGCCGCATTCGATCGTTGGCACGAGCTGCCGTCGTCGATGTAGGTGCGCGTGCCGGTTCCGGAGGCATAGGAGTCGCCGAGGGCGACGTACGACGGACCCGCGGCGTGGGCGGGAACAGCGGCCAGGGCGGCCGTGAACATGGTTGCGATGGCGGCCAGCGAAGAAGCTGCCAGCGCAGCCCCCGAGATCTTCAGCTTCATGCAATTGACTCCTCATCAGAGGGACACCCCGTTGTGTCCTGCGTCACACTAGGGCGCACAACTCGCCGCTGACCAGTACCAACGCACTCGCGCTCACCACGACGGGGAACTCCCACAAGGCCACCAGCGCCCTTCCGATACACCAATGCATCCGATACGTTGACGTATCGTGAGCCAACCCACCGCCCTGTCGCCCCGCCGACAACAGACGCGGCAGCGCCTGCTGGACGGCGCACTGACGGTCTTCGCCCGCGAGGGGTTCGGTCGCTCCACGGTCGAGCAGGTCTGTGCCCAGGCCGGCTTCACCCGCGGTGCGTTCTACTCCAACTTCACCTCGCTCGACGAGCTCTTCCTGGCCATCTGGGAGCAGAAGTCCGAGGCGATGCGCGGCGCACTTGCCGCCGCCCTCGAGGCAGACCTGCCCCCGGTCAAGGACCTCCGAGAGGCAGTCGAGCACGTCCTCGCGCTGGTCCCCGTCGACGACGAGTGGTTCCGGGTCACCGCCGAGTTCACCGCCCACGCCCTGCGCACCCCCGCCCTGCGCCGGGTCGTCGCCGCCCGCGAGGAGGGCATCGAGGCAGCCCTGATGCCACTGATCACCGCCCTGCTGGCCCGCGTCGGACTCCGGGTCACCGACCCCGACGCCCTCGGCCCGGCCCTCGTCGCGGCCCACGACGGGACCAGCGTGCAGTGCCTCGTCGCACCCGACGACAAGGCCGTACGCCGGCGGCGTACCGACCTGTTCGTCCTGATCGTCACCTCCCTGACCGAACCCGTCTCGAACCACCCCGCAACCAAGGAGCACCCATGACCGACTTCAAGCCCGACGTGATCGTGGTCGGCGCCGGCCTGGCCGGCCTGGTCGCCACCCACGAGCTGGTCAAGGCCGGCCGCAAGGTCCTCGTCCTCGAGCAGGAGAACCGCAACAACCTCGGTGGGCAGGCGTTCTGGTCCCTGGGCGGGCTCTTCTTCGTCGACTCACCCGAGCAGCGGCGGATGGGGATCAAGGACAACATGGAGCTCGCCCTGCAGGACTGGCTCGGCTCGGCTGCCTTCGACCGACTCGACGACGAGGACGTCTGGGGCAAGCAGTGGGCCCAGGCGTACGTCGACTGGGCGGCGGGCGGCAAGCGCGACTACGTCCGCGAGCTCGGGCTGAAGTTCCTCCCCTTCGTCGGCTGGGCCGAGCGCGGTTCAGGCTCGGCCACCGGCCACGGCAACTCCGTCCCCCGCTTCCACCTCTCCTGGGGCACCGGCCCGGCGGTCGTGGAGATCTTCGAGAAGCCGGTGCTCGCCGGCGAGCGCGAGGGGCTGGTCCGGTTCGCGTTCCGGCACCAGGTCGACGAGATCCTGATGGAGGACGGCGCCGCGGTCGGCGTACGCGGATCCGTGCTGGAGGCCAGTGATGCCGAGCGTGGCGTGAAGTCGTCTCGCGAGGTCGTCGGCGACTTCGAGCACCGGGCCGCCGCCGTGGTCGTCACCTCGGGCGGCATCGGCCACAACTTCGACCTGATGCGGCAGAACTGGCCGGTCGACAGACTCGGACCGGTGCCCAAGCACCTGATCGCCGGGGTGCCCGCGCACGTGGACGGCCGGATGCTCGAGATCTCCGAGACCGCCGGTGCGCAGCTGGTGAACTCCGACCGGATGTGGGCCTACACCGAGGGGATCCACAACTGGGACCCGATCTGGCCCAATCACGCGATCCGGATCATCCCCGGACCGTCGTCGATGTGGTTCGACGCCCTGGGCAACCGGCTTCCGGCACCGAACTTCCCCGGCTTCGACTCGATCGGCACGATGAAGGCGATCCTGGCCACCGGGCACGACTACTCGTGGTTCATCCTCACCCAGAAGATCATCGAGAAGGAGTTCGCGCTCTCCGGTTCCGAGCAGAACCCCGACATCACCAGCCGCGACCTCAAGTTCATGCTCCAGTCACGCCTGGCCAAGGGGGCCCCCGCGCCGGTGGAGAAGTTCAAGGAGCACGGGGAGGACTTCGTGGTCGCCTCGACGATCCGGGAGCTGGTGGAGGGGATGAACCAGCTCGGCCGCGACGGCGCAGAGCTCGACGCCGACCACATCGAGGCCCAGATCGTGGCCCGCGACCGGGAGCTCGACAACGCGTTCTCCAAGGACCTGCAGCTGATGGCGATCAACAACGCCCGGCTCTCGCGCACCGACAAGCTGATCCGGGTCGCCTCCCCGCACCGGTTCCTCGAGGAGAAGAACGGCCCGCTGATCGCGGTCCGGCTCAACATCCTCTCCCGCAAGACCCTCGGCGGCATCCAGACCAACCTGGACTCGCAGGTCATCGGCGCGGACCGGCGACCGATCCAGGGTCTGTACGCCGCTGGCGAGGTCGCCGGGTTCGGTGGCGGCGGCGTGCACGGCTACAACGCGCTGGAGGGCACCTTCCTCGGCGGGTGCATCTTCTCGGGCCGCGCGGCCGGCCTGGCCTTGGCGAAGAAGGCCTGATGGCCGCCCACGACGAGACCACCCGCACCGCCCTGGTCACCGGCGCCTCCTCCGGCATCGGCCGAGCGAGCGCGCTCGCGCTGCGCGACGCGGGCTTCCGGGTGATCGGTACCAGCCGCAACCCCGCCACCCTGAGCGCCGACCAGCGCATCGACGGCGTCGAGTGGTTGGCCCTGGACCTGGAGTCGCGGGACTCGATCCGTGCGCTCGCCGAGGCTGCCGGGCCGATCGACGTACTGATCAACAACGCCGGCGAGTCCCAGTCCGGCCCGCTCGAGGAGCTGCCGCTCGACGCCCTGGACCGGTTGTTCCAGGTCAACGTGCTCGGGCCGGTGCAGCTGACCCAGCTGCTGCTGCCCGGGATGCGGGCGCGAGGCTTCGGCCGGGTGGTGATGGTGGGCTCGATGCTGGCCAGCTTCCCGCTGCCCTACCGCGCGTCGTACGCCGCGTCTAAGGCCGCGATCAAGGCGTTCGCAACTGCAGCACGCAAGGAGCTGACGCCCTACGGTGTCTGGCTGACCACGGTCGAACCGGGATCCATCAACACCGGGATCTCCACACGTCGGACGAAGTACGTCGCCGACGGTTCGCCGTACCAGCGCGAGTGCGAGGCCGTGATCGCTCGCCTCGACGCCCTCGAGGCGAGCGGCACCAGCGCCGACGACGTGGCGGAGACGATCCTGGCGGCAGTCCGGGCCGAGCGACCCGGGTCGCTGCACGCGCGGGGCTCGAACGCCCAAGTCGTCTTCGCGCTCAAACGGATCGCGCCGCGATCGCTGGTCGAAGCGATCACGGCGCGAAAGTTCGGCATCCGCCACTGAGCGACGCCCGCAGGCGACTCGCTCAGTGTGAGGCTCAGTCGCGGTGCTTGTGCCGCGGCTTCTTGTCGAACGAGCGCTTCTCGAAGCGCGGACGGCCACCGGCGGTCTCACCCTCGGCCTGGCTCAGCTCGATCAGCTTGCCGGAGATCCGGGTGCCCTTGAGGGAGTCCCACGAGCTCGAGGGCAGGTTCACGGGCAGCTCGACGATCGAGTGGTCCGCGCGGATGTCGATCTTGCCGAAGTCACCGCGGCCCAGGCCGCCCTCGTTGGCGAGTGCGCCGACGATCTGGCGGGGCTCGACCTTGTGGCGCTTGCCGACCTCGATGCGATAGGTCGCCATCGGGACGTCGCTGCGGCGTGCGGGGCTCTCGCGGCGGGGGCCGCGGTCCTCACGGTGGCCACCGCGCTCGGGGCGTCCACCACGGTCGGGACGGTCGCCGCGCTGCGGGCGCTCCTTGAACTCCTTGGCGGGCTTCTCAGCAGCCGGGTCGAGCAGCAGCGGGGTGTCGCCCTGCTGGACGGCGGCGAGTGCAGCCGCCACGTCGATCTCGGGTACGTCGTACTCGCGGACGTAGTGGTTGACCACCTCGCGGAAGAACTCGACCTTGTCGGAGTTGAGCGCTGCGGTGATCGCGTCGTCGAAGCGGGAGAGGCGCGTGGTGTTGATGTCCTCGACGCTCGGGAGCTGCATCTGGGTGAGCGTCTGGCGGGTGGCCTTCTCGATCGCCTTGAGCAGGTAGCGCTCGCGCGGCGTGATGAACGAGATCGCGTCACCGGAACGACCCGCGCGACCGGTGCGGCCGATGCGGTGCACGTAGGACTCGGTGTCGGTCGGGATGTCGAAGTTCACGACGTGGCTGATCCGCTCCACGTCGAGACCGCGGGCGGCGACGTCGGTGGCGACCAGGATGTCGAGCTTGCCGGACTTGAGCTGGTTGATCGTGCGCTCACGCTGGTTCTGCGCGATGTCACCGTTGATCGCGGTGGCGGAGAACCCCCGGGCCCGCAACTTCTCGGCGAGCTCCTCGGTGGCGGACTTGGTGCGCGCGAAGATGATCATCGCCTCGAAGTTCTCGACCTCGAGGATGCGGGTCAGCGCATCGATCTTCTGCGGCCACGAGACGAACATGTAGCGCTGGGTGATGTTGGTGGCCGTCGTGGTCTTGTTCTTGACCGTGATCTCGACCGGGTCCTCGAGGTACTTCTTCGAGATCCGGCGGATCTGCGAGGGCATGGTCGCGGAGAAGAGCGCGACGTGCTTGGTGTCGGGGGTGTCGGCGAGGATCGTCTCGACGTCCTCGGCGAAGCCCATCTTCAGCATCTCGTCGGCCTCGTCGAGGACCAGGAAGCGCAGCTGGGAGAGGTCGAGCGTGCCCTTCTCCAGGTGGTCCATGATCCGGCCGGGGGTGCCGACCACGACGTGGACGCCGCGGCGCAGCGCGGAGAGCTGTACGCCGTAGCCCTGGCCGCCGTAGACGGGGAGGACGTGGACGCCGTTCATGAAGGCGGCGTACTTCTCGAACGCCTCGGAGACCTGGAGCGCGAGCTCACGGGTGGGCGCGAGGACGAGTGCCTGCGGCGTCTTCTGCTTGAGGTCGAGCTGGGACAGGATCGGCAGCGCGAAGGCCGCGGTCTTGCCGGTTCCGGTCTGCGCGAGGCCGACGACGTGGCGTCCCTCGAGCAGCGGCGGGATGGTCTCGGCCTGGATCGGCGAGGGGGACTCGTAGCCAATCTTCTTCAGTGCCTTGAGCACCCGTTCGTCGAGTCCGAGATCATCGAAAGTCAGGTCGATGGTCTTGGGGGCATCGAGTTCAGGGTCAGTCATGCCTACCACGTTAGTGCCCGCGAGCCGCAGATGTTCCATTCCGGGCGGTGCCGATCCGCTCACACACGATTTCGGCGAGCACCTCGGGGGCCTCGTCCGGGATCCAGTGACTGACTCCTTCGAGCACCTGGAGCTCGAACGGCGCGTCCACGTGGCGCTCGGAGAGCTCGGCCCCGCGTCGGCCCAGGGCGGTGTCACCGTCGCTCCAGACCATCGTGGTCGGCACCGAGATCCGGTTGCCCATCACCCGGGGATGGGCATAGGGCAGGGCGCGGTACCACTGGAGTCCGCCACGAAGCGCGCCGTACTCGACGATCTCGCGGTGATAGGTCCGCAGCATCTCGCGGGTCATCCCGGCCGAGCCGAGCATGTGGTGCGCACTGCCGGGGTCCGAGAGCACGCGTTCGGGCAGCATGGGCAGCTGGAAGAGGCCCATGTACCAGCTCTTCAGCACCTGGCTTCCCGCCATCGACTTCATGAAGGCGGCGGGGTGGCCGACCGAGACCGCGGTCAGGGTGGCCACCAGATCGTCGCGGGCGGCAACCGTCCAGGCCACCACCGATCCCCAGTCGTGGCCGACCAGGTGGACCCGGTCCCACTCGGGGTGGCCGGGCTCGCGGACCAGCTCGATCAGCGCGACCACGTCGGCGGCCAGGTTCGAGAGCCGGTACGCCGCGCGGCGGCGTGGTCGCGCGCCGGGGCTGTAGCCGCGCTGGTCTGGGGCGATGGTGCGGATCCCCTGTCCGTGCAGGTGCCTGGCCACCTCGTTCCACGACGTGGAGCGCTGCGGGAATCCGTGCAGCAGGACGGCGATCGGCCCGTCGATCGGGCCTTCGTCGATCACGTCGAAGGTCAGTCCGGCGTTGCTGAAGGTGCGCACCCTGGCGGTCATGGCCCGAGTATGCCGCGCCGCACCCAACCCGGCGAGGGAGATGCGGATCACACTCGTCGCTGGTCGACAGCAGGGCCATCGACTCCACTAAGGTAAGCCTTACCTATCTCGGAAGGAGTCGCGGTGTCCCTCACTCCCGCGCACCACTTGTTCCACCCTGCCCACGCCGACGCCTGGGCCCACACGCTGACCACCGGCATCGACCACCTCACCCAGCACCTGGGCAAGGTCCGCGGGCCCTCCACCGGAACACCACCGGAGCTGGCCGCCAAGCTCGTCGCCGACGTGGACCTCGACTCCCCACTGGGCGAGGTGGGCCCCGCGCTCGAGGAGCTCTCCCGGCTCTACCTCGACGACGCGATCTGGTTCCACGAGCCCGGCTATGCGGCACACCTGAACTGTCCGGTCGTGATCCCGGCCCTGCTCGCCGAGCTCTTCATCTCCTCGGTGAACTCCTCGCTCGACACCTTCGACCAGAGCGTCGGCGGCACCTTCATCGAACGTCACCTGATCGACTGGACGGCCGAGCGGATCGGGTTCGCGCCCACCGGGGCACCGGGTCAACCGTTGGGTGCGGACGGCATCTTCACCAGCGGTGGCACCCAGTCCAACCTGCAGGCAATGCACCTCGCGCGGGACCAGTTCGCCCACGTGGCCCCCAAACGGCTGCGGATCTTCGTCTCGGTCGACGGCCACTTCTCCATCCAGAAGGCCGCCCGGATCCTGGGCCTGGGCGACGCAGCGGTCGTCTGCGTCCCGGTCGACGAGCAGCGACGGATGGACCCGCTCGCACTCGAGTCCGCCCTGGAGCGGTGCCTGGCCGACGGCCTGGTCCCGATGGCCGTCGTCTCCACCGCGGGCACCACGGACTTCGGCGCCATCGACCAGCTCGGCCCGATCGGTGCGCTGTGCCGGGACCACGGTGCGTGGTTCCACGTCGATGCCGCCTATGGCGGCGGCCTGCTCGCCTCGACCCGGCGCCGGCACCTGCTGGACGGCATCGAGCTGGCCGACTCGGTGACCGTGGACTATCACAAGACCTGGTTCCAGCCGGTCTCCGCCAGCGCGGTGATCGTGCGCGACACCAGCACGATGCGCCACGTCACCTGGCATGCGGACTACCTCAACCCCAAGGACGCCGAGCACCCCAACCAGGTGGACAAGTCGATGCAGACCACCCGCCGCTTCGACGCGCTGAAGCTGTGGCTGAGCCTGCGGATCATGGGCCCGGACCAGATCGGCGACTACTTCGACACCGTGATCGACCTGGCCCGCGAGGTGCACGACCTGGTGGTGCAGTGCCGCGACATCGAGGTCGCCGCAGAGCCCGGCCTGAGCACCCTGGTCTTCCGCTACCGGCCCGCCGGCGCCTGCCCCGAGGAGGTCTCGCGGCTGAACACCAGGATCCGCTCGGCGCTCTATTCCGCAGGGCGCTCGATGGTGGCCGCCACCCGGATCGACGGGCAGGTCTGGCTCAAGCTCACCCTGCTCAACCCGATGGCCACCACCGAGCAGATCCTCGCCATCGTCGACGAGGTGCGCTCCACCGGCGCCGGCCTGCTGAGCGTGGAGGGCGCAGCATGACGACCACTCAGGGCGACATCGCAGAACCGATCCACGACTTCGTCGCTGAGCCCGTGCGCGACTTCGTCACTGAGCCCGTGCGCGACTTCGTCGCAGTCGGTCTCGGCCCCTTCAACCTCGGCCTGGCCGCGCTCACCGACCCGGTCGAGGACCTCGACGGCATCTTCCTCGAAGCCCGTTCCAGCTTCGAGTGGCATCCCGGGATGCTGCTGGCCGACGCCACCCTCCAGGTCCCGTTCCTGGCTGACCTGGTCTCGATGGCCGACCCGACCTCGCGCTGGTCGTTCCTCAATCACCTCAAGCAGACCGGGCGGCTCTATCCGTTCTACATCCGCGAGTCGTTCTATCCGCTGCGCAAGGAGTACAGCGACTACTGCCGCTGGGTCGCCGAGCAGCTCGACTCGGTCCACTTCGACTCCCCCGTGGCGCGGATCGAGCACGACTCCACGTCGTACGTCGTCACGACCGGTTCCGGTCAGGTCCACCGCGGGCGTCGCCTGGTGCTGGGCACCGGGACCCAGCCGTGGGTGCCCGAGGTGGCGCGGGGCGTCCTCGGCGAGAACGCCTGTCACTCGGCGGACTACCTGGCCCGCAAGGCCGCCCTGCAACGGCTCGAGTCGATCACCATCGTCGGCAGCGGACAGAGCGCGGCCGAGATCTATCTCGACCTGCTCGCAGAGATCGACGACCACAGCTATGCGCTCAACTGGGTCACCCGCTCACCCCGGTTCTTCCCGATGGAATACACCAAGCTCACCCTCGAGATGACCTCGCCGGAGTACACCGCCTACTTCCAGTCGCTACCCGCCGAGACCCGTGAGTCGCTGCTGCGCGAGCAACGCGCGCTCTACAAGGGGATCAGCTCCGAGCTGATCGACCGGATCCACGACGAGCTCTATCGTCGAGAGGTCGAGGGCGGCACCGCGACCACGCTGGTCACCAACACCGCGGTCACCGGCGCGGAGCGGACCGAGGCCGGGATCCGCCTCGACCTGCACCACGTCGAGCAGGACGAGGACTTCAGCCTGGAGACTGGCGGCGTTGTCTTCGCGACCGGCTATGGCCGCGAGGTGCCGGAGTTCCTCGCCCCGATCCGCGAGCGGATCACCTGGGACGACCACGGCCGCTTCGTCGCCTCGCCGACCTATGCGATCGACTCCGAGCTCACCTCGGGCAACGAGATCTTCGTGCAGAACGCCGAGGAGCACACCCACGGCTTCGTGGCGCCCGACCTCGGCATGGGCGCCCATCGCAACTCGGTGATCATCGCCGCGATGACCGGACGCGAGGTCTACCCGGTCGAGAAGCGGATCGCGTTCCAGGAGTTCGGCGTACCCGATCACCTGCGCAGGACACAGGGAGCAGACCGATGAGCGCCCACGAACCGCGAGTGACCTTCGAGCCGGTGGACGTCGAGCGCGACGCCGCCCTGCTCCACGAATGGGTCACCCACCCGCGCTCGGTCTACTGGATGATGGGCGAGACCACGCCCGCCGAGGTCGCCGTCGAATATGGGGCCATCGCCGCCAACCCGCACCACCACGCGTGGTTGGGCCGCGTCGACGGTGAGCCCGCATTCTTGGCCGAGACCTACGACCCGCAGCACTCGGAGCTGGCCGGCCTGCCCGATCTCCGCGCCGGCGACATCGGCATGCACGTCCTGGTCGCACCCACCTCGGCCCCGGTCTCGGGATTCACCACCCGGGTGTTCACCTCGGTGATGGAGTTCTGCTTCGAGGACCCGTCGGTGACTCGCGTGGTGGTCGAGCCGGACGTGCGCAACCAGAAGATCGCCGCGCTCAATGCAGCCGCTGGCTTCGTGGTGGCGCGCGAGATTCCCTTGCACTCCAAGACTGCCGCGCTCTCCTTCTGCACCCGCGAGGCGTTCGCCGCGTCGCGGGAGCGGGATGGCGACCGGA
Source organism: Nocardioides daedukensis (assembly GCF_013408415.1). Classification (NCBI taxonomy): domain Bacteria; kingdom Bacillati; phylum Actinomycetota; class Actinomycetes; order Propionibacteriales; family Nocardioidaceae; genus Nocardioides; species Nocardioides daedukensis. The sequence goes on along the minus strand of NZ_JACCAA010000001.1, from coordinate 2,562,630 downwards.
CGCCCCGCCCGGTCCCCGCGGCCGCCGATCACCTGAACCCGGAGAACCTCGAGCGTGCCCAGGCCGCCCTGGTCGCCAAGGCGATCGCGGAGTTCAGCCACGAGCGACTGCTCGCACCGCGCGCGACACAGCAGGGGTGGCGGCTCACCAGCCCGGGCGGTCAGTCGACGTACGACTTCACCGCTCAGCGGTTCGCCCTCGAGCACTGGGTCCTCGACCCGGCCTCGGTGGTGCGCACGGTCGACGGGGCGCCGCGCCCGCTCGACGTACAGGAGTTCATCGTCGAGTTCGCCGTGCTGCTCGGCATCCCGGACGCCCTGCTGCCCACCTATCTCGAGGAGCTCGCCAGCACCCTGGCCAGCGCCGCGTGGAAGCTGAGCAACTCCGTGCTCAGCGCGCAGGAACTCCTCGGCGCGGACTACCAGGCGATCGAGGCCGCGATGACCGAGGGCCACCCGTCCTTCGTCGCCAACAACGGCCGGATCGGCTATGGCAGCGACGACTTCGCGGCCTATGCGCCGGAGACCGGCAGTGACGTCCGCCTGGTCTGGGTTGCCGTACGCCGGTCCGCGGCCCGGCTCTCGCTGAGTGCCGGGCTGGACGAGGCGAACCTCTATCGCGCCGAGCTCGGGCAGGCCAGGCTGGAGCAGTTCGAAGGGGTCCTGACCGAGCTGGGCCTGTCACCGGCGGACTATCTCTACCTGCCGCTGCACCCGTGGCAGTGGACCAACCGGGTGACGATCACGTTCGCTCCCGACGTGGCGCGGCGCGACATCGTGTTCCTCGGCGAGAGCCAGGACGACTATCGCGCGCAGCAGTCGATCCGGACCTTCTTCAACCGGACGCAGCCGGAACGCAGCTATGTGAAGACCGCGTTGGCGATCCAGAACATGGGGTTCCTGCGTGGCCTGTCGCCCCGCTACATGGCCGGCACCCCGGAGATCAACGACTGGGTGCACGAGCTGGTCCAGGGTGATGAGGAGCTGCAAGCCCGTGGTTTTGGCGTGCTGCGCGAGTGGGCCGCGATCGGCTACACCGGCGACGCCTTCCATGCGCTGGGGTTCACCTCGCCCTATCAGAAGATGCTGGCGGCGTTGTGGCGCGAGAGCCCGTTCTCCGGCGGACGGCTCGCCGCGGGTGAGCGGTTGGCCACGATGGCCTCGCTGCTGCACCGCGACGCCAAGGGCAACTCGCTGGTCGCGGCACTGGTGACCGCTTCACCGTTGACGCCGACCGAGTGGGTGCGCAGCTATCTGCGTGCCTATCTGAGACCCCTGGTGCACTGCTTGTTGGCACACGACCTGGTCTTCATGCCACACGGGGAGAACCTGGTGATGGTGCTCCGCGACGACGTGCCGGTGCGGCTGCTGATGAAGGACATCGGCGAGGAGGTCGCCGTCCTCGGCAACGGCCCGCTGCCGGCGGCGGTGGAGCGGATCCGGGCCGAGGTGCCGCTCGAGGAGCAGTCGTTGTCCATCCACACCGACGTCTTCGACGGCTTCCTCCGGCACCTGTCCGCCATCCTGGACGGGGACGGCACGCTCCCCCAGGCGTCGTTCTGGGGACTGGTGCGCGAGTGCATCGAGGACCACCTGGCCGATCACCCGGAATTGGCCGAGGCGGCCGCGCGCCAGGACCTGCTGCGCCCCGAGTTCCGGCACAGCTGCCTGAACCGCCTGCAACTGCGCAACACCCTGCAGATGGTCGATCTCGCCGACCAGTCGTCCTCGCTGATCTTTGCCGGGACACTGGAGAACCCGGCGGCCCCGAGCTGGTCGCCCGCGGACGTGGTTGGCTGATCCGGTGAGCTCACATGTCTTCCACGACCAGCACGGCATCCCGCACATCAGCGCCGACTCACTGGGCGCGCTGGCGTTCGCCCAGGGGGCGGAGCAGGCCACGTCCCGCCCTGCCCAGCTCGAGCTCGAACGGCTGCGCAGCGAGGGCCGCACCGCCGAGCGGGTGGGACCGGCTGGCCTGGAGTGGGACCGGTTCGCGCGCCAGGCGCGGATCGACGCGATCGCGCAGCGGGCCTACGACGTGCTCGACGCCGAGACCCAGGAGTTCCTGGTCGCCTTCACCGACGGCATCAACGCCACCCTGCGCGAGCGGCGCTGGATGCCGTGGTCCCCGTGCGGGGTCTTCCTGGTGCAGCAGATCCACTTCGGGTCGTTCCCGTCGAAGCTGTGGCGCCAAGCGATCGCCGACCGGCTCGGCACCGACGGGCTGCGCGCGATCTCGGTCGCGCCGCCGACGGTCTCGGGCAGCAACGCCTATGCGGTGACCGGGGCGCGGACCGCATCCGGTGCCCCGATCATCGCCGGCGATCCGCACCGGATCTTCGAGGCGCCCAACGTCTATCTGCAGACGCACCTGTCCTGCCCCGAGTTCGACGTCGTGGGCTTCTGCTTCCCCGGCGTGCCCGGCGTGCAGCACTTTGCGCACACCGGCTCGGTGGCGTGGGGACTGACCAACGCGATGGGTGACTACCAGGACCTGTACGCCGAGGAGCTGCGGCGTACCCCCACCGGCGGCGTCGAGGCGCTCGGCCCGGATGGGTGGGAGGCCGCCGAGTCGTTCGTGGAGGAGATCCGGGTCCGCGGCGAGCTGGGGTTCGGCGATGACGACGACGAGGACTGGCCCGACGACCACTGGCCCGAGGACGAGAACGACGACTCCGACCGGCCGAGCGAGGTCGAGGTGATCGTCACCGCCCGCGGACCGGTCGTCTTCGGTGGCGTGGACTCGGAGCCACTTCCCTGTGGAGCAAGGGCCCTGAGCCTGCGTACCGCATCCCACGACCTGGGAGACCTGGGCTTCGCGGCCCTGCTGCCGCTGTTGCGGGCGAAGAAGGTGGCCGACGTGGAGGCCGCGATCGGTCACTGGGTGGAGCCGGTCAACAACTGGGTCATCGCCGACACCGAGGGAACGGTCGTGCACCGCGTCGCCGGTCGGGTGCCCGAGCGCCACATCGACAACCTGTTCGGCGTCGTACCCGCCTCCTCGAGCGAGCACCAGTGGACCGGCTGGGCAACGCTGCCGGTGGTCCGTCCCGGCGAGACCGGCCGCGTCGTGAGCGCGAACGACCGGGCCACCGAGGAGTTCTCGGTGGTGGCCAGCCACTTCGCCGCGTCGTGGCGCGCGGACCGGATCCGCGAGCTGCTGGACGCGGCAGGCCCGCTCACGGCCACCGACGCGATCACCCCGCTGCTCGATGCTCGTCAGCTGGGCGGTGAGTCGCTGCTCGCCGCGGTCGCGGAGACCACCGGGCTGGGCGAGGGGGCGACCGAGCTCCAGCAGGTGCTGGCCGGCTGGGACCGCGAGATGAGTGTCGACGGGCTCGGTGCGGCCGCGTTCACGGCGCTGCGCTCCGAGTTCACCGACCGGCTCTGCGCCCACCCGGTCCTGGCCACACTCGCGGACGACCTTGCGGACGGGACGGCGTACGGCGCCCTGTACCGCCCCTGGTTGGCCCTGGCCACGCGGGTCGGTCAGTCGCTGCCCAAGCTGCTCGAGCACGCTACGTCGATCGGCATCGACGTGGGCGCGTTGCTGCGCGAGTCGCTCGAGGCCGTTGCCGCTGCGGTCGAGACCGCGGGCGGGCACACCTCGTGGGGTGAGCGGCACCGGTTCACGCCGTTGACCGGCGCGGCCCAGTTCGGCCTGCCCGACGAGCCCCTCGCCGTGAGCGGTGAGCCACTGCCCGGCGACATGGACAGTGTCGCCGCGATGAGCTGGGTGCCCGGGAGTGATCTCTGCGTGCGCGGGCCGGTGGCCCGCTTCGTGTGGGACCTCGCCGACCGCGCGCAGAGCCGTTGGGCGGTGCCGCTCGGTGCCCACGAGGCTCCCGACAGTCCGCATCGCACCGACCAGTTCGCGGCCTGGCACACCGGTGCCCTGCTTCAGTTGACCCCTGACCAGGAGCCCTGAGTGAGCATCCCCGCCACCCCGTCGATGACCACTGTCGATGACGAGATCACGCTGACCCCGGTCGATCCGGTGCGTGATGTCGCACTGATCCACTCCTGGGTCACCCAGGAGCGCGCCGAGTTCTGGGGGATGCGTGAGAAGTCGGCCGAGGAGGTCGGCGAGATCTACTCCTACATCGACGAGCAGGAGCACCTCGCGGCCTACCTGGCCTCATGGCAGGGGACGCCCTGGGCGCTGTTCCAGACCTACGACCCGTTCGTCGACGAGATCGGCCAGTTCTACGACCGCCGACCCGGCGACGTCGGCGTACACCTCCTGCTCGCCCCCGGCCCGCGCCCCGCGGGGCTCACCGCGGCCCTTCTCGACTTCCTGCCGCGCTGGATGTTCACCGACCCGCGCCACCAGCGGGTGGTCCTGGAGCCTGACGTACGCAATGCGAAGTCGATCGCGGTGCTGGGCCGGATCGGCGCCGACCAGGCGCACGTCGCGCAACTGCCGGACAAGACCGCGCAGTTCGCCTTCCTGACCCGCGAGGCCTGGGCCACCACCCCCTGACCCCCGATTACGCCGAGTCGGCAGTTGTTGACGCCCCAACCCCGCGACCCGGCACTTGTTGACGCCCCAACCCCCGCCGAGTCGGCAGTTGTTGACGCCCCAGCTCGCCGACCCGGCACTTGTTGACCAACTTTGGCGTCAACAACTGCCGACTCGGCGCCGCGTGTGCGCGAAAGTTGCGTCAGACGGCGAGGTCGGTGACAGCCCTGAGCCGGCGCGGAGCCGAGGCAGCCACCCGCTCGGTGACGAACTCGGCGACCAGGTCCACGGCCTTGCTGCTCTCGGGGAGCAGGTCGGCAAGCACCGGAAACGCGTGCACCTGACCCTCGAAGACGTGTGTGCGGACCGGTACGCCGACCGCAGTGAGCCGCTCGGTCATCAGCTCGGCGTCGAAGCGAAGGACCTCGTCGGCGGCGCAGGTGATCAGTGCCGGCGGCAACTTGGCGAGGTCGCGGTTCACGGGGGACATCGCCGGGTCGAGGATCGGCTTTCCGGTGACCATCCGCGCGATCGCGTCCAGGCGACGCGAGGGGATGTAGTGGTCGCGTCGGAAGTTGGGGTGGTTGCGACGCTCGGTGTTGTCGAACTCCAGCCAGGGCGAGAGACCGACGATGCCGGCCGGGTTGATGCCCTGCGCGGTGGCTTCGAGTGCGACCGCGAAGGCCAGGTGTCCGCCGGCGGAGTCCCCGGCGAGGACCAGCTCCTCGGCGCTGAAGCCGCGGCGGATCATCCAGTTCGTGGCGTCGACGCAGTCGGCGATGCTCTGGTCGACCAAACCTCGGCCGTGCTGCCGGTAGGCCACTGAGAGGACCGGCATGCCAGTCCGCAAGGAGAGCTGCTCGACGATCCGGCGGTGCGTGGCCAGTCCGCAGAAGAGGAAGGCGCCGCCGTGGAAGTAGACGATCGCGCCCTTGCCCGGACGACCACCGCGAGGCGTGACCAACTCGCCGGTCCAGCCATCACCGGCGACGCGCTCCAGACGCGTCGCCTTGTTCCGCGGCGCCAGCCCGGCGCCGAGCTCGACGCAGTGCAGCAGCGGCGTGAGCGGCCCGGTGGCGGGGAACAACGCGAACGCGGGGCGGGCGATGGTCTTTGCTGCCGCGCCGATGGCCAGGGACCTGACGCTGCGTCGGGCGTGGATCTTGATCATCTGCCTCACCTTCCACTGCCACGGAGCTTCGGACCGGCCATCAAGCGTTGGGCGAGCGTACGACGCGGGTATGGCCCACGTCACGTCTTTACCCAAAAGTCGGTCGCACAACCTTTTCCGACTTTTCCCAATGGTGGTGAGCGAAAGTCCCTCACTGGCCACATCCGTCGGCGTCGCCGCGATGGCCGTGAGCCATCGGGGCGGGCGTCAACAACTGCCGACTCGGCGCGATCCTAGGACCAGGGCAAAGGCCGAGGACTCCAGCCGGATGTGACCCGGATCACACCAAGCCGGGTGGATCTGGGGAATGATCCCACCTAGCGTGTAGTTGAAGATTTAACGAAGCCCAAAAAGACATCTATCCCAAGGAGCACCCACATGAGCATCTTCAGCCGCAAGAACAACGCCGCCGCCGCCGAGCCCGTCTTCGACGCCGGCACCACCGCCCTCTCCGACATCTCGGGCGACTACACCATCGACTCCAGCCACACCTACATCGGCTTCCAGGCCCGCCACGCGATGGTCACCACCGTCCGCGGCGCCTTCAAGGAGTTCCAGGGCACCGCAACCATCGACGCTGCGAACCCGAGCAACTCGAAGACCGAGCTCACCATCGCCGTTGACTCCGTTGACACCGGCTCCGCCGACCGCGACGGCCACCTGGCCAGCGAGGACTTCTTCGACGTCGCGAACCACCCGGCCATCACGTTCGCCTCGACCAAGGTCGAGAGCGACGGCGACGACTGGGCCGTCACCGGCGACCTGACCATCAAGGGCGTCACCAAGCCCGTCACGGTTCCCTTCGAGTTCACCGGCTCCGCCCAGGACCCGTTCGGCAACGTCCGCGTGGGCTTCGAGGGTGAGCTCGCCGTCAACCGCAAGGACTGGGGCCTCTCCTGGAACGCCGCGCTCGAGACCGGCGGCGTGCTCGTCTCCGAGAAGATCAAGCTCAAGTTCGACGTCTCGGCCATCAAGAACGCCTGAGTCTCCCTGCTCCACCCGTACGCCGACCCGCAGCCTGCGGGTCGGCGTACTGCATTTCCCACGGAAAACCGAGTGCGATCCGCAGACCGACGCCCCAGACTCAGGCGCATGGCGTTCCGACAGGCGCGGATGGAGGACCTGCCCGCACTTCAAGTGATCGAGGTCGCGGCCGGCGCCGTCTTCCGGACCGTCGGCATGGACGCGATCGCCGACGACGCCCCACCGCCGATCGCTGACCTGCTCGCCGCCCAGCACCTCGGACGGATCTGGGTGAGCGTCGACGCACAGGACAGACCCGTCGCCTACGTCATGGCGGAGGTCCTCGACGACACCGGCCACGTCGAGCAGGTCTCGGTGCACCCCGATCACGCACGCCAAGGCTTGGGTCGAGACCTGATCGAGGTCGTGGCCACCTGGGCCCGCGGGTTCGGCCTCACTGCGCTCACGTTGACGACGTACGCCGAGGTGCCATGGAACGCCCCCTACTACGAGCGCCTGGGCTTCGAGGTCGTGGCCGACGACCACGCCACCGAAGCACTCCGCACGATCCGTGACCATGAAGCCGCACGCGGTCTCGACGCCTGGCCCCGGGTCACCATGCGACGCGACCTGCGGGACGACCTGCGGGCCACCGTCGAGCAGTCCGGAGAAAAGCAGGGTGCGCGTCGGCAGGAATCCTCGGACAATCAGGACATGAATCTTCCGGCCGGCCTGACCACCAGACCCCTCACACTCGCCGACGCGACCGCCGTCACCGCCGTGATGGCTGCCGAGGAGCTTGCCGACACGGGCACCGTGGCCATCGAGGAAGCCGACATCGTCGCCGACTGGCAACGCCCCAGCTTCGACATCTCCACCGCCACCATCGGCGTCTTCGACGGGCCACGCCTCCTCGGCTATGCCGAGCACTCCGGCCACGATCGTGGCGACACCGCGGTGGACCCCGGCGTCCACGGCCGCGGGATCGGCACCTTCCTGGCCCAATGGCTTGAGGACCGATGCCGCTCGGCCGGAGCCGCGGTGATCGGCATGCCGGTGCCGCTGGGCTCTCCCGCAGACCGGTTCCTGGCCGAGCGCGGGTACGTCGTCCGCTGGACGTCGTGGATTCTCGTGCTGCCTCCGGGTGCCTCGATCCCCGAGCGCCCGTTGCCCGAGGGCCATGTCCTGCGTGACGCCCTGGACGAGGACCTCCGAGACGCCTGGACCGTCCTCGAGGACGCCTTCCTGGAGTGGTCGGAGCGGCCACGCGAACCGTTCGAGGACTTCCTCGCCTCCGTCGTGGACCGACCCGGACACCAGCCGTGGAACCTGCGGGTGCTGGTCGGGCCGGATGGCGAGATCGTCGGCGCCTGCCACATCGTGCTCGCCGACGACTGCGGCTACGTGAACCGGATCGCCGTACGCAAGGGCAACAGGGGCCTCGGACTGGCCCAAGCGATGCTCGCCGATGCCTTCGAGCACTCCCGCGCCCATGGCGCCACCCGCTCCGAGCTGAGCACCGACTCACGCACCGGTGCACTGGGGCTCTACGAGAAGGTCGGCATGGTCGTCTCGTCGACCTGGGTGAATCGGGCGCTCACGCTCTGACTGGGTGTCGAGCAGTCGAGCCGATCAGGCAATGACCTCGTCGACCCAGGCGGGAACGAGCTCGCCGGCCAATCCGTGGCGGGCCTCGTCGAAGAACGCCGTACCGTCGCTGGGAACCAGGTTGAGCTCGAGCGTCTTGGCGCCGCACGCCTTGGCCATCTGCACGAAGCCGGCGGCCGGGTAGACCGCGCCCGAGGTGCCGACCGAGACGAACAGGTCCGCACGCATGAGCGCCGCCTGGATCCGACCCATCTCATAGGGGATCTCCCCGAACCAGACCACGTCCGGCCTGAGCTCGGAGACCCCGCACCGCGGACAAGGCGGGAAGTCACTGAGCTCCTTGTGCCACGGCGTACGGCCGGTGCACGCGCGGCAGAGTGCCGAGAGCAGCTCACCGTGCATGTGCACCACGTCGTGGGCTCCGCCGCGCTCGTGCAGGTCGTCGATGTTCTGGGTGACCAGGGTCAGGTCCGACCCGAGCAGCTCACTGAGCCGGCCGAGCGCCACGTGGGCGGGGTTCGGCTCGACCTTCGACAGGAACGCTCGCCGTTCGTCATAGAACTTCTGCACGAACGACGGGCGTGCGTCATATGCCTCCGGCGTCGCCACGTCCTCGACGTTGTGTCCCTCCCAGAGACCGTCGGAGTCACGGAAGGTGGGCACGCCACTCTCCGCCGAGATGCCGGCGCCGGTCAGGACCACGATCTTCACCCCGACACCCTAAGCGGCGACAGTGGCGGCGGTGACGCGGCCCACAGGTTCACCACCCGGTCGTAGGGTGGAGAGATTCCTGATCCGGGGGGCAACGGGCCGTGGCGAACCCACAGCGCTCGGGCACCACGCAAGTCGGCGTCAGGTGAATGTCCATGCAGCATCCCCCCTGAGTGAGGAAGTCTCATGTGTCGCGTTCTTGCCTACATCGGTCCGGAGATCCCGCTGGCCAGCCTGCTGACAGAACCGGCCAACAGCCTGATCAACCAGTCCCTTGATCCCGAGGCTCATCCCGACCTCCAGCTGGCGGGCTGGGGCTTCGGCGCATGGGGCGAGCACCTGCTGAACCCCGAGGCGCCGCTGCTCTATCACCGGCCGATGGCGGCGTTCTATGACGACAACGTCGACGGGTTGATTCCCAGCCTCCAGATCAACACGATGCTGGCTCACGTCAGGGCGGCCGCCTACAACTCGAAGACGGTTCTGGCCGACGAGAACTGCCACCCCTACTCGTACGCCGGGACTGACTGGATCATTGCCCAGAACGGCGATCTGACGCACTGGATGATCCTGCAGCGGGAGCTGTTGCAGCACTGCAAGGACGAGTTCCTCAAGCAGATGCGGGGCACGACCGACACCGAGTTCCTCTACGTTCTCCTGCTGTCCCTGCTCGAAGGGGACAGCGACGAGGACGTGCAGCGCGCCTTCGAGAGGATGCTGGAGCTCATCGTCGATGCGAGGAAGAAGCTCGACCTGATGGAGCTGACCAAGCTGAAGATCGCGCTGGTCGCTCCCAACCGGATCATCGGGGTCAACTTCGGTCTGGGGCACAACGGCGAGCCCGAGCCGGAGGGCGACTGGCGCGAGCTGCGCACGGCCGAGCCCGGAACCCCGGAGCTGGCTCTCGGCATGCTCCTGGAGCCGATGTACCTGCTGGTCGGACGCAACTTCGCGGAGCACGAGTCGTCGTACAACGTGGACGTGACCTCCGCCGAGGAGGCCACCTCGGTGATCTTTGCCTCCGAGCCGCTGACGGAGGAGACCGACTGCTGGCTGCAGCTGGAGTTCGGCGAGATCGTGTTCGTCGAGAAGAACGGCGACGACATCACGATGCAGGTCAACAAGCTGAAGACGTAGGGCGCTGGGCCCGGGCTTGGCGTGCGGCGCCCCGGGCTGCAGGTCAGTAGTACCAGGGGAAGCCGGGCACGCTCAGCGGTCGTCGTTGATCAATGACGGCGTTGTGGGGCTGACCTGCGAAAACGTGTTTGGCGGCGTTGGTCGTTGACGGTCTCCGACGATCCTCCTGCCACGTTTTTGCCACGCATCACACCGTCCCCAGCGTCCTACTCCGTCGCCTTGAGGTAGAGCTCGACTCGGTCGCTCATCCACGTTGGGACGCCGGTTCCGAAGAAGTCGTTGTCCTCGGTCCAGACCGGGCAGTCCAGAGCCATCGCTGTCGCCAAGATCGGCCAATCGTCGGGGTCGCGCCGCTCGATGCGCGCCAAGGCGGCCGCACGGTGCGCCGCGTAAACCTCGGCCTCGACCTCGTCGACATTCCGAGAAACGGCCTCGAGGAGCTCGAGCGCCGCTGCGACCGCCTCGTCGTCCCCACCACGCTTGCACACGATGTCAGGTAGGTGCCGCTGGGCATCGGAGAACGCAACGTCGGGCGAGAAGAAGGCAGCGTGCTCGATGTGGGTTTCGATGATCTGGCGAACGCGGCGCCCGAGCACAGCGCGTATGAGGATGTTCGCGTCGAGGACCAGTCGCCGCTCCTGTGCCACTACGCCTTCTTCTTGGCCTCGCGTCGGAGCTGCTTGAAGTCCTCGACCGCCGCGTCGACGTCGTCGTCACTGAGCTTGAGCAGCGCGTCGAGCTTCTCGCCGGCCGCACGGAGAGCTGCGGCATCGGCCGCGCGGTCCTCCTTGACTGGGATGAAGTAGCCGACCGTGCGCCCGTGACGCGTCACGGCAACAGGCGCGTCAGCGTCCACGAAGTCGGACAGCCCCGCCCGGAATTCCCGGATCCCCACGTGCGTCGCGGTCATCACGCCTCCTCGATTGTGTAACCAATGTGTACACAATACCACGTGCTGTTGGCCGCGTCATCGCTCCTCGCGCGCCGCCAGACGCCCATCGATCCGACTACTCGAGCGCGAACGCAACCTGCACCTTGAGCTCGGTCAAGAAGCAGTCCCCGTCTTGCGTCAGGGTGCCAATACCAGGGATCACAAGCGTCATGCTCGAACGATTCCACAATCTGCACTCACGACTGTCAGGTCTCGTCCCAAGCGACGCAGTCAGGGCGGCGCCCAGAGTCCGCGAACTCCATCAGCGCGGCGACTGCCAGCTCACGACCGATCAGCACACTGCTAGGCAGCTCGGTCTCCTGGCCGTCGTACGCGAAGTCAATCCGCTCATCTGCCGATCCCGTTCCTCGACTCTGGAAGTAGGGCGGCTCGGCAGACTCCCAGAACATGACGCACGATTCATCAGCTCCAAGGCCGATGGCGAAGAAGTGCCCTCGCTCGTTCGTGAAGCCGACCAGAACTCGACCCGAGTCGTCGTTCGACTCAATCTCGCCGCAGAGCGCTCTGGCTTCATCACCAGTCGCAACATCACGCTCGCCAGACCAGCCAGCGTACGTTCCCCAGTTGGCGCAGCACCGGCTCATGCTCCCGCACGCCCGATGAATCCGCATGAACCCGTTGCGCCGAATCCAACCCAGCAATCCGACCTCAGCGGACGCTCGATCGCGATTCTTGCCACGCATCTGCCACGCACGGGCACCCATTAGGCCTCTGACCTGCACAAACGCGCCGAATCAGTAGTACCAGGGGAACTCCGACCAGTCCGGCTCACGCTTCTCGAGGAACTGGTCACGCCCCTCCACGGCCTCATCAGTCATGTACGCCAACCTCGTGGTCTCGCCGGCGAAGAGCTGCTGGCCGACCAGGCCGTCGTCAATCAGGTTGAACGAGTACTTCAGCATCCGCTGCGCGGTCGGGGACTTGGCGTTGATCTTGCGACCCCACTCGAGCGCTTCCTTCTCCAGGTCCGCGTGCGCGACGACCTTGTTCACCGCACCCATCGCGTGCATGTCCTCGGCGGAGTGGACGTCGCCCAGGAAGAAGATCTCGCGGGCGAACTTCTGCCCGACCTGGCGGGCGAGGTACGCCGAGCCGAAGCCGCCGTCGAACGACCCGACGTCCGCGTCGGTCTGCTTGAACTGCGCGTGCTCGCGCGAGGCCAGCGTCAGGTCGCACACCACGTGCAGGGAGTGGCCGCCGCCGGCTGCCCAGCCGTTGACCAGGCAGATCACGACCTTGGGCATGAACCGGATCAGCCGTTGCACCTCGAGGATGTGCAGCCGGCCCAGCTTGGCCTTGTCGATCGGGCTGGGCTCCTCCGCCCCGGTGTCGGTGCCACCAGCAGCGCCGGCCTCGTACTGATAGCCCGCACGCCCTCGGATCCGCTGGTCGCCACCGGTGCAGAACGCCCACTTGTCACTCTTGGCCGACGGGCCGTTGCCGGTGAGCAGCACGCATCCGACATCAGCCGACATCCGCGCGTGCTCCATGACGCGCAGCAGCTCGTCCACGGTGTGTGGCCGGAACGCGTTGAGCACGTCGGGCCGGTCGAAGGCGACCCGGACCGTCCCGTGCGCCTTGGCCCGGTGATAGGTCAGGTCAGTCAGGTCCTCGAAGCCGGGGACCACGTCCCAAGCCTCGGCATCGAAGATTTCGGAGACTCCGTCGATCGCACTCATGGGCGCAGGCTATCGGGCGCTGGAATTGCTGCGCGCCCCGTGCTGTTGTTGAAGACATGACACTTCAAGGAGAGTACGAGCCGAGTGCGGCCGAATGGGTCCGCAACCAGGTCGCAGCCTACGAGGCCTCCGGCGGCAAGGAAGCCAACACGATCATGGACGACCGTCCGATCGTGGTGATCACCTCACGCGGCCACAAGTCCGGGAAGCTCCGCAAGAATCCGGTCATGCGCGTCGAGCACGAGGGCGTCTATGCCGCAGTCGCCTCGAAGGGTGGCGACCCCGAGCACCCCGAGTGGTTCCACAACTTCACCGCCGACCCCCACGTCGACCTCCAGGACGGCCCGGAGCCGCACTCGTACGTCGCCCGCCTGGCCACCGCGCAGGAGCGCGAGGAGTGGTGGCTGCGCGCCGTCGAAGCGTTCCCGCCCTATGCGGAATACAAGGAGAAGACCGACCGCGAGATCCCGGTCTTCCTGCTCGAACGAGCCTGAGGCACCTCAGGACCGAGAGATCGACAGCGCCAGGCCGATCAGGTGAGTGAGCCTGGCCAACTCCGAGTCGAGGATCTCCGGTCCACCTCGTCGGCCGAGCAGCACGATCTGGTCGTCGCCCAACGGTGCGGCGGCGACCAGGTTGTTCTCGTCCCCGGACTCGACCAGCACGGCGCGCTCGACGTCGTACCACTCGATCTTCTCCGGAGCCGCCGGCGTCGCATGCCGGAGCTCACCGGCTCCGTCGTCGGCGCGGCGTACGAGTGCGCCCCAGTCGGCGCGGAAGGTCATCGGGAGCAGGTCGATGAGTCGGTTGATCGCACCCGCCGGGTTCGCGGTGAGCTCCTCGACAGCCTCGAGGTCGAGGAACAGGTTCCCGCCGGCCGCATAGCGCGAGATCCAGATGACCCGCACCCCGTCGAGGGTCGTGCAGGCGGACACGATCGAGTCCGGCATCATCCCCGGCGCCATGTCCAGCAGCACGTCGTCGACCGCGGTGCCGTCGGCGCGGTGCTCGATGATCTCGATCGCCTCGATGTCTCCCCCCGCCTCACCGATGGCGGAGGCGAGACGACCCAGTGACCCGGGCACGTCGGGAAGTTCGACGCGAAGCAGAAACGGCATGCGATCGACTCTAGTCGTCCCGTGTTACGCGCGGATGTCGCTTCCGAAGGGCAGCTCCGCGAGCACCTCGTGCCGAGGCCGACGTCTCGGGCCCTCACCGAGGTGGGAGGCGAAGAGGGTGAGCGACTCGGCCCTCCACACGGGCCCGGAGTAGGTGTCGAGCAGGCGCACCCAGTTGGAGACCTCGTCCGGCCAGCTCAGCCGGCCCATGGTCAGGTGGGCCCGGAACCGGCCACCGTCGGGCCGGGCACCCGCGGCGTTGGCAGCGGCGCGGGTCGACTGAGCCAGCGCGTCAACCTGCTCCACCGCGCCCGCGACCCCGCACCAGACCACCTTCGCGCGTGCCGCGTCCGGGAACGCGCCACCGCCATGAAGCGACAACTCGAACGGCGTACGTCGTGCCGCGACGTCGGCAAGCCGGTCCACGAGGTCCTCGACCCGCCACTGGGCCACGTCGGCCATGAAGGCCAGCGTCAGGTGCCACTGCTCCGGCGGGGCGAGACGGAACGGTGCCGCCGCACGCCGCGGTTCTAGGAACTCGTCGAGGTCCTCGATCGCGTCGGTCGACGGCACCAGTGCCGCGAAGAGCCTCACAGGCCCAGGTCGCGCCCGATCAGTTCCTTCATGATCTCGTTCGAGCCGGCCCAGATCTTGGAGACCCGGGCATCGCGCCAGGCCCGAGCCACGCGATATTCGTTCATGAAGCCATAGCCACCGTGCAGCTGGACGCAGTGGTCGAGGATCTCGTTCTGGACCTGCGAGGACCACCACTTGGCCTTGGCCGCGTCGACGGCGGAGAGCTCACCCTTGTCGTGGGCGACCACGCACTGGTCGATGTAGGACTCGGTGACCTCGATCTGGGTGAACAGCTCGGCCAGCAGGAACTTGTTGTGCTGGAACGACCCGATGCCCTGGCCGAAGGCCTGACGGTCCTTGGAGTACTGCAACGTCTCCACGAGGATCTGCTTGGCGTGCGCCACGTTGGAAATCGCGCAGCCGAGACGCTCCTGGGGAAGCTTCTGCATCATGTGGATGAAGCCGCCGTCGAGCTCACCGATGATGTGGTCGTCGCCGAGCCGGACGTTCTCGAAGAAGAGCTCGGCAGTGTCGGACTCGTCCTGGCCGACCTTGTCCAGCTTGCGGCCGCGGCTGAAGCCCTCGGCGTCCGAGGGGATCGCGAACAGGGTGATGCCGCGGGCCTTCTTCTCCGGGCTGGTGCGCACCGCGGTGATGACCAGGTCGGCCGAGTAGCCGTTGGTGATGAAGGTCTTGGAGCCGTTGATGACCCAGTCGTCGCCGTCGCGCACGGCGGTGGTCTTCAGTGCCGCGAGGTCCGAGCCACCGGACGGCTCGGTCATACCGATCGCCAGCAGGATCTCGCCGGATGCGACGCCGGGGAGCCACTTCTTCTTCTGCTCCTCGGTGCCCAGCTCCACGAGGTAGGGCGCGGTGATGTCGGCGTGGATGCCGGTGCAGGAGCCGAGCGCGGCGTTGACCTTGCTGAGCTCCTCGAAGAAGACCGCGTTGAAGCGGTAGTCGCCCGCGCCGGAGCCGCCGTACTCCTCGGGGATCTCGAGGCCGAGGAAGCCCTGGCGGCCTGCGGCCAGCCAGTAGTCGCGAGGCAGCGCCTTCTCGGCGGCGTGCGACTCGACGTGGGGAATCACCTCGCGATCGAGGAACTCACGCACCGAGGAGCGGAAGGATTCGTGGTCTGCGTCGTAGATCGTGCGCTTCATGTACCCAAGAGTAACCGTCGTTCGGTCACCCCGACGGAACACCTGTGCAGGTGCGCGAATCACTCTGCGACACTTCTCGCTGCACACGCCGGGGCGGTTGCTCGGCGCTCGATCAAGAACATGGGGTTGGACCGATTCGCGCACGACTGATCACCGCGATCATGCTGCTCGCCGTGGCCGCGGCATGGGCGTTCCCCCAGGACACCGGCACCCAGAGCACCGGCTTGCGCGACACCGGCTCGCACATCACCGGCTCGACCGACAGCTCGACCACGCTCACGATCGCCGCGACGAAGGCCCAAGCCCCGACTGCTCGCCTGTCCTGGACCGAGCTCCCCGCCCCAGAGGCTCCGCAGGCGAGCCCGGCCGCGCGGAGAGTCGACTGCAGCCAGGAGCGCTGCGTCGCGCTGACCTTCGACGACGGCCCCGGCCCGCACACCAAGCGCCTCTTGAGGATCCTCGAGCAGTACGACGCCCGCGCGACGTTCTTCCTGGTCGGCAAGATGGTCCACGCTCACCCGTGGGTGGCGCGGCGGATCGCGGACGCCGGACACGAGGTCGGCGTACACAGCTGGAGTCACCCGGACCTGCGCAACCTGACCGCCCAGCAGGTCCGTGCGCAGCTGGTCCGGACCCGACGCATCATCGAGCAGACCACCGGGGACCGGCCGGTGCTGAGCAGGCCGCCCTACGGAGCCAGCTCCGAGCGGGTGCGCGCCGAACACAGGCGCGCCGACCTCGCCGAGATCCTGTGGACGGTCGACCCCACGGACTGGAAGCACCGCAACGCCCGCGTCGTACGCCGATCCGTCGAGCGCGACCTGCGCCGCAACAGCATCGTGCTGTTGCACGACATCCGACCGACCACGGTCGATGCGATTCCGGCGCTGCTGCGTCACCTGGAGCGGCGCCGGATCACCCTGGTCACGGTCAGCGAGCTGCTCGGTGAGACGCAGCCGGGAGTGACCTACGGACGACCCGACTGGTCACCGCAGATGCAGCGCGACCTGCGCTGAACCGATGAGCCGTCCGGGTCCGGAAGGCCCGGAGCTCAGCCGCCGAGGTTGCTCAGGTCGACCCATTCACCGTCGCCGGGCAACTCCACCTCGATCGGTTCGTTGAACTTCGAGAAGTGGAACTCGCCGGGTTCGTCACCGCCCTCCACCTTCATCTTCACGATCCGGTGCGGCGCACTCACGCTGACCCACATCCGGGTGGTGTCACCGTCGTCGTCGCCATCGCCACTCAACTCGACGACCTCGACCCCGTCGACGGTCGAGACGGCACCGACGGTGGTGGTCCCGTCCGCGTCGCTGCTCTCGAACTCGTCGAGCAGCCCGTCCAGGTCGCACACGTCGCTGAATCCGTCGTCGCTGCCTGCCGCGGTCCGGACCCACTTGTCGCCGAGAATCTTGAGCACGGGTTCTGCCTGCTCCTCGCTTCCGGCGGACTGGATCCAGAACGCGCGGTCGCCCTTCATGAAGGAGTGCGTGGTGTCGCCCTTGATGTCGGCGCGACCACCGCCCATGCTCAGGCTGCCGTCGCAGTTCGAGTCACGGTCCATGCTCATCACCATCGTCATCGAGGAGCCGTCGTTGATGAGGTCTGCCGAGACCCTCACCGACTCGACCTCCGCCATCGCGGCCGTCACCAGCTTCTGGATCTCCTGGCTCGACTTGCCCTCGAACGGGTTGTCCCCGTTGCCGGTGCTCTCGACGCCGGCGGGCTTGCCGACGACTGCACCACCGCTGTCACCGCAACCGGCGAGGAAGGCGAGGGAGATCCCGACGGCGGCAAGGCCGGTGAGGGTGCGACGCGACACGTGAGGCTCTTCTCTGCTTTGCGACGGGAGCGAATCTGGAGTTGAGGCTACCCAGTGAGCCTGCCGATCACACGTCGGCCGACCGGGAGATCCGCTCCCGCAGCCCGCTGGCGCGCCGCACCTGACGCTCAAGCGCCTGCCTCACGACCGCCTCGTCACCGGCGATCGTGACCTTCTCCTCTGCCCTGGTCACCGCGGTGTAGAAGAGCTCCCGGGTCAGCAGCCGGGATTCCTCGTCGGGCATCAGCACGGTGATCTCGCGCGCCTGGCTCCCCTGCGCCTTGTGGATCGTCATCGCATGCAGGGTCTGTACGTCGCTGAGCCGGGAGGGCGCGAAGTCGCGGATGCCGGCGGTGGTCGCGATGGCCACCCGGAGCTCCCCGTCCTTCATCACCGCGATTCCGGTGTCGCCGTTGAAGATGCCGAGGCCGTAGTCGTTGGCGGTGACCAGGATCGGACGTCCCGGATACCAGGTGTCCCAGAGTGGATCCCCGGTCTCGTCACTGATCCAGCGCTCGACCTGGCGGTTCCACCAGTTCACCCCGCGGGGGCCCTCGCGGTGGGCGCACAGGAGGCGATGTTGCTCGAGGAGCTCGAGTGCTCCGGTCACGTCCCCGGCGGCCGCGGCCGCTCGCAGATCGAGGGCTCGGTCGAGGAGGCGCCGGTGCAGTGCCGACTCGATGTCGTCGTCCTCGATGAACTCCAGCTTCGGGTCACCGCTGCGCAGGTTCGCCAGCGCCCCGACGGCGTCACCGAGCCGGATCGACTCGGCGAGTCCACCGATGGCCGGACCGAACCGGTGCGAGGTGCGCAGCGTGGCGAGCTTGATGTCGGGCCGCTCTGCCAGGCCCTCGACGAGGTCCGAGAGCACCGCGCCGGCGTCGATCGAGGCCAGCTGGAACGGGTCACCGACCAGCAGCAGCCGGGTCTCGGGACGCAGGGACTCGAGCAGTCTGGCCATCATCGTCAGCGACAACATCGAGGACTCGTCGACGACGACGATGTCCTGGGCCAGGCGGTTCTCGCGGTTGTGCCGGAAACGGGTCGAGCTGTCGGGCCGGCTGCCGAGCAACCGGTGCAGGGTCATCGGGCGCAGGTCGCCCAGACGCGCTCGGTCGGTCTCGTCCCAGTGCTGCATGGTGTCGGTGACGGCCTCGTTGAGCCGAGCGGCCGCCTTGCCCGTGGGAGCAGTGAGCGCGATCCGCAGAGGACGCTGGTCGGTCGTGGCGGCGTGCTCGCAGAGCAGGGCCAGGACGGCGGCAACCGTCGAGGTCTTGCCGGTTCCCGGGCCACCGGTGAGCACGGTCGTGCCCTGGTTGACGGCGATCGCGGTCGCGGCGCGCTGCTCCTCCCAACCCGAGGCGGGGAAGAGGCGGTCGAGGCCGGCCTGGAGCAGCTCGGGATCCACCGGGTCGACCGGGCGTGCGATCCGGGACAACAGGTCGTCGCGGACCTGGCCCTCCTCTCGCCAGTAGCGGTCGAGGAAGACCAGGTCTCCCTCGACGTGGAGGATCGCCGGGTCCGCAGCCAGCGGGCTGGCGGCCAGCCGGGCCGCCAGGTCGGCGGGCACAGCGTGACCGGCGAGCTCGTCGGACAGCGTCCTCAGGTCGAGGCAGGTCGACCCGGACCGTAGTGCGCGGACCACCATCGCCAATGCGAGCAACAGCTCCTGGTCGTCCTCTCCGGTCAGGGCGCCGGCACGGAGGGCGACGTGTACGTCGGAGGCGTCCAGGACGTCCGCGGCGTTGAGCGTGGCCAGCAGTCCGGTGGCGCCGAGGGCCCGGCCGGCGGCCAGGTCGTCGACGGTGTCGAGTGCGCTCATCGCTGCTCCGATCGGTCGAGGAGGTCGGAGAGCGCCACCACCAGGTCGGCGGGGACCTTCCAGCTGAACACGCCTGCAGGCACGTCGTTGACCCTCGGAGTCTCAGGCCCGCACATGCCGCGCAGGTAGAGATAGAGGACCCCGCCCAGGTGCTGTTCCGGGTGATAACCGGGGAGTCGCCAGCGCAGATAGCGGTGCAGGACCACGCTGTAGACCAACGCCTGCAGCGGATAGTCGGAGTGCAGCATCGCCTCGTCGAGTCGGGCGGGCAGGTAGTCGTCGGCGCTCAGCTCTCCCTCGGGGTCGCCGAGCCGGTTGGTCTTGTAGTCGACGACGACGAAGCGCGGCCCGGTGGGGCCGGGGATCCGGAGCACGACGTCGATCGACCCGGAGAGATAGCCGCGCAGCGTCTGGCCACCCAGGGACGGGTCGGCCAGGCGGTTGGCGTAGGCCCGCATCGGGTCGTCGGCGTCGAGGTGCTCGAGGAGCAGCGGTGCCATCTCGCCCAGCAACAGGTCACCGGCCTCGGCGCCGGCCAGGTCGCCCCCGGCCAGCGGGATCTCGAAGTCGAGCTCACGCAGCCGGTCACGGATCGGGATCCGGCGCAGGGTCAGGTCGTCGGCCAACGGCCCCAGGGGCGTGTCGTGCAACGGGATCAGCCCTTCGACCAGGTCGTCCTCGGGGACCGTCACCGCCCAGTACGACGCCTCGCTGTGCATGTGCTCGCGCAGCTCGGTGGCCAGGTCTGCGGCGTCGGGATCGGTCCGCTCCAGGACGGCATGGACCAACGAGCCGAATGCGGCCCCGGCCGGCAGGCCGGCCATCGGTGAGGTGGGCGAGGCGCTCACCCGATCGACGGATGAGGCGGCGGAGTCGGTCCCTGGCGCGCCGTCGCCCTCAGGGCCGGCGGCTGATTCAGGAATCGGGTTGATCGCCTCGTCGTCCTTGCCACCCTCGGCCGGCTCGCTGCCGACACCACCGACCTGCTGCTCCGCCGAACGCACCAGGGCGGAGTAGGAGGTACGACGCCAATCGGTGTCCACGCGCCGGGTGAAGGAGCGTACGGCGAGGACGTCGGGCAGCTCGGGAGGCGACGGGGCCGGGGCCTCGACCACGACGGCGGGCTCGACAACCGGGCCGCCCCGGGCAGCCCAGGCATCGAAGATCGCCTTCACCTCGTCCTCGCTGTGCTTGGGCTCAACCCTGTCCGGCACCAGCTGCTGGTCCGGACGACGGCCACGCAGCAACCGCGAGATGCCACCGTTGGGCTCGTCCCACGACGGTGACCACCACGCCACCACCTGGGACTGCGCCCGGGTGAGAGCGACGTACGTCAGTCGGATGTCATCGCCGGCCATCTCGGCGCGCCCGGACGCGGCGTTGGCCGCGAACCCCGGACCCCCCTTGCCACCGATGTCGAGGCAGCGCCTGCGGTCGCGATGGAACAGGACGAGCTCACGGTCCTGGACGTTGCGGTTGAACGAGAACGGCAGATAGACGATCGGGTACTGCAGTCCCTTGCTCACCCAGACGGTCATGATCTGGACCGCAGCGGCGTCACTGTCGAGGCGGCGGCTGCGCTCGGTCGAGCGGCGGGCGCCGTTGCACTCCTGGGTGACCCACTCGAGCAGGGCAGGCAGGCCCATCCGCTCACGGTGCGCGGTCTCGTGGAGGACCTCGGCAAGGTGGGCGAGGTCGGTCATCTGCCGCTCGCCACCGCGCCAGGCCAGCACCCGCTCCGACATCCCGGCGACCTGGGCGGCCTCGAAGACGGCCGCTGCCCCGCGCTCGCGCAGGTGGTCGGCCCATGCCCGCAGCGTGTTGCCGATCCGGTCGGTCAGCTCGTCACCACCGCGGTGCAGGCTCTCGGCGGTCTCACCGAAGAACATCGTGGTGGCCGCGGCGCGCACCAGCCCCGAGCGGTGCGGCTGGTCCATCGCCCGGAGCAGGCTGAGCCAGTCCTCGGCCGCTTCGGAGGAGAAGATGTCGGCATCACCGGTGTAGACGGCCGGGATCCCGGCCGTCGCCAACGCCTCGCGGCAGACCCGGGCATCTGCGTGCTTCTCGACGATCACCGCGATGTCACCGGCCCGCACCGGACGCCCGTCCCAGCGGGCGCTCGGGTCGGCAAGCAGGGCGGCGATGTCGCCTGCCAGGTCGCGGGCGATGTGCTCGCGGAGTATGTCGATCGGAATCGTCTTGGCGGGACTGATCCCGAACAGGGCACGGCCGGCGACCCGGAGCCGGAACGGCGCATCGTGGCCCTCACGCACCAGCCGTCGTTCTTCGTGGTGCGCCTCGACGGGCCGGACCACGATCTCCTCGTGCCCCAGTGCCGCCGAACCCAGGACCACTTGGAGCGTGTCGACCAGGGCCTTGTCGCTGCGCCAGTTGGTGCCCAGCGTGCGCTTGTCCTCGGTGGTCCCCGCGGCCCTGAGGTAGGTGTCGATGTCGCCGCCACGGAACGCATAGATCGCCTGCTTGGGGTCACCGATGAGGACCAGCGTCGAGTGTCCGTTGAAGGCCCGGTCCAGCACGTCCCACTGCACCGGGTCGGTGTCCTGGAACTCGTCGACCATTACGATGCTCCACCTGTTCCGCATCCGCTCCCGGGCCGGCGCCTGCTCGTCCTCGAGCGCGGCGGCGAGCCTGGTGAGCAGGTCGTCGTAGCCGAGGATCCCGAGTCGTCGCTTGCGCCGTTCGAGCTCGTCGAGGACGTCGCGGGCGAACTGGACCCGGACCGCGGCGGGTGAGCCCTCCGGGGCATCGGTCGGGACCAGCTCGGTGTGCGGGTTCCCGGCGACCGCGCGGGCGATGGCCAGTGCGTCGGCGCGGGTCAGCTTCGGCTTGTCGGCTGCTTTCCCGAACCGGGCGAGGTAGAGGTCGTCGACGACTTCGGTGATCAGGTCGTCCAGGTCGTCGACCAGACTCACCCCGGCGTCGCTGTCACCGGCGACACCGAGGGAGCGCAGCACCAGCTGGCAGAACTGGTGGGTGGTGGCGATGGTGGCCGAGTCGAAGCCGGCCAAGGCAGTCCGCAGCCTGCGTCGCCGCGTCTCGACCTCGGTGGTGTCACCCTCGCCGAGGCGGGACAGGAGGTCGGTGGCCAACACGTGTGCCGGGTCGGCCAGCCGGGCGCCGAGTTCGCGCTCGGCCAGCACCAGCTGCTCGCGGACCCGTTCACGCAGCTCCTGGCTGGCCGCACGACCGAAGGTGATCAGCAGCATCTCGTCGAGCTTTGCCACGCCCTCCGCGACGTAGCGGGTGACCAGTCCGGCCAGGGTGTAGGTCTTGCCGGTCCCGGCGCTCGCCTCGAGCACCACCGTCGATCCGGCAGCGGGAAGCGGGTCGAGCAGGTCGAAAGGCTGCATCACAGGCTCCCCTTCTCGAACTGGAACAGCGGCGACCACAGGCGCTCCGCCATCTCGCCGAGCTCCGGGAGGAGGGCGTCGATGGCCGCATAGGGGCCCCACACGCGCACGTGCGCCGGGTCAGCGTCCTCGCCCTCGTACCGCTTCGTCTTCCACTTGCCGTCCGCTTCCCGGATCGGCATCCCGCCGGTGCGGGCGGCATTGGCCCAGGCGTGGGAAGTCTTCAGCGGCAGTGGCAAGGGTCGGCGCCGCCCCTCGTCGTAGAGCGCGACCAGGTCCGCCAGCAGCGCGGGTGCGCGTTCGTCGAGCGGGCCGAGCAGCAAGGTCTGCGGCTGGGTGCCTCGGGCACGTCGACCGATCACCAGCGCGGTCCAGTTGCGGTCCGGGTCGGCGGTGCTCAGGGCGAGCAGCTGGATCCAGGCGAGCAGGGTCTGCTTCGGGCCCAGCCGGGAATAGCCGACCGAGACCAGCCGGTCGCCGTACACCCGCGGGATGGTGCCGCTCAGCCGGCGGCCTCCCGGCAGCGCCGCGTCGACGTCGATGCTTCGACCGGGGACCTGGCGGTGCGTCAGCGCCAGCATCGCCAGGGCCATCGCCTGCTCACGGATCTCCCCCGCGGTGCGCCAGCCGAGCTGCCCCGGTGGGAGCGTCCCGCGCCGCCACTCGAGCTGTTGGGCCCGGTCGGGATGGATGCCGTCGAGCATGTCCGCCAGCATCCGGTCGCCGACCGCCCAGCTCTCGAGGGCGTCGATCGCCACCGGCATCGCGTCGGGCACCGGGTCGGACTCCCACGGAAGCGAGACGTCGAGCGCGGAGAAGAATCCCTTCACCGGGTGCCGGAAGAACCGGGTCAGGTCGTCGAGGCCGACGTCGTCGACCAGCGGGACCGAGAGCGGATGGTCGAGGAAGCCGGGGCGCCCGGGGCGCTGGGCACCAGCAGCCCGGGCGGCGACCAGGGCGGTGCGGTCGAACGTGAACGGCTGGTCCGGTACGCCGAGCCGGCCGGGCTCGAGGTTCTTCGGGTCGAACGGCTGCAGCGGGTGCTGGATCACGATCGAGGTGCGCACGGGCTGATCGGTGGTGCGGTCGAGTGCGTCCAGAAGCTCGCCGAGCGGGACGGCCGGGGGCCGGGGCTGGCCGGTGTGCTCGTTGGCGCCCGTGTAGGTGATCACGAGGCGCTCTCCTGCCGCCATCACGGCGTCGAGGAGCAGCTGGCGGTCCTCGCTGCGCACGTCGCGCTCGCCGGTGAACGGGCGCCGGGCCAGCACGTCGTCGCCGTCGGCCAGTCCCGTGCGCGGGAACACCCCGTCGTCGAGTCCCAGCAGGCAGACCACGCGGTGCGGGACCGAACGCATCGGAACCATCGTGCAGACCGTCAGCGTGCCGGTGCGGAAGTTGGCCCGGGTCGGGCGGCCGGCCAGGTGCCGGTCCAGCAGGGAGCGGACGTCGGCGAGCCGCAGCGGCGTCTCCGCGAGTGATCCCGCGTCGCGCAGGACGTCGGCGAACTCGCGCTGCAGCTGCCCGCTCTGCCAGGCGTCGTCACGGTCGACGCGGGTGAGCGCCTGGGTGCCGTCGGTCAGGGCCGTCATCCACTCGGACAGGGGTCGCGTGCCCACCAACAGGTCGGTGGCCCTGCGGAGCCTGTCGACGAACTCGGCGAGCCGACCGGCCAGCTCCACCCGGTTGCTGCTCACGTCGTCGAGCGGAAGCGTCGCATCGAACCAGGCCTCGGCGTCGGCCGAGACGGCGACACCGGTGAGCACCCGGTCGAGACCGAACTGCCAGGTGTTCTGCACGACGTCGCCGAGTCCGAAGGCGCTGCGGTGCTCCTTGTCGAAGGACCACCGGATGCCGGCCTCGCGCACCCAGCCGGTGAGCGCGGCCAGGTCGTCGTCGCTGAACCCGAAGCGTTGCCGCACCGGCTCCACCTGGGCCAGGTCGAGCACCTCGCTGGCCGTCGTACGACCGCCGGCGAGGTCGAGCAGGGTCGCCGCCACGCCGAGCAGGGCGTTGGTCTGGGTCAGCGCACGGTCGGCGAGACGGACCCGCAGCGTGTGGGCGGGGTGTCCGCCCTCGACCACGTCGCCCAGCCCGAACGCCGCGGTGATCAATGGCGCATAGGTCTCGATGTCGGGGCACATCACCAGCACGTCGCGCGGCTCGAGCGTCGGGTCCTCCTCGAGCATCGCCAGCAACGTCTCGCGCAGCACCTGGACCTGGCGGGCGGGGCCGTGGCAGGAGTGGACGCTGACGCTGCGGTCGCCCTCGCGCAGCGTGCGGCCGGCACCGGGACGCGGTCCCAGGTGGTCGTCGCGCAGGTCGCCCTGGAGCCAGTGCAGCAGGTCGTCGGGCGCTTCGGCGGCGCGGGGCAGGTGCTCGTGGCGGGCCTCGGTGAGCGACAACAGGCCCTGGAGCTCGCGTACGTCGCGACCGAGGGTGGTCAGCAGCGGATGCTCGACCAGGAAGTGGGTCTCGTCGCGGCTGCGCTCGATCGAGCCCCTCTGTTCGCCGGCGAGCCGGTCCCACAGCGCCGGGCTCGGGTGCGGCAGCCAGAGGTGTACGTCGTGGTGCCCGGCCAGGGCCTCGAGCAGCGAGACCTCCGACTCGGGGATGCGGGTGTGACCGAACAGGTTGATCCGTGCCGGGAGGTCGAACGACGCCGGGTCCTCGGCGAGCCTGGTGATCACGTCGGCGAGTCGCTCGTGCGGCGCAGGCGCGTCGATCCGCTCAGTGACCCGTCGCCACAGCTCGGGTTGCCAGCACAGGTCCGCGTCGAGCTCGCCTCCACGGCCGTCCGACTCCGGGCGGTCACTCCCTGCGGACCAGTCGGCCAGCAGCAGCGGCCGCTGGACGGCGTACGCACTGAACAGGCGGGCCACTCGTGAGGCGACCGCATGGCGTCGGCCGCGCCGCAGCTCGGCCTCGTCGCCGGTGTGGAAGTGCCCCAGGTGCTCGGCGACCGTGCGGAACCAGGTCTCGTCGAGACACTCGTCCATGCAGGCCAGCAGTGGCCAGACCAGCGCGTCCGCGGCCCAGGGATCCTCGTGGGTGGCGCCGAGGACCTCGGCCACCAGGGACCGTGGCGAGGGGAAGTCGATCCCGGCGCAGAGACCGTCGCGACCCGACGCTCCGGTGCCGAGCCGGTGGGAGAGCCGCTGGCTCAGCCAGCGCTCCACACCACGTGCCGGCACCACGACGAGCTCCTCGGCGAACGGGTCGTCGGCCGGCTGTGCCAGCAGCGCCGCAAGCCCGTCGGCGAGCAGGTCGGTGCGCTCCGCGCGATGGATCCAGAGGGTCACGGGGACACCTTTGCACGATCCACCGACAACCTCAGCGGGATCTGGACTCTGCTGCTGGGGTCACTTCCAGATGCGGGCGTAGTCGATCTTCGTGGTGACCTTCTCCGGCATCACGGCCGGGTTGTACTCGTTGCCCCTGGCGCCCATCAGCTGGGTCAGGGCCAGGAAGAACGGGTGGTCGAAGGGAGCCGCGCTGCCCGGCGCGTTGAGCGCCGAGTAGTTGTTCTCGATGCAGAGCTCACCGTTGACGAAGATCTTGAGCTGCTTGGCCTTCCACTCGAGTCCGTAGGTGTTGAACTCGCCGTGCTTGATCTCGCACATGCCGGTGACGATGTTGGTGTTCGTCGACCGGATCATCGGCCCCTGGAGATAGTGCATGTAGGGGATGGCGTGATCGGGGTAGCGCGAGTAGGACTCGGCGATGTCGATCTCGCCGGACAGCGGCCACAGGCCGTACTTCGTGGGGTTGACGGGCCACAGCCACAGCGCCGACTGGAGCCCCCGCTCGCGGACCGCGGGGAACTGTGCCCGGATCTCATACTTCCCGTAGGTCTGCGAGAACGTGCCGTAGTGGGTGACCTGACCGGCGACGTAGCGCGAGGCCTTGCCCTGGCCACAGTCGACGACCTCGGGCAGGCGCACCATCGACAGCTCGAGGTTGCCCTCGCGTACGTCGATCACGTCGGACCGGTCGTCGTAGCAGGTGTAGAGCGAGGAGGTTCCGTTGACGACCCGCGAGGTGCTGGTCCGCTGCGGGACCCACATGCTGCGATCGAGCTGGGTGCCGTTGAACTCGTCGTTGTAGGTGCACACCCAGGGCTCGCCGTCGGCCTTGACCGGCCGGGCGCCGCCGCAGTCGTCGGAGGTGACCGGGTCCCCGCCCGCGTCGCCGCCGCCCACACCGCTGTCGCCATCGGGGACCGGGTCGGGGCTGGGCGCGGGCAGCGTGGTCGAGACGACGCGAAGCGTGTACGTCGAGGTCAGCGCGCTGGGGTGCTTCGACGTGGCGTGCAGCCGGACCCGGTAGTCGTACTCCCCGACGACCTTCTGGCTCACCGTGAAGCTGGCCTGCAGCGAGGAGTCGAGGCGCACCGTGCGCGACGCATACCAATAGATGCCGTATGCCTTGTGCTCGAGGGTGACCTTGTCACCGGCCCGGACCTGACCGGAGGCGTTGACGCTGAGCGTGGCCTCATCGAGCGGCATCACCGCGGACGGCCCGTCGAGGGTGATCCCGACCGGGGCCGCGGAGGCCGTGGAGGTGATCAGGGCCAGCAGCGAGAGCACCAGCGCGACACACAGGGCGACGGCTGCACGGGTCGTCTTCATTCGCGCAGCGTAGAGGACAAAACCGACACTAGAACAGGTTCTTGCGATGTGGATCACATTGCGGCGCGCAAGTAGGTAGGAGCCCCGCCGGCGTCTCGGGTCGCCAGCGGGGCGAATGAATCGTGCAACAACTCCCGACGTCCTGTCAGTGGTTTGCACGAATTCGACCGCACCGGTCCAGACCAGTTCGGCCGCACCCCGCGACGGCGACCGGTCAATGATGGAGGGCCACCTCCACTCCACCGGCACCTTCCGTAGGCTGAGCCCGTGGAAACTGGGACTGGCACTGGGGCAGGGGCGAGCACTGTCGGCGACGGCGTGGTGCCGGTCTTCTTCCTGTCCGACAGCACCGGCATCAGCGCCGAGACGATGGGCAACGCGCTGCTGATCCAGTTCCCGGACCTGCGCTTCAACCGCACCGTGATCCCGTTCATCGCTTCGGTCGAGGAAGCCCGTGAGGTGGTCGTCCGCCTCGACCGCGCCCTGGCCGAGAGCCCGCGCACGCCCCTGGTGTTCGTCACCGCCGCGAGCGACGAGGTGCGCCTGGAGCTGCGGCGTACCCGCTGCCCGGTGATCGACTTCTTCGACCTGCACATGCGCTCGGTCGAGTCGATCCTGGAGACGCCGGCGGTCCGCTCGCCCGCCCGACTGCACGGCGTCGGTGACATCAAGCGCTACAACAGCCGGATGCAGGCCATCGAGTACACGATCGAGCACGACGACGGGCAGAGCGTGCGCGGTCTGGACAAGGCCGACGTCATCCTGCTGGCCCCGTCACGCTGCGGCAAGACGCCCACCTCGATGTACCTCGCCCTCCAGCACGGACTCTTCGTGGCCAACTATCCGATCGTGGAGGAGGACCTGGCCGTGGCCGAGCTGCCGCGACCGGTCCGGGACCTGCGCGAGCGCTGCTTCGGGCTGATCACCTCGCCCCAGCGACTGGCTGCGATCCGCCAGGAACGCCGGCCGGACTCGCGCTATGCCTCGCTCGAGCAGTGCACCTTCGAGCTGCGCCGCACCGCGGAGATGTTCAAGCGCCACGCACTGCCGGTCGTCGACTCCTCGACGATCTCCGTGGAGGAGATCTCGACGATCATCCTGCAGCGACTCAAGAAGATGAAGCCACCCCCGGCGCTTCCCGACCCCAGCACGTCCCTCCCAAGGAGCCCTCGATGAGCGAGTCCCCCAACGTCCGTCCCTTCGCCGAACTCGGCCTGGGCGACCTCGAGCAGGTCGGCGGCAAGAACTCGTCCCTCGGCGAGATGGTGAGCAACCTGGCCTCGCTGGGCGTCAACGTTCCCGACGGCTTCGCCACCACCGCCGACGCGTTCCGTCGCTTCATCGGCGACACCGGCCTGGCCGAGGAGATCTCCTCGGCCCTGCGTGACCTCGACACCGACGACACCCAGCGCCTCGCCGAGGTCGGTCGATCACTGCGTGAGGCGGTCGCCAGCCGGCCGTTCCCGGCAGACCTCGAGGCAGACATCCGCTCGGCGTACGACGTCCTGGTCGACGGGCGTGACGACGTCTCGTTCGCGGTCCGCTCGAGTGCGACCGCCGAGGACCTCCCCGACGCCTCCTTCGCCGGCCAGCAGGAGACCTTCCTCAACATCGTGGGCATCGAGGGCGTGCTGCAGGCGATCCGTGAGGTCTTCGCCTCGCTCTACAACGACCGGGCGATCGCCTATCGCGTGCACCACGACTTCGACCACGACAGTGTGGCGCTCTCGGCCGGCGTCCAGCAGATGGTGCGCTCGGACATCGGCGCCTCGGGCGTGATGTTCACGATGGACACCGAGTCCGGCTTCAACGACGCGGTCTTCGTGACGTCGTCCTACGGCTTGGGCGAGGCGGTCGTGCAGGGCGCGGTCAACCCCGACGAGTTCTACGTCTACAAGCCGGCCCTGCGTGCCGGCCGTCCCGCGGTGCTCAAGCGTGGCGTCGGCTCGAAGGCCACGAAGATGGTCTACACCGACGACCCCACGGTCGGGCGCACCACCGAGTTCGTCGACACCGACCCTGCCGAGCAGGGCCTGCTCAGCCTGAGCGACGCCGAGGTGGAGGAGCTGGCGCGGCACGCGCTGACCATCGAGGAGCACTACGGCCGGCCGATGGACATCGAGTGGGGCAAGGACGGGCTCGACTCCAAGCTCTACATCCTGCAGGCCCGGCCGGAGACGGTGATGTCGCGAGCCGGCGTACAGCAGCGCTTCCGGATGGACGCCCGCGGTGGCACGGTCGTGATCGACGGCCGCGCGATCGGCCAGAAGATCGGCGCGGGCGCGGTGCGGGTGATGACCTCCATCGACCAGATGCACGAGTTCGTCCAGGGTGAGGTGCTCGTCGCCGACATGACCGACCCCGACTGGGAGCCGATCATGAAGCGGGCCTCGGCGATCGTCACCAACCGTGGTGGACGCACCTGCCACGCGGCGATCATCGCCCGTGAGCTCGGCATCCCTGCCGTGGTCGGCACCGGACAGGGCACCCGGGAGCTGACCGATGGACGCGAGGTCACCGTCTCCTGCGCCGAGGGCGACACCGGCCTGGTCTATGACGGCCTGCTCGACTTCAGCATCGAGGAGACCGAGCTGTCCTCGATGCCGGAGATCCCCACCAAGATCATGATGAACATCGGAACCCCCGAGCAGGCCTTCGCCTTCGCCCAGCTGCCGAACGCCGGCGTCGGCCTGGCTCGCCTCGAGTTCATCATCAACCGCCAGATCGGCATCCACCCCAAGGCCCTGCTCGCCCATGAGTCCTTGGAGGAGCCCTTGCGCTCCCAGATCGCCGAGGCGGTCCAGGCCTATCCCAGCCCCCGCGACTTCTTCGTCCAGCGCGTCGCCGAGGGGGTCTCGATCCTGGCCGCGGCCTTCGCGCCGGAGCCGGTGATCGTGCGGATGAGCGACTTCAAGTCCAACGAATATGCCAACCTCGTCGGCGGTGAGCTCTATGAGCCCCACGAGGAGAACCCGATGCTCGGCTATCGCGGGGCCTCGCGCTATCTGTCCGATGACTTCGCGGAGTGCTTCGCGATGGAGGCCGAGGCGCTGAAGTTCGTCCGCGACGAGATGGGCCTGACCAACGTCAAGATCATGATCCCGTTCGTCCGGACCGTGGCCGAGGCCGAGGGCGTCATCGCCCTGCTCGGCGAGCACGGCCTGGTCCGCGGGGAGAACGGCCTGCAGGTCGTGATGATGTGCGAGGTCCCGTCCAACGCGATCCTCGCCGAGCAGTTCCTCCAGCACTTCGACGGCTTCTCGATCGGCTCCAACGACATGACCCAGCTGACCCTCGGCCTCGACCGCGACTCCTCGCTGGTCGCCGGCTCCTTCGACGAGCGCGACCCGGCGGTGTTGTTCATGCTCGAGCGCGCGATCAAGGCGTGCCGGGACGCCGGGAAGTACGTCGGCATCTGTGGCCAGGGCCCCAGCGACCATCCCGATCTCGCCGAGTGGCTTCTCAAGCAGGGCATCGAGTCGATGTCGCTCAACCCGGACACCGTCGTCGACACCTGGCTGGCGCTGTCCAAGGTGCAGCTCGACTGAGCCGTACGCCGTCAGCGCCTGCCCCACGCGGTCAGTAGACCGCCAGCCGGCCGCCATCGACGGGGATCACGGCGCCTGTCGTGTAGGAGCTGGCGTCGCCAGCAAGGTGGGCGACCATTCCGACGAGCTCCTTCGGCACGCCGAGACGTCCGGCCGGCAGTCCGTCGGTGACCAGACCGATGAAGTGGTCGTCCCACCCGCTCGACATGTCGGTGGCGAAGGCACCCGGCATGACGCAGTTGACCCTGACTTCAGGGGCGTAGGCCTGGGCGAAGGCCTGGGTCAGAGCGTTCAGGCCAGCCTTCGCCGCGGAGTACGTCGCCTCGCCGGCGCTGGGGCGTTGCGAACCGATGCTCGAGATGTTGATGATCGACCCACCCCCCGTCCGGGCCATCTGGGCCCCGACGACGGCCATTAACCGGAAGGGGCCCTTGAGGTTGACCTCCATGGTCTTGTCATAGAGAGCCTCGGTGAGCTCGAGGGGGTCCGGTGCCAACGGGGCGATGCCCGCGTTGTTCACCAGGATGTCGAGTGGCCCGAGCTCGGACTCGATGCGCGCGACGGCGGGTGCGATGTCATCCCAGCGTCCGACGTGCAGCGGCAGCGCCATCGTCCGGGCGCCGGTGAGCTCCGTGATCTCCGCTGCCACGGCAGCACACGCCTCCGGCTTTCGGCTCGAGACGACGACCTTGACCCCTTCCCGCGCCAGGCCTTCTGCGATCGCCCGACCCAGCCCGCGGGTCGCTCCGGTGACCAGTGCCACCTTGCCGCTGAGGGTCGAAGTCATGTTGTTGTGCTCCTGGGGTGTGCCGGGTGTCACTGGGCGATCCAGACGCTCTTGATGTGCGTGAGCTCGTGCACCATCTCCTCGCCAAGGGTGCGGCCATAGCCAGACTGCTTGACCCCGCCGTAGGAGACCGTCGGGTAGCCCGCCTGGTAGGTGTTGACCCAGACCGTGCCCACATCGAGTCCATCGGTCATCCGTTGGCTGCGGCGCAGGTCGTTGGTGAAGATGCCGGCAGCGAGGCCATAGTCGACGTCGTTGGCGATCCGGAGCGCGTCGGCCTCGTCGTCGAACGGGATGACTGACATGACCGGCCCGAAGATCTCCTCCTGGGCGATGCGCATCTCGTTGCGGACGTCGGTGAAGATGACGGGTTCGTGGAAGAAGCCACCGTCGCCGGTGACGCCGCCGTCGAGTGCGACCTGCACGCCCTCGGAGCGGCCGAGGTCGACATAGGCCGCAACGCGGTCCAACTGTGTCTGGGAGACGAGCGGTCCCAGCGTGGCCGATGCGTCGAAGACGTGTCCCACCGTGACCGAGCGGCTCGCGTCGACCATTGCTGCCACGAACTCGTCGTGGATCGACCGCTGGACCAGCACGCGCGACCCGGCGGTGCAGATCTGGCCCTGACCGCTCCAGACCGCCGCCGTGGCGGCCGCTGCGGTCGACGCGATCTCCGCGTCGTCGAACACGATGAACGGGCTCTTGCCGCCGAGCTCGAGAGCGACGGGCGTCAGGCTCCTGGCCGCGGTGCTCTGGATCGCGCGCCCGGTGGCTGCAGACCCCGTGAAGCTGATGAAGTCGGTGCCGGGATGTTCGACGAGCGCCGAGCCCACCGCCTGACCGGTGCCCTGGAGGACGTTGAAGGCACCCGCCGGGATTCCGGCCTCGAAGGCCAGTTCTGCCATGAGTACGGCGCTCATTGGCGTGTTCTCCGCGGCCTTGAGGATCACGGAGTTGCCGGCGGCGAGGGCGGCGGCTGCCATCGCCACCACCGCAGTGGGGCCGTTCCACGGAACGATGAGACCGACCACACCACGCGGCACCCGACGGTGCTGCACGTTCATCCCTGTCGGCACCGGCGGGATGGAGCCGTGCAGCTTGCTCGGCCACCCCGCGAAGTAAGACGTCGCGTTGACGCCGAAGTCCTCGAGGAACGCCGTATAGGTGCGAAGCAGGCCGGCATCGATGGCGTCCAGGTCGCCAAAGACCGTGCGGTTCTCGTCGATGAGCCGCGCGAGACGATGCAGACGGTGCTCCTTCTCCAGTGGTGCGAGGTTGCGCCAGGTGCCCTCGTCGAAGGCCCGACGCGAGCTGGTCACCACACGGTCGACGTCGGCGGTCTCACCGCTGGCAGCGGTGGCGATCTGGATCCCCGTGGAGGGATCGATGACCGGCATGGTGCCGCCACCAATCGACTCAACGACTGCGCCGTCGATCACGTGGCCGAAGAACTTGTCCTTCAGGTAGGACTCCGTCTGGGCTGAGACGTGGGACAGAGTGGGTGAGACTTCGGTGGTCATCTGGTTCCTCTCGGGTGGCGTGGGTCAGGTGGGGTTCGAGTCAGATTCCGCAGGCAGTCAGCACCGCTTCGCGCGCCGCACGCACGGAGTGGAAGGCCGACCTGTCGGTGAGGGCGCGACGTACGTATCGGTGTGCGTCGTGCTCCCACGTGAACCCGATTCCACCGTGCAGGTGCACGGTCTCGTCGGCGCAGGTCACGTAGGCGTTCGACGCGGTCACCGCCGCGATGGCCGCCGCCTCGGGCGCGTGGGCCGGGGACTCGTCGAGCGCCCAGACGAGGTGCGCAAGCGCCGATCGCGCCTCATCGACCCGCAGAGCGAGGTCGGCGCACTGATGCTTGAGCGACTGGAACGAGCCCAGCACACGGCCGAACTGGACGCGGGTCCGAAGGTAGTCGACGGTCAGGTCGAGGCAGGCTTGCGCGCCGCCCACCTGGTCTGCGGCCAGGGCGAGCGTCGTCCAGTGATCGATCGCGGCCAGCGCGGACTGATCGGCGGTGCCGATCAGCCTGGCCGGGGTGGAGGAGAAGCTGAGGCGAGCGAACTGCCGCGTCACGTCGACCGTCTCCTGCGCCACGCGATCCACGTGACCCTCGACCACGAAGAGTCCGACCTCGTGACCCACCGAGGCGGTGACCAGGATGAGGTCGGCACCAAGTCCGTCGAGCACCCGACCGACCGAGCCCGACAGCGTCCATCCGTCACCGGGGTCCTGCGTTCCGACGTGCACGGCTTCGATCGACGCGACGGTGCCGTCCCGGGGTGCGAGCGTCGCGATGACCTCTCCGGTCAGGAGAGACGGGAGCAGCTCGGCGCGCGCCGCCGGCGTCGCCAGGACCCGGATCGCGGTCTGGGCACGTACGGCCGAACTGAGCAGGGGTAACGGGCTGAGGGTCCGGCCGGCCTCGACCAGCACGGCCGACAGCATCGCCGCGCCTCCTCCCACGCCGCCGTCCTCCTCGGGCTCGACGATTGCACCGACGCCGAGGTCGGAGCAGGCCCTCGACCAGACGGACCGGTCGTAGCGGGGCACGTCGTCGTCGTCGAGAACGACCCGGTAGCGGTCGAAGAAGTCGGCCGCGACGGAGCGGACCGCGTCGATCTCCGCGGGCTCGATGCTGATCATGCGATGTCCGCCCGCGCTGACAGGTCCGCACGCACGGAGCGACGCAGGAGTTTGCCGGTCTCGTTGAAGGGGAGCTCGCCCCACAGGTGGAAGGCCGCGGGCACCCTGGTGGACCGGAGCCGTTCACGCACCCAGCCCGCGAGCTCGTCGGTGAGCTCCTGGCCGGCGGGTCCCCCATCGGTCGGCAGGTCGTCAGCGACCACGACCACAGCCTCGACGCGCTCGCCCCACTCCACGTCCGGTACGCCGACAACCGCCGCTGCCCGCACACGGGGGTGGCTGGTCAGCACGTCCTCGACCTCCTCGGGCGAGATGTTCTCGCCACCACGCACGATGATGTCGTCCGCCCGACCGCGCAGGTAGAGGAACCCGTCGCTGTCGAGACGTCCCTGGTCCCGCGTGGCATACCAGCCGTCGGCGTCGAGAATGCTGTGTGAGGTGTACTCACCGGAGACCTGGTCGCCGCGGACATAGACCTCGCCGATCTCGTCGGGCCCGACCACGCGGCCGTCGTCGCCGCGGATCTCGAGCTCGATGCTCGGCACAGGCCGTCCCACGGAGCCGAGCCGTCCGCGAACAGCCGGGTCGTCGCTGGCCAGCGCCTCGCGGTGGTCGTCGGGTCCGAGGATCGTCACGGTCGAACTGGTCTCGGTGAGTCCGTAGGCGTTGACGAAGTCGACGTGCGGCAACATGCGCACCGCTCTCTCGACCACCTCCACCGGCATCCGGCCTCCTCCGTAGGACAGGTGCCTGAGTGCGGGCAGCCGGTCACCGGTCTTCTCCAGGACGTCGAGGATGCGCCCGAGCATGGTCGGCACGACCATCGCGTGCGTCACGGCCTCACGAGCGGCAGCGGCTACCCAGGCCTCGGGGGTGAAGCTCGGCAGTTGCACGATGCGGCGGCCTGCGAAGACCGAGCCGAGGACCGAGCTGATCCCCGCGATGTGGTAGTTCGGGACCGAGACCATGATGGCCTCCTCGGGTCCGGCGTGACCGAACTCGACGGTCGAGGTGACGTAGGAGAACAGGTGGCGATGACGCAGGATCGCGATCTTCGGCGTGCCGGTCGTGCCACTGGTGAACAGGAGCACGGCGGGCGACTCGCTGTCGGCCAGATCCGATTCGGCAGCGGGACCCGAATCGAGCCCGGCCGCGAGGAGGTCAACGGTCGAGTGCAGCACATCGGCCGGTCCCAGTCCGACCGTGTTGGCGATCCCGGCGCCCCGGAACAGCGCGACCGGGCTGAGCCTGGAGACTGCCTCGGTGAGGCGATCCTCGGCCAGACGGTAGTTGAGTGGCGCCAGGGGCACTCCGGCAGCAGCGGCACCGAAGAGCGCAACCGGAAACGCTGTCGTGTTCAGGTCGAGCAGTGCCATGTGGTCGGCGCCGTCACGACGCAGCAGCTCCCCGGTGGCGAGGGAGCGCTCGAGCAGTGCTCCGTAGGTGAGTTGCTCGTCGCCCGAGGTGACCGCGACACGATCCGGGTCGAGCTCGACCGCCATGGTCAACAGCATCAGGATGCTCACGACGGGTCAGTCCGACGCGGGCAGCGACTTGGCCGCCTTCAGCTCGAGGACGACGCCGTCGACCGCCAACGAACCGGTGCCGGCCGCCACGCACATGACCTCGAGACCCGATTCGGTGTGGAGATAGCGCTTGCCGAGGGCAGTCCCGCCGTCGAGACCTGCTGCGACCTCTCCGCTCGGCTCACCCTCGAGCTTCTCGACCATCGCCGCTCCACCGCAGGAGAGAGTGACCTCAGCTGCTCGAACCACCACGACGTTCGTCGTACAGACCGCGCTCTTGAGTCGCTGACCGACCTTCATGACAGATTCCTTCCGTGGGGCTGGACACCGTCCAGCAGGTTCAGGGCACGCTCGGCCAAAGAGACGACGGGGCCGCCGCGCTCGGCCATGCGCGGATCGGTCGACTCGCCCCGCACCCAGCGCATGTAGAGCTGTTGCATGATGACCGCGGTCTTCCAGCAGCCGAGGGCCTCATACCAGAGCAGGTCTTCACGGCTCAGGTCGAGACCGCGGCGCTGGGCATAGCGCTCGACGAGCTCTGCCTTGCTCGGCAGACCGAGACGGTCGAGACCCGGGACCGCGATCGCCGCTTCGACACCGTCCTCGGGCCAGTAGTTGAGAAGGGTGCCGACGTCGGCCAGCGGGTCACCCAACGTGGTCATGTCCCAGTCGAACACCGACGTCACCCGGTCCGGGTCGCCCGGCGTGAACTGGCAGTTGTCGATCTTGAAGTCATTGTGGATGATCGCGCCCGAAGCGCGGTCGGGCAGCAGTTCGCGGAGCCTGGCTCCCACGACGGTTAGGACGTCCTTGCCCTCCTCGGCGACCGCAGACCAACGCTTCAGCCAGCCGTCCACCTGTCGTCCCAGATAGCCACCGGGGCGCCCGAGATCTCCGAGTCCGACCGACTCAGCGTCAACCTCGTGCAGGTCGGCCAGGGCCTCGACGACGGCGAACCCGACGGCTCGTCCGGCATCAGGGCGGTGCGTCATGCTCTCGGGGATCTCGCCCCAGATCACCACTCCACTGCGATATTCCGAGACCAGGAAGGGAGCGCCGATGACATCCACGTCCTCGCACAGGGCGAGGGCTCTCGGCGCACGGTCATACTCTGCGTGCAGCCTGGACAGCACGCGGTGCTCACGCACCATGTCATGCGCCCCGGGAGCGACCTGTCCGAGCGGCGGACGGCGTACGACGAGGCGCGTGTCGCCGATCGTCACCTGATAGGTCAGGTTGGCCGAACCACGCGGGAACTGCAGCACCGAGAATTCACCCTCGAGTCCGTCCACGTGCTCACGGAGGAACGACTCCAACCGGGGCCAGTCGAGCTCTTCACCCGCCCGGACCGGCGCGGTCTCGGTCGTGGCCTCGACACCCTGGTCGGCGGCAGTCCCGCTCATTCGGCACCGACCAGGTCGTCGACCGTGGCAAGACGATCGGCGAGTTTGAGCTCGGCGGCCTCGCGTCGAGCGATCTTGTGACGCGTCGGGAACAGACCCGGCGCCGGGGTGGCCCCACGCAGCAGCTGCTTGGCGACCTGGAGCTGGTGCAGTTCGGTCGCCCCGTCCGCGAGAGCCATGTGATGGACCTCGGCCGACCAGGTTCCGAGTGGCAGCTCGGTCGAGATGCCGAGCGATCCGTGCAGCTGGATCGCACGACCCACGACGTCACCGAGCACCTTGGGCATCGCGGCCTTGACGGCCGAGATGTCGGTGACGACCTTGCGGTAGTCCTGATAGCGGTCGATCTTCCACGCCGTCTGCAGCACGAGGAGGCGGAACTGCTGGTACTGGATCCACGAGTCGGCGATCATCGTCTTGACCAGCTGACGGTCGGCGAGGGTCCCGGTGCCGCTCTTCCGGGAGACGGCGCGCTCAAGCATCATGTCGATCGACTCGCGCATCAGGCCGACTGTCCGCATCGCGTGGTGGATGCGTCCACCGCCGAGGCGCGTCTGGGCGACGGCGAAGCCTTCACCGCGATTGCCGAGGAGGTGGTCCTTCGGAATCCGCACATCGTGGTAGTTGATGTAGGCGTGCGTCCCCTCGATCTCATCGTGTCCGTAGACGCCCACGTTGCGGATGATCTCGATGCCCGGGGTGTCGGCGGGGACCACGAACATCGATGCACGGTGGTGCCGGTCCGCATCGGGGTCGGTGACCGCCATGACGATGAAGAAGCTCGAGAAGCGCGCGTGGGACGAGAACCACTTCTGGCCGGAGATGACCCAGCTGTCGCCGTCCTCGACCGCCCGGGTGACGAACGCCGTCGGGTCCGATCCGCCCTGGGGCTCGGTCATCGAGTAGCAGGAGACGATCTCGTTCTCGATGAGCGGCTTCAGGTAGCGCTCCTTCAGCTCGGGCGATCCGTAGTGAGCCAGGATCTCGCCGTTGCCGGAGTCCGGCGCCTGGTTGCCGAACACGACCGGGCCTGAGTGCGTGTGGCCGAGCACCTCGTTGAGCAGGGCCAGCTTGAGCTGACCGTAGCCCGGTCCGCCCAGCTCGGGCCCGAGGTGGCAGGCCCACAGCTCACGCTCGCGCACCTTCTCCTGCAGCGGCCGGATGAGCGCGTTGCGCACCGGGTCGTTGACGTCCCAGGCGTGCTCGACCAGCTGGTCGACGGGCTCGATCTCGGTCCGGACCAGCTCCTCGGCCCAGTCCAGATCCTTCTGGTATTCCGGGTCGGTCTCGAATCCCCACGTCATGGCGTTCTCCTGGTTCTGTGTGGTGGTTGGCGGTCTCAACGGCTGAGCACGGTGCAGGCGCTGATGCCCGGTGCGCCGTACACGTGCGTGAAACCGGTCTTGGGGCGGCCGGGGACCTGACGGTCACCCGCGTCACCGCGCAACTGAAGGACGGACTCGAAGACCTGTCGCAGACCCGTCGCACCGATGGGCTCCCCGTTGGCGATCACGCCGCCGTCCGTGTTGATGGGCAAGGAGCCGTCCGGGCGTGTCTGCCCGGTCAGGATCAGCTTCTCCTGCTCCCCGTGTGCACAGAGCCCTGTCTCCGCCATGTGCATGAGCTCGGCCCCGGACTCGGTGTCCTGGATCTGTGCGACGTCGACGTCCTCGGGCCCGATGCCGGCCGCCGCGAAGGCTGCAGCCGAGGCGTCGCCGGTCGGCCCCGACAGGGTCTCCGGCGTTGTCCAGGGGCTGAACACCTCGAAGGAGCCGAACCTGCGCGAGCGGAACTCCGCCGACCGCAGGTAGATCGGGTTCGCGGTGTACTTGTGTGCCACCTCTCCGCGGGCGAGCACGAGGGCGACGCCCCCTTCGCCGGGGGAGCAGAACATGTATTGCGTCAGCGGCCAGTTGACCATCGGGGCATCGAGGATCTGCTGGCGCGACATGGGCGTACGCCGCCAGGCGTTGGGGTTGGCCGCCCCCAGCGAGAACGACTTCTCCGCCACCGCCGCCAGGGTCTCCTGGCCGATGTCGTGCTGCTCCATGTAGCGGACGATCTTCTGGGCGAAGAACTGCGTGGTGATCATCATCCCGGTCTCGCCGTACCAGTCACCGATGCCGAGGCTCGACGGCTTGGTGGCGAACGCACCGCGTGGGTGCTTGTCGAAGCCGACCACCATGCCGAGGTCGTACTGGCCGGACAGGAGGGCGCTCCGCGCCGAGATGAGTGCCGAGCCGCCGGTCCCGCAGCCGTTGTGGACGTTGATGAACGGGGCACCCGTGAGGCCCAGATCTGACACGAGCGAGTCCGCGTCGCCAGCCGCATGGCTGCCGCCGTAGGCGAACTGGATGTCGGACCACTGCACGCCGGCATCGGCGAGAGCCTGCCGGGCAGCGAAGGCACCCTGTGCGCGTCCGCTCACACCTTCGGTACGGCCGAACGGATGAATGCCGATCCCCACGATCGCGACGTCTGTGCTCATGGTGTCGAGTCCTCTCGAGGTGCGAACGCGAAGGTCAGGACCGGCTGGCCCTCGTCCAGGAACGCCGTGATGACCACGAGTTCGACGGGCATGCCGAGCGACATCGCGCCGGGATCGTTGACCGTCAGCCGGGACTCGACGCACACGCCGCCGAGGTCGACGTACCCGACGCCGTACGGCTCGAACGGCGTGAGCCCGCGGTAGGGAGGCTTCGGCTCGAAGTACTGCACGGTGTAGGACCACAACGTTCCCCGCGTGGGCAGCCCGATGTGCTCCATGGAGTCACCGCCGCAGCGCGGGCATCCGACCTGGTAGGGGAAGGTCGTCGTGGCACACGCTGGACACCGGGCTCCGGCCAGCTCCACGGCGTCGCCGGCTGCGGGGTCGACGACGAGACTCTCATCGACCCATCGGGGGGTGGTGGTCGTCGTCATGCGCTCTCCTCCTGCGTCGCGGTCGGGCGCCACTGCGGGAGGGTGACGTCGCCGACCTGCTCGAACCAGACCTCCATGGGTTGGCCCACCTCGAGGTCGGGGCACCCGGCGATCCGACTGACCAGCCGGACCCCGTCGGTGTCGTCGACCTCGACCAGCACCACCGTGTAGGGCACGGGGAACGCGGGGTGGACCTGGTGGTGGACCACGGTCCAGCTGTAGAGCGTCCCGGTCCCGCTCACCGGACGCCATTCGCGGGAGAACGCCCCACAGTGGGGGCAGCACTCCCGGGGCAGGTGCAGGTCGGCACGGCACTCGCTGCAGATCCTGATCGCCAGCTCGCCGCGGGCCGCAGCGAGGAAGAAGCCACCGGTGTCGACGTCGTCGGTGACCGG
Organism: Nocardioides daedukensis; assembly: GCF_013408415.1. Lineage (NCBI taxonomy): Bacteria > Bacillati > Actinomycetota > Actinomycetes > Propionibacteriales > Nocardioidaceae > Nocardioides > Nocardioides daedukensis. Next base: position 2,522,221 of record NZ_JACCAA010000001.1, on the reverse strand, counting down.
CAGGAGCGGGGCGGTGGGGTCGGTCATCGGTCGGCTCCCAGGATGAGGGCGCTGGCGCCCGGCGGCGGTGCGGAGGTGACCAGGCTCAGCTCGGCTCCTGCGACCTGGTTCGTCGAGGTGCCACGGATCTGCCGAACACCCTCGACGACGTGGTTCATGCCGTGGATGTAGCCCTCCGAGAGGTGGCCGCCGCTGGTGTTCAGAGGCAGGACTCCACCGACCGACAGATCGGCATCAGTGAGGCCAGCCGCCGTCCCGCGCGGGGCGAAGCCGTAGTCCTCGAGCTGGATCAGGGCCGTGATGGTGAAGCAGTCATAGATCTGTGCGACGTCGATGTCGCTCGCGGAGACGCCAGCTCGTCCGAACAGGGTCGGTGCCGCGGCGGCCGAGGGCCATGAGGTCGTGGAGGGGCGCAGCAGAGCCGGGAACATCTGACCCGGCTGGACCCCGTGCCCGGTGCCCTGCGCGACCGACAGGATCGGCACCGCGGAACCGGCGAGGTCGCGAGCGCGCTCGGTGGTCGTCACCACAACGGCCGCTGCGCCATCGGTCTCCAGGCAGAAGTCGAAGAGCCGCAACGGGTCGGAGAGCATGCGCGAGGCCAGGTAGTCGTCCCGCGTCATCGCGCGGTCGAAGAACTGGGCATCCGGGTTGCTGTTGGCGTGGGCCCGGGCCGCCAGCGCGATCGAGCCGAGACCGTGGGACAGCTCATCGATGGACAGTCCGTGCTCGTGGGCGTAGCGGCGGGCAACGACCGCGAAGAACTGCCCGGGCGTCTGCATGCCGAACGGCAGGAAGAACTCGTCATAGCTTCCGTCACCGCCAACCGCGCCACGCTCCCCGACCAGGCCGTACCTGTTGCCCGAGCGTCCGTTGAGCGACCGGAAGACCACGACCGTCGAGGCCAGACCGGCCCGGATCGCAGCGACCGCCTGCCCCACCATGGCCGCCGGACCGGATCCGCCAGGCCCGGCCTCGCCCCAGTAGGTGAGGTCGCGGACGCCGAGCGAGTCCGCCAGAGCCGGCGGCGCGACCAGATCCATGTCACAACGCACGATGCCGTCGACGTCTCGCCGATCGATGCCGGCGTCGGCCAGCGCGGCCAGACTGGCCTGGGCTGCGAGGGTCAGGGGCGAGCGGCCGGAGGCCTTCGAGAAGTCAGTCGTGCCGATCCCCACGATCGAGCACGCACCCGGCACCCACGACGCGTCAGCCATGGTCGGCTCCGCCCGAGTGAGCCGAACGTGCAGGCTCGTCGTGCTCACCCAGTCGTGGAGGTCGTCCGGGAGCGGTCTGGAACGAGGTGAAGCGGTAGGGAAGGCCCGGGTAGGTCACGGTGTCACCGTCGGGAGTCGGCAGGTCGACGAAGAAGCCTCGCTCCTGCAGGTGCACGTCGTGCGGCAGGTCCTCGAAGGCGTTGAGCCGGCCGATCGGCAGTCCGCGACGCTGTCCCTCGTGATAGATCGTGTCGGCGTCCTGGATGAGGAAGAAGACCTCGATCAGCTCCTGGATGTGGCTGAACTGTTGCTGCCGGTGGGCGATCTCGTCGTACGCCGGGTCAGTCAGGTCGGCGGCCATGTCGAGATCGGTCATCCACCCGAGCAGACTTTTCCAGGCTTTGTGCTCGGCCAGGATGAGCGCGAAGTAGACGTAGTTCCCGTCGCCGCACTCGAAGAGCGCCGGCTGCGTCGGCTCCGGTTGCGCGTGGCGGCAGGTCTGCCGCTGCACGATGGCCTTGGGATAGAACCAGTAGGGGTTCGCGAGTTCACCGCTCACGGCGTTCGACTCGTGCACCGAGACATCGACCAGCTGGCCGCGTCCCGTGCGCTCACGCTCGATGAGCGCCAGCAGGAGGCCGCACCAGCTGAAGCTCGCCCCGAGCTGGAAGCCCTGGTTGCCCCCGGGCCGGATGGGCGGGATCGAGTGGTCGTCATACCCGCAGCTGTTGAGCGTCCCGCCCGCGGCCAGGGCGACGAGGTCGCTGGTCCGGTAGTCCTTCCACGGCCCAGTGAGACCGAAGGGCGTCACCGACACGACGATGAGGTCGGGACGCTGGACCAGGAGCTCGTCGAGGTCCACACCCAGCTCCAGCAGCCACCCGCGGTCCTCGACGATCAGGACCTGGGCGTCCGCAAGGAGCTCGGCGAACCGGAGACGATCCTCCTCGGAGGATCCATCGATGACTCGGCTGTTCTTGCTGGAGTTGTAGGCCCAGAACTCGAGGCTCTGGTCAGGGTCCTCCTGTCCGTGCGCCCAAGGGCCCGTGTGTCGGCTCGCGACGCCGCCAGGGGGTTCGACCTTCTGGACGTGAGCGCCCAGATCGGCAATGCACTTCCCGGTCTGCTCACCGGCCGGGCTCTGCGCCAGTTCGACGACGGTGAGGCTCGCGAGCGGGCTCGCGCCGTTCATCACCCGTGCGCCCGTCATCAGATGACCCCTTCCGCCGACAGCCGGTCCAGCGTCGCCCGGTCACGTCCCAGCAGCTCACCGAAGACATAGTCGTTGTCCTCACCGAGCAGGGGGGCCGAACGCCAGTGGTCGGGCTTCGAGGTCCCGAACTGGCCGGGAAAGCCCTCGAACAGCGCGGGGCCGATGACCGGGTGGTCGAGCTCGAAGAACGTGCCACGTGCCGCGATCTGCGGGTCGTGCTCGGCGAGATCACGCGAGTTCTGTACGGCGCCGGCGGTGATGCCCGCGCCCTGCAGCAGGTGCATGAGGTCGTGCTTGTCACGGTCCCTGGTCCAGGCCGACAGCGCTGCATCGAGCTCGTCGGCGTTGGCCACTCGGTCGGCAGCAGTCGCAAAGCGCGCCTCGCCGGCCCACGCAGGGTCAGACATGACCGTGCGCAGCGTCTTCCACTCCTGGTCCTTGAACACCGCAATGGCTATCCACTGGTCGTCGCCCGCTGCGGGATAGACGCCGTGGGGGGCCGCGGTGGGATGTTCGAGCCGGTTGCCCCGCGGATAGTCCTCGCGGCGACTCGGACGGTCGTTCACGACCGTGTCGAGCAGGTCAGAGCCGAGCAGTCCGATCCCGGCCTCGACGGCCGATACGTCGACCTCGGTGCCCTGTCCGGTCAGCATCCGCTGATAGATCGCGAGCAGCAGGCCAGCCGAGTTGTAGTAGGCCGCCTGGTTGTCCATGTAGGACTGGCCCCAGCCGGACGGCTCGCGGCCGGGGAGGCCGCTGTTGAACGAGAGTCCGCTCACGGCCTGCACCACAGGCCCATAGCTGCGGTAGTGCGCCTGCGGTCCGGAGTGTCCGTAGCCGCTCATGCGGGCAAAGATCACGTCGTCACGGATCTCGCGGAGCTCGGGATAGGTCAGGTTCCACCGCTCCATGACCCCCGGCGCGAAGTTCTCGGTGACGACGCCGCAGTGATCGATGAGTTCGAGGACGAGCTCGCGACCACGTGGGTCTGCCATGTCGACCGTGATGCCCAGCTTGTTGCGCGAGTAGTTGTTGAACAACCCACCCTTGTTCGGATCCGGGTTCGGGTCCTCGGCGCCGTAGGAGCGCACCTCGCCCTTGTAGATCGGCAGACGGCGCGGCATGTCGAGGCGCTTGCGGTTCTCGATCTTGATGACCTCGGCCCCGAAGTCGGCGAGCAGGCGCGTCGCGACGGCCCCGACTCCCATCCAGCAGAAGTCGGCGACCTTGATCCCGGCCAGTGGCCCGGAGCGCGCCCGTGGCCGCCGGGAGGCGTCGCCGGACCCGATCTCCTGATCAGGAGCCTTGGTTGTCCACGTGGTGTGCGTCACCCGTTCAGGTTATTCATCATGAGGAACTAAGTCAAGGCATCTCTCGCGGCTCGTCCCCACCGTGGCGCGTTTGCCGACTCGCCCGCACCAAAGGTGCGTTGATTCATCAGGAGGAAGGTGCCAGAGTGGGCACGCCCGAACCGCGCGGACGCGACCAGTCCCCGCCCCACTGATCAGCGAGGAATCCCATGAGCGAACCGCTCGACAGTGAGGCTGACGGGCTGCCGATCGTCTACGCCCCCCGTGGATTCGCTGCTGCGGACACCCAGCACCCCCGACAACGCGCCCCCAAGGCGGCCGAGGTCACCGCGTCGCGCATTGTCGACGACATCTTGAAGGGCAGCGTGCGCGTCGGTGACAAGCTCCCCACCGAGCCGGAGATGCTCGAGCGCTACGAGGTCAGCCGTGAGTCCCTGCGGGAGGCGCTCCGCCTCCTCGAGATCCAGGGGATCGTCGACATCAAGCGTGGCCCTGGCGGCGGCCCCTTCGTAGCCCCACTGAACTCCGGTTACCTCGCGCGCACGTCGTCGCTCTACTTCCATCTGAGTGGGGCAACCTACTCAGAACTGCTCGACACGTGGGCCGCGCTCGAGCCGACCCTCGCGGAACGCGCCGCCAAGTTGCCCGCAAGCCGGACCAAGCGCGAGATGTTCACCCCCTTCCTCGCCTACGACACCGAGTCGCACGTCGAGCTTGAGCTCTTCGACGACTTCAACAACTTCCACTCCTTGATCGCGGCGCTGTCCGGCAACCGAGTGCTCACGCTCGTCACCCAGGCCGTGACGCACATCGTGGCCGAGCAGGTCCTTCAGTCGGTCGACCCCGTGGCAGAGCGCGAGATGCTGTCGCACTCGCACGCCGATGTCGCCCAGGCGATCCTCGACGGGCGTCCGTCAAAGGCGCGCAAACTCATGACCGAGCACATCCTCGAGGTCACACGCACCTACCTCGAGCGCGATCCCTCCGCCGGAGAGCGACGCATCGACTGGCGGCTCTGACGCCGTTCGTCCGGCTCGGGCGCACGAGCCGCTGATCCTGATTCCACCTCTCTGCCACGGCAGGCCGACGGGTGGGCCACGGGTGGCCACGGCTGGCCACGGCTGGTGCCGCTCACGGCGCCGCTCGACGACGGCTGAATCGGTGCCCAAGCGATTCCAGTTGATCATCATGTTTTTTGATATTTCTCATGATGTTCTATTGACGTCAGCGGCCACTGTGCGCTGAAGTGGTCCCACACACTCATACGTGTTACAGGTCACATCGCCTGCGAGGCGCCTCGCTTCCCGGTCGCTGCAACTGGACACACGCCCATGGAGGAACCATGAATCTGAAGAGGCATCGCAAGCTCGGGTTGCTTCTCACCGGAGCGGTCGTCTGCTCGCTCTCGATGGCTGCTTGCAGCTCGTCAACCAACGGCGGACGCTCCGGCGGCGGCGAAGTGACCCAGGACGTCAAGGATCTCGTCGCCGAATATCAGGAGGCCCCGACCGAGATCACGCAGACCGAGCCGCTCACCGCCGCCCCGGAGAAGAAGTCGGTCGCCTTCATCGTCTGCGCCGACCCGACCTGCACGGTGCTTGCCGATGCACTCGAAGAGGCAGTCACCAGCTTCGGCTGGGACTTCACCGCCATCAACGCGCCCGCCACCGACTTCGGCTCCGCGGTGCAGCAGGCAATCGATGCCGACGTCGACTACATCGCCGGCACCGGCAGCGACGTCGCGACGTTCCAGAACGCGTTCGACGCCGCAGCCGACGCGGGGCTCCCCTACTACAGCTGCTACTCCAGCGACGTACCGGAAGGCGAGGAGAACAACCTTTTCGCCAACTGCTACGACCTCACGGCCGTCGATGAATACTCTCGCGTCCTGACCTCGTGGATCATCGAGGACAGCGGTGCCGACGCCTCGATCGGGGTCGTCAACATCCCGGAGTTCCCGACCCTGTCCAACGCGGTCGAGGATGTCGAGAACACTCTCGACGAGTTCTGCGACACCTGCGCAAGCCAGCCCGTCGACATCTCGCTCGACGTCCTGGGCAGCGGTGGGACGACCAACGCGATCATCTCGTTCCTCCAGTCGAACCCCGACGTCAACTACCTCTATCTCGCCTTCGGCAACTTCGAGCCGGGTCTGGGGCAGGCCCTGAAGAGCGCCGGCCTCGAGGACGTCAAGGTCGTCGGCGTCCAGCCCCAGCAGGCGCAGATCGAGTCGCTCATCAAGGGTGAGACGGATGCCTGGATCGCGACTCCGCAGGAGAACGCGATGTGGACGCTGGCCGACCAAATGGCCCGCCACGCCACCGGCGACTGGGACAAGGCACAGGAGCGCACCGCTGCTGTCCCCCCGATCTACATCGTCGACACCAAGGAAGAGGCCGAGGCGATCGCCGACCTGAAGGACGGCTGGCCCGGTCCTGACGGCTTCAAGGACCAGTACAAGGCCCTCTGGGGTCTCAGCTGACCATGAACGCACTTGACATCCGAGGACTCTCCAAGACGTTCTCCGGTCACGTGGTTCTCAACGGCGTGGATCTCACCGTGAAGGCGGGTGAGGTCCACGCCGTGGTGGGCCAGAACGGATCAGGCAAGTCGACGCTCATCAAGATCCTCGCCGGCTACCACTCCCCCGACCGTGGAGCGACCGCCACGGTCCTGGGTCGAGACCTCGAGCTCGGGTCGGCCGCCGCGGCCGACCGGCTCAACGTGCGGTTCGTCCACCAGGACCTTGGCCTCATGAACGACCTGAGCATCACCGAGAACATCATGCTCGGGCGCACCTACCCCAAGGTCGCCGGCATCAAGATCAACTGGGTCAAGGCCAAGAAGATCGCACGTGACTGTCTCGCCCGCACGGGTCCACCCATCGACGTCGACCGGTCCGTCGGGGAGTTCGGCATCGCCGAACGCACCAGGATCGCCATCGCACGGGCGCTGCCTGACAACGACGACCCGGCCCTCATCGTGCTCGACGAGCCGACTGCCGCGCTCCCGGCGCGCGACGTCGAGGCCCTGTTCGACACGATCCGCGGCCTCACCGCCGCCGGCAACTCCGTCATCCTCGTCTCGCACCACCTTGACGAGATCCTCGGAGTCTCGGACTCGATCACCGTGCTCCGCGACGGAGTGAAGGTGGCGTGCGTCTCGACCAGCGAGGTCGACCACGACCAGCTCACCCGACTGATCATCGGGGCGTCCCTGGTCAAGAACGTCGACCGTCCCCGCGTCACCGCGACCGACAATCCGGCCAACGTCCGGATCTCCGGCCTCGAGGGCACGGCACTCCTGGACTTCAGTGCGGACCTGCGCGCCGGCGAGATCGTCGGCGTGGCAGGCCTCACCGGGTCCGGTCGCGAGGAGGTGGCAGGCCTGACGATCGGTCGCGAACGTCGCAACGCCGGAACGGTGACGGTCAACGGGACCTCGGTCCGCTCTGGTGACCCGATCGGTGCCATGTGCGCCGGCATGGCGTGGATCTGTGGCGAACGCGCACGGTACGGCGTGTTCAGCACCATGAGCGTCGGCACCAATCTGACCATCAGCGACCTCGCCCCGCACACCGCGGTCGGACGTCTGGACCACAAGTCAGAGCGGGTCGAGACGGCTCGCTGGATCGACGACCTCGGGATCGTTGCATCCGGGCCGGACGCAGCCATGACGACCCTGTCCGGCGGCAACCAGCAGAAGGTGCTCGTCGCGAGGGCGCTGCGACTGGCCCCCGCGTTCCTCGTGCTGGACGATCCGACGGCCGGGATCGATGTCGGCGCCCGCGAACAGGTGCACGGGATCATCGCCGACCACGCCAGCGCATCCATGTCGGTCCTCATCACCTCGACCGACAGTGACGAGCTCGCACGCCTGTGCGACCGCGTCCTCGTCATGTCCCGCGGACGGGTCGTCGTGGAGCTTCGCCGCGGCGTCGACCTGGACGCACCCTCCATCGATCACGCGCAAGTCGCAGGAGCAACCGCATGAAGACCACGACACCGTCCACTGACACTCCGACCGAGCAGCCGACCAGCCTGAAGGCGGCGTCCGGCGCCGTCACGACTCCGTTGAGCGTCACGCTCGGCCGTTACAGCGCCATCATCCTGTGGGCCGGATTCACCATCCTGTTCGGCATCCTCCGCCCTGACACGTTCCTCTCGTCGGTCACGTGGCGTCTCACCTTCAGCGAGGGCGTGGTCACCGCGATCGTCGCCCTGGCCTTCCTGGTTCCCCTGGCTGCGGGCGTCTACGACCTGTCGGTCGGGGCCACCATGGGCACCGGGCTCGTGCTGATGAACTGGTTCGGCATCAACCACCCGGGCATACCGCTCTGGCAGGTGGCCCTGGGCGTCCTCGCCTTCTGCGCGCTGATCGGGTTCTGCTCGGCGGTGATCATCGTGAGATTCCGCGTGGAGTCCCTCATCGCCACCCTCGGTGTGAGTCAGGTGCTGCTGGCATTCCAGCTGTTCATGGCCGACAACCGGCAGCTCACCGGTGCCTTCGACTCCACCTGGCTCAACCTCGGGAACGGCCAGGTCCTCGGGATTCCGATCGTCGGCATCTACCTGCTGGTGCTCGCGGTCGTCATGTGGTTCGTCTTCGAACACACCCCGGTCGGTCGCCGCCTGTTCGCCGTGGGCAGCAACCCCGAGGCCGCCCGGCTCGCCGGTCTCAACGTCGAGCGGTTGACCTACGGATCCCTCATGACCTCCGCCATGATCGGTGGCCTCGCCGGCATCGTCTTCTCCATGAAGGTCGGCACCTACAACTCCAGCGTCGGCCCCGGCCTGCTCTTCCCGGCGCTGGCGGCGGTCTTCTTCGGCGCCTCGCAGTTCGCCCGCCGCCCCAACGTGTGGGGCACCCTGATCGCCTACTTCGCGCTGGCCTTCGGCGTGAAGGGCCTGCAACTCACCTTCGGGCCCGGCACCTTCTGGATCCAGCCGCTCTTCCAGGGCGCCGCCCTGCTGATTGCGGTCGCTCTGGCGAGTCGCGTGGTGGGACAGACCAAGCGCAGTCGCAAGCTGCAGCGCGAGGCGGCCGCCCAGGCCCAGGCCGTCGGGGAAGCCACGCCGCCACCGCGGTGACTGACAGGGCCACACAGCGAAGGGGCAGAGCCGTCGGCTCTGCCCCTTCGCTGTGTCCTCGAATGATCAGTAGGGCGCCGTGCCGCCATCGACGTTGAGCAGCGCTCCCGTGATCCCGCCACCGGCGGGTCCCGCCAGCAGCACAGCCATCGCACCGACCTCTTCGACCGTGTTCAACCGGCCGGTCGCGGCGTCCTTGGCATAGTCAGCCAGGTATTCCTCATAGGTCAGGCCATTCTCGGCTGCAAAGGCGGGCCCGATCTCCTTGGTCCGCTCGGTCTCGACCGCGCCGGGGCAGATCGCGTTGGACGTGATGCCCTGCTGCCCATACTCGAACGCAACAGCCTTGGTGAAACCGTTCATCGCATGCTTGGCCGAGATGTAGTGCGACACGGCCGCCTTGTTGCCCATCTTTCCCTCGACCGAGGAGATGTTGACGACCCGCCCACTGCCCTGCTCCAGCATGACCGGCAACGCCGCCCGGGTCGCCCAGAACGCCGAGTCCACGATGAACGTGAACGCGTTGTCCCACGCCTCATCGGACAGCTCGTGCACCAAGGCGAACCCGTCGCTACCACCGGCGTTGTTGACCAGGATGTCGAGCCGACCGAACCTCTCGACCGCCCCAGCAACCCACCCAGCGACCTCGTCCTTGTCCCGGGCATCGCCAGCCAGGAAGGCCGTGCGATCCGGCAACCCGATCTCCGCCAGCGCCTTCGCGCCCTTCTCCGGCGAACGCCCGGTCATCACGACCGACGCCCCCTGCGCCAGCAGCGCCTCCGCAATCCCACGACCGATACCGCCCGTTGCAGCCGTGACCAGCGCGACCTTGCCTTGAAGAGTTGCCATGGTTGTCCTTCCGATTCGATCTCAACGAGTCGTGCACCGCACGCCGGTCGGCATGCGGTGCACGAGGGATTCAGTGTTCTTGCAGGTTCAGTACGTCTGCGAGGCGTGTGCCTCGAGACCCTGGTCCATCTCTCAGAACGGCGAGGTGCCGCCGTCGACGTTGAGCAGCGCTCCCGTGATCCCGCCACCGGCGGGTCCCGCCAGCAGCACAGCCATCGCACCGACCTCTTCGACCGTGTTCAACCGGCCGATGGCGGCGTCCTTGGCATAGTCAGCCTTGTACTCCTCGTAGGTCACTCCGGTCTCGGCCGCGAACGACGGGCCGACCTCGACCATGAGATCGGTCTCGATCGCGCCGGGGCAGATCGCGTTGGACGTGATGCCCTGCTGCCCATACTCGAACGCAACAGCCTTGGTGAAACCGTTCATCGCATGCTTGGCCGAGATGTAGTGCGACACGGCCGCCTTGTTGCCCATCTTTCCCTCGACCGAGGAGATGTTGACGACCCGCCCACTGCCCTGCTCCAGCATGACCGGCAACGCCGCCCGGGTCGCCCAGAACGCCGAGTCCACGATGAACGTGAACGCGTTGTCCCACGCCTCATCGGACAGCTCGTGCACCAAGGCGAACCCGTCGCTACCACCGGCGTTGTTGACCAGGATGTCGAGCCGACCGAACCTCTCGACCGCCCCAGCAACCCACCCAGCGACCTCGTCCTTGTCCCGGGCATCGCCAGCCAGGAAGGCCGTGCGATCCGTCAACCCGATCTCCGCCAGCGCCTTCGCGCCCTTCTCCGGCGAACGCCCGGTCATCACGACCGACGCCCCCTGCGCCAGCAGCGCCTCCGCAATCCCACGACCGATACCTCGCGTACCGGCCGTGACCAGCGCGACCTTGCCGTCCAGAGTTCCCATGAGTGTGCCCTTCGTGTCGATGGTCAGCGGGGGATGTCCCGCCACGGTGTCGTCTTGTCGCCGCGAGGCTCGACAGGGAGGCCCAGGTAGCGCTCGGCAATGAGCGTGCGTTGCACTTCGTCGCTCCCTCCAGCGATGCGGTAGCCGGGCGCGCCGAGCACGTGCTCGGTCCAGGCGAAGATCCCCGAGCCGTCATCGACCACGAGGTCGGCTCCCGCCACGTCGGCGACGAAGTCCGAGATCTGCGTGAGCCGCTCGGTCCACTGCAGCTTGCGCATCGAGCCGCCCACGCCGGTCGTGTCAGGTGTCGCCGCGTCGCGCGCCGAGGCGACCTCGGCCAGGCGGTGTGACATCACGACGTCTGCCAGTCGTTGACGCAGCACCGGGTCGTCGATGGCCCCGGTGGTGCGCGCGAGCTCGATCACCTGGTCGAGCGTTCCGCCGACGTCCGTGTTCTCTCCGCTGGAGTTGCGCTCGAACCCGAGGGTCGTCAGCGCCACCTTCCAGCCCTCGTCGACCTCGCCGATGCGGTAGGCGTCCGGGATCCGCACTTCGGTCAGGAAGACCTCGTTGAAGCTGGACCCGCCGGACATCTGACGCAACGGACGCACCTCGAGGCCGTCCGCGTCGAGCGGCACCATGAAGGCGGTGATCCCGCGGTGCTTGGGAACGTCAGGGTTCGTCCGGGCCAGGAGTTCGCCCCATTGGGCGAACTGGGCACCGGAGGTCCACACCTTCTGGCCGGTGATGACCCAGTCATCACCCTCGCGGCGCGCCCGGGTGGCGAGGCTGGCAAGGTCGCTTCCGGCACCAGGTTCGGAGAAGAGCTGGCATGCCAGGAGGTCACCGCGAAGCATCGGCGTGATGAGCTCCCTCATCTCCTGCGTCCGGTCATAGGCCCGCAGTGTCGGAGCGATCAAGTGCCGGGTGACCGACACCAGCTCGTGCGGACTCGGGACCTCGTAGTCGCTCTCGATCCGCGCCAGCGCGGTCTCGTGCGCCTGGGTCAGGCCCGCGCCGCCGAACGACTCCGGCCACGCGATGGCGCCGAAGCCCGAGTCGTAACGCGTGCGCACCCAGTCCGTGAGCTCGCTGAGCAGCGCCTGCTCGTCGGCGAAGGACAGGTCATGGAAGACCGCCTTGCTGTGCTTGCCGCCGGTCGGGCGCGTCCCTTTGCGGGCCAGCCCCTGTGTGGCGAACCAGGCCGCGACCCGGTCTGCGAACTCCTCAACGGTCTCTGCCGTGGTGGTGGCGCTCATCGGCTCAGTCCTGCAGGCTCACGAGCGCCTTGCCGACGACGGCACGGCCCTCCAGCAGAGTGAGGAAGCCCGAGAAGGCCTCGTCGATCCCATGGCCCACGTATGTCTCAGGGCTCGTGACCTCTCCACGCCGGACCAGCTCAGTCATCTCGGCGAGGAACTGTGGTCGCACGTCGTCGTGGTCGCCGACGATGAACCCCTCCATCCGCAGCCGACGCCAGATCATCAGCAGCAAGTTGCGCGGCCCGGGGACCGGTTCGGTGGCGTTGTAGACCGCAATCGCCCCGCAGAGCGCGATGCGTCCCTGCTCGTTCATCTCGCGGATCGCAGCCTCGAGATGTTCGGCGCCGACGTTGTCGAAGTAGACGTCGAGGCCGGGTCGACCGACCCGCTCGACCGCGTCCCGCAGGAGGTCCCGCACCCGCCCGTCGTGATAGTCGAATGCCGTGTCGAAGCCGAAGCTCTTCACGACGGCCTCGACCTTGTCAGGAGATCCGCAGCTGCCGATCGTCGTACATCCCTTGACCTTTGCGAGCTGGCCGGCGATCGCGCCGACGCCACCCGCAGCCGACGACACGAACACGGTGTCTCCCGGCTGCACCCGAGCGATGACGTTCATGCCGACCCAGGCGGTCAGCCCGGTCTGACCGAGCGCACCGAGGTGGTCAGTGGGCTTGAGCCCGTCGACATCGACGACCTCCAGCTCGTCCGGGGTGAGGGCGGCATACTCGCGCCAACCGAACTGGTGGACGACGACCGAGCCGACGGGCACATCCGGGACGTCGGACCACTCGACTACTCCGGTGGCGTGCCCCTCCATCGGCGCTCCGAGTTGATACGGTTCGACGTACGACGCGCCCTCGGACATGCGCCCCCGCATGTAGGGCTCCACCGACATCACGGTGTTGCGAACGAGCACCTGCCCGGCACCGGCCTCGACTTCGACGGTCTCGATCGTCACGTCGTCCGGATGGGGGGCGCCACCCTGCGGTCGCCTGACCAGGTGGACCTCGCGACTGCGCACCGACGTCATTCGGCGACGTCCCACTCGAGCCACAGTTCCTCAAGGCCCAGTTGCGGGCCCGTCTCGCGGAGCGCATCGACCTCGACAGCCCGGTAGTGCGGAATGCGCTTGTGCCACTCCTCCAGCGCGATGTTCATCTCTCGGCGCGCGAGGTGGGTGCCCAGGCACTTGTGCGGGCCGGCGGCGAAGGCCAGGTGACCCGTCGCGTCGGTCCGGTTGAAGTCGACCTTTCCGGGGTTGGCGTACTTCGTCTCGTCGCGAGTCGCCGACGGCACAGTCAGCATGGCCATGTCCCCGGCCTTCATCGGGCAGCCGTGGAACTCGGTGTCCTGAACGATCTTGCGCCCGTCCATCACGATCGAATAGACGCGCACCATCTCCTCGACTGCGACCGGGATCAGCTCCGGCTCGTCGATGATGCGCTGGCGGTCGTCGGGGTTCTCGGCCAGATGCAGCATCATGTATCCGAGCTGGCTCTTGACCGTGTCGAGGCCAGCGAGCACCAGCACGCCGCAGATGTTCAGGAACTCCTCGTCGGTGATCGGCTCGTCGCCGATCTTCGCGCGGGACAGATCGGTGAAGAAGTCGTCCTCGCGCGGGTTCGTCTTGAGGTCGTCCAGCAGCTCCACGAAGTAGTTGCGGATGCCGGCTTGTGCGTCGGCCATCGCCGTCGTCGCGTCGCCGTCCTCCGCGCCGAGTCCACCGAAGACCGTCTCGACCCAGGGCACGAACTTGGCGGAGTCCTCGTGCGGCAGCCCGAGGATCTCCAGGAACACCTTGGTCGGGTACTCCTTGGCGAAAGCGTCGACGAAGTTGACGCGGCCCCGCGCCACGAGCGGCTCGATGAAGTCGATGGCGTGCTCGCGGATGCGATCCTCGCGGTCGCGGATCGCACGCGGCGAGAACGGCGCGTTGAGCACGCGACGGTAGAGCTTGTGCTTTGGCGGGTTCTCCATCGTGGGGATCCAGTGCCAGTCGGGCTCCGGGACCGTTGGGATCGTGGCCTCGCTGCTGAAGACCTGGTGGTCGTGGAACGCGTCCCGCACGGTCTCGTCGTTGAGCAGCATCCAGAACCCCCCGCCGTAGGTGTTCCACACGATCGGCGAGAGCGCGCGGATGCGGTCCAGCTCCTCGTGGTAGGAGTGGATCGGCAGGGGCTGGTTGAAGTCGAAGTTGACGACCGGGCAGCCGCCCCGCTGCTGTCCCTCAAGGACCTCGATCAAGGGTGTCTCAGACATGCTGCACCGACTTGGACGCGGTGTTCACCAGGGAGCCGAGCTCGATCGGGCGGTGCTCGATCGTGCCAACCAGGAGGTGAAGCTTGCGGATGAGCCACGCTCCGTCGACGAGCTCGAGGTCTGCGTCGTAGCGGCTGTTCATCATCATGGCCGTGTCCGGAGCCGTGGCCGCAACCTGATGTGAGGTGAGGTAGGCGATGACCGTGGCACGGTCACCGTCGACGTCCACGGCCATGACGCCGAGTGAGTGCTGCTGCCACACGAGGTGGGCCGTGGCGCCGATGACCCAGGCCGCGATCTGCGTGTTGCCCACCAGATCTGCGTCCTTGTCGTAGACCGCGGTTGCCTCGGGGTGAAAGAGCGCTGCGAGGGCAGCTTCGTCGCCAGTGTCGCAGGCGATGGCGTACCTACCGAGGACCTCGCGGGCGAGCTGGGCTCGGACCGCCCGGGTCACTGCCTGGTCGGGTGTCGCGTCGTTCATGCTGGTGCCTTTCATGCCGCTGGGCCGGGGATGACGTGGCGACCGCCGCGAGCGATCACGAGACGTCAGTCACAAGGACGTGACACTGATCAAACCCGCGCCGCGGAGGAATGTCAATCCTCCTGATGAATTTTCCTCATGAGGTTTAGGTGGATGGACCCTTGACAAAATTCGCTCATATTCATCATGATGTTCATGCGTGACACTCGTCACAGGTCCGTCCGTTGAACCGCCTGACCAGGCAGGGAGTGCTCCATGTCATCCACCACTGATCGTCCCTTCGTCCATGTGCTCTTCGGCACCCAGACGGGCAACGCCGAGGTCATCGCCATGGATGCGTCCGACGCCCTCGTGGCCGACGGATACGCAACGAAGCTGATGGCCATGGACGAGTTCGGCGCAGAGGACCTCGCGACGATGCAGCACGTGGTGCTCATCTCGTCCACCTACGACGACGGCAACCTGCCGGACAATGCTCAGGACCTGTGGGATGAGCTCGAGAGCGCGGCCCCCGACCTCGCCGGCATGCGCTACGCGGTGCTCTCACTCGGCGACTCCTCCTACGAATTCTTCTGCGCCGCCGGCAAGCAGTTCGATGAGAAGCTCGCCGAGCTCGGCGCCCAGCGGGTGCTCGACCGACTCGACTGCGACCTCGACTACGAGGGGCCCTCGCGACAGTGGATCGCCACGGTCACCTCCACCTTCGCGGCTCTCGGGCAGACCGAGGGACCCATCGAGACCGCGGCCATGGACATCGTCGCCTCCGAGACCACATCGATCCGCTGGACCCGCCAGGACCCCTTCATCGCCACCATCAGCGCTGCGACGAAGATGTCCGGCACCACGTCCGACAAGTCGGTCCACCACATCGAGGTCGACCTGGCCGACAGCGGCATCGAATACCAGCCCGGCGACTCGCTGGGTCTGGTTCCCGTGAATCCCGCTGACCTGGTCACCGGGGTCCTCGATGCTCTCGAGGTGGGCTCCGACGATCGAGTCCCCGGTCTGGACACCACGTGGGGCGAACTGTTCACGCACGGACTTGAGCTGCGCCTACCCTCTCGCAACCTCGTCAGCTGGGTGGCCGAGCTGAGCGGCGATGTTGAGTTGCACCACCTGCTCGAGACCCGCGACCGCGAGGCGCTCGACGCCTGGCTCTGGGGTCGCGACGCGCTCGACCTCATCCAGATGCTTCCGCCCGACCGTCGGGATGCCGAACGTGTCGTCGACCTGCTGGGCTCCCTTCAGCACCGGTCCTACTCGATCAGTTCGAGTCCGACCGACTCCCCGAAGCGGGCGGACCTGCTGGTCTCCTGCGTCAGCTACCACCGCGACGGACGCGACCGCGTGGGCGCCGGCTCGGCCACGATCACCGCCTCGGTCCCGGAGGGGGCACAGGTCGCGGTCTTCCTCGCCGCCAACCCCAGCTTCCGCCTGCCCGCCGACGACATTCCCGTCATCATGGTCGGACCCGGAGTTGGCGTGGCGCCGTTCCGGTCATTCCTGCTCGAGCGCCGCTCGCGCAGCGCGAGCGGCAGGAACTGGCTCTTCTTCGGCGACCAGCACGAGAGCTGCGACTTCCTCTATCGCGACGAGATCGCGGGCTGGCAGCAGGACGGACTGCTGACCGAGCTCTCCACCGCTTTCTCACGCGATCAGGACCACAAGATCTATGTCCAGGACCGGCTCCGCGAGCAGGGCGCTGACGTCTTCGCTTGGCTGGAGGAAGGCGCCCACTTCTACATCTGTGGCGACGGCGTCAGCATGTCGCACGCGGTCGAGAAGGCCGTGGTCGACGTCATCGCAACGCATGGAGGCCTGACCGAGTCCGCTGCCTGGGACTACCTCGCCGACCTCAAGCGCCAGCGCCGCTACAGCCAGGACGTCTACTGACCACCTGGCCAGCGATCATCGTCAGAACGACTGGCGAGACAGTGGCCCCCCGGACGACCCGGTCGACCGCCTCGGGCAGCGGTCCGTCCAGGACGCACAGGTCGGCGACACCACCCACTCTCACCGATCGGGCCGGGCCCGCGGGGTCCTCGGGATCGGTCAGGAACGAAGCGAGTGCGGCGCTGGGCCCGATCGTCTGGTCGACGACCCACGGTGAGCGGTCAGCAGGCAGCCCGGCGGACGCGAGCCGCACGGTGACCCACGGATTGGCATCGCCGTAGGGGGCGTCGCTCGAAAGCACCACCTTGACGCCGCGATCGACCAATCCCCTGATGCGCCACAGCCACGGGCGGTCGGCGGGCTCGGACGCCTCCACCATGGTCCTACCGCGCCGCGCCGCTATTGACGGCTGGGTGACAACCGTGAGCCCGAGCTCAGCGACGCGATCGGCGCTCGCGTCGTCACACACGGCTGCGTGCTCGATCCGGTCACCGGTGACCACCCCGATCTCCTCCAGCGCGGCCAGCACGAGCGCGAGGGCCGGCGCCGACACGGCATGGATCGCGACAGCACGCCCCCGCCCGCGCGCTTCCCGCATCGCGGCGAGCAGCCCGTCCCACATGTCGTCGCTGTGGTCGGTGGCGATGATCTTGACAGGCAGGCCGTCGTCCTCGGCTCCCAGGGACAGGACCCGCTGGGGGACGGCAGACCGGATCCGTTGCAGGGCCTCGGAGGACAGGCC
Organism: Nocardioides daedukensis; assembly: GCF_013408415.1. NCBI lineage: Bacteria > Bacillati > Actinomycetota > Actinomycetes > Propionibacteriales > Nocardioidaceae > Nocardioides > Nocardioides daedukensis. The sequence goes on along the minus strand of NZ_JACCAA010000001.1, from coordinate 2,504,990 downwards.
GACGCTGGCGTCGGTCAGCCCCGTCACGCCCCACGCGGCCAAACGCAGTCCCCATGCCCGGAGCTCGTCGTCGATGTCCCGCGGGTCGTGACTCTGCAGCGCGTGGCTCAGACGCGCACCCCCACGCCATACGCGCCCGTCGACACGCTCCGCAGGGTCAAGCACCTCACCCACGAGCTCGATCGCCCTCGTGTTGAGCACCCAGAGCGCACCGGAGCGGTGCTGGACGCGCACGGGGCGATCCGGCCAGACCAGGTCGAGGTCGGCTGCCGTGACGTCGTCGTCGCCCAGGCCCACCGCTCGCACCCACTCAGCCTCATCGACCGCTTGCGGGACGTGACCGTGCCCAGGACCTGGCAGTGGCCCACCCCGCAGGTCGAGCGAGTCCACGGCCGCGGCCGCAGCCAGTGCATGGATGTGGTGATCGTGGAGACCAGGCAGCAGTGCGCCGCCAGCGGCTCGAAACTCAGCGCCGCCCGGGGGAACGTGAAGAGTCGGCGCGAGCTCGGTCACGAATCCTCCAACGACCCGGCAGTCAAGCCGCTCACCATCGACCGTGACGTCGCGGAGGACGATCGGGTCAGTCAAGGAGCTCATCGACGAGTCCCCACCGGTGAGCCGTTGTGGCGTCGAGTGTGCGACCCGAGAGCGCCCACCACAGCATCCGGTGCCGTCCGATTCGCCGCGACAGGCTGACAGTCCCGCCCGCGCCGGGAATCAGGCCCATGGCGATCTCGGGCAGTCCGAAGCGCGCGTCCCGTGTCGCACGCACGGTCCCGGCGAAGGCGGCGATCTCGATGCCGGATCCGACCGCGTGACCGTGGATGTACGCCGTGACGCGGTCGCGCAGGGAGTGGATGCGCGCCCCCGGACTGCAGGTGACACGCAGATGATGGGCAGCGGCGAGGTCCTGAGCGCTGCCGAACTCGTCGAGATCGCCCCCCGCGCAGAAGCTCGGGCCCGCCCCACGCAACGTCACACGGAGGCTCGGATCAAGCTGGGCGACCTCGAGCGCCTCGAGGAGGGCATCGCGCATCCTTGCGTCGTAGGCGTTGCGTCGGTCGGGCCGGTCAAGGGTGACGATGAGCTCGTCCTGCGAGCGCTGCAGCCCGAGCCGCGCGGTGTCACCGGCTGCCCGGGGCGCTCCCCTCGCGTCGAGCCAGGCCCGGAACTCGGATCCCGCCAGCAGTGTCGAGAAGGTCGCCGACTCCACCAGAAGCCCCTCCCTGACATCGAGGGACTCGGTGATCGGCAGGAGTCGGGCCAGCGACCAGACGGCGCAGGGGTGCTCTGCCACGGATCGCGCGAGCAGCTCAATCGACTCGTCGATGTCATCCACGCCGACGACCTCGCGGCACTGGGCCGAGGGGGAGTCGGCCGGAGCGATCACCAGGTCAGCTTCAGCCAGGGCAGCATCATCCAGGTCGGAGCGTGAGGTGGCCGAGTCCAGCACCAGCGCCGTGATCCGGAGGTGGTCACGGGAGATCGATTCACCAGGGCGCACCACGATCAACTCCAGCGGCGGCACTACGTCGTCGTGCTCGGCCGGAGCACTCGGAGCAGTCGGCATGGCGCCCAGTATGTCACCGTCGATCTCGACCTAGGATGCTGTGGACATGGGTCCTTCAACCGTCGGCGGCGTGGCCGAGCTGCTCGCGCGCGACCTCGGCCACCCCCTCGAGCCGGAGCTCCTGGCCGGGCTCGACCAGGAGTCCGCCGCCGATGACTGGGCCGGGACCGGCCTGCTCGACGCATCCGGACGTGCGGTCCCCCTCAACGCGATCGCGCACGGGCGGTCCGCCACGGTCGCCCGAGCCGCCGGCGTCGTGCTCGGCTCGGTTGCCCATCAACGCTTTGGTGCGACTCTGCGCCTCGACGGAGCGCAGGTGCTCGGGCGACGCGCCGCACTGGCCGGTACGTCGTACCGCACGAGCCCCGACCAGGTCTCACGCGGCGGTAGCGCTCGGCTCCTGCGTGCCACGGACGGCTGGTGGGTGCTCAACCTGGCTCGACCGAGCGACCTCGACATGGTGCCCGCACTCGTGGAGGACGAGGTCGAGGATCCCTGGCTCGCCGTCGAACGGTGGTCCGCCCGGATCACAGCACAGGCCGCAGTCGACCGGGCCACCCTGCTCGATCTGCCCGCCGCACGTTTGGGCGAGACCCCGCCGCCCAACGTCCCGTGGCAAATCACGTCCACGGCCGCTCGCCACGCCAGCACGACGCGACGCGTCGTCAATCTGGGTTCTTTGTGGGCAGCGCCCCTGGCGGCGCATGTCCTCGGCCGCCTCGGATTCGAGGTGATCCACGTCGAGTCCGTCCAGCGTCGCGATGCCTCCCGCTGGGGTGATCCCGACTTCTACGCCGAGCTGCGTGCAGGAGCCGAGGTCCGCACGATCGACCTGGCCGCGACCCATGGACGGGACGAACTGGCCCGCGTTGTCGGGTCAGCCGACGTCGTGATCGAGGCCAGTCGCCCCCGTGCGCTCGAGGGGCTTGGGATCTCCCACGCGAACGTCATGGCCGACGCCAAGGCACGGACCTGGCTGCAGATCACCGGCCACGGCCCGGACCAACCCCACCGCGTCGGGTTCGGCGACGACGCCGCAGTGGCGGGAGGGATCGTGATGGTCAGGGACGACGGCACTCCCGACTTCCTCGGCGACGCCGTCGCTGACCCGTTGACCGGCTTGCTCGGCGCACTTGCCGTGGCAGCCAGCCACTCCTCGGACCGCTCGACCATCGTCCGGACGTCACTCGCCGGAAGCGCGGCCTACAGCCGCACGCCCCAGGAGTAGATGCAGACACGCCCGCCAGCTCAGCGTGAGTGGCAGGCCTGTTGGGATCTGTGCGCCTGTAGGGATTCGAACCCCAAACCTTCTGATCCGTAGTCAGATGCTCTATCCGTTGAGCTACAGGCGCGAGCCCCGCAAGCGAGGACTGGAAGAGAATAGCCGAAGCCATTCGGTTCGGCGAAATCAGGAGGACTCGCGCAGCTCCGCGAGCAGTCCCTCGGCGTCGCTCCAGACCGACGCGAGGATCCGTCGGCCAGCTGCGAGCAGGTCGGCGACGTCGTCGGTGCTGACCGAATAGACGACCGTGGTCCCCTCCCGTGTCGACGTGACCAACCCGGCACGGCGAAGGACTGCCAATTGCTGGGAGAGGCTGGAAGACTCCACCTGCAGATCGGCGAGCAGGTCTCGCACCGGCATCGACTTTTCCTGGAGGAGCTCGAGGACGCGGATCCTGACGGGGTGTCCCAATGTGCGGAAGAGGTCGGCCTTAGCCTGATAGATGGGGATACTGGTCGTCATCTCACCTCCTCGGGTTCGTCTCGCTGAAGGTGAAGACTACATTAGTTGCAAAACTCTTCAACTAATGTAAGCCTGCATTCCACACAGGTGGCGAGCAGCGTAGGTCCCACCGCACAGCAGAACTTGCACGACATGTTGACGCAGGGCAGATCGACACTTCCACGAGAGGGTCAAGGCAGACGATGGCAGACGTTGAGGCAACACTGGATGCGGCTGGGCTCAAGAACCCGCACGTACGCGAGTACGTGCGCTACTACGCAGAGCTCACCGGCGCAGACCGCATCGAGGTGGTCAGCGCTGCTGACGATTCCCGACTGATCCAGGAAGCACTCGCTGCAGGCGAGCTATCCGACGCTGGCGAGGGTCTCTACTACTCCCGCAGCTACCACAAGGACACCGCCCGCTCCGAGGAGCGCACCGTCGTCGCGACCAGCGACCCGAAGGACAAGGGCCAGTACAACAACTGGAAGCCCTCCTCGGAGATGAAGCCGCTGCTCGAGGACAAGATGCGCGGCGCCTCGGCCGGCAAGACGATGTATGTCATCCCCTACCTGATGGCGCCTCCCGGCAACGCGCTCGCCCCGTGGGCAGCCGGTGTCGAGCTGACCGACGCCCGCACCGTCGTGCTGCACATGATCCGGATGTCGCGCGTCGGTGTCGAGTTCGTCGAGAACCTCGAGGACCCGAACCAGTTCGTCCGCGCCGTCCACGTCACCGGCGACCTGGAGAACCTCGGCCAGGGCACCCCCGACGACCAGCGCTGGTTCGTCACCGTCGCCGACGAGCGGACGATCCTGCACTACGGCTCCTCCTACGGCGGCAACGCCCTGCTCGGCAAGATCGCCCACGGCCTGCGCCAGGCGGCGTACGACGGCTGGGCGTCGAAGAAGTTCCTCGGCGAGCAGTACATGCTGATCGGCATCCACGACAAGGAGACCGGGAAGGACTATCACATCTGTGGTGGCTTCCCGAGCGCCTCCGGCAAGACCAACCTCGCGATGATGCTGGCCCCCGACGCCCTCGGCGACCGCTACCACGTGTCGTTCTACGGCGACGACATCGCGTGGCTGTGGGTGAACGAGGAGAACGGCAAGCTCTACGGGATGAACCCGGAGTACGGCGTCTTCGGCGTCGCCAAGGACACCAACGAGCTCACCAACCCCACCGCGCTGCACTCGGTGGACCCGGGCACGCAGGCGATCTTCACCAACATCGCCTACAACCCGGACACCAAGCAGGTCTGGTGGGAGGGCCGCACCCCGCAGCCGCCCGCCGACATCGCCGGCTGGCTGGACTGGAAGGGCAACCCGATCTCGGAACGCTCCGAGGACGAGAAGGACCTGCCCTGGGCGCACCCGAACAGCCGGTTCACCACGACGCTGGACAACGTGCCCAACATCGCCAAGGACTACAACGCCGCGGCAGGTGTGCCGATCGACGCGATCATCTTCGGTGGCCGCACCCGTGACCGCGAGCCGCTGATCCGCGCCATCCACGACCTGGCCGAGGGCGTCTACGACGGCCTCACCCTGGGCGCCGAGGCCACCTCGGCCGCCGAGGGCAAGGAAGGCGTCCTGCGCTACGACCCGATGTCCAACCGGCCGTTCATGGCCTACGGCGAGGGCGACTACGCGCAGCACTACCTCGACATCGTCGGTGCCGCCTCGGAGCAGCCGATCTTCGCCCACGTCAACTGGTTCCAGCGCGACCCGCAGGACGGTCACTACCTGTGGCCCGGATATCGCGAGAACCTCCGCCCGCTCCTGTGGCTGCTGCAGCTCAAGAACGGCGAGGTCAAGGGCCAGGAGACTCCGGTCGGCATCATCCCGACCAAGGAGGAGCTCAACCTCGAGGGTGTCGACATCACCCCGGAGGACCTCGAGACCATCCTGTCCATCGACATCGATCGTTGGAAGCAGGAGATGGACTACCGCGAGGAGCACCTCAAGCAGTTCGAGAACCTGCCCGAGGCGATCTGGGAGGCCCACCGCCGCGTGGCCGCCGCCCTGGACGAGCAGGCCTGAGCATTCGAGCACTGCGTGAAGGGGTCCGACCGGAACCGGTCGGGCCTCTTCGGGCATTTCGGGGCATAATCGCCGCTGACGCGCCAAGGGCGTCGGGGTCAGTGAGAGCCTGAAGGGGGTCTCTGCCGTGGATGGAGCAACAAGTCCGCAGCGTCGCGCACTCCTCGACTCTGCCGGCATCAAGGTCTATGAACAGGTCGCCTCGGCCAACGGCGTACTGGTCGACGACCCGGTCGTCACCGACGACCCGCTGGCCACGGGCCTGCTGGTCGACCTGGGCCTGCTGCACCGTGACGGTGAGCGCTACATCGCGGTGGACCCGCACTCGGTGCAGTCGTCGGTGGTGGCGCCACTGGGGCAGCAAGGTGCGCAGCTGATCTCGGAGTCGAGCCACTGGGCCAACTCGTTCAGCGACCTGGGCCAGATCTTCCGACGCTCGCCCTCGACCGAGGACGGGCCGGTGACGCGGCTGCGCGGCGACCAGATCGACCGCTTCCTCGCGGACGTCGTGCCGAGCGCCAAGCGGGAGCTGCTCACCGCCCAGCCCGAGGCCGATCGCGCCGGCTCGGACATCAAGGAGGCCGCCCAGCGTGACGCGGCCGCCCTGCAGCGCGGAGTGTCGCTGCGGACGATCTACCAGCACGCTGCGCGGCGCTCACGGCCCACCCGCGCGTATGTCGCCCGCGTGGCCAAGGAGGGCGCCGAGGTGCGCACCCTCGACGAGTTCTTCAACCGGTTGATCGTGGTGGACCGCGAGGTCGCCATCATCCCCTCCGGTGATGACCTGAACGTGGCCCTGGCCATCCGCGACCTCGACCTGGTCGCCTACCTGGTCGACATCTTCGAGCGGTTCTGGGAGCGTGGCCGGCCGTTCGAGAGCCAGGAGTCCAGCACGCTCAACAGCATCGCCGAGGAGCAGCGTGCGATGGCGATCCGGATGCTGATCGAGGGGCACTCCGACGCCACCTGCGCCAAGCGCCTCGGGGTCAGCCCGCGCACCTATGCAGGTTATGTGGCCGACCTCAAGCGCGAGTATGACGCCGAGACCCGGTTCCAGCTCGGCTATCGGATGGGGCTGCAGGAGCCGCGTGCCCGCGGCCGCAAGGACTGAGCAGCCCATCGATGCGTCCGCAGGGGCGCAGAACGCAAACGAAGGCAGCGACCGACGGTCGCTGCCTTCGTTTTGACTGAGACGGGCCGGGGGGATGGCACAGGGACCCGAACATGTGGGGGGGGTGTGGTCTGGTCCTTCGTCTCAGGTCTGTGGGTCCGTCGGGGACGGATCGTGAATCAGCCGCGGCCCCAGCTGGTGTCCACCCGCATCACGACGATGGGCTGGTCCTTGGTGAAGCCACGTCCCCAGCTGGTGTCGAGCTGCCGGGGGTCCTCAGTCGACTGGGTCGACGTGGTGGTGGTGTCGGTCGGGGCAATGGCGCCTCGGCCCCAGCTGGTGTCGATGGCTGCCTGCGCCGGCGCACCGGTGGCAGCAAAAGCACCTGCACCCAGGCCCACAGCGACTACCAGGGTCGCCAGCCTCCGGGTGAATGTGTTCATGATCTTGGTTCTCCCCACAATCGACGGGAATCGATTCCCTTGGTGACAAGTGTGCGCCAGAATCGAGCGGCTTGCCCATGAAATGGGTCTGCACAAATCTGCATTGCAACGATCTGCAAAAGTACCCACTCGTCACACCTCCCATGCGCGCCGGTTGCGTATCGACGATCACAGGCGCCGGACGCAGCCCGCAGGCCGAAAGGAGCGCAGCCCCGTGATCCTCCCGTGGCCTCGCGATCCTCGCTACATCACGCTCCGACGCGGGGGCATGCTCACCGACCCGGATCACCGCCTGCTCGCCCTGTGGGCAGCCACCTGCGCTGAGCACGTCCTCACCATCTTCGAGTCCGAGCGTGCGGAGGACCCCCGCCCGCGTCGAGCGATCGAACACGCGCGCGCTTGGGTTCGCGGCGAGGTCACGATGATGGAAAGTCGCGCAGCCGGCGGCCACGCGATGGGCGCAGCCAGAGACCTGCAGGGAGCCGCCCGGTACGCCGCCTACGCCGCGGGGCAGGCAGCTGCTGTTGCGCACGTGGCCGCTCACGATCTCGGTGCAGCCGCATACGCCATCAAGGCTGCCGGAGCGGCAGCCCCAGCAGTGGAGGCCGAAGCAGCCGCGCGAGCCGAGGTCCGATGGCAACGCGACCAGCTTCCCGCGGGCATCCGCGACCTAGTCTGGGACAGCCAGCGCCTGCGCAACGACATCTGCTGGTCGGTCTTCGAGATCTGAGAACACGGCCTACGAGAGAAGGAAGCATGAGCGAGTCCCGCCCCCCGTTCCCGCCGTTCACCGAGGAGACCGCACTGCAGAAGGTGCAGGCGGCCGAGGACGCCTGGAACAGCCGTGACCCCGAGCGCGTCGCCGGGGCCTACACACCCGACTCCGTGTGGCGCAACCGCGACGTGTTCGTCAGCGGACGCGAGGAGATCATCTGGTTCCTGACCGCCAAGTGGGAACGCGAGCTCGACTACGCCCTGCGCAAGAGCCTGTGGGGGTTCCGCCAGAACCGGATCGCTGTCCGGTTCCAGTACGAGTGGCACGACGCGGCCGGACAGTGGTGGGGCAGCTATGGCAACGAGCTGTGGCAGTTCGACGCGCAGGGGCTGATGGAACGCCGTGAGGCGAGCATCAACGACGTGACGATCGAGGAATCGGAGCGGCGGATCTTCGGCCCGCGCCCAGAGGCCGAGCACGGCGTCGAGATCCCGCTCCAGTAGGCCGGAACCAGCCCCTGGAAATGACGACTCCCGGACCCAGCAACGTGGATCCGGGAGCGTCGACCCCTTGCGGGATCACACGGCGGTGGCGGTGGTGTGCTGGATCAGGACATCGGAGACAGATGTCTCAAGACATAGGAGACACGCTGTCTCACGTCATCGTAGACAGCACCTTGAGGCCGATGCTCGACCATGTCGAAGGCACGCCTGGTCATCACTGCCCTGTTCACCGAGAAACAGACACCTGCCGAGGCGACAAATCCGGCACCGTCACACTCCGCGTCGCAGGCAAACTCCGCCACATCGGCATCGGACGAACCCACAGCCGAACCCACGTCATCCTGCTCATCCAAGACCTCGATGTCAGAGTCGTCCACGCCATCACCGGCGAACTACTCCGCGAGCTCACCATCGACATCACCCGCGACTACCAGCCACGAACCCCGAAATGACAAACACCCGAACCCACGTTTCCGTGGGTTCGGGTGTCTCCGATGTCCTGCGACATCACACGGCGGAGGCGGAGGGATTTGAACCCTCGATGGGGTTTTAGCCCCAAACCCGCTTAGCAGGCGGGCGCCATAGACCGGACTAGGCGACGCCTCCAGAATGCGCGCCTAGGCTACCTGCAGATCATGCCGGCCGCAGAATCGGGTCTACTTTCGCTTGGGGCGGCGCTTGTCGGGCTTGAAGCCGCGCTCCTTGAGGTGGGTCGAGATGTCGCGCACGAACTGCTCGCGGTCGACCGCGAGGACCTCGACCGGGATCGTGGTCGCGGTGCCGTTGCGAAGCCTCAGCACCAGGCAGGGTGAGCCCGCGATCGTGTTGGTGACCAACTCCTCGACGTCGCCCCACCGCGCCTGCTTGACGCCGGCACCACGGACGAATCGCACGCGATAGCCGTCGGCGGTGGTGCGCACGACGTACGCCCGCGAGCGGAGCAGGAACCCGAGCACGAACACGCCTGCAACGGCGAGCACGACCGCCACGGTGAGGATCAGGACCGGGGCGCTGAACAGGACCACGATCGCCGTCGCGACGAAGACGATCCCTCCCAGGAGCAGCAGGGTGAACCCGAAGATGCGGGCGGCGAGGTGCGGGGCGAGGCGATAGTCGTGCGACACGCCTTGATTCTCCCGCAGTCGGCCGTGGCGCCCAACTCGCCCTTGTGTGGGTGCGTGATCCACGTCACACTCAAAGAACGCCAGCGCCCACTCAGCAGGAGGTTGTCATGCCCGAACCGCTGCAGCAGAGTCTTGCCGGCCTCGCCCAGCTCATCGATGCGCGGTTGCCGACCGGGACCGCACTGGGCAACTGGCGCTGGACCGTACGGCAACGCCTCGCGGTGATCCGCGACGGCCTCGCCACCGAGACCAGCAACGCCCGGGACGGATGGCTGGTCGCACGTGAGGGATCCGTGCTGCGTGAGCGCAGCGCGCTGATGACTCGACTGGCCGCCCTGGGCCCGGCCGTCCTCGAATCCGCCGACCTGGCCGGTCTGCGCACCGAGCTCAAGCGCACCATCAATGACGTCAACCACCACCTGCAGCGGCTTCGCGACCTGGCCTACGACGAGGTCGAGCTCGAGCTCGGCGGCTCGGAATAGTTCGCGGCACTGCTGGCACATCCGGCGGCCCTCACCCGTAGACTGCTCACCGCACACCGCTCGTCGGGGTGCTCGGAGGGGTGCCGGAGTGGCCTATCGGAACCGCCTTGAAAGCGGTCGTAGGGAGACCTACCGCGGGTTCGAATCCCGCCCCCTCTGCCAAGAAAGCCCAACTGAACGACGCCTGACCGGCAGCCGGATCTGCGATCAGTGAATGATCGTCAGGAGGATGTCGCCCTCCTGGATGACGTCTCCGACGCCGACGCGGATCTTGTCGATGCGGCCACCCTGGTCGGTGAGGACGGGGATCTCCATCTTCATCGACTCGAGCAGCAGGACCTGGTCGCCCGCGGCCACGGTGTCGCCCACCTCGACCGACACTGCGATCACATTGGCGACCATCTCCGCGACGATGTCCGTGGCTCGTTCCCGACTCATGCTTCGAACCTAGCCGTTACCGAGGGGTACGCCGATCCGGGCGCACGGCGGCCCCGGACCAATTCCCTCACAGCAGGGGCAGGAACCGGCTGGGCTCGGGGCGCAGCGCCGACTCCTCCTCCTCACGGCGCGCGCGACGTCCGCGCGGGCCGGTCAGGGCAAGGTCGATCCGGATCAACGCATAGCCCACGGCGATGCCGGGGATGGCGGAGTAGACGACGATCAGGACCGCCTCGAACCAGCCCGTCACCGGGTTGATCAGCAGGCTGGCCACCGAGGTGGTCAGGGCGACACCGAAGGCGCACACCCACCAGCCCTGGCGCCGACGGGCGCGGACGTGGCAGCCCCACAGGATGGCCGGGATCCCGACCAGGGCCTGGACAGGCTTGGGCGCGGCGCCGAGGTTCTCGCGCATCCACCGGACCACGTCGAGGACGTCGTTGACGAAGCCCGGCGCACCATAGCGGCGCAGCAGCTCGGCGTACGCCAGGATGATCGCCACCCCGACCGAGCCGACGACGACCACGATCGCGCCGCGCTTGCCCAGGCCGTGCAGACCGGCGCCGAGGTTGTAGACCAGCACCGCGGCCAGGGCGAAGGAGAGCGCCAGGGCCACGTAGTCGAAGCGGTCGAGCGCGACCACCGGCCGATAGCCGACCACGCCGAAGGCGCCGATGCCGGAGATCAGGAGCACCACGCCGAGCTCGCGGACCGCTCCACGGAACCGGACCGCGGGGCGGGTGCCCATCACGCCCAGGACGCTCGCCGAGACAGCGGTCATCACGGCCGCTCCGGTGCGCAGCAGGTCCACGTCGGAGATCACCGCGAGCAGGCCCAGGGCCAAGGCCAAGCAGCCGAAGATGATCGGCCTGCCGCCGGTCCTGACCGCGAGCGAGGTCGCATAGGCCGTGGAGATGGTCACGGCGGCGGCCTGGTCGAACCACGCCGGGCCGAACCCGAGGGCGGCACAACCGGCCATCACCATGGCCAGGAACAGCGCCAGCATGCAGCCCGGCCAGGCGACACTGAGGACCTTGCGCCAGCCCTGCCTGACCTTGCTCCTCAGGCCCGACAGGCGCGACGGGGGTCGCTCCGCCATACGGCGGCCGGCGGGACGTTGGGTGCTTGACACGGCGGACAGGTTATCGGTCCGCACGCCGACGGTTGGCCAGAGAGGGATTCGTGCTCCGTGCCTTGTCGATCACGTCACGCTCGAGAGTCGCCGTGAGCACCGTCGGATCGCCCTGGGTCTCCACCACGACGTCCCCGAACGGGTCCACCACGAGTGAGTGCCCGGTGTAGCGGGGCGCAGCCTGCCCGACGGCCACGACGTACGCCGTGTTCTCGATCGCCCTGGCCCGCGCCAGCGTCGTCCAGTGGTTGATCTTGCTGCGGTGCTCCTCCTCGGTGCGCCCGGGAACCCAGGCGGCCGGCACCACGATCACGTCGGCTCCCCGGTCGACCAGGGCCCGGGACAGCTCGGGGAAGCGCAGGTCGTAGCAGGTCATCAGCCCGACGGTGAAGCCGTTGAGCTCCACGACGACCGGGTCCCACTCCCCCGCGGTGAGCCGGTCGGACTCCTTGTAGCCGAACGAGTCGTAGAGGTGGATCTTGCGATAGTTCGCCTCCGCGGCGCCCCGCACGACCAAGGTGTTGAACGGGCGCTGGGGGTCCGCGGACACCTCGAACATGCCGGCCACGACCGTGCGCTCGGGCCCGGAGATCTCCTCGACCGCCTGCACGAACGGTCCGTCCAGCGGCTCGGCAAATGCCGAGATGTCGTCTCCGGGGCTGCCGAAGTCGCGGGCGAAGGCCTCGGGGAAGACCACCAGGTCGGCCTCGACGCCCTCGATCGCAGCCTTGAGCGCCTCCCGGTTCGGCGTGGGTTCGAGGCCCGACGCCTGTTGCACCAGAGCAACCGTGAGTCGGTCCTCGGAGTCATCTCGCAGCTCGGCCATCCCGCCATTGTGCCGTCCTCGTTCCAATGTGCGGCCGATCGGCCACAATGACGGCCATGAGCAGCCAGGCACTCGGAGCGGTCATCCTCGCCGGCGGCACCGCCGCCCGGATGGGTGGCGTCGACAAGGCATCGATCGAGCTGCACGGACGCACGCTGCTGGCGTGGACGCTGGACGCGGTGATCGACGCCGGCGAGGTGGTGGTGCTCGGCGACTGGGTCCGCACCGAACGTCCGGTGACCTTCACGCGCGAGGATCCGCCGCTCGGCGGACCTGCCGCGGGGCTGCTGCACGGGCTGAGCGCCTTTGCGCGTCGCCCGGAGGAGGTGATCGTGCTCGCCGTCGACATGCCGTTCGTCTCGATGGGGACGATCAGCCGCCTGCGCCGCGCCGCCGAGGGGCACCCGGGCGCGATCCTGTGCGACGCGGACGGGCGGCGCCAGCTCGCGTTCGTCGTACGGACGGAGGCACTGGAGGCCGTGCGACCGGCGTACGGCGAGGAGTTCGGCCTGCCGATCCACCGGATCCTCGCCGGACTCGACCTCGTCGACGTGCCTGCCGAGGACCGTGAAGCGCGTGACATCGACGGCTGGGCCGACCTGCGAGACGTCGAGTGAGCACCATCAAATCGCCCGCAGGGGTTGCGCGTCCTGCCTCGCCATTGGACTGTGGAGGTGTGAACCTTCACGACTGGATCGACGAGCTGTGCGACGTCCTCGACATCGAGACGGAACTCGACGAGGCGCTGGTGCTGGACCTCGCCCGGGCGGCGGCGCACAACGTGGTCCGGCCGGCGGCGCCGCTGACCACCTATCTGCTCGGCTATGCCGCGGGCGTCAAGGGTGCTTCCGTCGAGGAGATCGAGCAGCTCGCTGCCCGCGCGCAGACCCTGGCCGACCACTGGGAGCAGCCCGCAGGCGCGCCCGACCCGGACGACGTCAATGACCCCGTGCCGGACGACACCGGGGTCGACCACACCGGCGACGTCGAGGACCTCGAGGACCTGGAGTCCGCGCGCCCCTGACTGCGCAGGCACCGCTCAGTCAGGCACGGCCTAGTGTGGTCGTATGCGTGCGATCGTCGCCGACGGGACCGGTGCTCCCGACGTCCTGTCCCTTGCCGAACTGCCCGACCCCGAGCCCGCAGCGGGCGAGGTGCTGGTCAAGGTCGCGGCCACCGCGGTCAACCGCGCCGACACCCTGCAGCGACAGGGCCTCTATCCCCCGCCGCCCGGCGCCTCGGACGTGATCGGCCTCGAGTGCAGCGGCACCGTCGTCGCCCTCGGTGAGGGCGTGCAGGACTGGCAGGTCGGTGACGAGGTCTGCGCTCTGCTCGCCGGCGGCGGGTATGCCGAACTGGTCGCCGTCCCCTCCGGCCAGCTGATGCCGGTGCCCGAGGGGGTCTCCCTGACCGAGGCCGCCGGTCTGCCCGAGGTGGCCGCCACGGTGTGGTCCAACGTCTTCATGCTCGCCGGCCTCAAGGCGGGCGAGCGGTTCCTGGTGCACGGTGGCGCCGGCGGGATCGGCACGTTCGCGATCCAGCTCGCCTCCGCGCTCGGCGCCGAGGTGTTCACCACCGCCGGATCCCCGGAGAAGCTCGCCGTCTGTGCCGACCTGGGTGCGACGCGGGGCATCAACTATCGCGAGGAGTCCTTCGTCGAGGTGCTCAAGGACGCCGGCGGTGCCGACGTCATCCTGGACAACATGGGCGCGAGCTATCTGTCCGGCAACGTGAAGGCGCTCGCCACCGCTGGCCGGCTGGTCGTGATCGGGATGCAGGGCGGCGTGAAGGGCGAGCTCAACCTCGGGATGCTGCTGAACAAGCGCGGCGCCGTGCACGCCACCTCGCTGCGCGGTCGTCCGCTCGAGGAGAAGGCCGCGATCTGCGCCGGAGTGGTGGAGCACGTGTGGCCGTTGGTCGCTGCGGGACGGGTGCGCCCCGTCATCCACACCTCGATGCCGTTGGCCCAGGCCAGCGCGGGGCACCGGTTGATGGAGGAGAGCGGGCACGTGGGGAAGATCCTGCTCACCGTCTGAGCCGCACCCTCTGAGGCGTGCTGGCGCGGGTGGCTAATCTGGGCCGCATGAGCGAGCACCCCCAGGACCAGCCCGACGAGCAGGAGATCCTCATCCTCGGCCCCCAGGGTCAGGACGACGACACCGACGGCGACGACGACGAGCGACACGTGACCGAGCTGGTCGAGCAGCCGGCGAAGGTGATGCGGATCGGCACGATGATCCGCCAGCTCCTCGAGGAAGTGAAGTCAGCTCCGCTGGACGAGGCGAGCCGCAACCGGCTCAAGGAGATCCATCAGGCGTCGATCAAGGAGCTCGAGGCGGGCCTTGCCCCCGAGCTGGTCGAGGAGCTGGAGCGGATCTCGTTGCCGTTCACCGAGGGCACGCCCAGCGAGAGCGAGCTGCGGATCTCGCAGGCACAGCTGGTCGGTTGGCTGGAGGGGCTGTTCCACGGCATCCAGACCGCGATCTATGCCCAGCAGATGGCGTCGCGCGCGCAGTTCGAGCAGATCCGCAAGGCGCTGCCGCCAGGGCTCATCCCGCAGTCGGGTGAGCAGCCTGAGGGCGCTTCCCCCTCTCCTCAGCAGGAGAAGGGTGGTCCGGGACACGGCAGCGGAGGCATGTACCTCTGAGGTCGCCCCACCTCTGACCGTGCCGGGGCGCGGTCAGCGGGTACGTCGTACCGCCACGGCGCCGGCGGCCGCTGCGACCACCAGCAGGCCGGTGAGCAGCAGCCACAACGGGACGATCTCGCCGTCGGCGGAGCCTGTGTCGCCCTCCTCAGCGGCTTCGCCGTTCGGCGAGGCCTTCGGGGAGTCGTCCGACTGGGTATCGGCGGGGGACCCCGCGGTCGACCTGATCAGCTCCAGGTCGGCCTCGTCCGCCGGCGCGCTCCCGGAGCACAGGTTCGTCGCCAAGCCCTTGACCGACTCCTCGCCGTAGGCGAAGAAGACCCACGGCACGCCCGGCTCCGGCAACGGCTCCAGGCCGCACGACGCCGAGTCACGGTGGGTGATCACGGAGACCTTGTCGCCCACGTCGCCCGGATCGCCCTTGAGCACCTCATCGACGGTCACGACCAGCTCCACCCGATTCCCGGCCTCGGCCCGGGCATCGGCAGTGCCCAGGAGGACCTGGTCGGCGCCCTCGACCTGCTCCGCGGTGTCGACGCTCGCGCACGAGCAGGCGTGTGCCGGGGCACTGAGCACGACCAGCGAGGCCCCACCGAGGATCAGGCCGAGAAGCGGACCAGCCACCGGGGCGAACAGCAACCGAAACACGCGACGCATCGAGCCTCCAGGGCTTCTCGGGTCGGTCTCAGTGGGGTTTCGGCCGACCGAACAAGCGTCCCACAACCAGCGCCACGACGCCGAGCATTGCGATGATCAAGCCCGGGGCGATGGAGCGAGTGACGCTGGGTGCCTGACCGTCATCGACCCGGGTCAGCTTCACCTCGACATCGGTCTCGGCAGGCTTCGGCGACAGCTCCGCGACGATCCGGGCGTCCAGCTCGGATGACGCGGCGCGGGTGCCCTCGTTGCTGAGCGCCTCGACATAGTTGTTGCCCTTCACCGCCCCGACGAAGAAGGTCACCTTGTCACCGCTGGCGACCTTGCCCAGTCCGCAGTCGGCGGTCCGGGTGGAGGACGCGACCCTGATGCTCTGCTCCAGTCCGTCACCCTTGTGCACCTTGTCGATCTTGACCAGGTAGATCCGACGCGCTCCGCCCTGGGCGGGGTCGATCCGCGAGGTGGTCACCGTGCCGGTGAAGATGTGCTCTGCGCGGCTGACCTGGCGATCGAAGGGCAGGGTCGGCTCGTCGCAGGCAAATGCCGTGGGGGCTGGGCCGAAGGCAACCAGGCCGAGGGCGAGGAGCACGAGCACCATCACACATCGCATTCGACACCTCCGGGGCTCTCTTGGGTTGGGGTCAGGCGTGCTTGTCGCACGGGCCAGCCTGTCACAGGCCGAACACCCGGGCCAGAACGGTCGCCACGCCGTCGTCGGTGTTCGCGGGCGCGGTGTGCTGCGCGACGGCCCGGGCGGAGGGGTGGGCGTTGGCCATCGCATAGGAATGTCCGGCCCAGCGCAGCATCGGGATGTCGTTGGGCATGTCACCGAATGCGACCACGTCGGCCGGCCCGATCCCGAGCTCGGTGCTGAGGCGTTCCAGGGTGGTCGCCTTGGTGACTCCGCGTGCCGACATCTCCAGGAGCGAGAAGGACGAGGACCAGGTCACCTCGAGCATGGTGCCGACCATCTCCTCGGCGTGGCGCCAATAGGTCTCCGGGGTGATCTCGTGGTGGATCGCCAGCAGCTTGACCACGCTGTCGTCGAAGATCGCCTCCAGGGGCCCGGTCTCGATGCCGAGTGGCTCCCGGTGGCGTCCCATGAAACCTTCCTCGCGGGCGAAACCGGTGGTCTTCTCCAGCGCGAACCAGGTGCCGGGGACCGCCTTGCGCAGCGTGCTGGCCACCTGCAGCGCGGTGTCGCGGGGCACGGTCAGGGCGTTGCGCACCGAGTGCGAGCCCACGTCATAGACGATGCCGCCGTTGGAGCAGACGGCCAGGCCGTGCCCGCCGACGTCGTTCCACAACGACTCCATCCAGCGAATCGGGCGCCCGGTGACGAAGACGACCGGGATGCCGCGGTGGTCGAGCTCCCTGAGCACCTCACGGGTGCGCGCGGAGACCTGTCCCTCGGCGTCGAGCAGGGTGCCGTCGAGGTCGGTGGCGACCAGCTTCGGTGTGCTCACCCGAACCAGCTGTCGAGCTCGACCGCGGCACCGTCCTCGTCCACGGCCAGGGTGACGTGGTCCGCGGCGGCCCGGACCTTGTCCACGGCCTGGCCCATCGCCACCGAGCGGCCCGCCCAGGCGAACATCTCCAGGTCGTTGAGACCGTCGCCGATCGCGAGCGCGTCCGCGGCCTCGACTCCCAGCTCCCGGGCCACGTGCGCCAGGCCAGACGCCTTCGAGACGCCGACCGGGGCCAGGTCCATCCAGGCCGTCCAGCCGATCACGTAGTCGGTGCCGTGCAGGCCGAGCTTCTCGGCGAGCACGTGGAAGTCCTCGACGGTGGCCTCCGGGTCGCGGATGATGACTCGACTGATCGGCTCGCCGACGATCTCGTCCACGTCGGTGATGATCATCTCCCCGGACAGTTCGCCCTCGGGGAAGGGCCGGTTCACCCGATAGCCACGGCCCCGCTCCTCCACGCCGACGAGCGCGTTGGGGTGGAACTTGAGGATCTCCGCGACCGCGGCCGAGGCGTCGAAGGTCTCCTCGTGGAGCACCTCGATCGGCGGATAGCGCAGGCAGACCGCGCCGTTGGAGGCGACGATCCAGAGCCGCTCGGCTCCCTCGTCGGGGATCCCGAGCTGGTCGGCGATCGGGGTCATCCCGTGCAGGGAGCGGCCGCTGGCCAGCACGATGTGGGCGCCGGCGTCATAGGCACGTCGTACGGCGTCGCGCACCGCGGGCGGGACCTCGCCGTGCACGATGCCCGAGTCGGTGACCCAGCGCAGCAGGGTCCCGTCGATGTCCAGGGCGACCAGCTTCGGGCGCCATACCGGCTCAGCCATTGACCACCTCGAGCACTTCGCGCCCGCCCAGGTAGGGCTGGAGTGCCTTCGGGACGCGGACCGAGCCGTCGGCCTGCTGGTGGGTCTCCAGGATCGCGACGATGGTGCGGGTGATCGCGCAGAGGGTGCCGTTGAGGGTGGCCACCGGCTTGATCCCCTCCTCGAAGCGGCCGCGGGTGTCGAGGCGGCGGGTCTGGAAGTCGGTGCAGTTCGAGGTCGAGGTGAGCTCGCGGTACTTGCCCTGGGTGGGGATCCACGCCTCGCAGTCATATTTCGCCTTGGCGCTGAGCCCGAGGTCGCCCGCGGCGACGTCGATCACCTGGTAGGCCAGCTCGAGCTTGTCCAGGAACTGCTTCTCCCAGTCCAGGAGTCGCTGGTGCTCGGCCTCGGCGTCCTCGAGGGTCGTGTAGACGAACATCTCCACCTTGTCGAACCAGTGCACCCGGATGATTCCCTTGGTGTCCTTGCCGTGCGAGCCTGCCTCCTTGCGGAAGCACGGGCTGAACGCGGCGTAGCGCATCGGCAACGAGTTGCCGTCGAGGATCTCGTCCGAGTGGTACGCCGCCATCGGGACCTCGCTGGTGCCGACGAGATACATGTCCTCGCCCTCGATGCGATAGACGTCGTCCGCGGCCTGGCCCAGGAACCCGGTGCCCTCCATCGCGCGCGGCTTGACCATCGCGGGAGGGATCACCTCGGTGAAGCCGGCCTCGCGCGCCTGGTCCATCGCCATGTTGACCAGCGCGCGCTCGAGCTGGGCGCCGACGCCGGTGAGGAAGTAGAACCGGCTGCCGCTGACCTTGGCACCGCGCTCGAGGTCGATCGCGCCGAGCAGCTTGCCGAGCTCGATGTGGTCGCGGGGCTCGAAGCCCTCCGCGGCGAAGTCACGCGGGGTGCCGATGGTCTCCAGGACCACGAAGTCGTCCTCGCCACCCTCGGGGGTGTGGTCCGAGGCGAGGTTCGGGATGCTGCCCAGGGCGGCCTTCCACTCGGCCTCTGCCTCACCCTGGGCGGCCTCGGCCGTCTTCACGTCCGCTGCGAGGACCTTGGTGCGGGCCAGCAGGTCCGCCTTCTCCTCGGGTGCGCCCCCCTTGTTGGCAGCAGAGATGAGTTTTCCTAGTTTTTTCTGCTCGGCGCGCTTCTCCTCGAACTCCACGATCGCCCTGCGTCGCGCCTCGTCGGCGGCCAGGGCCCGGTCGACCACCTCGTCGGAGAGCCCGCGCTTGGCCTGGGCTGCGCGGACACGGTCGGGTTCGTCACGGAGGATGCGGGGATCGATCATGCGCACAGGCTATCCGGCGGCCGCTGGCCCGGTCGTCCGGATTACCCGGTCCCGGATCGGGGCGCGGCATACTTCGGTCTGTGACTGACCGTTCCCGCTCCACCCCACTGGTCTGGTCCGCGATCACCCTCGGGCTCTTCGCGGTGCTGACCGTGCTCGTGGTCATCGACTGGGCCCCGCTCACCGACCTCGATCGGTCGGCCACCGACGAGACCACGACGTGGGTCGCCGAGGGCAGTTGGCTCGAGCACGCGCTGCGGATCCTCGAGCATGCCGGCGGAACCATCGCCGGCATCATCTACACGATCCTGCTGGCAGCCTGGCTCTGGTGGCAGTCCCAGCGCCGTGCGGCGCAGTACGCCCTGATCGTCATCATCACCACCTTCGTGGTGACGCACGCGCTGAAGTTTCTCACCGACCGCAACCGCCCCGACGTACAGGCGGTCTTCGCCCATCTCGACAACGGATCGTTCCCCTCGGGGCACGCCTCGTTCATCGCGTCCCTGACCGGCGTGCTCTACGTCGTCGTCGGGATGCTGGTACGCCGCTCCGGCATCCGGCGGCTCCTGCACGTGCTGCTGGTGCTGCTGGCCGTGGCGATGTGCTTCGACCGGCTGCTGCTGGGTCGCCACTTCCCCTCCGACGTGATCGGTGGGCTGCTGCTCGGCTTCGGCGCTGCACTGCTCACCCGGGCGTTCTTCGATCCCCAACCGAGGAGCACGGCGCTGACCTCCGAGCCCCTGGTCGCCTCGGTGCCCGCAGCGACCCGCGACCTGCACGTCGTGCTCAACCCGATCAAGGTCGAGGACGTCGGCCAGTTCCGCTCGATCCTCTCGGCGATGGCGGTCGAGTCCGGGTGGCGTGAACCGGTCTGGCACTACACGACGATCGAGGACCCGGGCACCGGGATGGCCGCCAAGGCCTCCGTCGCCGGCGCCGACCTGGTGATCGTGTGCGGTGGTGACGGCACGGTCCGCGAGGTCTGCGCCGAGCTCGCCGGCACCGGGATCCCGGTGGGCATCGTGCCTGCCGGCACCGGCAACCTGCTGGCCCGCAACCTCGACATCCCGCTCTACATCCGCTCGGCGATCGACGTCGCGCTGAACGGCCAGGACCGGGCGATCGACATGGTCCGGGTCTCCGGCGACGGCGGGCTGGAGGACACCCACTTCCTGGTGATGGCCGGGATGGGCTTCGACGCCGCGATCATGGAGGGCGTCAACGAGGACATCAAGAAGAAGGTGGGCTGGCTGGCCTACGTGCTGTCCGGCCTGAAGTCACTGATGTTCCCGGCGGTGAAGGTCGAGGTGTCGATCGACGACGCGCCGTTCACCAAGCACCGGGCGCGGACCGTCCTGGTCGGCAATGTCGGCTACCTCCAGGCCGGGATGCCGCTGCTCCCGGACGCCGCCATCGATGACGGCGTGCTGGACGTGGTGCTGCTGCACCCGAAGCGGTTCCTGTCCTGGCTCCCGCTGGCGTTCCGGGTGCTGACCAAGGGCTCGAAGACCGACGAGCTGATCGAGCGGTTCACCGGCCGCAAGGTCGTCATCCGGGCCGCGATCGACACTCCGCGTCAGCTGGACGGCGACTCGATCGGTTCGGGGCGCGAGCTGTCCATGGAGTGCATTCACGGGCGGTTGCTGGTCCGCGCGCCTCGCTGAGTCTTCGCTTCCCGCGGGTCGTCGTACGACCGATCAGGCAGCGCGCTCGAGCCGGAAGACCCGGATGGTGCGGTCGGTGCGCTGCTCATACTTCGCATAGTTGGGCCAGGTCCGGTTCATCACGGCCCACAGCTCGTCCCGCTCCGCGCCGAGCGCCTCACGCGGAGTCACGGCGTACGTCGTCCCCTCGAAGTTGACGCTCGCCTGGTCGGCGGCGGCCACGTTGACCACCCAGGCGGGCGGCTTCGGAGCACCCCAGTTGGAGCCGGCGATCAGCCAGCCGCCCTGGTGCGGGACGCAGAGCAGGGGCGTGCTGCGCGGGATTCCGCTCTTGCGGCCGACGACCGTGAGGGTCAGGCCGGGGAGGCCAGCGATCCGCACGAAGCCGACCCGGCCACGGGTGAGCCGCTGGACGAAACGGTCCATTGCCACGATCTGCTTGTTGAACTTCGGGAGCCACGGCTGGCCGCCGAGGAAGATGGCGATCGGCCGCACCAGCCGCGCATAGACGTCGTACATGGCACGGAGCCTAGCGGTGGAACTGGCCCGTCGTTGTGGGTGTTCACGCCCCCGTCTGTGGGGTGGAAAGCGGCAGGCTCAGGGGCGAGCGTGCGTGATCGCTTCCTCCTCCTCCGGGGAGAGCTGCTGCTCGCAGGTCCAACCGGAGATGCTCTTCGCATAGGTGCGGGCTTCGCTGCGGCCGTGGATCGAGGTGAGCACGATGCCGTGGCCCGCGCCGTCGAGCAGCGCGATCGACCAGGAAAGGTGCCCGCCCATGTCACCGAAGGCGTCGTAGCGCACCACAGCCAGGTGCTTGAACGCATCGCCGGCCTCGGCACGCAGCGCCGCGACCTCCTGGCGCAGGCCCACCACGTCCTCGGGGAGCGCGTCCTCGCTGGACTCGTCGCGGCGCGGTCCCTTGCGGGCGTTGGTCACGGAGACGACGATGGCGATCACGGCGAGCAGGATCGCCAAGCAGGCAAGGGCAATGTCCATGCCGCAGAGGTTACGGCTCCGGCTCAGTCACCGTTGCGCAGGCTCGCGAGCCAGCTCTCGGCCTCTCGGAAGTCGCCGTCGCCGGTGCCCTTCTCGACCTCGGTGCGGACACCGTCGGCTCGCGGGTAGGAGCCGAGGAAGCGTACGTCGTCGCACGTCCGGTGCAGTCCCATCAGGGCCTCGCCCACCCGGGCCTCGGCGATGTGGCCCTCGCAGTCGATCGAGAAGCAGTAGCGGCCCAGACCGGCACCGGTCGGTCGCGACTCGATCCGGGACAGGTTGACGCCGCGCAGGGCGAACTCCTCGAGCAGTTCGAGGAGCAGCCCGGGGTGGTCGGTGCGGATGAAGGCGACCAGGGAGGTCTTGTCGGCCCCGGTCGGGCTGGCAGGGGCGCCCGGTCGGGTGACCAGCACGAAGCGGGTCTCCGCCGAGGCGTTGTCCTCGATGCCCTGCGCCAGTGTCTGCAGCTGGTAGTGGTCGGCTGCCAGCGGCGAGGTGATCGCGGCGTCCCAGGTTGCGGTCCCGTCGGCGATCCCGGCGCCGGCGGCCGCAGTCGAGTTGGTGTGGACCACGCGGGCCTGTGGGAGGTTCGACGCCACCCACTTGCGGGTCTGGGCCGCCGCGTGCGGGTGCGTGCCAACGAGCGTGATCGCCTCGAGCGTCGTACCCGGACGGGCGATCAGGGAGAACTGGATCGGGACGGTGGCCTCCGCCGCGATCACCAGCGGGTCGCCGGTGGCCAGCTCGTCGAGGGTGACCGGGACCGATCCCTCCACGGAGTTCTCGATCGGGACCACGGCGCCGGCCACCTCGCCGCTGCGGACCAGGTCGAGGGCCACGGTCACCGTTGAGCAGGGTTCGAGTGCGACCGAGGGCTTCTGATCGCCCGAGGCCTGCTGGCCCGTGGCCAGTTTCGGGGCCAGCTTGGGGGCCAGCGATCGCGCGGCCTGCTCGGTGAAGGTCCCGGCGGGGCCGAGGAAGGCCAGGCGGGGGCTGGGACCGGCGGCAGCGGTGTGGTCGTCAGGGGCGGGCATGGGCATCAGGATAGGCGCCCGGGGCGCTCGACCCGCGCGCTCGTTGCACGGTGACCCAGGTCACCTCGGTGGATAGAGTGACGACATGGTCAACCCAGATGCCCCCGAGAGCGTGCGCACCGCCATCCATGGTGCGGACAGCGAGGTCGGGACCCTCCGCACAGTCATGCTCCACCGCCCCGGTGGTGAGCTCAAGCGGCTCACCCCGCGCAACAACGACCGGCTGCTCTTCGACGGGGTGCCGTGGGTCTCCCGCGCCCAGGAGGAGCACGACGCGTTCGCCGAGACGCTGCGCAACCGCGGGGTCGAGGTGCTCTACCTGACCACGCTGCTCACCGAGACCTTCGCCAGTCACGACGCACGCAACCACGCGATCACCACGGCCCTGTCGGGGCTGCACCTGGGCGACACGCTGCGCAGCTATCTGGCCGAGGCGTTGCGCGACTGCTCCCCCGAGGAGCTGACCGGTCACCTCACCGAGGGGATCCGCAACGACGAGGTCCGCGGCGGTCATGGTCTGGTCACCTCACTGCTGCCCACCGACGAGTTCCTGATCGACCCGCTGCCCAACCTGCTCTTCACCCGCGACTCCAGCGTCTGGATCCGCGACCGCGTGGCGATCACGTCGCTGGCCATGCCTGCGCGTGCCCGCGAGACCCAGCTGACCGAGCTGATCTACACCGAGCACCCCCGCTTCCGTGACGTCGAGGGCGGCACCCGCAAGATCCACGGCTGGCACCACGAGCACGTCGAGGGCGGCGACGTACTGCTGCTGGCACCCGGCGTGGTGGCGGTCGGGGTCGGTGAGCGTACGACGCCTGCCGGCGTCGAGCGGTTGGCCCGCCAGGTCTTCCACAGCCGACTCGCGCACACGATGCTGGCCGTGCCGATCGCCCAGGAGCGGGCCACGATGCACCTCGACACCATCTGCACGATGGTCGATGTCGACAAGATCGTGATGTACCCGAACGTCGCCGACTCCCTGCAGGCGTTCACTGTCACCGCCAGCGGTGTCGGCACCGGGATCTCGGACCGCGACATCCACCTCGAGGTCTCCGGGCCCGAGCCGTTCCTGATCGCCGCCGCCAAGGCGATGCAGATCGACACCCTGCACCAGATCGACACCGGCCTGGACCCCGTCACCGCCGAGCGCGAGCAGTGGGACGACGGCAACAACACGCTCGCCATCGCGCCGCGGGTGGCGGTGGCCTACGTCCGCAACGACGAGACGAATGCGCGCCTCGAGGAGGCCGGCATCGAGGTGGTCCGGATCGAGGGCTCCGAGCTGGGGTCGGGTCGCGGCGGTCCGCGGTGCATGTCGTGCCCGATCACCCGAGACCCCCTCTGACGAACCTGCAGTTGTTGCTCGTCGAACCTGCAACTCTTGCGCGTTCAACCTGCAGTTGTTGCTCGACGAACCTGCAACTCTTGCGCGTTCAACCTGCAGTTCTTGCGGTCGTCGAGCAGCGCAGCGTCGTGGGTCACGACAACAATTGCCAGTTCGTCGCGCAACAACTGCGGGTTCGACGCACCACAAGTGCAGGTTCGACGCGCAACAACTGCCAGTTCGCGGCGCAACAACTGCAGGTTGGGCGCGCAACAACTGCAGGTTCGCGGGAAATGCAGAAGCCCGGTCGCTGTTGACGGGGGATACAACAACGACCGGGCGAGGAGCAACTTACGTCATGAGCGCGGGGTTTACAACACGACAACCACAAGGTGTTCCGACACTTCGTCAGCACCCCACGACGACGAAGAACTCAGCGGATGGTGACCTGCCGGCCAGCCAGTGACGACTTCGCGGAACGCTCCGCGGAGGTCAGCTCCGAGTCGTCCGCCAGTGCGTCGGCGAGCTCTGCGGCGAACTTCTTCGCGGGCTCCTCGAGAACCTCTGCGCCGGTGCCGACGGGCAGGTCCCACACCGGGACGAGCACGCCGTGCGCACGGAACATGCCGACCAGGCGGCCGCCCTCGACGAGCGTGTCGGCACCCTTGGTGTGCAACCGGGTCAGCGCATTGAGCAGCGCGTCCTCGTCCTCGGGCATCGCCCAACGCAGGTGCTCCTTGGAGCCGACATTGGTCCAATACGCCGCCTCGACACCCTTCAGCTTCACCGTCGGGTGCACCGAGCCGTTGGCCTGGTCGAGTGCGGCGTCCATCTCGGGGGTGCGGTCCTCGACGTCGTCCAGCCAATAACCGAAACCCTCGTGCACGGTGACCTCAAGTGCCTCGTCCTCGACCAGGTCGGTGAACCGCGGGCCCTCACCGGGCGCCTCGGTCAGCCCGACGATGCCGGTCTCACCCGCCTCGGCGTGCTCGACGGCCTTGGTCAGCACGGCACCCAGGTCGCGCGCGGGGTCGCCATACGCGTGCTGCACCTGCAGGCCGAGCCAGATCGCTCCGCCCTCGCGGACCATCGCCGGCGCGGCGCCGGGCAGCAGGGTGCACAGGCGGACCTCGCGGTCGCTGTCCTTCAGCTTCAGCGGCGCGGTCGCGGCGGGCACGAGCTCGCGCAGGGCGACCAGGTCGGTCTCGCTGGCATAGCCCTCGAACGGGCGGGCCACGAACGCGGGCGGCGGTCCGTCCGCGGCACCGTGGCAGGCCTTGTAGCGACGGCCCGAGCCACACGGGCAGGGCTGGCGCGGGCCGACCGCACCGTCGACGGCGGGCGCTTCAGCGGCGCGGTTCTTCTTGCGAGAGCTCTTTCCCATGCAGGGCAGGCTACCGGCGAACCCGCTCGAGCATGTACGCCGGCCGGTCGCTGATGATGGTCTCCACCCCGAGGCTCTCGCACAGCGCCAGCTGCGCGTCGGTGTTGACCGTCCACACGTGGATCCGGCGATCCGAGTCGCGGAGCCGACGGGCCAGTCCGGGGTGGTCGGTGAGCTCGCCGATGCCGGGTCCGACGATCCACTTCTTGCCGATCATCCGGCGCAGCATCGGCCAGTGGTGGGCCTTGTCGATGAGCATCACCTTGTCCAGCCCGGCCGCCAGGTTCTCGACGCGCTGCAACGCGGTGAACGAGAAACTCATCACCCGCACCGGCGAGTCGGCACCCGCCCAGCCGAACTCGTCGAGCAGCTCGACGAGCCTGCGCTCAACCAGACCGCCGAACCGGGTGGGGTGCTTGGTCTCGATGGCCAGCTCCACGCGACGTCCGGCACTGGCCACGGTCTCGAGGAGCTTGCGCAGGGTGAGCACCTTGTTCAGCGCCGGGTCCAGGTCGGGCGCCTCGTCGTCGAGGTCGTGCCAAGGGTTCTTCCAGCTGCCGAAGTCGAAGGCGTCGAGCTCGGCCAGCTCCATCGTGGAGACCACGCCGCTGTTGGACGCCGTACGCCGTAGGTCGCGGTCGTGCACGCAGACCAGGTGCCCGTCGGCAGTGAGCCGTACGTCGCACTCGAGCCCGTCGGCTCCGATCCGGATCGCCTCGAGGTAGGCACCGAGCGTGTGCTCGGCAATATCGTGGCTGGCACCGCGGTGGGCAACGACCTGCATGACCTGCACGCTACTTGTTTCCCACCGGGTGGGGGTGGAGCAGGGCGCATGCCGGCGGCGATCAACCCCGATAGCCTGCCGCCATGACGCAGCGGGCCGCGGGCGCGGACACCACCCACGCGGTGTTGGCCGGCGTGGTCACCGGTGTCGTCGGGTTCACCAGCTCATTCGCGGTGGTGCTCACCGGTCTGGCCGCGGTCGGGGCCTCGCCGGACCAGGCCGCCTCCGGCCTGCTCGCCCTCTGCCTGACGATGGGCCTCGGCACGGTGTTCTTCTCGTGGCGACTCAAGGTGCCGATCACGATGGCGTGGTCGACGCCCGGTGCGGCACTGCTCGCGACCGCCGCCGTACCCCACGGTGGGTTCGGTGCAGCTGTCGGCGCGTTCATGGTCTGCGGCGTACTGCTGGCGGTGTGCGGACTGGTCCGGCCCCTCGGCGCCCTGGTCGCGCGGATCCCGGCGCCCCTGGCCAACGGCATGCTCGCCGGCGTGCTCCTCACCCTGTGCGCGGCACCGTTCCTGGCGGTGGTCGAGGAGCCGGTGGCGATCCTCCCGGTGATGGCGACGTGGCTGGCGCTGATGGCGTTCGCGCGCCGTTGGGCGGTCCCGGGCGCCCTGGTCGCGGCGGTCGTGGTGATGGCGGCCACCGGCACCTTCGGCGACCTGGCACCTGCGGACGGCGTACCCGTCGTCGAACTCGTCGCACCCACCTGGAACGCCGGCGCACTCATCGCCGTCGCGGTGCCGCTGTTCATCGTCACGATGACCTCGCAGAACATCCCCGGCATCGCCGTGCTGGCCGGTTTCGGCTATCGACCCGACATGCGCGGACCTCTCACCTATGCCGGTACGTCGTCGGTGATCGGCGCGGTCGGTGGCGGGCACGCGATCAACCTGGCCGCCATCTCGGCCGCGCTCGCAGCCGGCCCCGAGGCGCATCCCGACCCGGACCGGCGCTGGATCGCGGGTGTCTCGTGCGGGGTGACCTATCTGGCCTTCGGCCCGCTCTCCTCGCTGATCACCGCAGTCGCGGGCGCGGCCCCGCCGGGGCTGGTCGAGACCATCGCCGGTCTGGCACTGCTCGGGACGTTGGCCGGTGCGGCCTCGGCAGCACTGGGCGACGGCGACCACCGCGAGGCGGCGGCGCTGACCATCGTCGTGGCGGCGTCTGGGATGACGATCGTCGGTGTCGGAGCGGCGTTCTGGAGCCTGGTCGCGGGTGCGGCATACCTGATGGTGATGCGGCTCGCCAAACGTTGAACCTGCACTTGTTGCGCGTCCAACGGGCACTTGTTGCGGTGACGCACGGCGCTGACCGGCTCGGCGCACGCAAGAACTGCCGGTTCGACGCGCAAGAACTGCCGGTTCGACGCGCAAGAACTGCCGGTTCGGCGCGCAAGAAACGCCGGTTGGCGGTCAGTCCGGGGGCAGGGTCTCCACGGGCGGCGGCGCCGGTTCAGGTGCGAGCGTCGGCGTGGGCACGGGTGTCCGGCTCGTGGCCTCCGGGCTCGGCTCCGCGCTCGGTGTCTCAGACGTGGTCCCGCTCGACTGTTCGCCAGGTTCCTGTGACGGGAGATCACCGGTGGTCTCGCTCGGCTCGAGACTCGGCTCCACCTCATCGGTGGGTTGCTCGGTCGGTCGCTCGTCCTCGCGACGTGGCGAGGAGTCGCCGCCGCCGGTGACCCTGCCGATCGACGTCCCGCCCTTGCCGTCGGTGCCCCCGGTGAAAGAGCCGACGCTGCGGCCGGTGATCACTTCAAAGGCGGTGATCACGAGCAACGCGACCAGGAAGACGCCAGCGGTCCACAGTGCGATCTGCTTCCAGGGCAGCAGCTTGAGCCGGTCGCGCCAGGCGGTCGGGGTGGTCTCCTCGATCGCGTTGTCCAGCTCTGAGCGCGCGCTCTCCAACTTCTGGTCGGCACGCTCCAAATGTGTTTCGGCGCGCGCTGGGTTGGCGACGTTCCCGGCGCGGCGTACCTCCGACTGGGCGATCCCGACCGAGCGTTGGGCGAGCTCCTGCGCGGTGGCGAGCTTCTGTCGGCTCTTCGCCAGACCCTGGGAGTAGAAGGCGCTGGTGACGGTCAGGGTGATCGATCCGAGTGCGGCGCCGATCAACGTGCCGGCCGCCCCGAGAGTGGACAGCAGCACGGCCGAGGAGACCGCCGCCAGCGCACCAGCGAGGGTCTTGACCCAGTCGATCTCTAGTTTGGGCTTTTCTTCAGGCATTGCCCTCCAGTATGCAGACCGGTGCCACGCGAGGTGGCATAGTGCGAGGAGGGCCACCACCGGCCCCCGGACGAGGGCACCCAGTACCCGGCACGCGACAAGACTGGCTCGAAGGAGCAGTCATGTCGTGGTTCGTCCTCATCGTCTCCGGAGCCTTCGAAGCCGTCTGGGCCACCGCTCTGGGCAAGTCCGAGGGACTGAGCAGGCTCGGCCCGTCCGTCGTATTCTTCGCTGCCTTGCTGGTCAGCATGGGTGGGCTGGCCTGGGCGATGCGTGAGTTGCCGACCGGGACGTCGTACGCCGTGTGGGTGGGCATCGGCGCGACCCTCACCGTGGTCTGGGCGATGGTCACCGGCGAGGAGCCGGTCACCGCCCTGCGGATCCTGCTGCTGGCCGGGATCGTGGGTTGTGTGGCGGGGCTGAAGTTCCTGCATTGAGGTGCAGGCGCGGCCAACTCAGGCGTGGTCGCGCAGATAACGCCCGAAGTGCGGCACGGTGAAAGCGATCCGGCCGCGCTCCCCCGAATAGATCAGCCCCTTCTTCAACAACGCATCGCGGGCCGGGGAGAGGGACTGAGGCTTCTTGCCGAGCGCCGTGGCCACATCCGAGGTCGGCACCGACCCGATGTCGTCCAGCTCCTCGTCACCTGAGGCGGCAATCGCGATCGCGGCATCGGCCATCGCCCGCAGGTAGTCGCGCTCGCCGGGCGTGGCCCGCTCGAAGCGACTGCCGAAGAAGCCGACCGCGAGCTCCTCCTCCGCCTCGGGCGCCGCAACCGCGACGTCCTCCGCAGTGATCGGCGAGCGGGGCGCCTGGTCCCACACCGCCTTGCCATAGGCCTGGATGAAATAGGGATAGCCGCCGGTGACGGCATACATCTGCCCCAGCGCGTCCTCGGTGAAGCAGGCGTCCTCGTCCTCGGCGGGCGCGGAGAGCGCGCGGTCCGCGGCCTCGCGGGAGAG
Source organism: Nocardioides daedukensis (assembly GCF_013408415.1). Lineage (NCBI taxonomy): Bacteria > Bacillati > Actinomycetota > Actinomycetes > Propionibacteriales > Nocardioidaceae > Nocardioides > Nocardioides daedukensis. The sequence continues at coordinate 2,475,623 of NZ_JACCAA010000001.1, read as the reverse complement.
TCGGTCGATGCGTTGATAGCGGAAGAGCCGCTCGGAATAGGACTTCGACGCCGACAGCACCGCCGGAAGGTGCGGCAGTCCCGCACCGACCACGATCACCGGTAGGCCGGACTGGCTGATCTCGTGGCAGGCGGCGCACAGCGCGGAGACGTCGTCGGGCCCGAGGTCCTGCATCTCGTCGATGAAGACCGCGACGCCCTTGCCGACGTCGGCAGCGAGCCCGCCGATGTCGGTGAACAGCTCGACCAGGTCGATCTCGATGTCACCGGAGTCCGCGCGACCCTTCACCAGGGGCGCATCGATCCCCGGGTTCCACTGCTCACGCAGCCTGGCGTTGGGGCCGGCGTCGCGCTGGGCGAAGGACCGGATCACGCCGAGCACGTGGTCGACGTCGTCCTCCTGGGGGTGGCCGAGCTCGCGGATCGCCTGGTGCAGGGCAGAAGACAGTGGGCGCCGCAGGCCCTGGTCGGGACGCGCCTCGAGCTTGCCGGTCCCCCAGTGCCGACGCACCGCGGACGAGCGGAGCGCGTTGAGCAGGACGGTCTTGCCGACACCGCGCAGTCCGGTCAGGACCAGGGAACGCTCCGGACGCCCCCGAGCCACGCGCTCGAGCACGACGTCGAAGGCGGCGAGCTGCTCGTCGCGACCGGCGAGCTCGGGCGGCCGCTGGCCGGCGCCGGGCGCGTAGGGGTTCCTGATCGGGTCCACGATTGGAGGCTATCGGGCTGTCTAGCAAAGTCCGTAGACATTCCTAGCGAGTCGTATCAGGAGGCTCCGGACAAATCACCGGACAGGTCGCCAGCGGCCGCACGCTCATGGGCCCGGTGTCCCGCCGCCAGGGAGTACGCCGTGTCCAGACCGCTCCGCAGCGCCTCGATCAGTTCCGGCACCTCGTCGACGCCGAGCCGGAAGGACCCGGCACAGACGTTCTCGCGCCACAGCGATAGCACGACCAGGCCGGCGTCGTGGTGCCAGGAAAGGCGCATGGCACGTCCGCCGCCGCGGGAGTCGACGAAGATCGAGCCCGTCTGGGGCAGTGGCGTGGGGATCGGCAGTGCACTCACCCCTCCATGATGCGGCCGGTCCTGCCCGCTTGTCATCGCTTCGCCGCAGATCACCCGACCAGGCAGATCACCCGACCAGGCTGAACACCCGACTAGGCTGGCCGACATGCCCGAGTTGCCCGAGGTCGAGGCACTGACCCACGACCTGGCCGCCCGCCTCGACGGTCGCGTGATCAGCGCCGTCCACCTTGCCGCGTTCAGCGCGCTGAAGACCTTCGACCCGCCGCTCTCCGCCGTGGAGGGCACCTTCGTCGAGGGCGTCACGCGACACGGCAAGTTCATCGACATCTCCACAGGCGGCATCCACCTGATCGTCCACCTGGCACGCGCCGGTTGGATCCGTTGGCGCGACGAGGTCCCCGAGACCCCACCACGCCCTGGTGGAAAGTCACCGCTCGCGGTCCGGATCGTGCTCGACGACCCCGAAACCGACGAGCGCAGCGGGCTCGACATCACCGAGGCCGGGACCAAGAAGAGTCTCGCGCTGTACGTCGTACGCTCACCGCAGGACGTCGAGGGCATCGCCCGCCTCGGCCCCGATCCCCTGGACGACGCGTTCACTGTCGATGTCCTGCAGCAGATCCTCACCGACGCCGGTCGCTCGCAACTCAAGGGCGTGTTGCGCCACCAGGGCACCATCGCCGGCATCGGGAACGCCTATTCGGACGAGCTCCTGCATGCCGCGAAGATGTCCCCGTTCACGCCGGCCAGCTCACTCGACGCCGACCAGGTCGCGCTGCTGCACGCGGCGATCCGCGACGTGCTCTCCGCCGCCGTGCAGCGCGCGGACGGCGTGGCGATGAGCGAGCTCAAGGGTGAGAAGAAGTCGAACCTGGCCGTGCACGGCAAGACCGGCAAGGCGTGCCCGGTGTGTGGCGACATCGTGCGGGAGGTGTCGTTCGCGGACTCGAGCCTGCAATATTGCGCGACCTGCCAGACCGGCGGAAAGCCGCTCGCAGATCGACGGACCAGCAAGTTCCTCAAGTAGCTGCAGTCCGTAGGCTGGGTCCCATGCGAGTTCCCACCGTGAGCATCGACGCCGTCCCCAACCCGCTTCCCGCAGGCCTCCACGTCCTCGACGTCCGCGAGGACGCCGAGTGGAGGGCCGGCCACATCGAGGGCGCCCTGCACATCCCGATGATGGAGCTCGGCGAGCGACTCGACGACGTACCCCTCGAGCAGACCCTGGTGGTGTGCAAGGTCGGCGGCCGCTCCGCACAGGCATCCGCGTGGCTGGTGAGCCAGGGGCGCGACGTGGTGAACCTCGACGGCGGCATGCTCGACTGGGCGGCGGCCGGACGACCGATGCTCAGCGAGACCGGTCAGGACCCGCAGGTCCTCTGACGCAGTGCGGGACCAGCTGATCAGCAGTTCTTGTCGACCCAGTCGTGATAGGCCTTCAGCTGCAGGCTCTCGAGCTCGCTGACGTCCTCCTCGACCTGGGCGATGGCACGCTTCTCGAAGACGATCTCCACGATCCCGGCCCACAGCTCGAAGCCCTCGCGGACCTCTGAGGGCACGTCCTTGCGGACGATGCCGGCCTCCTGGATCGCGGCGACGTCCTTCTGCAGATCCTTGAGTCGTTCCCGCTCCTGGGCGGCGTCGAGCTCCTCGCAGAACTCCTTCGCGCTCAGCTGGGTCGTGCCCTCGTCCGGACGGTTGTCGGACTTGTCCTCGTTGGTGCACCCCGCCGCAGTCAGAGCGATGGCGAACACGGAGGCGATGGCAACCAGCCGCATGTGGGTTCTCCTGGCGATCGTGGACTCTGGACCTCGTTCATCATGACGGACGATCGGTCGGCCCGCCACGACGACCCCTGAAATGCAGGAGCGGGTGCCCCGGTCATCAGACCGCGACACCCGCACCCGGGCTGCTCAGTGGCAGGACGTCACTGCTGTCCGCCGAGGGCATCGGCGCACTTGGGGCCGATCCAGCCCGAGAACGCCTGGAGGTTCTTCTTGGCGTCCGGGTTGGCGTCGAAGGCCTTCTTCGCGGTCTCCGCGTCCTTCGAGCCGGTCAGGACCTCGTGATAGAAGTCGAACCCTTCCTTGGCATCGGCCGGGATGTCGGCCGGGGGCTCGATGTCGTGCAACGCATCCCAGGCTTCCTGAGCCTTCTTGTAGTCGCCGCTGGACTCGGCCTGGCCGGCCGCCACGACGGCCTGGCAGAACGCGGCCAGTTCGCCGTCGGCCGCCGGCTGGCTCTCCTCAGGAGTCGCGGGAGACTCCTCCTCGGTGCCTTCGGACTCAGGACCGGGGGTCGGCGAGGCGGAGTTGTTCGAGTCGCTCTTCTTGTCGCTGTCCTTGTCGTCCTCGCCGCAGGCAGCGGTCATCCCGCCGAGCAGAACGAGGCTCGCGGCAACGAGGGAAAGTCGCGTGGTGCGCATTGTGAATCTCAACCTTCTGGGGTTCGGGTCCATCGGAATCGGGTTCCGGGGTTCGCACGTTCAGCGTGCCCACAACCTTGTGGGCTGAACGCGCACGGATGGACCAGTTGATGTGACTCGCGACCCGACGCTACGCAACGGTGCCAAGCCCGCCGCGAACCGCGGTGCCGGAACGACGTACGGGCGCCACCGGCGTTGAGGCCGGTGACGCCCGTACGGCGTGATCAGATCAGCTGCAGGTCTCGCCCACGTAGGTGAAGTAGGCCTCGACCTGCTTCTCCTTGTCCTTGTCGCCCTCGTAGGGGGCTTCCTTGTCGTCCTCGTCCGCCTCGTCGATGGCGTCAGCGAAGACCTCGAAGCCCTTGCGGGCGTCGTCCGGCATGCCCTTGGGGGTGCCGACCTCGACCAGGTCCTCGTAGGCGTCCTTGATCTTGTCAGCGTCGCTGCCCTGCTCACCGGTCTTCTTTACGGCGGCGCAGAACTCCTTCTTGGAGGCGTCGTCGGGCGCACCCGAAGCGCCACCACCACACGCCGCGGTCATGCCGCCCATCAGGACAAGGCTGGCTCCGACGAGTGCAAGTCGCTTGGTACGCATTTTTTCACCTTCCAGTGAACTACTCAGGGATATCGAGGGCACCCTGCCCACCCAGGCCTGTTTCTACACATGCCATTCTCAAGATCTTCTCAGAAACTCCGGCCGACACCGTTTGTTCAGTCGCACGTCTTCGACTGGAAGGCGAAGTAGGTGTCCATCTTTGCCTGCTCGGACTTCGACGCGTCGGCATAGACCTCACCCGCGGAGGCCAGGTCGTCGGCGTCGGCATAGAGGTCGCGCAGGAGCTCCAGCCCCTCGACGACCTCCTTGTCGGCCCGGCTCGGCAGGCTGGTGGCGAGCACCGTGATGGAGCTGCGCAGGGACTGGATGTCTGCGGCCAGCCCGGCCTCGAGGGCGGCCTGGCAGTACGGCGCGTCCGTGCCCTTCACAGTCGTCGTCGGCAGCGGCACCGTGGGGCCGTCGTCGGCCGAGGTCGACTCACCCTCCGGAGCGCCCGGTGCGTCCGTGCCGCTGCCCGGAAGCTGCGGGGAGGCGCTGCTGGTCCCCTCGGGGGTCGGGGTGGCTCCTCCCCCGGACGAATCGTCACCACAGGCGGTGAGCAGGCCGAGCGCCATCAGTGTGGCGGCGCAGGCAAGAGTGAATCGGCTCATCGTGCTCATTCCTCACGGGTGGGTCGCTGTGGACAAGGGTGCCTCATCAGTCGAAGCGCTCGGGCAGCGGCAGCGCGAGCGCCGCGCGCAGACGAGCCAGGTAGTCGACCCGCGCGATCTCCACCACGCCCAGCGTCTCGAGGTGATCGGTCTGCCACTGCACGTCGACCAGCCGTTCTTCGCGGCCGTCGTCGAGCAGCTCCACCAGCCCGACCAGGGCCACCTTGGAGGCGTCACGGACCCGGTGGAACATCGACTCGCCGGCAAAGAGTCCGCCCGCGGCAACGCCGTACAGTCCCCCGGCCAGCTCGCCGTCGCGCCAGGCCTCGACCGAGTGCGCCCAGCCGAGCCGGTGCAGCTCGACGTAGGCGGTGCGGATCTCGGGTTCGATCCAGCTGCCGTCCCGCGACGGGTCGGCGCAGGCGTCGATGACCTCCTCGAATGCGGTGTCCACGCGGATCTCGAACTGCTTGCAGGACTTGCGCAACGAGCGGGTGATGCGTACGCCGTCCAGCGGCAGGACCCCGCGGCGCTGCGGCGACCACCAGCCGAGCTCGCCGTCGACCGGCATCGGGAAGAAGCCCGACCGATAGGCGCGCAGCAGGGTGCCGGGGCGCAGGTCGGCCCCGAGGGCGACCAGGTCGTCGGGCACACCGCTGGGATCGGGAAAATCCCAAGGAGTCGCGTCTGGTTCGGTCGGCACGCGGACAGCCTAGTGATCGCGAACGCCTGCCTAGGATGTCCGCATGGGCATTGGAAGCACGGTCGGCAAGAAGTTCGCTCCGAAGATCACGGACCTGGCGCCGCAATACACCCACGGCTTCATCCGCGAGGCACTCAAGCGCGCCATCGAGGGCATCGGACCGCTGGACTCCGCGGCCGAGGCCGCGAGCAACAAGCTCGCCAAGGCCGGCGGTAACGTCGACGAGGCGGTCGACAAGACCATCCTGCGCCACGTGGAGTACGCCGGCGCGCAGGGCTTCGCGACCAACATCGGCGGTCTCGTCACCGCGGCTGCCACCATCCCCGTCAACATCACCGGCCTGGCGCTGATCCAGGTTCGGATGGTCGCCGTCATCGCCTCGCTGCGGGGTCATGACCTCGCCGACCCGAAGGTGCAGACCGCCGTACTGCTCTGCCTGCTCGGTGAGTCCGACGTGAAGCGGGTGATCAAGGAGGGCCGGATCCCTGCTCCCCCGATGGCGATCGCGACCGCGCCGGCCCATGACCCTCAGTTGGACACCACGATCTCCGGTGTCGTCGCCGCCGAGCTCCTTTCGGCCGTGGCCGGCAAGCGGATGGCCACCACCGTCGGTCGGCGCGTCCCGGTGCTCGGCGGTGCGGTCGGGATGAGCGCCGATGCGTGGTCGACCTGGCGAATCGGTCGTTATGCGGCCAAGGAGCTGCTGGCACGCCCCCAACTCAACAAGAAGCGCTGACCCGGACCACCTGCGACGCTGACCCGTCGTGAATTCGCGTTCTGCGGCTACGCAGGATGTGAATTCACGACGGGTCAGCGTTGATTTGGGGGTACGTCGTGGGGTGCGGCCTCAGGCGAGGGCGGTGACCACTCGGCTCGGGCTCTCCCGACCGAGCTTCTCCGCCATCCACACGCTGGTCGCGACCAGCGAGTCCAGGTCCACGCCGTGCTCGATGCCCAGGCCGTTGAGCATCCAGACCAGGTCCTCGGTGGCCAGGTTGCCGGTCGCGCTCTCGGCATAGGGGCAGCCGCCCAGGCCGCCGGCGCTGGCGTCGAAGGTGGTGATCCCGACCTCGAGTGCCGCATAGGCGTTGGCCAGCGCCTGGCCGTAGGTGTCGTGGAAGTGCACCGCGAGCGCGTCGGTGCCGAGTCCGGCCTCGCCGAAGGCGGTGATCAGCTGCTTGACGTGGCCGGCGGTGCCGACCCCGATCGTGTCGCCGAGACTGAGCTGGCTGGCACCGAGGTCGAAGAGTCGCTTGCCCACCGAGACCACCTGGTCGATCGGGACCGCACCCTCCCACGGGTCGCCGAAGCACATCGAGACATAGGCGCGGACGTCCATCCCGGCCTCGCGCGCACGCACCACCGTCGGTTCGAACATGGCGAACTGCTCGTCCAGGCTGCGGTTCAGGTTCTTGTTGGCGAAGGTCTCGGTGGCGCTGCCGAAGATCGCGATGTGCTTGAGGCCGAGCTCCAGCGCCCGGTCCAGGCCACGCTCGTTGGGGACCAGCACCGGGAGATCGGGGTTGTCCAGCATCGTCATCAGCTCGGCCGCGTCGGCGAGCTGCGGCACCCACTTGGGGTGCACGAAGCTGGTTGCCTCGACGATCGGCAGGCCAGCGGCGAGCAGGCGGCGTACGAACTCGGCCTTGGTCTGCACGTCGACCACGGACTTCTCGTTCTGCAGGCCGTCGCGGGCGCCGACCTCCCAGATCGTGACCTTGGCGGGCAGGGCGGTCATTCGGCGGCCTCCTCGGAGTCGGGATCCACCGTGAACAGTACGACGCCCAGCGCGACCTGCTCCCCGGCCGCGTGGTTCACCTCGACCACTGTGCCGTCGAAGGGAGCCTTGAGGGCGAGCTCCATCTTCATCGCCTCCATCGCGCCGAGCGGGTCGCCTGCGCTGACCCGGTCGCCGACTGCCACGTTGACCGTCAGCACCGTGCCCGGCATCGGGGCCAGGATGGTGCCATCGCCGACCGCTGGGCCCTGGTCGGCGAAGAGGTCGGGGCGGGCGAAGACGTGACGCTGGCCGCGGTGCACGACCTCGACCCGGTGGGCGGTGACCGCGGTGGTGGCCCCGTGCCGGGTGCCGTCGATGGCGAGCACGGTCCGCCTGCAGTCGACGCGGCTGCCGTGCGAGTGCGACTCGACGACGGGGTTGCCGTCCACGGTGCCGGCGGCCCGGTCGACGACCACGTCGCGGTCGAGCTCGATCGTGATCGGGGCCGGACGGGCACCGTCACGCCAACCGTCGAGCTGGCCCGGACCGCGGCCGACCTCGGGCGCGGCCGCCCAGGCAGCGAAGATCCGGGCGATGTCGTTCTCCGGTGTCGGCACCTGGTTGCGGTCGAGCCAGGCGGTGTCGATGGTGGCGTCGCGGAACTCGTCGGAGGCCGCGAGCGCGCGCAGGAAGCCGGTGTTCGTGGTCAGCCCGAAGATCGTGGCCTGGTCGAGCGCGCGGACCAGGGCGGTGCGGGCCGCCTCCCGATCGGCGCCGTGGACGATGATCTTGCCGAGCATCGGGTCGAAGCTGGTGCTGACCACCTGCCCGGTCTCCAGGGCGGCATCGATCCGGGCCAGCTCGGGCCAGTGCACCAGGCTGGCGGTGCCGGCCTGCGGAAGGAAGTCGTTGAACGGGTCCTCGGCATAGACCCGGGCCTCGATCGCGTGCCCGTCGACCCAGAGGTCGTCCTGGCCGAACGGGAGCTCGGCACCGGCCGCGATCCGCAGCTGCAGCTGGACGAGGTCGACCTTGTCGCCGGCCGGGTTGTGGGCGACCACGGCCTCGGTGACCGGGTGCTCGACCTGGAGGCGGGTGTTCATCTCCAGGAAGTAGGCCTGACCGGTGGCCTCGTCGAGCAGGAACTCGACGGTGCCGGCGTTGGTGTAGCCGACCTGCTTCGACAGCGCGACCGCGGAGTCGAGGACGAGTTGGCGCGTCTCGCTGCTGATCGTCGGGGCGGGAGCCTCCTCCAGCACCTTCTGGTGGCGGCGCTGGGTGGAGCAGTCGCGCTCGAAGAGGTGGACCACGTTGCCGTGGTGGTCGGCGATGACCTGCACCTCGATGTGGCGGCCGCGTTCGACGTACTTCTCGACCAGGATCGTGTCGTCGCCGAAGGCACTGGCGGCCTCGCGCTTGGCGGCGGCCACGGCGTCGTCGAACTCCTCGGCACTGCGCACGATGCGCATGCCCTTGCCGCCACCGCCGGCGGCGGCCTTGACCAGGACCGGGAACTCGTCGGCGTTGGTGGGGACCACCGGCACTCCGGCGGCGACGGCGATCTCGCGGGCGGCGTCCTTGCGGCCCATCTGCTCCATCACGGTCGAGCTCGGGCCGACCAGCTTGAGGCCGGCCTCCTCGACGGCCCGAGCGAACTCGGCGCGTTCGGAGAGGAAGCCATAGCCGGGGTGGATGGCGCTGGCGCCGGTCTCCTGCGCGGCCGAGACGACGGCATCGATGTCGAGGTAGGAGGAGATGTGCACGGCCTGGTCGGCCTCGCGCGCGTGCGGCGCGCCGGCATCGGGGTCGGTGTAGACCGCGATGCTGCGGATGCCGAGCGCACGGGCGGCACGGATCACCCGAAGCGCGATCTCGCCGCGGTTGGCGATGAGGACGGAACTCAGCATGGGATTCTCCCGGTGGTCGAGCAGCGAGCAGGTGAGCGATCGGTCGAGGCCACTGCGATCACATCCTGAAGACGCCGTAGTTGGGCTGCGGAACCGGCGCGTGGGCGGCGGCCTCGAGGCCGATCCCGAGCACGCGACGGGTGTCGACGGGGTCGATCACACCGTCGTCCCAGATCCGGGCGGTGGAGAAGTACGGCGAGCCCTGGGCCTCGTACTGGTCGCGGATCGGGGCCTTGAAGGACTCCTCGTCCTCGGCGCTCCACTCGCCACCCTTGGCCTCGATGCCGTCGCGCTTGATGGTCGAGAGCACCGAGGCGGCCTGCTCGCCGCCCATCACCGAGATCCGGGCGTTGGGCCACATCCACAGGAAGCGCGGGTCATAGGCGCGTCCGCACATGCCGTAGTTGCCGGCGCCGAACGAGCCACCGATGACGACGGTGAACTTGGGCACCACGCTGCAGGCGACCGCGGTGACCAGCTTGGCGCCGTCCTTGGCGATGCCGCCATTCTCGTATTCGCGCCCGACCATGAAGCCGGAGATGTTCTGCAGGAAGACCAGCGGGATCTTGCGCTGGTTGCACAGCTCGATGAAGTGCGCGCCCTTGAGGCTGGACTCGCTGAACAGGATCCCGTTGTTGGCCACGATGCCGACCGGGTGGCCCCAGATCCGGGCGAACCCGGTCACCAGGGTCTCGCCGTAGAGCTGCTTGAACTCCTGGAAGCGGCTGCCGTCGACGATCTTGCGGATCACGTCGCGTACGTCGTACGGCGTGCGCGTGTCGGCGGGCACCACGTCGTACAGGCCCGCGGGGTCCTCGAGCGGCTCCTCGACCTCGTGCACCTCCCACGGGCTCGCGGGGGCGTTGGGCACGGTCTCCATGATCCCGCGCACGATCGCCAGCGCATGGGCGTCGTCATTGGCCAGGTGGTCGACGACGCCGGACTTGCGGGCGTGCACGTCACCGCCGCCGAGGTCCTCGGCCGTGACGACCTCACCGGTCGCGGCCTTCACCAGCGGCGGACCGCCGAGGAAGATCGTGGCCTGGTCCTTGACGATCACGGTCTCGTCCGACATCGCGGGGACATAGGCGCCACCGGCGGTGCAGGAGCCCATCACCGAGGCGATCTGGGGGATCCCCTCGCCGCTCATGTTGGCCTGGTTGAAGAAGATCCGGCCGAAGTGCTCGCGGTCGGGGAAGACGTCGTCCTGCATCGGCAGGAAGGCGCCGCCGGAGTCGACGAGCGAGATGACCGGGAGCTTGTTGGCGCGGGCGATCTCCTGGGCACGCAGGTGCTTCTTGACCGTGATCGGGTAGTAGGTGCCGCCCTTGACGGTGGCGTCGTTGGCGATGATCACGCACAACCGGCCGCTGACCATGCCGAGTCCGGTGACCATGCCGGCGCTGGGGACGGTGTTCTCGCCCTCGGCGGCCTCGTACATTCCGGTGGCCGCCAGAGCGCTGAGCTCGAGGAAGGGGCTGCCGGGGTCGAGCAGCCGGTCCACCCGGTCGCGGACCAGCAGCTTGCCGCGGTCGGTGTGCTTGGTGCGCGCGGCCGGGCTGCCACCGGCGCCGTCGTTGCGTACGGCGGCCAGCCGGGCGCGCAGGTCGTCGGCCAGTCCGCGCATGGTGACGTCGCTCTGGGTCTCACTCATGTGGTTAATGATCACTAACCTGCTGTCGGAATGCAACCCCTCCGATCGCGATCCGGCACCGCAGGTGAAGGATCGCTAACCTTGGGTCATGAGCCGTCGCGAACAGATCGTCGCCACCGCCGCGACGCTGTTCGCCGAGCGCGGCTTCCACGGCGTCTCCGTCGGCGAGATCGGTGGGGCGGTCGGCATCAGCGGACCCGCGCTCTACAAGCACTTCCCCGCCAAGGACGCGATCCTTGCCGAGATGCTGGTCTCGATCTCTGAGGAGCTGCTCCGCGAGGGCAAGCAGCGGGTCGCCGGAGCAGCAGAACCCCGCGCCGCTCTCGCGTCCCTGATCGACTGGCACATCTCCTTCGCCCTGGCCAACAAGGCGCTGATCATCGTCCAGGACCGCGACTGGTCCTCGCTGCCGGACGAGGCGCGCGAACGGGTCCGGACGCTGCAGAGGCAGTACGTCGACCTGTGGGCCACGCAGCTGCGCACGCTCGACCCCGCCCTCGACCAGGTCGAGGCGCAGGCCCGTGCGCACGCCACGTTCGGCCTGCTCAACTCCACCCCGCACAGCGCCTTCCTTCCGGAGCCCGCGATGCGGGACCTGCTCCAGGAGATGGCCGAGAGAGGATTGGGACTATGACGTCCGAGAAGAGCACCCGCTGGTTCACCGAGCGGTCCCTGGAGCAACGCAAGGAATACGCCCAGCGGTTCGTCCGGATTGCCGCCGAAGGCAACGACATCGACGGCGAGGCCCGCCTGATCGACGCGATGGCCACCCCCGGCAGCCGCATCCTCGACGCCGGCTGCGGCGCCGGCCGGATCACCAACGCCCTCACCCTGCGCGGCCACGAAGTGATCGGCGTGGACGCCGATCCGCTGCTCATCGAGGCCGGCCGCGAACAGCACCCGGAGGCCGACCTGCGCGTCCTGGACCTCGTCGACCTCTCCGAGGACCTCGGCACGTTCGACCTGATCGTCTGCACCGGCAACGTGATGGCCTTCGTCGAACCCGGATCCGAGGCGGGGATCCTCGAGGCGATGTCGCGCATCCTGGCCCCGAACGGCCGGGCCGTCTTCGGCTTCCACATCGACCGCGCCTATCCGCTGGCCGACCTCGACCAGCACGGGGTCGCCGCCGGGTGGCAGCTCGAGCACCGCTTCGGCACCTGGAACCTCGACCCGTTCACCGACGAGAGCGACTGGGCGGTCTCGGTCTTCCGAGGCTGACCCGGCCCGAACTTGGGCGATTGCTGGCCGCGGGCACGCCGTACGGCAACAATCACCTCGTGACGCGATCGGACTCCCGAGCCTTCGGCTCCCTCCTGCTCGGCCCGGCTGACCAGGGGCCGCGCCAGCTGCGCGTCCGGATCCAGGTGCTGCTCACCGTGCTGCTGGTCGGCACCAACGTGATCGGCGCGGCCGTGGTGGTGGCGCTCGCGTTCGTGATCATCCCCGGCGAGCCGATCAACCGACCGTTCAGCCTCGCCCTCGCGATCACCACCCCGGCCTACGTCCTGGTCGCCGTCCTGGTCGGCACGACGTACGGCACGATCAGCACCGTGCGCGCCCTGCGGTGGGCGACCAACGACGAGGTGCCGACCCCCGCGCAGAGGTATGCCGCACTCAGATTGCCGTGGCGGTTGAGCCTGATGCAGGCCGCGTTGTGGGGTGCGGGCGCGCTGCTCTTCACCGGGTTGGCGATCGTGCTGCAGCCGGCCGCGATCCTCAGCATCGCGTTTGCCGTCGTGATCGCCGGCGTGGTGGTGAGCTCGGTGGCCTACCTGATCACCGAGTTCGTGCTCCGCCCGATCGCCGCACGCGCGCTGACCGACACCGAGCTGACCCGCTCGCGCGGGATGGGCGTGCGCGGCCGGCTGCTGATCTTCTGGGGCCTGGGCACCGCGGCGCCGGTGCTCGGCCTGGTGGTCGGAGCGATCGTCGTGCTCGCCGTCCCGAACGCCTCCTCGCGGCAGTTCGCCGTCGTCGTGCTCGGCCTGTCGGGGGTGATCCTGCTCTTCGGGCTGCTGGTCACCGACCTCACCGCCCGCGCAGTGGTCGGTCCGCTGCTGGCCGTACGCCGTGCGCTGGGTCGGATCCGCGTCGGTGAGTTCGGCGAACAGATCGTGGTCTATGACGGCACCGAGCTGGGCGAGCTCCAGCACGGGTTCAACGCGATGTCGAGCGGGTTGGCCGAGCGCGAACGGATCCGGGACCTGTTCAACCGGCACGTGGGTGAGCAGGTCGCCGAGGCCGCCTCGTCGCTGGACCAGGTCGAGATGGGCGGGACCACCTCGACGGTCTCGACGCTGATGATCGACCTCAAGGGATCCACCACCTTCGCCACCCAGCACTCCGCCCAGGAGGTGGTGGCGATGCTGAACCGGTTCTTCTCGGTGGTGATCAGCGAGGTCGACGCCCGTGGCGGGCTGGTCAACAAGTTCATGGGCGACGCGGCGCTGGCGATCTTCGGTGCGCCCGTCGAGCACGACGACCATGCGACCGCGGCGCTCGCCTCGGCGCGCGCGATGGCCGACCGGCTCCGCGTCGAGGTGCCCGAGATCGGCTTCGGGATCGGGGTCTCGACCGGTGATGTGGTGGCCGGGAACATCGGCGACGAGACCCGGTTCGAGTACACCGTGATCGGTGACGCGGTGAACAGCGCAGCGCGGCTCACCGACCTGTCCAAGGACGTGCCCGGCGAGGTCCTGGTCACCGCCGCCACCGTGGCCGCGGCCACCGAACAGGAGGCTGAGCACTGGCAGCCCAGTGAGCCGGTGCTGCTGCGCGGGCGCAACGAGCTGACCACCGTCGCCGTACGCGTCGAGGCGCGCGGCTAGCCTCACAACCATGCGCCTTCGCCTGGGACGTCCCGACATCAACGCCTATGGCGACCGCTTCGACGTCCCGGTCGCGCACGGGAACCTGTCGATCACCTTCCTCGGCGTCTCCACCCTGCTGATCACCGACACCACCACCTCGCTGCTCACCGACGGGTTCTTCTCCCGGCCCTCCCTGGCCAAGGTCGCCCTGGGCAGGCTCCAGGTCGACGACGCCAGGATCGATGCCGCGCTCAACCACATGGACGTGGACCGGGCGGACGCGGTGCTGCCCGTGCACAGCCACTTTGACCACGCGATGGACTCGGCGGTCGTGGCCGAGCGGACCGGCGCGCAGCTGGTCGGCGGCACCTCGACGGCCAACATCGGCCGCGGGCACGGGCTCGCCGAGAATCGCCTCACGGTGGTCACCCCGGGCGTGCCCACGACGTACGGCGACTTCACGATCACCCACGTCGAGAGCAGCCACTGCCCGCCGGACCGCTATCCGGGGACGATCACCGAGCCGGTGCGTACGCCGGCCCGCGCGGCTGCCTACAAGTGCGGCGAGGCCTGGTCGATCATCGTCGCGCACCAGTCCGGCCCCTCGGTCCTGGTGCAGGGCAGCGCCGGATTCGTGCCCGGCGCGCTGGCGGGACACCACGCCGACGTCGTCTATCTCGGCGTCGGCCAGCTCGGGGTGCAGAGCGAGGACTACATCGCGACGTTCTGGAACGAGACGGTGCGCGCCGTGGGCGCGAAGCGCGTCGTGCTGATCCACTGGGACGACTTCTTCCGTCCGCTCGACCGGCCGTTGCGGGCGCTGCCCTTCGCGGGCGACGACCTCGACCGGACGATGCGTCTGCTCGACGACCACGCCCGGCGTGACGGCGTCCAGCTGCACTTCCCGACGCTGTGGCGCCGCGAGGACCCCTGGCGCGGCCTGTCCTGACCGGCCCGGCTCAGAACAGGTGGTCCGGGTCCCCGCCGGACTCGATCACCTGGAGGATCCGGGCCGCGCGCACCGCAGCGTCGTACGCCGCGTCCACGTCGGCCTCGTCCTCGGCCCCCTCCCCAGCTGCGCCTGCGTCTGCGGATGGGCCTGCCGCCGCCACGGAGCGCCGATGCAGTCGCGCCAGTAGCGTCTCCTTGGCGAGACCACGCAGGAGCAGCAGCTGGAACGGGTCGTCATTGATCAGCCAGGTGAACTGGGTCAGCACCGCGAGGCCGTGCACGCACGGTTGCGCCCAGGCTTGGCACGAGCACTCGGCAGCCAGCTCGGAGCCGTAGGGCAACAGCTCGACGCCGGAGTCCTCCGCGTCCTCGATCAGCTGGTGCGGCAGCTGGCCCGCCGCCAGCTCGGCGATGCGTCCCGACTCGGCGGCCACCAACTCGACCAGGATCGCGATCGCCTCCTCGCCCAGCACCGGGACGGTGACCTGCACCGTCCAGGCGTCGTCACCCTCGGTGACCGCGGCGACCAGCGAGCCCGATCCCACGGTGATCGAGCCGACCGCACCGCGGCGGGCCAACGCCCGCCCGGTGCGCAGCTCGTCCTGGTGGTACGCCGCCTCCTCGACGGCGCGCGACCACGCCTTGCTCCACCACGGCATCGGTCTCGATCCGCGCCGGGGCGCGAACCGGGGATGGGTCACCGCACCCATCAGTCTCTCCGTCGCAGCGTCACCAGGTCACGGAGCTCGGAGTCGTCGAGCTCGGTCAGGCCGGCCTCGCCGCGAGCCAGCACCGAGTCGGCGATCGCGCGCTTGCGGGTGAGCAGCTCGGCGATGCGTTCCTCGATGGTGCCCTGGGTGATCAGCCGGTGCACCTGCACCGGTCGGGTCTGGCCGATCCGGTAGGCACGGTCGGTGGCCTGTTCCTCGACCGCCGGGTTCCACCACCGGTCGAAGTGGACGACGTGGTCGGCGGCGGTCAGGTTGAGCCCGGTGCCGCCGGCCTTGAGCGAGAGCAGGAAGACCGGCACCTCGCCGGCCTGGAAGGAGGCCACCATCGCCTCGCGCTCACGGACCGGGGTGCCGCCGTGCAGGAGCTGGTGGTCCACCCCGGCGGTGACCAGGTGCTCGGAGAGCAGCCGGGCCATCGCGACGTATTGGGTGAAGACCAGGACCGCGCCGTCCTCCGCCAAGACCGTGCCGAGCAGCTCGTCGAGCAGGTCCAGCTTCTCCGAGCGGCCGGCCAGCCGGCCGCCGCCCTGCTTGAGGTAGTGCGCAGGGTGGTTGCAGATCTGCTTCAGCCCCGTCAGCAGTGCGAGCACCAGGCCGCGGCGGGCGTGCTCGTCGGCCCGCTCGATGCGCTCCATCGACTCACGCACCAGGGTCTCGTAGAGCACGGTCTGCTCGCGGGTCAGTGCCAGCGGGTGGTCGGTCTCGGTCTTGGCCGGCAGCTCCGGTGCGATCCCCGGGTCCGACTTGCGTCGGCGCAGCAGGAACGGCTCGATCAGGTCGGCGAACTGGCTCGCCTTCGCCGGCCAGTGACCGGACTCGATCGGCGCCGCCCACACCTTGCGGAACGCGTTGCGCGAGCCCAGCAGACCTGGCACCGCCCAGTCCAGGATCGCCCACAGCTCGGTCAGGTTGTTCTCCACCGGGGTGCCCGAGAGCGCGATCCTGGCGTGCGCCTCGATGGTCCGCAGCGCCTTGGCCGTGGAGGATGCCGGGTTCTTGATGTGCTGCGCCTCGTCGGCCACGACCAGGTCCCAGGTGATCGACTTCAGCGCATGGGCGCCTGCGGAGGCCGCATCCGAGCGCATCGTGCCGTAGGTGGTCAGCACGAAGCCGGGGCCCAGGTCCTCGAGCGAGCGCTGGTTGCCGTGGAAGCGACGGACCGGGGTGCCGGGGGCGAACCGCCGGATCTCGGCCTCCCAGTTGCCCAGAAGGGAGGCGGGACAGACCACCAGCGTCGGCCGTCCGGAGGTCAGCCCGGCCTCGAGCCGGTGCAGGTGCAGGGCGATCACGGTGATGGTCTTGCCCAGGCCCATGTCGTCGGCCAGGCAGCACCCCAGTCCCAGTGACGTCATCTCGGCCAGCCAGGTCAGTCCGTGCTTCTGGTAGTCGCGCAGCTGGGCCTGCAAGGCGGCCGGAACGGCCATCGGCTCCCGCGTCGCCGCGGTCCTCAGCTGTTCGCGGACCTTGAGCAGGCTGGCGCCGACGATGACCTTGGTGTCCTGCTCGGCGACCTCGACCACGCCGGTCAGGGTCGCGGCCAGCGCTTGGGCCGGCTTGACGGTGCGGATCAGGCGCTTCTTGGCGCGCCGGGCCGTGTCGGTGTCGATCAGGATCCAGTTGTCCCGCAGCCGGATGATCGGCCGCGTCGCGCTGGCCAGCTGCTCCATCTCGTCCTCGGTGAGGGGATCGCCGTTGATGGCGAGCTGCCACTTGAACGAGAACAGGCCCTCGGTGCCGAAGAGGCCGTCGACCAGGGGCTCCTCCTGCTTCGAGCCGCGCGCACGCTCCTTGGCCGAGGACGCGTCGAGCACGGCGTCGCTGGTCAGCGCTCCCTGCAGGCTCCTGGGCCACAGCACGTCCACGCCGCACCCGCGCAGTGCCTCGACCCCGTCATCGAGCAGGGAGGCCAGCTCGACGGCGTCGAGGGTGATCTCGTCGGGCACCTCCAGCTCGAGCAGCCGCTCCAGCACCGGCCACGCCTGCGCGGCGGCGCGGAGCGCGATCGTGGCATGCATCCGCGCCCGGTCACCGAAGCCGTGCGCCGCATCGGGGCCGGACTCGGTCCACAGCAGGGCGGCCTCGGCGAAGTGCAGTCGGTTCAGCTCGTCGTGCACCTGGAGCACCAGCCGCACGCAGCCGCCGAGCAGCTCGCCCTCGTCGGCCTCCATCCGCAGGCTCAGGGTGACCAGGTGCGGCCGGTCGTCCGGCTCGAGGTGCTTGGCGAGCCGCGACTGCAGGCTGGCCGAGAACGGTTTCGACGCCAACCTCTCGGACCGGCCACCGCGCCGCAGCGGGGCCGCGGCGGGACGACGTACGGCCGACGGCGCCGAGCGGGGCAGAGCGTCCGCGACGGCGTCGAGCATCCCGCGCACCATGGTCTCGGCGTCGTCGACCTCGGCGTGTGCGGGCGAGCGGGCGAGCAGGACCACCCGTTCGGTGTCCTCCCGGGAGAGCGGCGTGATCCGCCAGCCCGCCTCGGGCGACGGCTCGAGCTTGCCGTCGGCGACGAACTGCATGCCCATCAGTGCGGCGCCACTGAGCAACGACACCGTCGGGTGGACGTCGTCGCGGCCGCGGGACTTGGTCAGCGTGGGCAGGGCTGCGCGGATCGGCAGGCTCACCGTGCGCCGTTCGTCGCTGAACTCGACCACGCTCTCCCCGGCCGGGCTGGCGGGATGGAAGGTGGCCGGGCCGGTGACGGGGATGAAACTCACCCTGTGAACCTAGCCCGGCCCTGCGACAACCCCATTCAGCGCACGGTGAAGACCGAGGAGTACGCCGCTCCGCGCTCCGCGTCGCCGCTCGTGTAGAGCCGGAGCGTGGTGCCCCGCTTGTAGAACCGGTTGACCGGGACGCTGACCCGGCCGGTGCTCGAGGTCGTCGCCGAGCGCACCCAGCGCTGCTTCCCGCCCGGCTCCTTGACCAGCAGCCAGACCTTCAGCCACGCCTCCCGGGGGCCACCGATGCCTTGCCGGGCGATGCCGGTGACCCGGCCGGTACGGCGCCAATCACTGGGCACGCTCAACCCGAGCGTGATCGGGATGTGGCCGGTGGTGCTGCCCCGGATCCCGGTGCGGAAGTCGCGGAACCCGTCGTAGCGCCCCTTCATCCACAACACGCTGAACTTCTGCGCTGCACCCCACGGACTGGTCGGGTTGCGCAGGTCGGAGGCCGCGCCCGAGATCGGCGTCGCGGTCCAGGTGCGTCCGTGGTCGGGCGTGTTCAGCTCGTGCACCTGGTCGTCGCCGCCGACACCGTTGACCAGGTGGACCTTGTAGCCGTCCCCGCTGTCGATCGCCAACCCACGCGGCGATCCCCGGCGCCGAGCCAGGGTGTAGGTCTTCCACCGTCCGTCGTAGCCCAGCCGGGACCACTTGTGGGTGTAGGTCCGCGCCGAGACGCTGCGGTCGATCGTGGTGAACACGACGGCGGGCCGGCCGTCGGCCAGCGCCACGTCATAGACCCGGACCCGTCCGTCGATGCTGCGTCCGTTGTAGATCGTGGTGCCCAGGCGCGGGTTGGCCGGGCGTTGCCGGGTGGCACTCAGCGTGGTGATCACCGAGCCGCTGCTGCGACGCAGGGTGTGGTCGTCGGTGCGGTAGTACATGTGGAACAGCGAGGTGTCCACGTCGTTGGAGGGGTGTCCGTCGGTCATCGTCAGGTGGATCCGGCGCCACCCATCAGAGGTCGCCTCGACGTAGGGCCAGGTGTCGACGTTCCAGCTGGGCCGCTTGATCACCTCGACGGCCTTGCTCCAGGTGCGCAGGTCCTTGCTCGTGGTGAGCATCCACATCCGGTCCGAGTCACGCCGGGTGAGCAGGTGGTAGGGCCGCCCGGAGCCGCGCAGGTAGAAGGCCTGGACATAGGTCGCCGGGGCGTTCTCCAGGCCCGAGCCCTTCAGGCTCCTGGTCGCGCTCATTGCCGAGATGTCGTCGGCGCCCCGGGAGATCCGGTAGCGCACCGGAGCCAACGCGTGGCCCGCCCAGAACGCGACGATCTTGCGGCCCGGTGTCTGGACCAGGGCCGGCGCGTTGTGGTCATCGCGCTCCTGGCGTGCGCGCAGCGTGGTCGTGGTCATCAGGGCGTCGGAGTGGCGCACCGAGGTCAGCATCACCGAGCCGCTGCGGGCCACATAGCCGAGATAGGTGGCCCGGCTGCTCTCCAAGACGCGAGGGTCCATGTACCAGGACCAGGCGCCGTTGCTGGTCAGTCGCACTTCCTTGGCGGCCGCAGCCTTGCGTGCGGCGGAGAGCTGCTCGATCTCCTGGACCGGCTGTTCCTCGGTCTGCAACGACTCGGAGGAGAGCTCCTCGGCGAGTTTCTTCTCCGCCATCGTCGGGGGTTCGTCGCCCTGCGGGTCCGCGTTCGCGGTGCCGCCGACATCGAGCAACGTCACGGCCAGCACGGTGGCCAGGGTCAGGACGATTCCGGATCGCTTCGTGCGCATGTGTGAACCCCCCAAGTGAGTCGCACCGCACCCTACGTCACCAGGCGACCCACCGGGCCCGGATCCAAGCATGGCGCTTCGGGCACTTCCCTATGCTCGCTGCATGAGCATCCTCGACATGTCCATCGCCCGCCTCGACGGCACCCCGGCAACGCTCGGCGAGATCACCGGTGGCAAGCCCGCCCTGCTGGTCAACGTCGCCTCCAAGTGTGGCCTCACCCCGCAATACACCGCCCTGGAGCAGTTGCACGAGGAGTACGCCGACCGCGGCTTCACCGTCGTCGGCCTGCCCTGCAACCAGTTCATGGGCCAGGAGCCCGGCACCGCGGAGGAGATCGCCGAGTTCTGCTCCGCCAGCTATGGGGTGAGCTTCCCGATGACCGAGAAGATCGAGGTCAACGGAGACGACGCCCACGAGATCTATGCCGAGCTGGTCGCCACGCCCGATCAGGACGGTGAGGCGGGTGACGTGCAGTGGAACTTCGAGAAGTTCCTGATCGCCGGAGACGGCACCGTGATCTCCCGCTTCCGTCCGGCGGTGACCCCCGACGACCCCCAGATCGTCGATGCGGTGAAGACCCTGGTCGGCTGACCGGTCCCGGTGGGCTGGCTGTGGGCTGATTGTGGGCTGACGGTGGGGCAGGACACACTCGCGCTAGTCGAAAGTAGGGTGCGCCGGGGTGGGTTGATTCTCTAGGCTCTGCGGGTGCCAAATACAACTACCGCAGAACCGGGCCGGCCCACCGGCAGTGCGCCCGATGACGAAAAGCTGGACAGATCAGTCCTGATGGTCGCCGGGGTCGTCGTCCTCGGCGGCATCATGTCGATCCTCGACATCACCGTCGTCTCCGTCGCGCTCGAGACCTTCCAGAACGACTTCAACGCGACCTCGGCCGAGGTCGCCTGGACGATGACCGGCTACACCCTGGCCCTGGCCTCGGTGATCCCGTTGACCGGTTGGGCTGCCGACCGGTTCGGCACCAAGCGGCTCTACCTGATCGCGGTCGGCCTGTTCACCGCGGGATCAGTGCTCTGTGCGACCGCCACCGGGCTGGACCAGCTGGTGATCTATCGCGTGCTGCAGGGCCTCGGCGGCGGCATGCTGATGCCGCTTGGCATGACCATCCTGACCCACGCCGCGGGCCCGCACCGGGTCGGCCGAGTGATGGCGATCATGGGCATCCCGATGCTCCTCGGCCCGATCTTCGGCCCGATCCTCGGCGGCTGGCTGATCGACGTCGCCTCGTGGCACTGGATCTTCCTGATCAACCTGCCGATCGGCCTGATCGGTTTCGTCTACGCATTCCTGGTCCTGCCCAAGGACAACGTCGAGCCCTCGGAGACCTTCGACTGGCTGGGCATGATCCTGCTCTCCCCCGGTCTGGCAGCGTTCCTCTACGGTGTCTCCTCGATCCCCGAGCACGGCTCACTGTGGCACGCGGAGGTGCTCGCACCCGCGATCATCGGCCTGTTGCTGATCGTCGCCTTCGTGCCCTGGGCGCTGAGCGTCAAGAACAAGCACCCGCTGATCGAGCTGCGCCTGTTCGTCAACCGCAACCTGACCGTGGCAGTGATCGCGATGATGCTCTTCGCGATCGCGTTCTTCGGTGCCAGCCTGCTGTTCCCGCTCTACTTCCAGCAGGTGCGCGGTGAGACCGCGCTCAAGGCCGGTCTGCTGCTCGCCCCGCAGGGCGTGGGCGCGATGATCACCATGCCGATCGCCGGCCTCCTGGCCGACAAGAGGGGCCCCGGCAAGGTGGTGCTGGTCGGCATCCTGCTGGTCACCCTCGGCATGGGGATGTTCACCATGGTCGACGAGAACACGTCGTACGCCTACATCCTCGGCTCGCTCTTCGTGATGGGCCTGGGCATGGGATCGACGATGATGCCGATCATGAGCTCGGCGCTGGCCACGCTCACCGCGCACAACACCGCACGTGGCTCGACCCTGCTGAACATCACCCAGCAGGTCGCCGCCTCGATCGGCACCGCCCTGTTCTCGGTGATCCTCACCAACGAGATGCAGAGCCATGCCTCGGTGAAGCTCGCCCGTGACCTCGACGAGGCCGGCGTGGGCGAGAAGGACATCGCCGGCGGCACGGATCGCTTCCTGGCGTTCCTGGCCGAGCGGGACATCGTCCCGGAGAAGTTCCAGGCGCTGATGGCGCAGGTCCCGGCCGACATGGCGTCGTCGTTCGCGACGGTCTTCGTGGTCGCCACGGTCCTCGTCGGTTGCGTGCTGATCCCGGCGTTCTTCCTGCCGCGCAAGCCCCCGGAGGAGCCGGTCGACCCGGCCGTCCTGATGGCGCACTGATCAACGCCTGACCCGGCACACGCAGCGGGTGGGATCACAGTCCGATGACTGTGATCCCACCCGCTGTGCATTTGGACCCCGGCGCTGCTCACGCCGGATTCACCTCACGGGCCCACCTCCGCGGGCTCACCTCACCGGGTGCCCAACGCCAGCGGCAGGACCTCGCTGGCACCGGCGGCCCTGAGCGCCCGTGCGGCAACCGTCATCGTCCAGCCGGTGTCGACCAGGTCGTCGAGCAGGAGCACCGGACCGGCCGGGATGTCGCCCTGCAACTCGTAGCGGCGCAGCACCGCGGCCACCCGCTGCGCGGAGTTGGCCGCACCCTGACCCGGTTCGATGCTCGGGTCCACGATCGCGAACCGGCCCACCACCGGGATCTTGAGATAGCGCGAGAGCCCGTCGGCGAAGTCTGCGGTGAGTTGGCCGCGGCGCTGGGACTCCACGTGGACGATGCCGACCGCGTTCGGTCGCCACTGCTCGAGGACGGTGATCACCGCACGGACCAACGGAACCGGCACCGGCCCGTCCGGGGTGGTGTCGCGGAAGAGGTCTCGCAGTGCCTGGCCGTGGCCCAGATCGGTCATCCGGGCGACCGCCCGGCCGGTCGCGGGGGCCTCGGCGATCTTGCCCTTCAGGTCGATGCCCAGGTTGGTGAGCGCGGTCGGCCACATCTTGCGCGCGGCGAGCTCGACACCGGGTCGGGTGAGCTGCTCGTGCGCCTCACCCAGCGAGGCCTCCGAGACCTGGTCGGAGAAGCTCACGCCACCGCAGTTGTCGCAGCGCCCGCAGTCGACCTCGACCTCGTCGTCGAGCTGGTGGCGCAGGAAGCGCATCCGGCAGGTGTCGGTGGCCAGGTAGTCCAGCATCGCCTGCTGCTCGCTCTCGCGCGCCTCGGCGACGCGGCGATAGCGGTCCTCGTCATAGGACCACGGCTCGCCGGTGGCGACCCAGCCACCCTTGACCCGCTGCACGGCGCCGTCGACGTCGAGCACCTTCAGCATCATCTCGAGCCGGGAACGGCCCAGATCGACGAACGTCTCCAGAGCGGGCGTGCCCATCGGCCGGTCCGCGGCCGAGAGCGCTTCCAGCACCTGGCGCACCTGCTGCTCGGGCGGGAACGCGAGCGAGGCGAAGTATTTCCAGATGTCGCGGTCCTCGATCGCGGGCAGCAGCACCACGTCGGCCCGCGACGTGCCACGACCGGCACGGCCGACCTGTTGGTAGTAGGCCACCGGCGAGGACGGGGCGCCCACGTTGATCACGAAGCCGAGGGTCGCGTCGAAGCCCATCCCGAGCGCCGAGGTCGCCACCAGCGCCTTGACCCGGCCGGTGCTGAGGTCAGCCTCAAGGGCCTCGCGCTCGGTGGTCTCGGTCTGGCCGGAGTAGGCCGCCACCGTGTGACCACGCGCCCGCAGGAACGCAGCGATCTCCTGGGTCTGCGCGACGGTGAGGCAATAGATGATCCCGGAGCCGTCGAGCTCACCGAGGTGGTCGGCCAGCCAGCCGATCCGCTGCTCGGCAGTCTTGAGCCGGACCACGGCCAGGTGCAGGGACTCGCGGTCCAGCGAGCCCCGTTGGACCAGGACGTCCTGGCCGAGCTGCTCGGCGACGTCGAGGGTGACCCGCTCGTTGGCGGTCGCGGTGGTGGCCAGCACCGGGATGCCCGGGCGCAGGTCGTCGAGCATGGTGCGGATCCGGCGGTAGTCGGGACGGAAGTCGTGGCCCCAGTCGGAGATGCAGTGCGCCTCGTCCACCACGAGCAGTCCGGTGGTCGCCGCCAGTCGGGGTAGCACGTCGTCACGGAAGCCGGGGTTGTTCAGTCGCTCAGGGCTGACCAGCAGCACGTCGACCTGCCCTGCAGCGATCTGCTCCTCGATCCGGCTCCAGTCCTCGATGTTGGTGGAGTTGATGGTCACCGCGTGGATGCCGGCCCGCTCGGCGGCCTGGATCTGGTTGCGCATCAGGGCCAGCAGCGGCGACACGATCACCGTCGGTCCGGAGCCCTCGGCCCTCAGCAGGGCTGTCGCGACGAAGTAGACCGCCGACTTCCCCCAGCCGGTCTTCTGCACCACCAGCGCGCGGCGCTTGTCCACGGCCAGTGCCTCGATCGCGGTCCACTGGTCCTCGCGCAGCTGCGCGTCGTCACGGCCGACCAGCGCCTTGAGGTGCTGCTCGGCGGCGTCGCGGGCGGAGCGGCGTACGTCGTCTGTGGTTGCGGGAGAGCCCATGGCGCATGTCTATCAGCGTGGGGCGACAACAGCCCTGCCCCCTCCACAGGGCCCCGGCGCACGAAGAACCCCGAATGCACGAAGGACCCCGGCCGGAGCCGGGGTCCTTCGAGAAAGCGTGGGTCAGCCGAGCGCAGCGATCGCGGCGTCGTAGTCGGGCTCCGTGGTGATCTCGGGAACCAGCTGGCTGTGCAGCACCTTGCCGTCGGCGTCCACGACGACCACGGCGCGGCCGAGGAGGCCGGCCATCGGGCCGTCGGCCAGGGTGATGCCGTAGTCCTCACCGAACGAGGAGCGGAAGGCCGAGCCGACCTTCACGTTCTCGATGCCCTCGGCGCCGCAGAAGCGGGCCTGGGCGAACGGCAGGTCCTTGGACACGTTGATCACCGTGGTGTTCTCGAGGCCGGCGGCGAGCTCGTTGAACTTGCGCACGCTGGCGGCACAGATGCCGGTGTCGACGGACGGGAAAATGTTGAGGACCGTGCGGCCGGTTGCGTCGGCCGCGGTGAGCGAGGAGAGACCCTCGCCGACCAGGTCATAGGACGGCGCCTCGGCGCCGACGGCCGGAAGTTCGCCGACCGTGTTCACGGTGTTGCCCTTGAGTGCAGTGGTAGCCATGCCCCATTCCTACACGGAGCGGGCAACCCTCGTCAGCCCGGGTCACGCTGTGGTCTGCCTCTTCCGGCTCGCTCAGGCCTCGGCGTCGGTGAAGGACTCACCGGCCAGCAGCGGTACGACGCTGCTCGCGTCCAGCTCGGCGGCGACCGCGACGTCGGCGGCGAACCCCTTGTCGGCGAGCTCGCGACCGCCCGCACAGCCGGCGAGCAGGGTCGCAAGTTCCGGCTCGGCGGCCCGGAACGCCTGCTCGGCCGCACCCGCTTCGGGAGAGAGGCCCTCCACCCCGAGGTCGACCAGTGCGGCGATCACCGATCCGGCGCCCCACAGGTCCTCCACGCACGGGCGCAGCGAACCGTCGGCCCAACGCTCCCCGGCCGCGATCACGCTCACGCTCGGGCGGTGCTCCAGCTGGCCGGCGCGGAAGAACTGCCTGGCCAGCCACTGCGCGACCGCGTGCCGGTTGCGCAGGGAGGCGGCCAGCACCGTGGCCGGCTCCGGCCCGCCGTCGATCCGGGCGGCACTGCCTGCGCGGCGCCCCGGCTGCGGATCGGCGCCGGGGCTGGCCAGCTCGAAGCAGATCGAGGACCCGTTCGGGCTCGGCAGCACCAGCCGCTCCAAGTCGTGGGACTCGCGCAGCGACGCCGGTGAGAGGGAGACGTGGCGACCCTCGAGGCCGAGCGCCTCGAACCGGCCCACGGCCAGGGTCGCCCCGTGCCGCATCGCATGGGCCGCCGCACCCTTGTCCCGCCACCGGTAGGGAAACACCTCGATGCCCTGGTCCAGGGCCACCGAGACGGTGGTGGTGAAGGAGAGCACGTCGACCACCACGGCGTACGACGCACTCGTCGCCGCCGCGCCGGTCGGTCCCCAGTCCATCCGGACCCGATAGTCGCCCTGGCCGTGCGCCGGGTCGAACGTGTCGGGGTCCATCGGCTCAGTGCTCGCGCGGCTCGAGGACCACCGGCTGGGCGCCGGTCATCACCAGATCCGCACGCGCTGGTCGGGGTCGAGCCACAGGCCGTCACCCTCGGCGGTCTCGAACGCCTGGTGGAACTCGTCGAGGTTGCGCACGATGTTGGCGCGGAACTCCGGCGGGCTGTGCGGGTCGATGGTGAGGAACTGGCGCTCCTGCTCGAGGCGACGCTTGGTGCGCCACACGTAGGCCCAGTTCATGAAGAGGCGCTGGTTGTCGGCCTGGGTGGCCTCGCCGTTGCGGGAGATGGCATAGGCCTTCTGCCCGATGGTGAGACCGCCGAGGTCACCGATGTTCTCGCCGACGGTCAACGAGCCGTTGACCTTCTCGTCGGGCAGGTTGCGCGGCGAGTAGTCGTCGTACTGCGCGATCAGCATCTTGCTCTTGACCTCGAAGGCGGCCTTGTCGTCCGGGGTCCACCAGTCGTTGAGGTTGCCCTCACCGTCATATTGCGCGCCCTGGTCGTCGAAGCCGTGGCCGATCTCGTGACCGATCACCGCGCCGATGCCGCCGTAGTTCTCGGCCGGGTCCGCGTCCGGGGAGAAGAACGGCTTCTGCAGGATCCCGGCCGGGAAGCAGATCTCGTTGGTGCCCGGGTTGTAGTAGGCGTTCACGGTCTGCGGCAGCATGAACCACTCGTCGCGATCGACCGGGGAGCCGATCTTGGCGAGCTGGCGTGCGGTCTCGAACGCGGTCGCGGCGACGACGTTGCCGAGCAGGTCGTCGGGCGAGACCTTGAGCCCGGAGTAGTCGCGGAACTTCTCCGGATAGCCGATCTTGGGCCGGAAGGTCGCGAGCTTCTCGTAGGCCCGCTGCTTGGTCTCCTCGGTCATCCAGTCCAGTGCCTCGATCGAGACCCGGTAGGCGGTGAGCAGGTTGGCGACCAGCCCGTCCATCAGCTCCTTGGAGCGCGGCGGGAAGTGGCGGGAGACATATTCCTCGCCGACCGCCTCACCCATCGCGCCCTCGACGAACGCCACGCCGCGCTTCCAGCGTGCGCGCAGCTCGGGGGTGCCGTTGAGGGTGCGGCCATAGAAGTCGAAGTTGGCCTGGACCAGCTCGTCGTGCAGGTAGGGCGCGGTCGAGCGGAGCACGCGGGTGACCAACCAGGGCCGCCACTGCTCGATCGGCACCTCGCCCAGGACAGCGGAGAGGTGGGCCAGGAAGGAGGGCTGGCGGACGTTGACCTCGGCCAGGGTCTCCTCGGTGCCCCCGAGGAAGCGGACATAGCCGGCCCAGTCGAAGTTCGGGGCGAGCGCGACCAGCTCGTCGTACGTCGTGAGGTTGTAGGTCTTCTGCACGTCGCGGGTCTCGGCGCGCTCCCAGTGGCCCTTGGCCAGCTTGGTGTCCAGCTCAAGGACGCCGGCGGCGGCCGTCGCGGGGTCCTCGTGACCGGCGATCGTGAAGAGCCGCTCGAGATAGCCGACGTACGCCGTGCGCACCTCGGCGAACTTCTCCTCGCGGTAGTAGGACTCGTCGGGGAGCCCGAGCCCGCCCTGGCCGATGTTGAACAGGTAGCGGTCGGACTTGCGGTCGTCGGTGTCGATGTAGGACCCGAACAGGCCGCTCACGCCGACCCGCTCGAGCTCACCGATCAGCGAGGCGAGCTCGGTGGTGTCCTTCGCCGCGGTGATCGCGTCTAGGAGGGGCTGGATCGGTGCCAGGGCGAGCTGGTTGGCGCGCTCGACGTCCATGAACGAGGTGTACAGCGCGTTGATCTTGGCGCCGCTCTCGGAGAGCTTCGACGGCTCAGCGGCCGCGAGGTCCTCGATGATCACCCGCACCTGCTCCTCGGCCACGTCGGCGAGCTGCACGAACGGGCCCCAGCTGGAGCGGTCGCTGGGGATCTCGGTCTCGTCGAGCCAGCGGCCGTTGACGTGACCGAACAGGTCGTCCTGGGGGCGGATGTAGGGGTTCATGCCCGGGCGGGCGTCATCGAGAATGCTCACGCCCCGACACTAACCGAGGCCCTGAACGATCAGGCTCAGCCGCGGGGCCTGCGTCGCAACCAGCCGCCACCGAAGAGCGCACCGAGCACCAGCACCGGCTGGAAGAACAGCCGGACCAGCCGCGCCCGATCGGTGTCCAGGCCGAACGCGTCGGTTCCCTCGACATATTGGGCGATGTTGCCGGGGAAGATCGCCACGAAGAACGCGGCCAGCAACCCGCCAACCAGGCGCTTGCGCCCGGGCAGGGCGACGAATGCCGCGCCCAGCCCGATCTCCACGACACCGGACGCGAGCACGGTGAAGTCCTCGTCGAGCGGGAACCACTGCGGCACCTGGGCCTGGAACTCCGCGCGCTGGGTGGTCAGGTGCAGCGTCCCTGCCCCGACCATCGCCACGCCGAGTGCGATCCGGACGGCCGTGCGCAGGTGAGTGCTCATGGCCCCAGCCTAGGCAGGTGGCACCAGCGTCCGGGTTGTCGCGCCGGGTGCCCGAGCGGAGCTCAGCGCAGGGTGACGACCGACTTGCCCAGCGTCTTGCGCTGGTCCATGTCGATCAGCGCCTGGCCGAAGTCCTCCATCGCATAGACCTTGCCGATCGGCGGCTTGATCGCACCGTTCTCCAGGAACGGCGTGATCTCGGCCCACTGCTCGGTCATGTAGCCGGGGCGCTTCATCGCATAGTCGCCCCAGCCGACGCCGCGCACGTCGATGTTGTTGAGCAGCAGTCGGTTCACCTTGACCTCCGGGATGCCCTGGCCGGCGGCGAAGCCGACCACGAGCAGGCGGCCCTGGGGCGCGAGGCTGCGCAGGGAGTCGGTGAAGATGTCGCCACCGACGACGTCGAGGATCACGTCGACGCCCTTGCCCTCGGTGAGGGCCTTGACCTCGTCCTTGAAGGTCTCGACGCGGACCACGTCATCGGCCCCGGCCAGGCGGGCGATCTCGGCCTTCTCGTCGGTGGAGACCACGGCGATGGCGCGGGCGCCGTACGCCTTGGCCATCTGGATGGTCGCCGTGCCGACGCCGCCGGCAGCGCCGTGGATCAGGACGCTCTCCCCGGCCTTGAGCTGGCCACGGACGGCCAGCGCGAAGTGCGCGGTGAGGTAGTTCATCGGCAGCGCAGCACCTTCCTCGAAGGAGAGTCCTTCGGGCAGCGGGAAGACGACGCTGTGGTGTGCGGTGGCCCGCTCAGCGGCTCCACCGTGGGAGAGCACCCCGCACACACGCTGCCCGGCGGTGAACCCGTGGCCGTCGGCGACCACGGTGCCGGCGAAGTCGACGCCCAGGGTGAACGGCGGCTCGGGCCGGAGCTGGTACTGCCCGCGGCTGAGCAGCAGGTCGGGGAACGAGATGCCGACGGCGTGCACGTCGACCAGAACCTCGTCCGGGCCTGGGGTCGGCTCGGGGATCTCGTTGATGACAAGGGACTCGGGACCGTCGGTGGTGACCACCTGGACTGCGCGGATGCTCATGCCCCGAGGTTAGCGACCCGGTCAGCCGGCCTTGACCAGAGCGTTCATCTCGAAGTGCATCGGGTCGGTGAACGACCAGTCGCCACCCCAGCCGAAGCCCCACTTCTTGAAGATGTCCACGACCGTGCGGTCCATCTCGCCGACCGTGCCGCGCTGGTTGCCCGGGGTGTTCATGTCGAGGGCGATCCCGAACGAGTGCAGCGAGAGCTGTTGGGTGTTGGCGATGAACCGCGGGTAGTAGCAGCCGGCGTACTCGCCCGGGTTGATCTTGTCGGCCAGGCCGCGGGTGACCACCTCGGTGAGCGCGGCGCGCAGCTGCGGGAGCATCACCTTGTGGCAGGTGACGCGGCCGAGGATCGGGACCTCCTCGGTGCGGATGTTGGCGCTGACCCAGGCCGAGTCGGGGGCGATCCGACCGCCCTCGAGGACGGTATAGCTGAACGAGCCGACGGCCTTGGCCACCGAGCCACCGGTCAGGATCGCGGTCTGCTGTGCGTCCGGGTCGAGCCCATAGCGGGCAACCGCGTCGAGGTCCTGGATCGAGACGCCGCCGCCGAGGATCTTGCGCAGGGCCGAGCGCATCGACTGCGGGGAGTTGATGCCGGTGGAGACCAGCATCGCGTTGCCCTCGGCCATCTTCAGCTCCTCGGCCCAGGCCTTGTTGATGACCAGGTCGACCTTGGGGATCTGCTCGGCATAGACGCCGATGTGCACGCGTGGAGCGGACTTGTCGTTGCCGAGCTTGACGTAGTCGTCCTTGTCCTTGATCGACTTGGCCAGGTCCGGCGGCAGGGCGACCTCGCCGCCGGCGACTCGGTCCCAGATCTCCTGAGCCTGCGCGGTGGCGACCGGGTTGAAGCGGCGGTACGTCGAGGGGTCGACGGCGGCGATCGACAAGACCTTGTTCTCCACCGAGACCTGCGACATCGACAAGACGTCCGCCGCACCAACGCCCTTGAGGCCCTTGATCCGCTTGACCTGGTAGTCGGTCAGCGGGTCCTGGCTGTAGATCAGGATGTCGGCCGGCCACAGCCTGCCCTTCAACGGACCCGGAGGCTTCACGGACCGCTCCGGCTCGGCGACCGGGATCGTCGGGGTGGCTCCCGGGCTGGTCTCGGCGCCGATGGATTCGGACGGCTTCGGGTCGGCCACGTCCTTGCCATCCTTGCCGTCCCCGCCACAGGCGGCCAGCACCAGGGCAGCACAGAGCAGGGTCGCGGCAACGCGACCCCGACGCGGTCCTCCCCAGGCTCCCATCAGACCTGAAGCCTAGTTCAGGAACGAAGGACGCGGTCGGCGATCCACGCAATGTCGTCGGCGGTCTCGTCCGGGGTGCCGGACGGCTGCATGACGTGGCTCAGGACCAGGCGCACGACCATGTCGATCGCGGGCTCGAGCTTCTCCGCGAGCTGCAGCTCGTAAGGAGCCACCCGTTCGGCAACTACGAGCTTTGCCACGCCCAGCAACGACTCCGAATGGGTGGTGAGCAGTGGCAGCAGCTCGGTGTCTGCTCCATGCGTCGCCGAGACGACGGCATGGAGCAGAGGGTTGTCCTGGGCAAAGACCAGCACCGCGCGCGATGCCTCACGGATCGCGTTCACCATCTCGGTGGGGTGCTCGTCGAAGGCGTGGTTGACCAGGTCGAGGAAGCGGGCGAGCTCCTCGAGGATCATCGCCTCGGCCAGCGCGGACTTGTTGCCGATCTCGTTGTAGACCGTCTGCCTGCTGACCCCGACGTGTTCGGCGACCTTGGACATGGTGACCCAGGCCCAACCGTGTTCGGTGGTCAGTGTCGAGGCGCCGTCGATGATCCGGTCACGCGTCGTCACCGGACCGTCAGCTTCGGCACCCGAGGTCATGGCAGCAATCCTAGGACTGCGGGTGAACCCGAGCGGAAACCTCACCCCTCGAGGGTCAGTGCGAGCACCGGGCAGGAGTTGACCGCCGCGGTCAGCTCCTTGCGGTGCTCCTCGCCCGGGTTCTCGTCGAGGATGTGCATGATGTCGTCGTCGTCGACCTCGAAGAACTCGTGTGCCATCGACTCGCACATGCCCAGGCCCTCGCACTTGTCGCGATCCACCACGATCCGCATCAGGCCACCGCCGCCGGGTTGACGGGGACGAAGTCGATCTTCTCGCGCACACCGCAGTCGGGGCAGCACCAGTCCTCGGGGATGTCGCTCCAGGCGGTTCCGGCCGCGAACCCTTCGTGCTCGTCGCCGACGTTGACGTCGTACACGTAGTCACAGCCGGGGCACTGGGCAGCCACCACCTCGTCGACCTGCGCGACGGCAGCGGCGGCCGCGGCAGCAACTGCGTCGTCGGCGGCCTTGCGGTCCTGGGCCTGGCTCATCGCGACGCCATACTTGGCGAGGATCTTCTCCCGCTTGCGCGGCTGGAGGTTCGCCTGGCTGAGGTCGCCGTCGAAGTGGTTGATCACCCGGGGATCCATCACCCTGCGCCACAGCGGCGGGAAGAGGGCCAGCACGATCATCCCGGCATACCCGGTCGGCAGCACCGGCGACTCCTCGAAGTCGCGCAGCGTCTGGTAGCGGCGGGTCGGGTTGGCGTGGTGGTCGCTGTGGCGCTGCAGGTGGTAGAGCAGCACGTTGGTGGCGATGTTGTTGGAGTTCCAGCTGTGGCTGGGCAGCACGCGCTCGTAGCGCTCCTTGCCGGGCTTGCCGACCTTCTTGCGCAGCATGCCGTAGTGCTCCATGTAGTTGACGACCTCGAGCAGGCTGAAGCCGACCACGGCCTGGAGCAGCAGGTAGGGCGCGATCTCGATGCCGAGCACGGCGATCAGTGCGCCCCACAGGACCGCGGTCATGATCCAGGCGTTGAGGACGTCGTTGCCGAGGCGGAAGGGGTGCTTGTCCTTGCGGGCATAGCGCTTCTTCTCCAGGCTCCATGCGCTCTTCAGCGAGCCCAGGACGGTGCGCGGCCAGAACTGGTAGAAGTTCTCGCCCATCCTGCTGCTGGCCGGGTCCTCGGGGGTGGCGACGCGGACGTGGTGGCCGCGGTTGTGCTCGATGTAGAAGTGGCCGTAGGCGACCTGGGCCAGCGCGATCTTGGACAGCCAGCGCTCGTTGGCCTCCTTCTTGTGGCCGAGCTCGTGGGCGGTGTTGATGCCGATCCCGCCGATGCAGCCGATCGAGATGGCGATGCCGACCTTCTGCCACACGGTCATCGGGTCATCGATGAGGCCCCACAGCGTGCTGCCGGAGATCAGCATCATCGCGCCGACGAAGCCGACGTACTGGATCGGCAGGAAGAGGTAGGTGATCCACCGGTAGTACTTGTCGTTCTCGAGCTCCTCGATCACGTCGTCCGGCGGGTTGGACCGATCCAGGCCGGTGACCAGATCGATCGCCGGCACGATCACCAGGATCACGATCGGACCGAGCCACAGCACCGGCGTGAACTCGGTGAGCGAGAAGATCCCGACCGCCACCAGGGCGAGCGAGGGCACCACGAGGCCGATCAGCCACAGGTAGCGCTTCTTGTCCTTCCACTGCTCGGTCGATCCGTCGGGAACGGTTCCTGCTGTCCTGGTCGCCATGGCGATCCTCCTCGGAAGCGGACGCCGTTGAAGCGGATGGGTGTGACAGGCGTCCCTTTACAAACAAGCATGAATTGTAAACAGAGGCCTGTCAACCCCCTCTGAGGCGTGGCCGTTCCGCCAGAAACGACCACGCGGCTCAGTCTCGCCTGTCAGAGTTCGGGGACCATGGGAAAGACATTGGATTTGAACCGGGGCGATGAGACCTCGATCCGGCCGTTGCGCTCTCGTCCGCGCTACCGCTCCAGACGCCTCGGCCTGGGGCTCATCCTCGCCGCCGTGGTGGTCTTCACCGTCCTCTTCACTGCTGACCTCGAGGTGGACGAGCCCAATGTCGATGGCTTCCCTGCTGCCAGTTGTGGCTCCGCCTATGACGTCGCGTTCATCAAAGGCGATGGCTTCATGGGTGGCGAAGTCCCTATCAACCAGGACGCCATTGACCGGAAGTGTGTCGACAAGGCACAGCTGTACGTCGGAGCCAGCGTCCTCGCTGGTGGGGTGCTCCTGGCCGCAGGGATCTTGCTGCTCCCAGCCCGGCGCCGCGGCCTCGTTGCCGCAGGCATCCTGGCTTCGTTCGTGGTGCTTGTGTTGGTCTTCGTCGAGTGGAGTTCCCGGATTGAGGCTCCTGCGCCAGGGGTGCCCACTCAGACAGAAGGCCCCCAAGCCCTGGATCGACTGAGCATGTGGCGCTGACGACGATTCCGCCGGTCAGGACCAGGTGATCGCCGCATCCTGCCAGGTCTCGGGCACCTCCACCTCGTCGGAGCGGTTCCACAACGTCAGATAGAGCGCCACCGGGGACCCCGCGAGCACGATGTCACCGTCAGGGGACGACGTACGCACCGCCACCGGCACATCCACACCCACCCGCAGCTCCCAACCGGCCTCGGTGCCCGTGGGTGAGACCGCGATGGTCAGCGGATCCTGGCTGCGCAGCCGTGACCTGGGCCGCGGCAGAAACCCGGTCAACAGCTCATCGATCCCGTCCAGTGCGATGTCATCGGTGATCCAGGTGTCAGCCGCGCGCGGGTGCCGGCCCAGCGCGGCGGAGAGCGCGTCGACCGCGTGGATAGTCGTCTCGTGGCACTGCCGCCGGACCCAGAAGCGCTTGGCCGGTGGGGCGTCAGCGAGGAAGACGCTCACGTCCAGGTCCTCGGGCGCCGCGGTGATCGCGGCGGCGAGGTCGATGACCCCGTCAGTGAGCCACTCGAGCGGCTCCGGCGAGACCTGTCCCTGCTCGCGCAACCGGTCCGGGTCGGCCTGCTCGCCGCGGATGATCGCGGTCGCCCACCGGTGCACCATCCCCTGGTGCGCGATCAGCTTGCGCACGGTCCAGTCGGGGGTGGTGGGTACGCCGGCGCGCAGCCCGGCCCGTTCCGCGCCGCGGACGAAGGCGAGGTGTGCCGTGCGCAGCCCGTCGAGGTGATCGGCCAGTGAGAGGTCAGTGGGGGCCATGGGCCAAGCGTGGCAGGTCGTTGCTCATTGCGCGCGCGACATTTCCTCGCCGACCCGGCAGTTGTTGACGCCGCTGCCCCCGCCGAGTCGGCAGTTGTTGACGTCGCGCTGCGTCACGAGACATGTCGAGGCACTGCGTACGCTTCTGCACATGCTCACCAACCCTCGCCGCAGCTGGGCCGTCGTACTCCTGGCTCTGATCTTTGCTGGACTCGTCTTCGGTGTCCTCGGCGAGGGCGAGCGGACCCAGAAACCGACCGACGACATGCCGAGTGGTGCGGACAGCACCCTGGCCACCGAGTTGCGCGACAAGCTGCCCGAGGAGGATTCGTCGGTCGCCATCGCCCTGTTCACCGCAGACGAGGGCAAGCTGGACCAGGCGGCGATCAAGGATCTGGCCCAGGGCCCGCCGCCGCAGTTCTCCAAGGACGGCACGGCCGCGTTCGCCATCGTCCCGGTCACCGGCGCCTCGGCCACCGACGTGGAGGCCTTCGTCACCGACCTGCGCGAACGTCTCGACAAGCAGGTGCCCGAAGGCGTCACCGCCCAGGTGACCGGCCCCGCCGCGATCGAGGCCGACCTGGCCCAGGTCTTCCAGGGCGCGAACACCCGACTCCTGGCCGTCACCGCATCGGTCGTCGCGATCCTGTTGGTGATCACCTATCGCAGCCCGTTCCTGTGGCTGGTGCCGCTG
Organism: Nocardioides daedukensis; assembly: GCF_013408415.1. Taxonomy (NCBI): domain Bacteria; kingdom Bacillati; phylum Actinomycetota; class Actinomycetes; order Propionibacteriales; family Nocardioidaceae; genus Nocardioides; species Nocardioides daedukensis. Next base: position 2,440,781 of record NZ_JACCAA010000001.1, on the reverse strand, counting down.
CTGGTGGTCGGCCTGGCCGACCGGCTCGCCGCGCTGCTCGCGACCCAGGTGATGGCCACCCTCGGCGTCGCCTGGAACGAGTCGACGGTCGGGATCCTGTCGGTGCTCGTCTTCGGCGCAGGGACGAACTATGCCCTGTTGCTGATCAGCCGATATCGCGACGAGCTCAAGACCCACGCCGACCGGGCCGAGGCCATGCGCCTCGCGCTACGACGTACGGCCGAAGCGGTGCTGACCAGCGCCGGCACCGTGGTCGCCGGGCTACTCACCCTGCTGCTTTCGCTGACCCCGACCACCCGCGGCCTGGGCCTGGCCTGCGCCGTGGGCATCGTGGTCGCGGCGACGTTCGTGCTCGTGGTGCTGCCGGCAACCCTGGTGCTCTTCGGCCGCTGGATCTTCTGGCCGATCGTGCCCCGCGAGGGCGACGCCGTGCTCACCGAGACCGACTCCTGGTGGCGCAAGGTCGGCAACACCGTCGCTGGACGACCGGCAGCCTTCATCGTCGGCGCGCTGGTCGTGCTCGGCGTGATGGCCGCCGGACTGCTGCAGGTCGACACCGGCCTGCGCCAGTCCGACCAGTTCCTCGACCGCCCGGAGTCGATCGCTGCCGGCGAGAGGCTGGCCGAGTCGTTCCCGGCCGGTACGTCGAACCCGACCCAGGTGCTCACCCGCGACAACGCGGACGACGTCGTGGCCGCCATCAAGGAGACCAGCGGCGTCTCCTCGGCCCGCCCGGGAACCTCCGCGGGTGGCATCACCCAGATCGACGTGGTCCTCGACGCGGCACCCTCGACCGACAAGGCCGCCACGGCGATCTCCGATTTGCGCGAGCGGCTCGGCGACTTCAAGGACACCCACGTCACCGGGAACGCCGCCACCGAGATCGATGCCCAGGAAGGTGCCGAGCGGGACCAGGCGCTGATCCTCCCGCTGATCCTGCTGCTCGTGCTCGGTGTGCTTCTGGTCCTGCTCCGCTCGGTGGTCGCGCCGCTGCTCCTGGTCGCGACCGTGGTCGGCACGTTCGCCGCCGCGATGGGCAGCTCGTGGTGGCTGTTCACCGGCGTGCTCGGCTTCGACGCGCTGGACGTGGACGTGCCGCTGTTCGGGTTCCTGTTCCTGGTCGCGCTGGGCGTCGACTACAACATCTTCCTGGTCACCAGGGCGCGCGAGGAAGCGCTGACGCACGGCACCCGCGAAGGGATGCTGCGCGCGCTCGCCGCCACCGGCGGTGTGATCACCAGTGCCGGCATCCTGCTCGCTGCCGTCTTCGCCGTGCTCGGGGTGCTGCCGCTGGTGGTGCTGGCCCAGCTGGGCGTGGTGATCTGCATCGGTGTCCTGCTCGACACGCTGCTCGTGCGTACGGTGCTGGTCCCGGCGCTGGCCCTGCAGCTCGGCGACCGGTTCTGGTGGCCGCGAAAGGTGACCGCGAAGATTGCTCAGGAGCCAGTCGGCAACTGATGGGTTGGGAGCTCGGGGGTGACTAACTGATGTGTTGCGGGTCCAAAACCCGTCGATCCCGCCCCCAAACCATCAGTTACCGGCGCGCTCGCCCCCAAACCATCAGTTACCCCAGCGCCCAGCCCCAACGCATCAGTTACCCGCGACGCGTCAGTCGCGCGGCTTGCCGCTGATCGCGGCGGCAACAGCCTTCGGTACGTCAGGGTGGAAGACGCTCGGGATGATGAAGCTCGGGTGCAACTCGTCGTCAGTGACCACGTGCGCGATCGCCTCGGCCGCACGGAGCAGCATATCCATCGTGACCTCGCTGGCGCGGGCGTCGAGCAGGCCCCGGAAGACACCGGGGAAGGCGAGTACGTTGTTGATCTGGTTCGGGTAGTCCGAGCGGCCCGATGCCACCACGGCGGCGTACTTCGACGCCTCGGCAGGGTCGACCTCGGGATCCGGGTTGGCCAGTGCGAAGACGATCGAGCCCTCGGCCATCGTGGAGATCCACTCGGGCTTGAGCACGCCCGGCCCGGAGACGCCGATGAAGACGTCCGCGCCTTCCAGACCCTCCTGCAGGCCACCACGACGCAGGTTCGGGTTGGTACGGCGGGCCAGGTCGAGCTTGGCCGCGGCCAGCTCGGTGTTGTCCGAACAAAGCAGGCCCTCGCGGTCCCAGACCACGACGTCCTTGGCGCCGCCGGCGAGCAGCAGCGCGGTGATCGCGGATCCCGCGGCACCACCACCCGCCACGACGATGCGGATGTCGGCGATCTCCTTGCCGACCACCCGGAGCGCGTTGGTCAGGGCTGCGAGTACGACGATCGCGGTGCCGTGCTGGTCGTCGTGGAAGACCGGGATGTCGAGGGACTCGCGCAGCCGGGCCTCGATCTCGAAGCAACGCGGCGCGGCGATGTCCTCGAGGTTGATCCCACCGAAGCCGGGGGCGATCATCTCGACGGCCCTGACGATCTCGTCGGTGTCCTGGCTGGCCAGGCAGATCGGCCAGGCGTCGATGTTGGCGAACTTCTTGAACAGCGCCGCCTTGCCCTCCATCACCGGCAGCGCGGCGCCCGGACCGATGTTGCCCAGGCCCAGGACCGCGGAGCCGTCGGTGACCACGGCGACCGAGTTGCCCTTGATCGTCAGCCGAGACACGTCCTCGGGGTTCTCGTGGATCGCCATCGACACCCGCCCCACACCTGGGGTGTAGGCCATCGACAGGTCGTCGCGCGTCTTCAGCGGGACCTTGGAGCTGACCTCGATCTTGCCGCCGAGGTGGATCAGGAAGGTGCGGTCGGAGACCTTGTGCACCTCGACGCCGGGGATCCCGCGGACCACCCTGACCAGGGCCTTGGAGTGGTCCTCGTCGGAGGCCGAGCAGGTGACGTCGACGACCAGGCGGTCGTGGCTGGACTCGGCGACGTCGATGGCGGTCACGATCCCGCCGGCCTCGGCCAGTCCGGTGGCGACGGTGCCGACGACTCCGTGGTCGGGCGCGGTGTAGAGGCGCATGGTGATCGAGTACGACGACGGTGTGGCGGCCATGTCCCAACCTTCCTCCCGGCAGCGGGTTACCAGCAAGTCACTCGGCCAACCACCTCAACCAGCGACCTCAACCACTCAACCGGGCAGCTCAGCAGCAGCGCCCCTCGGGGTGCGCGTCGCGATGATCGCTGCGGCGTCGCTCCCAGTCCCGCCGCGACATCGGCTCCAGGCCTGCGGCGCGCGAGCGTACGACGTACCGCTCCCAGCGCTCCTGGCCCGACGCCTCGCGCCACAGACGTCTCACCTCGTCGAAGAGCCTCATGCGTCAACCAGCTCCGAGGTGACCTTCGGCGTCTCGGTCGTGGGCACGGCGCCACCGGTTCGCAGGGTCCGGACCACCACCACCGCGGCGTTGAGCACGACCACGATCACCAGCAGCGCGAAGGCCGCCTGCAGTGAGCCGTTGAGGATCGAGTTGTTGATCACCTGGTCCATCTGGTCGGCGTTCGTGGCCGGCGCGAGCACCTCCCCGGCGTCGCGGGCGGCGCGATAGTCCGAGGCCTGCTGGAAGTAGCCGATCCGCGGATCGTCACTGAACACCTTCTGCCAGCTGGCCGTCATCGTGACGATCAGGTCCCAAGCCAGACCGATCCCCGGCACCCAGGCCCACTTCGCCTTGCCGTGCTTGATCAGCAGGGTCACGGCCAGGGTCAGCGCGATGGCCGCGAGCAGCTGGTTGGCGATGCCGAAGAGCGGGAAGAGCTGGTTGATGCCACCGAGCGGATCGGTCACCCCGACATAGAGCATGTAGCCCCACAGGCCGACCACCACGGCACTGGCCGACCAGGCCGCCGGCTTCCAGGAGACGTCTCCGAACTTCGGCCAGAAGTTGCCGACGGTGTCCTGCAGCATGAACCGGCCGACACGGGTGCCGGCGTCGACCGCGGTAAGGATGAACAGCGCCTCGAACATGATCGCGAAGTGGTACCAGAAAGCGGCCAGGTTGCCGCCGAACGCCTCGTGCAGGATCTGCGAGATCCCCACCGCCAGGGTGGGCGCGCCACCGGTGCGGGAGATCAGTGATGACTCCTCCACCGCGGCCGCCGCGGCAGACAGGTCTCCGGGACTGATCGTGAAGCCCAGGGTGCGGACAAACTCGGCCGCTGCCTCCGGGTTGCCCCCGGTGGCGCCGGCCGGGGCGTTCATCGCGAAGTAGAGACCTTGGTCGATCACGCAGGCCGCGATCAGCGCCGAGATGGCGACGAACGACTCCATCAACATCCCGCCGTAGCCGATCGGCAGGACGTGCGACTCCTTCTTCACCATCTTGGGAGTCGTGCCAGACGAGATCAGGGCGTGGAAGCCGGACAGCGCCCCACAGGCGATGGTGATGAAGACGAACGGGAACAGCTTCCCGGCGAAGACCGGCCCCTCGCCGCTGGTCGCGAAGTCGGAGACGGCCGGTGCCGAGAGGGTCGGCGCGGCGAGGATCAGCCCGATCGCGAGCAGCACGATCACGCCGATCTTCATGAACGTGGAGAGATAGTCACGCGGGGTGAGCAGCATCCACACCGGCAGGATCGAGGCGACGAAGCCATAACCGATCAGGCAGAGCGTCAACGTCTCCTTGTCGAGGGTGAGCGCACCGCCCAGGCCCATCTCCTCGACGTACTGCCCGGTGAAGATCGCGAGCAGGAGCAGTACGACGCCGATCATCGTCACCTCGAGCACCCGGCCCGGGCGGAAGTGGCGCAGGTAGAAGCCCATGAACAGCGCGATCGGGATGGTCAGGCCGATGGAGTAGACGCCCCACGGGGACTCGGCCAGGGCGTTGACGACGACCAGTGCGAGCACGGCCAGGATGATGATCATGATCGCGAAGACGGCGATCAGTGCGGCGATGCCGCCGACCACGCCGATCTCCTCGCGGACCATCTGGCCCAGCGACTTGCCGTCGCGACGCATCGAGAAGAAGAGGATGACCATGTCCTGTACGGCGCCCGCCAGGAGCACCCCAACGATGATCCAGATCGTCCCTGGCAGATAGCCCATCTGGGCGGCGAGCACCGGTCCGACCAGTGGGCCGGCACCGGCGATGGCGGCGAAGTGGTGGCCGAAGAGCACCCGCTTGTCGGTCGGTTCGAAGTCGACGCCGTCCTCGAGGCGCTCGGCGGGAGTGGCTCGGGTGTCATCCAGCTCGAGGACTCGTCGGGCGATGAAGCGGCCGTAGAACCGGTAGCCGATCGCATAGGACGAGAGCGCCGCGAACAGGATCCACAGCGCCGAGACCTCCTCGCCGCGTGACAGGGCGAGGACCGACCAGCAGACCGCGCCGACGACCGCCACCGCGACCCAGATCGCGGTCGACTTCGGGTCGAGCTTGCGGGTGGATTCCTGATGCATCGTCATGTCGCGCGTCTTTCGTCGTCCCGAGAGTCGGCCCAAGGTCACGGACCGTCACCAATCTCTCGCAGGGGGTGTGGTCGGCACAAGAGACCCGCAAGAGAGGACATCGGGCGGGTGCCACGCGAGAGCAGGGTCACACAGCCGTGCAATTGCACTCTCTTGGAGCAAGTGCAAAACTGCACTTCGTGAGTGAAAGTGCAAACACGCTCGAGAAGCGGAAGGTCTCCACGACCCACCGCATCACCATCTGCGCCCAGAAACTCACCGATCAGCGCGGCTTCGACGGCTTCACGATGGACGAGCTCGCCGAGGCTGCCCAGGTCTCGCGCCGGACCCTGTTCAACTACTTCCCCGGCAAGTTGGACGCCGTACTCGGCCCCGGCCCCGAGCTTCCGGACCAGGTCATCGAGACGTTCCGGGCGGGTGGGCCGAACGGCGACTTCATCGCCGACATCAAGGTCCTGATCGCCGCAATGGTCGACATCAAGGGCTTCGACCGCGACGAGGCCCTGGTCGCCCGACGCATCTTCAAGACCAACCCCCGCCTCCTGCTGGCGGTGCACGAACGATTCCACGCAGTGACCGAGCTGTTCACCGACCTGATCCTCGACCGCGAGGGACAGGACTTCGGCAGGCATCGGGCGCGGATCCTGATCAACGTCCTGGCGTGCCTCTTCGACGTCGCCCTCGAGGACGTCTTGTCCGACACCACGGGCCGCCGCGAGCTGGACGCCGCCTACTTCGAGGCGTTCGACACCCTTCGCGGCGTCCTGTCCTGCTGAGCCCCGAGCTCCCTCCCTCCCCCAACACCGCCTCAGATCCAAGATCCGAAAGGGCCATTCCCATGGCAACGCTTCTCTACCGACTCGGCAAGACCGCCTATCGGCGCTGGCCGATCTTCCTCGCCGCCTGGCTGATCGCCGCGGTCGGCCTGGGAGGCTTCGCCGCCACCATGTCCAAGCCGATGTCGGACTCCTTCTCGATCCCGGGCATCCCGTCCGAGAAGGCCGCCGACATGCAGGCCGAGCTCTTCCCGGGCTCCCAGGACGCCTTCGACGACGCCAGCTTCGACGTCGTCGTCCAGGCACCCGAGGGCCACACCCTGGCCGAGCCGGAGTACTCCCGCGCCGTCGACACCCTGGTCGCCGACCTCGTCGACACGCCCCAGATCTCCAAGGAGACCGTGCCGCTCGTCGTCAAGGACGGCGCCAAGCTCACCGATGCGGAGTACGCCGCCACCCTCGACGGCACCGTCGAGAAGCTGAAGAACGCCGAGGTCACCGAGGAGCAGCCCCCGATGATCGGCAACCCGCTGATCCTCGGGCCGGTCCAGGACGACCAGATCGTCTCGGGCGCCGAGTCCGCCGGTGCGACGAAGGCACAGGCCGAGGCAAACGCGGCCGCGCTCTCGATCCTTTCCGAGGACGGGCGCACCGGGCTGATCCAGGGCGAGTTCGACGTCGAGACCCCGATGGACATCAAGCCTGCCTCCCAGGACGAGGTCAAGGAGGCGATGGAGACCGCACGTGACTCCGGGCTGAGCGTCGAAGCCAACGGCCCCGGCATGCAGTCGATGGAGATGCCCGGCGGCTCCGCCGAGCTGATCGGCCTCGCCATCGCCCTGCTGGTCCTCGTGCTGACCTTCGGCTCGCTGGTCGCGGCCGGCCTGCCGCTGATCACCGCCGTCTTCGGGGTCGGCCTCGGGATGATCGGCATCACCGGGATGACCGCGTTCATGGACATCGGCACGACCACGCCGATCCTGGCCACGATGCTCGGCCTCGCGGTCGGCATCGACTACACCCTGTTCATCCTGGCCCGCTATCGCAACGAGCTCGAGCACACCGACGAGCGTGACGAGGCGATCGGCGTGGCCGTGGGCACCGCCGGCTCCGCCGTGGTCTTCGCCGGCCTGACCGTGCTGATCGCGCTCTCCGCGCTGGCCGTCGTACGCATCCCGTTCCTGACCTCGATGGGTCTCGCCGCGGCCGGCACCGTGCTGATCGCCGTCCTGGTGGCACTCACCCTGCTGCCCGCGATCCTGGGCATGCTGAAGACCAAGTCGTTCGGTGGCCAGGTCCGCAAATATGTCCCCGCTCGCGACGAGAAGGGCAAGATCGTCAACAACGGCGTGCGCTGGGCGCGGTTCGTGGGCAAGTCCCCGATCGCCGCGATCCTGCTGGTCGTCGTGGCGCTCGGCTCGATCGCGATCCCGCTCAAGGACCTGCACCTGGCCTTCCCCACTGACAGCACCGCGTCGGTGGAGACCACGCAGCGTCAGGCCTCCGAGCTGATCTCCGGCGCGTTCGGTGAGGGTCGCGAGGCCCCGATGCTGATGGTCGTCGACGCCACCGGCGTCCCCGAGGGCGAGCGCCAGGCGAAGATCGACGAGGTCGCTGCCTGGGCCGGCGAGCAGGCCGGCGTGCTCAACGCACAGGTCGGCGGCACCAACGCCGACCCGTCCGACCCGGACGCGACGCCCACGGGCGCCCTGGTGATGATCACCCCCGAGACGGGCCCGGACGCCACCGCGACCGAGGAGACCCTGGCCGAGCTGCGCAACGGGCAGGACGACATCGAGGCCGCCACCGGCACCGACACCGGCGTCACCGGCCTGACCGCGATCACGGTCGACATCTCCGAGCGCCTCTCGGACGCCCTGCCGATCTATCTGCTGGTCGTCATCGGGCTCGCGTTCATCCTGCTGATGCTGGTCTTCCGCTCCATCCTGGTCCCGCTGACCGCCACCCTGGGCTTCCTGCTCTCGGTGCTCGCCACGCTGGGCGCCACGGTCGCGGTCTTCCAGGAAGGCGCCCTGGGCCTGATGGAGGGCCAGCCGATCGTCAGCTTCATGCCGATCTTCCTGATCGGAGTGGTCTTCGGGCTGGCGATGGACTACCAGGTCTTCCTGGTCACCCGGATCCGTGAGGCACACGTGCACGGGGCCGACACCCGTGAGTCCGTGATCGACGGGTTCCGGGGCAGCGCCCGGGTCGTCGCCGCGGCTGCGGTGATCATGACGGCAGTCTTCGCGGCCTTCATCCTGATGGACGACCCGATGATCCAGATGATGGGCTTCGCGCTCGCCGTCGCGATCGTCTTCGACGCCTTCATCGTGCGGATGACGCTGATCCCGGCCCTGATGTACCTGATGGGCGACAAGGCGTGGTGGCTGCCGAAGTGGCTGGACCGGATCCTGCCGAACGTCGACGTCGAGGGCGAGAGCCTGGAGCGTCCGCACATGGCGGACCACTTCGGCTCGCGCGACACCAGTGACCGCGACGGCGACAAGGAACTGCAGACCGCCGGAGCCTGACATCCCCACCCCGCCGACCCGGCAGTTGTTGACCAACAACTGCCGGGTCGGCGCATTTCCGGGGTCAACAACTGCCGGGTCGGCGAGGGCTTGGGGTCCCGAGTGGCCTCCGTCACACCATTCCTGCCATGCTGGCGTGGCTCCGGCCACCTTCACCGGATCACAGCATGATCATCGGGGGCACACGCACAGCCACCCAGAGAGGAACGAGTGTGAGCAGCACAGACCAGGCAGCCATCGAGAAGAGGCGCGGGGCATTCTCCTCGCGCAACGTCTTCATCTTCGCCGCCATCGGATCCGCCGTCGGGCTGGGCAACATCTGGCGCTTCCCGATGGAGGCCTACGAGAACGGCGGCGGGGCATTCCTGCTGCCCTACCTGATCGCGTTGCTGACCGCAGGGATCCCGTTCCTGCTGCTCGACTACGTGATGGGCCACCGCACCCGCGGCTCGGCGCCGCTGGCCTTCGCGCGCACCCACCGCAAGACCGAGTGGCTCGGTTGGTGGCAGGTGGGCATCTGCTTCGTGATCGCGCTCTACTACGCCGCGATCCTGGCCTGGGCGTTGCGCTACACGCTCTTCTCGGCGGACAAGGGCTGGGGTGACGACCCGAACGCCTTCTTCGGCGGCGAGTTCCTCCAGGCCTCCGACCCGACCAAGGGCATCAGCACCGAGTTCGTGATCGGCCTGCTGGTCCCGCTGGTCATCGTCTGGCTCGCAGTCATCGTGATCATGATGCTCGGGGTCCAGAAGGGCGTCGGCAACACCGCAATGATCTTCATCCCGGTGCTGATCCTGGCCTTCCTGGCGCTGGTGATCCGCTCGCTCTTCCTGCCCGGCGCCGCCGACGGCCTGAACGCACTGTTCACGCCGGACTGGAGCGCCCTGACCGACACCGGCGTCTGGGCCGCGGCCTACTCCCAGATCTTCTTCTCGCTCTCCATCGGCTTCGGCATCATGATCACCTATGCGTCGTACGTCGGACGCAAGGTCGACATGACCGGCTCCGGCCTGGTGGTCGGCTTCGCCAACTCGAGCTTCGAACTGCTCTGCGGCATCGGGGTCTTCTCTGCGCTGGGCTTCATGGCCCAGGCCCAGGGCGTCGCCATCAACGAGGTCGCCTCTGGCGGACCCGGCCTGGCCTTCGTGGCCTTCCCGACGATCATCAACGAGGCGCCGGCCGGCGTCGTGATCGGTCTGCTCTTCTTCGCCTCACTGATCCTGGCCGGCATCACCTCTCTGGTCAGCATCCTTGAGGTGGTGATCTCCGCGATCCGCGACAAGTTCGAGATGAGCCGGATCGGCGCCACGATGGCGGTCTGCATCCCGGCGGCCGCGATCAGCGTCTTCTTCTTCTCCACCAAGAGCGCGCTGCACGTGCTCGACATCGCCGACAACTTCATCAACAAGTTCGGGATCCTCTTCGTCGCCGTGGTCAGCATGGTGGTCCTGGTCTGGATCGTCCGCGCACTGCCCGACTTCGTGGAGCACCTCACCACCCACGGCTCGGTGCCGATCCGTGGCTGGTGGCCGGCACTGATCGCCGTGGTCACCCCGCTGGCACTCACCTTCGTGCTGATCAGCGACTTCGTCGACACGATCAAGGAACCGTACGGCGGCTATCCCACCTGGATGATCGCCACCTTCGGCTGGGGCGTCGTCGCGGCCGTGATCTTCGGCGGCGTGGCCGCGTCGCTGGTGAAGTGGCGCCCGGAGACCAGCCTGGACATCCCCGGCCCGATCGACGAGGGCACCGCACCGATCAAGGAGGAGAACCGATGAGCACCGAGGCAGTCATCATGATGATCGTCGCGATGCTGGTGATCTGGGGCGGCCTGCTCGCCGCGATCGTCAGCCTGTCCCGTTCCGGAAGCCCCGGAGTGGCCGAGATCCACCGCGACCTCTGACTGGGTGTGTCCCATTTGAGGGCGAATACGAGGGCTGCCGATGTCAGATCCCGGTGCGCGGCGGCCATCGTCTTCGACGCCGGCCGCACCGCCGCCTGGTGGCTACAGAGGTAGACGTACCTCGCCGCCGACATCGTGGCGACCGGCCGCGAGGGCCGCGTGGTACGCCGGCGCGTTGTCGGCGTGAATGGTGCCCATGAGGCACTCGTCGTCGGCGAAGGGCAGTGACTTCGCCAAGAGGGGGCTCAGATGCTTGCCGAAGCCACGTCCGCGGTGCTCCGGGGCAAGGAGCAGTTCAACCACCGTCGCGCCCTTGACGCCGCGGCGGCTGTCGGGCTCGGCAGCCAAGATGCCGGCCCAGGTGCCGTTCAGCAGAACGTCGTACAGGAGCCCCGAAGCGGCGAGTTCCTTCAGGTCTTCCTCGTCCTCACATCGCGTGTGCCGGGCGTGGCGGGGATCCGCTTTGACCTGTGCTTCGTGGATCTCCCGGTAGCGCCCGTAGAAGTCGGTGTCGGCGCGAGGACGGGTGGTCAGAGAGGGCGGAGTGGGGTGGGCTCGAAGGTCCCCCAGGAGGCCGACGACCTGCCGCAGCTCCGAGCCGGCGTCCGGCCAGGCGCCGATGGGGTCGGCGGTCGTCAACAGCATGAACCCTGGACGAAACGCCTCGAACGACGTCCTCGCCGCCGCGGTCAGGGCTGCTCGGTCGCTCGGCCTCAGTGGTCGGTCGCTGGCTGATACGCCGACGAAGGGCAGGTCCGGGTCTCTTCCCAGGTACCGCGGACCCGCGAGGATGTGGGCACCGTTGGGCAGCGGCAACCAACGGTCCAAGTACGCCTCGGGCGGCTCCCCCGACTGGGGCGCGGCCTGGGCGTACGAAGTTGCGTACTCCAGGTCCTGGGCGGCGGTGTTGAGCCAGAAGCCCAGCTCTTCTTCCAGCGCCGCCCGTCGGACGGTCTCCGGGACATGCTCGCGCACCCACGGGTGCAGGCTGGCGTCCGCAGCCAGGACGAGCGAATCCAGGGCAGGCAGTTCCGATTCGAGGGTCATCGCGGGCAACACTTTCGGTTGAACCGGCCGTGGTCAAACCGGTTTCTTCGCGGATCAGTGATGACCTCGCCGGCGAGGACACGCGTGCCTGCCGCAGCGAGGACGTGAACGCCCGGGTAGCAGTTCACGCGACAGCCGGGCGGGGCGGACCGGCCGGTCTGCGCGACAGGTGGCGCAGCGTCGTCGCGATGCAGGCGACCTGGAGCCAGCCGGTCGCGGACGCGGTGGTGTTCTCGAACGACTTCGCCAGTCGGCGTGAACGCCCGAGACGGCCGTGGGCAACCTCCACGCGCCAGGCGTGTCGAATGGTGCGAAACACCGGCTGCTTGTCGCCCCACCCCACCCGGCGCAGCTCGAGGTCATGGCTGCGGCCGAGGTCGCGGGCGGCGGCCGCAGTGACGCCGCGGTCCACCAGAACCAGCTCGAGTCGTCCAGTCACGCCTTGCTGGGTCAAGTGCCCCAGCATGAGCTCACTGGCGCGGTTCTCGTGGCTTGAGGCCGGCACGACCAGCGCGCCCACCGGGAGCCCGGTCACGTCGACCGCGACGATGCGCTTGGCGCCTTTGGTCCGGCCGTAGGGCCCGCCGCGGTCGTGAAAGGTGGCCCCACCGTTGGATGACCCGCGGGCAAGGTGAGTGTCGATGACGACCATCGAGGGCGTGGCGTCGGCGCGGCCGTCCGCGTCGCGGGCGGCAGCGTGCAGCACCCTGAGCGCTCGCGCCCAGGTGCCGTTCCGTGACCAGCGGCGAAACTGCGACCACACCCGCGTCCACGGTCCGAAGGACTCGGGAACGTATCGCCACTGGCAGCCGGTGTGGGAGACGTAAAGCATCGCGTCCACGACCCGGCGTAGGTCCGCTGCATGCTTGGGTCCCCGCTTGCCGGGCGCGTTGAACACCGGCTCCAGCAGCGCCCATTTTTCGTCGGTCAGGTCAGTGGAGTAGGGCATGGCCCCGACTGTGCCTTCTTGGCCCGCTGGCGCAGTCGACTCCAAATGGGACACACCCAGTGAGACACCACCGGATGCCGTAGCGGTCCCCCGGGCGAACAGGTCGCATGAAACGGGTCGTATGAATTCGGCCGCCCGGGGGTACGGCCACCCATGCATGCAGACGTGAGCCTCACCGTCGACGGCACCGCACGGTCACTGCGCGTCGACACCCGGACCACCCTGCTGGACGCACTGCGCGAACAGCTGGGCATCACGTCGCCGAAGAAGGGCTGCGACCACGGTCAGTGCGGCTCCTGCACCGTGCTGCTCGACGGTCGCCGACACCTGACCTGCCTGGCCCTGGCGGTGGCGTACGACGGAGTCGATGTCGTCACCGCTGACGGCTTGGCCGGCAACGATCTGCACCCGGTCCAGCAGGCGTTCATCAAGCACGACGGACTCCAGTGCGGGTATTGCACGCCCGGCCAGGTCTGCTCGGCGGTCGGCGTCCTGCGCGAGGCGGAGCAGGGGATGCCCAGCCACGTGACCGAGGACCTGACGCCCCAGGACACCGAGGCTGGGGAGGGCGTCGAGCTGACGGACGAGGAGATCCGCGAGCGGATGAGCGGCAACCTGTGCCGCTGCGGGGCGTACGTCGGCATCCTCGACGCCGTCCGTGAGGCGGCCGGACAAGGGGAGCCCGAACGAGAGGCGGCTGGCCGATGAGGGAGTTCGACTACGTCCTCGCGACCTCCCCCGCCCACGCCGTGGAGACGGTCGCCGGCAATCCGGACGCCCGCTTCCTCGGCGGCGGCACCAACCTCGTCGACCACCTCAAGCTCGGCGTCACCTCCCCCGACACCCTGGTCGACGTCAGCCGCCTGCCATTCGACGAGATCGAGGAGTGCAGCGACGGCGCCGGCCTGCGGATCGGCACCAACGTCCCCAACAGCGACCTGGCCGCCCACCCGGTGATCAGGAGCCGCTTCCCCGCCGTGGCCCGGGCGCTGCTCGCCGGCGCCTCGGGGCAGATCCGCAACCAGGCCACCACCGGCGGCAACCTGCTGCAACGGACCCGCTGCGTCTATTTCCAGGACGTCACCACGCCGTGCAACAAGCGAGAACTCGGCAGCGGATGCTCAGCGCTCGAGGGCTACGGCCGCTACAACGCGATCCTCGGGGCCAGCTCGGACTGCGTGGCCACCCACCCCTCCGACCTCGCCGTCGCCCTGGCGGCACTGGACGCGGCGGTGGTGGTGCAGGACGGCCGTGGTCGGCGCAGGGTGCCGATCGAGGAGCTGCACCGGTTGCCGGGTGACCGTCCCGACCTGGACACCACCCTCGAGCACGGAGACCTGATCGTCGCGATCGAGCTGCCCTATTCACAGATCGCCACCCGTTCCACCTATCGCAAGGTCCGTGATCGGGCGTCCTTCGCCTTCGCCCTGGTCTCCGTGGCCGCAGCCATCGAGATGGACGGCGACCGGGTCGGCGACGTCCGGATCGCCTGGGGAGGGGTCGCACACAAGCCGTGGCGCGCGCACCGCGCCGAGGCCGAGCTGATCGGGCGCCCACTCACCGAGGAGGCCGTCCGCGCGGCGGTCGACGTCGAGCTGGCGGACGCCCGGACCGGTGAGGAGTCGGCGTACAAGATTCCGATGCTCCGCAACACCACCGCCGTGACCCTGACCCGGCTGGCGCAGGAGGCACGATGAGCGAGCAGAAGACCCGACCCGTGCGGATCAACGCGATCGGGGACCGGCTGGCCCGGGTCGATGCCGTCGAGAAGGTGACCGGCCGGGCGACGTACGCCGTGGAGCACCAGGCCCCGGAGGTCACCGACCCGCTGCACGTGTGGCTGGTGCAGTCGACGATCGCCAAGGGGCGCGTCACCTTCGTCGACAGCGCAGCCGCCCTGGAGCACCCCGGCGTCGTTTCGGTGATCGACCACACCGCTGCCCCGCGACTGGTCGACACCTCCGATCGGGAGCTGGCGATCCTGCAGGACGACCGGGTCGGCTTCCACGGGCAGATCGTGGCGCTGGTGCTGGCCGAGACGCCGGAGGCCGCGCGTCAGGGCGCCGCACTCGTCGAGGTCTCCTATGACCAGGAGCCGCACGAGGCCGAGCTGACCGAGCACAACGCGACCGAGGCGCCGGAGAAGGTCAATGCGGAGGCGGCCACCGACACCGACGAGGGCGACGTGGATGCCGCGCTCGCCGACGCGGAGGTGCTCCTCGAGCAGACCTACCGCACGCCGTATGAGCACAACAACCCGATGGAGCCGCACGCCACCACCGCCTGGTGGACCCACGAGGGCGACCGGCCGCTGCTGTCGATGTTCGACTCCAGCCAGGGCGTGCACGGCGTCGCCCAGACACTGGCCCCTCTGTGGGGCCTGGAGACCGACCAGATCCGGGTCCGCGCGCCGTACGTCGGCGGCGGCTTCGGCAGCAAGGGCGTCGCGCACGCACACGTGATGGCCGCTGCGATGGCTGCCCGCACCACCGAGGGCCGACCGGTGCGCCTGGCCGTCACCCGGCAGCAGATGTTCGACCTCACCGGCTACCGCACCGCGACCATCCAGCACGTCCGGCTCGGCGCCGCCGCCGACGGCACCCTGAGCGCGATCCACCACGCGGTGCAGGAGCAGACCTCCGCGATCAAGGAGTTCGCCGAGCAGACCGCCGTGCCGGCGCGGATGATGTACGCCGCGCCCCACCGGCGCACCAGCCACCGGCTCGCCCGCCTCGACGTGGCCGTCCCGTCCTGGATGCGCGCGCCCGGCGAGATGCCGGGAATGTTCGTCCACGAGGTGGCCATGGACGAGCTCGCCGAGGCGTGTGGCATCGACCCGATCGTGCTGCGTGAGCGCAACGAACCCGAGCTCGACCCCGAGACCGGCAAGCCGTTCAACGACCGCAGGCTGCTCGACTGCCTGCACCGCGGGGCGGAGCGGTTCGGCTGGGCCGACCGGCCACCAACACCACGGGCAACGCTCGACGGGGACTGGTGGGTCGGCATCGGCGTCGCCTCCGCGACGTACCCGGCGAACAAGATGCCCGGGAACACCGCACGCGTGCGCTCACTGGGCGATGGGCGCTACGGCGTCGCCATCGGCGGCGTCGACATCGGCACCGGCGCCCGCACCGTGCTGACCCAGATCGCGGCCGACGCGTTGGACGTGTCCACAGCGGACGTGGAGCTTGAGCTCGGGGACAGCAGCCTTCCCGCGGCGACGGTGGCGGGCGGATCCTCCGGCACCAGCTCGTGGGGCACCGCGATCGCCGCGGCGGCGCAGCTGTTCCGTGCCGACCATGGCTCCGATCCGGACCCCGGGCTGGAGACGACCGCCTCCGCGGCGGACGCCGCCGTGGCTGACGACAAGGCCTACCACTCGTTCGGCGCCGTCTTCGCCGAGGCGCGGGTGAACCGGTGGACCGGCGAGATCAGGGTGCCGCGCCTGCTGGGTGTCTATTCGGTCGGCCGGGTGGTGAACCCGACCACCGCGCGTTCCCAGTTCCTCGGCGGGTTGGTGATGGGTCTGTCGGCAGCACTCTTCGAGGAGGGTTATCGGGACCCGCGGTTCGGGCACACCGTCACTCGCGACCTGGCGACCTATCACGTGGCCGCGCACGCCGACGTCCTCGACGTGGACGCGGAGTGGCTCGACGAGTCCGACGACGAGTTCACCCCGATGGGCTCACGTGGCATCGGGGAGATCGGCATCGTCGGCACGTCGGCGGCTGTCGCCAACGCGACCCACCACGCCACCGGGGTGCGGGTCCGTTCCTTCCCGGTCACCGCGGACGCGTTCCTGGACGTCTGAACGCGCAGGAACCGAAGCCGGTCAGCGGCTCGAGACCCGGCGTCCGCGGACCTGCACGGGCTGTTGGTGACCGACCGGGTTGTGGTGCTCGCCCAGGAGCACCTTCACCTTGTCGCTGTTGGCGAGCACGATCACGTGGTCGTCGTGGATCTGGCTGATGTCGCCGCGCACCAGGACCATCCCGCCACCGAGCTCCATCACGGTGTCGTCGGGCTTGCACCGGGTCAGGTCCTCGGTCGCCTCGATCACGAGCATCCCGTTGCGCCGGACCCAGAACATCAGGGCGAGCATCAGTACGACGGTGATGTTGGCCATCACGGTCAGCCACACGGCCAGCGATCCGGGCGGCACCTCGTCGACGGCGCGGTTGGTCTGCGGGTCCTGCGGCAGGTGTTCCACCCGGAGTTGCTCGTCGGCCTTGGCCGCCTCGAACGTCTGCCGGGGCACCTCGACCGTCCAGGACTCCTGGTCGGGGTCGAGCGAGGCGGGCAGGCGGAAGGTGAGGAAGAACTTTCCACCGAACGCCTTGGAGTCGGTCACCTCGGCGGTCGTCTCCACACCGTCGCGGTCCAGCCGGTGATCGGTCCACGTCAGGTGGCCCAGCGGCAGGTTGATGAAGCAGAGCAGGACGATGGCCACCACGAAGGGCCACACCCGCGAGGGCCCTGGGGTCGCAGACATGGGCCCATTGAACAGCAGCGGCCCGGGTGGGGTGTGCGAGCACCGCGGGATGAGGAGCCGTGGCGTGGCGAGCGGTAACCTGCCCCCCGTGTCCTGGCTCTTCACCATCGTCGTCGCCTCCTATGCAGGCGTGATCGCGGTCCTCGCCGCCGCCGTCGCCTCCACCTCGGCGTTGCAACAGATGGAACCGCTGGTCAGGCACGGGATGAAGGTCGCCCAGATCGCCGGCGGACTGATCGCCGCGGTCGCCGGCCTCAACCTGCTCCAGGGCCACGAGCCCGACCAGGTGTGGATCTCGGCCGGCTATGCGGTCGCCGTCGTCGGCGTGCCGTTCATCCTGCTCACCCGCCAGCCCGACGAGGACGGAGAGCCGGTCGAGCCGGCCAGCCTGTGGGTGATCGCGATCGCTGCGATCACGATGGCCGTGCTCCTGGTCCGGCTGCAGCAGACGTGGTGAGCGCATCGACCGGTCCCCGCAGGCGTTCGACGGGTCGGCAGGTCCTGGTCGCGGTGTACGCCGTGTTCGCGGTCGCCGCGGGTGCGCGTTCGGCGGTCCAGATCGCGACGAAGTTCGACGAGGCTCCTGCTGCCTACCTGCTCTCCGCCTTCGCCGCCGTGGTCTATGTCGTGGCGACGGTGGCGCTTCGCTACCAGGGTCCGCGGGCCTTCGCGGTGGCGCTGTCCTCGATCTCGATCGAGCTGGTCGGAGTCCTGGCCGTCGGCGCGCTCAGCCTGGCCGATCCGGGACTCTTCCCCGACCAGACGGTGTGGTCGGACTTCGGCAGCGGTTATGGCTTCGTGCCGCTGGTCTTGCCGGTCATCGGCCTGGTCTGGCTGTGGCGCCAGGCCCGAGACCGTTCGGTCCCCCCGGCTGCGCAGGGCTCTCCTTCGTCCTGACCTGGCGCTCGTGGAGCCACCTCAACCGCAGGCCCAGGTCGATGCCGATCAGTGCACCGAGTGAGTTGGCGACGATGTCGATCAGCGTCGCCGACCGGTCGGGCAGCGCGGCGTACTGCAGGAACTCGATCAGGAAGGTCGCCGCGACTCCGGTGAGCAGCCAGTGCATCGGGCTGATCCGCGGCCAGAGGAGTACGCCGAGCAGGGTCAGCGGAACGAACAGTGCCACGTTGAGCACGAACTCGATGACCAGGCCGCTGATGAAGGTGATGCCCACCCGGCCCAGCAGGGTGTGCAGGTCCAGCACCGCGCCGGCCGGGGTGTCCGGCTGGGGCCAGAAGACCAGGTACGCCGCCGCGGCGACGTAGACCGCGAAGACGACGGCAAGGAGGCGACGCATGCCGACCATCCTCCCAGTGTCGCCCAACGTTTCCCCAGCAAACGATGGATCCCGGTCACTCAGTGACCGGGATCCACCCACCCTCCCCGGGTGAACCGGTGGGCGCCGCTGCTCGCTCGCTCAGTAGCCGAGCAGCTTCGACGCCAGGTCGGTGAGCACCTCGGTGGCGCCGCCACCGATGCCGATGATGCGGGCGTCGCGGTAGTGCCGGTCGATCTCGGACTCGCGCATGTAGCCCATTCCGCCGTGGATCTGGACGGACTCGCTGACCACCCATTCGACGGCCTCGACCGCGGTGTTCTTCGCCATCAGCGCGTCGATGATCATGTCCGGGTCGGTGACCGGAGTGGTCAGGGACTTCTCGATCGCGGCGCGGGTGACGGTGCGCGCGGCGGCGGTGCGCCGGTGCATCTCGACCAGCTTGTGCCGGATCACCTGGCGGCTGGCCAGCGGCTTGCCGAAGGTCTCCCGCTCACGGGCATACTTCGCGGCCAGGTCGAGGGCGCGCTGGGCTGTGGCGTGGCCCTGCAGCGCGAGGCCGAGGCGCTCGTTGACGAACTGCTGCATGAGCAACAGGAAGCCGCCGTTCTCCTCGCCGACCAGGTTGCTGACCGGGACCCGGACGTCGGTGAAGCTGAGCTCGGCGGTGTCGGAGCAGTGCCAGCCCATCTTGCGCAGCGGGCGGGCCACCTCGAAGCCGGGGGTGCCCTTCTCGATCACCAGCAGGCTGACGCCGCCGAAGCCCTCGCCGCCGGTGCGCACGGCGGTGGTGACGAAGTCGCCACGCACGCCCGAGGTGATGAAGGTCTTGGCGCCGTTCACCACGTAGTGGTCACCGTCGCGCACGGCGCGGGTGGTGATGTTGGCGACGTCGCTGCCGCCACCGGGCTCGGTGACGCCGAGCGAGCCGATCAGGTCGCCGGACATCGACGGCTTCACGAAGCGCTCGATCAGGTCGGCGTTCTTGCTGTCGATGATGTGCGGCGCGGCGATGCCGTGGGTGAACAGCGAGGCGATCACGCCGGAGCTGCCGCCCGCTTCGATGATGGCCTCGGTGACGATGGCGGTGTCGATGGCGTTGCCGCCCTCTCCGCCGACCTCCTCGCTGAAGCCCACGCCGAGGATGCCGGCGGCGGCCGCGGCCTTGCTCAGGCTGCGCGGCAGCTCGCCGTCGTCCTCCCACTGGGCGATGTTCGGGACGATCTCACGCTCGGTGAAGCGAGTCACGCTCTCGCGCAGCGCCTGGCGTTCGGGGGTGTTCCACTGGTTCATGAGGGGTCCTTGGGTGATTCGGGGAGCAGGGGTCAGGAAGAGGGTCTCAGCGGCCGGTCCAGCGCGGCTCGCGCTTCTCGGCAAAGGCGGCGACGCCCTCGGTGGCGTCGTCGGAGAGCAGGACCGGGCTGGCGAGCTCGCTCTGTCGGGCGAAGCCCTCCTCGGCGCTCCAGGTCGGGGCGGCGTCGATGATCTGCTTGCCGACCCGCACCGAGAGCGGTGCGTTGGCTGCCATCCGTCGAGCCAGGTCCCGCGCGGTCTCCAGGGCCTGGCCCGCAGGCACGACCCGGTTGACCATGCCCAGCTCGGCCAGGCGTGCGGCACTCACCGGGTCGCCGAGGAGCGCGAGCTCGAGGGCCACGGCACGAGGGAGCCGGACCGCGGTGCGCCACAGGCCACCGGCGGCGGCGAGCAGGCCACGCTTCACCTCCGGCAGGCCGAAGGTTGCCTCCTCGCTGGCGACGATGAGGTCGGCGCAGAGGGCGAGCTCGAAACCGCCGGCCAGGGCAGCGCCCTCGACCGCGGCGATCATCGGCTTGGTGGGCGGCTCGGCGGTCAGGCCGAGCGGGCCGCGGCGGTCGGTCACGGGGACCTCTCCGCGGTTGGCCCCGGCGAGGTCCATGCCGGCGCAGAACGTGTTGCCGGCGCCGGTCAGGACGAGCACCCGGACGGTGTCGTCGACCTCTGCGTCGTCGACGGCCCGCTCGAGGAGCAGTGCGGTACGCCGGTCGATGGCGTTGCGCACCTGCGGACGGTCGAGGGTGATCACCCAGACGTCGTCTCCGTCGCGCTCGGTCCGCACCGGCGCGGCGGGCGGCTCGGGCAGCTCCTGCTGGCTGCCGGTGAGCTTGATCCGGTCCTTGGTGAGCCGGATCGTACGTCGCAGCGGGTCGCCCTTGGTCAGCACCGCGATGTCCTCGGGGGACTCGCGGCGCAGCAGGACGCGCTCACCCTCGGGAGTGATCGCGGAGACGACCGCACCCTCCACGTCACCGGCGCGGTCGTAGGAGACGGTGACCGCCTCGACCACGGCGCTCCCCTCGAGCTCGGTGCGCACCGGACGGGGCGCGGGCCGCTCGAAGGCAGGCTTGAGGTGGGCGAAGGCCTTGCTCGGCGGGGTCGCGGAATAGACGCCCAGCGCGTGCTTGGTGGCATACCAGCCCAGCGAGCTGGACAGGCCGTACTGCTCGGGGTTCTCGCGCAGCATCGGCATCATCGTGGACACCGCGTGCAGTCCGTAGTTGTTTCCGGGCCCGCCGGCCGAGGTGAGGCCACCGGTCACGCTGAGCGGCCGCTCGGGCGCGTCCCAGGGCAGTCCGAGGGCCTGGGCACCGAGCTGCACGGCGGCCGGGAAGCAGGAGTAGAGGTCGATCGGGCCGAGGTCCTCCACGGTGATCCCGGCGTGGTCGAGGACGGCGGCTCCGGCTGCGGCGATCGCCGGGGAGGAGGCGAGGTCGGCACGCTCGGAGACGAACCACTCGTCGGTGGCCGAGGCCCCGGCGTGCAGGAAGACCCAGCGGTCCTGGTCGATGCCCAGGGCGTGGGCGGCGGCGACGCTGGTGACGATGACGCCGGCGGCCAGGTTCACCTGGAGGTTGGCGCACATCAGCTTGGTGTAGGGGTCGCTGACCGCACGGTTGGCCGTGGTCGCGGTCGCGATCTCGTCGGCGGTGCGCTCGGTCGGGTCCCAGGCATAGGGGTTCTTCGCGGCGACGGAGCTGTTGCGGGCCCACAGGTCCGCGATCCTGGCCCGGTGCTCGTCGACCGGGGCGCCGGCGGCACCGCGCAGGGCGGACTCGACGAGTGCGTAGACGAAGATCGGCGCACCGAGGCCGACGCTCGTCTCGGCCTCGTTGTTGGCCGGTCGGTCGACGCCGATCACGCGACCGGGGGCGGCACCCTCGGGCTGACGGGTCCAGTCGGGCTCGCGGCCATCCGACTGCAGTGCCGAGACGGTGCTTCCGGCCTCGGCGCCACTGACCAGAACGACGTGGGCGTTGCCCTGGGCGATCTGGAGGGCAGCGTCGTTGACGGCCAGCTGGGCGCCGTCGCCGCCGTACGGCGAGGTCTGCACGGTGGCCGCGTCGCCCGCGCCGACGAGCGAGGCGACGAGTCCGGCCTGGTTGCCGTAGGTCCACGAGGCGCTGGGAACGGCATAGACGAGGTCGGCGCGCGCCAGGAGGTCGTCCTGGGCACCGGCGTCGCGCACGGCGGCCCGCAGTGCGTCGGCGGCCATCGCCACCGGCTCGTCGGGGTTGGCCAGATCAGGCGTGCGCTGCACGACCTGTCCGACGCCGATCACGACCGGGGTGGTCGGGTCGAGCATTCGACCGGTGCGCTCGTGGAGCACGGGCTCGTCGGGGATGCGGCGTACGCCGTCGCCGTCGAGGACGCCCGCCAGGATCTCGAGGGACTCGGTCAGCGCGGTCTCGACGCTGCGCACGGCCGTGAGACCGACCGGGCCACGGACCGGCGGGCCGTCCAGGGCGCCGTCGAGGCGCACGGCGGAGCCGCCGGCGGTGGCGACCACGGTGCACCACAGGCCGACGGTGATGCCCATCGGGCCGGTGCCGCGGAGCTCGAAGCCGTTGGCGTCGGCGCGCTCGACGCGCCAGCGTGCCTGGGCCGGGATGTCCATCAGCTTGATCTGCTGCACGAACTCCTCGCCGGCAGCCATCCGTGCCGGACGCTCGCCGCGCCAGGACAGGTGCAGGGTGAGCCATTCGTGCGCGCGGTCCAGGTCGGTGACCAGGTCGGCGACGACCTCGGGGGCGGCCGCCACCAGGCGCTGCGCGTGGACCTGGCGGGCATAGCCCGAGGCGCCGGCAGGTTCGGGCACCGAGACGGCGAGCTCCGGCGAAGCGTCGGGAGCGCCCGGCATCAGCTTCGACGCAGCGTCGGTGACCATCACCTTGGCGGTGGAGGCGAGCACGGGGGCCAGCGTGCGGACGCTGGCGAGGAGCTGCGAGGGGGTCGGGGACATCCGGGGAAACTCACTTTCAGTCTGATCGGACTGTTTTGCTCAGCATGCGCTTTCTTCGCGCGTCTTGGCAAGTCGCCGGCCACCGTGACCGGCGGTATGGTCCCGCTATGCCACCGACCCGCCGCACCCAGAAGGAGCGCTCCGCCGCCACCCGCGCGACGCTCCTCACCGCGGCCTATGAGAGCCTCCTCGAGAGTGGGTACGGCGCCACCACCGTGGGCCACGTCCAGCAGCGCGCCGGAGTGGCGCGCGGAACGTTGCTGCACCACTTCCCCACCCGCGGCGCGCTGATGGCCGCCGTCGTCGAGGACATCATCGAACGGCGCCTCCAGGTGCTCACCGTCGAGCGCGGCGAGCTCGACCCTCCGATCACCAGCTGGGACGACGTCGTCGACCTGGTCTGGGGCGAGCTGCAGTCGCCTCCGTTCACGGCCGCGCTCGAGCTCTGGGTGGCCGCACGCACCGACCCGGACCTGCTCGAGGCACTGTTGCCGCTCCAGGAGCGCATCTTCGCCACCGTGCACCACAGCGTCATCCGGCTCTCAGGAGCCGACCACGCCCGGGCGCCGATGCTGGTGCAGTTCACCATCGACCTGCTCACCGGCTCATACCTCGCCGGGATCCTCCAGCCTCGCGCCGGGACCTCGGCAGTGGTGGAGGCCTGGAAGCGGACGCTACGCGAGCTCGATCGCTGACTCACAACCACCTCTGGATCGGGAACCCACATGCCGCAGATCACCGCAACCGTCGTCGTACCCGTCGATCCTGCGACCGCCTTCGCCCTCTCGCAGACCACCGGTGAGCTGCGACTGAAGTGGGACCCGTTCATCCGAAAGCAGCACTTCCTCGACGGCGCCACCGCGCCCGGCAAGGGCGTGCGCACGCTGACCAAGGCGCGGGTGGGCCCGACGATGATCAGCCAGTACGCCGCCTGGCGTCCACCGAACAGCGTCGGGATGACGATGGTGAAGGGGCCGTGGTTCTTCGCGTCGTTCGGGGGTGGCTGGCGGTTCAAGGAGGCCGCCGACGGCAGCACCGAGGCAACCTGGAAATACACCTACTCGATCCGGCCGTCGTGGCTGCGCTTCATCGCCGAACCGATCGGGCAATGGCTGCTGGGCCGCGAGATCCGGGCGCGCATCGCCGCGTGGGCGCGGGCCTGCGAGGACCCGGTGGTCCTCGCCGCGGCGGCCGAGCGCGACCTGACCTGACCTAGCGTCGCTTCACCTTCACACCCCGCACCTGCACGGGTTGCTGGTGACCGACGGGATTGTGGTGGTCGCCCAGGATCACCTTGACCGTGTCGCTGTTGGCCTGCACCACGACATGGTCGTCGTGGATCTCGGTGATGTCCCCGCGCACCAGCACCATGCCGCCGCCGAGCTCGACGACGGTGTCGTCCGGCTTGCACCGGGTCAGGTCCTCGGTCGCCTCGATCACGAGCATCCCGTGCCGGCGCGACCAGAACATCAGGGCCAGCATCGCCAGGACGGTGAGGTCGGCCAGCGCCGTCAGCCAGACCGCGACGGATCCGGGCGGCACCTCGTCGACGGCGCGGTTGGTCGACGGGTCCTCGGGGAGATAGTCGACCGGCAGCTGCTCGGCGGCCTTCGCCTCGTCGAAGGAGTCGCCGGGCACCTCGACGGTGTAGGACTTCTGGTCCGGGTCGATGGAGGCCGGGAGCCGGAAGGTCACGAAGTGCTTGCCCCCGAACGCCTTCGTCGCGGTAACCTCGCCGACTCCGGCCACACCGTCCCGATCGAGCCGGTGCTCGGTCCACTTCAGGTGCGCCAACGGCAGGTTGATGAAGAACAGCATGACGATGGCCACCACGAAGGGCCACAGCCGGGAGGGCCCTGAGGTCGCAGACATGGGCCCATTGAACAGCAGCGTCGGTGTCCACGGCAGCGAGTCCCGCGTTTGTACGACGTACGCGCAGGGCAGTCTGACGCCCATGAAGCGCTCCCTGATCGCCGTCGGCGTCCTGCCGTTCCTGGCGCTGGCTGCCTGCAGCTCGGACGGCGACGACAAGGGCCAGCAGACGAGCAGGGACGCGGAGTGCCTGGTCGAGCTCGGGAGCATCTCCCCGATCGAGTCCCTGCGCTCCGGCGGCACCGGGCAGGCACCTGTGTGGATCGACGGGGTCGCCTACTTCGCCGACGACAGTCGGGACGGACCGGTCGTGATCGAGGCGCACGGCGAGTCCGGGGAGGAGACCTTCGAGGTCACCGACCCGGAGGGCCCGGGGCGCGCGGGAGGCCAGCGTGAGTTGCTCGGGCAGGTCGAGGGCGACCTGCTGCTCGGCCACAACGACGGCGAGGACGCGTTCCTGGTCCACCGGCTCACCACGGACGGGACCGTCGTGTGGACCAAGGAGTCCCCGAGGAAGCCGCGGCTGATCGCTGCGGACGGGGCGATCCGTCTCGACTCCTCCGAGTTCATCGACGCTGCCACCGGGAAGGCCTTGCCGGACCACGTCGATCAGTCATTCGAGCTCCTCCCGATCGAGGACGGCGCCGACGACGCGCTGCTCCTGGACCGATCCTCGGGCGTGTGGAGCTACATGGACACCGAGTTCGAGAACCACTACCTCACCGCGCCTGACGGCGAGGGCGATCCCTGGGTGATCCCGACCTCCACGCCGATGGGGCTGTGCGGCGACAACGTCTACCTCGTCGAAGGGACGACCCTGAAGGTCTTCGACCTCGGCTCGCACGACGAACCGCTGAGCGAGATCGACCTCGGCGCGGAGCCCAGCTCACGGACGATCACGGTCAGCAAGGACGCCGTGGCCGTCGACCTCAACGACCACTACGCCTTCGTCACCCGATGAGCCCTACGGTCGCGGGGCGGTAGCCTTCCCCGTGTCCTGGCTCTTCACCATCGTCATCGCCACCTATGCAGGTGTGATCGCCGCGCTCGCAGCATCGGTCGCGGTCACCCCTGCCCTGGCCCAGATGGAGCCTCTGGTGCGGCACGGCATGAAGGTCGCCCAGATCGGTGGCGCCCTGGTGGCCGTGGTGGCCGGGCTCAACCTGCTCAAGGGGCACGAGCCCGACCAACTGTGGATCTCGGTCGGCTATGCGGTCGCCGTGGTCGGCGTACCCTTCCTCCTCCTCACCCGCCAACCCGACGAGAACGGCGAGCCGGTCGAGCCGGCCAGCCCCTGGGTGGTCGCGATCGCGGCGATCACGATGGCCGTGCTGCTGATCCGCCTGCAGCAGACGTGGTGAGCACCGCGCGGAGGTCGGGCACGCGCTCGACCGGCAGGCAGGTCCTGGTGGCGGTCTACGCCGTGTTCGCCGTCGCCGCCGGCGCCCGGTCGGCGGTCCAGATCGCCACGAAGTTCGACGAGGCTCCGGCCGCCTATCTGCTCTCGGCGTTCGCCGCGCTGGTCTATGTGGTGGCCACGATTGCCCTGCGCTATCAGGGATCCCGCGCCTTCGCCGTGGCCCTGACCGCGATCTCGGTCGAGATGGTGGGCGTCCTGGGCGTGGGCGCGCTGAGCCTGGCCGACCCCGACCTCTTCCCGGACCAGACGGTCTGGTCCGACTTCGGCAGCGGCTATGGCTTCGTGCCGCTGCTGCTGCCGATCATCGGCCTGGTCTGGTTGTGGCGGCAGGGTTCCCGGACGTCCCCGCAGCCCGCTTCCTGATCAGCCACCGCAACCGCAGGGCGAGGTCGACACCGATCAGCGCGCCGAGTGCGTTGGCCACGACGTCGATGAGCGTCGCGGAGCGGTCCGGGAGGGCGGCGTACTGGATGAACTCGATGAGCACCGTGGCCGCGACCCCGGTGAGCACCCACTGCAGCGGGTTGATCCGCGGCCAGATCAGCACCCCGAGCAGCGTCAGCGGGACGAACAGGGCGACGTTGAGCACGAACTCGACCGCCAGGCCGGGAACGAAGGTGATCCCGACCCGCTGGAGCAGCGTCAGGACGTCGAAGACCGCCCCGGCAGGGGTGTCCGGCTGTGGCCAGAAGACGAGGTACGCCGCGGCGGCCAGGTAGACCGCGTAGGCGGCAAGGCAGGAGCGACGCATGTCCACCATCGTCTCAGGTGCCCGGAAACGCCGGCCGTGCTCAGGGGCGGGGTCCGAAGACCCAGCTCCCGCGGGCACCGTCCTCCACGTCGGCGGCGCGCTCGAGCTTGCCCGAGGTGTCGAACCGGAGCACCGTCCCGGCGTGGTCCTCGGCATCGGTCCCGGCGACGACATGGACCACGATCAGCACCGTGTCGTTGCCCTCCCAGGCGATGCCGTTGCTCGTGTGGTCGGCACCGAGCTGCTTGCGCGGCTCGATCTCCCGAACCACCTCACCGGTTGCCGCGTCGAGGATCGCCACCGTCGGGAGGTTGCCGGCCCCGCGCAGCCCGATCACGTGGTTGCCGTCGGGGCTGAACCTGCCCAGACGCCAACCGGCCTTCTCCCACAGCACCTCACCGGTGACGAGGTCGAGCATGGCCGCGGCGGCGTCCTCGTTGCCGGCCGGATGTCCGGCGAGCCGGCCGTTGACGGGATCCACCCCACCGGCGGTGAGGATGCCCTCGACCGGCTGCGGCTCGCGGCCCTCCCGGAAGACCTGGACACCGGGACCGTCCGTCGTGGCCACCTGGGCCACCACACCCCCGTCCGAGGTGAAGCCGACCGGCTCGCCGTAGGTCACGCCTGCCGCTGCGCTGGTCCACTCCGGGATCGTGACTCCGGGGTCGACCGACTCGACAACGAGGGTGCCTCGTCCGTCGCGGATCTCGAACCACGCCATCTGCGAGCCCTCGGCATTGATCGCGACGGTCCCGCCCGCGGTGAGCGTCCGGGTCGCCATGCCCTCGCTGTCATATTCGGTCAGCGTCGTGTCGTCGAGCACCAGCATCCCGTCGCGGAATCTCCCGGCCACCTCCAGGTTGGTCTCGACGGCGGGGAGCTGGGTGTAGGACCCGTCGCTCCCCATCAGCTCACCGTCGTGGGAGTGCTCGATGTAGGGATCCTCGCCGCGCTCGACCGCCTCGATGGCCGCCTCGGCGGCAGCGGCGTCCTTGAGCAGTGCGGCGGAGCCGGGGCTCGGCGGCGTCGGCGTCCCCGACGTCGATCCGGAGGTCGGCTGGACGGCGGGCGGCGGTGCACCGCGGTCGTCGCCGCCCGGGAGGACCAGGGCGAGGGGTACGGCGATCACGGCGACGACGGCGGCAGCCGTGAGGCCGGTGCCGATCCGCCGCCGGCGTCGGATTCCGGTGGCCTGCTGGTGCACCGCACCGAGGTCGAGGACGGAGTCCGACATGACGTCGCTGCGGTCCTCGAGCGCGTCGCGGAGCCGGCGCTCGCCTGAGATGTCGTTCATGCGGTCTCCTCCAGGTCGAAGGCGGTCCCGAGACGTCCGCGCAGGCTGGCGATGGCGCGACTGGCCTGGCTCTTGACGGTGCCGGGACTGATGTCGAGGGCGGCCGCGATCTCGGCCTCGCTGAGGTCCTCGTAGTAGCGCAGCACGATCACCGCGCGCTGCCTGGGCGGGAGGTCACGCACCGCGGCCCAGAGCCGGTCGGCCTCGAGCGGATCGCCGGGCACATCGGCGTACGCCGTCTCGGGGAGTTGGTCGGCTGCCACCTCGCGCCGCTTCCATGGCCGTCGCCACAGGGAGTTGTGCTCGTTGACGATGATCCGGCGCATGTAGGCGTCGACCTCGCCCCGGGCGCTCACCCGGTCCCACGCCAGGTAGAGCTTGGCCGCGGCGGTCTGCACGAGGTCCTCGGCGGTGTGCCGGTCGCCGCAGATGAGGTAGGCCGTGCGGAACAAACGGCTCTGGCGTGCGGAGATCCACGCGGCGAAGTCGTCCTCGCGGGTGGCCATGCCTCCCCCGTCGTGAACAGTCCTGTCATCGGCAGACCCGTGCTCCGTGTCGTCATCGTCAACCTCCGTCACCCTGCCACACGCGGCGGAGAGCGAACGGGTTGCACGCGCGGTCGCCTCAGCGGTCGAAGGCGTCCAGGATCTGCTTCTCGGTGAGTCCGTAGTCGGCCATCGAGTAGGTGTGCCGCGGGGCAGCCTTGCCCTGCTTCGCCTCGCGGTCGGCCTCGGCGACCGCAGCCTCGACCTCCGGCGTCCAGTCCAGGCCGAAGGCGTCATGGACCCGGCGCACGGTGCCGAGCTGGTCCGTGACCAGGTCACCGAACGCGATGTCGACGAACTGGGCCTGGTCATACTTCCCACGGGCGTCCTGGAAGGCGTGGTAGGACCGCGACCACAGGTCGAGCTGGGTGCGGCCGATCACCTCACCGACGAAGGTGTCCGAGTGGCCGGCGGTCGCCTCCGCAGCGAGCGAGCAGGCCGAGGTCATGCAGGTCACCGGGTCCCGGTGGGTATAGATCACCAGCGCGTCCGGATAGGCGGTCATCAGGGCGTCGAAGGCGGTCATGTGCGACGGGTTCTTCAGCACCCAGCGCTTGTCGGCGTCGTTGAGTCCGACCAGCTGGAGGTTCCTCCGGTGCCGGGCATAGGCGTCCGTCCAGTCCTGACCGGCGAGCCACTCGCTGTAGCGCGGCAGATGGGCGGTGGCCTCGTAGGAGTTGGACTTGCCGGTCTGCCGCAGCAGCCGCCAGCACTCCTCGACCGTCGTCGCATCCATGTAGTGGATGCCCATGAAGTCGGGCGACTCGGCATGGTGGGCAGCCAGGGCACGTTGCATCGCCGCGAACCGCGGGTCGGACTCCCACGTCTCCCTCGGTGGCCGTGGCTGCGGAAACTGGGTCAGCCACATCTCCAAGCCCTGTGCACCCGGGTCCGCGTGCAGCAACCGGTGCAGGATCGTGGTGCCGGTGCGCGGCAGGCCCAGGAGGAAGATCGGCCGCTCGACCA
Organism: Nocardioides daedukensis; assembly: GCF_013408415.1. Taxonomy (NCBI): domain Bacteria; kingdom Bacillati; phylum Actinomycetota; class Actinomycetes; order Propionibacteriales; family Nocardioidaceae; genus Nocardioides; species Nocardioides daedukensis. Next base: position 2,411,334 of record NZ_JACCAA010000001.1, on the reverse strand, counting down.
CCACGTCCTCGTGCTCCGGGTGGGCGGCGAACGCGGCCTGGGTGAGCAGGACGCCGGTGAGCGCGCTCTTGATCTCGGCCCGCTGGAAGGCACGACCCCGCGGGGTGAGGCCCGCCTCGGGCGAGTTGAGGTCCTCGACGATCACCCGGAGCCCCTCCTCGTGGGCGCCGTCCCCGAAGTCGGACAGCCCGGTCGAGCGTACGGCGGCCGCGGCGATCTCCTCATAACTGCCGACCTCGGTGCGCTCACGGTTCATCACGTTGTGGCTCATGGTGCTGTTCTCCTCAGGGTTCACGAGATCATCCGCTGCGCGACGCCGACCTGCCGGTCCGCGATCCGCTCGGCATACTGCCGCGGCGTGATCTGGTTGTGGTCGTGGAAGGGCAGATGCTCGGCGAGGTCGTCGAAGGTGACCAGCTCGACGCTCGGCCCGTCCTGGTCGGTCAGTGGGCGCTCGACGCGCTGCCAGCGCATCATGGCGGTGCCGGTCCGGTGGTCGGTCGTGTCCAGCCAGTTCACGATCCCCGGGTTCCGCGTCGAGATGACATAGCGGAACATGCCGTCCGGGTCGGCCTGCGACTGAGCCGCGGTCAGCGAGGACTGGCGGTGCTCATAGTCGGTGGAGACATACCACTTCGAGCCGATCTGGATCGCCTGATAACCGGCCGCCTCGCAGACCGGGACCGTGACGACCAGCGCCTGGTCGTCGGTGAGGTCGTAGTGGCCCAGTGATGAGTACTGGCTGGCCAGGCCGCCCGGCGTCGACCTCGGCGTGCTGAAGGTGTTCACCGGCTGGGTGTAGGTGAACCACTTCGGGAACTCGAACCAGGTCCTGATCCGACCGGTGAGCGCCTTCGCCGCGACGTCGTACCGCTTCGCGACGCTTGTCCGCGAGAGCGCGGCACGGGGAATGCCGGCGGTGTCCAGCCGCTGGATCCGGATCGTGCCGCGCCGCTCCTCCACCCAGTCGCTGTAGACCTCGCGGATGATCAGGTTGGTCCCCTTGCTCAGACCGATCTCCGGGCCGAAGCGCCAGGAGAAGCTGCCGTCGTCGGCGATGTCGAGCTCACGGTCGTCGAAGGCCGCCAACGTCGTCGGCGTCTCGGAGGCGGTGTAGTTGCCGTCCATCAGCTGGAAGGAGAGGTCTGCCGTGGTCCCCCGCACCCCGGAGACCTCATAGGTCCCGTCGGCGTCGAGATAGGCGTTGAAGTAGATCGCGTCGGGGTTGTCGAGACCCTGGCGGGAGTATTGGTGGGTCCCGTTCATCAGCACGGGGTGGACCAGGTCATAGTCGAACGCCGCCTGCAGGGAGGCACGGATGCTGCCGGCCAGATAGTCGTAGCCCTCGGCGCGCTCCTGCTCGGTGATGTCGAACGGCGGGTTCGCGATGAGTGACTCGGCCTCGGCGATCGCGTCGCGGAGGCTGCGGGTCCAGTCGTCGGTCATGGTCGTCTCCTTCAGTCGGTCGGGTGGGATGCCAGGAAGGCGAGGATCGGGTCGGCGAGCTCGGGTCGGCACACGACCAGGTCGGGCAGCATCACGTCGGCCTGGTTGTAGAGCAGGGGCGAGCCGTCGATCCGGCTGGCGTGCAGCCCCGCGCTGCGGGCGACCGCGACCGGGGCCGCGGAGTCCCACTCGAACTGGCCGCCGGCGTGCACGTAGGCGTCCGTGAGGCCCCGTGCCACCGAGACGACCTTTGCCCCGGCCGAGCCCATCGGCACCAGCAGGGCACCGAGTTCTTGGGCCAGCGTGTCGATGAACGCCGGGGGCCGGGTGCGCGAGACCGCGATCCGCGGCTGGAGCGCCGTGGACACCGGGACGACGGGTGGCTCGCCGGTGTGGAAGGTCTGGCCCAGGCCGGGCTGTGCCACGGCTCCCGCGACGAGCTCCCCGTCCTGCCACAGGGCGACGTGGACGGCCCAGTCGTCGCGCGGCGGCTCGGAGAACTCCCTCGTGCCGTCGACCGGATCGATGATCCAGACCCTGCTGGAGGTGAGTCGTGAGTGGAGGCTCCTCGTCCCCCGGTGCTCCTCCTCGGAGAGCACGGAGTCATCGGGTGCGTGAGTGGCGAGGAGCTCCATCAGCAGCTCGTGCGAGGCCAGGTCACCGGCGTCCTTGAGCTCAGTGCCCTCGAGGCCCGAGCCACGGAGCTCGAGGAGCGCCTCGCCGGCCACGGTCGCCGCCCACGCCGCGAACGCGTGATCGTCGGCCAGCGCCCCGGCCGGCGGGACCGGAGCGCCCTTCCTCGGCTGCGTCTCAGACCTCATGGACGACCGCCACGAGCCGACGGGCCAGCTCCTCCACCGATCCGTCGCCGGCCGGGAGCCGCACCTCGGGGTTCGCCGGGACGTTGTACGGCGCGTCCACCCCGGTGAAGTCGGTGATCTCGCCGGCGCGGGCGCGGGCATGGAGTCCCTTGGGATCGCGGCGTTCGCAGACCTCGAGCGGGGTGTCGACGAAGACCTCCACGAAGCGGAGTCCTGCCGCCTCGTGGGCCCGGCGCACCCGCTCCCGGGCGGCACCGTCGGGCGAGACGAGCGCGACGATGGCCACCTGTCCGGAGTCGGCCAGGATCCTGGCCACCTCGCCCGTACGACGTACGTTCTCGGCGCGGTCGGCGACCGAGAACCCCAGGTCGGCGTTGAGGCCGTGCCTCAGGTTGTCACCGTCGAGGAGGTAGGCCGCCCGACCGCGCTTGGTCAGGAGCCGCTCGGTCTCGACCGCGATCGTGGACTTCCCGGATCCGGAGAGACCGGTGAGCCACAGTGTCATCCCCGCCCCGGTCGACGGCGCCGGCCGGTCTCCACGCTCGACCGCCCCGTCCTGCCAGACGATGTTGTCGTCCTGCAGCGTGGGGCCGGTGATCATCCCCGCTGCGACGGTGCTGTTCGTGGTCTCGTCGATCAGGATGAAGGAGCCGGTCTCCCTGCTGCGGCGGTAGGAGTCGAAGAGCAGCGGCTGCTGGGTGCGCAGCGTGATGCGGCCGATCTCGTTGAGCCCGAGAGAGTCGGCGGCGGTGTCCCGGTGCAGCGTGTTGACGTCGAGGCGATAGTCCACCGTCTCGACCGTCGCGCGGGTCGACCGGGTCGTGTGCTGGAGCGTGTAGCGGCGCGAGGGGTCGAGGGTCGACTCCTCGGTGAGCCAGCAGACCATCGCGTCGATGTCCTGCCCGACGAAGGGCCGGTTCTGCGGGCGGCAGATCAGGTCGCCGCGCGAGATGTCGATGTCGTCGGCGAGCTCGACCGTGACGGCCTGGCCGGCGAACGCCTGGTCCAGCGCCGTGCCGCCGGGCCCCCAGACCGCGGAGACCGTGGTGGTGCGGCCCACCGGCAGCACCGTCACCTCGTCGCCCACCGTGATCACGCCGCCGGCCAGCGTGCCGGCATAGCCACGGAAGTCGTGCAGCGTGGTGTCGCGCGACTGGTGCGGGCGGATGACGCACTGCACGGGAAGGCGTACGTCGATGAGGTTGCGGTCGGAGGCGATGTGCAGGTTCTCGAGCTGGTCGAGGAGCGGCGCGGCGGCGTACCAGGGCATCGCCTCGCTGCGGGTGACCACGTTGTCGCCCGTGAGTGCGCTGATCGGGATGAAGGACAGGTCGCCGACCTCCAGCTTGGCCGCGAACTGCTCGAACTCGGTCCGGATCCCCTCATAGACCTCCTGGGAGAAGTCGACGAGGTCCATCTTGTTGATGCAGACCACCAGGTGCGGGATCGCCAGCAGGGTGGCCAGGAAGGCATGTCGACGGGACTGCTCGATCACGCCGTGCCGGGCGTCGATCAGGATGATCGCCACGTCGGCCGTCGAGGCACCGGTGACCATGTTGCGGGTGTACTGCAGGTGCCCCGGGGTGTCGGCGATGATGAACTTGCGCCGGGGAGTCGCGAAGTAGCGGTAGGCCACGTCGATTGTGATCCCCTGCTCCCGCTCGGCGCGCAGGCCGTCGGTGAGCAGGGCGAGGTCGGGTTGGTCGGACCCGCGGGCCCTGCTCGAGACGGTGACCGCTTCCAGCTGGTCGGAGAAGATCGCCTTCGAGTCATGGAGGAGCCGCCCGATCAGGGTGGACTTCCCGTCGTCGACGGAGCCGGCGGTGGCAATGCGCAGGAGCTTGCTCATCAGAAATAGCCTTCCTTCTTGCGGTCTTCCATGCCGGCCTCGGAGACCCGGTCGTCCGCCCTGGTGGCGCCGCGCTCGGTCACCCGGGCGGCGGCGACCTCGGCGACCACGTCGGCGGGCGTGGCGGCATCGGACTCGACGCACCCGGTGCACGTGGCGTCGCCGACGGTGCGGAAGCGGGTCATCGCCTCGAACGGGACCTCGCCGGGCAGCGGCTCGACGAACCGGTTGACCTCGAGCAACATCCCGTCGCGCTCGACGACGGTGCGCTTGCGGGCGTAGTACATCTGCGGGAGCTCGATGCCCTCCCGCTCGATGTAGGACCAGATGTCCAGCTCGGTCCAGTTGGAGAGCGGGAAGACCCGGATGTTCTCGCCCTTGCGGTGGCGGCCGTTGTAGAGGCTCCACAGCTCGGGTCGCTGATTGCGCGGATCCCACTGGCCGAACTCGTCACGGAACGAGAAGACCCGCTCCTTGGCCCGGGCCTTCTCCTCGTCCCGGCGGGCGCCGCCGAAGACGGCACCGAAGCCGTTCTCCACGATGCCGCGCAGGAGGGTGGCCGTCTGGAGGCGGTTGCGGGGGGCGCCGGCGTGGTCCTCGTGGGAGCGCCCGGCGTCGATGTCGTCCTGGACGCTGGCGACGATGAGCCGCAGCCCGTGCTGCTCGACCGTGCGGTCGCGGAAGTCGAGGACCTCGTCGAAGTTCTGGCCGGTGTCGACGTGCATCACCGGGAACGGCATCTGGGCGGGCCAGAACGCCTTCATGGCCAGGTGCAGCATGACCACGGAGTCCTTGCCGCCGGAGAACAGCAGACCGGGCTTCTCCTCGGTCGCTGCCACCTCGCGGAAGATCTGCACCGATTCGGACTCCAGGCGGTCCAGGTGCGTCTGCTCGTAGACGACTGTCATGGGGGCTCCTTCACGTCATATTCGTGTCAGAAGACTGACATGAATATGACGTGAAGGTCCAGAGTGTCCCAATCAGCGGTCGTCGGGATCTCCCGGCCGTCGTCGACTCACCAGTGCCTCGAGGGCCCAGGTGACTGCCTCGACCGCATCCTCGGTGGACAGCTGCCAGCCGACCGCGAGCCGCTCATAGGTCTCGTTGCTCCACAGCACGTCCAGCAGCGCGGCGAGCCGGACGTCGCCCTCGGTGGCACGGAGCAGCGCCTGCATGCGCTCCCGGTTCATCGCGATGGCCGCCGCGGAGGGCAGCGCGCGCGTGCTGAGCTCCGGGGTGAAGGTGCTCAACGAGGTGAACAGGCGCCGGCTGACCTCGACGACGTCCTCGAGTGCGAGGTCGTCATAGGAGATCGCGGCGTGTTCGTTGATGCGGAGGAGCATCGCGTCGTGCAGGTCGCGCTGGGTCGGGAAGTGCCGATAGACGGTGCGCTCACTCACCTCGGCCGCGTCGGCGACGGCCTTGAAGGTGATGTCGGCCCAGTTCCACCCGGCGCGGGCGCGGGCGAGCCCCAGCGCCGCCTCGAGGATCCGGTCACGGCCCTGCTGCTGGCGACGCGAGCTGTCGTAGTTCCGAGCGTTCGCCGTCATGGCGCGACCCTAGGGCATGTCCGCGGATCAGTGGTGGCTCTGACCGCACGTGACGTCGAGGCACTGGCCGGTGATCCCGCTGGCGAAGTCCGAGGCGAGGAAGACGGCAGCGTCGGCGATCTCGTCGGGGGTGGGGAGCCGGTTCGAGTCGGTCTGCCGGGCGATCTCGGCGTACGACTCCTCCACGGACTTGCCACCTCGCGCTTCACGCCGCTCGAAGGAGCCCCGCAGCTTCTGTCCCCAGATGTAGCCGGGTGCCACGGAGTTGACCCGCACGCCCTGGGGCCCGAGCTCCACCGACAGGCTCCGCGCGGCCGCCAGCAGCGCCGCCTTGTCCATCCGGTAGGGCCCGAATCCGGGGAGGCGGTTGCGCAGGACGATGGAGTTGATCAGCACCACGGCTCCGTTGTTGGCGATCAGGCTCGGTGCCAGTTCCTGGACGAGCCCCACGGAGGCCAGGACGTTCACGTCGGTCATGCGCCGCATCTCGTCGAGGTCGGCGTCCAGCAGCTTGGCGCTCGGCGGATGGATGAACGCCGCGTTGATCAGGGCGTCGACGCGGCCGAAGGCGCTCAGGGCCTGGTCGGCGAGCGCGCGACGCGCCGCTGCATCGGTGACGTCCGTGGGCACGGAGAGCGCCCGCCTCCCCAGCGCCTGCACCTCCTTCTCCACCTCGGCCAGGCGCTCGCCGTCCCGGGCCGCGAGCACCACGTCGGCGCCGGCCTGCGCCGAGCGCAGAGCGAGTGAGCGCCCGAGGTCCGGACCGACGCCGCAGACCATCACGACCTTGTCGGGCAGGAGCGCCGGGAGAGCTGCCCGCGCAGTGATTCCGAGCTGCTGTGCAGTGGTCATCCTGGACTCCTCGAGGGTGCGTCGGTGCGGTCCCGAGGCAACCTAGGGGGCGCTGCCGGAACACCGATCCGCACGTCCTGCTGACCGAGAGCCCGGGTCAGGCGAGTGCCGCGACCGTGACGATCGTGATCAGGGCGACGACAAGCAGGCCGATCGCGAACCCGCCGACCAGGAGGGCTGGATAGCCGACGCGGCGCGCTGGTGCGCCCTCGTGCCGCAGCGCGGCGAGGAACTGATGACCTCCCTGCCGGGAGAACGCGGCGGCGTCGGCGGCGAGGTTGCCGCCGCGCGCCACGGTGCTGCCACCTCGTACGACGTGGGCGCCGGCGAGGCCTGCCACGGCTCCGGCAGCCCCGAGTGCCGCGCCGATGATGGGCCCGTGCGGACGAGCCAGCACGGAGTACGCCGTGCTGCCCACCGTCACGGTGATCCGCTGCGCCGCCGACGACACCCGGGCGTGCTGGACGGGAACCCGGAAGACGTCGACGAAGCCCGTGGGGCTCTGACCGGCGATCAGCAGTGCGACCTGGCCGTTCCCGGCGACCAGCCGGGCCGGCACGGACCCGTCGGGCGTCATCCAGAAGCCGTCGAAGGTGCTCACGGTGCTCATCTCCTCACAGTCGGCGGTCAGCGGGTGGCGTAGTGCCCGACGAGGGCGTCGGCCATCCAGCGCTCGTCCTCGGAGCGCAGTGCGTTGCCGGTGAACTGTGCGTCGTCGATCATCAGGTAGGTCTCACCCGACCGGGCGGTCCACCGCCCGCCCGGGTCGTTCCACGTCACGTCCACGGCACGCCACCTGTTCCCGATCTTCACCTTGTTCCACGCGTGACCGCCGCCGTCGGCGAGATCGCCGGTAACGACGACCGACTCGACGCCGGCCTCCTCGGCGACGACGTGGAAGGCGTAGGCATAGCTCATGCACACGCCCGAGCCGTCGACGAGGATGCCGTCCGGCTCCCAGGCATAGCGGTATCGATCCGGGATGTCGGATCGATAACCCGTCGTCGCCGAGGCCAGCGCCTTGTCGTCATAGTCGGCGTTGTCCACGAAGTGGCGATTGATGGCACCCACCTTGTCGGACGCGCTCATCCCCGGCTTGATGACCCGCGCCACCAGGGCCTCAGCGGCGTCGGCGAGCCGCTTCTGACGCGTCTGCTTCTCCGCCTTCGAATAGGCCGGTTCGACATGGATGACACTGCCGGCGATGGCGAACTGGTCGAAGTAGGCGAAGGCATAAGGGTTCTGATAGACGGCCTCGTCCAGGGCGTCCTTGATGCTCGGCAGACCCGGCTCGTCGTCGAAGTCGGAGACATCGATCGCGGTGGAGCCCGCGACCAGCTGGCTGGCGATGAAGATCGTCAGGTCGTTGCTGCCGAAGATCGGATAGTCGGGTGCGGGGAGCTCGGGGCTCGGCTTCTCGGGGTTGCTGACGTCGATCAGGATGCGCGTGTCCAGCAGGCCGGAGTGCGGATAGTCGCGCTGGGCGCGAGCATTGAACGTCTTGACGGCCGCGTCGATGTCCTTGACCGCTGCTGCCGGAATGCGGACCGTGTCCACCAGTCGCGTGCCCCGGCCACGGAGCGGGACCTCCCACGTGCTGCCGCTGCGGCCCACTTCCTTGCGGTCGATGAAGGCGCCGGTCGCGCGGGTCGACCCGTCGATGGAGACGAACAGGAATCGGCTCGGCAGGGCGGCCAGCCCGCGATCCGCGACGTCGGCCCCCGCGTCCCACTTCCGGTCGGACCGCACCGGGAGGGTCTCGAGACCCGTGAAGTCGATCGGTGCCATGACCGATGCCTCTCGGTCCACCACGGCGACGACTCCCAGCCGAGCATCAATCGACTCGGCGACCAGGCCGGGAAGCGATGTCATCGTGGAGGCGTTGATCGTGGTGAGGGTCATCGAGGTGTTCTGGGTGCACGTCGACTGCAGGCACCGTTCCGTCTCGACGGAGGACCACGTGGGCTCCGACGTTCGCCCGATCACCTGCACGGTGACACTTCCGCTGCTGCGTCGCTGTTGCAGGACCACCAGATATTCGCTGGCGCCCTCGACCGGGCTCCACTCCAGGAGCGCATCACCGTCCGGAGTCATGCCCGAGGAGACCTGTGCCGGCGAAGGTGTCTCGGACTGGAAGTTGACCTCGGTGACCAGCGGGCGGTCACGCTCGGCGCCGTCCGGGGTGAGGTATTGGACGACGTAGACGTTGGGGTTGATGTTCCAGTAGGTCCCGAGGTCGGCCATCGTGCCCTTGGCTTGGCCGTCCTTGCGGACGATGTGCGTACGTCGTAGCCGCATCGCGTCGATGACCAGGTGCGGATCCGACGTGGGTGAGGCCGCATCCGGCAGGATCGAGATCGGCACGGGCTTGGTCAGCTGGGCGTCTGCGTAGACCTCGATCTTGCCCTCGGCTCCGCGCCACGGATCCGACACGTCAGCGTCATAGGTGGCCGCAATCGCCAGGTCTGCATCGACCCCGACATCGGTCACAGCGGCGGAGTAGTCATAGCCGGGCACCGCGTTGTCGACCTTCGCGGTGGTGGGGAGCTCTCGGCGCGTCTCCGCGAGAAGGCGTTCGCGCAGGGCCTCCGACTTCGAGCTTCGATCTCCCGACGAGTCGCCCCGGTCCCACACCAGAACGGCCGTGACACCGACCACGAGGATCAGTGCCAGCGCGGCGGACCCGAGCACCGCCAGCCAGGGGAACGTACGTCGGGCGGGCGGCGGCGACCAGGAGGGCGGCGGGGGGTAGTTGGGCAGGGGATACTGCGGCCCCGACATCAGTTGTCACCCATCGGGCTCGGGGTCACCAGAGGTCGAGCGGTGATCGAGGGGGCCGGTCCGTCCTCGGCCTGAGGCAGGAATTCCCGGCACGCTTCGCGAACCGCAGCCTGGGTTCGGGGAATGTCGGCCTGCTGGGCCTGAAGCTCCGCGGGGATCGTGGTCTCGGGTGTCTCGCCGCGGCTGAGGGCGTCCTCCATGGACTGCTTCCACTCGCCGATCGCACGGTAGTAGTCAACGACCACCGTGGCCTCCTCGCTCACCAACGACTCGATCTCCTCGTCGGTGATGTCCTCCAGCACGGTGTCGTACATCTCCTGGAGGCGGTCGGGATCGAACTCGGTGGCCGACCACATCTCGGAGCTCAGCACCACGTCCTGATAGGTCGCGCACGACTGCCCGCGCGGGCCGTCGTCCGCCTTGTCCTCGGAGTCCCCACCTCCACGGACGAGCAGGGCGACGATGCCGATCACGGCGACGACCAGCACCAGTCCGGCCGCGAGCCAGATCAGCGTGCGGCCCGAGCCCTTGCGCGGCGGCGGGTAGTGCCCCGCAGGGGGATAGCCGAACTGCCCCGGAGGCGGGAATCCGCCCTGTCCCGCAGGCGGGAAACCGCCCTGGCCGGAGGGTGGCGTACCCGGGTGGGGATCGTTCATTTTTCGAATCCTGTCGAGTGGCAAGCACACTCACGAGCTTGCATCAGCCAGACTTTCCGGCACTGGATCTATATCACCGCGCAGGACGCCACAAACTGCGCCCACCCGATCCGGTCGAAAATGCGTGAAGGCCCCGGCCGAAGCCGGGGCCTTCTGCTCAACGTGCGCGAGGGGGGAGTTGAACCCCCACGTCCTTTCGGACACACGGACCTGAACCGTGCGCGTCTGCCTATTCCGCCACTCGCGCGAGAAGCGGGCCAAGGTTATCCCAGCAAGACCGAATCGCCCAAACCGCGGTCCTCTTGCGCACTGTCACGACCCCCCGCCCGATACGATCACCGAAGCCGTCAGACTCAGACGGCTCTGTTTGCTGCTGTGGAACAGGCACGATTGACTCGCAGAACCGAGAAGGAAGGAGGCACCGAAGTGGCCGGCGGACTGCAACGTTTCGAGAACAAGCTGGAGCAGATGATCTCCGGTGCCTTCGCGCGCGCCTTCCGCAGCGCCGTACAACCCGTCGAGATCTCCGCGGCCCTGCAGCGCGAGGTCGACAACAACGCGCAGATCCTCAGCCGCGACCGCCGCCTGGTGCCCAACTCGTTCCACGTCGAGCTCAGCCCCGGCGACCTCGAACGCCTCTCCGGCTATGACTCCACGCTCGAGGGCGAACTGACCAACGCGCTGCGCGACCACGCCGACGAGCAGTCCTACGTCTTCCCCGGCCCGGTGCAGATCGAGTTCGCCCAGGCCGACGACCTCACCACCGGCCGGTTCCGGGTCCGCTCGGCCGCCCGCGCCAAGGTCACCACGAACGCCACCGACACCCAGGTCGGCCGCGCCACCGTCGTGCTCGAGGTCAACGGCGTACGCCACCCGCTCAACCCGCCCGGCCTGATCGTCGGACGAGGCACGGATGCCGGCCTGCGGATCAACGATCCCGGCATCAGCCGAAGCCACGTCGAGTTCCAGGTGCGCGGCGGCCAGAGTGACCCCGAGATCTCGGTGCGCGACCTCGGCTCGACCAACGGCATGCTCGTCGACGGTCACAAGGTCCCGGACTCCCGGCTCTACAACGGGTCCACCGTGAAGATCGGCAACACCACCCTGACCGTGCGCGTGGTGGAGGAGTCCTGAGTGAGTGAGCTGACCCTGTTCCTGATCCGGTTCGCCTATCTGGCGATCCTGTGGATCTTCGTGCTCTCCGCGATCAGCGTGATCCGCACCGACATGTTCGGCGCCCGCCTCCCCGCCCAGCAGTCCCGACCCGCCTCGAGGGGACAGAAGCCGGCCAAGCCGCCGACCCGCCGCCGCGGCTCCCCCACGCACGTCCTGGTCGTCGACGGCCCCAACGTCGGCGAACGTGCCGACCTGGCCCAGGC